>NZ_JADOUW010000009.1:0-1402 GCF_015752175.1 Pedobacter sp. CAN_A7 | reverse complement strand
CTCCAATACCTACAGTCTTTAACGATCTATTCCGTCAGATCGCGGCAGTGTCACTACTCCGTCCCCACATCGCAGTTATAAAAAGTACTGGAATATTAACCAGTTGTCCATCGAATATCCCCTTCGGGTTCTCCTTAGGTCCCGACTAACCCTGATCCGATTAGCGTTGATCAGGAAACCTTATCCTTTCGGTGGGCGGGTTTCTCGCCCGCCTTATCGTTACTTATGCCTACATTTGCTTTTCCAGAAGCTCCACCACAACTTACGTCATAACTTCGCTGCCGCTGGAATGCTCCCCTACCGTAATATAAATATTACCCATAGCTTCGGTGTACTACTTAATGCCCGTTTATTATCCATGCACGATCGCTCGACTAGTGAGCTGTTACGCACTCTTTAAATGAATGGCTGCTTCCAAGCCAACATCCTAGCTGTCTAGGCAATCGCACCTCGTTAGTTCAACTTAGTAGTAACTTGGGGACCTTAGCTGATGGTCTGGGTTCTTTCCCTCTCGGCGCGTGACCTTAGCACCCCGCGCCTCACTGCCGTGTATATTATCTAGCATTCGGAGTTTGTCTGGATTTGGTAGGATTTGACTCCCCCGCACCCAATCAGTAGCTCTACCTCTAAATAACTTTACCACGACGCTGTTCCTAAAAACATTTCGGGGAGTACGAGCTATTTCCCAGTTTGATTAGCCTTTCACCCCTACCCACAGATCATCCGGAAACTTTTCAACGTTTATCGGTTCGGTCCTCCAGTACGTGTTACCGCACCTTCAACCTGTCCATGGGTAGATCACAAGGTTTCGCGTCTACCTCCCCTGACTATACGCCCTATTCAGACTCGCTTTCGCTTCGGATCCGTGTCTTAAACACTTAACCTTGCCAGAGAAGAGTAACTCGTAGGCTCATTATGCAAAAGGCACGCCGTCACGCCACCTGGACGCTCCGACCGCTTGTAAGCACACAGTTTCAGGTTCTATTTCACTCCCCTGTTCGGGGTTCTTTTCACCTTTCCCTCACGGTACTGGTTCACTATCGGTCTCTCAGGAGTATTTAGCCTTACCGGATGGTGCCGGCAGATTCCCACAAGGCGTCTCCGACCTCGCGGTACTCAGGATACTACTAGACTAATGTTACTTACGTGTACGCGGCTCTCACGCTATATTGCCAGGCTTCCCATCCTGTTCCACTTCATTTCATTAATGCCATATCGTAGTCCTACAACCCCAGTTATGCCGTAACATAGCTGGTTTGGGCTCTTTCCCGTTCGCTCGCCACTACTTAGGAAATCATTATTATTTTCTCTTCCTCTGCTTACTTAGATGTTTCAGTTCGGCAGGTTTGCGTACATTGTACGACTAGTCTTCAACTAGCCAGGTTTCCCCATTCGGAAATCT
>NZ_JADOUW010000008.1:0-1460 GCF_015752175.1 Pedobacter sp. CAN_A7 | reverse complement strand
TCTATCTTTCGATATTTATTTTTCACTAATATAACGATGACATATTATTGAAAGAAGTTAGTAATTGAAGAACAAACAACAGTGTTGTTGCTTTTGAAAGCTTCGGATGATTAGTATTACTCGACTATGCTGTCACCAGCTTTACATCTATAACCTATCAACGTAGTAGTCTTCTACGGTCCTATATGGAATTCTCATCTCGTGGCTAGTTTCGTACTTAGATGCTTTCAGCACTTATCTATTCCCAGCGTAGCTACTCTGCAATGCCCCTGGCGGAACAACAGATTCACTAGAGGCTAGTCCAACCCGGTCCTCTCGTACTAAGGTCAGCCCCACTCAAAATTCCTACGCCCACAACAGATAGGGACCGAACTGTCTCGCGACGTTCTGAACCCAGCTCGCGTGCCACTTTAATCGGCGAACAGCCGAACCCTTGGGACCTTCTCCAGCCCCAGGATGTGACGAGCCGACATCGAGGTGCCAAACCTCCCCGTCGATATGAGCTCTTGGGGGAGATCAGCCTGTTATCCCCAGCGTACCTTTTATCCTTTGAGCGATGGCCCTTCCATGCAGAACCACCGGATCACTATATCCGTCTTTCGACCCTGCTCGGCTTGTCTGCCTCACAGTCAAGCAAGCTTATGCTATTGCACTCCTCATACGGTTACCAAGCGTATTGAGCTTACCTTTGAAAGCCTCCGTTACCTTTTTGGAGGCGACCACCCCAGTCAAACTACCCATCAAACAATGTCCTCTACCAAGTAGAGTTAGACACCGAATACAGAAAGGGTGGTATTTCAACGTTGACTCCAGAACGCCTAGCGACGCCCCTTCATAGTCTCCCACCTATCCTACACATCCTGTATCCAATGTCAATGTTAAATTGTAGTGAAGGTGCATGGGGTCTTTCCGTCCCGTTGCGGGTACCCGGCGTCTTCACCGGGACCACAATTTCACCGAGCTCATGGCTGAGACAGCGCCCAGATCGTTACACCATTCGTGCAGGTCGGAACTTACCCGACAAGGAATTTCGCTACCTTAGGACCGTTATAGTTACGGCCGCCGTTTACTGGGGCTTCGATTCAATGCGTCGGTTTAACCCTAACATCCCCTCTTAACCTTCCAGCACCGGGCAGGTGTCAGGCCTTATACTTCATCTTTCGATTTTGCAAAGCCATGTGTTTTTGTTAAACAGTCGCCTGGGCCTTTTCACTGCGGCTGATATTGCTACCAGCGCCCCTTCTCCCGAAGTTACAGGGCCATTTTGCCGAGTTCCTTAGCCATGATTCACTCGAGCACCTTAGAATTCTCTTCCCGGATACCTGTGTCGGTTTGCGGTACGGGTTTTTATAACCTGAAGCTTAGCGGTTTTTCTTGGAAGTCTGATTACCTGCGCTATCCACTCACCCGAAGGCTTGCGGTACTATCGACGTTCAGCTAGAGTGGCGGATTTGCCTACC
>NZ_JADOUW010000007.1:0-2277 GCF_015752175.1 Pedobacter sp. CAN_A7 | reverse complement strand
AGAGCCGATGGTACTGCGGTAACACGTGGGAGAGTAGGTCGGTGCCAAATCTTAAAGAAAGCCTGTAGGTAACTACAGGCTTTTCTTGTTTATAAAAAATTTTAACTGCCTTCCTAGCCAATCTATTCTGGGCATTATTATATGACCTTCTGCAAAGCGTTTATAAGAAGTATGTACAGACCCCCTAGCCATAAAATACAGGGAATTTGTTTTGCTTCGTTTTTAAGCGCTGTGTTTGCCATTTTATCATTGTTAGACACCTATATGCCTACTTTCAACTTCAGGTAATGTTTAAGCATAATGATGCCGTACTTATTTGCTGTTTTAGCTAAAAATAATGGACCATGATCACAGCGAAAGATAAGCGTATGATGATATTGGCTACGGCCACATATCCAGGGACAATTTAACGCGTATGCCAGTTAAGATTAGTTTATTTGATATATTAGTGTTTGTAATGGCGAAATTATCGCTAATAGCATTATGATCAAATAATTGACACCTCAATGAAAAGAATTTTATGGCCAGCATGTTTCATGTTCTTGCTTATCCAATTTGCGTATTCGCAAAGTATTGATAAAACAAAGTTAGATAGCTATTTTCAAACCCTTGAAGCTAATAATAAGTTTATGGGTAGTGTTGCCATTGCAAAAGGGGGCCAGGTCCTGTATACAAAAGCGATTGGATTTAGGTTTGTTGAAGATAAACTTAAGCCAAATGAACACACTAAATATAGAATTGGTTCGATTTCTAAGACTTTCACTGCAGCCCTTATGTTTAAAGCTATTGATGAAAAAAAGACTGACCTTACACAAACGCTCAATAAATACTTTCCAACGGTAAAAAATTCAGATAAAATTACCTTAGGCCAATTGCTTAATCACCGTAGTGGCATTCATAATTTTACCGATGATGCCAATTATTCACAATGGTATACACAAAAAAAGAGTGAAGAGGAGATGGTCAAAATGATATCTTCGTTGGGAAGTGATTTTGATCCCGGCAGTAAAGCAGCCTATAGCAATTCCAATTATGTACTTTTAACTTATATACTCCAAAAGTTATATAAAAAACCTTATAATGAAATTCTACAAGATAAGATTGTGAAACCTGTTGGTTTAAAGGACACTTATTATGGTGGTGAAATTAGTATAGGAAATAATGAAAGTTATTCTTACCAATTTAATAACGGATGGAAAAAACAAGCAGAAACGGATATGTCTATACCGGCAGGGGCAGGTGCAATTGTTTCTACTCCAACAGACCTCACTATCTTCGCACAAGCTTTGTTTAATGGAAAGATCGTATCGGCGGAAAGTCTTAAACAAATGAAAACTATACAAGATGGTTATGGAATGGGGTTGTTTGTGGCGCCTTTTCATGAAAAGAAGAGCTATGGACATAACGGGGGGATAGATGGTTTTACTTCTAATTTTGGCTATTTCCCTGAAGATAAAGTCGCCATTGCGTTTACCTCAAATGGCTCTGCTTATGATAACAATAAAATATCCTTGGCTTTATTAAGCAGTGTGTTCAATAAACCATATGAGCTCCCGGTTTTTGTTACGGTAACTGCGGGAGATTTGGATCAATACCTGGGTATTTATTCCGCCAAGAATTTTCCTCTTAAAATAACCATTACTAAATCTGATAATACCTTAATCGGCCAGGCAACTGGTCAGCCGTCCTTTAAACTTGATGCAACGGCGAAACATGTTTTCAATTTCGACCAGGCCGGCCTCGCGTTACACTTTAATCCTGATACGAAGGAAATGACGTTGAAGCAAGGGGGCAGAGACTTTCTGTTAATTAAGGAATAATAACCTATTTGGATACCGTTTAAAGGGGCCTGATTTTTCAAAAGATCGGGCCTTTGTGTTTGCAGGCGTTATTGGGCTAAGCCTATTTCAATGGTTCGCATGTGATTATTGTGCAAATGCTAGTGTTAATGCCGGATCGTCATTGATTGATTTGATGGTATGCCTGTGACATTTGCTAGGTTAAAAGACGTGTTTAATAATTTTGTTACAATTCTTTTATCAGTAACAGAGCGACTTAGCCATCCTATACAAATATAAGCTCCAATTGTTTTGCGGGGATAGATTATTTTCCTACTTTTGCATCCCGCTTCGGAGGAAGGGAAACAGTGAAAAGGATAGAGAAGAGGTTGATTTGAAGAGCTAAAGTAGTAATGTTGTCCTTTAAGGATTTGGTTTTCGGACTAAAGAAATTAAAAGAAAAAAGTTTAAATAAAAGCTTGACAATGTTAAAAAGATT
>NZ_JADOUW010000006.1:0-100937 GCF_015752175.1 Pedobacter sp. CAN_A7 | reverse complement strand
CGTGTTGTTTGGGATGGCAAAGGTAGTAATCTTTTTAACATTGTCAAGCTTTTATTTAAACTTTTTTCTTTTAATTTCTTTAGTCCGAAAACCAAATCCTTAAAGGACAACATTACTACTTTTAGCTCTTCAAATCAACCTTCTCTCTATCCTTTTCACTGTTTCCCTTCCTCCGAAGCGGGATGCAAAAGTAGGAAAATATTTACTTTCTCAAAACTATTATAGCCAAGTTTTTGATTAAAACCGCTAACTACATGGTTTACAAGGGTAATGATTTATACAGGGCTTCGTGTAACTCCTACACCAAGCTTAAAGTGCAAAAAACTGGCATTAATAATGTCGAACTTAGTCAAATAGATACCCCACACTGGTCATCATCAATAAGGCTATATATATAATAGCTAAGAATCCCAATATTTAAGTATGCTTAGCAGCAATCTAATATAGGCAACCTTATATATACAGATTGACCAATGGCCTATTCTTTGGGCAAATCACCCTTATTCACCAAAATTGAACTTTGCATTTCAGTTTAATTCTTTAGCTAAGAGGTGCCTACCGCTTGCTTATGAACAAGCAGACACTTTAAAATTTAGTTCGAATTTATCGTAAAAACCACCTAAAATATTGAGTACAAATGCATTAAAACCAATTATGGTTTTAATGCGGCAGAAGATTGATTCTAAATGAATAAAGGTTGATTCTAAGTTGAATCTGTAATGAATCCGTGTTATTCTAGAAAAACACGGATTCAACACGGATTCATGTCGCATTCATTATGGACTCAGGTGTACCCCATATCGACCAAATTTAGGCGAAATATGGATTTACCATTACGTGTCTAATTGGGGGAGTTGAAGAAGCGTAAAGATGACCAGGACCTTCGACACCCTTAATAATTTAGGTATAGAACACAGAATTTTCATAGTTTAAAACGACCAAAATAAAAAAAGGGTAATCCCATCGGAATTACGCTGCTAAAATCTTTAATGCATGTTAATGATCTGAAAATAGAATAAGCTACAGTAGTCATTGAAGGCTACCATCAAGCCGCCCTCGATCGCTTAGTATTGTCCCGTAGACAACATCACCAGCGTACAGGCCTCCTCAGCTTCAATGCCATTCTCCTTTAACAACAATTCAAGCTCGTCGTTTTCGGTACCCGGATTAAATACAACCCTTTTTGGGTTGGTCTGCAGGATATAATCGTAATAGCCCTTTTGCAAAGGTGGACCAATATATAAGGTGATCGTGTGCACATCATCGTATATTTTACCTGGCAATTCAATCTCTACTCCTGCCACCGGACCTTTCTTTATGCCTATATTGATAATCTCGTGCCCTTTTCCCTTTAGCATGTGCGCTGCTTTATAGGCATAACGCATTGGATTTGTGGATGCACCAATAATTAATGTACGCTTCATCTGTAAAGTTTTAAATTTAACCATCTGTCTGAACAGCATCGCCACCGCTAAACCACCGCAGCGTACTGCAAAACCAACATTCAACAAACATTACTGATAAGAAAAAGTTTGCTTACAAGAATTTCAACACGGCATTGGCGCAATTGACGCCATCTATGGCTGCTGACACAATACCACCGGCGTAACCTGCTCCTTCTGCACAAGGAAATAAACCCGCAACCTGTGGATGCTGGTAAGTTTCTTTATCCCGGGGGATACGAACCGGCGATGAACTGCGACTTTCTACCCCTACTAAAATGGCTTCGTTGGTATAATAGCCTCGGATCTTTTTGCCAAATTGTGGCAATGCACCTCTTAAACTCTCCGCCACGAAGGCCGGCAGCGTTTCATCCAATAGGGCACTTTTAGTACCAGGCAGGTAAGAGTTTTTGGGCAGGTCGACAGAAAGTCTTTTTTCCACAAAATCAACCATTCTTTGTCCGGGTGCTACCAGATTTCCACCACCAAGGGCAAAAGCTTGTTTTTCAATAGCGGCCTGAAAATGCATCATCCTTAAGGGATGGTCACCTTTCACATCGTCAAGGGTAACCTGAACCACCGTGCCTGAATTGGCGAAAGGATTGTTTCGCTTAGATGGCGACCAGCCGTTGACCACAATCTCGTTCTCATAAGTTGCACAAGGTGCAATGATTCCACCCGGGCACATGCAAAACGAAAAAACGCCCCTACTACCCACTTGTTCGACCAGGCTGTAATAAGCTGGCGGCAAAAATTCACTGCGCACCGGACAATGGTATTGGGCGGCATCGATAATGGCCTGTGGATGTTCAATCCGCACCCCCAGTGCGAAAGGTTTAGGTTTGACCAGTATATTTTTATGGTGCAGCAATTCGTAGACATCCCTTGCAGAATGGCCTGTAGCTAAAATTACGGCATCGGCCATGATCTTCTCCTCTCCATTAACCACCACACCTTTTATTTTGCCAAATTCAACCAGCATATCGGTCATCTTCTGATCAAAACGTACTTCAGCACCCGCATTTAACAAGGTTTCGCGAATGGCGGTAATAATTTGAGGCAATTTATTAGTTCCAATGTGAGGCCTGGCATCGACTAAAATATCTTCAGTGGCGCCATGTTGTACAAAAGCTTCCAACACTTTGTTAATATCACCACGTTTATTGGATCGAGTGTACAGTTTACCGTCTGAGTAAGTACCCGCCCCCCCTTCTCCAAAACAATAATTAGATTCGGTATTCACAATCCCATCTTTATTGATGGTTGCCAGATCTCGCCGACGTTGTTTTACATCTTTACCACGCTCCAGAATAATGGGTTTTAAACCATTCTCGACACATTGTAAAGCAGCAAATAAACCAGCAGGGCCAGCGCCGACAATGATTACTGTTTTTTGATTACTGACATTTTGATAGTGTATGTTTGGTTTTTCTGCCAGAAATGGCTCGTCGATGAAAACTTTTACTTGCAAGCGGTAGATTACTTGTTTTGATCGGGCATCGATAGAGCGTTTGAGGATTTTAAAGCCTTGAATGCGCTTGCTATCAACACTTAGTGCGGTAGAAAGGATTTTTATAATTATATTTTCCTGCCCTACTTCCTCGGGCAAAACCTTGATTTCAATGTCTTTTTGCATAAAACTTGTCAGGTTTTTATCCTGAATTGTAACAAAGGTACAGAAATTGCAATCTATTGTGTAAATTAACCGTTAAACAAAAAAGTATGAAAAAAATAGTTTTGATCGTAGTAGGTCTATTTGTCGCAGTTGTCGCTTTTAGCGGTTGTGGCTATAATAGCATGGTAAAACTTGATGAAGATGTAAAGACCAAATGGAACCAGGTGGAAACACAATACCAACGCCGGGCCGACCTGATACCAAACCTGGTAAGCACTGTCAAAGGCGCTGCTAAGTTTGAGAACGAAACCTTAACTAACGTAATTGAGGCGCGTTCTAAAGCAACTCAAATTACCATTGATCCTGATAAATTAACAGAGGAAAATATTGCAAAGTTCCAGGCTGCACAAGGACAGGTTACGCAGGCTTTAGGTAAATTAATGGTACTTACAGAAAACTACCCTCAATTGCAGGCTACACAACAGTTTAGCGACCTTTCTGCACAATTGGAAGGTACAGAGAACCGCATTGCGGTAGCACGTAAAGATTTTAACGATTCCGTACAAATTTATAATACTAAAGTTCGTTCATTCCCAAACAACCTGACTGCAGGCATTTTTGGATTTAGTCAGAAAGCAGGCTTTAAAGCTGATGCTGGCTCACAAAATGCACCTACGGTAGCATTTTAAAAATAAGGACAACAACATTTAAAGGGTAATGCGTGTTTAAACAAACCCATTACCCTTATTTATATCAAGAAATTTATGACACTTTTTAATGAACAAGAACAAGACCTGATTGCGACAACGATTGAGGAAGCTGAAAAGCTGACTTCAGGAGAGATCAGGATCGCCATAGATAAACATTGTACAGGTGATGCCATGGAAATGGCACAAAGTTATTTCAAAAAACTGGGTATGGATAAAACCAGCTTGCATAACGGTGTTTTAATATATCTGGCTTATGAAGATCATAAATTTGCCATCATAGGCGATAAAGGTATTAATAACGTGGTACCGTCAGATTTCTGGGAAACTACACAAGTAGCCATGAAAGCGCATTTTTCGGGCGGCAATATTGCAGAAGGCCTCATTGCCGGCATCAGCCTGGTTGGTGAAAAATTAGCCATCTTTTTTCCTAGCAATCATGATGACATTAATGAAATACCAAACGATATTATTTACATGGACAACCATAAACCAAAAAACTAATGAAGAGATCTATCCTGCTTTTTTTATTAGTTTTATTTGCGGGCGCAGGTTTTGCGCAAGACTTTCCAGCTAAGCCTTCCAAACTAGTAAACGATTATACGGGCACTTTATCTGCTGCACAAGCCCAGCAGCTAGAAAATAAACTGGTTGCTTTTGATGATTCAACCTCTATTCAGATTGCCATTGCGATTGTAAAGTCGGTTGGCGATTATGACATTAACGAGTACACCCTTGAGTTGGGACGTAAATGGGGCGTAGGCAGCAAAAAGAATACGGGAATTATGATTGTGGTAGGCCTTGGCGACCGCAAGATTTCTATGCAAACAGGTTACGGACTAGAAGGCGCCTTGCCTGATGTGTATACCAAAAGAATTATAGAGAACGACATTAAGCCTTATTTTAAATCGGGCGATTATTATGGCGGTTTAGAATCTGGTACAAATGCCATCATCAGTTATACCAAAGGGGAGTATAAAAGCGACAAACCTAAAAATGCAACGCGTAATAAAACATCGGCAATTCCAATTATCATTATCATCATTGTAGTGATCATTCTAATCATCAGAAAAGGTGGTAAAGGTGGTGGCGGCAGCCAGGTTATTGGCAGTCGCGGTGGTTCTGACGCACTATTCTGGGGCATGCTATTAGGTGGCCTTAGTGGAGGACGATCGGGCGGAAGTGGATTTGGCGGTGGCTTTGGCGGCGGAAGCGGCGGAGGCGGCGGTTTCGGTGGCTTTGGCGGAGGTAGTTTCGGCGGAGGCGGTAGCAGCGGCAGTTGGTAATGGAGATTTTAAAATGGCAAAAACTTTCAACAAGGTATTTGGTGAAAGAAAAATGGGCTACCTTAAGGGTAGACACCGTTAAATTACAGACTGGCGTTATTAAAGACGACTATTACGTACTTGAATATCCAAACTGGGTAAACGCAATTACCCTGACGCGGGAGAACAAGATTATCCTGGTAAGGCAGTACCGCCATGCAGCCGATATTATTTCGCTGGAAGTTCCTGGTGGTGTTATGGACGGCGACGAAGCGCCAGAGGATGCCGTTAAACGGGAGTTACTGGAAGAAACAGGTTATTCTTTTGACCACGCGGAACTGATAGCCACACTGTATCCTAATCCGGCAACATCGACTAATGTTACCTATACCTACCTCTTAACAGGTGGGCATAAAACGCATGAGCAGCATTTAGATGAACACGAAATTTTGAATGTGGAAGAATATAGCATAGAAGAGGTCAAACAATTGTTGAAAGACAACAAGATTGATCAGGCTTTACACGCATCAGCGCTATTTTATGGCTTATTAAAGCTAGACGCTTTTTAAAGAGCGCTTTAGCCCATCACCAGTTTCTTCTGGATATCATTGACATATCCTTTAAACTTTTTATCGGTATCAATAAGGTCCTCTACGGTTTGACAAGCATAAATAACCGTAGAGTGATCTCTACCGCCAAAATAGGCACCAATGGTTTTTAATGACGATTTGGTATGACTTTTGGCCAGGTACATGGATATTTGTCGCGCCTGCACAATTTCCCTTTTACGGGTTGGCGACTTCACCATTTCCAGTGGAACTTCAAAATAATCACACACCAACTGCTGGATAAACTCTATCGAGATTTCCTTCGTGGTATTTTTAATGAAGTTTTTCAACATTTGTTTGGCCAGCGATAAATCAATTTCCTTCTTATTTAAGGTAGATTGCGCCAGCAAGGACACCATGGCGCCCTCTAGCTCCCTCACATTATTGTCAATGTTGTGGGCTACATATTCCACCACTTCTACAGGCAGCTCAATGCCGTCTGCATACATCTTTTTCTTAAGGATGGCGATGCGGGTTTCAAAATCTGGTATCTGCAAATCTGCCGACAAACCCCATTTAAACCGACTTAACAAGCGCTCTTCCAGACCAGCTAAATCTTTCGGTGCCCTGTCTGAAGTCAGGATGACCTGTTTACCAGATTGGTGCAGGTGGTTAAAGATATGAAAGAAGATGTCCTGGGTTTTTTCTTTGCCTGCAAAGTTATGTACATCATCCATAATGATGACATCCATGGCCTGGTAGAAGTTCACAAAATCGTTTATGGTATTGTTCTTCAGCGAGTCTACAAATTGCTGACAGAATTTTTCACAGGATACATAGATCACCAGTTTATCGGGCAGACTACTTTTAATCTCGTTACCAATGGCTTGTGCAAGGTGAGTTTTACCCAGGCCTACCCCACCATAAATAAGTAATGGATTAAAGGAGGTGCCACCAGGTTTTGCGGCTACAGCGAATCCAGCCGATCTGGCCAGGCGATTACAATCACCCTCGATATAACTATCAAAAGTATAATTAGAGTTCAACTGGGGGTTTACAATAAGTTTCTTCAGTCCGGGTATAATGAAAGGGTTCTTGATATCTTTATTAATAGAAATGGGAATAGGCATGGATTGTAGTTTAGCTTCTGCCCCATTGCCGTTGGATGGCATATTGGTGGTATAAGGTGATCCGCTATTGGATGACCGGTCAACCACGATGTTATATTCGAGGCGGCCATCATCACCTAATTGTTTTTTAACTGTCTTCCGCAGCAAGCCAACATAGTGTTCTTCCAACCATTCATAAAAGAATAAACTGGGTACTTGTATAGTTAACACTGTTCCTTCCAACTTTAAAGCAGATATCGGCTCAAACCATGTCTTAAAACTCTGGCTTGGAATGTTATCCTTTATGATATGGAGGCAGTTATTCCACACTTCAGTACAAGTTTTTTCCATGTTTTAATTGATAATAAGTTGGTTTACAGCTACGGTAAGCGCCTTATTCACAGGCGTTTTTGACATATCGAATATTCAAAAAATTATCAACATTTGGAACTTAAATTTGAAGTATTTAGTAAGTCGCTAAGTACGAGAAGGATACTAGCGCTAACCTTAATTTTTTGTGTGGATAACTATTTGTTAACAAATTATTAATACTCACCAAATACATTCCGCAGGGTATCGGCTATCTCGCCCAGGGTGGCATAGGCCTCCACGGCCACTAAAATATGTGGCATTAAATTGTCGGTACCTTCGGCTGCTAATTTCAATTGGGCTAATGCCTTGGCTACGGCTTCGTTATTACGTTGCAGTTTTAAGGCATCCAGCTTAGCGGTTTGAATAGTACGGATAGACTCATCAATATTCATGACCTCCGTAATGCCTTCTTTTTCCTGGGTAAACTGGTTAACGCCCACAATAACCCGGGTGCCTGCTTCTACTTCCAACTGGTATTCATAGGCGGCTTTGGCAATTTCACCCTGGATATAGCCATTTTCTATGGCCGTTACCGATCCGCCCATGGCATCGATCTGATCGATATACACCTGTGCTGCCGCCTCAATTTCATCGGTCAGGTTTTCCACAAAGTAAGATCCCGCCAGTGGATCTACTGTGTCAGTTACCCCACTTTCAAAGGCAATAACTTGTTGGGTACGCAAAGCTATTTTAGCCGCTGCTTCGGTTGGCAGGGACAAGGCTTCGTCGTATCCATTTGTGTGTAAGGATTGTGTGCCGCCTAAGACCGCAGCAAGCGCCTGGTTGGTTACCCTGACTACATTATTTAAAGGCTGTTGGGCAGTAAGTGTAGAGCCACCTGTTTGGGTATGAAAACGTAGCATTTGCGCCTTCACATCCGTTGCCCCCATTGATTTGGTCATGTTGGCCCACATTCTTCTGGCAGCCCTGAATTTGGCTATCTCTTCGAAGAAATTATTGTGGCAGTTGAAGAAGAAAGATAAGCGTTTAGCAAAGATGTTTATGTCAAGTCCTTTTTCTATGGCTGCCTGCAAGTAAGCTTTTCCATTGGCCAGCGTAAAGGCCAATTCTTGTACCGCTGTAGACCCCGCTTCCCTGATGTGGTAACCCGAAATGGATATGGTGTTCCATTTAGGAACTTCCTTACTGCAGTATTCAAAAATATCAGTAATAATCCTCATCGATGGTTTCGGCGGGTAGATGTAAGTACCCCGGGCCGCATATTCTTTCAGAATATCATTTTGTATGGTTCCTGAAATTTTCTTTAGGTCTGCCCCTTGTTTTTTAGCCAGGGCAATATACATGGCTAATAAAATGGAAGCAGAGGCATTGATGGTCATGGAAGTGGTTACTTTCTCTAAAGAGATACCATCGAAAAGCAGTTCGATGTCTTTTAAGGAATCAATGGCCACTCCTACTTTACCCACTTCTCCTTCAGACATATCGTGGTCTGAATCATAGCCGATTTGTGTTGGTAAATCAAAGGCAACAGATAAACCTGTAGTGCCCTGATTTAGCAGGTAATGGTAACGTTTATTGGATTCTTCTGCCGTGGAGAAACCTGCGTATTGACGCATTGTCCACAAACGGCCTCGGTACATATCTTTTTGAATGCCGCGGGTAAAGGGAAATTCTCCGGGTGCATCTAAAACCGGCTTAGCCGTGGTGTAAAGTTCTTTTATTTCAATGCCAGATGTAGTGGTGATTTTTTTATCGTTCATCATCATGTTCAGGTTACCTCCCTAAAGGCGGTGGATTGTTTGAATACAGTAATAATTAGCGCACTGCAGAGGCAAAAATGTACATTATTATTTATATTTGTTATTCCTAATTTTAAATAACATGAGTAATACAGTAGATACAGCATTTGCACCCGTAACATTTACAGAAAACGCCGTGAAGGAACTTTTTAAGTTAAAGGACCAACAGGAGATTGCTGAAGATTTCGGATTGAGGGTGGGCGTTGAAGGTGGCGGCTGCTCTGGAATGAGTTATGTTTTAGGCTTTGACCAAAAGAAAGATGGCGATCAGGAATTTATCATTGATGGCATCAAAGTATATATGCATAAAGCACACCAGATGTATTTGATGGGCATGCAGGTAGATTGGCAAGACGGTTTAAATTCGAGGGGTTTTACCTTTAGTAACCCAAATGCAGCCAGTTCATGTGGATGTGGCACAAGTTTCTCGGTTTAACTTGCATTTGAGCAAAATTATTGTAACATTTAGGGAAGTCCTGTTGTCTTAACAACGGGACTTTTTATTTTTATCCCTTCAAGTACATAAACCTGGAAAATGACCTATACCGAAAACGTCAGACTAGCCCTCCAATCTATTAAGAGTAACCGTTTAAGAACAATGCTTACCGCATTGATCATTGCCATAGGCTTGTCTGCATTGGTAGGAATTCTAACCACGCTTGATGCGGTGAAGAAAAGTATGACCGAAGCTTTTTCCAGCATGGGGGCTAATTCCTTTACCATTAGAAACCGGGGGACTGGAATCAGGGTAGGTAACCCTGGCGAAAGACCTAAACCTTTTGAATCCATACGTTATGAGGAAGCGGTGGAGTTTAAAAACCGCTTAAATACGCCTGCCACGGTTGCGGTGAGTGTACGTGCAAGTGGTGGGGCAACGGTGAAATTCGGCACCATCAAAACCAATCCTAATATTAGTGTACAGGGGGTAGATGAAAACGGACTGGTATCGCAGGGTTTAGACCTTGAGCTAGGCAGAAACTTTAGCCCGATGGAGGTTTCTACAGGAGGAGATGTCTGTATTATCGGAAGTGAGATCAGCAAGACCTTGTTTAACGGCGGTTCTGCACTTGACAAAGTGATCAACGTGGGAAATAACCGATTTAAAGTTATAGGGGTATTGGTTTCCAAAGGATCAAGTATGGGCTTTAGCGGCGACAGGGCGGTTTATGTGCCTTTGTTAAAAGCTAAACAGATTAATTCGAGCAGCGATCCTTCCTATACCATTACAGTAATGGTGACGAATAACGACCAGATGGAAAATATCATTGGAGAAAGCACCGCGGAATTCCGGAATATCAGAAAATTAAAAATTGCTGAAACAGATAATTTTGAAATTACTAAAAGCGACGCTGTTGCACAAACTTTATTCGAAAACCTGGCTTTTGTGGCCATTGGTGGAGTTGCTATTGGGGTAATTACCCTGATTGGGGCTTCTATTGGTTTGATGAATATTATGTTGGTGTCAGTAACGGAAAGGACGCGTGAAATTGGCATCAGAAAGGCCATTGGTGCCAATCCAAGTGTAATCAGGAAACAGTTTTTAATTGAAGCCGTGGTCATTTGTTTAATGGGAGGAGCCTTAGGAATATTTCTCGGCATCCTGTTAGGTAATGCCATATCACTGATGATGGGCGGGGCCTTTATTATCCCATGGTTTTTTATCATCGGCGGATTCGGACTTTGTGTGTTAGTGGGTGTAGTATCTGGCTACTACCCCGCAAAAAAAGCATCAAAACTCGATCCTGTAGAAGCCTTAAGGTATGAGTAAGCGCTACTAAAAATGCCCCGGCAACCAATGGCTGCCGGGGCATTTTTAGTTTAACAGGTTTTGTTACCTGCCTACGTATTGTGTTTCATAATAAGCCTGGTAGTTACCAGAAGTCACATTATTTAACCATTCTTCATTCTCTAAATACCAGTCTACGGTTTTTTCTAAACCTTCTTCAAATTGCAAGCTTGGAACCCAACCTAATTTCTCCTGTAACTTGGTCGAGTCAATGGCGTAACGCAAGTCGTGCCCTGCACGGTCGGTTACATAGGTAATCAGTTTTGCTGATTCGCCGGCTTCCCTACCTAGTTTCTTGTCCATGATGTTACAAAGCAAATGGATCAAATCGATGTTCTTCCATTCGTTATGTCCGCCAATGTTATAGGTTTCACCAGTTGTGGCCTCGTGAAAGATCACATCTATAGCACGCGCATGATCTTCTACCCATAACCAGTCTCTTACATTCTCTCCTTTTCCATAAACAGGAACAGGTTTGCCATTTTTAAGGTTATTAATAGCTAAAGGAATCAATTTCTCAGGAAAATGATGCGAGCCGTAATTATTTGAACAATTAGAGATGACGATATCTAAACCATAAGTATCATGGTAAGCGCGTACAAAATGGTCTGAACTGGCTTTGGAAGCCGAATACGGACTGTGTGGATCGTAACCTGTAGTTTCGGTAAACATACCAGTTTCGCCTAGCGCACCGTATACCTCATCGGTTGATACATGGTAGAAACGTTTAGTGGCATAATCACCTTTCCAGTATTCCCTCACTGCATTTAACAGGTTAACCGTACCAATAACATTGGTCATCACAAAGGCAGTAGGATCAGTGATGGAGCGATCCACATGCGATTCTGCAGCCAGGTGAATGACCGCATCAAAGTTTTCTTTTTGAAAAAGGGTATTCATTTCTACGGCATCAGTGATGTCCGCTTTTACAAATCTGTAGTTTGGTAGGTCCTCAATATCTTTTAAATTAGCCAGGTTTCCTGCATAAGTTAACTTATCTAAGTTAACAATCTGGTAATCCGGATATTTTGTCACAAAGCGACGTACCACGTGAGAGCCTATAAAGCCGGCGCCTCCTGTTATTAATATTTTCTTCATGATGTTAGTTCTTTAGGTAAACCTAATTCTGCGGCAGCATGTGCCAATTTACTTGTATATATTCTATTTAACAGGTTATCAACATCGCCACTAAGGTCAAACTGCCAGTCTTCATGCAGTTTTTTATATTTGTTCATCATAGACAATGTAGTCCTCAGGTAATAAGTACTCAGTTTATCCTGGTATTTATACAAGGAGGAAAACACGTTTTCATTAAATACCAGCGGTATTTGATGCAGCAAATAAATTCTCAGCTCCACTTCGCTGTTAACAGCCTTTGTTACTTTATAATGGTGATTAATTTGTCCATTTAACTTTCTAAAAACCGTTAAGGTATCTTTAGAAGATAATCGCTTGTCCATATTTAACAGTTCCATCGCGCCATCAATCTCTGATTTTAAAGCAAGATGCCTGGCATTTAAATCCTGCTCGTTTTCGAGCAATTTAAAGTGCAGGTGTTCTGTTAACACTTTGTCTTTCGCAATAAGCCGAAGCAGTAACTTGTCCTTTTCCTTAGGCGGAATGTCGACAATAGCCTGCTTTAAATCTTTATGCTCTTTTAATAACATTTAAAATGGGTTATCCTTTAAATATTTTTCCCATTTCCAGGCAGAGCTCATCATTTCGTTTACATGGAGTTCTGCTTTCCAGCCTAATACCGTTGCAGACTTGGTTACATCGCCCCAAACCTGTTCAATATCACCCTCTCTTCTCGGACCGATTGTATAATTTAATTTCTCTCCCGTTGATTGCTCAAAGGCCTGAATTATTTCTAATACAGAAGAACCTTTGCCAGTCCCCAGGTTAAACACCTCATAATTGCTGGTCGCTTCTTTACTTTCCATTCTTTTGATGGCAGCAACATGAGCTTTAGCTAAATCAACCACGTGAATATAATCGCGAATTGCGCTACCGTCTGCTGTAGGGTAATCATTGCCGTATACGGTAATTGGGCCACGTTTTCCTATGGCCGACTGCGTGATAAAAGGCACGAGGTTCTGTGGAACGCCAATAGGCAACTCACCAATTAAAGCGGTATGGTGTGCCCCTACCGGGTTGAAATACCTTAGGGAGATAACCCTTAAATCTGGAGAAACAGCACAGGATTCCTGTAAAATTTCTTCCGCAATCTGTTTTGTATTTCCGTAAGGCGATTCTGCTTTTTTAACTGGCGCCGCTTCGGTTACCGGTAATTCATCTGGTTGACCATAAACGGTGCAGGAAGAAGAAAATACCAGGTCTACCTTTTCATCAAATGCATTGATGACGTTAATCAGTGAATAAAAATTATTCCTGTAATATTTTAAAGGTTGTTGTACCGACTCACCTACTGCTTTAAAGGCCGCAAAATGTATTACACCAGTAATGTCAGGCTGACTGGCCACAAATGCTTTTACTTTGGCTTCATCGCAAAGATCCAACTCATAGAAATCAAACTGTTTGCCAGTAATCTCCTTCAGTTGTGTTAATATTTTTGGGTTGGAGTTCGAGAAGTTATCAACAATGACTACTTCATAACCTGCCTGGTGTAATTCTACTACCGTATGAGATCCAATAAATCCGGTACCTCCGGTTACTAATATCTTTGCCATGGTTATTTGTTATAAGTTTTAAAATCTTTATGGTCTTTGTTAAACAAGGCTTCTTCAGGTAAAGATTTAAAATACTCGTAAGTAATTTTAAGTCCTTCTGCGCGACTAACCTTAGGTTCCCAGCCTAGAATTTCTCTGGCCTTAGTAATATCTGGACGGCGTTGTTTAGGATCATCTACCGGAAGATCACGCAATACCAGTTTCTGGTTGGTGCCGGTTAATTTGATAATTTCCTCACCAAATTGTTTGATCGTGATTTCGTCTGGGTTTCCGATATTCATCGGTTGCGCATAATCGCTCAACAGTAAACGGTATATGCCTTCCACTAAATCATCAACATAACAAAACGAGCGGGTTTGAGAGCCGTCGCCGAATACGGTAAGGTCTTCTCCCCTTAAGGCCTGACCGATGAAAGCAGGTAATACCCTTCCGTCATTCAGGCGCATTCTTGGTCCGTAAGTGTTAAATATTCTTACAATACGGGTTTCCAATCCATGGAAAGTATGGTATGCCATGGTCATGGCTTCCTGGAAACGTTTCGCTTCGTCGTAAACACCACGTGGTCCAACAGGATTTACATTACCCCAATATTCTTCTGGTTGAGGGTTTACATTCGGATCACCATACACTTCAGAAGTGGAGGCAATAATCATGCGGGCACCTTTGGCCTTAGCTACTCCTAATAAATTATGGGTACCTAATGAGCCAACCTTTAAAGTTTGAATAGGGATTTTTAAATAATCAATTGGGCTGGCCGGTGATGCGAAATGCAGGATATAATCCAGCTTACCTGGCACATATACAAATGTTGACACATCATGGTGATAGAACTCAAAGTTCTCCAGTTTAAACAGGTGTTCGATATTATGCAGATCGCCTGTAATGAGGTTGTCCATGCCAATAACATGGTAACCTTCTTTGATAAAACGATCACACAGGTGTGAACCTAAAAATCCTGCTGCACCGGTTATTAATACTCTTTTGCGTTCCATTAGTCTATTAGTTTACGACCGATGCTATTGTAATAATAACCCAGTTCAATCATTTTTTGTAAATCGTATAAGTTACGTCCGTCGAAAATCACTTTATTGCTCAGTGCTTCTTCCATCTTTTCAAAGTTAGGATTTCTGAATACAGACCATTCGGTAGCAATGAGTAAGGCATCTGCACCTGCTAAAGCATCATATTGATTTTCGGCATATTTAATTTTATCACCAATAATTTTTTTCACATTAGCCATGCCTTCCGGATCAAAAGCGGTAACGGTAGCCCCTTGTTTAACCAGGTGATCGATAATATATAAAGCTGGCGCCTCACGTATATCATCAGTTTCTGGTTTAAAGGCCAATCCCCAAAGCGCAAAATGTTTACCCTTTAAGTCGCCTTTATAATATTTTAATACTTTATCTATCAGTACTATTTTCTGTTTCTCATTCACATCCATCACTGCTTTAAGCAATTGGAAATCATATTGATTCTCTTCTGCAGATTTGGCTAAGGCCTGTACATCTTTTGGAAAACAGCTTCCACCATATCCGATACCTGGAAACAGGAACCTTTTACCAATGCGGGCATCAGAACCGATCCCTCTGCGCACGGCATCAACATCTGCACCTACAATTTCGCATAAATTGGCTACTTCATTCATGAAGGTAATCTTTGTGGCCAAAAAAGAGTTGGCTGCATATTTTGTCAGCTCAGAAGAACGCTCATCCATAAACAAGATGGGGTTACCCTGGCGGACGTAAGGACCGTACAATTCGGCCATGAGTTTTTGTGCTTTTTCACTTCTGGTTCCAATAACCACCCGATCAGGTTTCATAAAGTCGTCTACCGCTACCCCTTCGCGTAAGAACTCAGGATTAGAAACTACATCAATTTCGACATCAGTGTTTTCTGTAAAAACGGCCTGCACCTTGTCGGCAGTACCTACAGGAACTGTAGATTTATTGACGATCACTTTATATTCAGTAACTAATTTAGAAATATCTTTGGCTGCACCTAAAATATAGGAAAGATCGGCTGCCCCATCGCCACCAGGAGGCGTTGGTAATGCCATAAAAATGATTTGAGCTTCTTTAACCGCCAAGGCCAGGTCAGTAGTAAAAGTTAAACGTTTTTGAGCGATGTTTCTTAAAAATAAAACATCCAGGCCTGGTTCGTAGATGGGAATAATGCCATTCTGCATATTCTGCACTTTGGCTTTGTCGATATCTACACAGATAACATCGTTACCTGTTTCAGCAAGGCATGTTCCAGTAACTAAACCGACATATCCTGTTCCGATTACAGCAATTTTCATAAAATAAAGGGGGTTTTGAGTGGTATAAAGCGGGTACAGCACGAGCTAAAATAATTGGTTTCAGGACGAGTGTTGCTCATATTTGAGTAGAGTTTTAATTTAATAAAGTATCTTGGGCGAAGATAACAAATAAACATGCAAAATGCTTTGCCTATATAATATTGGTATTTTCTTTTACAGCCTACTTGTCAGGGTGTTTTCTCCATTTAATGCTAAAGCTAAGTTATTTATCCAAGGCAGACAAGATCTTTTTTCTCTGGTAGAAGAAAAAATAAATGCTAATGAAAAACACATTTGGTTTCACTTTGCTTCTCTTGGTGAATTTGAACAAGGCCGCCCCGTTTTAGAGAAATTAAAACAAGCCTATCCTGCTAAAAAGATGGTGGTCACATTCTTCTCGCCATCGGGTTATGAGATCCGTAAGAATTATCCGGTGGAAGGTGTTTTTTACCTTCCCTTAGATACCGCTGCAAATGCAAGGCGATTCATCGATTTAATTAATCCAGAGATCGCCATATTCACCAAATATGAGTTTTGGTACCATTACTTCCATGCCTTGAAAAAGAAAAACATTCCCTTATTTCTGATATCAGGTATATTCCGCCCAAGCCAGCCTTTCTTTAAATGGTATGGCAGTTTTAACCGCAGCATGTTACGCTGTGTAACGCACTTTTTTGTTCAAAACGAAGAAAGTAAACGTTTGCTGCTAGACATTAACGTCAATCAGGTAAGCTTAAGTGGCGACACCCGCTTTGACCGGGTTGCGGAAAACACTTCTGCTATTCAGTCATTACCTCTTGTGGCCAGCTTTGTGGGTACATCACCTGTGGTGGTAGCGGGAAGCACCTGGCCACAGGACGAGGCTTTACTCGCCACATTGGCACTGGAACACCCCAACTGGAAAATGATCCTAGCGCCACATGAAATCGGTAATTCGCACATCAATCAGATTTCCAGTTTATTTCCAAAGGCCATTAAATTCTCTGGTATGCAAAATAATCCGCAGCAGGAAGCGCAAGTATTAATTATCGATAACATAGGCATGTTATCTGCGCTCTATCAATATGGAGACATTGCTTATATAGGGGGAGGGTTTGGCGCAGGCATACACAACACGTTGGAGGCTGCAGCATTTGGCATTCCTGTCATATTTGGACCGCGTTATGAGAAGTTCCAGGAAGCAAAAGATTTAGTTGAACTAGGTGCTGCAAGAAGCATTAAAAATAATGAAGGTCTGGAAAACGCTTTCCAAACCTTCAGTCAACATAAAATTCATGGCGAAAAAGCAAGAACATATGTGATGCAAAAAACAGGCGCTACTGCCGGAATATTACATGAAATAACACGTTATATTTCCTGACCTTTAACCATTCCCACCAAGGCTTGTATCCATTTGGGGTGTTCGTTAAGACTGGCTACCAATTGAACTTCTTCGCCACCTAGTGCTTTAAATTCTTCCTGGTACTCCACACTTACTTCATAAAGTGTTTCCAGGCAGTCGGCTACAAAGGCTGGGCAAAAAACCAATAACCTTTTTTTGCCTTTAGCGGCCAAGTCTTTTAGCACATCAGAGGTGTAAGGCTGAACCCAAGGTTCTTTACCCAAACGCGACTGGAAACAAACCGAGTATTTCTCTGCAGGAATATTTAGTTCTGCCGCAATTAACCGTGCAGTATCATGGCATTGTGCTGAGTAGCAGTATTTATTTACATCTGTAAAGGTGTGGCAGCAATTGTCTTTTTTCAAACAATGCTGGCCGGTATGGTCGCATTTAATCAGCTGACGCTCGGGCAATCCATGGAAACTGAACAAAATCTGATCATAGGTTTCTGGCTGGTATTTTTTCGCGTTATCGGCAAAAGCCTCAATCATCAATTTATTATCATGGAAAGAACTCATGAAGGTGGTCTTTGGAATGGTTTGCCATTTACCTACAAGCTCCATCACCTTCTGCATTACTGAACCATTGCTGGCAGAGGCATATTGAGGAAACAAAGGGATCACCTGGATGCTATCCACTAAGCCAGCCTTTAGGTTTGCCAGGGCCGAAGCGATGGACGGACTTTGGTAACGCATGGCCAGTTCAACATGATACGCGTCGCCAAGTTGTTCCTGAAGCAGGGCAGCTTGTATTTTACTGAAATAAAGTAATGGCGAACCATTCTCATCCCATATTTCTTTATAAAGCTTGGCAGTTTTAGGGCTGCGGAAAGGAACAATAATTCCTTTAACCAGCAAGGCTCTGTTTAAAGCCGGGATGTCGATCACACGCTCATCCATCAAAAACTCATCAAGATATTTACGAACGTCAGGTACTTCCGGGCTATCCGGTGTTCCTAAATTTACTAAGAGTATACCCTTTTTTCTCATATTTAAAATTCAAAGATAACACCAAGTGAAGGAAGAATGTTCCCACTGGTATTATCAAGCAGTTTGGTCTTATAACTTGCCGGATCGCCAGGGATATCCTGTGCGTTTCCATTTA
This sequence comes from Pedobacter sp. CAN_A7, assembly GCF_015752175.1. Lineage (NCBI taxonomy): Bacteria > Pseudomonadati > Bacteroidota > Sphingobacteriia > Sphingobacteriales > Sphingobacteriaceae > Pedobacter > Pedobacter sp. CAN_A7. Next base: position 82,856 of record NZ_JADOUW010000006.1, on the reverse strand, counting down.
CATCTCTGTCTAGCACCAATTGCGGTTGTGTTTCGTATTGGTTATAGGTAATATTTTGGATGTCCAAATATACATTAAGGTTAAATTTCTTGAAAGGATACTTCTTGTCAACCCTGACATCTACTTGATAAAAATCTTTTAACGTACTGACATTCAATCGGTCATAATCCTGAATACCCTGAGGGTAAACGGAATAATTACTTTTTAATGATGAATATGGAATGTCATATGGCGTGTATGGTCCTCCGCCTGTATAACGTAGCTTAGCGCCTATTTCCCAGTTGCGTGGCAAAATCTTTCCAGCGGTCATACTCAGGATGTAACGGTTGTTCCAGCTCGACTGTACATACTCCCCCGTTTTGTCCTGAAATTCGCTTCTGTATAAGGTTAAAGCGAATATACCGTAGAAACCCTTGTTTAAACGTTGTTGTGCAAAAAACTCAAGGCCATAGCTCCTTCCATCTGTAACACCGGTTACAGGCCTGTTGCCTACTACCCCAAAATCAGCACCCAGGTTAGCTAAAGGAATAGTATCACCCAACACCTGTATCATTGGGTAGCGGGAATAATGTTTATAGAAGCCTTCTACCGTAAACTTGGTGTTTTTAAGTGTATTATACTCAAAACCGGCAACCAACTGTACTGATTTGATATAGTCTACCCCTTTATTTGCCAGGGGCGCATTGGCATTAACCCGATAACCTAATACGGTATAGGCTGGTAATTGGTAGTAAATGCCGGTATTAAAGTTAAAACTGATGTTGTCATTAAAGTTATAGGAAGCAGAAAACCTTGGTGAAAAGGTTTTCAATGGATTATTCATGTTCGGGGCAAAGTCGCTGCCATCGAAACGTACGCCTAAAGACAGGTTTAACCGGTCTTGAAAATAAGGTGCACTTACTTGTGCAAACAAGCCGTATTTTAATAGATCGAGTTCAGAGCTATACTGATCAAGTCCTCCTGGCACATATTGAAGTGTGGAGGTTTGGTAATTTGCCTGTTCAACCCCTACACCGAAATTTAGGCTATAACTACCTTCTTTGGAAGAATTTTCAAAGCGAAGTTTGTTCTCAGTTTCTGTGGACCCATAATCCAGGGTTTTTATATCATTCTCATTATTATCTTTAAACTTATCGGCGCGATTATTCAGGTAATTTCTACTGAGTACGATGGTAGAGAAACCTTTGTCGCGATAGTTTTTATAAACAGCCCCAACGGTATAATTCTCCTGGTTATTTTCTGGCAGGTTGGCTAATAGGTACTGGTTACTCTCAGAATTTTCTGCACCAAAGTTAAGCTTTGACTTATCCAGGGCACCAAGGCCGAGAATACTAAGTTCATGGCTGGTATTGAACCTGGTTTTCAACTTGAACTGGAAATCTTGATAGGAAGGTAAAAAAGGCAAACCGATTAACTTGAACAGGCCCTGCAAATAGGACAAGCGGTAAGATGCAATATAAGTAGTTTTTTTACTGAGTGGTCCTTCCAGCGTAGTGGCAAAATCGCTGGAACCTAAGGTGAGCGACGCTCTCAAACTATCCGGATTACCATCTTTCTGTTTAAATTCAAATACTGAACTCAGCGTGTTGCCTCTGGATGCCGGAAAAGCTCCAGAATAGAAATCTACTTCTTTAATAAAATCAACATTGATCAGACCTACTGGCCCACCAGAAGAACCCTGGGTAGTGAAGTGGTTAATATTAGGTATTTCTACCCCATCAATATAAAATCTATTTTCATTAGGTGCACCCCCACGGATGATGATGTCATTTCTGAAACTTACAGGTGCAGAAACTCCCGGTAAAGATTGTATCACTTTAGAAATATCGCGATTACCCCCCGGATTTCTTTTGATCTCCGTGGCCCCGATTGTTCTTAAAGACAAGGGGCTTTCCAGTGGTTTAGTAAATTTCGGTGATTCAATAACCACTTCATTCAATTCGCTTGAACTTGATTCCAGGGTTACATCTAAAATTGCGGGTGTTGCATTGCTCACGGTGATATCAAATACAGACCGCCGTTTATAACCGATAAAGGCATATGTGAGGTTATAAACCCCCGGATTTAAACCAGTAAAGGTGTAAATTCCAAGACTGTCACTCTGTACAGTTTGAGTATTGCCTTGCATAAACACAGTGACCCCACTAAGTGGCACATTGGTAAATGCATCAGTGATTTTACCTTTAAGTATTCCATTTTGAGCAAAGGATAAGGAGGCCCATAAGGTGAGAATAAGGACTAAGGTTATTATTTTCCTTGCATCATGCATAAAGAAGACTGAGAGGTTAAAAAGATTCTAGTTTTGCTTTTACTTCTTCCATTAACCACATTGGAGTTGAGGTAGCGCCGCAGATCCCGACTTTATCCATCGGGTTAAACCAGGATAAATCCAGTTCATCTACATTTGAAATAAAATAAGCGTCGTTATTATATTTTTTGCAAACATCATACAAAACTTTTCCATTTGATGATTTCTTGCCCGATACGAAGATGATCTTGTTGAAATTAACTACAAACTTTTCGAGGTCTTCATAACGGCTGGAAACTTGCCTGCAAATGGTATCATTTGCTTTCACATCGTAACCACGGTTAAGCAACTCATCTTTAATTTGATAAAATTTATCTGTGCTTTTAGTAGTTTGACTGTATAAAGTGAATTTAGAAGGGAGTTCAACGGCATCAAGCTCTTGAAGGTCTTGAAAAACAATAGCCTTGCCGTCAGTTTGCCCCTGTAGGCCAATAACTTCTGCATGCCCATGTTTACCAAAGATCAGAATCTGCTCATCATCATCATGGGAGTTTTTAATCCTGTTTTGCAGTTTCAATACTACCGGACAAGATGCATCGATCAGTGTAAGGTTATTATTTAGCGCCAGTTCATACGTAGATGGTGCTTCACCATGCGCCCTGATCAGGACTTTTTCATGGTGGAGGTCTTTTAATTGCTCATGTTCAATAATACGAAGGCCTTTATCAGTAAGACGTTTGACTTCTTCGTCGTTATGTACAATATCGCCTAAGCAATATAAATAATCCTCATGGTCTAAGATGTCTTCAGCCATTTCAATGGCGTACACCACACCGAAACAAAATCCCGACGCCTTATCAATCGTTACCGCTAAATCATATGTCATCTTCAGTTTCCTTTGTTAGCTAAGCTGTACAAAAATACACAATTATTTTACCCGATTAGCTCAAATAAACACAATCTTCCCGTCCTTCAACATCCAGAATAACATCTACATGTTCTTTTAGTACGGTCGACATTTCTAACCCCACAAAATCTGTGGCAATAGGAAATATTTTATGACTTCTATCAACCAATACTACGGTACGTATTTTTTTATGCGGTGTATTTAAAAATACACCCAAACCATATGCCAAAGTCTTCCCACTATTTAACACATCGTCTACTAGAATGATTACCTGATTTTTCCATTTATCCTCTTCCAGATCGGTGGAGGCAATGAGTTTGCTATTGTCCTTTTCCAGGTCAATTCTTAACAACAACACATTCAGTTCAGATATATTAAGTAATACCTCACGTAAACGGATGGCAAGTTTGTAACCCCTATCCCATATTCCGGCCAACACAATCTCTTGTTCATCAAGGTTGTCTTCCAGAATCTGATAAGCAATGCGATTGATCTTTTGTTGAATTTGTGTTTTATCTAGAATTACCAGTTGAGAATCCGCCATTTGTGTGCTTAAATTATTTACAAAAAGAACCATTTTAAGGTTCATAATCAAATATTTGAAAAATAAATTAGATTCTCTGCAACGTTTTAGACATTTAGGCGTCTAAATCTTATAAAAGAAGCGACATGAAAATTCCACAGCCTTTTAAAGCAGCCACCCTATTATTAGTTTGTAGTCTGCCGGCATTAAGCAGTTTAGCACAACAAACAAAAACTGTTGCCATAAACAATTTTAATGAGATCACCGTATCGAGTGGTATCGACTTATATTTAACCCAGGGAAATTCTGAAAGTCTTAAGATAGTGACGAGCAATGAGCTCCTGAACAAGGTTGTTGTAGAAAAAAACGGTACCAGGTTAAACATCAGTTACGGCACTAAAAACAACTGGAGCGGTATGTTTAAAGACCGGGAGATAAAAGTATATGTGAACTTTAAAACCTTGCAGGCCTTGTCTGCCAGTGGCGGAAGCGATGTGAACAGCCAGCAAACCATTAAAGTACCACGACTTTCTATTACTTCTTCGGGCGGGTCGGACATTGAGCTTAACTTAATCACCAATAACTTGTCGATCACTTCAAGTGGTGGGTCTGATGTTAGCTTAACAGGTAGAGCAACCAACCTAAACATAACATCAAGTGGAGGTAGTGACGTTGATGCCAAAGAATTTGCTGTAGAAAACGCCAGGGTAAATTCTAGTGGTGGGGCTGATGTTGACATTTACGTAACCAAAGCATTAGATGTAACGGCAAGCGGTGGAAGTGACGTAAGTTATAAAGGAAATCCATCGGTAAACGACCACTCTTCTAAGAGCGGAAGTGTATCGAAAATAAGATAATACATTTAGTTTTTATCCCTGCCCTGGACCCCCTCCCTGGCAGGGATTTTTCTTTTACCGTTTCCGGTAGGGGTAATAAATGAAATTAGCACCTTCAGGAACAATTACAAATACACACATATAGTCTTCTGGCTTTTTATAGGCCTTCAAAAACATGGCTTTTTTGTCGGGATTAATAATCCCTTTTTGAACAAATTCTTCTATTGTAGATGCCTGTATAGTCCAGTCGGTATGCAGTTCTTCGCGATCCAGAATCATCTCACCTATACTAACTGTATGCTGATGCGCTATAAAAATAGGATGAGTAGATACCCCTTCCAACAAAATTTCAAGTGCCACTTCTTTAATGGAGTCAGCATATAAGGTCAAATCTTTTTCCAGGCTTACCAGCGGACTTTTCTTTTGATCATCTTTTTTGCCTTCTGGCTGTGGCATTAATTCTTCGATATCCATAGCTATTCTTTAATCAAGGTTAATAAAACCACATTTTCTACGTGTTGGGTATGCGGAAACATATCCACAGGTTTAATACGTGCCACCTGGTATTTCTCTTTTAATAAAGCAAGGTCACGTGCTTGAGTAGCTGCATTACAACTTACGTAAACAATTTTCTCTGCTTCCATTTCCAGCAAGCGCTTAACAACCGCTTCATGCATACCTGCTCTTGGTGGATCGGTAATGACCACATCAGGTTTACCATGTTCAGTAATGAAATCGGCCGTTAGGATGTCCTTCATATCGCCGGCATAGAAAACAGTATTGTCTATGTTGTTCATCGCTGAATTGAACTTCGCATCTTCAATGGCCGTTGGAACATACTCAATTCCTACCACCTGTTTCACATTACGCGCCACAAAGTTGGCAATTGTACCTGCACCGGTATACAAATCATAAACCAGCTCATTGCCAGTAAAACCAGCAAAATCTCTGGTGATTTTATAAAGTTCGTGTGCTTGTTCAGAATTGGTCTGGTAGAACGACTTGATACCGATTTTAAACTTCAGGCCATCCATTTCCTCGAAAATATGGTCTCTTCCCGCATAGGTAATTACATCCTGATCAAAAATGGTATCGTTCTTTTTCTGATTTACAATGTATTGCAAAGAAGTAATCTCAGGGAAGTTCAGCTTCAGGTATTCCATTAAGCCATCAATTTCGCGCTGTTCTACATAAGCAAATATGACGGCCACCATCACTTCGCCTGTAGAAGAGGTGCGAATGATCAGGTTACGTAAGTTACCTTCATGTGCCCTCAGGTCATAAAAAGTTAGGCCTGTTCTCAATGCATAACCCCTAACCTGGTTTCTTAAGGTATTGGACGGTTCTGCCTGCAGGTAACAATGTTGTATATCAAGTATTTTATCGAAACGTCCGGGAACGTGGAATCCTAAAGCATTCAGCTCCAGGTCATCCTGATCGCCCATATCTGCTTTATCCAGCCAGCGTTTGTTGGAGAAAGTATATTCGAGTTTATTACGGTAGTATTTATTTTCGGCAGAACCTAAAATGGGTTCCATTGACGTGGTATCTACTTTTGCTAAACGCTGCAGTGCAGCCTCTACGTTTTTGTATTTAAAATTTAGCTGTGCTTCATATTGCATATGTTGCCATTTACAACCACCACAAACACCAAAATGCTGACAAAACGGATCTGTTCTAAAAGGCGAAGCCGTATGCAATTCTTCGATAACAGCCTCAGCAAAGTTTTTCTTCTTTTTGATCAGGCGAACATCCACCACGTCGCCCGGGACCGCCTTATCTACAAATACGACTAATTCATCAGCTTTAGCTACCCCTTTACCCTCTTCAGCAATATCGATGATTTCCAAATTAGGAAGGATAGTAACCATCCCAGATTTTCTGTTTCTACTCATTATGCGGCAAATTTACAGGTTTTTTTCATCCATTTCAGGATAATTTTTGACACAAGGGTTTCCCGACATTGGGAATGCCTAAGGAATAGAAATCTGATATTATTTTCTACTTGCCAAAGATTCTTAGTATAAACCCAAAAAAACCTTGCACTAAGTTAAAATTCACATCAAACTTCTCGTCCACCATTACTGAAAATTCTAAAGTCTCTTTGCTCATGATATAACGAATATTCGCTAATATACGTGTTTTTATACCATATACCAAAACGGTATACATTAAGAAATCATTAAATCATCAGGTTGAAAGTGTATTATAAGGCGGCTTTGACCAGGAAGGGCAAAAGCTCTTTCTGAAAACTTACAAAGTTTTTACGAACGTCAGAATCGCTGACTGAGGTAAATGCAAAAGAGAACACAATACTTTTACTGGCTTTTAGTAAAAATGCCAGGCCTTCTTTACGCGATGGGTGGTTTTTAAAATGATCCAGTTCCAGGTATGCGGCAAGCAACAAGGATTCAAGCTGATCAGAGAGGTGTTTAAGAAACTCCTGCGAATTGGCATTTTCACGTACAAAATCCCACCCGATGAACTCATTACATACGGTGTAAGTTAAACGGCAGGTTTTCATCACTAAGGCTTTCAGGTGTTCCTCTTCATCGGCAAACTGTGCTTTGTTTTTCAGGATCTCACGAAGGTTGAGGTCAAGATAGTCCATCAGAATGCAATCGAGCACATGCTCTTTGCTATCGAAGTATTTATAAATAGTGGCTTTGGCAATACGTGCTTTTTTAGCAATCTCATTCACACTGGTTTTATGGTATCCATATTTCCTGAATAATTCCTTCGACGCCCTAAGTATACTTTCTTTAATTTTCTCTGGTTCCATTAATTTGTTATGTGTAGTCCCTGACCTTGAAAAGTGATGTAGTAAGCTTTTAAATTCCGCACTGCTGGCGCCTTTGCAGGGCTTCCGTCAGTAAGAAGAAATTTAGCTCCAGTACAAGGATCTGTGGCGGTAATGCTACCTTCATCGGGTGTAATTTTACACCTTGCCTCTGGATTAACAGTACTGCACCGGTCATAAGCTTTATAACCGAATGCAGTGGAGACTAAGAGTAAACCAGCTACACCTTGATTGGGCACCAGTAATACATTATTTACTGCTTTAATTTTAAATTCCTGTTCGGTAATAAAATAGTTAACCGGTACATCGGGAAGGAAAGTCCCCTCCTTTGCACAACTTATCCATAACAGTGGTAAAAAGTAAAAAGCAGTTTTACATTTTATCATTAAATTAATGACGTTTTATATTGCTTCAAGAAACGCACATCATTTTCTGAGAACAAGCGCAAATCCTTAATTTCGTATTTTAAATTGGCGATACGTTCCAGGCCCATCCCAAAGGCGAAGCCACTGTATTTTTTACTATCGATATTACAGTTTTCCAATACATTAGGATCAACCATACCGCAGCCAAGTATTTCTACCCAACCACTGTGTTTACACAACTGACAACCGTCACCTTTACAGATAGTGCATGAAATATCCATTTCTGCTGAAGGCTCTGTAAACGGGAAATAAGAAGGGCGGAAACGCACCTTAGTACCTTCGCCATACAATTCCTGAACAAAATAAAACAAGGTTTGTTTTAAGTCGGCAAAGGATACATTCTCGTCAACATAAAGTCCTTCCACCTGGTGAAAAAAACAATGTGCACGTGCGGAGATGGCTTCATTACGGTATACACGCCCTGGCATTATGGCACGGAAAGGTGGTTTACCAGCTTCCATCATACGAACCTGTACCGATGATGTATGTGTACGCAAGGCAATGTCGCCTTTCTCACCGCCTTTTTTGATAAAAAAGGTATCCTGCATATCACGTGCCGGGTGTTCCTCAGGGAAATTTAAGGCCGAGAAAATATGCCAGTCATCTTCAATTTCAGGCCCTTCGGCTACAATAAAACCTAGTTTGCTAAAAATATCAATAATCTCTCTTCTCACTAAGGCTAAAGGATGACGGGCACCAATTTCAAAACCCTCACCTGGAAGACTAAGATCTAAACCTGCATCTTTACCAACCTCCTGGGATACTTCCTGATCCTTTAAATCCTGGTATTTGACTTCAGCCAGTTGTTTAAACTCATTCAGCACCTTACCTAAAGTTCTTTTCTCTTCAGGCGAAACTGCTTTGAACTCATCAAATATGTCTTTAATAATTCCTTTTGTTCCTAAAAACTTGATTCGGAACTGCTCCAGTTCATCTGCATTTGCTGTTGAAAATGCATTAATTTCGGCAGTATATTGTGTTATCTTCTCTTGTAACATGATGGCAAATATACGCTAAATAACCCCCAGTTCCTTACCAACCTTTGTAAATGCTGTGATGGCTTTATCCAGATGATGTTGCTCATGAGCTGCAGAAAGCTGCACTCTTATCCTTGCTTTTCCTTGAGGAACCACCGGATAATAAAATCCGATTACATATATCCCTTCTTCAAGCATTTTTGCGGCAAAAGTTTGTGCCAGCTTTGCATCATATAACATCACTGGTACAATTGGATGTACACCTTCCTTGATATCAAAACCTGCGGCAGTCATTTTTTCGCGGAAATACATGGTATTGTTTTCCAGTTTATCGCGCAGGGCGGTCGTTTCACTTAACATATCCAATACGGCCACAGACGCACCAGCAATAGCAGGCGCCAGGGTATTAGAGAATAGATAAGGACGGGATCTTTGGCGAAGCATGTCGATAATTTCCTTTTTACCAGCGGTAAAACCACCAGATGCGCCTCCTAGGGCTTTACCCAAGGTACCAGTAATGATATCTACACGGTCAATCACGCCACAATGTTCGTGAGTTCCCCTACCGGTTCTACCCATAAAACCAGAACAATGCGACTCATCGATCATCACTAAGGCTTCATATTTATCGGCAAGGTCACATATCTTATCAAGCTGGGCAATCGTTCCATCCATAGAGAAAGCACCATCAGTTACAATAATTCGGTGTCTGGCACCCGATGCCGCTTGAAGCTGTACTTCCAGATCGGCCATATCATTGTGTTTATAGCGGTAGCGGCCTGCTTTACACAAACGCACCCCGTCGATAATCGAAGCGTGGTTTAATTCATCGGAAATGATGGCATCCTGATCATTAAAAAGAGGTTCAAAAACACCACCATTAGCATCAAAAGCAGCAGCATATAAAATAGTGTCTTCGGTACCTAAAAAGGCAGATAACTTCTGCTCCAGTTCTTTATGTATATCTTGTGTACCACAGATAAACCTTACTGAAGACATTCCATAACCATATTTATCTAAAGCCTGTTTAGCAGCGTCAATTACCCGGGGGTCTGAAGCAAGTCCTAAATAATTATTTGCACAGAAGTTGATAACTTCCTGCCCTGTACTTACTTTAATATCGGCACCTTGAGGACTGACAATAATTCTTTCCTTTTTAAATAAGCCATCTTTTTCTATTTGGTCTAGTTCTTGTTTAAGTAGCGGTTGTAGTGTTTTATACATCTTTTTGATCAATTATTGCATTCAAAGTTAGGAAAATATCAACGATCACCCTAAACAAAATAAGTATGGGGAAAAAATTATATATTTAGTTTACATATGAAAAACATCTACTACTCACTTATAATCCTTGTAGGTTTTGTAAATAGTGCGTACGCCCAGGACTACACTTTAACAGGCCAAATTAAAGATCAGGATGGGGAAACTATTCCTTTTACTTCTGTCTATGTTAAAAACACCACTATAGGTACCTCAGCAAATGTAGATGGTGTATATAAATTAGCTTTATCCAAAGGCACCTATACCATTACCTTCCGTAACATTGGATATAAAAGCATTGAAAAAGTATTAACCATACTTGGCAACCATACACAGAATGTGGTACTGGCGCCAGAATCCTACACCCTGAATGATGTAACCATTAGCGCCAACGCTAAAGATCCGGCTTATGAAATTATTAGACAGGCCATCAGTAATAGAAAAAAACACTTAAATGAAGTCAAAGAATTTAGCTGTGATGTATACATTAAAGGTGTACAAAAACTAGTTGGCGCACCTAAAAAATTCTTTGGAAAAGATATTCAGCGGACTTTAGACCTCGATACTAACCGAAGAGGTATCTTATACCAATCCGAATCCCGCTCTATCTACAATTGCCGCCGCCCTAATCACATTCACGAAGAAATGATCGCTTCAAAGGTAGCAGGTAGAAATAATGCTTTCAGTTTTAACAAAGCATCAGATTTAGAGATCAACTTTTATAACAATATTATGCTGGAGAACGTATTAAGTTCCCGGGGATTTGTATCACCTATAGCCGACAGGGCCATGTTTTACTATCGTTATAAATTGTTGGGCGTAACGATGGACAATGGGGTGATGATTAATAAAATTGAAGTTATCCCACGACGCAAGCATGATCCTGTATTTAGGGGTATCATTTATATTGCCGACGACAGCTGGAGAATCCAGGGGACAGAATTATACCTAACGAAAAATACAGGTATTAATTTAATTGACACCTTAAACATTACACAACAATTTATTAAGGTTCAGGATTTTTATATGCCATCTAACATAAATTTCACCTTTAATGGTAATGTAATGGGCTTTAAATTTGATGGTTATTATTTAGGGGTTTATAGCAATTATAATTTAAACCCGAACTTTCCTGACAACTATTTCAATGGCGAAATCTTAAAAGTTGGCGAAAATGTGAATGATAAAGATTCGACGTATTGGGCGGCAGTACGTCCGATACCACTCACATTAGAGGAAAAACGAAACTATATCCGTAAGGACAGCATTGCCAAACGAAAGGAATCGAAATATTACCTGGATTCACTAGAAAAGGCTAATAATAACATTACACCAGCTAAGCTACTGCTTACCCATTACACCTTCAACAACAGGTATGCGCAACGATCAGTAAAACTTGATCCAATTTTACGAAGCCTTTTTTATAATACAGTAGAGGGCTTTGGCTTTAAATACGGAATTACTTATACTCAGGAATTTGAAAACGAACGTAAATACAGCATCAGGCCAGAAGTTAGGTATGGTTTTGCCAACAACATCTTAACAGGAAACCTTAGTGGTAACTACATTTACGACCCGGTTAAAAAGGCAGATGTAAGTCTATCCTTTGGTTCAGGCATATATGACCTTAACCAGTTTGGCACCATGAACCTGTTGTCAAACTCTTTAAACAGCCTTCTCTTTGGTAAAAACTTCCCTAAGTTTTACCAAAAAATATACATTAACGGCGGAACATCCAGACTTCTGGCTAGAGGCTTGCAGGGAACGGTTTCTCTGGAATATGCCAATAACAGAAATTTGGTGAATAACACTACCTATTCGTTTAAAAAAGACAATGAGTTTACTTCCAATAACCCCTTTTCACCATTGGTAGAGACGCCATTATTCCCTAATTACCAAGCATTAACGGCTAACGTATTATTATCGTACAACATCAAACAGGATTATATTACGCGGCCAGATGGCACCTTTTATCAGGAGTCAAAATACCCGCGCATAGACTTCTCTTATAGAAAGGGTATCAAAAATATGTTTGGTAGCGATGCAGATTACGACCTGGTTGCCTTGGAACTGACTAAAGAAAGAATAAGTGCTGGTCTTTGGGGGTATTTTTCTTTTGTGGTAGGTGCAGGTAGTTTTCTAAATAACAATACTGTTTATTACCCAGACAGTAAACATTTTAGGGGTAATAACTCATTAACGTCCCTGCCTGATTTACGTAAATTTTCTTTCCTTGATTTTTATCAGTACAGCACAAACCGTCACTATGTAGAGGCACACCTGGAACATAATTTTGCGGGTCTTATTATGAATAAAGTGCCATTATTGCGTAAAATAAAACTGGAGGAGGTGATTGGTGGAAGTTACCTTACACAGCCGAACAAGAAAAACTACAAAGAGTTTTACTTCGGTTTGCAGCGCTTAATTTTCCGGGCTACCTATGGTTTTGCTTACGACGGAAATAAAAAAGTACAGCAAGGATTCAGGATATCGTATGGATTTTAAGGCCTGGTGCCTTGTAAGCAATGGGGTAAAGTTGTACTTTTGCAGCATTAAACGCCGTATGCAACGGTATCAATATCTATGAAAAAATTCCAGACCCTACTCTACTATTGTTATAGTCCGATAGCTGATGCAGAATTATTTGCTGCCGAGCACCTAACCTTTTGTAAATCTTTAGGCCTAGTAGGCCGAATTATCGTAGCTGAAGAAGGTTTAAATGGTACCGTTTCGGGCACCCAAAAAGCTTGCGAGGCTTATATGGCAGCTATAAAAGCCGACGAACGTTTTACCAAAACTGATTTTAAGGTAGACGACGTTGCTGAACCTTCTTTTATTAAAATGCATTGCCGTTACAAATCAGAGATTGTGCATTCTGGTTTAAGGGACCCTAATGTGATTGACCCTAATAAAGAAACAGGCAAACACCTGGAACCAGCAGATTTTCAAAAAATGATTGACCAGGAAGACGTCGTCATTCTTGATGTACGTTCCAATTATGAGCATAACCTGGGTCGCTTTAAAAATGCAGTAACCTTAGATATCGAAAACTTCAGGGACTTTCCAAACAAGATCAACGAGCTGGCAAAATATAAAAACAAGAAAGTATTAACCTATTGCACAGGTGGTATTAAATGTGAAAAGGCATCGGCTTTGCTATTGCAACATGGCTTCGAAGATGTATACCAATTACATGGTGGCATTATCAAGTATGGTAAAGAAGCAGGTGGTAAAGATTTCGAAGGTAAATGTTATGTATTCGATAACCGCATTGCTGTCGATGTAAACAGTGTAAACCCTACCATTGTATCTACCTGCTACAGTTGTGGAAAAGTAACGCCAAAGATGATCAATTGTGCAAACCCAGAGTGTAATGAGCACATTACACAATGTGACGATTGTGGCGATGAATTGCTTGGCTGCTGTTCAGCACCCTGCATGACAAATCCACGCAGGCGTACTTACGATGGAACCGGTTATTACGTGAAAGTTCCACAGCCGATACTGGCTAAATAAGAAAAAGGAAATTGATCTAATGAAGCGATCAATTTCCTTTTTTGTTATTCAGGTATTTTTCTTTATATTATTTATACTTTGCTTTTTGCCTGGTCCACAGTTGAGACGCATTGATACGGACTTTGTACGTTTCTGGCCCGGACTTGGGAGAAGTCTGAGTAGAACCTAATGCGCTTTCACCACCTCTTTAATGGCAGCTAATAAAAAAGGTTCCTTCAGAATTTTATAATGCCCTGTACCGTTAAATTCCTGTGTGACAATTTGAGGTTGACCATTTAGAAATTCGCTGAGCTGTGCATAAGGTAGTAACTCATCGTCTTTGTCATAAAACATCAGGTGTTTGGTTGATGAGTCAAGTTCATAAAGCGTCTTCATATCAAAATAAGTCACAGGCAGTTTGTAATTCTCTTCAAAAGCGGCAAACCAGCGGTGTTGGTTTTCTGGTGATACTTCTGCGTAATTCATCATTCCGGTAAAATTTTGTTGAAGTTCTACCACCGGGGTTATGCTGATGAGTAGGTTTGGTGATGCTTCAAAAGCTTTCAGCGCTACTATGTTTGCCATCGCACCAAGTGAGTGACCAATCACAATATCAGGCATGCCATAGGCATTGATGATCGCCTCCAAAGGTCTTACATATAACATGAGGTTACTTAATTCACCTTCGGAACTTCCGTTACCCAGGGCATCAAAGGCAATGACTTGCACATCGTCAAGTTCCAATAAAGCAGCGATGATCTCTGCGAAATCAGTTGCTTTTGAACTCCAGCCATGAGTAAGCAGGATTTTCTTGCTGCCGCTTCCCCATACATAACCATTAAAAGTTAATTCTTTTTTAGCAAAATAGGGATCATGTACCTGCATGCTGAAGCGGGTTGCCTGCTCCAGCAGTTCTCTCTGGTGAGGCCGATTGGGTAAGCGTATGGGGAAAGAAATGTAATTCCATAACGCAGACATCAGTTCTTGATGGCCTTCCGATTGTTTTACCTGCTGTAACCTTTGTTTATATGTCTTCAATGTTCTTATAGGTTGTGGTGAGCTAGAAATAGGAAGTTAATAATAATACAAAAACGCTGACTAAGCACGCTCACTCTTCAAAAATACTCAATTATTTTTCCAAACAGCTGGCCGCATATTTTATCTTTGCCAGCATTGATTAACCTACAACGCACCATGAAAAAGATTTTTTACTTATTAATTATCGTAAACGGCCTCCTTGCCCAGCAGACTAGTGCACAAAACAAGCCTGCATTTTGGGATGATATTCAACGTTTTAAACAAAAGGACAGCCTGAACACACCAGCCAAAAACGGGATCGTGTTTGTAGGCAGCTCGTCATTTACAAATTGGACAGCATTAGAAAAAGTTTACAATAGTTATGGCGCCTTAAACCGGGGGTTTGGTGGATCAACCTTAGCCCAGGCTAACCATTATGTCGCCGACTTGATTTACCCCTACCAACCGCGCCAAGTGGTAATTTACAGCGGAGAAAATGACATTGCAACTGATCAGATAAGTGCATTGGAAACGCTGAACAGGTTTGCCACTTTTTTTACCAGCATCAGGAATAAATACCCAAAAACTGCTATACTTTATGTTTCTATGAAGCAGAGCCCATCGCGCATGCAGCACGCAGAAACAGTATTGCATGCCAACATCTTGATTAAAGAGTTTCTTTCTGCCTATTCCAACACTCAATTTGTTGATGTAAACCGCAAAATGTTACGTAATGGACAACCCCGACCAGAACTTTTTTTAGAAGACATGTTACATATGAATCAGGCAGGTTACGACATTTGGATTAAGGAAATTACGCCTCATTTATTAAAATAATCAAACACCCTTCACGAAATATTTTTTTGTGAATGTGACTTTATTTAACAATATATCATAAATATTATTTAGCTTTCCTTTCTAACACGACCTATTAGTAAGCAAAAAAAATGAAGTATTTGCAATTTATTATCATCACACTACTGATCGCTGGTGCTCAAGTACATGCCCAGGATTTAAGCAAATATGATAAAGGAGTTTTTGTGAAAGGCAAAGACAGTATCAGCTATCGAGTACTCCTGCCTGAAAACTTTGATGAGAACCAAAAGTACCCCTTATTGATTTTTCTACATGGCAGTGGTGAACGCGGTACAGATAACGAAAAACAACTTGACCATGGTGGAAAATTGTTTTTAGAAGCTGCAGTACGTAGTAAATTCCCTGCTATTGTGATCTTTCCGCAATGTCCGCCAGAAGATCGCTGGACAGCTGTGGAGCGTGTTCCTGGTCAGACTGGCAAAAACAGTTTTGCCTTTAAAAAGGGAAGTAAACCTACTGTTGCTATGCAAGCCTTAATCGGTATGACAAATAGTTTTTTAAAGAAGTCTTATGTTGACCGTAAACAGGTATATGTGGGTGGTTTATCGATGGGAGGCATGGGAACTTATGACCTATTACGACGCAGGCCGAAAACATTTGCAGCTGCTTTTGCCATCTGCGGAGGTGATAATATTGGAAACGTAAAAAAATACAGACATGTACCTCTTTGGATTTTCCATGGTGGGAAAGATGATGTGGTAAGTCCGGAATTATCTAAGGAAATTGCAGACCATTTAAAGATCATTGGTAAAGAGGTAAAGTTTACCTTGTATGCAGAAGACAATCATAATAGCTGGGATTCAGCTTTCGCTGAACCACAGTTATTACCTTGGTTATTTTCTCACAGGAAATAACCAATTTAGTCTTCCATATTATGATATACAGCTTGTACATCATCATCTTCCTCTAATTTATCTATAAGTTTAAACACATCCGCCGCCTCTTCTTCTGTTACCGATTTAGTCGATAAAGATATGCGTTCTAGTTTCGCACTTTTTACTTCTACCCCAAGATCTTCCAGGGCTTTTTGCATTTTCCCAAAATCTTCGAATGCTGTTTGTACCACCGCAATATCGTGTCCTTCTTCATCTGCTTCCAGGTACAGTTCTTCCAGCCCGGCATCAATCAGGTCAAACTCCAATTCTTCCAGGTCTCTTTCTCCAGGTAAAAACCTAAAGATCGATTTCCTGTTGAAGATAAAATCTAAAGAGCCTGTTTTCCCTAATGTACCGCCTGTTTTATTGAAATAACTACGTACGTTAGCCACCGTTCTGTTGGTATTATCGGTAGCAGTTTCTATTAAAACAGCAACACCGTGTTGAGCGTAACCTTCATAAACGAACTCCTCATAACCATTCTCATCTTTATTGGCTGCCCTTTTTATGGCCGCGTCAATACGGTCTTTAGGCATATTAACTGCCTTACCGTTTTGAATAGCAGTACGTAGTCGCGAATTTGTTTCCGGGTGAGGACCACCGTCCTTCACAGCCATTACAATTTCTTTACCGATACGAGTAAACTGAACGGCCATTTTAGCCCAACGTTTAAACTTTCTTTCTTTTCTAAACTCAAATGCTCTTCCCATTGTGGTATAAAGTTATATTACTTTGTATTTTTTAAATTCTCCAGCATATCTGCAGTCATCGTAGCCAGATCAAACTTTGGCTTCCAAGCCCAATCGTTTACCGCATAGCTGTCGTCGATCGATTTTGGCCAGCCATTAGCAATATTTTGACGCGGGTCATGCTCCGTGTAAGATAATTTAAAATCTGGAATATGTTTCTTGATTTCCGCAGCAAGCACTTCTGGAGTAAAACTAACGCCTGCAAAATTATAACTGGAACGAATATTCAGTTTACTGGATTCAGCATCCATTAATTCAATGGTACCGCGTACGGCATCATCCATATACATCATAGGCAGTTCTGTATCTGCACTTAAAAAAGACGAGTAACTTTGTTTTTTCAGCGCTTCGTGAAAAATGTGAATGGCATAGTCTGTCGTACCTCCACCTGGTGCTGCTTTCCAGCTTATTATGCCTGGGTAACGAATACTACGAACATCCAAGCCGTATTTTTGATGGTAGTACTCACACCAGCGCTCACCTGCAAGTTTACTGATACCGTATACGGTGTTTGGATCCATCACACAAAATTGCGGCGTATGTTCTTTCGGAGAGCCTGGTCCAAATACTGCAATAGAGCTTGGCCAGTAAACTTTGGCCGTTTTATAGACTAACGCTAAATCCAGAATATTTAACAGCCCATTCATATTTAAATCCCAGGCTAATTTTGGGTTTTGTTCGCCAGTTGCCGATAATAAAGCGGCGAGTAGATAAACCTGTGTGGGCTTATATTTTTTAAAAATGGTGTTTAGGGTGTCTTTTTCGAGTACATTGACAAATTCAAAGGGCCCTGCATTTTTAATATCATAATCTGGTCTTCTAATATCACAGGCCACCACATTATTTTCACCATATGATCTTCTTAAAGCAGTAACTAGTTCTGTACCAATTTGCCCGTTAGACCCTAATACTACAATTCTTTCCGTCATTTAAATAGATTTTGCCAAAGGTAAAAAAATGAGGGATATTTTTTTAGGTAACAAAATCAATATAAATTGAAATCATTTTGTGTGAATTGTACACTTTGCAATGGCTTTTTATTATTTTAGAAGATTAAAACAATATTAACACCCAATATAAAACCCCAAATTTAACTTATATGGACAGAAGAGATGCAGTCAAAAGTGTTGCTTTTTTACTTGGAGGAGCACTTTCTGCCACCACAATTGGTGTGTTTCTGGAAGGATGTAGTTCTTCTGGCAACAAAGACAACAAGAACTTATTTTCATCCCATCACGAAAAATTAATTACTGAAATCGCCGATATTATCGTCCCAACTACCTCTACGCCAGGAGCAAAAGCTGCCGGAGTGGGACCTTGGATTCCGATGATGGTGAAAGACTGTTATCCTGAAGATGCACAAAAAGCATTTGTTAAAGGACTTGATGATTTAGAAGATCGTTCTAAGAAAGAATTCAATAAATCATTTCTGGAAATGAGCGTAAAAGAACGCGAACAATTACTTGGAAAAGTAAGGGATGAAACCGTTGCGGCCCAGAAAAAAGAGCGGGATGAAATTGAAGCAACACGTATTGCGGAAGAAAATAAGATTGTAAAAAAATCTGAAAAAGAAGAAGCAGGCAGGCCAATGAATGCTAAGGAAGCAAAACCAAGCAAACCTTACTTTTTCGCCATCATGCGCGATTTAACTTTATTGGGTTATTTTACCTCAGAAACTGGCCAGACAAAAGCCTATGCATATGTTGACATACCCGGTCGTTATGACGGTTGTGTAGATTTGAAACCAGGTCAGAAAGTTTGGGCATAATTAATTAGAAAAGAAACATGAGTAACTTAAATACTAAAGCAACAGCACAGAATACATATGATGCCATCGTTATCGGATCAGGGATTAGTGGAGGCTGGGCTGCAAAAGAATTGACTGAAAAAGGCCTGAAGGTTTTAATGCTGGAAAGAGGCAGAAACGTTGAGCATATAAAAGACTATACCACGGCAATGAAAAAGCCATGGGAGTTTGAACACCGCGGCCGCTTGACGGAAGCGCAAAAAGAAAGACACCCTGTTCAAAAAAGGGATTATCCTTATCAAGAGTACAATGAAAGCTTTTGGGTAGATGATATAGATTGCCCATACACCGAGGTAAAACGTTTTGACTGGTATCGTGGATTTCATGTAGGTGGAAAATCATTGATGTGGGGCCGTCAAAGCTACCGCTTAAGTGATTTGAACTTTGAAGAAAATTTAAAAGATGGACATGGTAACGACTGGCCAATCCGATATAAAGAAATAGAGCCATGGTATGACTATGTAGAGAAGTTTGCAGGAATTAGTGGGTCTGTAGAAAACTTTCCACACTTTCCTGATGGACATTTCCTACCTGCAATGGAGATGAACTGTGTTGAAAAATCGGTTAAGAAGCGTGTAGAAGAAAAATGGAACCGATCACGCCTGATCACCATGGGCCGTACCGCTAATTTAACTGTTGCGCACGGTGGTCGTGGAAAATGCCAATACCGTAACTTGTGTAGCAGAGGTTGTCCTTTTGGCGCATATTTCAGCACACAGTCTTCTACCCTACCTGCTGCTATGGCTACAGGAAACTTAACTGTACGTCCTTTCTCTTTGGTTAATCAGATATTATATGATAAGGAAAGCCAGAAAGCAACAGGTGTATTGGTTATCGATTCAGAAACTAATGAAAACATTGAGTTCTATGCTAAAATAGTTTTCGTAAACGGTTCTACATTAGGTTCAACTTTCTTATTGTTAAACTCTACTTCAGATGAGTTTCCTGATGGTTTAGGAAATGGAAGCGGACAACTTGGTCATAACTTAATGGATCACCATTTCCGTTGCGGTGCTTCAGGCAGAGCTGAAGGTTTTGATGATAAATATGTTTACGGCAAAAGAGCCAATGGTATATATGTACCAAGATATAGAAATATAGGTAACGATAAACGTGATTATGTAAGAGGATTCGGGTACCAAGGCGGTGCAAGCAGAGGAAATTGGCATGCTGATGTTGCAGAGATGGCTTTTGGAGGCGAATTTAAAGATCAAATGACCGTTCCGGGAGCATGGAACATGGGATTAGGTGGGTTTGGTGAATCTTTACCTTATTACGAAAACCGTGTTTATATAGACAAGACTAAAAAAGATAAATGGGGTCAACATGTTTTAGCCATTGATTGTGAGTTTAAAGATAATGAGCAAAAAATGCGCGTCGACATGATGAACGATGCAGCAGAAATGTTGGAGGCAGCAGGCATAAAAGACGTATATACTTATGATAATGGTTCAACTCCAGGAATGGCGATCCACGAGATGGGTACAGCCAGAATGGGTAACGATCCTAAAAACTCGGTGTTAAACAAATGGAACCAAATGCATGAAGTTAAAAACGTATTCGTTACAGATGGTTCTTGTATGCCGTCTGCAGCTTGTCAAAATCCTTCATTAACTTATATGGCCCTTACAGCCAGAGCATGTGATTTCGCAGTAAGTGAGTTAAAAAAACAAAACATTTAATGGTAGAAAAAATTAGGATGGGCATGATCGGCGGTGGAAGGAATGCTTTCATCGGCGCCGTTCATCGTATTGCAGCAAATATTGATGGACTCATAGAACTTAGCTGTGGCGCTTTGAGTTCTAATCCGGAAACGGCTAAGGCATCTGGCCGCGACTTGTTTTTACCTGAAGACAGGGCCTATGGAAGTTATCAAGAAATGATTGAAGCCGAACGTAACTTACCTGCCGAAAAGCGTATGCATTTTGTTAGTATTGTTACGCCCAACTTTGCACATTTCGAACCAGCCATGCTGGCACTCGAAAATGGCTTTCACGTAGTGATCGATAAGCCTATGACCTTGACACTTGAAGAAGCTAAGAAACTGGAAGCTAAAGCCAAAGAAACCGGTTTGATGGTATGTTTAACACATACCTACTCTGGCTACCCGATGGTAAAACAGGCTCGTCAAATGGTAAAAGAAGGTAAATTTGGTAAAATTAGAAAGGTCTGTGTTGAATATCCACAGGGCTGGCTTTGTCAGCCTTCAGAAAATGAAGGTAACCAACAAGCGGCCTGGAGAACAGACCCGAGCAAAAGTGGGATTAGCGGTTGTATGGGTGATATTGGCACTCATGCTGCTCAACTTGCCGAATATATTTCTTCACTGGAAATCACACAACTATGTGCAGATCTAAATCGGGTGGTAGATGGCCGCCAGTTAGATGATGATGGCAACGTGTTGTTAAAGTTTAACAATGGAGCAAATGGTATCTTGATGGCCTCGCAAATTGCAGCCGGAGAAGAAAATGCGTTAACCATTAAAGTATATGGCGAAACCGGTGGACTGGAATGGCACCAGGAAGAGCCTAATACCTTAATTGTGAAATGGCATGATGCTCCTTCACAAATCTACAGAACTGGAAACGGCTATTTATCTTCTTTTGCATCGCATAACAGCAGAACGCCTGCCGGTCACCCGGAAGGATATTTGGAAGCTTTTGCTAATATTTACAGAAACTTTGCTTTAACTTTAAATGCACGTTTAACCGGCGAGACACCTACTGCCGAAATGCTGGATTTTCCAGACGTCAGTGATGGAGTTAGGGGAATGGCTTTTATTGAAAATGTAGTGGCTTCAGGCCAATCAGATCAGAAGTGGTTTGACTTTAAAATATAACAAATGACGACAATCAAAGGACCAGCAGTATTTTTAGCGCAATTTATTAATGATGAGGCCCCTTTCAACACACTGGAAGGGATTTGCCAGTGGGCTGCCGACCTGGGTTTTAAAGGCATCCAAGTGCCTACAACGGATAGTCGTTTTATCGACCTTAAACAAGCAGCAGAAAGCGTAACCTACGCTGAAGAACTGAAAGGAAAAGTAGCATCGTTTGGATTGGAAATCACAGAACTTTCTACCCATTTACAAGGACAGCTTGTTGCCGTTAACCCGGCATACGACCTTGCTTTTGATGCTTTTGCACCAGAGGCTTACCGCAACAACCCAAAGGCTAGAACAGAATGGGCCGTTCAACAAATGAAATATGCCGCTCAGGCTTCTAAAAACTTAGGTTTAAATGCACATGCTACTTTTAGTGGTTCCTTACTTTGGCATATGTTCCACCCTTGGCCACAACGTCCGGAAGGACTAGTTGAAGCAGGTTTTACTGAACTTGCAAAACGCTGGTTACCAATCTTGAACGAGTTTGACGCCAATGGTGTTGACGTGTGTTATGAAATCCACCCGGGAGAAGATCTATTTGACGGTGAAACTTACGAGATGTTCCTGGAAAAAGTAAATAACCACCCTCGTGCTTGTCTGCTTTATGACCCTTCGCATTTTGTACTACAACAATTAGACTATATACAATATATAGATTTTTATCATGAGCGCATCAAGGCTTTCCATGTAAAGGATGCTGAATTTAACCCAACAGGTAAACAAGGAACATTTGGTGGTTACCAAAGCTGGGCCAACCGCGCTGGTCGCTATCGCTCACCTGGTGATGGGCAGGTAGATTTTAAAACGATCTTCAGCAAATTAAGCCAGTATGATTTTAAAGGATGGGCAGTAATGGAATGGGAATGCTGCATAAAAGATTCCAATACGGGCGCAAAAGAAGGTGTGGAATTTATAAAAAACCACATTATTCCGGTTACAGCACGTGCTTTTGACGACTTTGCCGCTTCGGGTGGAAATGACGATTTTAACAATACCATTTTAGGCATAACAAATTAAAACAGGGTAATGAAGTGGTTGCAACGATTGTTGATCTTAAAGCTTCATTACCGTTAAAAAAACAACATAAAAATGAAAAAGACATTATTAATATTAAGCTGCTTAACATTAGCGATGGCTTCGTGTGGAGGGGATTCCTCAAAAACCAACGAAGATAGCAGCGCAGCAACAGAATCTACAACTCCAGCTGCTTCAAGCACCCCAATGTTGCCAGGAGAGAAATTAATAGCTACTTCTGACTGTATTGGTTGCCATAATAAAACACAGAAAGTTGTTGGCCCAGCGTATGTCGAAGTGGCAAAGAAATACGAAATGAACGACAAAAACGTGGATTACCTGGCCGATAAAATCATTAGTGGTGGACAAGGCGTATGGGGAGAAGTTCCTATGACACCCCACCCGACTATAGCTCCAGATGATGCCAAAGAAATGGCAAGATACATTTTATCACTTAAAGAATAAATCACTGATTAATCAACTTAAACCAAATATAAGTTATGGAAAAACCAGGTATAGATAAAAACGCAGCAAGCAGAAGATCTTTTATTAAATCTGCGGCCGTTGCTTCGGCAGCATTTATGATTGTACCCCGTCATGTTTTAGGCGGAAAAGGATTTTTAGCACCTAGTGATCGCTTGATAGTTGCAGGCGTTGGTGTCGGCGGAAAAGGGCAGTCTGATATTGCAAGTTTCTTTAAAAGTGGAAAAGCAGACATTGGGTTTCTTTGTGATGTGGATACCCGCAGGGCGGCAGCTTCTGTAAAAGCATTTCCTAAAGCTAAGTTTTATAAAGACTGGCGTGAAATGTTTGATAAGGAAAGTAAGAACTTTGATGCGGTTTCTGTATCTACACCAGATCATAACCATGCTATTACTACCCTTGCAGCCATGCAATTGGGTAAACATGTATATGTTCAAAAACCACTTACCCATGATATTTATGAGGCCAGGGCTTTAACAGCCGCAGCTCAAAAATATAAAGTAGTTACCCAAATGGGAAACCAAGGTGCATCAAACGATGGACCCCGCCAAATGAGGGAATGGTATGATGCAGGTTTGATCGGTGACGTTCATACAGTTTATGCATGGACCGACAGACCCGTATGGCCACAAGGAATTCCATGGTCTGCCAACAAAGCACCTGTACCGAAAGAATTAGACTGGGACCTTTGGTTAGGTACAGCACCCTATAAAGATTATGTAGATAAATTGGTTCCTTTCAACTGGCGAGGCTGGTGGGATTATGGAACCGGAGCATTAGGCGATATGGGATGTCACTTGCTAGAGGCACCTTTCAGTGTGTTAAACCTAAAATATGCCAGTGAAGTGGAGGCTAGTGTAGGTTCTGTATATGTTGATGAATTTAAACGAGGTTATTTCCCGGATAGTTGTCCTCCTTCTAGTCATGTAACTTTAAAATTCCCAAAAACAGATAAAACCCAGGGAGATGTAGTCGTACACTGGATGGATGGAGGTATACAGCCGGAAAGACCAGAAGAACTGGAAGCAAATGAAGTTTTCGGCGACGGTGGAAATGGCACTTTATTTATCGGTACAAAAGGGAAAATGATGGCGAGTACTTATAGTGCTAACCCACGTTTACTTCCTTTGAGCCGCAATAACGACATTAAAGTTCCGGAAAGATTGGCAAGGGTTAAAGGCGGAGCCGATGGCCATTATGCACAATGGGTAGAAGCCAGTATTGCCGGTTTTGGCAAACAACAACTAAGCTCTCCTTTTGAAATTGCCGGTCCTTTAACAGAAGCATTATTGATGGCCAACCTGGCTATAAGGGGTGTTGATGTACAGCGTAAGGATCAATCGGGTAAAATTACTTATCCAGGCAGAAACATTAAACTATTGTGGGATAACGACAACATGAGAATTACGAATCTTGATGATGTTAACCAGTATGTTAAACGTGAATACCGTAAAGGATGGACTTTAGGGGCTTAACCAAAATAAAATGAAGAATTATATATTTTCAGCACTTATACTAACTGTAGTTAGCGGTTGTTCGACAAGAGCACAACAAAACGACAAAGGCTGGACGAAACTTTTTGATGGAAAAACAACTACAGGTTGGCACAGCTACGGTAAAACTACCGTTGGTGCCGGCTGGAAAGTGGAAGATGGTGCCCTACATCTAGATCCAACAGCTAAACAAAATGACGATGGTGACCTTGTAACTGATAAAGAGTACAGTAATTTCCACTTAAAGCTGGAATGGAAAGTAGCGCCAAAAGCCAACAGTGGAATACTGCTTTTTGTACATGAAGATGCTAAAAAGTATAACCAGCCATACAGTACCGGACTAGAAATGCAGGTATTGGATAATGAAGGTCATAAAGATGGTCAAATTAACAAACACCGCTCAGGCGATTTATATGATTTGATCAAAAGCAGCAGCGAACCGGTAAAACCTGTAGGCGAATGGAATAAGGTTGACGTGATCAGTAACAATGGTCAGTTGGAATTCAGACTGAACGATGTTAAAATAGTTTCTACCACCCTATGGGATGAAAACTGGAAAAGTCTGATTGCAGGAAGCAAATTCGCGAAATGGGAAAACTATGGCACCTTTAAATCTGGCAAAATTGCTTTGCAAGATCATGGTGATGAAGTTTGGTACCGAAATATATCCATTAAAGAGCTGTAACAATAAAAAATTTAAACAAATATGAATTTAAACAACCGCATTAAACTATCAGGGATGATGTTCCTGGAATTTTTCATCTGGGGATCCTGGTTTGTAACCCTGGGAACATTTCTTGGCAACAACCTGAGTGCTTCTGGTGGAGAAACGGCTGCCGTTTTCTCTACACAATCCTGGGGTGCTATTATCGCCCCATTTATCATAGGGTTGATTGCCGATCGATTTTTTAATGCTGAAAAGATTCTGGGCGTGCTGCACTTGATTGGTGCCGTTTTAATGTACCAAATGTATACAGCTACTGATGTTTCTCTTTTTTATCCATATGTGTTATCGTATATGATCTTGTTTATGCCAACCCTGGCATTGGTCAATTCGGTTTCCTTTAACCAAATGAAAGATCCTGAGAAGGAATTTTCTACCATCAGGGTTTGGGGCACCATCGGCTGGATCGTTGCAGGATTATTGATAAGTTTTGTTTTTCATTGGGATTCAGCTGAAGGTACCACTTCAGGACTGTTGAAAAACACTTTCTTAATGGCCGGAATTGGTTCATTGATATTAGGTTTGTTTAGTTTTGCCTTGCCTAAAACGCCACCTAAAGTACCTACTGGTGAAAAAGTAAAGGTTACAGAACTTCTAGGTCTAGATGCTTTAAAATTGCTTAAAGATAAAAACTTTGCTATTTTCTTCATTGCGTCTATTCTAATCTGTATTCCATTAGCCTTTTATTACCAAAATGCACATCCATTCTTAACGAGTTCAGGTATGGATAACCCTACGGGTAAAATGGCGATAGGACAAGTTTCTGAAGCTTTATTTTTATTGTTACTTCCACTATTCTTTTCAAGGTTCGGCTTTAAGAAAACTATTTTAGTTGGTATGCTTGCATGGGCAGTGCGTTATGCATTGTTTGCTTATGGAAATGCGTCTGACTTAAGTTTTATGCTCATCATCGGTATCGCACTTCATGGTGTTTGTTATGATTTCTTCTTTGTATCCGGACAGATTTATACAAATTCTAAAGCTGGCGATAAGTACAAAAGTTCTGCTCAAGGCTTAATTACCTTAGCCACTTATGGTGTAGGTATGTTAATTGGTTTTGAAGTTGCGGGCATGATTACCGATACCTACAAACTTGCCGATGGCTCATTTGATTGGAGAATGATTTGGATTATTCCAGCTGGTATTGCAGCAGTAGTTTTCTTACTATTTACGGTGTTCTTTAACGACAAGGATTCTGCTGTTAAAGAGGCAGCATTATAATTTAAAATGATGGACAAAGATAATGGCAGAAGAACTGCCCTAAAAAATATAGTCATGGGTACAGTCGCCTTAGGCGCATCAGGTGCGCTACAAAGTTTCACCTCCGTTGAAAAAACTGCTCATGCCCCTTTGAAAGGAAATATTAACCATGCAGTTTGTCAATGGTGTTTTCCTGACATGGATGTGGAAACCTTATGCAAGGAAGCCAGTAAAATGGGAATTAAAGGTATTGATTTGGTTGGCCCTAAAGATTGGCCAACCTTAAAAAAACACGGGTTAACTTCCACCATGTGTAATGGGGCGGAGATTAACCTGGTAGATGGCTTTAATGATCCGCAGTTTCATGATACGCTGGTTAAAAACTATACAGAAATGATTCCTAAAGTTGCCGCAGCGGGTTACACCAACCTGATCTGCTTCAGCGGGAACCGCCGTGGCAAGGATGACGAGACCGGATGGAACAATTGTGTCACTGGCTTGAAGAGAATAATCAAATTGGCTGAAGAACACAAAGTGGTGTTAGTGATGGAGTTGCTAAACAGCAAAATTAACCATAAGGATTATCAATGTGACAAGACGGCCTGGGGTGTGGAGCTTGCAAAAAGACTTGGCTCTCCTAACTTCAAACTGTTATATGATATTTATCATATGCAAATTGATGAAGGCGATGTAATCAATACCATTAGAAAAAGCCATGAGTACATTGCTCACTATCATACAGCGGGAGTTCCCGGCAGAAATGAAATTGAGGAAAATCAGGAACTAAATTACCCTGCAATCATGCGTGCCATCCATGAAACTGGCTTTAAAGGCTTTGTTGCACAGGAGTTTCTTCCCATTAAAAAAGATAAACTACAGTCCTTAAGAACTGCGGTAACCATTTGCGATATCTAAATTAACAGCCATGAATTCGAGAAGAAATTTTATCAAACTAACAGGCCTTGCAGCAGCAGGTGTAATTTTAATGCCCTCTTTTGCCTGTAGCCCGGCAGGAGCAGCAGAAAAAAGAATAGGTATACAACTCTATTCTTTAAGAGATTTGTTACCAAAGGACGTTAAAGGAGTAATCAAAAAAGTAGCTGAATTAGGATATAACGAAGTTGAAACCTACGGTTACTCGGTAGAAGGAAAGTTCTGGGGACTTTCGCCAGCAGACTTCAAAAGCCTGCTAACAGAGAATGGCTTAACGGCACCAAGTGGTCATTATGGTCTGGACAAGTTCTTTACTGACGGAGATACGGAAGATTTAAAAGCATTTATTGATGCGGCCAATGTGATTGGTAGTGAATACATCACCGTTCCTTACTTAGGCGACGCCTTAAGAAAAGACATTGACGGATATAAATCAGTAGCTGCGAAATTAAACCAGGCGGCCGAACTTTGTAAAGCATCCGGATTAAAATTAGCTTACCATAATCATGATTTTGAGTTTCAGAAGCATGGCGATACAACTGGTTATGCGGTGATGTTAAAAGAAACAGATCCAAACCTGGTAAAGTTCGAACTTGATTTATACTGGGTAATGCGTTCTGGAAACGATCCTAAAAAATTATTCACAGAAAATCCTGGGCGTTTCCCAATGTGGCATGTTAAAGATATGGACAAGGGAGATAAAGCGTTAAACACTGAAATAGGAAATGGAAGTATCGACTACAAAAAGATATTTGAAGACGCAAAACTTGCCGGATTAGAATACCCTTTTCTGGAGCAGGAGAATTTCAAGATCGATCCATATGAAAGCATTAAAACCAGTTTTAATTATATCAACACTGAATTAGTACGTTAAGTAGGGATTTTTTCATCATATTTGAGAATATAAGTTATCAATTTTTAAAATCTAGAACAGAATTATTCAATGAAAGTCGCAGTAGTAGGTGCCACTGGCTTAGTAGGCACTGTTATGTTAAAAGTGTTAGAAGAACGTAATTTCCCGTTAACCGAATTAATTCCGGTTGCATCAGAAAAGAGTGTAGGCAAAGAAATCACTTTTAAGGGTAAGAAGTTTGCTGTGGTAAATATAGATACTGCGATTTCAATGAAACCTGATATCGCTTTATTCTCTGCTGGAGGTGAAACTTCTTTGGAACATGCTCCTCGTTTTGCAGAAGCTGGTACCATTGTCATTGACAACTCTTCAGCATGGCGTATGGACCCGGCAAAAAAGCTGATCGTTCCAGAAGTTAACGCAGATGTTTTGTCAATCGATGATAAAATTATTGCCAACCCAAACTGTTCAACCATTCAAATGGTGGTGGCCTTAAAACCACTTCACGATAAATATAAAATTAAACGTGTAGTTGTTTCTACTTACCAGTCGGTGACCGGTACTGGCGTAAAAGCGGTAGAACAAATGATGAATGAACGTAAAGGTGTGGAGGGTCCAATGGCCTACGCCTACCCGATCGATTTAAACGTGATTCCGCAGATTGATGTATTCCAGGAAAATGGTTACACCAAAGAAGAGATGAAGATGATTTTGGAAACCCGTAAAATTCTGGGTGATGAAAGCATTAAAATTACGGCTACAACCGTGAGGATTCCTGTAATGGGAGGCCACTCTGAATCTGTAAACGTAGAGTTTGAGAATGAGTTTGATGTAACAGAAGTTAGGGAAATTTTGGATAGAACAGAAGGTATTGTTGTTGTTGATGATATTGCCAATCTTAAATACCCAATGCCAATTCATGCACATGATAAGGACGAAGTTTTTGTTGGCCGTATCAGACGTGATGAATCTTTACCAAACACCTTAAATATGTGGATCGTTGCAGATAACCTTCGTAAAGGCGCTGCAACCAATGCAGTACAAATTGCAGAATACTTATTGAGAACAGAATTAATTTAATAAAACAATACTCAGTTCATGTGATGTTCAGGCGGTAATTTACCGTTTGTACATCACATTTTTTTTTGACTAAAATGCGCCTACCATGAAAATAAAACACCTGGCCTTTGCACTTTCCTTAAGCATGATATCCCTGCATGGAATTGGACAAACCGTTGAACAAAAACTAGACAGGGCCTTTCAAGTACTCAGTAACGATCCGCAAGCTAAATATGCCTTGACTTCCCTTTGTGTACTAGACGCTAATACAGGAAAAATAGTTTTTGGCCGAAATGAAAATACCGGCCTGGCGACCGCTTCTACACTTAAAACCATAACTGCAGCCACTGCTTATAGTTTGCTTGGTAAAGATTTTCGCTATCAAACCACCCTGGCCTATAGTGGAAAAGTGAATAATGGAGTGCTTCAAGGCGACCTGATTATTATTGGTGGCGGCGACCCAACCCTGGGCTCCTCCCGATATGCGCAGCAAAAGGAAAATATGGTGTTAAACCAATGGGTTAAAGTAATTAAAGAAGCAGGGATCAATAAAATAGACGGTCGTGTAATTGGTGACGACGGTGCCTGGGGCAGCAGCGCTACTCCTGAAGGTTGGACCTGGCAGGATATGGGCAATTATTATGGGGCCGCCCCATCAGCCTTAAGCTGGCGGGAGAATCAATTTGACATCAAACTAAGGGCAAATACAAGGCAAAATCAAGCGGTATCACTTACGGGCGTAGTGCCAGCCATGCCTTATTTACAGGTAGTAAATGAACTGACTACCGGTGCCCAGGGTACTGGCGATAATGCTTATGCTTTTTTACCACCGTTATCGCGTATTGCCTACCTAAGAGGCACCTGGGGTTTGGGTATTCAAAAATCTGGAATTTCTGTAGCTTTACCGGATCCAGCGTATGATGCCGCTTACCGTTTGCAGGACACTTTGAAACGCCTGGGAATAACTGCAGGCGAAGTAACCACCAGCAGACAACTCCTGGCAGATAAACTCCCACTTCCAGTGGTAAGTCAGCAATTAAATACAATCACCTCCCCCTCTTTAAGTGAAATCATATACTGGTTTAACAAGAAAAGCATTAACCTTTATGGAGAAAACCTGATTAGAACCCTGGCCTGGAAAGCTGGAAAACCGGCAACAACAGCAAATGGAATAGAAGAGTTGATTACCTACTGGACAAAAAAGGGGCTGGATAAAAATGCATTGAATATGATTGATGGAAGCGGCTTGTCGCCGGCCAACCGGGTAACCAGTTACGCAATGGCTAGCATCCTGTTTCATGCACAACAAGAAGACTGGTTTGCTGATTTTTATAAATCACTCCCCATTAACAACGGCATGCAGTTAAAAAGTGGCAGTATTAAAGATGTATCAGCATACGCCGGATATTACACCAATGCTGCAGGCAAAAAATATGTGGTGGTAATTAACATTAACAATTACACCGGTTCAGGCATCAATAAGAAACTTTTTAAGACGCTTGATGCCTTAAAGTAAGCATTAAACCTGTTAAGAATATTATTAATATCTTGCAGCACACAAATAAAACTACCTCTTTACCATGAACAGAATTATTCCAATTATATTTTGTGCCCTGCTTGCTACGCAGGCCGGTGCACAGGAAATGACGACGGTTAATAGTAATACTACAGCAGAGTCTATCATGGCTTATCCACCGGAGATTGCCATCATTCCTGAACCTGTATCCATAAGTAAAAGCAGTGGCCATTTTGTCCTGCCTGAAAACATTACCATCCAGGCAGGTCCAGAAATGAAAGCAGTGGTTGACCACCTGCAAGAAAAACTTTCTGCAGCAACCGGATACTTTGTATCGAGCAGCAATACTCCAGCAAGCAAACCAACCATCAGGTTAGTCTTAAACAGTAAAGTAAACACGCAGATTGGTAACGAAGGTTATCAATTATCAGTTACCCCAGGGTTAATTGTTATTAAAGCTAATCAAGCTGCCGGGTTATTTTATGGTGTGCAAACCCTAATCCAACTTTTCCCTAAAGAAATAGAATCTGCGGAAGTGATGAAAGACATCGAGTGGAAAGCACCATGTGTAGAAATCACCGATTACCCACGTGTAGGCTGGCGTGGTTTGATGTTTGATGTGGCCCGCCACTTTTTTACCAAAGATGAGGTTAAACAATATATCGATGCGATGGTTCGCTATAAATACAACGTTTTACACCTACACTTAACTGATGACGAAGGCTGGCGGATTGAGATTAAAGGTCTGCCTAAACTTACCGAAGTTGGTGCCTGGAGCGTTAAAAAAGTGGGCACTTTTGGCGACTTTATTCCGCCAACACCAGATGAGCCAAGAACTTACGGTGGATTTTATACGCAGGAAGATTTAAAAGAAATCATTGCTTATGCAAAGGAAAGATTTGTAGACATCCTTCCTGAAATAGATGTACCTGGCCATAGTTTAGCTGCTATTGCCGCTTACCCTGAATTGTCATGCACACCAGGCGCAGAGAAATACCAGGTACGTTCAGGAGAGAAGATCATGGACTGGTCGCGGGGTGCACCGCCAATTGCATTGGTTGATAACACCCTCTGCCCTGCTAATGAAAAAGTATACGAATTTCTGGATACTGTAATTTCACAGGTTGCAGCATTATTTCCTTTTGAATACATCCACATGGGTGGCGATGAAGCACCAAGAAACTATTGGCAAAAAACCCCAGCTATTGCGGCTTTAATGAAAAGAGAAGGGTTGAAAAACATGGACGAGGTACAGGGCTACTTTGAAAAAAGAGTGCTGAAAATGGTGGAATCTAAAGGCAAGAAATTTATAGGCTGGGACGAGATTCTGGACGGTGATATTCCTTCTAATGCAGCCATCATGAGCTGGAGAGGTGTTAAATACGGCATTGAAGCTACCCATAAAAAACATGAGGTGGTCATGAGTCCTACAACCTACGCCTACCTGGATTACATGCAGAGCGATGTGATGTTCGAACCTAAGGTATACGCCAGCTTACGCTTAAGCAAATCTTATGAATTCGACCCAATACCTGCAGGTGCAGACGCTAAATACATTAAAGGTGGGCAGGCAAACCTGTGGGCAGAGCAAATTTACAACATCCGTCAGGCCGAATACATGACCTGGCCAAGAGCCATGGCCATTGCAGAATCCGTTTGGTCGCCGAAAGAAAAGAAAAACTGGGAAACTTTCTTCCCTAAAGTGGAACAGCATTTTAAACGCCTGGACATGTCGGAGACTAAATATGCGCCAAGTGTATACGATCCGATCTTTAAAGCAACCAGATCAGCCGACAAACAACTTCTTATCGAACTGACTACAGAGGTGAAAGGACTGGACATTTATTATAGCTTTGATAACTCGTATCCGGATCGTTTTTACCCGAAATATACAGAAAGGTTGTTGCCACCAAAAGATGCCACCCAATTGCGCGTTATTACTTATAAAGGCAAGGAACCCGTTGGCCGCATGCTGACCATGCCTATTGAAGAATTGAAAAAAAGAGCAAGTAAATAATAACACATTGAGGTATTTTGTTCACATCAGTTATCATGGATTAAACTTTGCGGGCTGGCAAATACAGCCAGGGGTTTTAAACGTACAGGGTGTGCTTGAAAAAGCATTTACTCAGGTGTTTAAAACCCCTGTTACTATAAACGGATGCGGCCGTACAGATGCACAGGTGCATGCCAGTCAGTTCTTTTTCCATGTAGACCTGGAGCAAACCTGGGATTACGACCTGGCCTTTCGCCTTAATAAGATACTGCCACCCAGCATAGCGGTTTATGATATCATTGCGATGGAAGGACTGCCTCATGCCCGCTTTGATGCCGTATTGCGTTCTTACGATTACTTCCTCCATACGTATAAAAACCCTTTCCTTAATGGTTTAAGTTCTTACTATCTGTTAGAAAACTTAAACCTCGATAACATGAAAAAGGCAGTGGCCTTGTTACCCAAATACAACGATTACCGGGCATTTTGCACTAGTCCTGATAAATATGAACATACCCTGTGTTATGTAAAATCAGCCAACCTGCTCATCGATGATAATGCCGAACGTATCCGTTTCCAGATCTCTTCTAACCGCTTTCTGGGCAAAATGATTAGGATCATCATGGGCCAGTTGCTCAAGATCGGAACAAATGAACTTAGCGTCGATGAATTTGAAGGCCACCTGATTAGTAAGGTCACACCGAAACTCATCACACCTGCACACCCTCAAGGTTTATACCTTTCTAAAGTGGTATACCCCTATTTAAATTTACCACCCCGTTTCTCCTTTTCTTCGATCTTGCCAAACCAGGATGAGCAGCTGTGGAAAGGCGTGTAACGATCCATCTAACTACTTGACATTATAGATCTTATTACATAACTTTAATAGAGGACTTCGCTAAAATGAAGGTTTTACTATGAATGTTGTAAATAAAATTGAGCATTGGGGAGATGAACATAAAACCAAATGGCTCGACATGATTCGCATTGCCCTGGGCCTGCTCATCTTTTTTAAAGGCATTGCATTGATTAGTAATAACCAGGCCGCACAAGACCTGATTTTTCAAAACAATGTTTTCGGCTTCTCCGGCATGATGGCCAGCCTCGCTATTCATATTGTGGCCTTTGTACACCTTGTTGGCGGCTTGTTAATTGCCATAGGCCTGCTAACACGCTTTGCTGCAGTTATTCAAATTCCCATTCTGCTTTGTGCCATTTTCTTTGTAAACCTTGGCAAAGGGTTTAGTATGCTTAATTCTGAGCTCTGGCTTTCTGTACTGGTCTTGTTGTTATTAATCGTGTTCTGGGTAGTTGGCTCCGGCCCATTGTCGGTAGATCAATCCATGAAAAGG
Organism: Pedobacter sp. CAN_A7; assembly: GCF_015752175.1. NCBI lineage: Bacteria > Pseudomonadati > Bacteroidota > Sphingobacteriia > Sphingobacteriales > Sphingobacteriaceae > Pedobacter > Pedobacter sp. CAN_A7. Next base: position 48,554 of record NZ_JADOUW010000006.1, on the reverse strand, counting down.
AAATTAAAATGAGATTCAGCAAGTGGGAATTCGGTAAATTTGCATAAAAATAGATTATGAATTTCCATACCAGAAAATGGGTAAAACCAGAAGATTTAAATCCAAACGGAACACTTTTCGGGGGTAGTTTATTAAGGTGGATAGATGAAGAAGCTGCTATATATGCTATTGTGCAATTAGAAAATCATCATGTGGTTACTAAATATATCTCCGAGATTAACTTTGTAAGTTCGGCCAGGCAAGGCGATATCATTGAAATGGGCATCACCGCTATAGATTTTGGTAACACCTCTTTAACCATGCGCTGCGAAGTCCGCAACAAAATTACCCGTAAAAGTATTCTTACTATCGACAAAATGGTCTTTGTCAATGTAGATGAGTATGGGAATCCAAAAGCTCACGGCAAAACAAAAATTAAGTTTATCGAAGAGCAGTTTTTAGGCGATAACCATTAATTATACGGTTACATGAGTAAGTAGCTGTGTATGCAGCCCCTCTGGCGTCAGGTTGATTCCATTAACCTTAAGCTGTGCTCTTTCGTAAAAACCAGCCCGTTCCTGAAGCTTTTGCTCAATAAAGCTGATTAAACCGGCTTCGTCCAAATCTTTAATTAATGGTCGCTTGGCTTTGCCACCTGCTAAACGTTTGGCTAAAGCTACAGGCGGCATTTCGATGTACACGCTAATGCCATTGGCATTCATCCATTCCATGTTGTCGAAAAAGCAGGGCACCCCACCTCCGGTGGCTATGACCGCTTGCGCTGCATAAGGAAAAGATTTCAGCAAGTCGCTTTCTTGTTTGCGGAAAGCTGCTTCCCCATGTTCTGCAAAATAACTAGCCACGCTTTGTCCTAATGCCTTTTCTATTTCCAGATCCAGATCTACCAATTGATAGGCTAAGCGGGTAGCCAGCTTTTTAGCAATGGTTGTCTTTCCGCAACCCATAAATCCTATTAAAAATATTTTCATGATTAAGCCAGTTTTACCCTCGGATCAACAAAGGCATATAATACATCTACTAAAATATTGACCAGCACAAATATAAAGGCAATGAATAATATGGAACCCATAACCACTGGAAAATCCGACATTTCTAATGCAGCTACGGTTGTACGACCTAAGCCATTATAGCCAAATACATATTCCACAAAAAAGGACCCTGCCAGCAGAGAGGCAAACCAGCCAGAAATTGCTGTAATGACTGGGTTAAGGGCATTTTTTAAGGCGTGTTTGTAGATAATGGTAAGCCGATCTAAACCTTTTGCCCTGGCCGTACGGATGTAATCCTGGCCTAAAACATCAAGCATGGCACTACGGGTTAGCTGTACAATAACTGCTAATGGCCTTAAGCCCAGCGTAAACATGGGTAGCCATAAATTCTTCCAGGTGGTCACTTCACCTTCAAAGGGGTCGTAACTGTATAAACTACCCGACATGTTTAAACCAGTGTAGTCACTCAATACAAAGCCAAAAAACCAGGCAATGATAATACCAGCAAAAAAAGATGGTGCAGATATACCGAGGATGGCAAAAGAATTTGCCGCCTTATCGATCCAGGTATCCCGGTGAACGGCAGAAACCACCCCCAACAGCACGCCAATCACAGTAGCAAATAGCATGGCTGATAAGGCCAGTATAAAGGTGTTGGGTACAGTTTCCGCTAAAATAGTGGTGACATTACGTTTGGTTTGATATGACCGGCGCAGGTATGGCCATTTTACAGCAACCACATCCTTCCCAATACTAAATACTTTTACATAACCATACTTCTCTTGTGCAGCAACAGTATTTTCATGTAAACCGATAACGGATAGGTCATTGACATACAAAAAAAACTGTACCGGTTTAGACTTGTCCAAACCAAACTCTTTACGCACGGCGTCCAGCGACTGCACATCAGAACGCTGACCCATGGTCATCCTTGCCGGATCACCCGGCAGAATATTAAATAAAACAAATACCACTACAATTACACCAGCCAGAACGGCCAGGCCATACAAAAGCTTTTTGATGGCGTAGGACAACATGATTATTTATCGAAATATTGTTTAGCAAGCTCCTCAAAAGAAGGTGCCTGGTTGTAATGCCATTTATTAATGACGGTGCCGTTTTTCAATAATAGCAAGCCTGGGTTTGCACGAACCATACTCTTCAGCGGCACGGCATCAGCATAAAACACTTCAGCAAAAAGTTTGATTCTTTTGCTCAGCGCATCAGCATCCTGGGCGGAGTTAGAAGTGAGCAACACCGTTCTCAAATTGTATTCCTGGGCTGCTTTAAATGCAATCACATTCAGTTCTGCCAAAGCCTTTTCATTGGTGTCACCCAGGTTATAAGCCACAATAACCAAATTATAATAAGGGTTTTCAATCAGTTCTTTGGTATAATCAGTACCCGACGCATCGCTGATAAATAAATCTTTAATCTTTGGCTCAAATCCTTTTTTAACCAGCTTTTTATCCGGGTCGCCCACGATTTCCCAGTTCTCATCTTTCCAGATTTCTGTTTTCAGGTAGTCCTTATCAGAAAGCTGTTTTTTCTCTCCTGTTTTTTTGTTCTCCAGGTTATACATAATGAGGTACTCATCCAGCACAGCACCTTCAGGTATTTTCATGAGCTCCGGCAAGTTTGCCCCTACTTTATAAGGCAGGAAATCGACAAATGGCTGGCGACTATAGGTCACTAAAGAAAAGGCCAGGGACCCAACAAGTAAAAATCCTAGCCATGCTCTTTGTGCTTTCACACTTTGAACCAGAGGATTAATTTTATCGCGGTAAATAAACAGGTAAACGATCAGCACCAGGAGTACAATGTCCTTCATGAACGATTGCCAAGGCGTTAATGGAATGGCATCGCCAAAACACCCACAAGAAGTAACTACTTTAAAAACGGCAGAAACAAAGGTCAGGAAGGTAAAGAAGACAATAATGCCCAGCAAGCCTGTAGTCACCTTTTTGCTCCAAAGGCCCAGTAACAATAACCCACCTAAAACAATCTCCAGTACACATAAAAATATGGCAATTCCGGTGGCAAAACCACTTAGGAAAGGCATGTGGAAAACCTCAAAATATTCCTGTAGTTTATAGCCAAAACCAAGCGGATCATTGGCCTTAATTAAGCCAGAAAAAATAAAGAGTACACCAACAAATATCCTGGCAAAGTTTAAAACTATCTTATTCATAACTAGGCAACTTTAAGTTTGATGAGTGCAAATACTGCATAGTTTAACATGTCCTGGTAGTTTGCATGCACACCTTCAGAGGCAAGCGTAGCCCCCTGGTTATCTTCAATTTGTTTTACTCTTAAAATTTTCATCAAGATCAGGTCTGTTAGCGAACTTATTCTCATATCGCGCCAGGCCTCGCCGTAATCATGATTTTTATCCATCATTAATTGTTTGGTTGTCCTCACCTGCCCATCAAAAAGATTCTCCACCACGGCACTGTCCAATTCGTATGGATCAGTTTCCGTAAGCTGCAACTGCATCATGGCAATTACACAATAGTTAACAATGGCAATATATTCTGAGGTGATGCTTTCATCAATTTTTGAAACTTTTTTCTCTTCCAGCGTACGGATTCGCTGTGCTTTGATAAATAACTGATCGGTAATTGATTGCGGCCGGAGGATTCGCCAGGCGGTACCGTAATCATTCGTTTTCTTTATAAAAAGCGATTTACAAACCGCTAAAACGGCGTCGTATTCTTGTGAGGTGTTTGCTGCCAAAACAATTAAAATATTTAGTTTAAAGCTGTTTTATACTGTATTTTTGTACTTAACAATGGATAAAGATACATTTTTAAACCGAAAGACTACACTTAACCTCAAAGGCCAGCTGCTTGATTTAAGTACCCCATCGGTCATGGGAATCGTTAATATCACACCCGATTCTTTTTTCTCTGATAGTCGGAACGCCACAGTAGACATGGCCCTTCAAAAGACTGACAAGTTGCTTCAGGAAGGTGCAAAATTCATTGATATCGGCGGTTACTCTTCCCGGCCTGGGGCTGCTGAAGTAAGCACGGCAGAAGAAACTGATCGTGTGGTTCCGGTTATTGAAGCCATTAGCAAAGCTTTTCCCGCAGCAATTTTATCCATTGACACTTTCCGCGCTTCAGTAGCAGAACACAGTATAACAGCCGGTGCACATCTCATCAACGATATATCTGGTGGTGAACTTGATCAAACCATGTTTGACATGGTTGCGAGGTTGCAGGTTCCATACATCCTGATGCACATGAAAGGCACTCCCCAAACCATGCATAAAGATCCATTTTACGAGGACATCACTTTAGAAGTGGCCAGCTATTTTGAAAAGAAAATAGTGGCATTGAAGGCATTAGGGGTTAAAGATATTATACTGGACCCTGGTTTTGGCTTTGCAAAAAATGCAACCCACAATTATAAGCTATTACAGGAAATGAGCGACCTGCACATCTTTGGTTTACCCCTATTGGTGGGTTTCTCCAGAAAAGCGATGGTTTACAAAACCTTAGGTACCACGCCCGAAAAAGCCTTAAACGGAACTACGGTATTAAATACCATCGCCTTGCTTAAAGGTGCAAATATTTTTAGGGTGCATGATGTGAAAGAAGCCGCTGAATGTGTAGCGCTTGTACAAAAAATGCAACAGGCTTAATCTACAATAATTTGCTAACTTGGCGATAATGAAAGGCTTTGATTTTGATTTTTTAAGGGTAACCATCACAGATGTAGTCGACATCATATTTGTGGCTATCCTCATCTATTACGTGTACAGTCTGATTAAAAACACCCTGGCCGTTAATTTATTGCTGGGAATGTTCATCATTCTAATCCTCTATGTGGTTGTAGATGCCTTAAACATGAGCCTGCTGTCTACCATCATCAACAAGTTTATGAGTGTGGGCATCATTGCCTTAATTGTGATCTTCCAGCCCGAAATCCGGCGGTTCTTACTCCTCATTGGCAAAAATACCTTCCTCCAAAAAAATAAAGCCTGGTGGGGTTACCTGTTTGGCCAAAAAGACATCGACCGTGATAACCTCCTGCGTATTAAACCTATTATCGATGCTTGTAAAAGCATGAAAAAGTCCAGAACTGGTGCGTTGATTGTATTTGTTAAATTCTATGACGACCAGCTGTTTGCCAACAGTTGTGAAGTGATTGATGCTAAAATATCTAAACGTTTGTTAGAATGTATCTTTCAGAAAAACAGCCCACTACATGATGGTGCCGTGGTTATTGCAGAAAATAAAATCAAAAGTGCCAGCTGTATATTACCCTTAACAGAAAACGATAAACTACCACCACAATTTGGTTTACGTCACCGGGCGGGTATCGGAATCTCTGAAAATACGGATGCCGTTGCGGTCATCATCTCCGAAGAAACAGGGGAAATTGCCTACGCCAAACAAGGCAGGGTGCGTATGAACGTATCTTTTGGGGAACTGGAGAAATTGTTAAACAAGGATTTTTAGTGTGGCTTTATGCTAAATTGGTTGTTTTTATGACCTTTTAATTGTCTAAATTCGACTAACCAAATACAACCAAAATACAACCCATGAAAATCTTAATGGCAATACTATTCCTCTTCATTGGAATTATCGTTCTGGCACTGGTAGCTGCCCTGTTTATCAATAAAGAATATGTGGTAGAACGTGAAGTGGTGATCAATAAGCCGCGACAGGAAGTGTATAACTATATCAAATACCTTAAAAACCAGGACAACTTTAGTAAGTGGGCCAATTTAGATCCGGCCATGGAAAAAGTTTACCGCGGCAATGACGGTACAGTAGGTGCGGTGTCGGCATGGAACAGCAAACAAGATAATGTTGGCCAGGGAGAGCAGGAAATCACGAAAATAGTGGAAGGAAAAAGTATAGAAACGGAACTGCGTTTTATCAGGCCTTTTAAAATCACCTGTGCTGGTTTAATGACGACCGATGATTACCAGGGCATTGCTACAAAAGTGAAATGGAGTTTCTTTGGTAAAATGCCTTATCCAATGAACCTGATGATCCCATTGATGAACGTAAAAACTTCCATTGCAAATGACCTCGATGTAGGATTGGGCAACTTGAAAGTTATCATGGAGGGCAAGTAAGTGGACCATTTAATTTCGACATCGGTTATCCCTCCCACCGGGTTAAGTCCAAGTTAAGTCCAAGTTGAAACCAAGTTTTGCGTGAAAAATACTTGGACTTATGATAGATTTAATATGCGTGAAATCTGTACCCTTTGAGGGCCAGACTAGTGTCGCACTAAACCAAAAAGAGGTTGATCATTTATAAATGATCAACCTCTTTTTGGTGAGTAGCTAAATGATTAGCAATGTTGTTCGAAAGCACCAATCAGGCTATCGGCAATCATTTGTGCCGGGCGACCTTCAATTTGATGACGTTCAATCATATGAACCAATTTACCGTCTTTGAATAATGCCATTGCTGGTGATGATGGAGGGAAAGGCATCATAAAGCTTCTTGCTTTGTCTACTGCTTCTTTTTCCATACCTGCGAAAACCGTGATCAGTTTAGTAGGGTGTTTTTCATTTGCAGCAGCAAGTCTGGCAGCCGGGCGGGCATTTGCAGCCGCACAACCACATACAGAATTGACTACAACAAATACAGTACCTTCTGTATTGATGGCATTTTCTACGTCTTCAGCCGTTTTCATTTCTTCAAAACCTACTTTAGTAAGTTCGGCACGCATAGGTTCAACTAAATATTCTGGATACATATCTTTAAATTCTTGTTGGTTAATCTCAATTGAGATACAAAGGTACTGTACTGATGCATAGCATCAAAACGATGAACAGATTTGCAAAAGTTTTTACCTGGAAATTACGTAATAAGTCCGCTATCCACCTGATTGCTACTAGCAAACTCTACCAGGAAGGTGGTACTGGCTTAATAAACGGCGTATAGCGGTTAATTAAACCAGTACCTCTTCTCATATGGTCAGCTTCAAGAAGTATTACCTGACCGTTCACATCACACCAGTAACTTTCATCATCCGTTGGTAAATCAGCTATACCAGTTACCGTTTTCCATTTTGGTTGCAGTTGTTCCTGCATCCATTTGGCACCTTGGATAAAGGACTGGCAGAACTCGGGTTTTAAGTCAGCACCGTAATCATCAAACCGGGTGTTAATAAATTCCTTTTCCGCTACGTCTTTTATCTGCTCTTCCGTTATATTCATCATAGATTCTTAAGGTTTAGTTTGTTATGTCTCTAGGTTCAATAATACCTGTTACCATGTCACACATACGTTTTATTGAAGAACTTGGATTTATAAACTTGAAAAAACAATTCTTTTTTTTTCTATGCCTTTCGGCCGGTTCATTTTTTCTATTTCCAGCAATTCAAAAGCGTTATTAGAAACCAGATAACGAACTCTTACTACGAATCTGAAACTATTGCAGGAACAAATCATCACGATTAATGCCATTGAAAATCCATCAAGATGAAGGTCCTATATCTTAATCCTAGCTGGGACGTGAACTATACAATGAATTTCCAATTTAAGGATGTAAGGTTAGAATATCATTTGAAAATCAGGATTATCAAGAATGTATACCATATGTCCACAGCTTAACTGCCCTCTTTGATTTTGGCCAAACTATTGCGTAATTTTGTGAAAGGAAACAGACATAATGAACATTCACATCATTTTTAGGTGAAACAACATTGCACATTGCTTGTAACCGACTATCATTTAAACATTTAACAATAATCAATATGTCATCAGTAGAGACAACTTACGTTCCTTACAAAGTTAAGGACATTTCACTGGCAGAATGGGGCCGTAAAGAAATTGGATTAGCCGAAGCAGAAATGCCAGGTCTAATGTCATTACGCGAAGAATTCGGTCCATCGAAACCATTAAAAGGAGCCCGCATTGCCGGTTGCCTTCACATGACCATCCAAACTGCAGTTTTGATTGAAACTTTAGTTGAACTAGGTGCTGAAGTAACCTGGTCATCATGTAATATATTCTCCACTCAAGATCACGCTGCTGCTGCTATTGCTGCTGCTGGTATTCAAGTTTATGCCTGGAAAGGTTTAAATGAAGAAGAATTTGACTGGTGTATTGAACAAACATTGCATTTCGGTCCAGACCGTCAGCCATTAAACATGATTTTGGATGATGGTGGTGATTTAACGAATATGGTTTTCGACAAGTTCCCAGAACTGATCGCTGCTATTAAAGGTTTATCAGAAGAAACCACTACCGGTGTTCACCGCTTATATGAGCGCATGAAAAACGGAACATTGCATATCCCAGCCATTAACGTAAACGATTCAGTAACTAAATCTAAATTTGATAACAAATACGGTTGCCGTGAATCCTTAGTAGATGCGATTCGTCGTGCTACTGACGTGATGATGGCAGGTAAAGTTGCTGTTGTTGCTGGTTACGGTGATGTAGGTAAAGGTTCTGCAGAATCGTTAAGCTCACAAGGTGTGAGAGTAATCGTTTCTGAAATCGATCCTATCTGTGCATTGCAAGCAGCAATGGAAGGTTACCAGGTTCAGAAATTCGCTAACGCGGTTAAACTTGCTGATATTGTGGTAACCACAACAGGTAACTGTAACATCGTTCGTGCAGAACACTTTAAAACAATGAAAGATAAAGTGATTGTGTGTAACATTGGTCACTTTGATAACGAAATTGATGTTGCCTGGTTAAATACAAACTATGGTGATACTAAAGTAGAAATCAAACCACAGGTTGACAAATACACCATCGACGGTAAAGATGTGATTCTTTTAGCCGAAGGTCGTTTAGTAAACTTAGGTTGTGCTACTGGCCACCCAAGTTTTGTGATGTCTAACTCTTTCACTAACCAAACTTTAGCGCAATTAGAATTGTGGACTAACACCGCTGCTTATGAAAACAAAGTTTATGTATTACCTAAACATTTGGATGAGAAAGTAGCACGTTTACACTTAGCTAAAGTAGGTGCAGAATTAGATGTATTAGATCAAACCCAGGCTGATTATATCGGGGTACCGGTTGAAGGTCCTTTTAAATCTGACGCATACAGATACTAAAAATAAGAGCTTAAATCTCGAAATCAGGCGGGTGCCCCAATAAGGGCATCCGCCTTTTTTTGTGCAGGCACGGCGAATTTGTTACAAGTCAACAACAGCTGCTAAGGAACAGTGGTTACAATTATATCCTTCATCATGCAAATTTTTCAGACAACACAAATTCATGCACCCTAAGCGCGAATAAAAAACCCTCCTTAAAGACCGTTTTTTAGGCTTCTTTTTAAACGCAAAAAGAACGTCCTTTCAGACGTCCTTTTACAAACATACACACAACTTTTAATTTTATTATTTCGAAGTAGAGAAAGTATTAAATGCTTCACGCACCTGTGGATCGCCCAGGTTAGCGCCAGCGTTAATCAGTACTTTATATTTAAAAACCACCGATTGGCCGGCTTTCAATTTAAAGTCTAACGTTTCTTTTCCCTTACTAAACTCGTTCTGGCCTAATGGATTGGCAGCAAACAGGCCATATCCCCTGGCGTGCCAGTAAGTCGGGTAACCTACGTTTTTCGGGTGATCAATGATCACCACAGATACCGCTTCGTCTTTAACCTTGCCATTTAGATTCATCCATTTGGCCCGGGTGGCCCAAACTGCATCACCTTCAATACCTTCACTGCTGCGGTATACACCGGTAACCCCATCATTGTTCATCTTCGCCACATCTGTAGCCAGACCGTTGGCATCGGTAAATTTTTCTGGTTTATCTGAAGGATGTTCCAGCTCGCGGGCTACACGAAGTCCGATTAGCCCTTCTTTGTTGTCTTTAAAAGACACATCGGCTTTTAAAGCCGTCAGTTTTACCACCATTTCAATAGCGCGTTGACCACCCTGGGCCGTAAAGATATATTTAGCCTCTTCTCGAACCAGGTTTGTACCATCAGGTTTCTGCCAATGTTTGGTGACCGATAATTCTGCACGGTCATTTGTAGCAAGCACCTGGTTTACCGATACATGTTTAATGGTACCGTAGCCACTTTTTTTCTCTGGCGCGATGGCCACAGAGTTGTTCCAGAAGTCGAGGCCGTTCACATCGCCATAGTTAAACCACAAGCCTACATGGTGCGGGTGGTCAACACGTTCTCCCGGACGCGGGTCCATCGGCCAGCCCCTGGTCACCAACGTACCTGTTGCTGTCCGGATTGGGTATAACACTGGCTTCATCAGCTCATCCGGATAGATATAGGAAGTAAAAGGTTTTCCATCAATGGTGATGTCTACCCTTTTCTGTTTTTTATTTTCTGTGATCTTAAAACGAGTTTCTTTATTAAGACTACTAAACTTAACGGATTTAAAACTGCTTAGTGTAACGGCGCCGCCTAATAATACACTGGCTGTCAGCAGCATTAGTCCTAATTTTTTATATGGGTTAATCATGGTATCTATTCTTATTTAAATGTTAAACTATCCGGCCACTACTTCCTGGGTTGCATCATTAAACGTTACCCTTTTACCCGTTTCCATTGCGGTACGAGCCATAATATTAGCAACAGAGTGATTGTACCCTGCTTCCACAGACGCGTTCGGTGTTTTGCGGTCAAGCACACATTGCATCCAATTTAACATATGAAGTGAAGTCATCGGATCGCTACCTGTATTGGCTGCTGTTTCCATTTTTGTGGCATGTGGTAAGGTGAAGGGGGTTAATAAATTAGCCTTCATACCCATAGCTGATGCATGGTTTTCAAGCAGTCCGCCTTCTGAGGTTACCTCATTGGTATCCAGGTTCAGCATACCTGCATTAGAATAATACAGTTCTTTGGTGCCACCCGCTGAGTTGGTAAAACGTGAAGAATAAAGTACCTGGAAACCTTTTTTCATATCGTCTGCAGGACCATAGTCCATCACAGCAGATACCGTATCTGGGTTTGTGCGACCATCATCCCAGGTATAAATACCACCATTGGCAGCTACACTTCTTGGGTGTTTTAAGCCAGAAAACCAATGCACGGTATCAATCTGGTGGGCCATCCATTGTCCCCAGATCCCTGATGAATACGGCCAGAATAAGCGGTACTCTAAATATTTACGCGGATCCCAGGCTACTTTAGGGCGGTTCATTAAAAAGCGGTCCCAGTCGGTATCTTCCTTACGGATTTCACTCACCAGTTTTGGCAATCGCCAGCGGCCCGGCTGGTTAACGTTCCAGGTCATCTCCACCATATTGATGTTCCCAAATTTGCCCGATTGGATATAATCATTGGCGGCAATGTAATTAGGTGCACTTCTGCGTTGCGAACCTACCTGCAATATTTTACCAGTTTCCTGTACTGCTTTTAACAGAATTTTAGCGTCTTCCAAGGTTTCGGCCATCGGTTTTTCCACATACACATCCTTACCGTTACGCACCGCTTCGGCCGACATTAAAGCATGCTGGAAATCTGCTGTACTGATAATAACGGCATCAATACCTTTTGCGGCATGCAATTCATCGTTATTACGGTAAATTTTAATGTTATTTCCCGTTTTAGCTTTTACAAAAGCCTGTGCCTCGTTCTGGCGGCGGTTCCAAATATCAGATACCCCAACAAACTCGAAATTTAGTTTCTTGGAATGATCCATAAATGACGGGAACAGGGAGGCTTTAAAACGATTAGAGAAACCGATGATGCCCACTTGAACCCTGTCGTTTGCGCCAATAATCCGGCTATAACTTTTGGCATTAATGCCCATAGCCGATAAACCCATTACACCCGTAACGAGCGATGCTTTTTTGATAAAGCTTCTTCTAGAATTTTCTGAATTGTTTTCCATAAAAATTTACAACCTTTAGTTTGAAATAAAGAGGTCATATTTATAATAAGGCGGCTTATAAAGAAGGTGTTTATATTTGGTTAGCTTGCTATTATAAAATATCAAACAAGATAGGACATAAAGTATTAACGAGGTGAAAAACACGCTGATAAAGTATGCAATCGATCCCGTGTAAAACTTTATCTTTGCATTATGGTCCATCTATCTGTAAACATTAACAAAATTGCTACTCTGCGTAACAGCCGGGGAGGCAATAATCCAAACCTGGTCAAGGTAGCTTTAGATTGCGAACGTTTTGGTGCGCAGGGCATCACGGTACACCCCCGCCCCGACGAAAGGCATATTCGGTATCAGGATGTGTTTGACTTGAAAGAGGTCATTGCCACTGAATTTAATATAGAAGGAAATTGTAAGGAACAAAAATTTGTAGACCTTGTATTGGCTAACAAACCTGCACAGGTGACATTGGTACCCGATACAGAAGGACAAATTACCTCCAACCATGGTTGGGATACGATAAAAAACCAGGACTACCTGCAAGAGATGGTGAAGACTTTTCAACAGGAAGGTATTCGTGTATCTATTTTCGTAGATCCGGTGTTGGACATGATTGAAGCCGCAGCCACAACGGGCACCGACCGAATTGAGCTGTATACCGAAGCTTATGCACAAGGGTATCACCAAAACAAGGAGCAAGCCATTGCACCTTACGTAAAGGCTGCAGAACGGGCAACCTTGCTGGGTTTGGGACTAAACGCGGGGCATGACCTCGACCTTTATAATTTACAGTACTTTGCCCAGCAAATTCCTAACCTGCTGGAAGTTTCCATAGGTCATGCCCTGATAGCAGATGCGCTATATTTAGGCTTGGAAAACACAATACAAATGTACTTGTTACAATTATCAAACTAAGCTGGCATCAAACTAAGCTGGAAAATCTTTACCTTTGCGCCAACATTTATAGTCACCATTCATGAGTTTAAACATCCATTACAAAGAAGACTTTAAAAACCGTCATATTGCAACAAATGCAGCTGATACTGCCGCCATGTTGACAACCATTGGCGTTGATTCTGTTGATCAATTGATTGAAGAAACGATTCCTCAGCAAATTAGGCTAAAGCAGCCTTTAAATTTGCCGAAAGCGAAATCAGAAGCAGATTACCTGGCCACATTAAAACAGACGGCTTCTTTAAATAAAGTATTTAAATCTTATATCGGACAAGGATACTACGACACGATTACTCCAGGTGTTATTTTACGTAACGTTTTGGAAAACCCAGGATGGTATACACAATACACGCCATACCAGGCAGAAATTGCACAAGGCCGTTTACAGGCTTTGTTAAATTTCCAAACCATGGTGATTGATTTAACCGGAATGGAAATTGCGAATGCCTCCTTATTAGATGAAGGTACCGCTGCTGCTGAGGCCATGTTTATGCAATACAGCTTGAGCAAAAACAAGGGAGCAAAGAAATTCTTTGTTTCAGAATTGTTATTTGCACAAACCATTGATATCCTAAACACCCGTGCTAATCCTTTCGGTATAGAACTGGTTATTGGAAATCATCAGGAGATCGAGTTAAACGAAGAATTTTTCGGTGCTATTATTCAATACCCAGCAGGAAACGGAGAAGTATTTGACTATACCTCTTTTGCACAAGCTGCACATGAAAAAAATGTAAAAGTTACGGTTGTTGCAGATTTATTAAGCTTAACCTTGTTAACTCCTCCTGGAGAATGGGGTGCAGATGTTGTGGTAGGTACTACACAACGTTTTGGCGTATCCATCGGATTCGGTGGTCCACATGCGGCTTACTTTGCGACCAAAGACGCTTATAAAAGGTCTATTCCAGGCCGAATTATCGGTGTAACCATCGATAGCGATAATAACTATGCCTTACGGATGGCTTTACAAACCAGAGAGCAACATATCCGCAGGGATAAGGCGACCTCTAATATTTGTACTGCACAGGCACTACTGGCCATTATGGCTGGTTTTTATGCCGTATACCATGGTCCGAAAGGCTTGAAACTGATTGCAGAACGCATACATGGTCTATCGGTAACTTTAGCAACTTCTTTAGAGAAAATAGGCTATAAGGTATTAACGCAATCTTATTTTGATACAATACAAGTAGAGTTAGGCGACTTGAAAGATGCCATTCACGGTGTTTGCATCGACAATGAAATCAACTTAAATTATAAAGGCACTGTAGTTACCATTGCTTTAGATGAAACTACTGCCGTAGAAGACATCAGGTTATTAAACCGTATATTCTCGAAAGTGAAAGGCATTGCTGCGGATGAAGCAGAATTACAGGAAGAAAACATCAACACAGTTATTCCTGCAGGCCTGCAACGTACATCGGAATATTTAACACATCCGGTTTTTAATTCTCACCATTCGGAGCATGAAATGCTGCGTTACATTAAATCACTGGAAGCGAAAGATCTTTCGCTTACGCATTCCATGATTGCTTTAGGGTCTTGCACCATGAAGTTAAATGCAACTTCTGAAATGATACCGATTACCTGGCCTGAGTTTTCTAAAATACACCCCTTTGCCCCTGTTGATCAGGTAGGCGGTTATTATGCTGTATTTAATGAATTAGACAAATGGTTGAGTGAGATTACAGGTTTTGCTGCCATGAGTTTTCAACCTAATGCTGGTGCTCAGGGTGAGTATGCAGGTTTAATGGTCATCAGGGCTTATCACCAGGATCGTGGCGACCATCATCGTAATGTGGCTTTAATCCCATCTTCTGCACACGGTACCAACCCTGCTTCGGCAGCCATGGCCGGCATGAAAATAGTGGTGGTTAAATCTTTAGAAAATGGAAACATTGATGTTGAAGATTTAAAAGCTAAGGCTGAGCAACATAAAGACGACCTATCCTGCTTAATGGTTACTTACCCTTCTACACATGGTGTATTTGAGGAAAGTATTATTGAAATCTGTGAAACGATCCATGCCAATGGCGGACAAGTTTATATGGATGGTGCCAATATGAATGCACAGGTTGGTTTAACGAGCCCGGCTAATATTGGTGCAGACGTATGTCACTTAAACCTGCACAAAACATTCTGTATTCCTCACGGTGGTGGTGGCCCGGGTATGGGACCAATTGGTGTAGCTAAACACCTGGTTAAATACTTACCTGGACATGCTGTTGTTGACATTAACAGAGAAAAATCTATTCCTGCAGTATCTTCTGCACCATGGGGTTCTGCCTCTATTCTAATTATCTCTCATGCCTACATTGCTATGATGGGTACTGATGGGTTAACCAATGCCACGAAGTATGCTATTTTAAATGCCAACTACATGAAAGCGCGTTTAGAGCAACACTATCCGGTTTTATATTCTGGAAGCAAAGGTCGTTGTGCACATGAGATGATATTGGATTGCAGAAGCTTTAAGAACTTCGGTATTGAAGTGGTTGATATTGCTAAACGATTAATGGATTATGGTTTTCATGCACCAACGGTATCTTTCCCGGTTGCTGGAACCTTAATGGTGGAGCCTACGGAAAGCGAGCCTAAACATGAATTAGATAGATTCTGTGATGCTTTAATTGCCATTAAAGGGGAAATCAGTGACATTGAAAGTGGTACAAGTGATAAAACAGACAATGCATTAAAAAATGCACCGCATACTGCAGCAAACGTAACTGGCGACGAATGGAGCCACCAATATAGCAGACAATCGGCAGCATTTCCACTACCTTACGTAGCGGCAAACAAGTTTTGGCCGTCGGTTGGCAGGGTTAATGACTCTTATGGCGACAGGTCATTAGTATGTGCTTGCCCGCCTATGGAAAGCTATATGGAAGATCCGGTTGGAATATAATTATTAAAAAAAAAGGTCATTTATCAATAAATGGCCTTTTTTTTATCGTTTATTTACATTTCTATTTTATATCTTTAATTAATAGCTGCTCTATTTCACTAAACAAACATGGATTTTAAAATCAATTTACTTGTTATTGATGATGATGATATTAACATATTCATCATAAAAAAGATCGTAGAAAAAACCGGTTTCCCTGTTAACATGGTAGCAAAAACCAATGGGCAGTTAGCCATTGACTATCTCAACGAAATTGCCGGTGATACGGAACAATTTCCGCATCTTATATTGATTGACATTAATATGCCAGTGCTTAATGGCTGGGAATTTATAGAAGCTTACGAAAAAATGAACATCACTAAAGCAGTGGATATGTACATGTTGTCATCGTCAGTTTATGAAAATGATATCGAAAAAGCAAAGACTTATAAAGTTGTAAAAGGGTTTATTTCTAAACCACTATCCATTGACCGTTTAATCGAATTATTCAAAGCCGTTTCAGCTTAATGCTTATACTACTTTAAAGGCACCGTCTTCGTAGGTCACGAACCCCGTTGCCTTTTTCTTCCCATGGTAAAAAAGACAATTCCAGTTTTCTGCAGCAGCTCGTTTACCATATTCTTCGCGCAGTTCCATGGCTTTCCTACCATCGAAATCATACTTTGCAATAAACTTTCTTAGTAATTCTTCGTGCTCTGGCAACACATCTGCGCCAAAAAACACTTTGTCTGTACCATCATCTAAAAGAAATGTTTGGTGGTAAGGGCAATGGGCGCCGGTTAATTCATAATGAATGCCTTCCAGCAGTGTTCCTGAACCTTCAATAAATTGAATTTGTGCGTTTCTTTGTAGGAAATCAAAGATTTCGGTGTGATAAGAGGAAGAACCACTAGAGAAAGCCGCCTCCCACTCTCCTTCTTGTATTACATAAGTAGCATGTGGAAAACTTAACTCCATATTACCATCATGATGGTGAACCATGCCACCGGAATGATCGTAATGCAAGTGAGACATCAATACATAATCAACATCTTCAGGATCAAAACCTGCTTTTCTTATATTTTCGTGGAGTATAAGCTGACCATCGGCATTGCTATACCCCAAGCCTGTATCTAACAGCAATAAGAGGTTATTTATTTTAACCAAAAAAGGTTGTACGCTGATAAATAGAGATGCAGGGCGATCTTTAGGACTGTCTACCTCTGGGTTAAAAGGCACAAATTTTTTACTGGCATCAACAGAATAGGAACCTTCGAATAAAGTGAATACTTGCAAGGGCATAGTTATTTGTAAGAAAAAAATTAATGATATCTTTACGAATCACTTCGCAAAGATATGGAAAAAAGATGGGTGCAGGCAGTACAGGGGAATAAAGAGATCATCGATTCGCTCGCACAACAATTAAATATTGACCGTAGTTTAGCCCAGATTTTGGTGCACCGGGGTGTTACTTCCTTTGATGAAGCACGAGATTTTTTCCGCCCACAGCTGAGCGATCTTCATGATCCTTTTTTAATGAAGGATATGGATAAAGCCATAGACCGCATTGACAGGGCACTGGCTACACAAGAGCCGATTCTGATTTATGGCGACTATGACGTAGATGGAACTACCTCAGTAGCCCTGGCTTATAGCTTTTTCAAACATTTTACTGAGAACATAACTTATTATATACCAGACCGGCATAAAGAAGGTTACGGTATTTCTACTCAAGGTATTGACTATGCCAAGGAACATGGATACACGTTAATCATTGCGCTGGATTGTGGGATTAAGTCGGTCGATAAAGTGAGTTATGCACAATCTTTGGGTATCGATTTCATTATCTGCGACCACCACTTACCGGGCGATGAACTGCCAGCAGCTGTTGCCGTGTTGGACCCTAAACGGAATGACTGTACGTATCCCTTTAAAGAACTTGCCGGTTGCGGAATTGGTTTTAAGCTGGCCCAAGCTTATTGCCTGCGGCATCATATACCAGCAGAAAAGTATGAGCAGTATATAGACCTGGTTATGGTTAGTGCAGCAGCAGATATTGTACCGATTTTAGATGAAAATAGGATCCTGGCTTATCATGGCCTGTTGAAATTAAATAGTAAGCCCTGCATGGGTTTAAAAGCACTCATGCAGAGTGCCGGAGGCGACAAAGTTTTTACGCTGACCGATGTTGTTTTTACACTGGCACCGCGCATTAATGCAGCGGGGCGCATGGACCATGCAAGTGAAGCGGTTAAAATGCTGATTTGTGATGAAGATGGGGAAGCATTGGAACAAAGTTCATTTATTAACCTGCACAATACAGAGCGCAAAACCACTGATCAATTAACCACCGCAGCAGCATTGGCTATGATTGGTGATTGTGAGATTTTAATGAACCGAAAAACCACTGTGGTGTATAATCAGAGCTGGAATAAAGGGGTAATTGGCATTGTGGCTTCCAGGCTAACGGAAACCTATTACCGCCCTACCATTGTATTAACCCATTCTAATGGTTTTTTAACCGGTTCTGCACGGTCGGTGCCAGGTTTCGATTTATATGAAGCGTTATTAAGCTGCGCTGATTTGCTGGAACAATTTGGCGGACATAAATTTGCGGCAGGTTTAACCATGAAACCGGAAAATATGCAGATTTTTTCTGACCGGTTTGAACGTGTGGTCGCTGATAGTATCCCTGAGCATCTTCTTCGTCCGGAAATAAATATTGATGCCGAAATATCGCTTTCTCAAATTGAGGGTAAATTTCAACGGATCTTAGCCCAAATGGCTCCATTCGGACCAGGCAACCTTGCTCCAGTGTTTGTAAGTCACCAGGTCTATTGCGTTGGAATTCCTTATATTGTGGGATCAAAACACTTGAAGTTAACTATAAAACAAGAAAATTCAATTACTTTTGATTGTATAGCCTTTAATCAGTCTGATTACCTAAAGGATTTACCGCAACATAAACCGTTCTCCGTTTGTTACACCATAGAAGAAAATGTGTGGAAGGAACAAAGACGTTTGCAGTTAAATATTAAGGCAATCAGAATTGAAAATTAATAACCTGAATGATTTTACGAGCAGAGAATTTAATTAAAAAATATAAACAGCGTACCGTTGTAAACGACGTGTCTTTTAGTGTAAGTCAGGGAGAAATTGTTGGTTTACTAGGCCCTAATGGTGCCGGAAAAACAACCTCTTTTTACATGATTGTTGGTTTGATAAAACCTAACGAAGGGACTATATTTTTAGATGATGTTGACATTACCAGTGATGCCATGTATAAACGTGCACAAAAAGGCATCGGCTACCTGGCGCAGGAGGCTTCTGTATTTAGAAAGCTTACCGTAGAGGATAATATCATGGCCATATTGGAAATGACCAAAATGAGCAAGGAAGAACGCCGGGAAAAACTGGAAGAATTAATTAATGAATTCAGTTTACATAAGGTGCGTAAAAACAGAGGTGATTTACTTTCTGGTGGTGAAAGAAGAAGAACCGAAATAGCACGCGCATTGGCAGCCAGTCCGAACTTTATTCTACTGGATGAACCGTTTGCGGGAGTAGACCCCATTGCGGTAGAAGAGATACAAACCATTGTAGCCAAGCTTAAAAACAAAAATATCGGAATTTTAATTACGGATCACAACGTACAGGAAACACTATCAATTACAGACCGGGCTTATTTGCTTTTTGAAGGAAAAATTTTAGAATCGGGTACACCGGAAGTACTTGCGGCAAATGAGATGGTAAGAAAGGTTTACCTGGGGTCTAACTTTGTACTTCGCAGCAAAAAATTATAATTCATAAAAACGAGCATGGCAATTGTTAATTCACTTTTTACCTGGTACATGAAAAAAAGAGTTCACCAGATAGAACTTTTTATGAAGTATCCACTTGATGTGCAGGATGAATGGTTTCATACTTTGATATCCAGTGCGGAGTATACGGAATGGGGTAAAAAATATGATTATAAATCGATAGAAAATGTAAAACAGTTTAAGGAAAGAGTACCCCTTCAAAACTATGATACGTTAAAGCCCTATATAGAGCGGATGCTGAAAGGTGAGCAAAACATACTCTGGCCTTCGGAGATTAAATGGTTCGCCAAATCTTCAGGCACCACGAGCGACCGGAGTAAATTTATCCCGGTTTCGGAAGAGTCATTACAGGAATGCCATTTTAAGGGTGGCAAAGACTTGCTTTCTATCTATTGCAATAATAAACCAGATAATCACCTGTTAAGTGGTAAAGGCCTGGTTTTAGGTGGAAGCCACCAGATTAACCAGCTGAATGAAGATTCTTTTTATGGAGACTTATCGGCTGTGCTGATCAAAAACCTGCCTATGTGGGCAGAATATTACCGTACCCCTGATATTTCCATCGCGCTGATGGACAATTATGAGCATAAGATGGAGCGCATGGCAGAAGCCACCATCAAAGAAAATGTGACCAACATTTCTGGGGTACCAACCTGGACATTAGTGCTGGCGAAAAAGGTATTGGAAATGACTGGCAAGAAAAACCTGCTGGAGGTTTGGCCAAACCTGGAATTATATTTCCATGGTGCGGTTAATTTTAAACCTTACAGGGAGCAGTTTAAGGCTTTAATACCATCGGACGATATGTATTACCTGGAAACCTATAATGCATCAGAAGGGTTTTTCGGTATTCAGGATCAAATGAATTCGGAAGAGTTATTGTTAATGCTGGATTATGGAATTTATTACGAATTCCTTCCTATGGAAGATATTACTGAGGAAAATCCAATGACGCTGGCACTTGACGAGGTAGAATTGCATAAAAACTACGCTATTATTATTTCTACAAATGGTGGACTCTGGCGTTATATGATTGGAGATACGATACAATTCACCTCAATTGACCCCTTTCGCATTAAAATTACGGGAAGAACAAAGCACTTTATTAACGCTTTTGGCGAAGAAGTGATCATAGACAATGCAGAACATGCGATTAGTGCAGCCTGCTGTGCTACAGGTGCAGTCTTTTTGGATTATACCGCTTGTCCTATTTACTTTGAGGGTGAAAAAGCTGGTGGCCATGAATGGATTATAGAGTTTGACCGGCAACCGGACGACTTTGAAAAATTTGTTGATGTTTTGGATGAGACATTAAGAGAGATTAATTCAGATTATGATGCCAAGCGATTTAATGACATGGCCTTAAGCAGACCTAAAATCCACAATGCCCCTGCGGGCACTTTTTACAACTGGCTGAAATCAAAAGGCAAACTGGGCGGACAGCATAAGGTTCCCCGATTAGCCAATGAAAGAAAGTATGTGGATGAGATTTTGAAACAAATGGGCTTGTCGCATCCCTGCGGCAGCTAGTCCAGCAGTGTACCCAACTTGCTACAGCTATGTAGACATTTATTTAAAATGAAGCACATTAGTTACTTTATTTTATACATAATTGTAGAAAATACTTAAAAATATTAGTCATATTTTAGTTGCTTGTGCATTTTGCCGTATAATCAACCTGAGAAAAACGCGTAAAAAGTTTCCCAAAAGTTACTCAGTCCAAGAGAAGTCACCCCAGACAAAACGGAAATGATGAAAACTTTGAAAAGGATTCTCAAGTTAAAAAAATGGCGCTAAGACCTAATAATAAGTGTTTTAACAGCGAAAATAAACGCTGAGAAATAACCTACACAACAGTTCCACAATCAAGTGTACAATAGTGTAAAACGCTTTTTTCTTTTTTATACTCTCCTTATGTTTATAAAAAAAACAGAAGTAATATTCACTGACTTCTGATCATTACACAATCTTCCATCTGACAAAAAGCTGCTGTAAGCGGAGTGGAGGAACTCTACAAAAACATTACAAATTCGTAAAAATTCACCTCTTATATAAAGACTATGTATAAATACCGCAGCCAATTCTTGTTAATTGCAGGTTTATTGTTTTTAAGCGCCTGTAGTTCGTATAACAAAATTCCTTATTTCCAAAACATTAACCGATCTGCCCCTACCCGAGAGAACATCAGCAATTTCACTGCCTTAACCATTCAAAATTCAGACATCCTGGATGTCAGCGTAAACAGCTTGAACCCTTTGGCTTATAACGATTCTACTACAAGAATTAAGGGATACCTTGTTGACCATAACGGAGAGATTAAACTACCGATGATTGGAAAGCTCAAAGTAACCGGACTGACCACGAGTGTTGTGGGCGAGCAGATTGAGCAAAAATTACTAACCTACCTTAGTGAGCCAACGGTGAATGTGAGAATCTTAAACTTTAAAATTGCCGTGTTGGGCGATGTGTTAAAACCAGACAATTATCAGGTGCTTAATGAAAGAATCACCATTATGGAAGCTTTAAGTTTAGCTGGTGATTTAAACATTACTGCTAAACGGAATAACATCATCCTGATCAGGGAAATCGACGGAAAGCGGGAATATATACCCATGGATATCAGTTCATCCAAGATTTTTCAATCGCCTTATTACTACCTGAAGAATAACGATGTTATTTATGTTCAGCCTGATAAAACCAAATACGCCACTGTTGATGGCAGCTACCGCACATTCAGCCTAGTGCTTTCTGCACTTTCCATTGCAGCAATTATCTTAACCAATGTCTTATAAATTTTGAGAAAATGAGTACAGAAGAATTTTACTACACTCCTATTAATAACAAAGGAGAAGAAAAAGGCAAAAATATAAAACAAGTAATCAGTAATTACCTGCACCACTGGCCTTTGTTCCTGCTCTTTCTGTGCATATTCGTATCCGCTGGATTTTTGTATCTCAAACGGCTAAACCCCGTGTACCAGGTGAGGGCCAAACTTGCCATTATGGATGACAAGAATAAAGCGATCAATGATAAATCTGCAGCACTTGAACAACTAAATTTATCTACAGGCCCAAAACTAGTGGAAAGTGAAATGGAGGTATTGAAGTCCAGACCTTTGGTTGGTCAAGTGGTTGAAGAATTACAATTATGGACCCGGTATTCCCTATCAACGCGTTTTAAAAGACAGGATATCTATACGAATACCCCTGTGCAGTTCAAATTAATCAATGGGAACGGTAATTTGCCAAAAATATTTTTTAACATCGAGATACTTAGCCTTTCGAAATTCAGACTAACTGATCCTAAAGAAAGGACTTTAACAGTTGCCTTTACCGACACGCTAAAAAATAGATTTGGAACCTGGAAATTGGTCCCTACTCCAAACCTTAAAAATTATATTGGTAAAACAATTCGCATTGATTTAACAAATCAAAACAAAACTGTCACTGCATATCAAAAGAATATAGGCACGGTATTGAATAAAAATGCGCCTATTATCGACCTGAAGTTAAATGATGAGGTTCCGGAACGGGGTGAGAAGATTCTGAATCATTTAATTGCCGCTTTTAAACGGCAAAACATTGTTGAAAAACAGAAGGAAACGGAGAGCACCTTAAAATTTATTGACGAAAGACTTGATTCTCTAACCGGTGAGTTAACACTCGCAGAAAAGGATGTAGAGGGCTATAAAAGTAGTATTGGGTTAACTGATATCTCTTCAAAATCACAGTTTTTTCTGGATAAAGTACAAACTAATGATGGCATGTTAAATGAGGTCAATGTACAGCTTAATGTAATTGATGGTGTAGAGGAATATGTCAACAAGGAAAGCAAAGCGGAAAATGCTCCTGCTACAATAGGGATTACCGATCCTGGATTAATCAGCTTAGTTGGACAACTTAGTAAATTACAGTTAGAAAGGGATAAGTTATTAGCCATTACGCCTGCAACTAACCCCATCTTCATTCCCATCAACAGACAAATACAAAGTACAAAGACTGCTATTAAGGAAAATGTGAGTGGTATAAAAAGTTCGCTCATCGCTACAAAAAGACAGTTAAACTCGATTAACTCCCAATTTGAAACGGGCATTAAGAGTCTTCCAGGGCAGGAACGAAAATACGTAAGTATAAAAAGGCAACAGGCAATAAAGGAAAGTCTTTATGTTTACTTATTACAAAAACGGGAAGAAGTGGCTTTAAGCTATGCCTCTACCCTTACTGATGCAAAAACAGTAGAGGCAGCTTATTTTGAGGACCCTGAATCAAATAAAAAAATACCGCTTCTTATTTCCCTACTTTTTGGGTTCCTCGTGCCCGCCGGGCTGATTTCGGCCAGAACAGCAATGCGGAACAAAATACTAACTCGTGATGACATTCAAGCGGTTACCAACGTGCCAGTAATTTGTGAACTGAGTCAGGACATAAAGAAAACACCAATTGTTGTATTAAACCGTAAAACACATGTCCTCGGAGAACAAATGCGCGCATTAAGAACCAGCATTTTACATGAATACAAAAAGGAAGGCAGGGTAATCCTGTTTACCTCAAGTATTGCCAAGGAAGGTAAAAGTTATGTGAGCAGTAATATTGGCGCATCTCTTGCCATCATGGGAAAGAAAACCATCATATTGGAGTTGGATTTACGCAAACCACAGATTTCAAAGATTTTTAACTTGACGCAAAGCCAGCTCGGATTGAGTGAATGCCTAAAAGGTGAAGTATCAAAAGACGACATCATTGTACCGTCGGGCATCCATGAGAATTTGTTTGTCATGCGATCAGGCGCCGTACCGGATAACCCTTCAGAGTTATTAGAGGGAGCACGAATGAGAAACTTAATTGAGGAGTTAAAGTATGAATACGATAACATCCTGATTGATTCTCCACCCCTGCACCTGGTAACTGATGCAATGATTCTTGCACCACTTTGTGATATCACCCTTTATATGGTTCGCCATAATTTCACCCCGAAGTCGGAATTGAAATTTGTGGATGCAGTTTATAAGGAAATGAAATTGCCCAACATGCATGTGGTTTTCAATGGTATAGAAATGGACAACCGGTACGGATACTCACTGGACTATGGCTATTATACTGACAAGCCCGCAAATTCTGCCTGGAACTTTGTTTTCGGGAAGTTTTCTACCCGCTTTTAATAGGCTATGTCTGTTACATCAAGATTAATATCTGGTTCAGTTGCTTCTTGGATCCATATCGGAATTACATTAGTTACCCAAATTGCCCTGGTCCCACTTTACCTAACTTACTGGAACATTGAAACCTATGGATTATGGTTAGCCGTATTATCGCTAGGAACACTACTTACGGCACTGGACTTTGGCTATCAGGAATATTTGGGGTTTGAATTTTTGAAGATTGGAAAAGATAACCGATTAATGATGAGTAAATATTTAAGCTCTGGATCGTTGATCGGTTTTACACTAGCCATATTTCAGATAGTAGTCGTCATCATCCTTTTATCCTTTGGCACTTTACCTTCTCCATTTGAAACAGGTATGGCGTTACTAGGTAAGAATGAAATCTACCAGGCAGGAATCATCCTATTAATTCAAAGTATTACATGGCTTTTAACTGGCAGCATTTCAGGAATTATTAATCGTGCGCTTTCGACGTACGGTTACTATCCACGGATGGCCTGGTGGGGTGTGTTTGTATCAGTGACAACTAACCTTACTCCTGCAATCATGGTTATCCAGGGATATAGCCTATTAGAAACAGGCGTGATGGTAGGTGTGGTTAAGGTTCTTATAGAAATTCCAATTTATTATGACAGGTTTAGATTACTTCATCGAGAAAGAATTAGGTATGTCAAACCTTCATTAAAAATTGGATGGGCAACCTTTCTCCAATCATTTTTTCTTTCCATAACGGGGTTATTAGAGAACATGCGACAACAAGGGGCTCGATTGTTAATTACACCATTTACTGGGGCCGCGGGTCTAGCTGCATTTTCCACGATGCGAACAGGAACCAATGTGGCCATGCAAGGATTACACACCATTACAAACCCATTGATGCCGGATTTCATGAGATTTCTACATGATCGGGATCAGGCACGATGTGAAATTGCATTTGGAACCATATGGATGATTACGGTAAGCCTGCTAGCACCAGCATTTGTTTGTTTACAAGTGTTTATAGGCCCATTATTTGTGACCTGGACAAGAGGTAATATTCCATTCAATCCCTGGCTATTTGCCATACTTTCCTTGTGTGTACTGATATATGCCATAACACAACCAGCTATTACGGTAGTCAAAGGAAACAATTTAGTTCGGCAACAATTAGTGATCTCCTGTATCACAGGGGTACTGGCGATTATCGGTATACTTGTTTTAGTTCCCCGGTTTGGAATTTTAGGTGCTGGCATCGCGCTATTAATCGCGGAAATTACGGCGAACATTGCCTTTCTACATGTTGCAAAAAACTGGTTGCATCAAAATAAACTGCATTGGCCAATAAAGCCATATTCTATCGCAGTCGCCTCAGTTTGCATTGCGGCCCTATCAATGGCTGCACTAAATATGTTCCCAGAAGCAAAATGGATTATAATGATAGTATCGTCCATGCTATTTATATGGAACTGCGGAAAATACTGGCAAGTCCTACCGATCATAGCGGTGGATCGAATTAAAGGTATGCTAGGGGGACTTGGGAAAATCTTGATCAAACTTTGACCTTTTATTACGGCATCCGGTGACCTTTCAATTAATATAACGAGTCATTTCAAATACTGTTGAATAATGAATTCTGAACTCCAACTCGCAAAGTCTAATCAACTTAAAGGTACATCTCCTACAACAATTCATTTAATTAGAAAAAATGAATCGGATACATTTCTACCCAAACTAGTTTTTTGGTCGTGGATAATTTTTGGGCTTTCGGTAATTTTTCAATGTTTAAATTTTTGGAGTGAGGAAAATCTATTTGCAATGTCCTGCATTGCAATAACCTGGTTAATTCTTACTCAACTCTTTCTAACAAAGAAAAAAATAGAAGAATATCCACTTTCCAGTTTTTTGATCATTGGATATGTTTCTGCGCAATTGTATTTTCCATTGGTGTTTACATCTTTCGAATACAAACCAGTAGTATTCAACTTAGAACTTCCATATGAAGTTTTCTTTCATTCGACTGCGGCCGTTATTGTATTGGTCATCGCACATGGTATTTATAGTTTTATACCAATTAAT
This sequence comes from Pedobacter sp. CAN_A7, assembly GCF_015752175.1. Taxonomy (NCBI): domain Bacteria; kingdom Pseudomonadati; phylum Bacteroidota; class Sphingobacteriia; order Sphingobacteriales; family Sphingobacteriaceae; genus Pedobacter; species Pedobacter sp. CAN_A7. Next base: position 21,893 of record NZ_JADOUW010000006.1, on the reverse strand, counting down.
AAGAATAGAGGTGCGGATTCACTGTTATATAAGGCCGGCTTCTTTACTACACCAGCCGAAATATCATTATGGATAATGGGCGCTGTTGGTTTATTGGCAAACATATATGTATTAGTCGCCAATACAAGCGTACCAGGACAAGTGTCTGGAGATGCTGGGGATAAAATTATTCAGTCACTTTTTTCATTTTCATACGCCCCGTACTTCATTCCTTTTTATGGATTATATGGCAGTAACAAAATAGCATCGAAGAGGTTAGTTCCATGGCTAATTGCCTTTACCCTGGCGCTATTTATTATTAGTATAGCGAGAAATAGTCGTGGTGCTTTTATGATAGGGTTTACTTCTGTGGGCTTTGCGTATCTACTCGGATTGTTCTTAGGAATTTTTAAGCCTCCAAAGATTGCTTACAAACTAGTCATTATGAGTTGTATAGGATTATGGATTATTACCGGCCCGCTTGCAGATTTAGGTACGGCCATGGTAATCGTAAGGGGAGATAGAAATGACATCAGCCGATCGGAGCTAATCGATTTGACCATTTCTGCTTTTAGCGACAAAGAAGCAATAAACTTACGGCGTTTAGAGGACATGGAGTATGAAAGTGATTGGGATGAAAGATATTTAAATAACGTTTTTACCTCTCGGTTTTCCAACTTAAAATTTAGTGATGCCAGTCTTGTTCAAGCAGCGAAAATAGGTGAAAAAAACCCACTCATGTACAACTACTCTATTGATTACATATGGGGAGCACTACCAGGACCCATTTTGAAAATTGTAAAACCTAGCTTAGATAAGGAGGCCATATATTCCATATCGTTCGGTGACTTTATTTATAGCCTTACGGGCGCTGGTTCTGAGGTATTTGGAGGGTTTCGATTGGGTCACTTTGCAGGAACAGGTATGGCATCATTTGGATGGTGGTATTTAGCATTTCTAGGCATTGGAATGATACCCGTTTTTTATTTACTAGATAAACTTTCCATTAAAAGACAAATTAATTATATGAAGGGCAAACTGAAAAGTGAAAGAGTAAATTTTAGCATCTGTGGCTTGCTGTGCTTAACCTCAATCTTTCAATTTTTACCAACAGAAAGTGTAGTCGGTCCGGCAACATTTCTGATTCGGGGTTACATTCAGCTACTTATACTTTATTGGTTCATATTCCAACTAACGAATGCGATTATTTATTTGATAAAGAAAATATGAACATTTTATATATCGGAGATTACCATCCAGGGTCAACAGCTACTCACCGCGCATACGCGTTAACAAGACTTGGACATGAAGTAACCATCAAAGACCCTGGAGAACCATGTAAATCAGTACTTCAATCAAGATGGGCAAGAATCTTACATTTCCGCACAGGCTACAGGCTATTGCAGGGACTCATGATAACATGGGTGACGAAGGTATTAGACTCAGTGAAAAAACCAGATTTAATTTGGGTAGACAGTGGAGAATTACTAGGCATTAATTGTGTAAAACTTTTGAAATCCCTAGGGTGTCCAGTGGTCATCTATAATGTGGATGATCCAACTGGAAAACGCGACGGCGCAAGGTTCGGATCATTACTCAAGGCAATCTCCTTGTATGATTTGGTTGTGGTGGTGAGAAAAGAATCTGAAAGTGAATGCCTGGCACTAGGAGCAAAACGTGTTCTCCGTGTATTTAGAAGTTATGATGAAGTTGCTCACCATCCATATGCATCAAACAATGAAATCCCACAAAAATTTCAATCTGAAGTTGTTTTCATTGGCACCTGGATGAGAGGTGAAAAAAGAGACCGGTTTTTACTTGATCTCATTAACAAAGGTGTTCCCCTTAGTATTTGGGGTAACTCCTGGGAGCGGAGTCGTTTATTTCCAAAACTCAGAAAAAATTACAAAGGCAAAGGCCTACATGGGAAAGAGTACATCGCAGCTATCCAGGGTGCAAAATTATGCCTCGGTTTACTTTCTAAAGGAAACAGAGACCTGCACACCACACGTTCTCTTGAAATACCATATGCAGGTGGTTTATTATGTGCCCAACGAACATCTGAACATATGGAACTCTATAAGGAAGGGACGGAAGCAGTATTTTGGTCGGATGCCACAGAATGTGCAGCCGTTTGTAAATCACTATTATCAAATGTACATCGCGAAAGTGTTCGTCTAAAAGGCATGGAACGCGTAAGGAGTTTAAAACTCGGAAATGAAGACGTTTGTAAGGCAATTATCAACACTATCATTAACCCAATAACTATCCACTAATTATTTACTTAACTAAGTACCTATGGCTATCAATTTATTGGTATTCGATTCTCACCCTGTTCAATATCGTGTTCCAATTTATCAGGAGATTGAAAAATTACAACCGGGATCGATCCACGTGGTTTATGGCTCTGATTGTAGCGTTAGGGGTTTTGCTGATGCTGAATTTGGGATAACATTAGCATGGGATGTACCGATGCTGGAAGGCTATTCCAATACCATACTCAATTGTGAAAAAGGAACCCCTTTGTCGGGTTGGAATTCACTTACCGGGAAAGGAGTACAACAGCTGATCAGGACGTTAAAACCTACAGCCATCTTATTAACCGGCTTTAACTTCCGTTTCGATTGGGTGGCTTACCTGGAAGCGCGAAAAAATGGAATACCGGTTTGGTTACGGTGTGAAACTCAAGATAATGCTTTACAGCGTTCCAAATTAAAAGCAGCATTCCGTTCTATGATTTATAAAACAGCCTACCTGGCTTTGAACCGCATATTCTATATAGGAGAACTCAACAAGAAGCACTATCTAAAACATCGGGTAAAAGCCATGAAACTGAGACCTGCTCGATACGGGACAGAGGATAAATTTTTAAACATCATCGAAGATGAAAAGCATAACATGCGTCTTAAAGGTAGAACCGATGCCGGTATTACACCATCAGATTTTGTAATTGGCTTTTCAGGAAAACTGATTAGCAAAAAAAATCCTGACATCATTTTCAGCATGCTCGAATATCTGCCAGAAGCACTTCGAAGTAAAGTTCATCTCTATTTTATGGGAAGTGGTGAGTTGCATGAAAAGCTAACGGTAATGGCCGAAAAAGCTTACCAGGATTACGGCATCAAAACTTCCTTTACAGGTTTTGTCAACCAGTCGCAGCTCGCAACAAACTATTTGATAATGGATATCATGGTATTACCCTCTCGAAAAATGGGAGAAACATGGGGATTAGTAGCAAATGAAGCCATGCAGGCTGGTTGTGGGGTAATTGTAAGTGATGCAGTGGGATGCAGTGCTGATTTTGCTAACTGGGAAAGGTTCAGGGTATTTAAAGAAGGTGACCCTTTAGCGCTTGCGACGCAAATTTTTAGTTTATCCAATTACAACAGGGACTTTAATTGGGCCAAAAAGAAGCTAGAACCTTATACCATACATGCAACCGCTAAAAGCTTGCTTATTGAATTAAGACAGACCAAACAGTATACATCCTCGAACAAAACGCTTACACCATGAATATCGTTATCTTTTCTAATCCAGATTTTTTCGGAAGTCAAAAAAGACCACAGTTTTCCAGCATGCCCCGTTATACCAATATGATCGTTGATGGCATGGCAGAACGTGGGCACCACGTTACCCTTTGGTCGCCAAAATCTACATTTTTTGAGCTCCCATTTAAAGGAGTTGTAAAAAAATGGATGGGTTACATAGATCAATATGTAGTCTTTCCGGCAGATGTTAGAAGGCGCCTAAAAACTTGTGCTCCTGATACGCTTTTTGTTTTTACAGACCAGGCACAGGGTCCATGGATTCCATTGGTTCATCAAAGAGCACATGTTATGCATTGTCACGACTTCCTGGCACAGTGGTCGGCAATGGGGAAAATAAAAGAAAATAAAACTGGATGGACAGGGAAACAATATCAAAAATATATAAGAAAAGGCTGGGCTAAAGGAAAACACTTCATTGCCGGATCTTTCAATACCAACAAGGAGTTACAACAGTTAATTAATAAACCAATTTCCTCAGATGTTGTATATACTGGCCTGGATAAATCATATGCGCCTGCAGATGTACAGCTCACAAGAGCTGCATTGAGTAAAAAGACAGGGATTAATTTATCTGCAGGCTACCTTCTTCATGTAGGTGGTAACCAATGGTATAAAAATCGTGAGGGTGTTATCGAAATGTACGATGCCTGGAGAGCACTAGAAACTTCAAATTTACCATTATTACTTATCGGTGCACCGCCCTCTGCACAGATTAAAAATCTTATTGAGAAATCCATATATAAGAATGACATTCATGTAATCATCGGATTGGAAGATGACGCAGTGAAAAAAGCATATGCTGGGGCTACGGTTTTTTTGTTCCCATCGTTAGCAGAGGGATTCGGTTGGCCGATTGCTGAGGCAATGGCTTCTGGCTGCCCAGTAATCACAACAAACGAGGCACCAATGACTGAAGTGGCTGGTTCCGCAGGTTACCTAATACCACGCCGGACAACCCATGACTTAGCCGGCTGGGCACAATGTGCAGCAAATGTGATACAAAAAGTTGTGGAGTTACCTGATTACGAAAGGAATAAAGTTGTTGAAGCTAGTATAAAAAATGCTAAGAAATTTGACGCAGAAACGGCTTTAGACCAGATCGAAAACATATACAACAATATAACCAGTGAATTTGGATATGCAAAAGACTAAGCCTCATGATCACATTAGTTACCTCGAAGATTAGGAAAGGCAGTCCGGATATTGCATTGTTACAAAATTTCGAACAATACTGTGCACATCATAGTGATTGGAAGGTTAAATCAGGTCCCGTTTTGTTTGCACCAAGCAGTCTTTCGTCTAGGTTATTTACGGCTTTTCATGGCATGTTAAAACCATTTTTTAATAAGTATACGATTAAGGGAGCGGTTATTAGCTTGGGACTCCCTTACCACTATTTTCTATATGCAAAGACGTTCCCCTATTTCACTTTGAATTGTTCCTTAAAAGTTTTATGGACATATGACGTATGGGAACCTGACTATAATTCAGTGGAAAAACTAGTCCGAAAAAGCGGTATCAATTTACTTCTGCTATCCAGCTATCAGGCAACTCAGCATTTCCGAAACTTAAAGATTCAAAACTGCAATGTCCACTGGGTTCCCGAAACCATTAATCCAGCAGACTATAAGCATAAAAGCTGGTCCGAACGCCATATTAACATCCTCTCCTTTGGTCGTTCCTGGTTAACCTATCATGATAAAATTAAAGAGGGATGTGTACAAAACAGCATTAACTATGTATACCAGGAACGGAATGAAACAACTGATGTGGCCGTTCAGGGTTTAAAGAAAAACCTGCAATTTCCTACCTGGTCCAGCTTTGTTGACGGTCTGGCAGATGCGCAGATTTGTATATGTTTTCCTCGCACAGTAACGCATCCGAAACTTGCTGGAAATGTATCAACATTAACCGTAAGATATCTACAAGCTATGGCTTCAAAGTGTTTAATCATTGGATCTGCACCCCTGGAGGTAAAACTACTACTGAATTATAATCCTGTAATAGAAGTAGACTGGAACGATCCTGTAGGCCAGATACAGAATATCCTTAAACACCCTGAAAATTGGCAAGAACTTATAGAAAAGAATTATGAAACCGTTTGCAGCCTATTTCACCATAACAATGCATTAACACAAATAGATAATCTAGTTAAAAAGCAAATCAAAGCCGAATCTCTTTCATTATGAAAATACTTCATGTTATCCCAACTATAGATCCTAAACAAGGGGGAATGGCTCAAGCTTTAAAAACAATGATTGGAGGATTGTCCGACCATCTTGTTGAAAGTGAGGTTGTTTGTTTAGATGAGCCGGGTGTGGACTTTTGGACGGACACTAACGTCGCTGTGCATGCGCTTGGTGTAGCTTCAGGACGATGGAATTTTAATAAGCAGCTATTACCTTGGCTTCTTATCAACCTAATTAAGTTTGATGTTGTCATTGTTCACGGTTTATGGGTCTACCCAGGCGTTGCTGTAAGGAAAGCACTAGGCTTATTGTTAGCGCAACACGGAAACCAAGTTCCTAAACTGTTCGTCATGCCGCATGGCATGCTCGATCCATATTTTCAAATGGCTCCAGATAGAAGGTTGAAAGCCATTCGGAATACCATTTATTGGAAGCTCACTGAGTACAAGCTAATTGAAGCCGCAGAAGGATTACTATTTACCTGTCAGGAAGAATTAGCGCTATCTCAGGTACCTTTCAAACCCTATAAACCAAAATGTAATTTTGTTGTAGGCTTGGGAGTTGCTTCACCCCCTGCATTTTCAAATGGGATGAAAGAAGCATTTGAAACAAAATCACCCGGACTGAACCGAAGTCCTTATTTACTTTTTCTAAGTAGAATTCATCAAAAAAAAGGTGTCGACCTGCTTATTACCGCGTATGCTAAAGCTATGCATGAAAATGAAGAAGCAAGAAGGAGATCTCCGGACACGCCGTCTTTACCTAAGTTGGTAATTGCAGGCCCTGGGCTGGAAACCCCATATGGCCGAAGAATGCAAAAGCTCGTATTTAGTGATCGTATGTTACGTAATTCTGTCGTTTTTCCGGGAATGCTATCAGGCGAAGCAAAATGGGGAGCTTTCTATGGATGTGAAGCTTTTATACTTCCCAGTCATCAGGAAAACTTTGGCATTGCCGTGGTTGAAGCCTTAGGATGTGGCAAACCAGTTCTTATTTCAAATCAGATCAATATCTGGAAAGAGATTAACCAGTCAGGCGCATGTTATGTAGCTGAAAGCACCTTAGAAGGCACATCTACCTTACTCAAACTATGGACTCGGGCATCGCCTCAACAAAAATCAATTATGAGCAGCAATGCTTTACATTCTTTCCAGAAAAATTTTTCCACCTCTCAAGCATCAAAAATGCTATACAGTGCCATTAACTAGCTTACCGAAATTACCGCTCATGGAAACCGCAATATTACGATCTGACCTATCAAAGTTTAACACCGGTGATTATAAGCCGGGCCCTAAAACCAAAATTATAGTCTGGTATTTGATTAACTATTTCATTTTCAATAGTTCCTTACCATGGCCCTATTCCCTTAAAATCAAATTACTACGTGGCTTCGGAGCCCGGGTGGGTAATGGACTGGTTATTAAAACCAATGTTAGAATTAAAAACCCTTGGCGTTTAAGTATTGGCAAAAATTGTTGGATAGGCGAGTCTGTATGGATTGACAATCTTGCGGAAGTTAATATTGGAGATAATGTTTGTCTATCTCAGGGCTCCATGCTCTTAACTGGAAATCATAATTATTCTCATACGGATTTTACCTATCGATTAGGAAGTATTCATATCGAAGATGGTGTATGGATTGGTGCAAAATCAATTGTGTGTCCGGGGGTAATTTGCAAATCACATTCCATATTAACCGTGAATTCCGTGGCATGTAAAAATATGGATCCCTGGAATATTTATTCCGGAAATCCTGCCCTGCCAGTGCGGGAACGAAAAATGTATAGATAACGTTTGAAATCTTTAATAAAAAAATATGATCTCTCAACCATCAATTTCCATACTCACCCCTGTCTGGAACGGACTTCCATTTATAAAAGAATGTGTAGAATCCGTTTTGCAGCAAGAATATCACGATTTTGAAATGCTCATCAGTGACAATTCTTCTACAGATGGAACCCAGGAATACCTAGATACAATAGACGATCCAAGGGTTAAGATTTTTAAACAGGAGCAAAATTTGGGCATCATGGGAAATGTAAATTTCCTTTTTAAAAATGCAAGTGCCCCCATAAGTCAGATTCTATGTGCTGATGATTATTTTGTGACCCCTACTTCGTTGACCAGGGTTATAGAATATTGGTCGAGGGCTACTCCAGATATTGGCTTTGTAAGTTTCGGCCATACCGGAACCTCGAATAAAAAGATAATCCAGTTTCAAACGGAATATCTTCCAGAAGTGATTGACCAGGACCACGCCGAGATTTGCTTTTTTGTTTTTGGCAACTTCCCGGGTAACCTTTCTGAAGTTAGCATTCTAACACGGCTAGTCACGGACAGCAATAATTTTAAGACAAATATGAATTTTGCTGGCGATTTCGATTTCTGGAGTCGTCTGTCAAAGGATGTAAAAATAGGCATTCAAAAAGAACAGGTTATTTATGTTAGGCGTCATGAGAATGTGGCCTCCAATTATGGTGGTTTAAAAGGTGAATGTTATGAGCAGCAAGTGGAAAGTTATGAGCGACTGATTGACAACTTAAGCCAGACTTATAGTCGTAAACAATTGATTCAATATTATCATTACGGACTTTTTGCTTACCACTACCGCGTGGCTATAAAAGCTGCACTGCAAGGAAGATTTACTTATTTAAATACGTTGCTAAAAACAGACGCTAATTTCTTATGGCCACTTTGGCAACGACTACTATTCACCCTACCCTTCACCTTATTTAATCGTAATCAAGATCTCACGTTCCCTTTAGCCAAGAAAATTATACGATCACAAGAAGTAGCTTATAAACAATTAACCCTTAAAAGCATATGAAAGCAGTTATACTAGCCGGAGGATTCGGCACCCGGATCAGTGAAGAAAGTGGCGTGCGCCCCAAACCCATGGTGGAAATTGGAGGAAAACCCATATTATGGCATATCCTTAAAATATATTCCGTTCATGGAATAAATGATTTTATCATCTGTTGTGGTTATAAAGGACATATCATTAAGGAATTTTTCTCCAACTATTTCCTTAACAATTCAGATATCACTTTTGACCTGAGTAATAATGAAATGGTAGTGCATAAAAACACCACGGAGCCATGGAAAATCACCTTAGTAAATACTGGTCATAAAACGATGACCGGGGGCCGTTTAAAGCGGGTAAAAGAGTATTTAGACAATGAGGCTTTTTGCATGACCTACGGAGATGGCTTAAGCGATATAAACATTACCGAAGTAATCGATTTTCACAAAAAAAACAATTCTTTAGCGACGCTTACGGCTGTACAACAGCCTGGAAGATTTGGCGCTTTTACTTTAGATAAAAATGAAACAAAAATTAACCGTTTCCAGGAAAAGCCATTGGATGATGATATGCCTTGGATAAATGGGGGATTTTTTGTCTTAGAACCTGAAGTTCTAGATTTCATAGAAGATGATGACACGGTCTGGGAGCGTGAGCCATTAGAGACGTTAGCTAAAATGGGCGAATTATCCGCATATCGCCACACTGGATTTTGGCAGCCAATGGATACCCTTCGGGATAAAAATTTGTTGGAAGAATTATGGAAAAAAGGCGAAGCCCCCTGGCACCAAAATGCCATTGACCCGAATGGTCAATTAACTCACGAAATCCAAAAACAATTATAAAAATATATTTATGAGAATTTTAATCACCGGCAACATGGGCTACGTAGGCCCTGGAGTAGTTAGCCAATTAAGAGCAACCTATCCGGATGCGGAACTAATTGGGTACGACATGGCCTACTTCGCAGCTTGCTTAACCAACGCAGATTTTCTACCAGAAAGTAAACTCAATGCTCAATTATTTGGTAACATCACATCTATTTCATACAAGGAATTGAAGGGTGTAGATGTCGTGATTCATCTCGCGGCAATATCAAATGACCCGATGGGCAAAAAATATGAAGACCTTACTCTAGAGGTGAATTATAAAGCTAGCGCGAGACTTGCAAAAATGGCTAAAGATGCAGGTGCCAGAGCTTTTGTTTTCGCATCCAGTTGCAGTGTCTACGGCGCGACCGAAGGGATATCTAAGACTGAGGATTCAGCAGTGGGACCGCTTACTGCCTACGCCAAATCGAAAGTACTGACTGAAGAGGCTTTAGCTGAGCTAGCTGATGAGGATTTCACCGTTACGGCATTACGTTTTGCTACTGCCTGTGGTATGAGCGAACGATTGAGACTGGATTTAGTATTAAATGATTTTGTTGCTGCCGCCGTTGTTACTGGTAAAATAGAAATATTAAGCGATGGCACACCATGGCGACCTCTCATTCATGTTAAAGACATGGCAAGGGCAATCGAATGGGCTATAAGTCGTGAACCGAAAAAATTAGACTATTTTCTAGCTATAAACGCTGGTAGCAATGAATGGAATTTTCAAGTTCATGAATTAGCGAGCGCAGTAGCAGCAGCAATTCCAGGCACCACTTTTTCATGTAATGAACTTGCTCCTGTGGATAATAGATCTTATCGGGTAAGTTTCGATCTTTATCAATCCCTTGCGCCAGATCACCAACCGCTCTATTCACTGAGGCAAACCATTATGGAGTTGCATGAGGGACTAGTAGCAATGAACTTTAAAAACAGCAATTTCAGGAACTCATCATTCATGCGCCTGCAGGTCCTTACCCAATTACAAGAAAACAATCATATTAATGTTAACCTCGAGTGGAACCATTTAAATTCCCCATTAAAATCTATACCCCATGATTTTCACAGAAACTAAATTAAAAGGAGCGTTCCTCATCGACGTAAATTTCATTGAAGATGAACGAGGATTTTTTGGCCGGTCTTATTGCAGTGAAGAATTTCTAAAACATGGCATTACAACCCCCGTGTTACAAACAAATATGAGCCACAATAAAGAAAAAGGCACATTAAGAGGTATGCACATGCAAATTGCGCCTTACCTGGAGTCAAAATTAGTTCGCTGTACCAGAGGGGCTATTTACGATGTCATCATTGACATGAGATCTGAATCCGAGACTTATAAGCAGTGGATTGGCGCAGAATTAACCGGAGACAACTATCGCATGTTATATGTCCCAGAGGGATTTGCACATGGATTTATTACACTGGAGGACAATACCGATGTAACGTATCAGGTCAGTCAGTATTATGCGCCAACGGCCGAGCGTTGCTTCCGATGGGATGATCCGGAGTTTGATATAAAATGGCCTTTGTCTCCCAGGATTATTTCAAAAAAAGACAATGCACATGCACTTTTCGAAGACATAACAGTCAACTAAACATTTATCTGATAAATAAACCTCTTCTAATAAGTATTCAAAATGATTATAGTAGATAACGCATTGGCAAAATTAGCAGCCGAAAACAAACAAATCAACGTGGCGTTAATTGGCGCTGGTTTTATGGGAAAAGCAATCGCCATCCAAATTTGTAAGTATACAAAAGGAATGAAACTGGTTGCCATTTCTAACCGTACCATTGAAAAGGCTAGACGCGCATACGAGGAAGCAGGAATTTTCGAAACCAGCGAAGTTAGTACGATTTCACAGGTAGAAGAAAACATTAGGCAACAAACCGTGAGTATTACCACAGACCCGTTGATATTATGCGAAGCCGAAGGTATAGATGTTATCGTTGAAGTTACCGGCTCCATAGAAAGGGGCGCCCAGGTATCAATGCGTGCCATTCAAAACCGAAAGCATGTAGTATTGATGAATGCAGAACTTGATGGTACCATCGGCCCTATCCTTAAAGTACATGCCGATAAAGCAGGTGTTGTGATTACGAATGCCGACGGCGATCAGCCAGGAGTGACCATGAATTTATACCGATTTGTAAAATCAATGGGTGTGAAACCCGTGCTTTGCGGTAATATTAAAGGTTTACATGACCCCTATCGCAATCCAACTACTCAAGAAGGATTCGCAAAAAAATGGGGGCAAAATCCTGCAATGGTTGCCTCTTTCGCTGATGGAAGTAAAATATCTTTCGAGCAAGCTATCACTGCAAATGGAACCGGAATGCAGGTGTTAAAACGGGGCATGAAAGGCCCATCTGTGCCGGTGGGTACTCCGCTTAAAGAGGCAGTTAAATTATTTACAGCTGAAGAACTGATAAATGGGCCCGGTGTAGTAGACTATCTTGTAGGCGCTGAGCCGGGACCAGGGGTATTTGTTTTGGGTACAAGCGACGATCCTTTCCAACAACATTATCTTAATCTCTACAAATTAGGTGAAGGTCCGTTGTACCTTTTCTACACACCTTATCATTTATGTCATTTAGAAGTGCCAAATACCATCGCACGCGCAGTATTATTCAATGATGCCGCTTTAACTCCGCTTGGCAAACCTTATGTAGAAGTAGTTGCTACTGCAAAAAAAGATTTAAAAGCAGGCGATGTAATTGATGGCATCGGACACTACATGACTTACGGCTTATGTGAAAATGCTGATGTTTGTCAGGCAGAAAACTTACTCCCTTTAGGTGTAGCTGAAAATTGCATTGTTAAACAAAATGTACCTAAAGATCAGGTACTCACGTATAACGATGTCATTCTCCCTGAAGGAAGACTTCTTGACCAGCTTCGTGCCCAGCAAGCTGAATATTTCAAGGTTCAACTTGTCTGATTCTTTTTTAGAAACTATCTAATTTTTAATCATTACTCCATTGCAGAGAAATCTGCATTGGAACACTATTGCCTAAATAAACCAATTATGGAGCTGGAAATTTTACAAAAAAAACGCATACTTATACTAGGAATTAACTTTGCACCAGAATTAACAGGGATCGGGAAATATACTGGTGAAATGACGGAATGGTTTGTGGAGAATGGTTATCAGTGTACGGTGGTCACTTCTTTTCCTTACTATCCAAACTGGAAAGTTCAACAACCATATTCTGGAAGTTTCTATAAAAAAGAAAGTCTTAATAATGGCATGCTTGATATTTACCGATGCCCTTTATATGTTCCAGATAGTCCATCAGGCTTAAAAAGAATGTTGCATGATGCAAGTTTTTTCTTTTCCGCTTTGGTTATGATTTTTATTTTAATGTTTAAAGAACGTAATGATCATATTTTTTGTGTTGCACCCCCATTCCATATTGGCTTTTTAGGCCTCATCTACCGCTTTTTTAAAGGAGGCAAGATTATTTATCATATTCATGATTTACAGATTGAAGCAGCGCGTGATCTACATATCCTTAAAAATAAAACCACATTTTATATTCTTTTTGCACTGGAACGTTTTATTATCAACCATGCCAATCATGTTAGCAGTATTTCTGCGGGTATGATTAGAAAAGTAGCATCGAAAACCAACAAAGAAGTTCTTTTTTTTCCAAACTGGGTAGATACAGACATTTTTCATCCCATTAAAGAAAAAGCGGCATTAAAAATTGAATGGGGCTTCGAACCCACAGACAAATTGATACTTTACTCAGGTAGCATAGGAGAGAAACAGGGGCTGGAAAGTCTAATTTCAATTGCTAAAAATTTAGAGGGAAAAAGTTCAATAAAGTTCATCATCTGCGGAAACGGTCCATATAAGGAAAAACTGATGCTGCTTTCAGATGAGCATCAATTGAACAACATGTATTTCATGGCATTGCAACCTTTACATATTTTCAACAATTTCTTGAATATGGTGGATGTTCATTTGGTGCTTCAAAAGAAAAAAGCTTGCGATTTAATGATGCCTTCAAAATTAACCTCCATCTGGTCTGCAGGAGGCTTAGCAATAGTTACAGCTGAACCTGACTCCTCGTTATATTCTATGATCAATGAAAATAAAATGGCGGTGGTAATTGACTGTGAAGATGAAACTTTGCTAATGAATTCCATCCTGGATTGTTGTGAAAATGATCATAATGATGAAAACCTGAATTGCAGAAAATATGCAGAGAAATTTCTTAACAAACAGAATATTCTTCAAATGTTGATGGATCAAATCAATGAACCACAATTGATTAGCCTCGAGATGACTTCAAACTAAACTCATTATGCAAAACAGGTATGTATTTCTTTTTTGTTTGTCTGTAGCTTTTGCAGACTTTGCAATTTTATATCTCGCTATTGTTATGTCATTTACAATAAGCAGTCCTTTAAAAAGCAGTTTAATTCATACCGATTTCAATACCATTGTTATCATGTTATGGTTCTTTTGTTCTAAGATGCTTGGCTTGTATGATGTCAAAACCATTGAAAAAAAAGAATTCTTCCTCACTACAATAAAGTGCATATTTTATCACCTCATTTTTCTCATCCTATATTTAAGCTTTACAGGAGGTCTCCTAGGGAATTTTATATTCATATTCTACATATTGTTGAGTTTGTTAATTTTTACTTTTCGGTTATGTATATCAAATGCCATATCCTTACTCAACAAAAAATTTAACATCACATCGCCCATTTTTCTAATGGGGATCAATCCCACAAGCCTGCAGTTCGCTGATGTTCTTAAAAACAATAGTCCATTTTATAAATTTGTTGGATTTTTGACTAACAATAATAATCTATTAATTGACAGCAATCAGCCTGATACGGATCAAATCATGAAAGATCAGATGAAGTTTGCAGCAGAAACTGGCATCAAAGAAGTATATGTATCGTTAACCCCAGATAAAACTGGGGCAATTAAAAGCCTCATCAATGAAGCACATAAAAATTGTATCCGTTTAAAATTCATCCCAGACTATAGCCAGATTATCGGGAAAAATCAAAGTATCAGACATTCTGGAGACCTCCAAATGATAAATTTGACGGGCACAGGACCACAGGATAAGATAAGTGATCGGTTTGTCAAGCGAGTTTTTGATATCATCTTCAGTGTTCTGGTAATATTATTTGTTCTTAGCTGGCTTTATCCACTCATTGCGATTTTAATCAAAATGGAAAGTCCTGGCCCGGTAATTTTTAAACAGGGCCGAAGTGGGAAAAACAACATCAGTTTCATGTGCTTCAAATTTCGCAGCATGCGTGTAAATTCAGATGCACACCTTAAACAAGCGAGTAGAAATGATTCACGTGTTACAAAAATTGGCCGTTTTTTACGTAGAACAAGCCTGGATGAAATGCCACAATTTTTCAATGTCCTCTTAGGTGACATGAGTGTTGTGGGCCCGAGGCCTCATATGCTGGAACACACTGCTCACTACCGTGACCTAGTTGATAATTATATGCTTCGACACTATATAAAACCCGGTATTACAGGTTGGGCACAGGTGAATGGATATCGCGGTGAAACTCAACACCTGGATTTAATGGAAAATAGAATCAAACATGATATTTATTATCTGGAAAACTGGTCCCTCTATCTTGATTTGAAAATTATCTTTCGAACTGTATTCCATGTGGTTCGGGGCAATATGAATGCATTTTAATCCACGCTTATCTAAATATATAACATGAAAAAAGCTCTTATTACAGGCATTACAGGCCAAGACGGCTCTTACTTAGCCGAATTTTTATTATCAAAAGGATATGAAGTACACGGTATAAAACGCCGAAGCTCTTTATTTAATACCGACCGAATTGATCACCTTTATCAGGATCCACATGAACAAGATATTCGTTTTGTGCTCCATTATGGCGATTTAACAGATTCTACCAACCTGATTAGAATTATTCAGCAGGTTCAACCTGATGAAATTTATAATTTAGGTGCCATGAGCCACGTGCAAGTGAGTTTCGAAACACCTGAGTATACTGCTAATGCAGATGGAATTGGAACACTCAGAATATTAGAAGCAATCCGTATACTGGGACTTACTCATAAGACGAAAATCTATCAGGCATCAACATCTGAACTTTACGGATTAGTTCAAGCTGTACCTCAATGTGAAACTACGCCGTTCTATCCTCGTTCTCCTTATGCTGTCGCAAAATTATATGCTTATTGGATTACCGTAAATTATAGAGAAGCCTATGGCATGTTTGCTTGCAACGGTATATTATTTAACCACGAAAGCCCGCTACGGGGCGAAACCTTTGTAACGCGAAAAATCACAAGAGGTACTGCTAAAATTGCATTAGGAATGCAAGACAAATTATATTTAGGCAATTTAGATGCAAGGCGAGATTGGGGACATGCCAAAGATTATATAGAAGCTATGTGGCTGATTTTACAACAGGACACTCCCGAAGATTTTGTTATCGCCACGGGTGTAACCACCACGGTACGTGATTTTGTAAAAATGGCATTCCTGGAATTAGGAATATCATTGCAATTTGAAGGTGAAGGAAAAAATGAAACTGCAAAAGTTATATCCTGCAGTAACCCAGATTTTTTAATAGAAATAGGCAAAGAAGTGGTTGCTGTAGATGAAAGTTATTTCCGCCCAACTGAAGTAGATCTTCTTATCGGAGACCCTGCGAAATGTAAAAAGAAATTAAACTGGGTACCGAAATACGATCTCAATGGACTTGTAAAAGAAATGGTATCAGCAGATATTGAATACTTTTTAAAAGAAAGGATGTTAAAAGACGCAGGTTATGCTATAAAAAACCAGTTTGAATAATCCTGATTTTTCAAACCTGTAAGAAAGGCCAAAATACTCGCTTACAACTAAAGATAATTATAAACCAGCAAAGGTTGCCTCCCAAAAGGAGGCAACCTTTTTTATTTTTTCTGTATTCAATAAAACAATTTTAAATATATTTTGTAACATTACCTTGAAACATGACTATCAAGAAAAGTCTGTCTTTTACAAGTCCAAACATGAAATACATCCTACTAATACTTTTCTGTTTTGGCTTTATCTTTACAGCCAAAGCACAACATCCACCCATTTTTGAAGGCTTACAGATCGATTCAACCAACCTTTTTCTACAAGACTTACCCATAAATTTAGTTAAATATAGCTATAGAGAACCGAATATTAATTTCCTATCCATTCATGACAATGAAGACACTGGCGTGAAGGCGGCTTTTGAATTTATTAGGTATTCAGGTGGCTCTATTATCGATTGTCAATACGGTAGTGCTCGCAACTTTCAGTTTTTGTACAATGAAGAGGAGTTTCAAACTGATCCTAATAGTATTTACTCCAAATCAGGAATTATTAAGGGCTTGGAGAAATATGGAAGGGCAGATGTAGAGGTAGTTAAACAACTCGAAGAACTTTCTAATACCATTCTAAAAAAATACAGTGAAAATAATCCCGCTTACTTTTTCACCCTACACAATAATGCCGACGGTGGATTTGGAATCTCTTCATACCTTAAAGGCTACGAATTAGAGGGTTATGCAGATTCGTTACACATCAACTTTCAAATGGACAATGACGATTTAATACTTGTAACTGACCTTGCCCTCTTTAATCATTTAAAAATTGAAAATGTGAATGTCGTTCTACAATCCATTAGCGCACCAGATGATGGATCGCTATCAGTTTATTCAATGAAAAAAAATATCCCTTATATAAATGTTGAGGTCCAACATGGGCACTTCGATGAAAATTTAAGGTTAATCGAAATTTCAACTAAAGCGCTTCTACAAATTTATCCAGAACTAACCCAAGCCTCCTTGCGCTAGCATATTCTGAAACGAAATTCTGTTAATTAGTTATATTACTACAACTTATTCTGTTAAACAGAGCATATATCTGGTAACGAAATTAAAATATTTGTAGGGCAACGCAATATATTAACTTTATGTCAAATCAATTTATATTGCTTGATTCACTCCATTAACAACATTTATCATACTTCCTTTTCAAAATATCCCCTCCCTTATCTTCTCTTATATATTTAAAAATATTGCGGGCATGTGCTTTGCAAACGCCACATCACTAACACCTCCCATCCATACGATTGCGATAAGCAAAAAATAGTGTTGTTTCGGCTGTAAAAGCTGGACGCCATAGCCCCCCAAGTCGCGTTAGCCGATTACAACAAATAACCTCATTATCAAAAAAAATTAATATGAAAAAAACACATACTTTTATAAAGTATAACACCATTTTGGCTTCATTTGCCATCTTATTGCTTTCTACAATCTTTATTACTGGATGCAAAAAAGACGACTTTGAAGGCGAGATCACTGGCGAATGTCCTGTAGTAGTTTCTACAGACCCTATGGATAAAGCTGTTGATGTGTTACTTAACAAAGTTATTTCGGTAACATTCAATACCGACATGGATTCAACAACCATAAACAATTCTACTTTAATTATCAAACAGGGAACAACTATTATCGAAGGAACAATTGCTCCAACTGCAGTTGCTAAAACATTCACATTTACCCCTAGAGTTCCTCTGTTACCTTTTACTACTTATACAGGAACAGTAACCACTGGTGCAACAGACATCTTTAAAACAGCCATGATTAGTGATTACACCTGGACTTTTACTACAATTCCACAGGTTGCATTATCATTCAGCCCACTATTAAGTGGTAGTGTTAGTGGAGCAGGCGATTTTGCTCAAGGTGCATTAGTTACAGTTTCAGCTACACCAGCACAAGGTTTTACTTTTACAAACTGGACTAATAATAATGAAGTTGTATCAACAAGTGCTAGTTACCAGTTTACCATGGCTGGAAACAAAGCTTTGGTAGCTAACTTCGTTGCAATTCCAGTAGGACAATTTGCAGTTAACTTAGTTTCAAGCCCTATTGCAGGCGGAACAACAACTGGATCAGGACCATATGATACCGGTTCAGATGTAACCGTAACTGCAGCTGCAAATGCTGGTTATACTTTTACCAATTGGACAGAGAATGGTACTGTAGTTTCTAGTAGTTCAAGTTTCCAGTTTAACATTAGTTCAAACAGAACACTTGTTGCTAACTTTAAAGTTATCCCTGCATCACAATTTGCCTTAACGTTATCGTCTAGTCCAGCTGCGGGTGGTACTACAGATGGTGAAGGATCATTTAATGCAGGTACTTCTGTAACCGTAACCGCGGCTACAAATAATGCTTATACGTTCACCAGCTGGACAGATAAAGCGACCGGTCTTGTACTATCTACCAGTCCGACCTATACTTTTGCTCTTTCTGCAAACAGAGCTTTAATCGCAAATTTTGCCATTAAGACTTACACCTTAACCGTTACGGCCCTAAATGGTGTAGTGGTTAAAGATCCAAATCAAACAACTTATAATCATGGTACCGTTGTTAAATTGACAGCAACACCTAATACAGGTTATGAATTTAAATCTTACACAGGTCATGCATCCGGTACAGCTAATGTTGTTTCCTTAACTATGAATGCTAATAAAGCAGTAACAGCAAATTTCGAAGCAACTACAGTAGTTGTTCCACCTGTTGTTCCTCCTGTAGTTCCTCCAGTTGTGCCGCCGGTTGTACCACCAGTTGGTCCTCAGGCCATAAACCTTGGAAGTGCAGCTGATTTTGTTACCTTAAGTAAAGCAGGTATCTCCACTACCGGAATTACAAAGATAACTGGTAATATAGGTGTAAGTCCTACTGCTGCTACTGCCATAACCGGTTTTGGTTTAATTATGGATACAAACGGTCAATCGTCACACACACCAATTGTAACAGGAAAAGTATATGCAGCAGATTATGCAGCACCTACACCTACCAAAATGACTACTGCTGTTAGCGACATGGAAACTGCATTTACAACGGCTAATGGATTAACAACTCCTGCACCGATAGTTGGTTTATACAGTGGTAATATCAGTGGTAGAACATTAACCCCAGGCTTATATAAATGGAGTACCAATGTACTAGTCACCAATGCAGGTGTAACACTTTCTGGAGGCCCTAATGACACTTGGGTATTTCAAATTGCACAAGACCTTGTTGTTAGCAACGGTGCAAAAATAACCTTATTGGGTGGTGCTCAGGCTAAAAATATCTTCTGGGTAGTTACTGGAAAAGCAACATTAGGTACAAACTCTGATGTCAGTGGTATTATCTTGAGTAAAACGCTAATCTCTTTAAATACGGGTGCTAAAGTAACCGGTAGATTATTGGCTCAAACGGCAGTTACTTTAAATGCCAGCACTGTTACACAACCATAATATTTAATTAAAACATATCCGCTCTTCGGAGCGGATTTACACATCCATATATGTTTCCAACAAATAAACTTATACAACGTGGCGTCATCGGTTCATTGATGATACTTCTTGCTCACAGTACTACCCAAGCACAAATCCAACAACCAACCTGGTGGTTTGGTTTATCAGGTGCCGCCAACACCAATTTCTATGATGGAACTACACAACGCTTAAATGATAATTTAATCGTTCCTAAAGCTTTTCACAAAGGAAATGGAGTCCGTCCATTCGGTTCCCTATTAATTGAATACCGTCCAAGTAAAGTCTGGGGTGGTTTATTAAATGTAGGTTACGATGGTCGTGGTGGTAAATTTGACGATGTCATTGCCCCTTGCGACTGCCCCGCTACTTTAGAAACAAATACCAGCTATTTAACTATAGAACCAAGTTTACGTTTTAGTCCAGGTGGCGGTAACTTCTACCTTTTTGGTGGTCCTCGTGTTGGAATTAATATGCAAAAAGATTTCTCTTATACGCAGCTAAAACAACCAAATACAGATGCTGAATTAAGCGAAATGCGCAAAACAATAATTTCTGCACAAATTGGTGCTGGTTATGACATTACACTTTCATCAGCCGAAAGCAGAACACAATATGTGCTTTCTCCTTTTGTTTCGTTCCACCCCTATTTTGGTCAGGATCCTAGAAACATCGAAAGTTGGTCAATGTCTACCCTACGTACAGGTGTAGCATTCAAATTTGGTAGATCTAAAGAAGTTGCAGCTCCGGCATCTGTTGCCGTTCCAGTTCAAGGAATAACTTTCGCTGTACGTGCAGGGCAAGCAGATTCTAAATTGCAGTTAAGTGAAACTTTGCCTTTATTAAATTATGTATTCTTTGACGAAGGCTCAACGGCTATTCCTTCAAGATATGTAACCCTTACTAAAGCACAAGCAACAAGCTTTACAGAAGCGCAATTGCAACAGGAACAATCTGCAAATACAACTGGTCGTTCAGCAAGACAATTAAATGTTTACCATAATGTTTTAAACATTTTAGGCGACAGGTTAAAATCTAATCCAGGAACTGCTATTCAATTAAGTGGTGCATCGGCACAAGGTCCGGCAGAGGGTAAAGTTTTTGCAGAAACCATTAAGGCATATATTGTTCAGAACTTTGGCATCGACGAGTCTAGAATCGCTACAGCAGGACGTACTAAACCTATCAATCCTTCAGAGCAACCTGGTGGAACCAAAGAACTTGATTTACTTCGTGCTGGTGACCGCAGGGTTGACATTCAAAGTAGCTCTTCAGCATTGTTAATGGAAGTTGGTGGTGGCATGATGAAACCAGTTCAAATGAACGCTACGCCAGTAGATCCACATGCTGGTCAGGTGGTATTTGATGTAACTGGTGCTGAAAAAGTATTTAATACTTATGCTATCGAAATGACTGATGCAGCAGGTAAAGTTCAAAACTACGGACCTTTTACTAAAGATCAGGCAACTGTACCTATCAAAACAATCTTAGGTAACCAAACTGCTGGCAACTATAAAGTAGTGATGTTAGGAACTTCTAAATCTGGATTACCGGTAAGAAAAGAAAGCACATTACAATTAGCTAGTCAGCCGGAAATAACGCCAACAGGTCTACGTTACAGCATTTTGTTTGACTTTAACAAAGCAACAACAGTTTCTACTTACCAGGACTTCCTGACTAAAACTGTTGCGCCTTTAATTAAAGACGGATCTACAGTAAATATTCATGGACATACAGATGTGATAGGTGATGAAACATATAATGCAACTTTATCTCAAGACAGGGCAAAACAAGCACAAACTATTTTAGAACGTGTATTAAGCCAGTCAGGTAAGAGCAATGTTAAATTTAACACCAATGGTTACGGCGAAGATTTAAGTCGTGCACCATTTGAAAATAGTCTTCCAGAAGAACGTTTTTATAACAGAACAGTAGTCATTGACATCATTCAATAACAAGAATTATATTACAAAAAAGCGGGTGATCTTTTATGCAATGCCCCCAAAAAGTTAGACACTTTCTGGGGGCATTTTTATGATAAAGAAAAAGAAACACAGTTTTGAATTCAAATTAGATTGCGTAAAACAAATGATGGAACACCATCGTTCCGCAAACTCAATCGCTGAAGAATACGGAATATCATCCTCTTTGATTGAAGATTGGCTTCTGGCACAC
>NZ_JADOUW010000005.1:0-200332 GCF_015752175.1 Pedobacter sp. CAN_A7 | reverse complement strand
GCAGCTCCGCTGCTAAGATTCCCGTGTTGTTTGGGATGGCAAAGGTAGTAATCTTTTTAACATTGTCAAGCTTTTATTTAAACTTTTTTCTTTTAATTTCTTTAGTCCGAAAACCAATCCTTAAAGGACAACATTACTACACTTAGCTCTTCAATCAACCTTCTCTCTATCCTTTTCCCTGTTTCCCTTCCTCCGAAGCGGGATGCAAAAGTAGGAAAATATTCTATCCCCGCAAAACAATTGTAGCTTATATTTGTATAGGATAGCTAAGTCGCTCTGTTACTGATAAAAGAATTTTTGACTTTATTAAATACCTACATCCTATGGCCTGCAAAGGTAAGATACGATGTATATTATATACTGGATGATCATCACAATCCTGCTTATTAAAGTATATTGTTATTAACTACATATATATTACTGCTCGATACATTTAGATGCCCCTATTATATATCTCCAAATTCGGTTGTATATATATTATCAAAGGATAGGACTAGCTGTGTTGATAAATTCAACTTAAAAGATTACCTGTATTTATCACACGCATTGGATTGTAACTATGTTTAACAAATGCCTCTGCAACCTATATAACATATCAACAACAACACTTCAATCGTTTATAAACTAATGTATAAATTAAGAACGAAAGGAATAACTCTTATCCACGGTTTAAGCGATATCCTAGGCCGCACGAAAAGTAAAATCAAAAATATGAAAACGATACTGCTATCATTTTAGTAGGCGAACATAAAGCAGATTTAAACAAATGCAATCATTCCGTTGCACCCCCTAACTAGTCCCTGACACCAGAACTAAAAGAGATGTTCAACACCAATACCATGGTTACGCCAATCCTGGCAACAATATTCATAGTAAAAATCAACGAATTTATTTAGTAAAGGTCTTTGCTCCGCTTCATGGCATTTTGCCAGGAGAGCAGACGACCTTTGCATGAATGAAAGTTAAATTTAACAACAATACCTATTGAATACGACTATTTCTAGAAAAACACGGATTCAACACGGATTCATGTCGTATTCATTATGGACTCATGTGTACTCCATATCGACCTGATTTGGGCAAAATCTGAGTTTACCATCACATGCCTGATCAGGTATCGAATAAAAAAGAAACATGGATTGAAACCTTGACACCCTTAATATTTTAAGTGTTTACTGCAAAATTCTGATTGCGTCATCAGCACCGGAATGTATAGAGTGTAACAATTCCTATGAATTTTTATATAGTTTTTATAAATGAAAAAGAGCGACCTTCTTAAAGACCGCTCTTCCTAACCAAAATATCAATAGCGAATTAATCCAAGTGTCCATCGATGATGGATTTTAACTGGTTAGCCTGGATGACGCCAGACTGCCGCCATTTAATCTCACCTCCTTTAAACAGAATTAATGTCGGTACGCCCTGAATTTGATAGGCTCTTGATACAGCTGGATTTTTATCCACATCAACTTTTAAAATGGTGGCCTGGTCACCCACCATACCTTTTAACTGATCTAATATCGGCACCATTGTTTTACAAGGACCACACCAGGTAGCAGAAAAATCGACCAATACCGGTTTATCTGACTTTATTAATTCTGAGAAAGTTGCCATATCACGTTTATTTAACTTATAAATAACAACTCTAAAGGCGATCTGTTTTTAATGGTGCTCAAACTGGCCCATTTAATTTAATAACCTTATTTTTGCCACAATCCAATAAATTATTTAAAAGATGCAGAAATCCCCTATTGACAAAATTATAGCTCCAGTGAGCAGATTCATTCACCTCGAGTATACCAGTGGTGCAGTTTTACTGCTTAGTGTAATCGTAGCCATATTTTGGGCAAACTCTTCCTTTTCAGAAAGTTACCATCATGTATGGGAAACCCTGCTATCTGTAGGTTTTGGCAACTATGTATTTAATCAACCCCTGCACATTTGGATTAATGACGGATTAATGGCAGTGTTTTTCTTTGTCATAGGTTTAGAACTTAAAAGAGAATTTATGGACGGTGAGCTGTCCACCTTAAAAAAAGCATCACTGCCAATGGTTGCCGCACTAGGTGGTATGGTGGTGCCGGCCCTATTATATTTTATAATTAACCAAGGTACTGAAGCTGCACATGGCTGGGGTATTCCCATGGCAACAGACATTGCATTTGCTTTAGCGTTGTTATCTATTGCCGGAAAACACATTCCTGTGGGCGTAAAAGTATTTCTTTCGGCACTCGCCGTAGCTGACGATCTAGGCGCTGTATTGGTTATTGCCTTTTTCTATACGGCCGACCTTAATTTTATTCCTTTAGCAATAGCTGGACTTGTGTTGATATTCATGATGTTGGGAAACCTGATGGGCATTAGAAGTTCTGCTTTTTATTTAGTGATGGGCGCCGGCGTGTGGATGGGCTTCCTGCTTTCGGGTGTACATGCAACAATTGCAGGTGTGCTTACTGCTTTCACCATTCCGGCCACGGTTAAAATCAATGAATTGGTGTATGCCTCCAAACTAAAATCGCTCTTAGCCATTTTTGAAAAAGAAATCCCTAGAAACAGTACTTTAACTACGCCAGAACAACATGCAACAATAGAAGAGATAAAAGCACTAAGTGTGGCTGCAGAAACGCCACTTCAAAAAATAGAATATTCGTTACACCCCTACGTAGCCTTTATCATTATGCCATTATTTGCCTTGGCTAACGCTGGAATGGTCATTGGTGCTGATTTTTTTACCGCAATTATTAACCCGGTAAGTATAGGTGTAATTATAGGTTTAATTGTAGGTAAGTTTACCGGCATCCTGTTATTTACCTGGTTAATGGTTAAATTTAAAGTAGCGAAGCTACCCCATCAGTCCAATTGGAACCACATCATCGGTGTGGCTTTACTTGCCGGTGTAGGCTTTACCATGTCATTATTTATCAGTAACCTGGCTTTTACTGATCCGCATATGATCAACCAGGCTAAATATGGTATTTTATTGGCGTCTATCATCGCAGGTATTTTAGGTACCATCGCCTTGAAGAGAACATCAAAAACCAGCCTTGTAGATTAATAGGCACAACAAGACGATTAATTTAAAAGATCAATGATTAGCAATAAACAATTATTCCTTCAAAATAACGCGCAGACCTCTACTACTCCCAACTTGTTGGAGATAGATTCTGCTGAAGGAATCTATCTGTATGATAAAGACGGCAAGGCGTATATTGACCTGGTATCAGGCTTTGCGGTAAGCAACATTGGCCATCGCCATCCTAAAGTATTAGCTGCCATTAAAGCACAACTTGACAAGTATATGCATGTTACCGTATATGGTGAGTATGTACAAACCCCCATGATTGCTTTTGCAAGGAAGCTGGTTGAAGTACTTCCCGCCGAATTAAACAATGTTTATTTTGTGAACTCGGGTGCGGAAGCAACGGAAGGTGCTTTAAAACTGGCTAAAAAGTATACGGGCAGAACTGGAATAATATCTTGTTACCAATCATATCATGGTAGTACCCATGGTGCCTTAAGTGTGATGGGTAGTGAGGAATATAAAATAGGTTATGGCCCTTTACTTCCAAACGTTGAATTTATACAATTCAATGAGGAAGCCGATTTACAGCTTATCACAACGCAAACAGCGTGTGTGATTGTGGAAACGGTACAGGGAGAAGCAGGAATCAGGGTGCCCACCAGCACCTATATGCAAAAATTGCGTGCACGTTGCACCGAAGTTGGCGCATTATTGATACTTGATGAAATACAGGTGGCTTTTGGCCGCACGGGTACATTGTTTGCTTTTGAAAATTTTGACATTCAGCCAGATATTTTGTTATTAGCCAAAGCCCTGGGTGGCGGCATGCCGATGGGTGCTTTTATTGCAAAACAAGAAGTGATGGCGGTATTGAAACAAAACCCTATTCTTGGGCATATTACCACCTTTGGAGGGCATCCGGTTTGTTGCAGCGCTGGTTTGGCAAGTCTGGAAGTTTTACTGGAAGAAAAGCTGATCGAGCAGGTTAATGAAAAAGGAAGGTTGTTTAAATCATTACTTGTGCATCCATTAATTCAGGAAGTACGGGGGATTGGGCTGATGATAAGCATACAGCTGGATAGCTTTACCCAGGTAGAGAAAGTGAGTGAACTGTGCCGGGAACGTGGGGTGGTGATCGACTGGTTCCTTCATTGTGAAACAGCAATGCGGATTGCTCCTCCTTTAATTATTAAAGAAGAAGAAATCCGCAAGACTTGTGCTGTGATATTAGCGGCTTTAGATCTATTATAAGATACGATTAACCTATTCGTTAATGGCCTTCCAAAGCAAATCTTTCAATTCGGTAATATTTTTTTGTGCAACTGCAGAAATAAATAGGGTTGGGAGATGAGTTGGAAGGTCTTTTTTCATTTCTTCCGTAAGTTCCTCATCCAACATATCTGATTTAGTCACCGCCAATACATGGGGTTTCTGCATCAATTCTGGGTTGTATAACTCTAATTCCCTTTTAAGGATTTCATATTCTTCTTTGATGGAGCGGTTCGTATCGGCCGGCACCATAAATAAGAGCACTGAGTTACGCTCAATGTGACGTAGGAAACGATAACCTAACCCCTTTCCGCTTGACGCCCCCTCAATAATACCCGGAATATCGGCCATGACAAAGGACTTGCCACCACGGTAATCAACAATACCCAAGTTAGGTACCAATGTGGTAAAAGGATAATCAGCAATTTCGGGCTTAGCTGCAGAAACTACAGAAAGCAAGGTAGACTTACCCGCATTTGGGAAACCAACCAAACCAACATCCGCCAGTACTTTCAACTCCAATACCACCCACTGCTCTTTACCAGCTTCGCCGGGTTGTGCAAAACGTGGAGTTTGTAAGGTTGGGGTTTTGAAGTGGTAGTTACCTAAACCACCGCGACCACCAGCAGTAAGAATTTTTGTTTCGCCATCTTCGGTAATTTCAAACAATACCTCACCGGTTTCGGCATCCTTAGCAATGGTACCCAAAGGAACATCCAATACTTCATCTTTACCGAATTTACCGGAAGATAAACTGCTGGAACCTGGTTCACCGTCTTTAGCCATAATGTGTTTACGGTATTTCAAGTGCAAAAGTGTCCAGAACTGGGTATTTCCCTTTAGGATTACGTGCCCGCCACGTCCGCCATCACCACCATCAGGACCACCCATGGCGGTTCTAATATCGCGGTGTAAATGTGCAGACCCCGCTCCACCTTTACCGGAACGACAGCATATCTTAACGTAATCTACAAAATTTGAGCCTTGCGACATATTCTATTCTTATTTCTTATATACAAAAATAGCGGGAAGAACTTACATTCGTCCCGCTACCTTAACAAATCTTTATTAAAATTGATCAACCACAGCAACCAGATCAGTGAAAATATTTTCGATTTCCCCGGTACCATTTACTTTGGTTAATTTGTTTTGCGCCTCGTAATAAGGCAAAACCTGTACTGTTTTATTAAAATACTCTTCAATACGTTTTTGAAGTTTATCGGCCTGATCATCTACCCTACCGGTTTCTAGCTGGCGCTGGGCGATTCTTTTAGTCAGTTCAGCCTGGTCAACATCTAACGCAATCACTCCTGAAATGGCAGTGCCTTTGCTTTCCAGAAAAGCATCCAAAGCCTTAGCTTGGGGTACTGTACGAGGAAAACCGTCAAAAATAATACCTTGTGCCTGAGGATTTTTATCCACTTCCTCTTCCAACATGGCAATGGTTATCTCATCAGGAACAAGTTGCCCGTCAGCGATAAGCTGACTTACTTTTTGACCAAGTGTGGTCTGATCCTTAATGTGCGCCCTAAACAGGTCGCCAGTTGAAATGTGTATCAATTGATATTTATCAATTAATTTTTGAGATTGAGTGCCTTTGCCTGCACCCGGGGGGCCAAAGAGAACAAAATTTAGCATTTGGGTTGTCTTTAAAGTTATAGGAAAGCGTTGATGCTGATTAAAGCTTGCTTTTCTTGGTAATAGTTGAGTCTACTTGCGTATTCCATTAAAAGCTGCAAATATATAATTATTAATTTATTATGTTACTTTTTATGGAGGATGGAATGGAAGAAAGCAACAATTTAAGCCGTAGAAAGTCGGAGTCTGGGTATGGTCACGATGGTTAAAGACCATGGATGCTGGAGTGAAGGTAACTGCAGGACCGGTTTCAGGGGTCTGTTTTGGCTGTGTTTCATTGGCCTTATGATTACTTTAACTAATGTAAACAATTCGACAACAGCCTGTTAATTTTTATTAAAATAGCTGATTGATCTTATTATTTGTTCAACATGAAGTGACGGATATTTTATATTCATCCAAATGCATAAGGCTTAACAATGGCACAAAAAAACCGCATTCGTGTTAATAAAAGCTCAACACCAATGCGGATTAAGAAATTTAATATAGGGGACTGTTAATTAAGGCAATAATACCTGATCAATTACATGGATGACGCCATTGGTGGTTAACATATTAGCTGACGAAATTACTGAAGCTGTGGTATTTGTATTTCCTTTAACTTTAGCACCACCATTTAGGGTAATGGTTACCGAACCACCGTTTACTGTGGCAGGTTGAGCACCTTCAGTAAGGTCGCTTGAAAATACTCGGGCAGCAACAACATGGTAAGTTAAAATGCTGGTTAATACAGCAGGATCTGCAGCACGAATGGCTTCGACATTAGCAAAACCCGCATTCATAAAGGCCTGATTAGTGGGTGCAAATACAGTAAATGGTCCTGCACCTGATAACACTTGCGCTAAGTTGGTGCTTCCCTGACTAGCCCTTAACACAGCTTCTACCAGAAAGGTGAAATTAGGATTTGCCTGAGCTGCCTCTACAATGTTTCCAGTAGGAGGCATCAATACCGTATTGATTACATGGATCACACCATTACTTGCCATGATATCTGCCTGAATCACGTTAGCCCCATTTACAAAAACGCCAGAGGTATTTTTAGTTACAAATACATTACCATTAGCTAAGGTTTCTACCGGTGTGTTGGACGCTGTAGCAATGGCAGATGACGTTACTTGCTGACCTAATACATGGTAAAGCAAAATCTTTTTCAGGGTTTCTACCGGTACTGCATTAATTTTAGCTTCCGTATCCAGGCCTGCAGCTACAAAGGCTTCATTATTAGGCGCAAAAACTGTAAAAGTACCTTTGCCATCTAATACATTGACAAGGTCAGCTTTAGTAAGTGCAGCTTTAAGCAATGAAAAATTGTTGTTGGCTACAACGATATCGGTGATGCTTTCATTTGCTGGCATTTCGTCGTCATCTTTTTTACATGAACTGAATAAGACCACTGCTACCAAACCAATAAGCATGGCAGATTTTTTAAATAAGTTAGCTTTTAATGTTTTCATGATTTTAGTGTTTTTTTACACAAATTTCCCACCAAACATTATGCCATTTAGTATAAATTTATACTATTTATGCTACTAGAGCAATCTGCTATCAATCTAATTAGTACATATTAATACTAAATTTGTATATTTGCTAACAGAAAATAAATAAAGATGTATTACGATTTAGTAACAGATTTAGTTGATTTGGTTAAAATTTACGAGCAGGAATCTGAACACCATACGCAAGACGTATTGTTATTTGGACAATGGTTAAATGAATATCAAAAAAAGCAAGGAAACCTGACACTCCCAGAACCAGAATGGTTGGGTAAATCGAGTGGGCGTTCGGCCGACAGTGTAATTAATACATCGCTGGTACATTTGTACCGGTATGCAAAGCTACACGCTAAGGAGGCAATTGTAGATACTCCTTTTTCTACTCCTGATGACTTTATTTATTTAATTAGTCTGGTTTCCTTTGGAAGCATGACAAAAACGGCATTAATTAAATTAAATGTTCATGAAAAATCTGCAGGTATACAAATTGTGAACAGGTTAATTAGCAGTGGGTTGGCTGAACAATCAGCAACAAGTCATGATAAAAGAAACAGGATGATACACATTACTGAAAAAGGGACACAGCAATTAATGGAAAGTATGGAGAACATAAAAATGGCATCGCGGAATGTGACAGCGCCCCTATCCTATCCTGAAAAGATGGATTTAGTGAGGCTGCTTCAGAAACTTGAAAACTATCATGAATTAAAATCCCGGGGAGCGTTATAACTCAGCTGCTGAGGCTTGATGCTGAACAAGATTTTGCATCATTCCTTTAAAGATAAAAGCATGGAAGGGTAAAACAGCATACCAATACATCCTGCCTGGAATACCCAAGGGACGGAAAGTAGCCGTTTGTGTAAATACATTGTCCTTATCTATTTTAAATTCTAGCCAGGCTTCTCCCGGCAACTTCATCTCGGCATATAGCAATAACCGTTTATTATTTTTATCTGCAAGGATTACACGCCAGAAATCTATAACATTACCTGTGGAGAGGGAATCCAAACTCGTCCTGCCCCTTTGCAAACCTACACCACCAAACACTTTGTCTAGAAAGCCACGGACAGCCCAGAGCCAATCGGCATAATACCAACCTGTAGAACCACCAATTGACCAGATGTTTTTCAACACCCTTTCCGGGTCATCTACTTTCATAGATTTAACATCTTTGAAACAACCCTCCTGAGGGACCTCGATCAACTTTTTGAACCGATCTGGGTAAGCATCACGATTCATTGCATCGCGCCAGCTGGATACCACCTGATTTTGTTCTATTTTACCGAAAGCCAGTTCAATAGCCTGTTCATAAGTCATAGGCTGTATGTTTAATTTTTGCTGTAAGTCGTTAGGTTCTGCAACCACATCTACAGTCATGCTTTCTACTAAACTACTGGCTAACGGGTAAGAAACTGAAGTAACAAAATATAACCAATAAGAAGATAGTTTTGGTGTCATCACAGGAACAGTAAAGATGTGTCTTTTAAGTCCCCGTGCTTTTGCAAAACGCAACAGCATACCCTTATAAGTAATAACTTCTGGTCCACCAATATCATAGGCTTTATTAAAGGCGTAACTTTTCATCAATACCCCTTCCAGAAAACTGATTACATCACGAATGCCTATCGGCTGACATTTAGTATTTAACCATTTAGGCGCTACCATAACGGGCAGTTTTTCTACCAGGTCGCGGATAATCTCAAAACTGGCACTGCCAGAGCCAACTATAATACCTGCACGTAAGGTGGTTAATGCATAGTGATCAGACTTCAGGGCATCTTCGACGTTAAATCGCGATTGAAGATGTTTTGACAAGGTGTCACTGTTAACAATTCCACTTAAAAATATGACTTGTTTTGCCTGACTCCGAGCTACAGCTTCCTTAAAATGAGTGGCCGTTAAAAGCTCTGCTTTAGAAAAGTCTTCTTTAGCTGATGACATGGAGTGCATGAGGTAATAAGCAACGTCGATATCTTGTGGTATTTGAACAAGACTTTCCTTTTTCAGGAAGTCGACTTCAATCACTTCGATATCAAAACCTTCAAATTTTTCTAGGGAAAAGCGGCTTTTGTCCCTCACGCAGCAGATGACCTGGTGTTTGTTGGCCAGTAAAACAGGTAGTAGACGTTGGGCAATGTAACCGGTGGAACCCGTTAGCAGTATTCTCATGTGAATTAATGTACACTAAATATGCCAGAATTAGTATATTTTTACACTAAATAAATTATACTTCTACCTGACATAATTAATCAATGCATTCGTCTGATAATCTGCATACCCTTAACAATAGCTCATTTTGAATTTGATAAGCGCATAATTAAGCTTTAAGCAGAACCATAATGGAAATTCTGGCGCATAAAAAAGCCTTAGATTTCTCTAAGGCTTGATGTGCACTTGTAGGGATTCGAACCCCAAACCTTCTCATCCGTAGTGAGATGCTCTATCCAATTGAGCTACAAATGCATTTCCCTTTCGTTTAAGGGAATGCAAAAGTAACATTTGCATTTGAACTACGCAACTATTCTGCAATTAAATTTGAAAAATAATTACCAATAATACGCCTTTAAGCTTCTACAGCTTGCTTAATCGCATTAAAATCAGGTAGATCACCTGCATTTTCTAAAACCTCAGCATAGCTGATATTTCCTTCTTCATCAATCACAAAAGCCGCTCTTTTGGCCACACCTTTTAAATTAAACACAAATTCATCGTAGTATGCGCCGTAAGCTTGAGAGGTTTCTTTGTTAAAATCAGACAGTAAAGGGAACTGATAAGCTTGTTCTTCTTTGAACTTAGCCAAAGTAAATGGTGAGTCAACCGATATGGCTACCACTTTTGCATTTAAACCTTCGTAATAACCAAAAGAATCTCTCATGGTACATAATTGTTCGGTACAAGTACCTGTAAAGGCCATTGGAAAGAAATGCACCACTACTTTTTGCCCTTTAAAATCACTTAAAGACACTTCTTCAAGTTCTGAACTAAATAATTTAAAATCCGGTGCTTGATTACCTGTTTGTAAAGCCATAGTTTTAATTTTTGTTTTTGTAAATATAATACTGGAAAATTGCCCTTAGGTCAACTTATTCTCATTTTTATGTTGCCCATGTAAATGCAGCTGCTGATCAACCAGTGCTAAACCTTCTTCGAAACCATGAGGTGCATAACCCAAATCTTTACGGCTTTTGTCAAGGATGAACCCTGTACGCATGGGTCTTGGCGCAGTTTGATTTAGGCTGGCGCTGGTGACTTCATTAATCAGGCTTGCATCCAGTTTCCAATAAGCTGCCACACGCCTCACTAATTCAACTACACTCATCATGTCGCTACCACTCACATGATAAACACCATGCGCCTCACGTTCAGCGGCGAGTAAACAAGCTTCAGCCAGATCTTCAGCCAGGGTTGGCATACGCCACTGGTCGTTCACCACATTCAGTGGTTGCCCTTTCTCCAAGGCACCTTTGGCCCATAAAACAATGTTACTTCTGCTTAAATCTGCTACGATGCCATACACTAAAATGGTTCTGATAATGACCCATGGGCACGTAGCCTGCTGCACAACTTTTTCTGCGGCCAACTTTGTTTCGCCATAATAACTTAAAGGGTTTGGGCTGGCCGTTTCATCGTATGGTCCGTCAGCGCCATCGAAGATAAAATCTGTCGACAGGTGTATAAACTGGATATTAAATTGCTCGCAAGCACGCAACAACGACTTTACGGATTCCACGTTCAGTTGGTATGCTTCTTCAGGCTGAGCTTCACAGGTATCGACATTGGTCATCGCAGCAGTATGAATTACGGCATCCGGGCGATATTTCTCTAATACAGCGTGAATGCTTTGCGGATCCAGGACATCCATTTCGATATAGTTGTATCCGGTTGCTTCCGGAAAACGGTTTGCCCCTTTGGAGGTAGCAATTAAATGGTACTTATTTGAAGATCGTATATTTTCGGTAAGTTTCTGACCTAAAAGGCCATTACTTCCGGTTACCAGGATGGTTTTCATGATATATGAACAGGATTTTAGGATAATTATCTCCCGACTAAAGTATCAATTAAAAAACAGTTGAAAAACTTTTTATTTATGTATACAATATAAGTGGAAAAAACTTAACTTTGCAGACCAAATTACAGGGCCGTAAAACAGCCTTTAACATTTTGATATTTATAATTTTACCCAAAACAATATATGCCTAACATTGGAAAAATAGCGCAGATTATAGGCCCGGTAGTTGACGTAAGTTTTGCTGTCGATGCTTATTTACCTAAGATTTACTCGGCTTTAGAAATTACAAAAGAAAACGGTCAGAAGGTCGTTTTAGAAGTTCAACAGCACCTTGGTGAAGACCGTGTTCGTGCAATCGCAATGGACTCAACCGATGGTTTGGTTCGCGGTATGGACGTTGTTGACTCTGGTGCCCCTATTAAAATGCCCGTTGGTGAGCAAATTAAAGGTCGCTTGTTCAATGTTGTTGGTGATGCTATTGACGGAATCAATACAATTGATAAAGCTAATGGTAAACCAATTCACGCTGCTGCCCCAAAATTCGAAGATTTATCAACTGAAATTGAAGTTCTTTTTACCGGTATTAAAGTTATCGATTTATTAGAGCCTTATGCTAAAGGTGGTAAAATTGGTTTATTCGGTGGTGCGGGTGTAGGTAAAACCGTATTGATCATGGAGCTGGTAAACAACATCGCAAAAGCGCATGCTGGTTTATCTGTATTCGCTGGTGTAGGTGAACGTACACGTGAAGGAAATGACCTTTTACGTGAGTTTATCGAATCTGGTGTAATTAACTATGGTGATGAATTCCTTCATTCGATGGAAAAAGGCGGATGGGATCTTTCTGTAGTTGATACCGAGAAATTAAAAGAATCTAAAGCTACATTGGTGTTCGGACAAATGAACGAGCCTCCTGGTGCACGTGCACGTGTTGCTTTATCTGGATTAACAGTTGCTGAATATTTCCGTGATGGAGATGGTGAAGGTGCTGGTAAAGATATCTTATTCTTCGTTGATAACATTTTCCGTTTCACGCAGGCTGGTTCTGAAGTATCTGCCCTATTGGGTCGTATGCCATCAGCGGTAGGTTACCAACCAACTTTGGCTACAGAGATGGGTTTAATGCAAGAGCGTATTACTTCAACTAAACGTGGTTCAATTACATCTGTACAAGCGGTTTACGTACCTGCAGATGATTTAACTGACCCGGCTCCGGCAACAACTTTCGCCCACTTAGATGCTACTACTGTATTATCCCGTAAAATCTCTGAGCTTGGTATTTACCCAGCGGTAGATCCACTAGATTCTACATCACGTATCTTATCGCCAGCAGTATTAGGCGATGAGCACTATAACTGTGCACAACGTGTTAAAGAAATTTTACAACGTTATAAAGAACTTCAGGATATTATTGCCATCCTGGGTATGGATGAGTTATCTGAAGAGGATAAATTAACCGTTCACCGTGCACGTCGTGTACAACGTTTCTTATCACAACCTTTCCACGTGGCAGAACAGTTCACCGGCTTAAAAGGCGTATTGGTAGACATTAAAGAAACCATCAAAGCATTTAACATGATTATGGATGGTGAAGTAGATGAATATCCAGAAGCAGCATTTAACTTAGTAGGTGGTATTGAAGAAGCGATTGAAAAAGGTAAGAAAATATTAGCTGAAGCAAACGCTTAATTAAAGCGCATATAACATATATATATGACATTAGAAATTTTAACACCAGATAAAAAAGTATTCGAAGGCGAAGTAACATCGGTTACCGTACCAGGTACCATGGGTTCTTTTCAAATTTTGAGAGACCATGCACCGATTATCTCTACTTTAGAAGACGGACCAGTAATTATTAAAGGCAATGCCAACGAACAAACCTTTGTGATCAAAGGTGGTGTTGTGGAGGTTTTGAAAAACAAAATTATTGTTTTAGCCGAAGGTGTTGCTTAATATCTAATTTAATAATATACAGCCCCTCACATTCATTTGTGGGGGGCTTTTTTATTGGCTCCTGTTTTTTTAAAATTTTCAAACTTTATGAAGGGTTTCAGGCATTTCACGCCGAATTTGTCAAAAAATAATATGTTGGCATAATAACTATACCGAATACCGAATTCATATTTGGTCTATTTCGTCCCGTCAATTGTATCAATTACGCCTTTTAGGCCAAATAAAAATAACAAATTAAACATATTAACAATATTTAATTTTTTTTCAAAATATTTCAGCCAGCTATTGCAACCTTAGCCGTCTTCTCTTAAATTGTAATTACTAAAACAAACAAAAGAACCACAACATGTACACCATGATTAACAACTTTTACAACGTCATTATTAACCTAAACCTACTGCTGCTAAACCAGGAGTACAAGGCGCTGTAAACGAGTATTTAATCAAAAAGACTGAAGCGCCTCCAAAAGAGGCGCTTTTTTAATAAATAATTAGCGTAACAGATATCAACCGAAAAAGCCATGTCATACTATAATGATAAAACAGTCATCTACTTAAACGGTTCTTTCGTTAAAGCAACCGACGCCAATACCGACTTGTATAGCCAGTCTTTACATTATGGGTATGCAGCATTCGAAGGAATCAGGGCATACAAAACCCATAACGGCACCCGTATTTTTAAAGCAAAAGCACACTTTGAGCGTTTGAAGCGTTCCTGCGAATTAGCCCACATTCCATTTACCTGGGATATTGACCAATTGATCAGAGAAACCTATAAAATATTAAGTTTAAACAACCTGAATGATGCCTATATACGCCCATTAGTGTTTTGTGGAGCCAACATGACTTTGTCGGCACCCAAATCAGTTTCCATCATGATCTGTGCATGGGAATGGGGCGCATACCTTGGTCATAAACAATTAAAAGTTGGTTTATCAAGTTACCAGCGACCGAACCCTAAGTCTATTCCTATCGATGCCAAGATTAGTGCACATTATGTAAACTCCATACTCGCTACCACCGAAGCCACCAAAAATGGTTACGATGAAGCCCTCCTGTTGGATATGCACAACAATGTGGCCGAAGCACCAGGCGCAAATGTTTTCATCGAAAAAAACGGAAAGCTTTACACACCTCCCCTTGGGCACATTTTACCTGGCATTACCAGGGCAACCGTTATTGGTTTATGTAAAACCCTGGATATTGAATGTATAGAAAAAGTGCTTAGTGTGGATGAACTTAAAGAAGCAGACAGCGCTTTCTTCTGCGGCACCGCAGCCGAAATAGCAGGAATCGAGTCCATAGATGGTGTTAAATACCCTGTAAAGTGGCCGGACAGCGTTGGTGCAACCATCCAGCGTACTTACAAAGCCTTAGTGTTAGAAAAACAGAACTACGAAGTAATTATATAATAAAATGTCAGAAACAACCGAGATAAACCGTTACAGCAAAGTTTTTACACAAGACCAAACACAGCCAGGCGCACAAGCCATGTTGTATGGAATTGGCCTTACCGATGCCGATTTCAATAAAGCCCAGGTGGGCATTGCCAGCATGGGTTATGATGGCAATACCTGCAATATGCACTTAAACGATTTGGCAAAAATTGTAAAGGAAGGTGTGTGGAAAAACGACATGGTTGGTTTAACCTTTAATACCATTGGTGTAAGTGACGGAATGTCTAACGGAACACCTGGCATGCGTTACTCGCTGGTTTCACGGGATGTGATTGCAGACTCGATTGAAACGATCTGTGGCGGACAATACTATGATGCAGTTATCGCTTTACCAGGCTGTGATAAAAATATGCCAGGGTCAATAATGGCGATGGGTCGATTAAACCGTCCGGCCATTATGGTTTACGGTGGAAGTATTCACTCCGGTAATTACAAAGGAAAATCTTTAAACATTGTTTCAGCATTTGAAGCTCTTGGAGAGAAATTGGCTGGAAAACTATCTGAAGAAGATTACCAGGGAATTATTAGGCATACCTGTCCAGGTGCAGGCGCCTGCGGTGGTATGTACACCGCCAACACCATGGCTTCCGCCATCGAGGCTTTAGGCATGAGTTTACCTTACAGCTCCTCCTACCCTGCATTAAGCGAGCATAAAAAACAAGAATGTTTAGATGCAGGACGTGCCATCAGGGTACTCCTGGAACAAAATATTCTGCCTTCACAAATTATGACCGAACGTGCATTTCACAATGCAATCGTTACAGTTACGGTGTTAGGTGGTTCTACCAATGCGGTGCTTCACCTGATTGCCATGGCTAAATCTGTAGGAATCACTTTAACGCTGGAGTATTTCCAACAGATCAGCAACAGCACCCCGGTATTGGCTGATTTAAAACCAAGCGGTGAATATTTAATGGAGGATGTTCATGAGATTGGTGGTGTACCTGCAATTTTAAAATATTTATTAAAAGAAGGCTTGATCTATGGCGATTGCCTGACGGTAACTGGAAAAACATTGGCAGAAAATGTGGCTGATGCAATAGATCTGGACTTCACCCAACAACGGGTTATCCTTCCTGTAAGCAGGCCTTTAAAAGCTACTGGTCACCTGCAAATGTTGTATGGCAACCTGGCCGAAAAAGGTTCGGTAGCAAAAATTAGCGGTAAAGAAGGAGAACGTTTCGAAGGCCCGGCTAGGGTTTTTGATGGCGAGCAATCATTGATTGCCGGTATCCAAAGCGGACGAGTACATCAAGGAGATGTAGTTGTGATCAGACAGGTTGGCCCTAAAGGCGCTCCGGGTATGCCTGAGATGCTTAAACCTACCTCCGCGATCATTGGTGCAGGCTTGGGTAAATCTGTGGCTTTAATCACAGATGGCCGTTTCTCTGGCGGAACACATGGTTTCGTTGTAGGTCACATCACACCTGAGGCCTGGGATGGTGGAAACATCGCCCTGGTTCATGATAACGACATCATTACCATCGACGCGGTTAACAATATCCTACAGTTGAACATCACAGACGAACAACTAGCCGTTCGCAGAGCAGCCTGGACGCAGTTACCACCACCGGTAAAAGGCGGTGTATTATATAAATACCATAAACAAGTAAGCGATGCCAGTGAAGGTTGTGTAACCGACGCTTACACCGATTAAAAGATTGACAAACACCAAAAACATAATAACATGGATATAGCACAAACGGAAGCAGCCACCCTAACCGAACCTAAGCAAACTACGCAGGTTACCGGTTCCGTAGCTTTATTAGAAGGATTAATTGCCGAAGGAACAGAAACTATTTTCGGTTATCCTGGAGGCGCCATCATGCCAATTTATGATGCTTTGTATGATTACAAAGAGAAATTAAACCATATACTGGTCAGACATGAACAAGGTGGTATTCATGCCGGCCAAGGTTTTGCGCGCAGTTCAGGCAAGGTTGGCGTTGTTTTCGCAACTAGTGGACCAGGGGCTACCAATTTGGTGACCGGTTTAGCTGATGCACAAATTGATAGCACACCATTAGTATGCATTACCGGACAGGTATTCGCCAGTTTATTAGGTACCGATGCTTTTCAGGAAACTGATGTAATTAACATTACCACACCAGTAACCAAATGGAATTACCAGGTAACGGATGCGAGTGAAATTCCAGGCGTATTGGCCAAAGCCTTTTATATTGCCAGAACAGGCAGACCAGGGCCGGTGTTAATTGACATTACCAAAAACGCACAATTGCAGGTTTTCGATTACCATGGTTATACCCCTTGCGATCATATCCGCAGCTACCGTCCTACCCCAAAAATCAGGAAAGAATATATAGAACAGGCCGCCGCATTGATCAACAGTGCAAAGAAACCGTTCATTTTATTTGGACAGGGTGTTTTGTTAGGTGAAGCAGAAAAAGAATTTCAGGCTTTTGTAGAAAAAAGCGGCATTCCAGCCGCATGGACCATCTTAGGTGTTGGTGCTATTCCAACAGATCACCCTTTAAACATGGGTATGTTGGGCATGCACGGTAACTACGGCCCGAATGTACAAACCAATTCCTGCGATGTGTTAATCGCCATCGGTATGCGCTTTGATGACCGTGTAACTGGTCGCCTGGATAAATACGCTAAACAAGCTAAAATTGTACACCTGGATATCGACCCGGCAGAAATAGATAAAAATGTGAAAGCTGATGTGCCGGTATGGGGTGATTGTAAAGAAACACTTCCCTTATTAACCGAGTTGGTAGAAAGAGGTGATCATGAAGCATGGGTACAAGAGTTTCACGCTTTTGCTAAAATAGAAAAAGAAGATTTAATCGATCCGGAATTGAACCCAGGTACCGGCGAAATCACGATGGGCGAAGTAATCAACCAGTTAAACGTATTAACCAAAGGGGAAGCTATCATTGTAAGTGATGTTGGTCAGCACCAAATGGTAGCTTGCCGCTATGCTAAATTTAACAACACCCGCAGCAATGTAACCAGCGGTGGTTTAGGTACGATGGGTTTCGGCTTACCAGCAGCCATAGGTGCTAAATATGGTGCACCCGACCGTACCGTAGTGGCCGTAATTGGCGATGGCGGTTTCCAGATGACGCTACAAGAGTTAGGAACCATTATGCAATTTGGTGTGGATGTGAAAATCATGATTTTAAACAACCAGTTTTTAGGCATGGTACGCCAGTGGCAACAACTGTTTAACGACAGAAGGTATTCTTTTGTGGATATTACCAGCCCTGATTTTGTAAAACTTGCTGAATCTTATTATATCCCCGGCAAAAAAGTAGTGGAACGTGAGGACCTGATTCCTGCTCTGGAAGCCATGCTGCAACATAAAGGATCATACCTGTTGGAAGTAATGGTGGCAAAAGAACATAATGTATTCCCTATGGTACCTCAGGGCTGTAGTGTAAGTGAAATCAGATTAAAATAACAACGATCATGAGCAATACCCATGCTATAGAAATGGCAAATACCAAACAGGAATTTACCATTACCGTATACACTGAAAACCAGATCGGCTTATTAAACCGTATCGCTATTATATTTTCCAGAAGAAAAATCAATATAGAGAGCTTAAATACCTCTCCTTCTGAAATTGAACATATCCACCGTTTTAATATCGTTATCCACGAAACGGAAGATGTGGTACGTAAACTTTCACGTCAGATTGAAAAACAAATCGAGGTACTGAAAGTGTATTTTAACACCAACGAGGACATTATCTGGCAAGAACTTGCCTTATATAAAGTACCTACAGATACCATTACCGAAAAAGTACTGGTAGAACGTTTACTCCGCGAAAATGGTGCGAGAGCTGTGGTGATCCGTAAAGATTACACCGTGTTTGAAACTACGGGACACCGCGAAGAAACCGACAAACTGATTGAAGTGTTGCAGCCATATGGCCTCATTGAATTTGTGAGAAGTGCCCGTGTGGCCATCATTAAAGATAGTGAAGGCTTCAATGCCAAACTACGTGAGTTTGAAAGAAAAGAACCCGGACAGGATGTAGTGGAAAACGAATTCCTGGACAAACAAGACAATGTATTTACCATGTAATAGACTTTTGTCTATTGCTTTAATAAACAACCAATCATAAAACCAATAAAAAGATCATGGCAAAATTAAATTTCGGCGGAAAAGAAGAAAACGTAGTAACACGTGAAGAATTTCCGTTAGCAAAAGCACAGGAAGTATTGAGTAAAGAAGTTGTAGCCATCATTGGCTATGGCGTTCAAGGTCCCGGTCAAGCTTTAAATCAACAAGACAATGGCATCAAAGTAATAGTTGGACAACGTAAAAATTCAAAAACATGGGATAAAGCAATTGCTGATGGATTTGTACCTGGTGAAAACTTATTTGAAATTGAAGAAGCATTAGAACGCGGTACCATCATTTGTTACTTACTTAGTGATGCTGCACAAATTGAATTGTGGCCAACAGTTAAAAAACACTTAACTCCAGGTAAGGCATTATATTTTTCTCATGGATTCGGTATTACTTTCAACGAACAAACAGGTATTATTCCTCCACCAGATGTTGACGTTTTCTTAGTAGCACCTAAAGGTTCAGGTACTTCATTACGTCGCATGTTCTTACAAGGACGTGGGTTAAACTCTAGTTACGCCATTTTCCAGGATGCAACGGGTAAAGCGTATGACCGTGTTATCGCTTTAGGTATTGCGGTAGGTAGCGGATACTTATTCGAAACTGATTTCAGAAAAGAAGTTTTCAGTGATTTAACTGGTGAGCGTGGAACGTTGATGGGTTGTATCCAGGGTATTTTCGCTGCACAATATGATGTGTTGCGCGCCAATGGACACTCGCCTTCTGAGGCTTTCAACGAAACGGTTGAGGAATTAACACAGAGTTTAATGCCATTGGTAGCAGAAAACGGTATGGACTGGATGTATGCTAACTGCTCTACAACAGCACAACGTGGTGCTTTAGACTGGTGGAAGAAATTCAGAGATGCTACTAAACCTGTTTTCGAAGAATTATACAATAGCGTAGCTACAGGTAAAGAATCACAACGTTCTATTGATTCGAACAGCCAACCTGATTACCGCGAGAAACTTAATGCTGAACTTGCAGAACTTCGCGACAGCGAACTATGGCAGGCAGGTAAAACTGTACGTAGTTTACGTCCTGAAAACCAACCAGCAGAAAAAGAAACTCAAGCTTAATCTTATAAAAACTAACCCTCATGGGAAAAACATTAGTGGAAAAGATCTGGGATGCTCACGTCGTCAAAAGCGACGTGGGTTTTCCCGATATTTTATACATTGACACACACTTCATTCACGAGGTAACCAGCCCGCAGGCCTTTGATGGTTTGAGAAAAAGAGGCTTACCGGTATTCAGGCCAGCACAAACTATTGCTACGGCAGATCATAACGTGCCTACACTTAACCAGCACCTGCCCATCAAGGAAGAACTTTCCCGTTACCAGGTAGACATGTTAACTAAAAATTGTGCAGAATTTGGCGTAGAACTGTATGGCCTAGGCCATCCTTTCCAGGGTATCGTGCACATTATCGGTCCTGAGTTAGGCATTACCCTACCTGGATCTACCATAGTTTGTGGTGATAGTCACACTTCCACTCATGGCGCTTTCGGCTGTATAGCCTTTGGTATAGGTACATCACAGGTTGAACAGGTGATGGCAACGCAATGTGTATTGCAGCAGAAACCTAAAACCATGAAAATCGAAGTGAATGGCGAACTGGGTAAGGGCGTTTCCGCAAAAGATATTATTCTCTACATCATTTCACAAATCTCTGCTGCAGGTGGTACAGGCTACTTCATCGAATATGCCGGATCAGCCATTAAAAACCTGAGCATGGATGCCCGTATGACCATCTGTAACATGAGCATCGAAATGGGTGCCCGTGGTGGATTAATTGCACCTGATGAAACCACTTTCGACTATGTAAAAGGCAGAGAGTTTGCCCCTAAAGGCGAAGAATGGGATAAAGCATTGGCCAATTGGAAAACATTGTACAGTGATGAAGATGCGGAATTTGATAAAACGCTTCATTTTAATGCTGCAGCTATCGAACCAATGATTACTTATGGTACCAACCCAGGTATGGGTATGGGTATTAGTCAGCACATCCCTTCCACCGCAAGTCAGACACCATCTGAACAACCCTCTTTTCAAAAAGCTTTGGATTATATGGGTCTGGAAGGCAATGCTTTGTTAGTTGGCAAACCGATCGACTATGTATTTATAGGTAGCTGTACTAATGGACGCCTGGAAGACTTGCGAGAAATTGCTGACTTTGTTAAAGGCAAACAAAAAGCACCACATGTTACCGTTTGGATTGTTCCGGGTTCTAAACAAATAGAACAGCAGGCCATTGCCGAAGGTTTGGACAAAGTATTTGAAGCCGCAGGCTTTGAATTGCGCGAACCAGGTTGCAGTGCATGTTTAGGAATGAACGAAGATAAAATCCCGGCAGGTAAATACTGTGTTTCTACTTCCAACAGGAATTTTGAAGGTCGCCAGGGACAAAATTCCCGTACTTTACTCGCCAGTCCCTTAACTGCAGCAGCAGCTGCCATTACTGGTAAAGTAACTGATGTAAGAGATATGTTAAAGGAACCAGCCGAGGCTTAAGCCGGTAAATTAAAAGATATACTGATGAACAAATTTGTAAAATTAACTTCTACCGTGGTTCCATTACCGGTTGAAAATATCGATACCGATCAGATTATTCCTGCGCGCTTTTTAAAAGCAACCACCAGGGAAGGTTTCGGCGAAAACCTGTTTTGCGATTGGCGTTACGATGCTAATGGTAACAAAAAAGAAGATTTTGTATTGAACAACCCTACCTATGCAGGTGAAATCCTGGTTGCTGGTAAAAACTTTGGCTGTGGCAGTAGCCGCGAGCATGCGGCCTGGGCCATTCAGGACCATGGATTTAAAGTAGTGATCAGCAGTTTTTTTGCCGACATCTTTAAAGGAAATGCCCTGAACAACGGCCTTTTACCAATACAAGTTTCTGATGCCTTTTTAGCCAAAATATTCGAGGCCGTAGCCAGAGACCCAAAAACACAATTAACAGTTGACCTGCAGGAGCAGGTGGTTGAATTACAAACTACACTGGAGAACGAATCATTTGAAATCAATGCTTATAAAAAATCTTGTCTGATTAATGGTTATGACGATATCGATTTTATATTAAACCAAAAAGAAGCCGTCACCAATTTCGAAAACAACCGCATTTAAACTCATGACTAAACCTTTTGTCCATATCGATAACCTAAGCCTCAACTACCGCAAGAATGTGGTATGGTCGGCGCTTTCCTGGAGTATCCACAAAGGAGAGCAATGGTTGTTAATGGGCAACAGCGGCAGCGGTAAAACCAGCTTGGCCAAAGTTATTGCTGGATTAATGCAGTCTAGCGGCCATATCAAAGTGCAGTACAACGAAGCCGAAACGGCAGCAGCAAAAGTATTGTATGTAGCGCAATGGTTTCCATTTAAAGATAAACAAGGCACAGCTAACTTCTATTACCAGCAGCGTTACAACAGCAGCGAAGCGGAAGCCAGTGTAACCGTATGGGAAGAAATGACCGCCTATGCTAGCAAAGCAGGAAGAACGGAAAGTGATATTGTCGCTGTGCTTAAATCTTTAGCGCTATTACACCGCCGCGATGCCTCCTTAATTCAGTTATCTAGTGGCGAGCATAAAAAACTGCAGTTAAGCAAAGCTTTATTGTTGCAACCGCAGCTATTAATATTAGACAATCCATATACCGGATTAGACGTTAACACCAGGAAAAATTTAAACAGCCTGATTAATGACGCCTGTGCACAGGGCATGCAATTGATTCTGATAAGTAATGATGGTAACGAGCCTTCCTGCATCAGCCATTATGCTACCTTAAACCAAGGAATACTTTACACTTCTGCTCAAAAAGAAGTGAATCAAATAGATACAACTATAGCCCGCTCTTTTGCCATTCCGTCATTTTTAACCATGGCCGAAACTGATGAAAGAGAACTTGTAAAAGTAAAAAATGTGCAGGTTAAGTATGGCGACAAAATAATTTTAAATAACATTAACTGGACGGTAAAAACTGGCGAAAAGTGGTTATTACAAGGCCCTAACGGTTCTGGAAAATCAACCATGCTTAGTTTGCTAACCGGCGACAACCCTCAGGCTTATGCCAATGAAATTTACTTGTTTGGAAAAAGAAGAGGAACAGGCGAAAGCATCTGG
Source organism: Pedobacter sp. CAN_A7 (assembly GCF_015752175.1). Taxonomy (NCBI): domain Bacteria; kingdom Pseudomonadati; phylum Bacteroidota; class Sphingobacteriia; order Sphingobacteriales; family Sphingobacteriaceae; genus Pedobacter; species Pedobacter sp. CAN_A7. The sequence goes on along the minus strand of NZ_JADOUW010000005.1, from coordinate 177,261 downwards.
GACATTAAACGCAATATCGGTTTTATCTCTCCTGAACTGCAATGGTATTTTGAACCCTCGTCTACCGTATTTCAAGCCGTAGCTTCGGGTTTTTTTGACACCACAGGTCTATTCAGAACGGTCAATACCCAACAAAGCGACCAGGTGAAACAGCTGCTCCAGGTATTTGACCTGAGCGCTGAGGAACATACTTTATTAACACAACTCCCAATAGGGAAACAACGCCTGGCTTTATTAGCCCGGGCAATCATCAAAAACCCGCCATTGCTCATCCTCGATGAGCCTTGTCAGGGGCTGGACCAACAGCAAACCCGGTTATTTAACCAATTTGTGGATGCGATATGCAGCGACAACCGAACCTTAATCTATGTAGGGCATTTTGAAAACCGCTTGCCAGCAAGTATTAGCAAGCGAATTAGTCTTCATCAAGGCGTAGCCACTCAAATAGATGTCATTTTAGAACAGGAGATAAACACATGAACAAAAATATATTAGTGATACCAGGCGATGGTATCGGACCCGAAGTAACCACCTGGGGAAAAGCCGTACTGGAAAAAATAGCTACTGCTTTTGGCCATCAATTTACCTTTGATGAAGCTGAAATGGGCCACGTGGCCATTGAAAGTACAGGCAACCCTTTGCCAGACGAAACTTTAGAAAAGGCAAGAAATAGTGATGCCATCCTTTTTGGTGCGGTAGGTCATGCCAAATACGACAACGATCCTTCCCTGAAAGTGCGCCCGGAACAAGGTTTACTTAAAATCAGGAAAGAACTGGGTCTGTATGCCAACCTGCGTCCTATCCTATTGTTTGATGAGCTTCTGAATGCTTCAAGCATTAAACCGGCAATTTTAAAAGGGACCGACATCCTGTTTTTCAGAGAACTGACTGGTGATGTTTATTTCGGGGAGAAAACCCGTTCTGAAGACCGCAATACGGCATCAGACCTCATGATATACCACCGCTATGAAGTAGAACGAATTGCCCATAAAGCTTACCAGGCAGCCATGCAACGCGACAAAAGATTATGTTCTGTTGATAAAGCCAATGTGTTGGAGAGTTCACGCTTATGGAGAGAAACCGTACAGGAAATTGCAAAACAATACCCTGAGGTGGAAACAGAACATATGTTTATAGACAATGCGGCCATGCAACTGATCAAAGACCCTAAACGTTTTGATGTAGTATTAACAGCTAACCTATTCGGCGACATTTTAACAGATGAGGCCTCGCAGATTGCAGGTTCCATGGGTATGCTAGCCTCCGCCTCTATTGGCGATGGCACCGGATTTTTTGAACCCATCCATGGTTCTGCACACGATATTGCCGGTCGCGACCTGGCCAATCCACTGGCTTCTATTCTATCTGCTGCACTGATGTTAGACATCAGTTTCGGACTAAAAGCCGAAGCGAAAGTGATTATTGATGCGGTAGACCAGGTATTAAAAGAAGGTTTCCGCACCAATGATATTGCCGATGAAAGCATTAACCCATACAAGGTGTTAGGCACCAAGGAAATGGGACAGCTTGTCATCAAATTTATTACACAATCCACTAACACACAATAATTCACACCCATATGTTACACGATCCGAATAGAGTTTACGTATTTGACACCACCTTACGTGATGGCGAGCAAGTACCTGGTTGCCAGTTGGCAACAGATGAGAAAGTAGAAATTGCTAAAGCGTTAGAGGCCCTGGGTGTTGATGTGATTGAAGCCGGTTTCCCAATTTCTAGTCCGGGCGACTTCCAAAGTGTGGTGGAGCTTTCTAAAGCGGTACAGGAACCAATTATCTGTGCGCTGACAAGAGCTAACAAAGGAGATATTGATGCAGCCGTAGCGGCTTTACAGTACGCCAAACGCCCACGTATCCATACGGGAATCGGCGCTTCGGATATGCACATCAAATATAAATTTAACAGTACCCGTGAAGCCATTCTGGAACGTGCCGTTGATGCGGTAAAATATGCTAAACAATTTGTGGAGGATATTGAGTTTTACGCCGAAGATGCCGGCCGTGCCGACGACTTCTTTTTAGCACAAATGGTGGAAGCTGTTATTGCTGCTGGTGCTACGGTGGTTAACATTCCCGATACCAACGGTTACTGTTTGCCAGAGCAGTATGGTGCAAAAATCCGCTACCTGAAAGAACATGTTAAAAACATAGACCAGGCCATTATTGCCGTGCATTGCCATAATGATTTAGGGTTAGCTACCGCCAACACCCTTGCCGGTGTATTGGGTGGTGCGCGCCAGATCGAGTGTACCATCAATGGGATTGGTGAACGTGCAGGTAACACAGCTTTGGAAGAAGTAGCCATGATCTTGAAAACTCACCATGCCTTAAACTTACACACCAACCTAAACACCAAACATTTTAGCGAAATCAGTGCCATGGTAAGTCGCATGATGCGCATGCCGGTACAACCCAACAAAGCCATTATCGGTCAAAATGCTTTTGCACACAGCTCAGGTATCCACCAGGATGGCTTTTTGAAACACCGCGAGAACTACGAGATCATGAACCCGGAAGATGTGGGCATTAACCAGGCTGATATCATCCTAACCGCCCGCAGTGGCCGTCATGCCTTAAAACATCATTTAACTCGCCTTGGCTACAATAATGATCGTTTAAACCTGGATCATGTTTACGAACGTTTTCTGGTCATGGCAGATGAAAAAAAAGAAATTACCGACGACGACTTGCTTTATTTGATGAGCGATGGCGAAGATAATCCATATAAAAATGGCTATAAACTAAACCTGTTACAGGTGGTTTGTGGCGATCCTTTAAGTCCTACGGCAAGCATTAAATTAGAATTTGAAGGCCTGGAGCATGAAGCTACAGCCAATGGTAATGGTCCGGTTAACGCCACCATTAAGGCCATTGATAGCATTATAGGCAAACAAATACAACTGAAAGACTTTACCATTCAAGCGATGCATGGCGGTAGTGATGACGTCAGTAAAGTGAATATGAAGATTTCCCATGATGGCAAACAGTATGTCGGTTATGGATTTAGTACCGACATCGTAAAAGCTTCGGCAAATGCCTACCTGGATGCGATCAATAAATTCTTATAACCATGAATGTAACTAAAGAAGTGGAATTTGATTTTCTTGCCGCTGCAGCGAGAATCAGCGATACCGTTAATAGAACACCCTTAGTATATAATGCCGGACTTTCGAAGAAGTATAATGCAAATATTTACCTAAAGCGGGAAGATTTACAAATTGTACGCTCTTATAAGTTACGCGGTGCCTATAACCTGATCAGTTCGCTTACGGAACAGGAACGAAAAAACGGAGTGGTCTGCGCCAGTGCGGGAAACCATGCACAAGGTGTGGCCCACTCCTGTAAAAAACTAAACATACAGGGTGTGATCTTTATGCCCGAAATTACCCCTAAACAAAAAGTGACTCAAACAGAAATGTTTGGTGGCGACAATATTAAAATTGTACTGGTGGGTGATACTTTTGACGATTGCATGCGGGAGGCATTAATTTATACTGAAGCTCACCAAATGCATTTTGTTCCCCCTTTTGACAATGCTAAAATCATTGAAGGTCAGGGAACCGTGGGTGTAGAAATATATGAAGACCTGCCCGAGCTGGATGTGGTGGTAATGCCCATTGGTGGTGGCGGACTGGCTGCTGGCGTAAGCAGCTACCTGCGCCAAACCAAGCCTGGTGTACAATTGATTGGCGTAGAACCATTAGGTGCCCCTTCCATGAAACAAGCCCTGGAAAACGGCGGCCCTATTACCCTGGAAACTGTAGACCGCTTTGTTGATGGGGCCTCTGTAAAAAGAGTAGGCGATCTAAACTACCAGTACTGTAAAGAACTGTTAGATGAAATGATTCTGGTACCCGAAGGAAAAGTGTGCACAACGATTTTAAAGTTATACAACCAGGATGCCATTGTAGTAGAACCTGCCGGCGCCCTATCTGTGGCCTCTTTAGACCAGCTGAAAGACGTTATTGTAAACAAAACTGTGGTCTGCATTATTAGTGGCGGAAACAATGATATTGAGCGCATGCAGGAAATAAAAGAGAAATCTTTGTTATATGAAGGATTGAAGCATTATTTCATTGTACGTTTTCCACAGCGTCCAGGTGCGTTGAAACAATTTGTGAACAATGTGTTAGGTCCGCAGGACGATATTACCCGTTTTGAGTTCATTAAAAAAACCAACCGGGAAAACGGACCAGCGTTGGTGGGTATAGAATTGGCAAAACCCTCTGATTATAACTCGCTTGTAGAAAGAATGAAGGAGTTTAAGTTCGAATATATCGATTTAAATAACAACCATACCTTATTCGAATATTTGGTTTAACCGATTTAGACATTTGTGGCAATATATTTGCTTCCAGTTTGGAAACACAAGCATATGAAACAAAGCATTTTACTCCTACTTTGCATCGCTACACTAGGTTTGGCTTCCTGCAAGAAAGATAATATCTATTACGAAACACCAAACAGGACGTTTAATTATACTGTTCAGCCAAACCAATGGGTTTTAAGTGCAGACGGTTTAACGTTAACTGCTGAACTTGGTATTCCTGAGTTTGATCAGATTGCGCTAGATGATGAAGGTGTATTGGTTTACATTAATCATCCAGTCAATGAAAGCAGTTTCATCCAATTACCTTTCACTTTCAATAAAAATGCTTATAGCTATGAACATTATAATGGCGGTATTGCCATTGACATACAAAGTTCAGATAAGCAAGCCGCGACACCGGTTAGACCTGGGGTTATTAAAGCAAAAATCGTGTTGATTCCTTCGAATTACACCCCCTAACAATCATCATATTGAATATTAGGAGGTTGTTGGTGCGACCATTAATGGTTAGATAGGTTATAAAATTAATTTTTTTACAAGAGCTCGGTATTCCACCGGGCTTTTTCCTTTGGATCTGTTTTTTTATTCTATTATTGTTATAGTAGTCAATGGATCCTTTTAATGAAGTAATAAACCCTTTTGCAGTTTCAACAGCTCTGTGCATAGTAAATATTTCTTCACGATTTTTAAAAAGCTTTCGGCTAGGCCTTATCTGATGCAGTCTCCCTTTCTTGGACATGCTTTGAATAATTCCATGTGCTTAACCATTATATTTGATAATGTCGGTAGGTGCCCTTGGTCAGAAAAATAAGTCCCTTTGTTATTTGGACTTTGTCAAAGCGTCATAAAATATATACTCTAGCATTTGCACTTTGAAATAATACAAGAAAATATTTCCCAATTGAAATGTCTATAATAGGAGACAAGTAGATCATCTGACTAACAACCCGTAGCCCATTTCTGATTAGGTAAACTTGCTTCAAAATTCCTTTCATGTACATTGTGGGCAATTTTACCGACCTCACCATATGAACGATAGTTTACTTTTCTGATAGCACATTTCAAGCGTAATGTATCTATTTAATATTTTAACAGTCTTATGATTTATCCTACAACCAAGTTCTTCATTTAGGCAGTTATCCGCTGATAGCCGTACGTTCCTTTATGCAAGTAATAATGTGTACAATCTCTTCTTCTTAATTGTGTATTATCTTCATCATTAATGCGCTTGCGATGATAATAAAATACAGAACGAGAGCACCTGTTTACATCCAATAGAATTGCCATATCATGTTCGACCTTTATTTCTCTTCGTAGACTTTCGCCCACTCAAGTGTTCGTGGGGTCTTCTTCGTTAATTAAGGACGCTACTCCTTTTAATAGTGCGTTCTCGAACAATTGGGCATTCTCCGCCTGGTTCTCTAATTCTGTTTCAAATTGATGCTTCTTTGATTGTCTCATGCCCTTTATAACTCTTCATGATTCTATTGTTGTTATAGGACTGCATATGCGTATTGTGTCTATCCAGCTCTCTAAAGCAAGTATTCCTTGTTTTATAATTAGAACAACCTGGATTAACGGTAGCCCTTTTTCAAGTACGAGTCTTACAACTTTTTTCTTGAAATAAGGCGTAAACTTGACCTTGGGCAGATAGAACGGCCCATTTCCACCATATAAAATCATATTTCAGAATCCATTCCATATCATACTTTGCGGATGAGGCATTAGCCGATATACATCGTATCGGCATCCCCCTTCTAAATTGAGAAACTATATCGAGTTTCCCCTGATATGTGCGTTTTGACATAATAATGAACCCTAAAAATATTCTTCAGCTTTGGAGTTCACTTTATTATTTTATTAACTGTATTAGAAGTTTTCTTGAATAAAGAACTTTAAAAATCTTATTTGGAGAAAAAAAGCTCTCCTGTTTCGCTAGTTTCTATTTGGTTTTGTGCTATTACAACAACACCGTGTATACCATTCAGTCCTTTGTTTCGTTTGTGCGCCAGCCAGCAATAATTCTATTAATTCGTCCTGCATTTGTGGAAAGTACCGCATTGCTATAAGTAATTTACCAGTTTCTAATAGTGTTAAACTTATACTTCTGTTGCCTAGAGGTATATTATAACGAGCTATAGGTTTGAGTTGCATATGGCCTTCAGGTAATAATGACTATTGCGCTCAATCATATTGCATGTGCATAGAAGTGCATCGGGATTCGCCTATGAGTGCTACCTGATTTCCTGAACAGGAATATTTCGGAAAGTAATGTTGATGGAACTCAACTCTCGTATTAGTTTTTTATTCGATCATTTTAAAATATTCTATTTAGCTTCTCACCCAGTCGGATTTACAGTTCAGGATTGATAGTGCTGTGTCAAGTAGTTCAAATCACATCTTGTTATTAGGCAGCGATATATTGTAGGTAAGTTTAGCGGCATCATTTTCTTCTCCTAATTAGTATGTTTTGGGTTTTCCAGAGATAGATATACTTTTACGTTGGCTTCAATCTTGGTCCTTTTGATGTAAGTATATTTAAGCTCCACATCCCCCTACCTGGCAACAAATTGTCCACTTTTCCGAATAGAGCGCAGGACATATTGCAAATGTACATCACGAATCAATTAATGACAGTGGTATCAGCTTGCCAATGGCGCAAAACCAGCAGAAAAAGATACTATTTTCTTGCTGGCTTTGCACTTGGAATTTGATATCAGCCAGGTGACATAGATAAGATAAATCATGATTTGGATTACCTCAATATGATGGGTGAAATTTGAAAAAGCTAAAATTGAAACGTTATACCGACAATAATGTTATTTTCTATATCAGTGAGATCATTCTTCAACATAAAGGTAAGTGCAGCGTCAGATTTTATACCGTTACTCGTTATATACATCCTCACTAGTTTATCATGACCCTTTTGCCACGCATCCGTAAATCGTTGGTGAAAATAAAATGTAGATTGTGTTGCTGCAGTATACTCCCTAAGAATCCCTAGGGTCAAACGAAATGTGGGGTCTCTTAAGTAAAAAGTCACTAAATCATCATCGAGAAATTGAAATAAACAATCATCATATTTATAAGTAACAACTGTGTTATCATATACCTCAGAAAATTTTGTTTCTATCGAAGTTGGCTCACCAAATACACTTATAAAGTTGGATTTTTTAAGACTCCCTAAATTGATGCTTGCGCGACTTTTATATAAGAAAATTGATTCGAGGGCAATTGTTGGATCTTCATCAATTTGGTTGACTGCAACTTCAACCTGGGTTTTAACGCCTCGTAATTTGGAATTAACCCCCATATCTTTTTGAACTCCAAAGATACTGAGTACAGTAGTATTTTTTGCTTCAACAATCGCAACAATACACAAACAAATAATAGTAATATAAATGAATATTTTTTTCATGATTTTATGGACAAGGTACAACAATAGCTGTTCCGTTAGTATTAAATTTAGTTCTAATATAAGGTTCTGGATTAATTCTTATACCATCTTTTCGAGCTTCAATATGAACATGTGGATAATCTACTCCAGCTGCATTTCCAGTATTACCTGATAGTCCCAGATTTGTTTGTGTTGTTATTCTGGTGCCAGGTTTTATATTACTACCAATTGAATTTAAATGCGCATAAAGAAACTTAATTGTTTTACCATCTGAATACCGAACTGACTCTATTTCGATGTAGTTACCAAAGGAACTCTCAATATATGTTCCGGGTGCAATATCTCTCACTACTCTTATCACTGTTCCGCCTGTCAATGGGAAAACTGGAGTGTTGACGGGTGCATAAATATCTGTTCCATGATGGAATTTTGGCTTCCCGTTATATGTCCGAGTATATCCGTAACGGCCACCATTAATGTTAGTCGCATTTGATCTAGCTATAGTTGGCGATTTGATTGGGTCACCTAGGCAGGGAATCTTATCAGGGTCAACATCATCACCTGGTGTTGGATTATCTGGGCCAGTTCCGGGCCCTCCAGGTATACCAGGATCGGGATAATCGTCTATGCATATAAACTTTACATCTGAATGAACATACTCCCAACCTGTAAAGTAATTCCTACATTCTGACGGATAAAAATTTTTAGGACTAGCACATGCATCTTTTCCTAAAGTAGATGTTACAATTAAGTATCCATCACAAATTCCATTAAAAGAACAACGAAATTCCATGTAACAATCTTCGCTAGAGGCAGTTGTTGAGCTAGAGTTTATGCCGGATACTTTTTTTGGTACAGTTCTGTTAATTGAACTTCCTTGCCTGTACTTTCTGAAACTATGAGTGTTTGCGTCTAAATTAAAATACGTTACACTACCTGAAAAATTCTTAGATACTACCTGAACATCCAATTCATCCTTGATAGAATCCGAATAATATGTTGCTACTCTAAATGAATCGTCCATTTTTGATTTACCAACTATTAAATATTTTTTTTGGTTTATTTCCTTTACATATCTTTCCTCAGACCTACTTTTTGGATTATATGAGTATGGAATCATTGGGAAATGATAATATGAAAGAGAGTCGTTTACATCAATTTTTTCATAGTTCTCCCAATCTACATTATAGTCTAGCTTCGTAGTATCATTAATAGTCTGTAATAATTTACTTCCATATTTTTTACTGAAATATTTCTCCTTTATTGAGCTAATTTCGTCCAACGAAGACTTTTGTTTGATTCCTGTCGAATCATAAATTTCCTTTTTACAACTAAAGTGCAGCATCACTGACAGTACCATTAAGCTTAGGTAGATTTTTTTCAACTTCATATTTACATAGACTTGTTAAAGTTTAACTAAGGTTAGAAAAATATTTAACGAATAATTATAAGTAAGGTATTTGTTACACTAATAGTGTTCAGTCTAATGGCTACCCACATTGGCGAGGATCATTTTAAAACATTTCGATATTTAGATCTAAAGAATAAAAATTAAAATAATTACATTCAAGATAATAACACTTAACCTCTACTAGTCATACCATTTATGCACTCTCATCACTGTTTGCACCTTTACTTATACCACAATTAAATTGTAGATAAAAGGTTCTTTTGCAATGGTGCAAGCAGTGAGTTTACTTCGCTATAGTGTTACCTTATCTAATCAGTACTTTCACTTTTATCAAACTCACATCTGACTGGCAATCTGTGTTACTTATGAACCCATTTACTAGACCATATACCGAATCCATTGGGGAACTGGCATACTAGTATTCAGCATTTAAATTCTAACAGAAGGCTGACTTGGCCTGCCTCAATATCTAATTGACCGTCTTAATGATATCAAAATTGAAGAGCTATCAAAAAATTTATATTTTCGCTTAATAACAAAGTGCATTTAAGTTAATCTTTATATTACATTAAACGAAAATTCGTTTCCTGTGATTATAGCGCTTTAAAATCATTAAAGGAATCCATGACGTAAAGTTTCAACATCTCATCATCCATATTGTCTAACTCTCAGATTGTTTACTATGTAAACACCATGTAGAAATCGAGCTCTCGCCTTTCTACGACTTAATCCCTTAATCGCTTTTTTCATTAAAGGGATAGTCGATTATAATAAAAAGTGTCAACGATGTAATAGGGTTGGAAATATACCAAACTTTGAATCATACGCGCCTCATATTAAACTCAACCTTATAGTTAGTAAACATTCGTTGTTTGATTACCGATACATTATTCCAAATTAAACCTAACCCGAGCTTCAACTACACATTTTACCGCTTCCGCGTCCACATACAGCTGGAACCCAACGTCATGAAAATTGCTAAAAGTTTAAAATAGCCCATAGTCTAAAAACAATGTTAAAAAAAGAGGGAATTCAATACACTAGCCTGCAAATATCCATGTTTTTTATGTTCGCCGCGGTTCAACTGAATCGCCCTAATCTGCACACCCTCGCGTTCCAGCAACAGCTCTTCGTAAAAACCTTTGTAATACACATCTTTCACCTCATACCTGCGACTGCTCCAGGAGCTCTTCAGTTCCACCCATTCGGGGTAAACCACCACTTCCTGGCCAGTAGTGTGCAGGCCGAGTTTCTCGGCATCCTCAGCGCTTAACACATTGGCGTTACCTAATAAACGGGCAGCATAAGCGTGCTCAGGGTGGTTGTATACCTGCGCTGGTGCACCTTGCTGTACCAGTTGTCCATCTTTAATCAACAACAACTTATCAGCAAGAAACAATCCATCAGCAGGATCATGAGACACCAACACCACGGTTACACCGGTTTCGGCCACAATTCTTTTAATGTCCGCACGTAACTGATTTTTCAGGAGCGCATCTACCTGGCTAAATGGCTCATCGAGCAGCAACAAAGTGGTATCGCTAATCAACGCTTTAGCGATGGCTACACGCTGTTGCTCCCCCCCACTCAACTCCGTAATCTTTTTATCTCTTAAATGTTGGATGTTCAGGTGCTCCATCATTTGTACCGTTTTCTCTTGTTTAGCTTTCACATCAGTATTGGAAAGCATGGAAGCGATATTGTCGTACACCTTAGCATAAATGTTTAGGGAAAAATCCTGCGTCACCATTTTCATCTCCTTATGCCCGGGAATCAGCTGCTCATCTGGTCCTTTTACGCGTTTCCCCTGGAACAATACCTGACCGGCATCTACTTTAAGTAAACCATATATACATTTGAGTAAGGTCGATTTCCCACTTCCGCTTTCACCTAGGATAGCGATGATCTGGCCACTTTCAATATCAAAACTGATATCCCTGATGCCTGAGTTTTGTGTACTTTGGTATTGTTTAGTTAATTGCTGTACGCTGATGACCTGTTCCTTCACACCGTAAAGATAAAGATTTTTGACGCAAAAAATCCCGCAACCAGAAGGCTACGGGATTGGTTAAATTTGTGTGTATGTTTAATTTGACTGTGATTATTGGGTTTGGTTTAACCCTACCCATTAAATCTTAGTTTAGCTTATAGTAGGGGTCAACTTACCCTAATGTTATAGCGTGTTGATTAACTTAACAATTCACCGCAGGCCATTTGAATTAATTTAACCCAAATGTGATACCGAATGACATATTTCTTAATCCTTTTTGTGCCGGACTGTCGAACATGTCGTTGAAATAGTATTTAGTGAACAAGCCTAAACCGCCATAACCTATACGGGCAGTACCACCATAACGAAACGGTTGAAAGTTATAGTCGTCTTTATATTTTACTTTTCCATTCTCGTCACTCACCTGTTTCACTTTTCCGTTTAACAGGAAACTCACCTCCGGACCAACGATAAAATAAAAGCGCTTACCTTTTTCATTCTCTTTAGAACGGAATTCAAAGTTTAAAGGAATATGTGCATAACTATTGGAGAAACGGTTTTTACTAAAACGGATGTCCTCTTCCACATACTCTAGATTTGGCGTAGCCTGCTGAATGGTAATGTCATTTCTTAACCTGATTAATGTCCAGTCGAAACCACCGGCCACATAAACCTTAAAGTGTGGGTTAAAACGGTAGCCAAATTGCAGTACGTCGAAAGAAACCGTAGAGGTTTTTACACCCTTGTAACTTAAGAAATCGTTAGTTGGCGATAAGCTGAAACTGCCGTTATCTATTAACTTAGAAAAACCAAGGTCTACCCGCGTAAAGGTAATGCCGCCGATAAAACGACCTTTAGATGCCTCTCTCAATTTTGCACTATCAGTTTTACTGGCAATTACCGTGCTTTTTTTCTTCCCCCACCTAATGGTCAGCACCTTTTCCTTGTTATTGGTGGTGCTATCTGTTTCCCTTTTTAAGGTATCCGTTTCTTGTGCTTGTAGGGGTTGTGTCATCGCTCCGGCCAGTCCGCCAACCAGTAATGCGGCAATCAATAAGTTCTTCATCTTGTGTATTCGTTTTGCTGTGTTTGTTATCTTTTAGCTTTTTGCTTGGTGTTCAATTTGATAATGCCAATATTAATGGATACCAGCGACGACTGGTCGTCATCATTCGGGTTAAACTGCAGGAATTTCTCCTCACGTTTATCTATTTTATCAACAACAAAATTAACCAGGTCGCCTACATTGCTAATGCCCCTTTTTTCGGGCAAGGCATTGGGTTCATCCACCAATACATCCTGTTGGGGTATTTCCTGTACACCAACCATCACTTGTTCTTCTTGCATGGTTAGAGCAGAGGTTAATTCCATGTCCTCAACAACCATGGTTTCTTTTTGTGGCTGCTTCACTTCGTTGCCGCTATGAATAAGATGCTGCTCCTGCCCCGAAGGTTGCATCGCTAGCAATTCTTTTTTCCCTTGCTTTTTTACCGGAGCTGCAACTACCTGGCTTGGCATGCTAGTTTCTTCTCCACCCACTGGCGAAAAGGGCACTTCAAGTTTATCCTGACCTGTTGTAGGTAAAACTTTCGTTTCTGTCGCAGTAGCCAATGGTGCTATTTCAGCTACAGGCTTTTCAGCGGTGGTTACGACTACAGCTTGCCCCAAAACAGGCCTTTCTTGCTGCTGATTAAACAAAAGACCTGCACTCACCGCTACAACCGCTAATGCAGCAGCCATCCACAACAGCGGGAAACGCTTTTTAGGTACTGGTGTTAGTTGAGCATCCACTTTTGCCCAAAGCATAGCAGGTGGTGGCACTTCAGCCTGCGCCAACTGGTCTTTCATGAACTGATCAAACTCCTTATCCTGCATAGGTTTCATAATTAATGCCCTCCATCTTTATAATCTTCTCTTTTAAAATAGCCCGAGCTCTAGACAACTGCGATTTACTCGCTCCTTCTGTAATCTCAAGCATCTCGGCAATTTCTTTGTGTGAATATCCTTCGATCACGAATAAATTAAATACCATCCGATAACCATCAGCCAGCTGCTGAATGAGTTTCATCAGGTCCTGCATACCCAGTTTGCTGAAATCAAAACCTGTTGATGGTTGTTCGTAAGCCTCTTCCAGCTGCACAACAGCTAAATTCCGAAGGTTCTTGCGATAGCTGCCGATGGCCGTATTCACCATCACCTTCCTGATCCAGCCTTCAAAAGCGCCATCGCCACGGTAATCCTGTATTTTCTGAAAAACCTTTACATAGCCCATTTGCAGACAGTCTTCAGCCTCCATATGGTCTTTGGCATAACGGAGGCAAAGTGCGTACATTTTAGCTGAGGTTTGCTTGTACAGCAATTCCTGCATCTTCCGGTCGCCGGCCTTGCAGCCCTCCATCAAATCGTCAATTGTATAGGTTTTAATCAGCTTCATCGTTTGCGTTGGTATAATGAAGATGCGGATTCCCTGCAAAAGGTTGCAGGGCTTTAGAAATTATTTTTTTGGTGTAAAAAGCGTGAAATTCTGCTTATAAGTCAAAAAGAAAGAATGGTTAAACTGGAGTTGTTTAGCGGATTGGTCTAAGTCTATATGCGGCTCTAAACGCACATCCAGGTAGAAATTAGGAATCAATTCTTTCTGGTAAGCATAACGAAGCGACAAAATGTTGCGTTTTTGCTGGGTAAAACCCTGGTGATTAAGGGTACTGGATACAGATTCATATAAAGGCATTCCTTTAATAGAAATGAAGTTATTTCCTTTCCAATACGAGGCCACCAAACTACCGAAGGTAGTTTCCATCCCGGCATTTAACCATAGGCCATAACCGCCCTGGTAAGCGCGTCGTTTATCTGATGAAAAATCTTTATAGACGGCTACATAATTATCGGTGTAAACCGACTTGATTTTAGTGTCAATGACCTTGCGTAACTTAAAACCAGTGGCGCCATTAAACAAAGTACTGATCGGAATTTCTTTTAACACGTCGATTTGTCCGCCTTCATGGTAAACAATAAACTGTGCCGGAATACTAAATTTCCAGCCATTACGGTTCGATAAAATGGTTTCTGTGGATAGTCCACCTATAATTTCTTCCTTGGCGGCATCACCTTTATAAATCATTTTTTGCCAGGCAATCCAGGCATCTAGCTGAAAGTTTTCTTTCTCCACTAACAACTGTGTCCCATATTCTACAGGGTTTGTTATTTGGCGTTCAAAGTTGTACAGGGGCTCCATGTAACGGTGGTGGATACCACCTTCCAGGCTACCGAAAATCAGGCTCAGGTCCTTCTTACTGTATTTTACGCTAAACAATGGTTTAGCATCGTAAACGCCATTATCACCAAAGTCTTTTCTGATGAATGCACCAGCGGTGATGGCCAGGTTTGGGTGTGCCTGGTAAACCAGCTGTGGTTGCAATTGTGTACCATACAAGGTATAACCATCATGAAACTCGTTGGTATATTCGTAATTACGGACGTAATTAAAGTTGTAGAAATTGAATTGCAATTGGCCTGTTGCCGCACTATCCGGACGGATGCGGTTCTCCATGGCCGTGGGGTCAAATTGGCCGAAAGCCACACTTAACAACAAACTCAAACTCAGGGTAAGTAGCGTTCTTTTCATAAAATTAATGTTCCCGTTTTTTTCTGTAGCTTTTATACCACTTTACCGCCATCATAATCACGGTAGAAAATAACAGCAGTCCAATTAACCCATACAGCCAGTCCACTGCACTTTTCAACACTACCGTAAACACAATCGCCACCAATAAAATAGTAGCCACCTCGTTCCACAGGCGCAGTTTAAATGAACTCAGCTTAAAAACTCCGTTTTTAAGCTGGTTCATCATACGTTGACAAATAAAATGGTAGGCTAAAAGTCCAATCACGAAAGCAAGTTTAACATGCAGCCAGGGCATTTGCAGCAAACCAGGCCTAAGCACAATCATCGTAACCCCTGCCGCCACGGTAAGCACCATGGCTGGTGTGGTAATAATATGCCATAACTTATGCTCTATCTTCTCGTATTCCCGCTGCAAGATCAACCTTTCTTGCTCAGGTTTATCATTGGCTTCCGTATGGTAAATAAATAGGCGTACGCTATAAAACAATCCGGCCATCCAGCTTACAACAAAGATAATGTGGACCGCCTGAACGTATAAGTAAGCCATGTTGCTTTAGTATTTAAATTCTTTTACCACCTCAATCGCATACTTCACGTTATCGAATGGAATGTCTGGCATAATGCCATGACCCAGGTTAAAAATAAACCCTTTCTCTCCACGCATGCGTTCAAATAATTGAAGGATATGTTTTTTAATCACCGGCTTATCTGCATATAAAACATGGGGATCCAGGTTACCCTGTACCGCCATACCTGCAGGCAGGCTATTTTTAATGTTTAATAAGTCGGCATTCCAATCTACAGAAACTACATCTGGATTTGCCTGAGCCATAATGGGTGCAAATACAGAACTTCCTTTACAGAAAGAAATTACCGGAATATCTTTTCTATTTAGGTTGGCAATGATCTCCTGGATATAACGGTGTGAAAATTCCTGGTAATCGTTCCACGACAAGGCCAAAGCCCAGCTATCGAAAATCTGTACAGCGTTAACACCGGCAGCAATCTGTAAGTTCAGGTAATCGGCAGTTACTTTTGCAATTTTAGACAGCAACAGGTGTGCAACCTCTGGTTTATTGTGGATTAATAATTTTGTCTTTTTGAAGTCCTTTGATGAACCACCTTCAACCAGGTAACTCATTACCGTAAAAGGGGCTCCTGCAAAACCAATTAAAGGGATTTTGTTATCCAGACGTTGCTGAATCACTTTAATGGCATCCGCTACGTATTGTAGTTTGTCTAATACGTCAATTTCTAAAGCTTCTACATCAGCTAAAGTACTTACCGGGTTAGCGAAACGCGGACCAACACCCTGGGTAAAGCTTAAATCGCCACCCATGGCTTCTCCTGTTACCAGGATATCGCAAAATAAAATGGCGGCATCAATGCCCAGCAAATCTACTGGCAACATCGTTACATCAGCTGCAATTTCTGGTGTTTTGCACATTTCCAGAAAAGAATACTTGTTTTTTATCTCCCAATATTCGGGCATAAAACGGCCAGCCTGGCGCATCATCCATACGGGTGGACGTTCGGTTTGCTTTGAAAAAGCAGCATCTAAAAATAACGTGTTCATTTGATTGTATAAGAGTTTTTATAAGCTATTTGCTTCTTTCTCAATTCTATTTATAATTTCCTTGGCCCGTGGTGTACTCACCATTTCTTTTGCCCTTTCCAGGTAGGCCAGGATTCTTACTTTGTCTTTTTTACGTAAAGCGAGGTTCGCCAGGTGGATCATCACAAACACCTTATCGGTTTTACCGCCCAGGGGAAAGCGACTAGCTAATTGGAAATGGTATTCAGCCTCTTCGTATTCTTCGCGATGCAAGGCAATATTAGCCCGCATAAATTCATAATAGCCTCTTCTGTTTTTAGCCAGGCGCTCCGGATCGGGCACCTCATCCAATGCATCTTCCGTGGCCTGATAATCGCCGTTTTTGAAATGTTTAGAAGCCAGTAATACAGAGCTTTGTTTAAAATGGCTCCAGATCAATAACAGCAACATCAGCCCTAAAAAAGCGGCTAACTGGTTTTCCTTGTAAAACAGGCATCCTATGGCTGCAATGGCCGTAGCCACCATCAGTGCATATCTGCCCTTTGCGCTAAACATTAGTGATTATTTATGTCCGTAAATTTATACCCTACTCCCCTGATGGAATGGAAGTACACCGGGTTTTTCTGATCAGGCTCAAAATACTTACGGAAGGTTAATATAAAATTATCGATCGTACGGGTAGAAGGATATACATCGTAATTCCAAACCGTTTCCAGAATCTGCTCTCTTGATACGGCTTCGTTCTTACGCTCAATCAGTAACTTCAATAACATGGTTTCCTTCTTCGTCAGTGGAACAATGGTACCGTCATCTTGTTTCAATTCGAATGAATTAAAATAGATGGTTTTATCGCCTATTTTATAAGAATTAAGTTCCTTTAAATCATCAGATTTCATGCTTCGTTTAACCAGGATACCCACACGAAGAATAAGTTCTTCGAGGTTAAATGGCTTCACCAGATAGTCATCAGCACCTTTTTTGAGTCCCATCACACGGTCTTCGCTGGTATTCTTAGCGGTTAGAAAAAGAATAGGCACTTCCGTGTTTTCCAAACGTATGGTTTCACAAACCTGGAAACCATCCATTTCAGGAAGCATGACATCCAGAATAATCAAGTTAAAACGCTCTTCCTTAAATACCTTAAGTGCGGTTTTTCCATCCTTAACGGCATGTACTTTATAACCCTCTAATTCAAGGTTAAGTTTTATCGCATCTAACAAGTGGTCTTCATCTTCGACCAATAAAATTCTTAGTTTCTGTTGCATAGGAATCAACTAAATGTAACTTCAAAAATAGTACCCTTTGGCACATTATCTTTAACACTGATGTCAGCGTCGTGGTTTTGTAATACTTCTTTAACAATAAACAGGCCTAATCCTGTTCCTTTTGCTTTCCGCACCCTTTCTTCACCCACACGATAAAACTTATCAAAGATGAGCATTTTTTCCTCATCAGGAATGCCCGGACCATTATCTGCGACTTTCAAGAACGCATGGCCATTTACTTTTGATAATTCTACACTTACACTAGCACAGGGGCCGGAGTATTTTACTGCATTTTCCAACAGGTTAGTCACCACAGAAGATAAGGCAAATGGGTCACCAGAGAGTTTTACACCCGGTTGTATTTTTGTAATAATGTTCTGATCGCAATCACAGGTATGAATCTGCAGGCGGTCAGAAACCTTCAGCACCAGTTCAGAAAAGTCAAACTCCTCTTTAGGAAATGAATAAGAACGGTTCTCAATTTTCGTCGCTAAAAGCATGTTCTCCACCAGGTCGTCCAAACGCTCAATGTCTTTTAAGGAGTTGCTCAGTAAAGACTGTTGTCTCGCCTTGTCCAGATCTCTTTTAACAATGGTTTGCAAAGAAAGTTTGATAGCTGCCAAAGGCGACTTCAATTCGTGTGTTACCGACAGCAAAAAATTAGTCTGCTGTTCATGTAAACGGTCTTCCTTTTTAATCGACTGGTGCAAAAAATAAGCACCGATACAAAGCAAAAATAAAAACACAGAGCCCTCCCCCATGATCATTGCCATCCTGGAAGGCTGCAATTTAATCACCAGCATTCCCCATGAAATCAACTGTATCAAACTATACAGCAACAGGGAATAGAATATGACGAGGGATTTCTTCATGTTATTTGCTTCTAAAAACAATCTCCAATGATTCGATGATCGCTCTCTTTGCTTTTTCTAATTCAATTTTTGTGTGTGCTGCAGATACAAATCCAACTTCATAACCTGAAGGGCCTAAATAGATCCCTCTGTTTAACAATTCACGGTGCATGATTTTAAATTTCTCCATGCTAGCTGGATCAATATCTTCCGCACATTGTATCTGTTCTTTTTCAGTGAACGCAAACCAGAAAATAGAACCTATATAAAAGAGTTTAACTTTATAATTTCTAGCGGTAACGAAACGCTTAATGCTTTCTGCAAATTCAGCCGTTTTGTTGTTCAGTTCCTTGTAAAAACCAGAACGCAGCAACTCGGTTAATTGTGCAATACCTGCTGCCATGGCTACCGGATTACCTGATAAGGTACCTGCCTGGTAAACGCCACCATCAGGAGAGATGTGCGACATAATTTCAGATGAAGCACCGTACATGCCTACAGGTAAGCCACCACCAATGATTTTGCCGTAGGTTACAATATCAGGTTTTACGCCATAATAAGCAGCAGCACCTTCAAAACCTAACCTGAAACCGGTAATGACCTCATCAAAAATAAGTAAGGTTTGGTTCTCTTTACATATATTTTGCAGGAACTCAATGTAGATTTTATCCTGTATTAATAAACCGTTGTTTGCCGGAACACCTTCAATAATGACCGCAGCGATTTGATCTTTAAACT
The DNA here is from genome assembly GCF_015752175.1 of Pedobacter sp. CAN_A7. Lineage (NCBI taxonomy): Bacteria > Pseudomonadati > Bacteroidota > Sphingobacteriia > Sphingobacteriales > Sphingobacteriaceae > Pedobacter > Pedobacter sp. CAN_A7. Next base: position 158,079 of record NZ_JADOUW010000005.1, on the reverse strand, counting down.
GTGCGAAAGCCTCTGTTAACGCAGTGGTATCGTTCAATGGAATAACGATGGTTTCGGCAGCGAAAGATTGAGGTACACCTGCTGAAGAAGATTCTCCGAAAGTGACCAAGCCTGAGCCTGCTTTTACCAACAGGGAATCAGAATGACCATGGTAGCAGCCTTCAAATTTCAGGATCTTATCGCGCTTTGTATATCCCCTGGCTAAACGAATTGCCGACATCACCGCTTCAGTGCCCGAGCTGGTGAAACGGATCTTTTCAACCAGTTTATTGTTTTTAATAATTAACTCGGCTAATTCATTTTCTAAAGCCGTTGGTGCGCCAAAGCTCATGCCGTTTTGCATCACTTCAGTCACCTTATCACGTACTTTAGCATGGTTATGCCCCAGGATTAAAGGACCCCAGCTTCCGCAAAAATCTATAAACTGGTTACCATCGGCATCCCAAACAAAGCAGCCATCACCTTTTTGAATAAACAAAGGTGTACCGTATACGGATTTAAAAGCCCTTACCGGCGAGTTTACCCCACCTGGAAAATAAGCCTTGGCTTTTTCAAACAGCTCTGCAGATTTCTCACGAGAAATATCGGGCTTGCTTCCGGCATTTGCAGGCGTATCGCCTTCATTTCCAGAAAATATTTTTTTTAAAGACTCTAACATATTATAACCAATTCTTTTCTACTATATCCCTTATGTGGTATGTGGTAATGATACTGGCGCCAGCTCTTGCAAAAGCATGCATCGTTTCCATCACTACTTGTTGTTCGTTAATCCATCCTTTTTCTGCTGCTGCTTTCACCATCGAGTATTCACCCGATACGTTATAAGCGGCAATTGGTAGATCTGAATGTTGTTTTAAATGGTGAATGATATCCATATAGGCCAAAGCCGGTTTCACCATTAACACATCAGCCCCCTGACTTTCATCTAATAAAGCTTCCCTGATCGCCTCGTTTCCATTTCTGAAATCCATCTGGTAAGCTTTCCGGTCTCCTTTACTTGGTGCACAATCTGCGGCTTCGCGGAACGGGCCGTAATAAGCAGAAGCAAATTTAGTAGCATGCGACATGATTGCCGTATTCACCAGATTGCTCTGGTCTAATTTCTCCCTGATGGCTTGTATACGTCCATCCATCATGTCAGATGGTGCTAACATATCTGCACCTGCCTGAGCATGGGTAAGTGCCATTTTTGCAATCAGTTCTACAGACTCATCATTCTGCACATAATCATCTCTCATGATGCCACAGTGCCCGTGTGTGGTATAAGAACATACACAAACATCCGTTACGATATATATATCCTCACCAAAGTTCTTTTTCAGTTCCCTGATCGTTTCCGGAATCAACGAGTGGTCGTGGTAAGCTACATGGGCATCTTCAGATTTCTCCTCACCAACACCAAAAAGCATAATTTTGTTTACGCCTAATTTCAGGCCTTTCTCCACATCCTTAAGCAGCGTATCAGCAGAAAAGTGATTAATGCCTGGCATAGCATCTATTGCATGGGTGATGTTATTCCCTGGTACAACAAAATAAGGATAAATGAACATATCTTTAGATAGGCGGGTTTCCGCAACCATCTCTCTAACGATTGGATTTTTTCTTAACCTTCTTGGTCGGTGTAACATGTATAACCTCTCTTTTTAATTATTTGACATCTATTCCAAAAACTGCTTCGGCAAGGCCAATCTCGTCAGGAGAATAGGGTAAAATATATTTCACACCCATCTCATCAAATTTTTTGCCTGTCGAATGACCAATGGCAATCACCTGCTGTTCCGGGTCTAATAAGTTCTTTGCAAAATAAGCTTCAACGTTCGAAGGGCTCGTAAAAATCAACACTTGTGCAGAAGTACGGTCTATTTCTTCTTCAATAACGGTTTCATAGATCGGTAAGTCAACCACCTTGGTGCTTGGCTTTAAAAACTTTTGCATGCTCAACAGTGAATCTTGTGCCCTTGGGAACAATACCGTCTGGTTTTCTACCACATCAGCAAAAAGCTGTGCTACCTCATCAATATCGCCACCTTCGCCAACGTAATCTGCAATGTGACCATATTTCCTTAGTGCATCTTCAGATCCTCTGCCTACCACACCAAATTTAATGTGTTTTGACAAGACCGGATTAAGCTTAAAAAAGTATTCCACACTATTACGACTGCTAAAAAAGACCCAATGTAAGTTTCTTAAATAAAAAGGATCCAATGTACGTACAATGGGGAAAGTGCGGATTAAAGAACGTCCGTCAATTTCAATCTTGTGTTTATCCAGTGCTCTTCTTAAATAGTTGTTCTCCCCTATTTCACGGGAAATGAACACCTTGGAAGGTAATCTACGTGTAGCCGTAAATTTGCCTACAATCTTTTCGGCAAGGCCATCTAAGGTAGGTACACGGAAGAAAAGACGATCAGGAAAATGTTCGTCGGTTTCCGCTTTAGAAGTCCACACTTCATACTGGCCATTATCTTTTTTACAGTAACAGCCTAGCGGCATATGGCATCCGCCTTGAAAAAGGTTCAATACTTTACGCTCTACAGCAATTTCTTCTGCAGTTTCCTTGTGGTGAAGTTGTTGCAATACAGCAAACAATTCCTGATCTGTTTCACGAATCTGTATACCTAATGCACCCTGTGCCGGCGAAGGAACCAATTCTGTGGTATCCAACACTTCCACATGGAATTCACTTAAGTCAATCCCTAAACGGTTTACACCAGCTTTAGCCAGTAAAATCGCGTCATAGTTTTCATCTCTTAATTTCTGTATACGGGTAGGTACGTTTCCACGTAAGTCTTCTATATTTAATTCCGGACGCAGCGCCAGTAACTGGGCTTTACGACGGTTGGAAGAAGTTCCCACCATAGCTCCAGTTTTTAACGAAAGTTTTTGAGTAACATCTACACAATCCTTTAAAATCAGTAGCAATTCATTAGCGTCTTCCCTTTCTGGTACTGCCGCAATAATCAATCCTTCTGGGTGTGTAGTCGGTAAATCTTTATGAGAATGCACGGCCAGATCGATGCGGCCATCCAATAATTCTTCTTCCAGTTCTTTAGTAAAGAAACCTTTTCCTTCCAGCTTATCAAGCCTGAGGTTTAAGATCTTATCCCCCTGTGTTTTGATAATCTTCAGTTCAGTGTCAACACCAATTGCTGCTAACCTGTCTTTAATATAATTGGCCTGCCATAAGGCAAGATCACTGCCTCTTGTGCCTATAATGAGTTTTTTCACGTACGAAACTATAATGTAATTGCTGACTAATATAGCTAGAATTAGCTGTTATTCACTAATATTTCTTTTGCCATGACCATAGGAACACTAATGTATTTCTTCTCCATATAGTTCATTACCCTTTCCAAAACTTCCTTTGATTTGTCGTCAAGTCCATTAATCTCTTCCGCAAAAATACCATTGATGGCGGTGTGTTTAATTTCCTTAATTTTTTGAGGAACGCTGCTCATCGCAATTTCTATTTTACGCTGGCGAAGCACCAAATCAAACTCTTTGATATTCTGTTCAATGATTTGTTCTGCATTAACAAGCTCATTGTAACGTTCCTGGATGTTTTTACGGGCAATCTCTTTCAAAGATTCTACCTCGATGTAATGGACAGGATATTTGGTCAATATTTCAGGAGCAGTATCATTCGGAATGGCTAAATCAACCACTACCTTCTTGGTTACATCGCCCTGTAACAATTTCTTATAAATCTCTTCTGTGATTATGGGTTCTGTAGCACCTGTACAGGTAACGATCACATCAAAACCTTCCGTATAGTTTTCGAGCTCTGCTAAAGTATAAGCTTTGCCATGTAACTCGGCAGCCAAATGTTCAGCTTTTTCCAGGGTACGGTTAAATACAGAAAAGCTGGAGTAGGTATGTTTTTTTAAATATTGTGCAATATTATGGTTTGTCTCTCCGGCGCCAACAATAAGCACCCTGGATTTGGCACACATGTTCAGGTCTCGGAGTTTGCGGTAAGCAAGTGATACTACAGAAACTGGATTTTTAGAAATATTGGTTAGCGTATACACTTCCTTTGCGGTTTTCACCACACGATCCATCATGGTGCGCATATAATCGCCAGTAAATCCTGCCAGGCGGCATGACTCATAAGCTTTACGTATTTGTGCCAGAATCTCCTTTTCGCCAACCACCAAACTCTCTAAAGAGCAGGAAGTGCGAAGTAAATGGTTAAAAGCAGCTACTTTTTCATAGGTGGAAACGTTCTCCACAAATTGATCCATGTATTCTTCTGGCAGCCCCATGTCAAGGACAGTTAAGAAACGTGTGATAAATTCAGCATCAAGTTCATTACCAGATGTAAAAATAAACTCCACACGATTACAGGTTCCAACGTAAAATATCTCCTTGACATTCAGCTGTTCCTGAATGTTTTTTAACCTATCATCGAGCGTTTGCTCACATATAACCAACTTACCTAATGATTTTAGGTCGATCTGTTTATGTGTAAAAGCAATAATCCTTAAATATTCCAATTGTGTTTGAGTATTATTTTTTTGCGAAACAAAAGTAGCAAGACCATTGTCATCGTCTGTCATTATGCTGTAATTAAGCTTTATTTAGAAAGATTTTAAATTAAATGAAGAGACTAAACATTACTTCGTGTTAGATTGTTACAGCTGTTAACTAGCCAAGTAACAGCCTTATGATAAAGAAGACAGAGTTTATATTAACGGGATCACGGGAAAAAGTCATACTGGGTGACAATACTTATGACGATACGAACACAAAACAAGAGGTCATATTATTTATCCATGGTTTTAAGGGATTTAAAGACTGGGGTGCGCATAACCTGGTGGCCGAATTCTTTGCCACACGTGGCTATCGTTTCCTCAAATTTAACCTTTCACATAGTGGTGTCGGTGCCGAAAACCCGCTTGATGTAAACGATATGGATGCATTTGCGGCAAATACCATCAGCAAGGAACTGGCCGATGTGAACACCGTGGTCAACTATATTGCCCATACCTATGCAGGTGCTAAAATTACCCTAATTGGTCATAGCCGTGGTGGGGGCCTTGCAGTAATCAAAGGGGAAACTGACTCCAGAATTGACCGCGTAGTCACCTGGAGTGCCATAGCCGATTTTAGTAGCCTCTGGAAACCTGAACAGGAAGAAGAATGGGAAAAAACAGGCCGCATTTATGTAGAAAATGCGCGTACAAAAGAAAAAATGCCTCTAGGGAGTGAGTTGTTGATGGACTATAAAGCGCATAAAAATGAATTTGATATTTTAGATGCCGCCAGCCAGCTGGAATTGCCCTGGCTGATTGTTCATGGCGATGAAGATGTCAATGTTCCCTTCTCCGTAGCGCAACAGCTAGCACAAGCACAACCTAAAGCCGTTATCAAAAAGATTGCTGGTGCCAATCATGTATACGGCGCTTCACACCCTTATACAGAAAAGTTGATGCCCCGCCACCTGCAGGAAGTTTGTGATAAAACATTGAAATTCCTCGAAGAAACCGTTTAATTAACGTTGTTCCAGCCAGTTGCCGTCGCCTTTAATCAGGTCAATCAAATCGTCAAGTGCTCTTTCGGTATTTACGTTTTTCTTCACCACTTCTTTACCCCGGTAAAGTGTGATTTTTCCTGGGCCTGTACCTACGTAACCATAATCTGCATCAGCCATCTCTCCCGGGCCATTCACAATACAACCCATAATGCCAATTTTTATGCCTTTTAAATGGTCTGTGCGCGACCGAATCAATTGTGTGGTCACCTGCAGGTCGAAGAGTGTTCTGCCGCAGCTTGGGCAGGAAATATACTCCGCTTTTGAAATCCTTGTTCGAGTGGCTTGTAGTATGCCGAAACTGGTTGCATTAATCGAAGGTAAGGCCACCTGAGGCGCCTCAACCCAAATACCATCACCAAAACCATCTGTCAGCAGTGCCCCCAGGTCAGTTGCGGCATACAGCATCAGGTCTTCTGCATTTAAATCCGGGTAACTCCGTTTAATGATCACCGGCACAGACACCCCTGCTTCTAACATCGCAATAAAGAAAGCCCGTTGTTCTGCCATGCCATTAATGGCATCAGTTTCCAGCAAAATTACGGTATCTGGTCCAAGCACAGATAAATCTACCGCTTCACCAGCTTTGATCAACACCAGGTTAAGGAAATCATCTTTCACCACCGTGTTGGTATAATAAGCAAATGGTATGATGGGATGGCAATTGGTTTTATCCTGCAAAGCCAGCCAGGTGTTATAATTATAGATTTGTTTTAAGTTGCCCGGAAATGAAAACGATGGTAGTTGATCGCCAAGGTATACCAGGTCGCAGGCCTGATCGGCCATATTGTATTTATCCAATACCGCATCATAACGATAACCGGCAACGGCTAAAAAGTAAGGATCTTTCAGGTTTTGTGAAGTTACATCAAGCATCACCACCGGATGATGGGTACCACCGATATGTTGCACTGGCACAGTTGTCCGGCGGTTATACACATAAGGACTATAAGGAAGGTCTTTCACCAGGATACTTTCTCTCGAAGTGATCCCTTTTTCGGCTGCAGCTTCCTGCAAAATAACCCTGTTTTCGTAACGTGCCGCCAAAGCCCTTGCCACTGGTGCTTCAAACTCCGGATCTTCAGTTAACGACACCCGAATGGTATCACCCAGCCCGTCTTCCAGCAGGGTACCAATGCCTACTGCCGATTTAATCCTTCCGTCTTCACCATCACCTGCTTCGGTAACACCCAAATGCAATGGGTAATTCATGCCTTCCTTGGTCATCGTATCAACCAATAAACGGTAGGCCTGTACCATCACCTGTGTATTACTGGCTTTCATGGAAATCACCAGGTTGTAATAATTCAGGTCTTCGCACATGCGGATAAATTCCATGGCCGACTCAACCATGCCCCTTGGGGTATCACCATAGTGACTCATGATGCGATCTGATAGGGAACCATGGTTGGTACCAATGCGCATGGCAGTGCCATATTCTTTACAGATTTTCACCAATGGGGTAAACTTCTTGTAAATGCGCGCCAACTCAGCTTCATAAGCCAAACTGGTATATTCTATATTTTCAAAACGTTTTTTATCGGCGTAATTGCCTGGATTTACCCTTACTTTCTCCACAATCCTGGCGGCAGTTTCGGCAGCATTGGGGGTAAAGTGGATATCAGCAACCAAGGGCACGTCATAACCCCGCAGGCGAAGTTCTTTCTTAATGTTTGCTAAGTTTTCTGCTTCCTTGATGCTTGGTGCAGTGATTCTCACATACTCACAGCCGGTATCTACCATCCTGATCGTTTGTTCAACGGTGGCCAGGGTATCCATGGTATCGGTGGTCGTCATCGATTGTATCCTGATGGGATGATGACCGCCCATAGGGATATGTCCAATGGAAACTTCCCGGGTTAAAAATCTGGAGTACTGCAATGCTATCTTTTCCATGAACGCCAAAGATAAAGATTAAATCAATCTATCTTTAATAACTAATGTATTTGCGGCAATGTCATGCCAGCATTGTTGCTTTTTATTGAGGAAACTATAGAGGTAACCAAAAAAAACTGGAATTACTGACAGCACTTTAGCTATATTTCTTGTAAAACTCTTGCCAAGCGAAATCCGGTTACCCAAAAGGTCAGTCACCTTAATATTGAGCAATCTTTTGCCAATAGTTCCCTGCGCCCTGGAGGCTTCGGCCAGCGTACCGTAAGCAAATTTAGCAAGAATGATGGTTGGCGAAAATGCAGCAAACAACATGATCCTTTCCATCTTTTCTGTAACAAACAGGAAACAGACCAGCATCACTGCAATATACAACAAGGTGATGAAGAAAAAGTCGATCACCGAAGCCAATAACCGCTGGTCGAAAGATGCAAAATATTGCGGCGCCGTGTGCTGGAAAGTAAAACCAAGAAGTGCACGTAATTCTGGGAATTCGTGCGCTTCTTTATAATCATCCATACCGGGTTTTCTCACAAAAGTACCCGACTTTATATTTAATGTGGAGAGCTGCTCCAGTGCATATGGCCCCTGTGGTTTTCCGTCGATCACGACGGTATATGAATCATTTTGCACAATTTGATCTTTAATATCTTTTCACCTCAAAGTTACTCAAACCACCATCAAAGTTGATAAATATTTTCTTGGTAGAAGTTTTATAATTAGGGGTTTCATAAACATTATCATCAATTTTTGTGAATCCAGCGAAATCCTGTGAGGACAAACCTGTTTTTGATTTAATGCGGCAACCTGATTCTTCCGGCACACTGATCACCACATTGGCAACCCCGGTTTTCACCACCACGTCTGTAATGGGTAACAAGTCGCCCACCTTAATGTCAAGCGCTGCTGCACCACCATCAAAACGGATGGAGCGTACTTTGTATGGTGACAGGTCGAAATCGACCTCTCCGGCACCCATATTAAAATTAATATCCCAAACCGGAATGGTATTTAATTTAAAACGCACTTCATTACCCCCACCCTTCATGTTCCACTTGGTCTTTTTGCTTTGCATTTTAAAAGTCAGGGTCTGGGTGCTGTCAGTAATTTCCTTTTTAAGGGTATAGTTACCACCACGGCCATTTACTTCTGCTGCAATTAAACTATCTGTTTCTCCTTCCAGACCAAAAGATGTTCCTCCGCCAGAAATGTTAAGGGAAACTTGTTTTGCCGAATCAATATCAAAAGGTTCACTGAAACGAATGTTTCTGGAGGGTGTGGTATCAGCATCTTCATCTATATCAACATCTATATCTCCATGGATTCCATCAGAAAACCAGTGCTGCTCACGAGGGGCTTGCTGGCCTTTATAAAAAAGGAAACCCAGCATGACCACCAGAATACCAATGGAAACGCTCATACCCACTTGTGAATTTTTACGGTTAAATAATATGTTTACCCCTGCAATAATTAAAAACACGGGCCAGAAACGCCACACATTACCCCAGTGAAATTCAATTACGTTAAAGTTCTCCAGTAAGAGCACACCACCAACAAACAGCAGTATAATACCCCACATTATTCTATCCAGTCTCATTTTCTTGTTATTTTAGGTGATTAAATTTGTAACGGCGCAACTACAATGATGTGGCGTTGGTTTCACCCGCCTTTTCGGGATCCGATGGTGTAGCAGCATTTTCATCCTGCTGTTTTTTCCAGTCTTCCCAGGTATTCTGGCGTTTAGACTTTGCAATAAAACTTATACCAATGGCAACGAATATTAATGGCCATAACCTGCTTAAGCTAAACCAATGCGGGATAATGTTAAACTCGTTCATTAAAAAATACATCCCGATGACCAGTAAAAATAAACCCCCTATGGTTCTGCCTGTATCACTATTTTTTTTGATAAACTTATAATCTGCCGGATTAGCGGTTTTGAAATCGCTTTCACTGAAAGTTGATGAGCTCCAGTTAGGTGCCGATTCTGACGTTACATTTTCTGCAGCGCCAAAAGGTGTAGGCTCCTGGTAGGTTGCACCGCCAGGTTGCTGCGATTTGAAAAAATCGTTAAATTTTCCAAAACGGGCTGTGGGACTATAATTTACGGGCACCACAATCCACATCACTAAATACACTAGTATACCTGTACCCATTAAAAAGATACTGGACAATACAAAAAGCAGCCTGATTATGGTTACATCTACCTCCATATACGTCGCCACTCCAGATGAAACGCCCGCAATCACTTTATCGTTCTCGTTTCTAAACAATCTCTTTTCCATAACTTGGTCTCCTTTGTCAATTAAAATCTCTTGGTCTTAAAATTACTTCATCAACATTTACACCAACACTTAAATTCAAAATGGTGTTTATCGTATCCGCAATGTCTTCAGGCTGAACAAACTGTTCTTTAGGGATCTCTGTCCCTTCCCAGGAAGCAGTTAATGTAGAACCCGGTATAATTGCGGTAACGCTAACGTTGTATGGAGCTAATTCCTGCCGCAATACATGATTAAGACTGAGCAAGGCTGCTTTAGTTACACTATAACTACCAGCATTTTTTACATACTCTTTACTGGCGACGGAACAGATGTTAAAAATATACCCAGACCGCCTGTCTCTCATCACTTTACCAAAATACCTGGAAAAATAATAGGCGGCATTCAGGTTAAGCAGCAGCTGAAAACTAAGGTTTCCTTCAGGCTCATCTAAGATGGGGCCGGGTAAAAAAGCACCGGCATTATTGACCAGCACATCAATCTCCCCTAATGTGGTAGCCGTATATTCACAAAATCGCTGTACCGCATCGCGGTCACTGCAGTCAGTAGCTAAATAAACTACCCTCACCTCATAGGCACTTAACTCCTGAGCAAATACCTGAAGGTCATGCTCATTCCGGGCACATACGGCTAAATTATAACCACTTTTTGCTAGCCTGAGGGCGATGGCGCGTCCAATTCCTTTGGTTGCCCCGGTTACTAATGCATTCATTTTTTATGGGATTTATACTTTCTAATGTACATAAAAGATGGCAAACGCATATTTAGTTTAAAGAAATTCAACTAGGAGCTAATATGGATTAATCCTATTTCCATATTGGTTCCAGAGTAAAACCATAATGAGTCCAAGTTATTCTAGAAATACTTGGTTTCAACTTGGACTGAACTTGGACTGAACCCGGATGCAGGGTTAGTCCATGTCGAAAAATTATGCGAAGATTCTACCGTTTTTTATTGCACTGCCGACATCAAAAACAGGAATCTACAAATTGGATATTAACTTAAAATTTATTATTTTACGGCAAACCACTGTATTCACTAAACTTTTCAAATGGATAGAAACCTTACCCAAATTTTACAACACAGTCGCGCGATACTCTTAGGCCTTGCAGGCATTATCTTATTATGGAACACCGTGTTTCAAATTGGAACAGAAGAAGTCGGTGTCATCACCAGGTTAGGCCGTTATTCACGTACCGTAGAACCCGGATTGAATTTAAAAGTACCCTTTGCAGAACGTGTGCACAAAGTACCCGTAGAGCGTCAGCAAAAACTGGAGTTTGGCTTCCGCTCCACCAACGGCAGCCAGCAATCGCAATACACCAAAGATGGCGTGTCCGATGAATCGCTTATGCTTACCGGCGACCTTAACCTGGCCGATGTGGAATGGGTGGTGCAATACAGGATTAACGATGCCTACAACTACCTGTTTAAAGTTCGCGACCCGGAAAGTACGTTAAGGAACATCTCTGAAGCTGCCACACGTCAGGTGGTTGGCGACCGTACCGTTAATGAGGTTTTAACCATTGGAAGAACGGAAATTACAGTGAAGTTACATGAACTTATTCAACAAATCTGTAACGATTATAGCCTGGGTGTAAAAATTGAGCAGGTGGTGTTACAAGATGTGAATCCACCTGATCCGGTAAAAGCTGCCTTTAATGCGGTAAACGAGGCTCAACAGGAGAAAGAAACGCTGATTAACCAGGCCAAGTCTGAATATAATAAAGTAATTCCAAAAGCCAGTGGCGAAGCAAAAGCAACCATCCAAAAGGCGGAAGGTTATGCTATAGAAAGGGTAAACAATGCACAGGGGGAAGTAGCCAGGTTTAACGACCTGTATACAGAATATGTAAAAGCACCGGAGGTAACCAAAAAGCGGATCTATTTAGAAAACATGAGCAGTGCCATCTCCAAATTGGGGAATGTGCTGATCACCGATCAAAATGGTGCAAATGTGTTACCCCTATTACAGATGCAATTTAATAAAGATAAAGAAACCCCTAAGAAGAACTAACATGAGAAGAAAACAAATTTTGATCAGCATCGTGGCATTTATAGGGCTTATTTGTTTGTTGCTGAGCACCTATACCGTACGAGAATATGAGCAGGTTGTAGTTACCCAATTTGGCCGCCCCATAGGCAATGCCATTACCAAGCCGGGCATGTATTTTAAACTTCCTTTCCTGCAAACCACCAATGTGTTTGAAAAAAGATTTATGGAATGGGTAGGCGATCCTAACCAGTTACCCACAAAAGACAAAAAGTTTATTTTTGCAGAGACCTATGCCCGATGGCAGATCACCGATCCTCTACAGTTTTTCAAACGTTTAACTAATGAACGGGGTGCACAATCAAGGCTGGATGATATATTAGATGGGGAGACTAGAAACGTGGTGGCTAAGCATAATATTGAAGAGCTGGTAAGAAGCACTAACCGCAAACCAGAACTGGATTCCATTGGCGAAGTGTTAGGCGATTCGCTGGCACGTGTATTTGTTGGCCGCGATAAAATGCAGGAAATGATCCTGGCCTCCGCTAATAAACAAGCGAAAGAACTGGGCATTAAGATACTTGATTTCCGCTTCAAAAGAATCAACTACGTGAAAGAAGTGCAGGAACAGGTTTACGAAAGGATGAAAAGTGAACGTTATAATGTAGCTGATAAATTCAGGTCTGAAGGCCAAGGAGAAGCTTCCAGGATTAACGGAGAAAAAGACAGGGAGTTGAAAAACATCCAGTCGGCAGCCTTCAAACAAGCGGAACAAATTAAAGGAAAGGCCGATGCCACTGCCGCCGAAATTTACGCTTCAGCATATAATAAAAGTCCGCAGGCCAAGAACTTGTACAGCTTTTTGAAGTCGATGGAGACCCTGGAAAAAACGTTCAGTGACAAGACCTCTGTGGTACTTTCCACAAATAGTGAAATCTATCAGTATCTAAAGAAATCAAATTAAAAAAAAGAAAGGCACAACAATATTTATTGTTTCTTTGTATTATTATTGTTTTTATACCTCAGCAAATATTCGATAAATGAATTTCACCAACTTTGGCAAGTATATCCTGCTCTTGAAAGCCGTATTTAGAAAGCCGGAAAAAATGTCGATATACAGTAAAGCTATTTTCAAGCAGATGGACTTCATTGGCGTAGGTTCATTAGGGCTGATATCTATCATCTCTACTTTTATTGGCGCCGTAATGACTTTACAAATTGCTTTCCAATTAGTGAGTGATTTCATTCCGAAAACCATTATTGGCTCTGTAAACAGAGACTCCAGTATCCTGGAGTTAAGTCCGACGATTACGGCCATTGTATTGGCAGGAAAAATCGGCTCTGCCATTTCCTCTGAAATTGGTACCATGCGGGTAACGGAGCAAATTGATGCCCTGGAAATTATGGGTATAAATTCTCCGGGTTACTTGATTTTACCAAAAATTCTTGCAGGCATTACCATGGTACCCATGTTGGTTACCGTATCTATGTTTTTGAGCATTTTCGGTGGTTACCTGGGTGGCACTTTATCAGGAGCAGTTTCACCGGCAGATTATATTTTAGGCATTACCACTGACTTCAACCCATATACCATTGTGGTATCTTTAACCAAGGCCTTTGTATTTGGCTTTATCATTACCTCTGTTCCGGCTTATGAAGGCTTTTATGTAAAAGGCGGTGCTTTGGAAGTTGCACAAGCCAGTACGCGGGCCGTTGTAGTGAGCTGTATTTCTATTCTAGCCTGTGATTATATTATAACTCAATTACTACTATGATCGAAGTTAAAGACATCAATAAATCTTTCGGCGATAACCACGTTTTACAAGGCATATCCGGCAAGTTTGAGTCCGGTATCACCAACCTGATTATCGGTGGATCGGGTTCTGGTAAAACGACCCTTTTGAAGTGCATGATCGGTTTACATCAACCTGAAATAGGTTCAGTAGAATACGATGGCAGGGAATTTACGGGAATGAACTTTGAAGAACGCATTGAAATCCGCAAGGAAATTGGGATGCTTTTCCAGGGATCTGCTTTATTTGATTCGATGACGGTAGAGGAAAATATCATGTTCCCCCTGAACATGTTTACCGATCAAAGCAGAAGTGAAAAACTGGACCGTGCAAACTTTTGCCTGGATCGGGTTAACCTGGAAGGAAAGAATAAATTATTTCCGGCAGAGCTTTCCGGGGGGATGAAAAAACGTGTGGGTATAGCCCGCGCCATAGCCATGAACCCTAAATACCTGTTTGTTGATGAACCGAACTCAGGCCTGGATCCAAAAACATCGATTGTGATCGATGAGCTCATCAAAGAATTAACTGAAGAATACAATACGACGACTATTGTGGTTACCCATGATATGAACTCGGTAATGGGTATTGGCGACTACATCATGTTTCTGCACGAAGGAAAGAAATTCTGGGAAGGTTCAAAAGATGAAATTGCACATACCGATATTGCCGAATTAAATGACTTCGTTTTTGCCAGCCGCTTTATGAAAGCTGCTAAAGGCAAATTTTAACACATATACTGACAAACACATTTTATGATAAGCCTGTTAACACCCACACATTGGAAAGATTACGAGTTGATTGATTGTGGTGATTTTGAAAAACTAGAACGCTTTGGTAACCTGGTATTATGCAGACCAGAACCACAGGCAGTTTGGAAAAAAACGCTCTCTGAGCAAATCTGGAAAAAACAAACCCACATTAAGTTTAAAGGCCGTACAGCAACTACCGGCGAGTGGGTTAAGGGCAATAACCATTTTCCGGAACGATGGAATGTGGAGTACAAAAACGATGATGTAACCATTAACCTTCGTTTAGGCTTAACCTCTTTTAAACATGTAGGCGTGTTTCCTGAACAGGCTGTAAACTGGGATTACATCTCTTCCTGTGTGAAAAAGTTTAAAACACCGGTACCCAAAGTGCTTAACCTGTTTGCTTATACAGGTGCGGCTTCGCTGATTGCAAAAGCTGCTGGTGCAGATACTACGCACGTGGATTCCATTAAACAAGTGGTAAACTGGGCTAACGAAAACCAGGAACTATCGAAATTAAAGGATGTGCGCTGGGTGGTGGAAGACGCCCTGAAGTTTGTGAAAAGAGAACTTAAAAGAGGTAAAAAATACAATGGCATTATTTTAGACCCTCCGGCTTTTGGTCATGGACCTAACGGTGAAAAGTGGAAACTGGAAGACCATATTCAGGAGATGATGCAGGAAGTGGTACAACTGTTAGATGAAGAGGAGCATTTCCTGATTCTAAACACGTATTCTCTGGGTTTCTCTTCTGTTATTGTGGAAAACCTGATTAAAACATCTTTCCCACAGGTAGAAAACCTGGAAACAGGTGAGCTTTACCTGCAGGCAACTTCCGGTATTAAGCTACCGTTAGGCGTGTTCGGAAAGTTCAATAAATTCAAATAAAAGATTTTAATTATACCAAAAAGAGCTGCTTGTTTTTCTACAAGCAGCTCTTTTTTTATGTTTAATGCCCACCTTATTTTTGTTTAAAGCGCAGCTTTTAATGGAAATAGGTGATCGATCTTAGGGCCTGTCTTTTTTTGCAGTACCCCAGCGTTTACTTGGTTTGTTCCCCATGTTAAACACCAGTTCGCCACCCTGGTTCAACTCCTGGTAAGTAATAAAAGAACGGTTATGCTTTTTACCGTTAAAAGTAATGCCCTGGATGTATATATTTTTATCACTGTTGTTATTGGCAACAATGCGTAAAGATTTCCCTGCGCCCAGCTTTAGGGTAGCCTCATCAAACAGCGGACTGCCAAAAACATAAACCCCATTAGCGGGGTTTACCTGATAAATACCCAACGATGATAAAATGTACCATGACGACATTTGTCCGACGTCCTCATTACCAATAATGCCATCAGGCTTGTCGGTGTAAAAGTTGTTCATGATGTAGCGTACCTTTTCTGCCGTTTTCCATGGTTGTCCCGCAAAAACATATAAGTAAGTAATGTGGTGACTTGGCTCATTGCCATGTGCATATTGCCCGATCAAACCGGAGATGTCGTTAGAAGCTTCATCGCCCATATCACCCTCCGCAACAAATAAGGAGTCCAGTTTTTTAATGAAGGGTTTCTCGCCACCCTGCAAAGCCATCAAACCTTTCACATCATGTGGCACCAGCCAGGAGTACTGCCAGCTGTTACCTTCAGAATAATCGTCTTTTTCATGGCGAGCCACAAAAGGACTGAAAGGTGTACGCCATTCCTGCTCCCCTAACCTGCCACGCATAAATTTAGTGCTGGCATCAAAATAGTTTTTATAGTAACCGGCACGTTTAGTAAAGTATGCTGCATCTTCCTTTTTGTTAAGGCGTTTGGCCATTTCCGCAATGCCCCAATCGGCAAGGCTGTATTCCAGTCCCATGGCCACAGATTCAACGCGACTATCTGCAGGAATGTAACCCAATTCCTTCACGTGTTTCAAACCGCGTTCATCCTGCATGGCGGTGGTTTTAACCGCTTCAAATGCCAGGTTGGCATCGAAGCCTTTGAAACCCTTTAAATAAGCATCGGCTACCACCGGCACCGCACTGTAGCCCGGCATGGTATTGGTTTCATTGCCCATTAAATGCCATACCGGTAATTTTCCCTGCTGCTGGTAAATGGCCAGCATGGAGCTGATAATATCATTAACCTTTTCGGGCTGTATAAGGGTATAGAGCGGATTTAAGGCACGGTAAGTATCCCACAAAGAAAGGGTGGTCAGGTTAGTGAACCCAGGATTTTTATACACTTTTTTGTCCGTACCCAGGTAGTCGCCATTATGGTCGTTATAAATTGACGGCGCAATCAGCGCATGGTATAAAGCGGTGTAAAATACCGTCTTTTTCTTAGGGTCATTAGTTTTGATCACCACCTTTTGCAATTCCTTGTTCCAGGCCTCGTCGGCTGCTGTTGCCACCTGGTTAAAGTTCCATCCTGGAATCTCTGCTTTGATGTTCATCATCGCGTTTTCCACACTAATAGGCGAGATACCCACTTTTACCAGCACCTTTTCGCCAGCATTGGTTTTAAAGTGTATTACCCCTTTCACTTTTCTGCCGGTCAGTGCTACACCTGTTTTCAGGGCCAGGCTGTCGTAAACCACAAAGTCCTTTATCGGACGGGAGAACACGGCCGTAAAGTAAATGCGCTGGTCTTTTGCCCAACCGCTGGAGTGACGATACCCCACCACGGTAGAGTCGTTTAGCTTTTTAATGGAGCTCTCTGTGGGCCTGTCCCAACCTACCCCCTCTTTCAAATCGATAATGATATGGGCTTGATCGCTTTGAGGAAAGGTATATTCATGCATACCTACACGTTCAGAAGCCGTAAGTTTTACGCCGATCTGGTAACGTTTTAAATTAACAGCATAATAGCCGGGGCGTACGGTTTCTTCCTGGTGACTAAACAAGGAAACATAACCACCCGACATATCTTTATGACTGCCTTTAGTCACTTTTAAAGGGCCGGTGGTTGGCATAAAAGAAATATCGCCTAAATCGCCAATGCCTGTTCCGCTCAAATGCGTATGCTGGAAACCAACGATGGTAGAATCAGAAATGTGGTAGCCCGACGACCAGTCCCAGCCTTCAGAAAGGTTGGAAGGACCTAATTGCACGGCACCGAAAGGCACGTTTGCACCGACGAACACATGGCCGTGAAAGCCTGTTCCTATCAGCGGATCTACATATTTGGTTAACTTTTCTTGCGCATTAATCGTTGTGGTGTTCACTAATACCCCACTGAAAAGCAGTAAAAAGGACTTCTTAAAAATAGTTTTATAACTCATCTTATCTCTTACGTATTTATTATTCAATGATCTCCTGGAGGCTTCTTATTTATCGATGGATGCTTTTTTCAAAGCGGCTAAACTGGCATCTGTTACGTCGCCAAACAAAGATACCCCCGCTGCACCATTAACGAGTGCATGGGAAATTCCCTGCCCAAGTTCTTCATTATTTTTAAAGTCCGGCAAATATAATCCGGCATATAGAGGGAATTTTCCCTGCAAGGCCTTCACGCCTTCTGCCACGGCAGTACCTATCCAGCCTACATTTTCCTTATAAAAGCCATGGTAAATCATCGGGCACACTGCATCCATCTTCCAGTTTACCCAATCCTGTTTTACATTGCGGTGAGCAATATCAGGTGTAGGAAAAACTGCCGCCGTAATGGGCTTTTTATATTTTGCGGCCAGGTTGCTTAAGCGCTGCACCACCTCATTTACCTGTTGGTAGCGGAAGGAGCGCCAGGAAGGACTGGCCTCCGGGTATTCGATGTCCGATAGCGTCATGCCACTTTGCTTTTTATATTTCGCCTGGCATACCTCACAATAGCAATAGTCGAACTCCGGAGCTTCGCTGGTTTGCACCAGTTTATAATCAGCCCAAAGGTTGACCGGCAAAATCACATCACAAAACCTCACATAATCCAGGTGGATGCCGTCCACATAGTCCTTTTTTAAAGCGGTTTCATATACACTTTCTAAATACTGGCGAACCTCTTCTCTAGAAGGGCACAACCAGCGGTAATAATTAACATATGGGGGCTGATCAGCGCAAGACTCCCCTTTTCTATTTTTTGCATACCAATCCGGATGTTCAGCTAACAGTGATTTCTCCCCGCGGTTCATCGTCCAGATCCAATAATGGGCCTCCAGCTTTTGTGCTTTTGCTGCACGGAAATGAAGCTCACTGTCGTGTTCAAAAAATATACCCCGGATACCCGCTTCATAATACTTGCGGTACCGCAGCGCCAACTCCTCTGGTGTATCTTTAAGGTCTGGATTTGTCCATACCCAATGTTTGAACTTCTTTTGCGGCGCAACAGCTAACACTTCTGCATGTACCGTTAATGGAAGTACTGCTGCCGACAAACCCGCCAGCACACTTCCTTTTAAAAACTTTCTGCGATGATATTTATCCATGGTATTAATGAATTAAACCTTCATGATTGAGCCTGGTTACCTTTCCACCAGCTACCCCGATACGGGTGGTAAACTGGCGAGAATTGGCTTCCATATGCATTTCATTTAATTGTCCGTTTATGGTTTGCTGTGCAGGTATGCCCAGTGCTTTTAGGCTGTGCGCATAGCTGCCAGTTTTATTCCGGTGTTGTTGCTGTCGCTCATACACCAGCCATAAGTATTTTTTTTGTAGCTCCTGGTCAGGTAGCTTAAAGGTGGTCTGCTCCTTTTTGGTAAACAAAAGGTATCCCCAGTGTTCGGGGTAATGCATATTGATCAGGCCCTGTGGCGACCATACCCAATTGTGCTCCGGCAAGTCATTACCCTTGGCATCTTTACGTTTAACATATTGACCTTTACTGATGTCGGTATCCCATTGCACCCTCGAGAAATTGATGCGCCAAAGGCTTCCTTCCGCAGGTGGGCGAAAAGGATGACCGATAGACAAGGCCTTCAGGGGAATAGCCATTTCAATGGTCCAGCTTTGATCTACATCATCGGCTTTGTTTAGGGTTCCATTAATCTTAACGGCAGACTGAAAACCTGT
Organism: Pedobacter sp. CAN_A7; assembly: GCF_015752175.1. Lineage (NCBI taxonomy): Bacteria > Pseudomonadati > Bacteroidota > Sphingobacteriia > Sphingobacteriales > Sphingobacteriaceae > Pedobacter > Pedobacter sp. CAN_A7. The sequence goes on along the minus strand of NZ_JADOUW010000005.1, from coordinate 138,849 downwards.
AATGTCCCAGCTAATTAGTGCATTGCCACCTACGCGATAAGGTTTGGTGATAAAAAGATCAAAGATTTTATTTAAGGCATTAATTTCTATTTCAAAATAATCATGCCCATTGCCGTCGGGATCTATAAAAACCTCAAAATCGTTGTCTTTAAATATAATATCATCGTGATTTAGCTGTTTAGCCCAGATATGCGGCTCTGCTAACTGAGCTGCAATATACAAGTGGCTATCACTCCAAAGCATCTTCACCTGTGTTTTATAGGTTGGCAACGGCTTTTTGGCTCCTTCAATATCAACAAATTCACTTGTCCATGGTGCTTTTTGCCAGGCCAGTTCTGATAAATTCCCATCTACTTTTAGGCTTGCTGTGGTATGCCGTATAACATAATTCAGTGGTGTTGGAAATAGCCGGTCTACCCCTGCCACAGGTTGTTGAGCATAGAGTTGCAGCACAGGCAATAGCCCTAAAACCAGGAAAGAAAAATATTTATTAGCGTTCATGATGAGGAAAACGTGGGATTTATAGGAAGCTAATAGTTAATTTTAAAACAAGCCGCTGTTTTCAAGTCGCTTTTCCTAAGGGCTTCAGGAATCGTGATACGGATTCCATTACCCTCCTTTTTCCAGCTTAACTTTTGTGAACTGCCCAGCAGACGCACCTGTTTAACGGATTTAATATCATCTAAAGGGATTGCCAATGAAGAAGGCATTTCCAGCGTTTCTTTTTCCCCGCACAAAAAGGCGTAGATCACTGGTTTGTCTTTGTTCTTGGTTAAATACACATTGCCACTGGAGTATGGCGCTACCGACACGGAGTTGTAAATACCCTCACTGTTGATTTTCATCCAGTCGCCTACCCCGTTTAACCTTTCATATACAGCAGGATCCCAGTCGCCATCAGGTCCAGGCCCTATATTCATCAGCAGGTTGCCCCCACGGGACACCACTTTAATGAGTAAGGATATAATTTCTGCAGAAGATTTATATTTATCGTCAGGAACATAACTCCAGGAATTTCCCATGGTCATGCAGGTTTCCCAAGGATTGCTTAAAGGTTTCTCTGGAACTTCCTGCTCGGGGGTAGTGTAATTTTCATAAGGCCCGGTAACGGTACGATCTACCATAATAAGTCCGGGTTGATGTTTTCTGCTCATGGTCGCAATTTTGGCCATATCAATATCCTGATCGAACTTAATACCACGTTGCCAGTCGATTGCGGTATCGATGGTATTTCTTGGGCGCACCCAGCCACCATCTAACCATAAAATATCCACCTTGCCGTAACCGGTCATCAGCTCTTCAATTTGGTTATAGGTAAAGTCCTTAAATTTATTCCAGCGCTCCGGGTATTTAGCAGGGTCGTAATTAACGTTGCGGTCTTTAGGGGGGAAATAAGGCCACCAATAATCGGTATTATGCCAGTCGGGTTTCGAAAAATAGGCGCCAACCATAAAGTCTGCCTTTTGAAAGGCACTAAATATTTCTTTGGTGATGTTAGCCCTGGGGTTCGATGAAAATGGTGTTTTCTCATCTGTAATTTTATAGTCGGTTTGTTTCGTATCAAACATGGAGAAGCCATCATGGTGTTTAGTCGTAAAAACCATGTATTTCATGCCCGCCTGTTTAGCGGCAGCTACCCATTTCTCCGGATTAAATTTTACCGGATTAAAGGTGGTTTGCAGGTTGTCATAAGCTTTTCTATACCCTTCATAAGTAGCTGAATGGGGACCTTTACGTTGGGTCCAGCCTTCATCTTCCGGACAAATGGTCCAGCTTTCTACTACACCCCATTGGCTGTATGGACCCCAGTGCATGAATAGTCCGAATTTTAAATCCTGCCATTCCGCAATTTTCTTTTTCACATCCGGATCAGTAGGCGCCTGGTAAGTGGCTGACATATTGTGTTGCTGTGCATGCAAGCCAGGAATACCCAATAACAAGGCAAACACGGGGAGGAGATAAATAGTTGGTTTAAGTTTCATACGCTTAGTTTTAGGATTACACGGTTAGTTCTTTCATGGTGGTCATTTTCTTTTCCAGTTTCTTACCGAAGTTCTCTACCATTAAGGCGGCACCACCGATCAGTTGTGCCTTGGTATTTAAATCCGATACAAAAAACTCGGTCAGTTTAGTTAATCGCGGTATACAATGTTCATTGATGGCTTGTTGGATGGGTGCCATCCACAGGTTGCCCACCACACTTCCTTTTCCGCTGAGCACTACTGCCCCCGGGTTCATCAGGTGGATTAATATGGCCAAACCCTGGCCTACATGGTAGGCTGCTTCTGAGATTAGCTTAACGGAAAACAGATCTCCTTTAACCGCCTCGGCGATGATGTCATCGGCATTAATTTCTTTATAACGTGATAAACTGGTGATCTGTCCTTCGGCAATACCCTTTTTAGCATTTGCAGTGATGGCAATTAAAGAAGCTTCTGTTTCCAGGCAGCCCCGTTTGCCGCAGGTACAAAGTTTGCCATTTTGAAAAAGAGGGATATGGCTAAACTCCCCGGCAAAACCGTTATTGCCCCTAAATATGGTGTCGTCTACAATCATCCCCAGGCCAATCCCCCAGCCCAGGTTTAACACCATCACGTTTTTCTCATGCGATGCCACACCAAACTTTTGTTCACCCAGGGCAATGGCGGTAGAATTGTTATCCAGGAATACTGGTAACGAGAGGTTTTCCTGCAGGAAATCGACCAGCGTCTGGTCAGGTAAAGCTAAAAAAGAGTGGTTGATGCCGTTATCCGTATCTACAAAACCTGGCATGGTCACAACGATGCCGATTAAGTCATCTCTGGAGATGGTCATTCCTTCCAGGTATGCCTTTAAATAACTTAAAAAAGTGTTAGCGGTTAACTTATAGATATCAAATTCATACTCGCCAATTTCAGTAACAAATTTGTTATTCATATCGACAACCACTACCTGCGCCGAAAACTGGTCCATAGCCACAGATAAAATATAATGGGTATTGGCCACTAAGGAATAGTTGATCGGCTTACGTCCACCTCTGGAATCAGCATACCCTTTTTCTACAACGTAACCTTCTTTAATCAGCTCATTCAACACTTTTATGGTGTAGGGAATACTTTTACCTGTTTGTTCAGAGATTTCTGTACTGGTTAATACTTTATTATAATATAGACTCTTTACGGTTTCACAATAGCGAACGAGCGGGCTAAGCTTCCTTGATGGCATGTTATAGAGATTATGTATTACATATATAGCGCATTTTTCCAGTCTATCAAAATCTTTTTAATTTTTTTAAAAAGATATAGGTAGTTTAAATAAAATTGCAGTACTTAGATCAAACATTCTAAATAAACACCATTTAACCAACTATTTAACATTAATAAGCCAACTAAACTTAACAACATGAAAAAACTTTATCTAAAAAGTATGGCCATTCTGTTATTATGCCTGTTCCATACGATGGCATTTGCTCAGAATAACATTACTGGAACCGTGCGGGATGCTACGGGTCCGCTCCCTAACGTGAGTGTGCTTTTAAAAGGCAGCAGCACAGGTACACAAACCAATTCAGAAGGCCGGTTTAGCATCAGTGCAAAACCAACTGACCTCCTCGTGATTAGCATGATCGGTTATACCACTCAGGAATTACCTGTTGGCAACCAGACAACACTTACGATCACCCTAATGGAAAGTGCCAAAAGCCTCGAAGAGGTAGTAGTTACTTCCCTGGGTATCAGAAGAGAACAAAAATCATTAGGCTATGCGGTGAGCACCATTACTTCGAAACAACTTACCGAAGCTGGTAATACCAATTTTGCTTCTGCCTTATATGGTAAAGCTGCAGGGGTAAAAATTACAACGGCTCCCGGTGGTGCAAGCAGTGCGGTTAACGTACAAATCAGGGGTATCAACTCTTTGGGTTATAACCAGCAACCACTTTATGTAGTAGATGGGGTAATGATCAGAAATGATGCGCAAAATGGCGCCGCCGGTGCTAATAACAATGATTATTGGGGTGATCAAAGGATTCGTGGTAACGGTATCCTCGACATCAACCCTAGCGATATTGAAAGTTTAACCGTATTAAAAGGTGCCAGTGCAACGGCCCTTTACGGATCTGATGCCAATAGCGGTGTGGTAGTCATTACCACCAAAAGAGGCTCAAAAGCCAGAGGTTTAGGTATTGACTTCAATTATACGGCAAGCATAGAGAATGCCGCTTTCTTACCTGAATTTCAAAATGTTTACGGTCCGGGTTACGACCATACTACAAACCTGGCTAATGGTGCCACTGCTGAAGGCTGGATTCCTGATGCAACCTCACCTACAGGCTTCAGGCCATACTTCAGGGCCTATGGAAATTTTGGCCCTAAAATGGAAGGACAGCAAGTGAAATGGTGGGATGGTTCCATCAGGTCTTTTTCTGCACAACCTGATAACTATGCAGATGTTTACGAAACCGGTTATAACTCGACCGCCAACGTAGCCATTTCCAATCAAACAGATGCCGTTAATTACAGGTTTTCAGCTACCCGATTAGATTACCGCGGAACACAGCCTGGAAATAACATGCAGAAAAACTCCTTTAACCTGAATTCTTCTGTTAAACTTCACCCGAACTTAACTACAGATGTGGTGGTGAGTTATGTAAACACCAAAACGCATAACCGTCCTTACCAGTTAGGTCAGGTACTCGGTTCCTTTGGTGGTTTCTTTAGCCGTGCTGAAGACATGAACCTGATGAAACAAAAGTTCCAGACTAGTGGCGGATATAAATATGCTACTTTCGATCAAACCGATCGTCCGGAGCCTTTTCTTTATAACATTCGCGCCACTAACCTCCTAGATTTTTACTGGCAGCAGTTGCGTAATAGCTATGATGAAACAGAAAACCGCTTGCTTTCCAGTGCAACCATCAACTGGAATGCCACCAATCACCTGAAATTTAGGGGAAGGATTGGTAATGACTTCACCGCTGTAAGAAGCGAAAACAGACAGTACAACGAATTGCCTTTAGCAAACAACCCTACTAGTAACAGTACAGGGAATTATGCGACCACACAAGGGCAGTATGCAATTCTTTATGGAGATGCATTGGTGACTTACGACAATAAAATAGGCGAAGACTTTGCTTTTTCTGCAAGTGCTGGTTTTCAAGGCAGAACAGAAGAATACCGCGACGGACAGTCGAGTACAGCTCAGGGTCTAGTATCAGAAAACTGGTTCAGTTTATCTAACTCCTATGGTGTTGTTACTTCTACCGAAAACAGAAAAGAGTTGGTAAAATATGCTTACTTGGGTATTTTAAACTTCAGCTATAAAGATTACCTGTTTATTGAAGGTACTGCCCGACAAGAATATGCGTCGACTTTACCGGTAGCAAACAACAGTTATTTCTATCCTTCCGTAAACTCGAGTTTTGTTTTTAGTGAAGCTTTTCAATTACCAGAAGTATTTTCATTTGGTAAAGTGCGTGCATCTTACGGTATCGTAGGTAATGCCCCTCCAATGTATGAGTCGAATATCTTTTACACCCAAACCTCGCTACAAACCGTTAATGGTTCAGTACCAGCATTAACAGGCGGGCGTTTTTACGGAAACAACACCTTAACATCTGAAATGAAACATGAAGCAGAGTTTGGCTTAGAAGCTCGCTTTTTAAACAGTCGTTTAGGTTTCGACATCAGTTATTACAGCAATAGAGTTAAAGACCAGATTTTACCATTGCAAACCAGCTCTACTGTAGGTGCAACCAGCCAATTGGTGAATGTTGGTGAAATTGGTAGTCAGGGTTTGGAGATTGCCTTCAATGCCTCACCAATTGTTAGTGATTCATTCCGTTGGGATACCCGACTTAATTTCTCTTCTAACCGTTCAAAAGTACATAGTTTAATGCCAGGTGTAACGGAATTGCCATTCTATTATGCAGAGCAAAATACAGTAAAAATTGTAGCCAAAGTTGGTGAACGCCTTGGAAACATCTATGTGAACCCACGTTTACAAGATGCTAATGGTAATTTAGTTATCAATGACGATGGTTTATATGTAATGGATAAAGCTAACTATGTGCTTGCCGGTAACATTATGCCTAAAATGGTTGGTGGTATGTCAAATACCTTAAGCTACAAAGCTTTCTCTCTTGACTTTACCGTTGATTATAGCTTAGGTGGTAAAATGGTTTCTCCGCCAACAAAATTCATGACCGGTGCGGGGATGTTAACCAACTCCATGCAATACCGCGATACGGAAAACGGTGGATTAACTTATACTGATGGTGGCGTAACGTATAACGACGGTGTATTATTAGCCGGAGTAAACCAAAACACAGGATTGCCAAATGAGAAAATCATCAGTGCAGGTGAATACTACATCAACACCTTTAACTGGGGAGAAGACTCCTGGTCGGAAGAAGGTTCCATCTTTAAAAACAACTTTGTGAAAGTACGTGAAGCCGTGTTAAGCTATAAAGTGCCAGCATCTTTCGCCTCAAAAATCGGTATTAACAATTTTAGGGTTTCCTTAGTGGGCAGAAACTTATTCTACCTGTACAGAACCATGAAAAACCTGGATCCTGAAGCCCCATTAGGTAACAAATGGTGGTCACAAGGTGTAGATGTAGGTTCTACTGCAGCTACCAGAAGTTTCGGTTTCTCACTAAACGCTAATTTTTAAGTATCAAAAATCAAAAGACATGAAAAAATACATCATCGGAATGGGTCTTTTTGTTTTGGTAGCTGGCTCTTTCAGCAGCTGCAAAAAAGCACTCGAAGAAAAATATACAAACCCGGAGAAATCCACCACAGCAAGCATACCTGGCTTTTTTACGGCCATGCTGAACAATGATCGTGTAGCCGCTAAATATTGGAACGTGCGTACGTTTTTGAGCATCGGACCAGGCGTTTATGCACAAACTTCTTATTTTGCCAATGGCAACGCTGCTTATCAACAAAGCGATAGTTACGGTCAGCAATACTGGGATGATTTCTATGCCCCGGGAGGGAATGGCAGTGGCAGCATGGCTCAGTACCGTTCTATGGAAGTGGCCTTTAATGAAGCTACTGATGCAGAAAAAGCGACTAAAGAAATCTTTATGAAAGCCGGTAAAGTGGTTCTGATTGAACAGGCCGCTAAAATGGTAGACCTTTGGGGAGATATCCCTTATACCGAAGCAGGTAGTTTACCGACCAACAGTACCATTACCCTGCCTAAGTTTGATGATCAAAAGGAATTATACACTTCTTTTATTGCCGACTTAAAAGATGCAGGTACCTATTTTAAAAATGCACAGTCGACAGCAGAATTTGCAAAATATGACATCCTGTTAAGTGGAAGTGTTGATAAATGGGCGCGTTATGCTAACTCCCTTCGCCTGCGCTTATTGATGCGCATGTCAAATGTGGACGAGACCACCGCAAGAACGGAGATCTTAGCCATGTTAAGCGATCCTGCCAATTTCCCATTGGTAGATGGTGCTGACGTTGCTGCTTATAACCCAAGGACTACGGATATATTATTAAGTCCATTAACCAACAGCACCTCTACATTGGTTGATGCCTTTAGAGAAGGCAGTTGGTATGCTACTGACTACATGTTGAACAAAGTGATGTTGCCGGCTAACGATCCAAGGATTCCTGTTATTTACGATAAAGGCAGCAAAACTGTCAATGGCAAATTAGTTCAAAATCCAACCTTCCGCGCCATGCCGTATAACTTTACCACGGCACAGCAGGAAGCAAGTTTTGCTGATTATGCACTGGTAGATTCAGGAACATTTTTATTAAATGCTTCCCTTCCGGGGATCCTGATTACAGCGCCAGAAGTCAACCTGCTGAAAGCTGAAGCACAGGAACGCTGGGGAAGTACAACGGCTGCAAAAGCGGCGTACGACCTTGCCCTAAAACAATCGGTGTCTTTTTACTATTACCTGAACAACCTGAATACATCAGGGGTAAAAACGGAAACCTTACCGGCACCATCGGTAATCCAGGCATTTGTTGATTCACCTGGCATCGCTTATGCTACGGCAACTAATAAACTGGCTAATATTCATACCCAGAAATGGCTGCATTTCGGTATCCTTCAGGCCACCGAGGCCTGGTCAGAATACAGGCGCACGAATACTCCTGCCCTGCAGTTTGTAACCACTGGAAAAATATCGGGCTTTGATGTACCGCCAACGCGGTTGATCTACCCATCAGGAGAAAAATCATATAACTCGGCTAATTATGCTGCAGTTCAGGCAGAAGATACCCGCCTGACTAAAATCTTCTGGGATGTAAATTAACACCATCCGCTCAAATTAATGTAGTGGTGTTCGTAACCCGGACACCACTTTTTTATTATATTGAACCACATGATGACCTTAACACCCTTATTGAACCGCTACAAAAAAGGCTTACTGCTTTTACTTACCCTGGGTACACAACTCAGTTTTGCACAGCAAACTCCTCTTTATAAACAAGAAAATCAACCGATAGAAAAACGGGTACAACACCTGATCTCCCTGCTTACGCTCGAAGAAAAAGCTTCGCTGCTCGGGTACCGCAGCCAGGCGGTACCGCGTTTAGACATTCCTGCTTATAATTGGTGGAACGAAGGTTTACATGGGGTAGCTCGTGCTGGTCAGGCCACCGTATTTCCACAAGCCATTGGCATGGCTGCCACCTTCAATGACGACTTATTAAAGCAGGTAGCTACCGTGATTTCTACAGAAGCACGTGCTAAATATAACCTGGCCGTTGCTAAAAACCAGCGCCTGATGTATATGGGACTGACGTTCTGGTCGCCTAACGTAAACATCTTCCGAGACCCGCGCTGGGGCCGTGGACAGGAGACCTATGGTGAAGATCCTTTTTTAACTTCGCGCATGGGCATCGCCTATGTGAAAGGTATGCAAGGCGACGACCCTAACCATTTAAAGGTATCGGCTACAGCAAAACACTTCGTGGCGCATAGCGGTCCGGAAGCCACCCGCGATGAGTTTAATGCCATCGTCACTGAAAAAGATTTACGCGATACATATTTATATGCTTTTAAAGCACTGGTTGATAACGGTGTAGAATCCGTAATGACGGCCTACAACCGCATTAACGGCGAACCCGCTTCCACCAGCAAGTCTTACTTAACCAATATCCTGTACAAAGAATGGGGGTTTAAAGGCCATGTGGTGACCGACTGTGGTGCGCTGGACGATGTTTACACCCACCATAAAGTGTTACCTACTTCGGTAGAAGTTGCTGCCGCAGCCATTAAAGCGGGCATTAACCTCGACTGCTCCAGCATCTTGCAAAAGGATGTGGTGAAAGCCGTTGAAATGAAACTCCTGCAGGCCAAAGAGGTGGATAAAGCCCTTGCCCCATTGTTGCGCACCCAGTTTAAACTGGGCTTTTTTGACAAAGCCGCCAGTAGCCCTTATGCAAGTTACAATGCAGATAGCATTAGCAATGCTGCACATACGGCCCTGGCCAGGAAAGTGGCACAGCAAAGCATGGTGCTCTTAAAAAACAAGGACCTGATCCTGCCGTTGCAAAAAAGTAAATATTCAAGCATAACCGTGTTGGGCACCAATGCCGCCTCGCTCGATGTACTGGCCGGAAGTTACCATGGCGTGAGCAGCAAAATGGTGAATTTTGTAGAAGGCATTACTGCTGCTGTAGGCATGGACACCCGTGTTGAATATGATTTAGGTTCCAGTTATACCGATACCACCCATTTCGGAGGCATTTGGGCCGCCGGGAACAGCGACATTACTGTTGCCGTAATTGGCTTATCGCCAGTATTGGAAGGTGAAGCTGGCGATGCTTTTTTATCGCCCACTAAAGGTGATAAACCCGACTTAAACTTACCTGCCGGCAACATTGCTTTCATGAAGGCCTTGCGTAAAGGAAATCCGACGAAACCCATTATAGCAGTGATCACTGCAGGTAGTAATGTTGATGTGCAAGCGATTGCCCCCTATGCCGATGCGGTCATTTTGGCCTGGTATCCTGGTGAACAAGGTGGTCATGCTTTGGCCGACTTACTGTTTGGCGACGTATCGCCATCTGGACGCCTGCCCCTTACTTTTTATAACTCCGTAAACGACTTACCCGATTATAACAGTTACGATATGAAAGGGCGTACCTACCGTTATTATGATGGTCCAGTGCAGTATCCTTTTGGCTTCGGACTCAGCTATACTACTTTTGCCTACCAATGGAAAGATCAGCCAGCCAATACCTTTAAAGCTGGAGAAACCATCCGTTTTTCTTTAACCGTTAAAAACACCGGTCAGGTGGATGCTGATGAAGTGGTACAAGCTTACATCCAATACCCTAATCTGGACAACATGCCTTTTAAAGAACTAAAAGCCTTTAAACGCGTGAGCCTGAAAAAAGGCGGGGAATCGGTGGTCAGCATAGAAATACCGCTGGGCGAATTGCAGAAATGGGATGAGAAAAGCAACAAACAAAAGCTTTACCCGGGTACCTACCAGCTGGTGATCGGAAAGGACGCGGCCACCCCGCTATTAGAAAAATCATTTATTCTGAAGTAAAAAAATAAAGGATTTATAAGCAGCAAAATCCTGTTACCATGAATTTTACACATTCACCGACACATATTCGTATAAGTCGGATGAATGTGTATTTTTGTAACATATGAAATTACCACACCTATTAAAAACATACCTTATCGGCTTTACAACCATTTGCTTTTTGGCCAATTGCAGTTCTCAAGGAAACGAAACAAACGGCATCGTCAAACCAGCAGTCGCTGGCGAAGTAGATACTGTTGTTAAAGAAGACGCCGCAGTAGGCACTGTACGTGAACCTGTAGATACAGCAGCTTATAATGCAGCCGTATTAAAGTTAGCCAATGGCGATACCACAGGAAGATGGCCTGTTAAAAAAGATAAATACCCATACCCACTAGCAGGTGCCATTTTACCCTTTAAACGTATTGTAGTTTATTACGGAAACCTTCACTCTAAAAAAATGGGTGCTTTAGGTGAATATGCACCAAAAGAAATGTGGAGCAGGTTAAACAAAGAAGTAGCTAACTGGGAAAAAGCAGATCCATCTACACCCGTACAAGTAGGTTTACACTACATTGCAGCTGTAGCCAGCGGTACACCCGGAAAAGATGGAAAATACATAAACCGTATGGGCAACTCGCAGATTGACTCTGTAATGGCCATTGCCAAAATGCATAATGCCATTGTGTTTTTAGATTTACAGGTAGCTTTAAGTAGCCTGAAAGATGAATTGCCAAGAATTGAAAAATACCTGCAGTTACCACATGTACATTTAGGGATTGACCCGGAGTTTTCCATGAAAACCGGCGCAAAACCAGGCAGTAGAATAGGAACTTTTGATGCCAGCGATATTAACTACACTTCGCAATACCTGGCAGACCTGGTGAACAAGCATAACCTACCGCCAAAAGTATTTATTGTACACCGTTTTACGGGCAAAATGGTAACCAACGCCAAAGACATTAAATTGCGTCCGGAAGTTCAAATGGTGATGCACATGGATGGCTGGGGCCAGCCCGACCTTAAAATTGGCACTTACCGTCACTTTATCCACCGTGACCCGGTTCAGTTTACAGGATTTAAAATATTCTATAAAAACGACCTTAAAAAAGCACCTAACCGCTTAATGAAACCAGAAGAGTTGCTGAAATTAAAACCGGCACCGATCTACATTCAATATCAATAAGCAATATAAAATTGCCTATATCACCTAAGGGCTGCCTTTTCTATAGAAGAGGCAGCCCTTTGTATTTTAACCACTAGTTAATTAGCTATTTTTTGCATTAGTTGATAAAAAATCCGAATTTGCGGTTACATGCAGGATTTCAATCTTTATTTTGAATTAGGCTGGCAGCATATTTTAGACTGGCAGGGCTATGACCATATTTTATTTGTGATGGTACTATGTGGCACCTACAGCCTTTCCGAATGGAAAAAAGTATTAATATTGGTCACCGCTTTTACCTTAGGCCATAGTGTTACCCTTGCCTTAAGTGCGCTGAATGTACTTACCGTTGATGCGGGTTTAATTGAATTTCTGATTCCGGTAACTATTTTGATTACTGCAACCTCTAACATCTTCCAGAAAAGAAGACAGAAAAAAGAAAGCACTATAAAATATATACTGGCGCTGTTTTTCGGCTTAATCCATGGCATGGGTTTCTCCAATTACCTGAAAGCCTTATTAGGAAAAAGCAATACTATTGTGGCGGAGTTATTTGCCTTTAATCTAGGTCTGGAATTCGGGCAAATCCTGATTGTACTAGCTACTTTGGCACTTTCTTTCTTCCTGATCTGGGTAGTGAAAGTACGAAAAGCAGATTGGGCATTTTTCCTTTCCTCCGCTATTTTCGGAATCTCCTTTGTGATGAGTGCAGAACGTTTAGCCGGGCTTTTTTAAAATAAGCCCAGCTGTTTATCTTCCAAATCTTCAGGATTCGTAATTTCTAATTTTACTTCCTTCTTTTGCTTCGTGCCCGGGGTATCCGTTGCCGCCTCACCTTTTGCAGGTTTCGATGAAACGAAGGGTTTCTTAACTTTCACTGGTTTCTCTGTTGCAAAGGCTTGCTGCTCATTTTCCGCTTCGGCCGCCGGCTTTTCCTTTTTCGCCAATACTTCCAGCTCTGCTGCCGGTATTAAGGTTGGCTGACTCGTAAACTTAGGTTTAGCTTTTGGCTTCACTACCGGCTTCTGCAATACTTCAGGCGCTTCCGTGACTTCAGGTTTTTCTGTTGTTTCAGGTTGCGTTATTTGCGCCGGTGCTGCAGCTTCAGTTACTTTAACTTTTGGTTCTTCTGTTGCAGGTTGTGCAATAACCGCAGGATCATGAGTCTTAGTTACTTCAGCTATTGGTTCTTCTATTGCAGCTTTTGCAATTACTGCCGGTGCTGCAGCCTTTTTTATTTCAACTTCAGGTTCTTCTATTTTAGATTGCGTTACAACCTCCAGCTCTTCAACTTTGATTTCATTAACTTCATGCGCTTTAGCCTCTGGCTCTTCTACTTCAGGCAGTTCCACTTCCGGAGCGGCCAATGCAGTTTCTTCTGCCGCCCCTAAGTCAGCTGCGTCATCCGCATCATTACCTGATCCTCCTCCATTGCCGGTATCCTCATCCTCTTCTTCTTCATTTGCAGCAATTGTTTTTTCTTCATTTGCATCTGCAGAAAGCTCAGGTTCGGTTTCTTCACTAAGCGCCATGCTTTTCACTTCATGCTGACTCAATCGGTTTCCATTGGCACGAATACCTTTCAGGTCAATAAACTCCGACAGTACAATCTCCAGGGTTTCCGCTAGCTGCGATTTACCTTTCCGCACTTCTACAGTTAATTTCGCTGCTGGGTTTCCCGTTAAGTATACAAACTTAGAGCCCGTTTCCTCACTAATCAAACTCAATTTCTTTCCTACGGCAATGTTTTCGAAGGTAAACCTTTTCACAAAGTAGTTTTTGGCCTTACCTTCATAATGAACCACAGAGAATGGTTTCTCCGGATCATACTTTTGGATCAAGATCAGGTCAGCATCAAAGTGGTTACTCAGTTCAAACGTACTCAGTTCGTACCAACCCTCTTTATGTACCTGCAAAATCTTATCATCCCCATCAAACTCACCAAGGTATTTCCCACGACCGTCAACATTCAGTCGGCGCAATAAATCGTCGTACCAGATCTTTAATCCCGATAAAGTAGACACCCCCTTACTTTTTAATAAAATCTTCTTGACTGGATATTTTGATACGATATTACCTTGCGAAGCACGGCCTTTGATGGCGATTTCGGCATAGTCGATATCGAAATTCAATTTCTTTAATTTGGTATGCGGTTTCAGCTGTACATTCACCACTTCGGCCTCCCCGTTAGGGTTAGCGGTAAAATAAAGGATTTTAGAGCCCTTACTGCCTTTGGTGAGGTCGTATTCTTTGTCGCGGGTTACCCCAACTACTGCAAAACGTTTAATATAACTTACACCACTGGCGCCATCTTTATAAATGACGTTGTAAACTGTCCGGTCGTCACCCTTTTTAAATACCGCCGCATGAATGATGTCTTTACCCACAAAAGTTTTATCTGCCACTTTTGTGATCATACACTTGCCATCGCCGCGGAAAACGATAATTTCATCAAGATCTGAGCAATCGGCAACAAACTCATCTTTACGCAAGCCGGTACCAATAAAGCCATCCTCGCGGTTCATATAAAGTTTCACATTGGCCAGGGCCACTTTTGAAGCCTCTACCCGGTCAAACAACCTGATCTCCGTTTTACGCTCACGTCCTTTACCATACTTGTCTTTCAACTTCTGAAACCAGGCAATGGCATAATCCGTCAAATGGCGCAAGTGGTTTTTAACCACCTTTATTTCATCTTCGAGGCTTTTCATTTGCTCATCCGCTTTTTTAACATCAAAGCGGGTAATGCTGCTCATCGGTTTATCGATCAGCTTTTTGAAGTCCTCAGGAAGAATTTCCCGGTATAATTGTATTTTAAAAGGCTCAAACAATTGATACAATACCTGCACCACACCCTCAAAATTGCCAGACGTTTCGTAACCATGGTCTTTATACATCCCTTCCTGGATGAATATGCGCAGCAATGAGCTGAAGAATATTTTCTCTTCCAGTTCATTCAGGCGTATTTCCAGTTCCAGTTTTAATAAGGCCTTCGTGTTTTTGGTGTTTTGAACCAGGATTTCGTTGACACTTAAAAACTGAGGTTTATCATCTTTAATGATACAGGTATTGGGCGAAATAGACACTTCGCAGGAAGTAAAAGCATAAAGGGCATCGATGGTTACATCAGGCGAGATGCCCGGTGCCAGCTGGATGACAATCTCCACATGTTGCGCCGTATTGTCTTCAATCTTTTTAATCTTGATCTTGCCTTTATCATTAGCCAGCAAAATACTATCAATCACCGATCCCGTGGTGGTACTGTAAGGAATTTCGGTAATCACCAGGGTCTTTTTGTCCTTTTCCGTAATTTTAGCGCGTACCCTGACTTTACCACCACGCATTCCTTCATTGTATGCGGAGAAGTCGGCCATACCACCTGTAAAAAAATCGGGTAATATATTTGGTCGCACCCCTTTCAGGGCTTCTATCGAGGCATCAAGCAATTCAAGAAAGTTATGTGGCATTACTTTGGTGGCTAAACCAACGGCAATCCCTTCAGCACCCTGTGCCAACAGCAAAGGAAACTTAACGGGTAAAGTAATGGGTTCGTTGTTACGGCCATCATAACTTAATTGCCAAACGGTGGTATCAGCATTAAAGACCACGTCGTTAGCAAATTTAGATAAACGCGCTTCAATATAACGTGCTGCAGCGGCGCTATCTCCGGTAATGGGATCTCCCCAGTTACCCTGACAATCGATGAGCAGATCTTTCTGGCCAATCTGCACCATAGCATCACCAATGGAAGCATCCCCATGCGGGTGATACTTCATGGTATTACCGATCACGTTCGCTGCTTTATTGAAACGTCCATCGTCCATTTCTTTCAGCGAGTGCATAATACGGCGTTGCACAGGTTTCAATCCGTCATTAATATGGGGAACTGCCCGGTCCAGAATTACGTAAGAAGCATAATCGAGGAACCAGTTTTCATATAACCCATTAATAGGGATTATGGTATGCTTATTTTCTTCGTTTACGTTTTCTTGTTCTTCGTCGCTCATCAAAAAGTAATTGTTATTAGGGTAAAAATAGGTGCGGAGATGAAAATCTCCGCACGGAAGTTTTTAATGCTTCCGGGTTGGGCAAATATAATGAAAATACCACAAATTTAGTCTGACAAACGATCTTCAATAAACACAAAAGGCAGTAAACTTTTAACACCTTTTAATTTGAGCACCTGCCCATTTAAACAGTAAAAAATCACTTCAATTTCTTGCTTCTGGCGTTGTTCAAATTCGGCCATCACCTGCAAACAAGCGCCACAAGAAGTAATAGGTGTAGAGATGTTGAAGTTATCGGTATGTGCCGTAACCGCCATACTTTCGATGACTACCCCAGGATAAGCCGCACCAATAGCAAAAAGGGCTACCCGCTCTGCGCAAAGGCCCGATGGATAGGCCACATTTTCCTGGTTACTGCCCATCACGGTCTGACCGTTAGCCAGGCGAATGGCGGTGCCTACTTTGAAATTTGAATAAGGCGAATAAGAGCTTTTTAAGGCTTCCTCAGCTTGTGTACACAAGAGTTGATCGTTTTCATTAAGTTCTGCTAAACTCTTGTAGGCTTCATAATCGATAGATATATTTAAAGAATTCATAGCTAAACATACGGAATTCCATCATTAACTTACATGGTGCCCTTCAAACTATTTTTAGCATGGTCTTGCTATCGGTTTATCATGGCTTATAGCACACAGGTTTTGTAAGCATTACAGAAGGCGACCAACTCCCCAGGTTTCGGTTTTGTTGAATGTGGTACGGAGCAGGTAGGGAATTGCTACCCTGTTGGTCTCCTAAGAAAATCAGCTTTAGGCAACCGAATGTTAATTCTATTTTTGGTCGTTAACCTATACATGCTGCGTAATAAACTTTGTTTAAGGCCGCTAAAAATCTGCTCAACAAAATTATAAAACAAAATTGTCATTCCATTGGTTTTGAAAGCGCCCTACTGGCATGATTTTAGTTAAAAATTAGCATTATTAACCACTCAAACTGCTACAATTGAATATATACTTACGCAAAAGCTTAAAGGTTATTTTATGGATTATCTCCATCGTCATTATCCTGGTGGTGACGGTTGCGCTTTCCTTAAATATACCAGCGGTTCAAAACTTTGTTAAAAACAAAGCGATAAACTATCTGAAAGACAAGACGAAAACGGAAGTGCGACTGGAAAGTATAAAAATTGCTTTTCCGAAGGATATCGTGCTGAACAATTTTTATATCGAGGATCAGAAAAAAGATACCTTGTTGTATGCCGGAAAACTGGCGGTTAATATTAGCCTTATAAAATTATTAAGCAACAAAGTTGAGATTAATAATATCGAGCTCGATAAAGTAAGGGCCAATGTAACCCGGATTGACCCGGATACTACCTTTAATTTTTCCTTTTTAGTAGACGCTTTTATGTCGGAAGAGGAGAAACCTGAAGCACAGGTGGAAGCCGACACTACCTCTACCCTTAAATTTTCGATAGACAAAGTAGCCCTCACCGACATTGGTATTAATTATCGCGATGACGTTGCAGGAAATGAAATGCGCCTGAACTTAGGTGAGCTGACCACCAACCTGAAAACTTTCGACCTCGATAACCAGCATTATGTGATTAATAATGTCAACCTGAATAACACTTCGGTGAGTTACCTTCAGCAGAAACCATTAACAGAATTACAGGCGCACCTGGAAAAAAGTATTGATACCACTAAAACTGAAAGTGGTAAACTTCCCCTGGTCGAGATTCAAAACTTTGCCTTTGACAATGTTAAAGTGAAATTCAACGATCGCATTACAAAAATGGATGCCGACGTAAACTTCAATAAACTGGCTTTAACAAAGTTGTTTATCGACTTAACAAAAAATGTGTATAAGCTGGACGATGCACAACTGAATGAAACTTTAGTGAAGTTTAACAGTGCCACAAACGACATGAAGGCAGACCTTAAGTTAAGGGAGTTTAGCTTTACCAATATGCTGGCAGATGTAACCAAAGGGAAATATACAGTTGGTGATGCGAAGTTGAACAAATCAAACGTAGTGTTTGCTTTTAAACCTGTAGCAGCCGTAAAATCCACTGATCAGAAAGTCGATACTACAGCAGCTGCCCCTTTGAGTTTTTTGCTGAACAGCCTCAGCCTGGCCGACAACTCCATCCAGTTTGATAACATGGCTGAAAAGCCGATGAAAGGCATGGATTTTAACCATTTAAAATTAACGCAGTTAGGCATGAATGCCACCGGCATCGCTTATAGCGATACTGCCATTAGGGTAAATGTAAAAGAGGGTAAACTAAGCGAAAAAAGTGGATTTAAATTACTGGCACTAAAAGGCGATGTGTTGTATACAGGCAAACAGACACGCATTAATAACCTTTTGTTAAAAACACCAAACACTACCATTGAAAACAATACCCAGTTAGACTATACGTCTATGGAGGACTTGACTAAAAACCCTGAAAAGGTGAAGATTTTTGTGGAGGTAAAAAACACCAGCATTGGCTTAAGGGATGCTGCTTATTTTAGTGATGCTGTACCTGCCAGCTACCGCAACGAAACCATTAAGGTAAATGCGCTGGCCAAGGGTTATATGAATAACCTGGTTATTCCCCGCTTGCAGGTTACAGGCTTAAAAAGCACGGTGATTGACGTAAACGGAACGGTTAAAGGTTTACCGGATATGAATAAAACCTTTTTGGATATGAACATTAAAAAGTTCAACATGACCAAAAGGGACCTGATGGTGGTGATTCCAAAAAACACACTTCCTACTAACCTTACGCTGCCGAACACCATTCAGGCAAATGGTAAGTTCAAAGGAACGATGACAGATTTTAATACCAACTTTAATGTGAACACCGACATGGGAGCGGCTAAATTACTGGCCAGCATGAAGGGTCCTAAAGGTCGTGAACGTTATACGGCAACCGTTAACCTGAACAACTTTAATGTAGGGCGTATGATGCAGATGGAAGACCAGCTGGGCCGTTTAACACTTAAAGCGCAAGTACAAGGTACTGGCTTGGATGCTAAAACTGCTGCTGCCAATATTAAAGCCAATGTGGTAAGTGCCACCTATAACAAATATACTTACCGCAACTTATTACTAAGTGGTACTTATGCGAAAGAAAAGCTGAACCTTAAAAGCAGCATGGCCGATACCAATGCCAATTTTAACCTGGATGCCATGGTGAATATCGCGGGTAAATATCCTGCAGTTAAAGGTACGCTCGACTTGAAACAAGTTGACTTACAAAAGCTAAACTTTAGTCCGACAGAATTTAAACTTGCAGGTTTGGTAGACATGGATATAACCAGTGCCGACCCAGATTACCTGAACGGTGATGTATCCATCCTTGGCTTACAGGTGGTTAAAGAAAGTCAGCGTATTAACATTGATACCATCGTGTTGCACTCAGAAGCTACGGCTGATCATAACCTGCTTACGTTACGTTCAGAAATTTTGCGGGCACGCGTGGATGGAAAGTACCAGTTAACCAACCTTGCTCCTGCTATCATTAACCAGATTAATAAATACTATGCCTTTGGCGAGGTTAAACAAATTCCTGACCAGCGTTTCCGCTTTTTCGTCAACTTTTATAACACCAAAATTTTAAGTGATTTTGTACCTGAATTAACCACTTTCGCCCCTTCGCGCATGTTTGGTTTACTGGATACACAAAAAGACAGTTTGGTGATGAATGCTTACTTCCCACAAGTGGTGTATGGCAGCAATAAATTGGATACCACGCGTCTGAACATCAATAATGATAACCAGATGCTGAATTACAAGCTTACGGTTAAAAGTATACAGAACCCGTCGGTGGCCCTTTACAACTCTGAAATTAGTGGTGCCGCGTCAGATAACAACTTAGGCGTAAACATCTTTTTAAGGGATAGTAAATTAAAAGACCGTTATGTGATGGGTGGTACTTTCCAATCGATACAGAAAGACTTCCGCTTTAGTTTTGACCCGGAAAAGTTGTTATTAAACTATCAGAAATGGGCAGTAAGTCCGGAAAACTACCTGCAATTTGGGCAATCGGGCATCCTGGCGAACCAGTTTAACCTGACGAATCAGGGTCAGTTATTAGGAATAAACAGTACGGAAAGCACACCAAATTCTCCACTGGAAGTGACTTTTAAAGATTTCAGGATTGAGACATTAACCAGCTTTGCTGAACAAGACAGCTCTTTAGCTGGCGGATCAATTAACGGAACAGTAAACGTTAAAGACTTGCAGGCCACACCAAAGGTAGAAGCCAACTTAATTGTGGAACAGCTGCGTTACCAGAAAGACATGCTGGGCACTTTAAGGATTGCCGTGAATAACAATACTGAAAATGCTTACGAAGCCAATATTGCCCTTTCAGGTGTCCACGAAATGAGGATTAACGGTTTTTATTATACCGCACCGCAAAGTGCATTAGACTTGAGCCTGAATATCGATAAAATAGATTTAAAGAACCTGGAAAGTTTGTCTATGGGGCAAATAAAACAAGGATCAGGAACCATTACTGGAAAGCTTGGGATTACTGGCACACTGGATGCGCCACAGGTATTAGGCGATATTAAGTTTAATCAAGCGGCTTTCAATGCCACTTATGTAAACTCTTATTTCAGGATGCCAAATGAGACCATCAGATTTACCAATACCGGGGTAAACTTTGACAACTTTACCATTATCGATTCCTTAAACCAGAAGGCAACTATTAACGGTGGGGTGTTAACCACGAACTATCAGGACTTTAAGTTTAACATGGACATCAAAACTGATAATTTCAGGTTGATGAACTCCACCGCGGCCGATAATGAATTGATTTATGGGCAGGTTTACCTGACCAGTACCATCAGTGTGAGAGGCGATTTAAACCAGCCCGACGTGGACATGGATTTGAAGGTTGAAGATAAAACCAGGTTTTTTTATGCGATGCCACCAAATGACCCTGCAGTGATTGATCAGGAAGGTATTGTGCAGTTTATTGATATGGATGTGGCACCTTATAATGGCCAGAAAGTATTAAGTTCATCTGATTCTGTAAGTAAGGCTCCGGTAAAAGGGATGAACCTTAGCGCAAACATTGCGATTGATCCGGATGCGGAGTTAAACGTAGTGGTTGACCCAGCCAATGGTGATGCCTTAAATATAAGGGGCCAGGCCACATTAGCCGCTACCATGGATCCGAGTGGAAAAATGAGTTTAACCGGAAGTTATGAGATTTCCGACGGCTCTTACAACCTTTCTGTAGGCCCTATGGGTAAGAAAGAGTTCAAATTGGTGCAGGGAAGTACCATTGTGTGGACAGGAGAAGTAATGTCGGCCAATGTAGATCTGACCGCTCTCTATGAAGTGAACGCAGCACCGATTGACTTACTGGCAAATCAGGCTAATGCTGAAAATGATAACACCAGAAATACCTATAAAACCAAATTGCCTTTCCAGGTGTACCTGATGATGAAGGGAGAGCTGATGAAGCCGATTATTAGTTTCAGACTTGACTTGCCGGAAAACGAACGTGGTGCATTAGGCGGTGAAGTGTATACTAAACTTCTGCAGGTAAACAATGATGAAGGGGAGCTCAACAAACAAGTGTTTGCTTTGTTGGCCTTAAACCGTTTCATTGCCGACAACCCTTTCCAGAGTTTAGCTGGCGGCGGCGGTGGCATGTCTACCCTGGCACGTTCGAGTGTGAGTAAGTTGTTAACGGAGCAACTAAACAACCTGGCATCCGACCTGATACAGGGGGTTGATATCAACTTCGGGGTGAACTCATCAGAAGATTACTCTAGCGGTAGCCTAGAGCAACGTACAGACCTGGAAGTAGGGCTTTCGAAAAAGCTGCTTAACGACCGCCTGGTGGTTACTGTAGGAAGTTCGTTTGGATTGGAAGGAGCAGAACGCCAGGGCCAGAGTTCAACCAATATTGCTGGAAACGTAAACGTGGAGTACATGTTATCGGCAGATGGCAGGTATAGACTACGGGCCTATAGGAGGAACCAGAATGAAGGAATTATTGAAGGACAAATTATAGAAACGGGTATAGGTTTCGCTTTAGTGGTAGACTATAACCGGTTCAGGGAAGTTTTCAGAAACTTCCTGAAAAAGAGAAATAAAGTTAAAATAGAACAGCGACCAAAGGATGAGACAACGAATTAAGACCAGCTTATTTATACTAGGATGTTTGATTTTAAGTGCCTGCAGCAATACCAGGCACTTGAAACCAGGGCAGAATTTGTACGTGGGCGCTGAGGTAAAAATTAACCCGGACTCGTCAGTGAGAATTGACAACCAGAAGGACGTAAAAAACACCCTGCTGGCGAAAACGCGACCAAGACCGAACAAAAAGATTTTAGGAATACGCTTTAAACTAGGAATATATAACCTGGCCGGTGAACCTAAAAAACCTAAGGGCATCAGGAACTGGCTGCGTAATAAAGTGGGTGAACCACCTGTATTATTAAGTGAGGTAAACCTGACTTATAATAATGCCGTACTGAGCAGTTATTTGATTAGCCAGGGCTACCTGCAATCGGTGGTTACCGGCGATACCGTTGTAAAAAGCAAACGTGCAACAGCCATCTATACGGTCAATACGGGTAATCGGTATACCATTAATAGTGTTACTTTCCCTAAAGACAGTGCGGGAATCCCTCGTATTATTAACCAACATTTGGATAAAACACTTTTAAAAGCAGGTAACAATTATGACCTGGATGTTTTCAAAACTGAAAGAGAGCGGATCGATAATGACCTTAAAGAAGCCGGCTATTTTTATTTTAGTCCGGATTACCTTATTCTGCAGGTGGACAGTACCATTGGAAATAACAAGGTAGATGTAACGGTTAGGGTGAAAGACATTGCCCCTGAGGCAGGCCTGAAACCTTACACCATCAACGACATTAACATCTACCCAAATTATTCACTGCGTCGCGACAGCGCCTTGAGGAGCTCGACGCCAGAGGTATACAACGACTTTAACATTT
Organism: Pedobacter sp. CAN_A7; assembly: GCF_015752175.1. Lineage (NCBI taxonomy): Bacteria > Pseudomonadati > Bacteroidota > Sphingobacteriia > Sphingobacteriales > Sphingobacteriaceae > Pedobacter > Pedobacter sp. CAN_A7. Next base: position 116,211 of record NZ_JADOUW010000005.1, on the reverse strand, counting down.
ACGACCGCAGACAAACCTTTAAGCCTAAGTTATTTGACCGCCTGGTGTTTTTCAAAAAAGATGAGTTGTACAACAGACGCGACCACAATCAGTCGCTGAACAGGATGGTTAACATTGGCGCTTTCCAATATGTGAAAGCGGAATTTTTACCATTAGACAGCTTTAAAAACAACCAGCTGGACTTAAACATCTACCTTACGCCATTAAAGAAAAAGTCAATGTCCTTTTCGGCAACAGGAACAAGTAAATCAAACAACTTTGTTGGATCTGAAATTACCCTGACACATACCACGCGTAACGTATTCAGGGGGGCAGAGCAGCTGGATTTAAGTGTAAGTGGTGGCTTTGAGACCCAGGTGAGCGGGCAAACGCAAAACCTAAACTCTTCTTCTTTTACAGCTACGGGAAAACTGACCTTTCCACAATTTATTGTGCCTTTTTTCCGCCCTTCCAACACCAACAACTTTATTCCTAAAACGGTTGCTTCCTTGTCTTATCAATTGTTAAACAGGGGCTCTAATTATAACCTGAACAGTTTCAAAGGCGAGTTTGGTTATACCTGGAAAGAAAACTTATATAAAGACCACACCTTTAACCCGGTCTCCGTAAACTTTGTGACTTCGAAAATCACAGCCAACAATCCGGACAGTTTATTAGCAGCTATTCCTGATTTGAGGAAGGTTTTAGAAAAGCAGTTCATTATTGGTAGTAATTACAACTTTACTTATACCAACCAGATGGATGACAGCCGGAGAAACAACATGTATTTCTTTGGGGGCGTAGAAACCGGCGGAAATGTATGGGGTTTATTTGCCAACAAAAATGAAGCAGGTGAAAAAGTTGTGGCAGGTGTTCCCATCAATCAGTTTGTTCGATTGGAACTTGATTTCAGGGATTATTTCAAAATTACAAGAAATCTGATCTGGGCTAACCGTTTAAACTTTGGTTATGGTTATGCATATGGCAACAGTTCTTCCCTACCCTTTGTAAGGCAATTTTTTGCAGGAGGTAGTAATGACATCCGTGCATTCGCCGCCCGTTCTTTAGGTCCCGGAACATATAGGGTACCTACCCGTGAATCTTACGCAGATCAAAGTGGTGATGTAAAGGCGATGTTTAATACAGAACTTCGTTTTAAACTGGTAAGTGTTTTACATGGGGCTTTATTTGCTGATGCAGGAAACGTGTGGTTGAGACAGGAAGATCCTACAAAACCAGGTTCGGGATTTGACTTTAAAAATGCATTAAGTGAAATGGCCGTAGGTACTGGTGCGGGTCTACGTGTAGATGCAAAAATATTCGTTATCCGTTTAGATGTAGCCTTCCCAATTAGAAAACCATACCTTGCTCCGGGTGAACGCTGGGTAATGGATGAGGTTGATTTTGGCGACAAAACATGGCGTAAGGACAACCTGATCTACAACATTGGTATAGGTTACCCGTTTTAACGTAATTCTGCTGCATGAAGAAGATAAAGAGTTTTTTTAAATCAATGGGGCACCTGTTCATGGCAGCTGGTAAAGGTTTTATGGAAGATAAGGTGACCAAGTTAAGTGCTTCACTGGCTTATTACACCATCTTTGCCCTCACGCCTTTGTTGCTCATTGTGATTGCTTCGGCTACTTTGTTTTTTGGCCACGAGCTTAATCCAGGTACACAGTTATTTGAACAGCTTAATGATTATATAGGTGAACCCGCTACGCGGCAATTACAAAGTTACGTGATCAATGCTAACCTAAGTGGAAAGAGCAGCTTCGGCCTTATTATAGGGATAGGCACACTGGTGGTGGGTTCTACAGCGATATTCATAGAAATTCAAGACAGTATTAACCTGATCTGGAAAGTAAAAGCAATTCCTAAAAAAGGCTGGAAGAAAATGCTGGTGAACCGCTTTTTATCCTTTTCACTGATTGTTTCCCTGGGTTTCCTGCTACTGGTTTCTTTGGTGGTCAACAGTGTGATTGTAGCCCTGGGCAATAAAGTTTCACAGTACATTCCTGAGGTGACCACCCTGATGATGGACCTCGCCACCCGCGCTGTTACCCTAGCGGTGGTTACAGGTATATTTGCCATCATTTTTAAGGTATTGCCCGATGTACTGATCAAATGGAAAAGTGCTTTTGTAGGTGCGCTTTTTACTGCGGTATTATTTATTCTAGGTCAGGCAGTGATTGGAATTTACCTGGATAAGGGTAATCCGGGTTCAGCTTTTGGTGCCGCCGGCTCCATTATCATTATGCTGCTGTGGATTTATTATTCATCGATCATCCTTTACTTCGGCGCCGAATTTACCCAGGCCTATGTAGAGAAATATGATGGCGGTATTGTGCCAAGCAAATATGCGGTTCACACTAAGATCATCATTATTGAGAAAGAAGTGGACGTGCTTCCACCACAGCATCCTGAAGAAACCAAAGTGCCTACAGATTAAACCAGACCTGGTGTTTAGGCCAGGTCAACAATATCTTCAGTAACCGCAGCTACGGCAGCGTCGGAATCGGCAGAGATCAGCTCTTCCACGGTATCTTTTTCTACACGAAGGTTTCTGATAATGTGCTGTTGCCTGCTCGGTGTATTTTTTCCCATGTAATATTCCAACAAACTTTTGATGGTTTGCTCCTTCAGGATCACTGGGTCTAACCTGATATCTTTTCCGATAAACAAGCCAAACTCATCAGGTGAGATCTCCCCTAGCCCTTTAAATCGCGTGATCTCCGGTTTACTACCCAACTTCTCAATGGCGCGTTTACGTTCTTCGTCGCTGTAACAATAGATGGTTTCCTTTTTATTACGCACCCTGAATAATGGCGTTTGCAAGATATAGACATGCCCTGCACGCACCAGGTCTGGGAAGAATTGCAGGAAGAAAGTCATCATCAACAACCTGATGTGCATGCCATCCACATCGGCATCTGTAGCAATCACAATGTTATTGTAATGCAAACCTTCCAGCCCGTCTTCAATATTTAGCGCATGTTGCAATAAGTTGAACTCCTCGTTTTCATACACTACTTTTTTGGTAAGTTCGTAGCAGTTTAAAGGTTTGCCCTTCAAGCTAAATACCGCCTGACAATCCACATCACGAGATTTAGTGATGGAACCAGAAGCGGAGTCTCCCTCGGTAATGAATAGCGTAGTTTCGTAGCGTTTATCGTGTGTACTGTTAAAATGCACTTTACAGTCACGCAGTTTTTTATTGTGCAGGGAAGCTTTTTTAGCACGGTCGTTCGCCAGCTTTTTAATGCCTGCAATATCTTTCCTTTCGCGTTCTGATTGCAGGATGCGTTTTAACAAGGCATCGGCAACATCTGTATGGCGGTGTAGGTAATCATCCAGTTCTTTTTTAACGAAGTCGTTAATAAAAGTACGAACCGATGGTCCATCGGGACCCATGTTTTGTGAACCCAATTTTGTTTTGGTCTGCGACTCAAAAACTGGCTCCTGTACGCGGATGGAGATGGCGGCGATGATGGAGGACCGGATATCTGATGCTTCGTATTCTTTTTTGTAAAACTCACGGATGGTTTTTACCACCGCTTCACGGAAAGCCGCCTGGTGTGTACCCCCTTGTGTGGTATGCTGTCCGTTAACAAAGGAATGGTAATCTTCGCCATATTGCTGACCATGGGTCATGGCGATTTCAATATCGTGACCTTTCAGGTGTATAATGGGGTAACGAAGGTGTTCTACATCGGCTACTTTATTCAGTAAATCATATAAACCACGTTCAGAGAAATACTTCTGACCGTTAAAATTCACGGTTAATCCAGCGTTCAGGAACACATAGTTCCAGATCATGCTTTCTACAAATTCAGAGATGTAATGATAGTTTCTGAAAATACTTTCATCAGGATAGAACGTGATGGCAGTACCATTTCTTTGGGTGGTATCAATCACCGGATGATCAACCACAATCTCTCCTTTGGAAAACTCTACTTTTTTAGTTTTTCCATCGCGGTACGATTGTACAATAAAGGAGTTAGATAAGGCATTTACCGCTTTTGTACCCACACCGTTTAGACCGACAGACTTCTGGAAGGCATTGCTATCATATTTACCGCCAGTATTAATTTTAGATACACAATCAATCACTTTACCCAAAGGGATACCGCGACCATAATCGCGGATGTTCACTTTATGCTCAGAAACGGTAATTTCAATGGTGCGCCCTGCCCCCATCACAAACTCATCGATGGAGTTGTCGAAGATCTCTTTCAGCAACACATAAATCCCATCGTCGTGTGCAGAACCATCGCCTAATTTCCCGATATACATTCCGGGACGCAACCTAATGTGTTCCTTCCAGTCGAGTGACCGTATACTGTCTTCGTTATATTTCGGTTCTGCCATGATGATTGTGAGGTTCTAGATTTGCAAATTTAATCAATAAGCGGGTTAATTGTAATTTTAATTATAAAACTAAATTTTACCAGCAAATTTAGCGGGTGTAAAAAATCTATTTAAGGATAAAATTATACGTACCTTTGCGATGGATTGAAATATGTTCTATCCACACTATTAAACATTAAATACTTACATATTGTTATTCAACGAATTAAATCTGATTGAGCCCATTTTATCTGCGCTGCAATCAGAAGGTTATACTCAACCAACCCCCATACAAGAACAATCTATTCCAACTATATTACAAGGCAAAGATCTATTAGGTTGTGCGCAAACAGGAACAGGTAAAACTGCTGCTTTCGCCATCCCGATGTTGCAATTGCTGCATAAACCACATGCAAATACGAAAGGTCCACGACCGATTAAAGCATTGGTATTGACCCCTACCCGTGAGCTGGCTATACAAATAGAAGAAAGTTTTAAAGCTTATGGCAAGAACTTACCTTTGAAACACCAGGTTATTTTTGGTGGTGTAGGTCAGAAAGCACAAACCGATGCCCTGCACAAAGGGGTTGATATTTTAGTGGCTACGCCAGGAAGGTTATTAGACTTAATGGGCCAGGGTTTCATTCACCTAAAGGACCTGGAGATCTTTGTATTGGATGAGGCCGACAGAATGTTGGATATGGGATTTATTCACGATGTGAAGAAAGTTATCACCAAAATTCCTGCAAAAAGACAAACCTTGTTTTTCTCGGCCACCATGCCTGCAGAAATCCAGAAACTGGCGAACACCATTTTAAATGCGCCAACAAAAGTAGAGGTTACACCTGTATCATCTACCGCAGAGAAAATTGTGCAATCGATCTACTATGTTGCTAAAAACGACAAAAGAACATTATTAAACCATATCCTTCAGGATAAAGAAATACAAACTGCTTTAGTTTTTACCCGTACCAAACATGGTGCAGATAAGGTGGTTAAAGACCTGATTAAATCGGGCATTAAAGCAGAAGCGATACACGGTAATAAATCGCAGAATGCCAGACAAAGAGCATTGTCAAATTTCAAAGATAGAACAACCCGCATTTTAGTAGCAACAGATATTGCTGCGCGTGGTATAGATGTGGATGAATTGACACATGTGATCAACTACGAATTACCAAACATTCCAGAAACTTATGTACACAGAATTGGCCGTACGGGTCGCGCAGGATTAAGCGGAACGGCTTTCTCTTTCTGTGATGCAGAAGAAAAGGAATATTTAAAAGATATTGAAAAGCTGATTGGGCTGGTTATTCCAGTTGCGGAAGATAACCCTTACGCAATGAGCTGGCAGGGCCTGATGGCGAAACAAGAAGATAAGCCTAAGGGTGGTAAACCATCTGCAAGTAATCACCGCAGAGGTGGCAATGCGAATGCATCTGCTGCTGCTAAAAGTAAATCAGCACCACGTAGTCAGGATCGTGATCCTAACTTAAGCGGAGCAAAAAGAACACCCAAAAGCGGAAGTCGCCGTTGGAGTGGAAAGAACTAGCCTTCGCTAGTTCTTTCTTTTAACAAATTTCTAGGTTTTCCTAATTTTAATGATGCGCATCCAGTGCATCATTTTTAGTATAGGGTAAGTTGGGTCAAATTCATACCATTTAGCGGCAAAATTTGGACTATTAGGACGCATGTGGTGATTGTTCTGGAACAATTCGCCCATCATCAGGAAGTCTAATGGTAAGGAGTTTTTACTGTGGTCGTGGTTATCGAAGTTGGAGTAACCATATTTGTGACCACACCAATTAACAATAGCACCATGAATGGGCCCCATTAAAAAGTGAATGGGCAATAAGAAGAACATCCACCATTGTGTAGCAAAAGCAACATAAAATCCAATATAGAAAAGGATAAAGGCTACTCTTGTTGGCCAGGCATCACCAATTCTATCTATAAATGCCCAGGTTGGGTAATGACCACGGAACTGCTCTTCAGGTTCAGTTTTAAACTTCAGGTGATCCAGGTATATGTTTTTTGTTTGTATCATCAAACCCCAAACATCTTTAATAAAATGTGGCGAATGCGGATCTTTAGGCGTGTCGCTGTAAGCATGGTGCATTCTGTGCATGATAGCATATGCTCGCGGATTCAGGAAGGATGATCCCTGTGCGATAAAGGTGATGGTATAAAAGAACTTTTCCCAGAAAGGATTCATCTTAAACATCTTATGCGAAGCGTAACGATGGAGAAAAAACGTTTGGGAGAAAAGGGATAGAAACCAGTGTAGTAAAAAAAATAATAAAATAGTCATATAGGGTAGTTGCTTTATTAAACGAATCTGACTCGTTTTTGGTATGGTTTTTTGGTAAAAAAAACGCCCGTATCAAAAATTGATGCGGGCGTTTAATTATATTTTGTGTTGTTTATCTCCCAAAATCGTCTTGTACCCTTACAATATCCGATTCATCGGATGGGTTTTCGGGGTCGGTATGTTGCCAGATTTCTGAAACAATGCCCCAATCTTCTAGGCCGATTAAACGGTGTCTTTCGCCCTTTTCCAACTTGATACGCGTATTAGGGGGAAGTTTCTGTAAACTACCTTCTTCATCTGTATTGCTGGTGACCACGCCAACAGTTCCACTCACTACCTGCCATATTTCGGCTCTGCGGTGATGATACTGCCATGATAAACGTTTTTCTGGTGCAACAACAAGAATTTTAGGACTTAATTTTCCACTAATTTTAAGTTCATCAACATTTAATCCGTCGAAATAAACATTAGCAAACTGTTGGGCTTGCTGCTCATCGATGACAAAAAAACCACCCCATGGGCGGGTATCGTCAACATTAACAACATTAAAACCTTCTATCTTAAGTCGTTGTGCAATACCGTTAAATATTTCCTCTTTCTGATCTGGCATATTAATTTATATATTGAGAATTCAAATATAGTAAATTAATTATTTTACCGTTTTACCAATTAATTTATCGATTCTAGTGACAATGTAATCAATATCAAAAGGCTTTTTGATGTAATCGTCGGCACCGGCTTCAATGCTTTTATCTTTGTTCTGGTCATTTGCTGACATCACAATGATCGGGATATGTTTAGTAAACAGATCATTCTTCAAATCAGAACAGATTTCAGCACCATCACCGTCAGGAAGCATTACATCAAGTATAAACAGATCTGGAACAGAATCCGTTAATTTTTCTTTAAGCTCTGAAAACGAAGAAGATAACTGAAGTTCGTAACCTTCATCTTTAAGCAGAAATTCTATGATATACCTGATATCAGTATCGTCTTCAAGAACATGTATTCTTTTTACCATAATAGTTTGTATAGCGTGCGTTTAAACACGGATAATAGCAACAATTTTGCCATAATGCCCAAATCTAGTATTTATGTTACATAAAGTTAACTTTTCCAGTCTCCATATCATAAATTCCAGATACGATGATGATTTCTTCGGCTGCTTCCATATCATTTAATATCTGGCTCTTTGACCTGATATTCTGCACAGAGTTTTTCACATTCTCAGCACATACGTGATGCAGGTAAGCCGGATTGGTAACGTTTTGAATACCTGGAAAACTGGCAGAGGCCTCAACCGCTGGTTGTATTTTCGCCAATAGTGGGGTGATGTTTCCCAAAGTTACTTTGGCTACTGTAGAAAAAATGGCGCCACAATTTTCGTGACCTAATACCACGATCACTTTTGATCCTGATACTTTACAAGCATATTCCAGGCTACCCAAAATATCTTCATTAACAATATTTCCTGCAACACGTACAACGAATATATCGCCAACACCTCTTTGGAATACGTCTTCTACAGGGACCCTGGAATCCAGACAAGATAACACCACCGCAAGTGGAAACTGTCCGCTTGAAGCCTGTAATACTCGCTCTGCATTTTTTCTGACGGTCAGGTCGCCATTCACAAAATCTTCATTACCTTTTTTTAGAATGGCTAGCACTTCCTGTGGTTTTAAGGCGGCCTGTTGTTCGGCTGTTAACAACTTTGCGGCAATTATTTTTTCAGGGCTAATGCGCAATGTTTGTGCAGAAAGATCAGTTTTTGCAGGTTTTTCACTACTTACTTTTCGGTTTTTACGAGCGTATAGATAGATCATTCCCAGGAGGGATAATGCAAGTAAAATTTCAGAAATACTCATCGTTGTTTCAACTGTAACTTAAAATATGATGCAATTTTACAGTTTTTACAATTAAAAATAGAGAAAAGCCTGAATTAATGCTGTACAGCTTATCATCAATTGGTTTGATAAGCATGAAGATAGATAGGCTGATTTAAATCCCAGGGGTTACGGTGCTGGTGCATCTTTAAGTTCATGGACAAGCTTTTATAAAAGTCATTTTCCAGCAGCACCATGGTCTTTTCAGCCAGTAAATCACTGTCATTTGGGGCAACCAGGCAGCCGTTTTGGTTATCTACAATATATTCTTCAAAAGAACCCACAGCACTAGCCAGGACAGGTGTATTCAGCGCAAAGCTGGTCATCAGCACACCACTTTGTGTAGCTTCGATGTAAGGGCAAATGACAAACTTGGCCTCCCCAATTAACTTGACCAGTTCTTCATTAGAAATATGGCGGTTTAGCACCGTTATTTTATCAGGAAACTTGTTTAAAACGTCCTGTGGTATTTTATAATTATTGATACTGCGTCCGGCAATGACCAGGTGGGTAAGTGGGAATTTTTCAAATACGTTAGATATGGAGTTTAACAAAACTTCTACCCCTTTATAGGCCGATAAGCGGCCAAAAAACAATAAACTTCGCTTATCAATATTTCTATTAACAGCTAGTTTCTTATAGTACGACAATGGGTACATTTTGATTACCCAGCAAGGTTTGTTTTTAATTTTATAATGCTGCTGAAACTGTTTCCTTGCATACTCTGAATAGAAGAAAAAACCTTTTAGCTTAGGCAGATGAAAATAAATAAACCTGGTGAGGTCAATCTTAAAGTCCTTTTCACCCATATGCGGCAGTGGATCGTGTATGGTGAGGTATATTTTTTTGAAAGAAAACAAGATAGGTAAAAGGGACAGCGACCTCACTAATAACGCTTCCAGGTGAAGGGTATCTGCGTTGATGGATTTGATATGCCGGTGAAGTGCTTTAGCGGTTTTCAGCTGACCTGCAATGCCTGGGCGGGCATAGGCCACAAAATTTGCACTTGCAGTGCCGTCTAAATAAGGTTTAAGCTTTGCGTAATTTGTCGAATTCAACATCTTTTCCACAGGTACAATGTCCTGGCCTTCTGGAAAATTCGTCACATCAATAATCGTTTGACTTTTAGTCGCTTGTCTGACTTCAATGATCACATGTAATTCTACAACCTGCTTTAAAATATTGATGACTTCTATGGAAGTGTCCATAAAGCAGTTTGCAGTATAAAAAATAACCTTCATATTCATGGGTTTGGAATTTGAAATTACCAATGAAATTTTACACGCCAAGGCTATATTGATTATAGTGATGTATTTCGTATAAAAAATGTATAATCTGCTAATAGTTTACACAATATATAAAACCAGATAACCCACTAATCATTTGGAATATACAAGAAGGTTGTGTAACTTATAATAACCAAAATATCTTGTTATGAACCTACTTACGAAAATCCGCAACTGGGGAGACAATCATCACCCACAATGGCTCGACTATTTCAGAATGTTATTGGGCTTAATTCTTATCTGGAAAGGCATTGCTTTTATGACCAACCTGGATGCCTTTACAAGCCTAATGAACAAAACCAACCTGATTGGTGCTGCTTCCATTAGCCTGGCAGCACACCTGGTCATCGTCATTCATATTATTGGAGGTTTGCTAATCGCTATTGGCTCAAGAACCAGAACCTCCTGCCTGCTCAACATCCCCATCCTCTTTTTTGCAGTGTTCTTTGTTAACACCCGGGAGGATATATTTAGGCCATATGCAGAAATCTGGTTATCATCTTTCGTATTGATCGGATTAATCTGTTTCCTCATTGAGGGTGACGGTGTAATCTCTATAGAACATGAAAAAAATATAGCCTGATCGCACTATCCATTGTCTACAAAGCCGGGATATAAGGTCATACCACCGTCTACATAGATGGTGGTTCCGGTAATGTAGTCGCTATCTTCATGAGCCAGCCATACGGCCACTTTGGCAACATCTTCAGGCTCACCAATACGTTGGTAGGGAATTAATTTGATCAGTTCTTTTCTCTTTTCCTCATCGCTCCATACCTCCTCATTAATATCGGTGGCTATGGCACCCGGGGAGATCGCATTGACGCGGATTTTTTTAGGGGCAACCTCTAATGCAAGAGACTTCATTAACATCAATACCCCTCCTTTTGAAGAGGCATAATTCACATGCCCGGCCCAGGGAATTAAATCGTGAACGGAGCTGATAAAGATGATGCTGCCTTTAGCCACTTCATGTGCCTGCACTGTAGTTTTGTGTTCAAATTGTTTAATGGCCTCTCTGGCACATAAAAACTGACCTGTCAAATTGGTACTGATCACCTTATTCCATTCGTCGAGCGACATATGCGCAAAGGCACTATCTTTTTGTATACCGGCATTGTTAATTAACACGTCCAGGTCTTGATATTTTTCCTTTGTCTTTTCAAAAAGACCAATTACTTCCTGCTCTTTGCTCACATCGGCCTGGTGGATAAAACCCTGGCCGCCGGCTTTAATAATTTCATCTAAAGTGAATTGAGCACCTTTTTCGTCGCCATAATAATTGACAACAACATTAGCGCCCTGTTTACCAAAGGCGATGGCGATTCCCTGGCCGATGCCAGAGCTGGCACCGGTAACTATAACGGTTTTCTTGGTTTGATCTGACATAGGAATGTGGATACTTTAATGTATAAACATCCCTGAAAAGCATTTGTTTAAGAAACCTGTTTACTTCTTCGTCGGTTGAAACACCTTTTTCAGAAAGTCACCTGCTTTTCCAATGGCACCAATCTGCTCGCTGATGCTTTCGATTAAAGCACTATCTGTTTGTTCTATATTCCCCATGTTAATACCCAGTTCCAGTTGTTTAGGGTACAAAATAATAAAACTGTACTTCCCGAAATAGTTAGACAGGTAGTAAGGCAATTTTTGTGATTGTGGCTGATAAGAATCGTGGCCTTTTCTAGACGAAATAATAATGAGAATATCGTTCACTTTAAGCTCACTTTTAAAGATCAGGAAGTCATCCCAATTGCTGAATAAGTGTGAAGACGACGAAATGAAAGCCGAACTGCGCTCCAATACATCCTTAATCACTTCAAGCGTGTCGGCATTGGCATAAAAGCTCACCGCCATGCCCGATTCTTTGGCCATCACCACTAACTTGTGTAACCAGTGCAGGAATCCAGGTTCTGTTTCTGCAAGCGGCGGAACCGCAATCACCATCCTTTTTAAGGTATTGAAAGGCTGTGCCGGTTTGTAGATATAAATGGTTTCGTGAACACGTTTAATAATATTCTCCGCCTTCTGCCCCAGGAAAGTGTGCTGATCTGCATTTTTATGCATCCCGATCACCACATCACTAATGTGATGTTCTTTAATGGTATACACAATTCCGTTGCTGATGCTGGAATCATACCTCGTTAAAGGTATAATGGTATTATCGGATGCCGCACCATAAGAAACCGCCTTTTCAAGGATTTTTTTGCTGCCATTAGACGTTTTATTGATAGTGTTTTCATCATCAATGATATTCAGTCCGTAGATCGGGATGTTACTTTTTTGTGGCCTTAACCTGATCCCGAAATCAATAAGCTCCGTAATCATATCCGGATAGGCTAATGAAACCATGATTTTGTCTTCCGATTCCTGCGTTTGTGCCTGACCACTGGCTTCTTCTTCCTGCAAAGCCAGGGTTTGTGAGGCTTGTTCCACCACAAAAGACCCCACGCCACAACTCACCAGGATCAATAAAATTGTTCCGTTTAACACGTCCTCATTTAACAACCTGATGGGCTCCCCTGCGGGCGTTTCACCAATGATAATGTTATAACCCACTAAAATAATGGCTAAGGTAGCCGCGGCATGCGATGCACTTAACCCGAAAATCATCTTTCCTTCGGCAGGCGATAAACGCAGCAGCTTTTGTGTAATGTAGGCCGCAGCATATTTTGTAGCCAGGGCCACACTGATAATTACACCCGCAACTTTCAAGGCACCCCAACCTTTAACCAGCACACTGATATCCACCAGCATCCCCACACCAATCAGGAAAAATGGGATAAAAATAGCGTTCCCAACAAAATCAATCCGGTTCATTAAAGCCGAAGAATTCGGCACAAACTTGTTGAGCACCAATCCAGAGAAAAAGGCACCAATAATGGCTTCGATACCTGCTGCCTCGGCAAGGAACGAGGCCAGAAAAACCATGGCCAGTACAAAAATATATTGTGATACACTGTCTTCAAAATGTTTAAAAAACCAGCGGATGATAATAGGAAACACAAAAAGAACGGTCAACACAAATACTACTGATGATAAGCCTAATTGTATCCAGAAGCCTGCGGTAACCTCTTCTTTAGTCATACCCGCAATACCGGCTAAGATTAATAAGGCAAGGATATCGGTAATCATGGTACCGCCTACGGTTAGCGAAACCGCACGGCTACGCGACACCCCATATTTACTGGCAATAGGGTATGATACCAGGGTATGTGTGGAAAACATGCTGGCTAAAAGTAGCGATGCCAGAAATCCATAACCTAATATGTAATAACTGGCCAGTGTACCGAAAACCAGGGGCAATATAAACGTGATTAAACCAAACACCAGGATCTTGTTCCTGTTTTTCTTAAACTCGGCCAGGTCAATTTCTAATCCAGCAAGAAACATGATGTATAAGAGCCCTACCGTACCAAACAACACCATACTGGCGTCGCGTCGTAACAGGTTTAAACCATAGGGGCCAATAATGACACCGGCGATGATTAATCCGATAATATGGGGGACTTTAATTTTATTGAATAGAATTGGGGCAAAGAGGATAATAAAAAGGACCAGCGAAAAGATAATCACCGGATTTTTTAAAGGTAGTGAGAATTCCAGGGCAGATAATAAAACCATACTTGTATACATAACCTTTATGGTATTCTTTTAGCAACCAATGAATAAACAATTTTACAATTCTCCTGAATAATCTCTCTGGTGCCTTCCAGCACATCATTTGCCGTTGGGCGTAAGTTAATGCGAATCAAACTTTCGGTGGTAGACAGTTGGTCGGTTAACAATAGTCCGTTTTGCTTATACACCCCATTGTAAATACGGCTCAATTGTTTACCTGTATACGCTTTGGCCACCACATTATTATTGGTAGAGGTTACCTCCCACTGTTCGGTTTTTGTATCGCCAATAGCAGATCCGTCACAACTGGTTTCTGTACATACCATTTTAACCAACCACTTACCTGGCAGATTTTTGTCGTATACCATGACGGTATCAATAATTTTATTGCTATCGAGTAACTGCTTACGGGCATCAAGATCCTTCTCTTTAATGGTAAGGCGCTGTTCCCATAAAATCAGTTCCTGTTGTTTTTTGCTTACCGCATCTTCTTTTATTTTAAGCTCTTTTTCACGGTCGCCCAGGCCGCAACCGAAACAACATAATACCAGGAAAAAATAAAGAATTGCAGATCGTTTCATGTAATAAAATGAACAGGTAAAACTTTGAACTAATATTGCTAAATTACTAAACCAAGATTAATTTAAGGTACTAACCGGGGTTTTTCTTTGAATTGATTGGTGAGGATTGCCTACTATTGGCTTAACTGTACCTTGCCAGAGGTTCCCTTCAGTAGCTAACAAAACCTAACCATCGTACTACGCAGTTTGCCCTCATGCAATAGGTCATTGCCATCACATAAAACTTCGTAGTGCACCATAACCATAGGCCGCCTGACAAGGAATAGGTAATTTTGCAGCAAAACAAGTAGGCCACGGCGCTGGTTACTTGATAAGAAAAAAAGATATGATGGAAAGAACAGCATTAGTAGTAGGCTCAAGCGGCCTGGCGGGCAGCAACCTTGCCGAGCAGCTAATTAAAGAGGGATGGAACACTTACGGTTTAGCCCGCAATCCCAATACAGAAAACAAAGATCTTAAACCAATAGCTGCAGACCTTTTAGATAAAAATAGTCTTCAAACCGCATTAGCAGACATCAGGCCTACCCATGTATACTTTACCACCTGGTTGCGCAACGATACGGAAGCCGAAAACATTAGGGTAAATAGCCTGATGGTCCGCAACCTTTTAGAAGTATTGTCCTCGCATCAATCGGTTGAACATGTAGCCTTGGTAACCGGGTTAAAACATTATTTAGGTCCCTTTGAGGCCTATGCCAAAGATGGTTTTTTACCAGACACCCCCGTTAGAGAAGAGCACCCAAGGTTAGATGTAGAGAACTTTTATTATGCACAGGAAGATGAGGTTTATGCCGCAGCTGATCGTGATGGCTTCAGCTGGAGCATCCACAGGCCACATACTGTCATTGGAAAAGCCGTTGGCAATGCCATGAATATGGGCACCACGCTGGCAGTTTATGCCACGATTTGTCAGGAAACAGGGCGACCGTTTGTTTGGCCTGGATCAGCAGCACAATGGAATGGAATATCGGATGTTACCGATGCCAGGGTATTAGCGAAACAATTAATCTGGGCTTCTACTACAGATGCTGCACGCAATGAGGCATTTAACGTAGTTAATGGTGATATTTTTCGTTGGAGCTGGTTATGGAATCGTTTAGCCAATTATTTTGGTGTAGAAGCAGTTGGTTATCATGGAAGCATTCAACCTCTGGAAAAGGAAATGGCAAACGATACTGATCTTTGGCGTCAAATAGCAGAAAAACATCAATTAAAGGAACAGGATTTAAGTCGCATGGCAACAGCCTGGCATACCGACCTGGATCTTGGAAGGCCCATTGAGGTGATGACGGACATGGCTAAAAGCCGGAAATTAGGCTTCACCGTGTTTCAAAATACCGAGGAAAGCTTTTATGATTTATTTGAGCAATTGCGTGCAGAAAACTTGATACCCGCTACACCAGTAAGCGACAAGTTAAAAACTGATGTTTAAAGACCTCAAATCGCTTTGCTGCAATAACATGAAGTTAGCGGGCTAAGGAAAAATCAAGGGAGTGTTGTAGTGACTTAGCTGCAATAAAAAGCAGTTGCTTTTGAGTGTGGGGGGAGAAGGATTCGAACCTTCGAAGTCTCGCGACAACAGAGTTACAGTCTGTCCCATTTGGCCACTCTGGTATCCCCCCTTACTTTTGTTAAGGCTAACGGCTCAAATATACGATCCGCGCAGTAAAAAACTGCATATAAATGCAATAAACGCCATAAAAGAGCAAAAAAAAACAGCCAATCAGGCTGTTCGATAGTAATATAAAATTTGCTTATAGCCAGTTAAAACACTTAACTAGCTATAAGCAAATTAATTAGACCTTCTCTGCAGGTGGTTCGTCTTTAAAGATCAGCGAAACGATTACAGATACAATTAACACCCCTGCCACGATAGCTAATGAAACCGGTGATGAAATATGTAACCAAGGTGCGATAAGCATCTTAATACCAATAAACGTAAGGATGATGGATAATCCATAAGACAGTTTACTGAACATATAGATGAAATTGGCCAGCAAGAAATAAAGAGATCTTAAGCCTAAGATTGCGAAAATATTCGAGGTATATAAAATGAATGGATCATTCGAAATAGCAAAAATAGCTGGGATTGAATCTACGGCGAATAGAATATCTGTAAACTCAATTACAGCAACCACCACTAATAAAGGCGTAGCCATTTTTACACCATTTTTAACGGTGAAAAATTTATCTCCATCATAGTTGTCGCTCACTTTATAAAAACTCTTCACCATTTTAGCACCAGTCGAGCTGCTATAATCTTCGTTTTCATCCTCATTACCACCACCCCATGATTTTATACCTGCATAGATCAGGAAGATTCCAAATAAGGCAAGTACTGCGTTTATCTGCACAGACTTTCCGAAAATTTCCATCTCTGGCAAAAAGGTAATGTTAATGATACCAACACCTGCAAAAATGAAAATTGCACGGAAGACAAGGGCACCTATAATTCCCCAGAATAACACTTTATGGTGTAAATATTTAGGTACTTTGAAATAACCGAAGACCAGGATAAATACAAATAAATTATCTACAGACAGGGCCTTTTCTATCCAGTAGGCTGCCTGGTACTGTGTTAGTTTTTCAATGGCCACATCATGACCGCCTGCATCATTATTAAATACATAGTAGACCACCAAAGAGAATAACATGGATAATGAAATCCAGACCACTGACCATATGGTAGCTTCTTTGGAGGTAACTTCATGACTTTTCTTATTGAAAACGCCCAGATCGAGTAATAACATGATTACCACGACGATAACAAAACCCCAAACTAACCCGGGATGTAAATCTAAAATACTTGTTTGCATTATTTTTATCAGTTTAAACGTGTGTATACTATTTATTTGCCATGGTGATGACCACTACCCTACCGCCATCTTCTTTTGAAAGGAGTAGTCTTTTTCCATCTGTTAATTCGACCATGGCCCCCGTAGGAATTTCCTTCCCTTCCGTTAAATCTTTCAAAGATGTTAATTTCTGATTTATCAACACCCATTTGTTTTGATGAAACGTAAAATAACCCACAGGAATTTTTTGTGCAGCACTTAATTTCTCATTTCTGGTCACATTTCGGTTCACATGCCATTGGAATAAATACTGGTCTTTATAAACCATTAACCTATGGTTTTCTGGTTTCCATACCGATTCTTTAAATTGGTAGTAAAGATCTAAAACCGGCAAGGTACCCTGGTGTTTTGTGCCGCAGAAAGGACATTTAGGGGTATGGCTATTATCGAATACATACCACTTTTGCTCACAAGCCGGATTAAAACACTTTTGCATGAGGTCCGTGGTTTTTAACAAGGCTATTTCCCATTCCTCTGCGGTAGGTCTTTGCATAGGCTGGTGCAGCCCGTCAATAAACACTTTATCAAAAAGTGCTTTCAGGTAAGGTCCGGTAATGGTATAAGGCAGTAGAGAAATGTCTGCCCATGGAAGATCCCATTTAGAAACCTGGTTAAGCTTTGGCCGATTGGCTGGATTTGTTGGGTGTTCGATAAACATGGCTTTTTCACCCATGGATAATAAATCATCCTTTTCAGTATCCAGGTCGTGCACCTTGCCTCCCTTAAGCGGATGTCTATGCAATAAAAACATATAAATCAGCACAGGTAATGCATGTAAATCAGTTAGCCTGCTCGGTAATTTCCGGTTAGGATCTGTTTTACTTAAGTGTTTTGTGGAGAGCACTTCAGGGGCAATAAACTCTGCCGTACCAATAACTTCTGCGGGAAATAAACCAGGCACCACCAAACCATCCAAATCGATAATACATGCAGATTTCTCTACCGGATCTACCAATACATTATTATAAGATAAATCTGAATGGGCAAGCCCCATGGCATGCATTTTTTTAACGCCACGCGTTAAGTTCACTAAGATTTGAAAATAGCTAAGCCAATCGCCTAACTCTGAACTGGCCAGACTTAACGGGAATTTTTTATTTCTAAATTTAGCACCGGCAAACCATTTCCCATTTTTCTCTTTGCCCCTAATCAGGTCACTGGTTTCGTAACCTTTTTTAAAGAAGAATTTCCCATTGTAGATGGGTACAATGACGCCGGTTAAACCATTATGGTCTATCACATCAGTAGGCCAGCGGTAAACCTCGTTTAAATAATAGTCGCCAGCTTCCTTAGTTTCAATTTGAGGTAAATAATAACTGGTGATTTTTTTTAGTCTTTCTTTCTGATTAAAATCTAATTTATCTCTGAAGATAGCGACTACGTATTTACGATCAGGACTAAAGAATACGTCTTTGACACCCCCACGCATCGGCTCACTACTATCAACAAATTGATAGGATTTTGAAGGATCGTTAACGGATTTTACGGTAATTGTCTTCATGGATTAATAAATTATGGCCAGCGTCCTGTCGTCATGATTTCCGGGGTTCCAGAAATTCATCCAGCTGGAAAGTTGTTCTGCAACGGCATCATTACTGTGGCTGAGGTCTACACTTATGCCATCCTCATTTTGCCCTTTTAAATCCTCTAAAAAGGCTTTCCAGCATTCAATTTTTTCTAAGTTAGCTTCTACCACAAACTTAGGATCGTAAATACCATCGGTCATCAGCATCAAATAAGAGAAATCTTCGATCAGTTTGAAACCAAAACGTGTGGATAACTTATCACTTTGAAATATTTCGGGCATGGTAATGAAACGGGTACCGCCACCAAACTCGCCAACATCTAGCCAATTCATTAACTTAATTTCAGTTAAATCTTTGTTCAACAAGCCAATGGGACAATCACCCACGCCGAAGGACAAAATAGCATATCCAAACTCATATTTTTTAACCGCAGCAAAAATTAAGGTAGAATGGAAATCTTTTAATGGAGCTTCAACACTCAATGCAAAAGCCGCC
Source organism: Pedobacter sp. CAN_A7 (assembly GCF_015752175.1). Classification (NCBI taxonomy): domain Bacteria; kingdom Pseudomonadati; phylum Bacteroidota; class Sphingobacteriia; order Sphingobacteriales; family Sphingobacteriaceae; genus Pedobacter; species Pedobacter sp. CAN_A7. The sequence goes on along the minus strand of NZ_JADOUW010000005.1, from coordinate 97,321 downwards.
AATTGCTTGTGTACGGAGTGTGCCGCTTTCGACAGGTTGTCATACACAAAACGACTGATTTTCTTAGAAGAATCAACATCTGTTTTGTTATGGTGACTCCACAATACTTCATCAAAATCTTTCAAGTGTTCTGGGGTAAAGTGTTCTTCGAAGTACTTCAGCACGAAGTCACATGCCAATTGAGAACCTTTTCTCGACAAGGCAGCGGACCCTGCGCCATCAGAAACGGCGAGTATACTCCAGCCTGTACTTTCCAGGTTTTTAAAAGCAAAGTCGTCATCTCTGAAAGAGCCCACATTAGCATGGCTTCTGCCCCGTTTGGAAGAAATGACGATTTTTTTGTCTAAAAAGTCACCTGCCACATGGGTATCATCTGCTTTCCAATAAGGATCGTTAACATCGCTGTCTATATGTTTCCATAAGGACTTTGGATCAGGGTTGATAATAATGACAATTTCTTTTTCATTAAGGGTCGAATCTTCGGCTTCGCCTTCAATCCTGAATAATAATTTAATTTTAAGATCGCCACTCACTTTTGGAGTTCCGGTAATTAGTTCCTCACTGCTGTCGTAAGTTAAACCAGAATCTTCTAAACCATTTATTTCAGAATAGACAATATCGTTCCAGCCTAATTTTATAAAATCTACAGGGGCACGATAGTCTTTATTTACTGTCCCATTTGGCACATAAACTACCTGTGAAAGAATATCATCAATACGAGTTTTTAACTTCCAGTTGGCCATAAGTTTTTGTTGGTTTTCATGTATTACCCGCACCAGGTTAATGTTCATTTCGTTGGCAACAAAATCATTAAGCAATGGTCTTTTCTTGATTGGAATGTCAATTTTTTTAGAGGCTAATAAAGCCTCCATGAATTTTTTCATCTCCTCTATCATTAGCCCTGCGTTCGGTTTACGTCAATGCCAGCTTTTCCTTGCCCATAAGTTCCTTCTGTGCCACACCAGGCACACTTGCTTACCTTCTCCTGCCCTATACAATGTATTTTAGTGCAGCTGCAAACGGCAAACGCGATGTGGTTGCCACAACAAGGACAAGGCGGAACGCCAATCAACTCCTGGGTGTTTACACGCTGGTCGATTTTACTTTGATCAGCCAGTTCAAAATAACTCTGGTCTACCTGATAGGCGCCAACTAATTCATAACTCCGGGTAGTTAAAGGCATCTCTTTGAAAGAAGACGGGGAAATTGACTTCTTATATTTAAGTAAATAGGGACGCTTAGTATTTTGGCATTTTCCATTAAGCACCACAAAGTTATCATCAACCTTTTGCTGTACAGGAGCAGGTTTAGTCAGGTCAATTTTAGACAAGGTTTGTCCAGATATTTTAGCTAATTCAAAACCTGCCGAACTTTTCTCTACACTGATGCTACTCGTTTTAATAGAATCCGTTACCCATTTAAAAAACTCCTTATAAGCTTGCGGATTGGTGTTTTTGAAGTTTAACACCTGATCTGTCAAATCACTTAACACCTTAATATCGGTTTCCTCACCAAAAGAAACTGCTATTAAATTAGCGGCCTTTTGCCAGTTCTGCTTCCATTCGCTTATTGACTTTTGACAATCGTCTGTTGGTACCCCATCAGTAAACAAAAACACGATCGGCTTCCAATCTCCCTTTACCTCATAGGTAGTCTTCACCACATTTGCTTTTAACTCGGCCATCAAATGGCTAAGTCCTTTGCTTAACGAGGTTCCGCTACCAATGGGAAATTTAGGGGGATAGAAGGACACGATTTCTTGCAAGGGCACCAATGTTTTTGCCTGACCGGCAAATACCAGGACCGATACGTACACTGTTTCCAAGGCATGAGGATCAGACTTTAGCGCAGACACAATGGCTGCCATGCCTTCTTCCACCTGCTGGATAGGCTCGCCCACCATCGATTCAGAAACATCAATTAAAAAGTAAATAGGAAGTCTACGCATTTAGAAGGAGTTTACAAGCGCCAGAAAAATAACCAGGATAAAGATTTGACTCATGTCGACGAAAATACCTGTGCCTACTTGAACAGGTTGCATGCGTTTCTTCAAAAAGCCAAAAATAGGCGAGAAAATTTTATGAAACACATTAAAAACCTTTTTATAACCAGGACTTAACTTATCCTGGTAAGGAAGTAATTTCGAATATAAAAACAAGCCTACAATGAGAAAGCTGAACAGTATTGGGATTAATTTGATCATATGATAACGGTAATTTCACTTGGTGGTGGAGGCAAGGTCATTGTTTCACCAGTTCCCTGGCTTTTATTTCCTTGTTCAATGGTGTCTGATACCCACTTAAAAAACTGTTTTAGTGTGGAGCTATCTGCTGAATCCAGATGAACAACATTGTCGGTTAATTCTTTCAGAATGGCATCATCAGCCATCTGCCCTGCAGCACACCCCACCACAGCGCCAAAGTTCAATGCTTTAATTTCAGGTATCTTTTCTCTGTACAATTGAATATCAGAAGGTTTACCATCGGTAAAAACAAAAAGTAAAGGCTTCCAGTCGCCCTTTTCAGTAGCTGAACCTTTGATGAGGTCCACCTTTACCTTTTGGATAACGAAGTCTAAACCAGCACCTGTGTTGGTGGGCCCACTTTGAGGACAAGTAATTTCGGGCAGTTGAAAGCTCACTAACTCCGTTAAGGGAACAATTTCGGTCACTGCCCGGTCATAAGTGATGATACTAATCCACAGCGAATCTAATGCCTGTGGATCTGATCGAAGGGTATTGATCATTCCACTTAAAGCATTGTTCAACGCCTGGATGGGTTCGCCAAACATGGACCCGGAGGTGTCTAATAAAAAATATACAGGTAATCTTCTCATTTTATTTTTAGATCTCTCAATAGCATTGGATTAAATTGAATACCTACTGGTAGTATCTTAAACAACGATATTCAACTCAGAAGGCGGTGGCGGCAATTCATTCAGGCCAGTCACCTCTTTCCCAGAATCTTCCACTTTTGTAGAAGTTACGCCGATAGAGGCTGTCACCCATTGGAAGAACTTACCGATACTTGCACTATCTGCTGTATCTAAGCTCACTACATTTTCGGTAATCTGTTTAAGGATATTGGTATCTGCACCACTACCTGCAGCACAGGCAACAGTAAAGGCCACTTTTCTTTGTTTGAATTCGTTTAAACCACTTTGCCAGTCGTCTGTAGGTATACCATCTGTCATGATGAATACCAAAGGTTTCCAGTCGCCTTTTTGCTCAGTTGTTGTTTTTGCAACTTCAGAATCAATTTTGCTACTTACCAATTTCAAGGCCTCGCCTAAGGCTGTAACCCCGGTAGCTCTGATGTCGACCATTTGGAAAGAAGCCAAATCAGTTAATGGAATAATTTGCTGCGCCGAGCTATCAAAAGTAATGACACTTAAAAAAGCGGTTTCTATAGCTTGTGGATTTTGACGCAAAGAGCTGATCATAATTTGAACACCATTTTTCACGGCTTCAATCGGCTCTCCAGACATGGATCCAGAAGTATCTAACAATAAGTATACTGGTAATCTTCTCATGCTATAAGTACTGACTAGTTACAGTTTTAATAGTTTCTTCTAATTTTCTATCCTTTGTTGGCTCGCCAATCGCATTGAATTTCCATTCACCATTTCTTTTATAGAACACGCCCATCACCATGGATACACTTCCTGCGAAGCCTTTTCCATTAGCAATATCAAATGTGGCGAATACTTCTCTTACCTGTTTAGGTGAGCCCTCATAGATGCGGATAGATGCGAAAGGAATTGTAGCAAAATCCTGCCCCTGGAAGCTATTTAATACAAAAGCCACATGGTTAACTGAAGGATTTAAGCGTTGAAAATCAAGTGTGATCACTTCATTGTCTAGTCCGTCATCGCCACCCATATCCCCGGTTCTATCATCGCCACTGTGTTTTACAGCACCATCTTTTGAAGTCAGGCTTCCGAAGTAGATCACATCGATCGCATTTTTATTATCGTCATATAACGCACAGGAAGCATCTAAGTCAACCGCTTCTTTTTTAGCGATACCTAACCAGTTTTTCTTTTCTATTGCGCCCCAGTTTATGCCAACACAAATACTTTGGAGTTTACTGCCGTTGCTTTTTTCAAGATTTATACGTTGTCCTTTTTGAAGATTGATTGCCATGTTGTTATGATTGATATTTGTTTAAATAATCTTGTAAGCCGCCTTTCATTCCCATACCGATGGCTTCGAATTTCCATTGTCCTTCTCTGTTGTATAACCTGCCAAATTCTATGGCCGTTTCAATAGAAAAGTCTTCATCTAATTCATATTTAACCAATTCAGTATTAGTGGCTTCATCAACGATTCTTACAAAAGAGTTTCTCACCTGACCAAAGTTTTGGTTACGTGCTTCAGCCTGGTCAATAGTTACCACAATGCAAAGTTCTTTTACGGATGGATCTATTTTAGTCAGGTCAATTTTGATTTGCTCATCATCGCCATCACCGTCGCCGGTTAAGTTATCACCGGTATGTATTACTGCTTCATCAGGTGACTGAAGGTTATTATAAAATATCAAATGATTATCTGATACTAATTTCTGGTTTGCACCTAAGATAAAAATGGAGGCATCCAAGTCAAATTGAGTTCCTGTAGAACTGCTGTTGGTATCCCATCCTAAGCCAATGGTAAATTTAGGGGCGTTGATATTTTCGCGCTGACCTTTCTGTAAATTAATTGCCATAATTAAGCTGTTTTAATAGTGTTTATATTATTTTGATAATCTGTAATCTGGTGGTAATTATTGCTTATCGCCAGGTGGAATAAATCAGTACGTTTCTCTACAGGAATGTGGTCCAGCACGTAATTAAACTGCTCCTGGTTAAAACTTAAAATATACTTTACAATTCGCGTATTGAACTGAAAACTTGCCCTGTTAATCACCTCTACAATATCAGCGACATCTTTAATCGCGTAATAGTTATAAAAGTTCTCCACCCGGGGATGAATTTCTTTATTAATTAACTCAGCGTAATATAAGAAGATAAAATCTCCCTTTACCTGGTACTGGTCTAATATCTTGTTCACAGTATGCTCATGGCTACCGGTGATTTTGATGTCATCTACAAATATGCACAGCTTGCCTTCAATAAAGTTTCTATCGATGTAATAGGTATCATTTGAGATCAACAACACCCTTTCTTCAAAATCCAGGTTACCATAATCCGTTACATAGGTTTGGTTTCTATATATTTTAGATTCTGCACACGCTTTTTTATGATGTTGAAACAAGTAGTTGTTCAATTTCATTTTAAAAAAATGGCATAGGAAATTTGAAGCCGTCGGGATGGAAAGGTACGGACTTGGTAAGATCACAATATCTTGTCCTGATAGTACAAGGTCTTCATGTTCTGCAATAAAGCCATCGAACAATTGTGTTGCAAATTTCTCTGCATAATGTTTGTCGCCGAACTTAAACCAGCTATACTCGTCCATTTTAAACGGACTATTCAGCTCTTCTACAATTTTATGTAAGCTATAACTTCTATTCACGTTTATGTATTTAAAAGAATTGCACCAAAACCGTAGGATTTAGCCCCATTATAATCGGCAATAATATTATCACCTACGTGTACCACGTCTTTTTGTTCTAGATTCCTGTTCTTTTTAACTTGATCATCCACTAATTTGAATATCTCAAGGTTTGGTTTGGATACTCCAACCTCATCTGAGTAAATCTGAAAGTCAAAATGTTGTTCAAAGCCATATTCCGTCATCAGTTTTCTTAAGGTTTTGCCTTTAATAAATCCGGTATTACTTAATATATTCATGGACTTATTTTCTGATTTCAGTTCTTCAAAAAGACGGTCAATACCCGGGTACATTAATTGGGGTTTGTAGGCAAAAAATAACGTTTCTGTTTCTTTATAAAATTGATCTAACTGAGTAAGGCTAACTTCTGATATATCAACATTCAATTTATTCAATATAAAGTAATAAATCTCGTACGTATTGATGTTAAGCCCTGTTTTTTCATTCATTTTATTGCACAACACATCATAGTACCTAATCACCTGGGTAACTTCCTCCATGGATGCATCGATTTCAAAAAAATCTCTGAATAGCAGGTTTCTCTTACCTTTAAATTCAGGATTTGATCTGATCAGGGTTAACCATAAATCAAAGGAGATATGGTGGTATAGTTTATGGTTTATTTTCAATCCTCTATTTTAAATTTCTAACGTGATTACTTTCCTTCATCTCGCATTACCTATGTGCTTCATTTCAGCGCATATTTGCTCAATATAAGAAATTTCAGGCAGGCAGGGGCTGAAAAACAGCTCTAGTCACCCGTAAAAAGGGCGAAAAAATTAAATTTTACAATAATTTGTTAAAAGTGGGGGTTTAGCAAGAAGGGGTTTTGGGGGACGTAAAGTAATGTTAATATAATGTTAAGTTTTAGTAATTTTATTTGGCAACCTGCCGCTATAAGATACTTTGCGTGATGTGGCTTTTAATGTTTTGTATCATTATTGATTAATTGAAACCTTGTATTAACGATGTTGTTTAATATAAGTGATCACATTTTCTATTGGTTGCAAGCTGTTATCATCAAAACTCAGCACCATGACACAAAACAAAACGGACCTAACACCTGAAGAGCAAAGGCTTTTCGGCGATTTAATGCCCGAAGAATTGGAAGAGGTTCTACATTCGGGATTCCACAGACGGCATTTCCTAAAACTAATTGGCCTGGCGACTGCGGGGCTATTGGCTAGTCACCTCATCGGTGCTGAGCAGCTCTTTGCAAGGGCAATTGACATCGAAGAAATTCCAGATTTAATTCCTCAAGCAGTTGAAAACGGGGTTAATGTAAGCTTTAAGGTGAATGCAAGCACTAGAAAGGTTCTTGTGGATTCGAGAATGACTTTGCTGGACACCCTGCGTGAACGGATCGGTTTAACGGGTTCTAAAAAAGGTTGTGATCATGGCCAGTGCGGAGCCTGTACCGTAATTGTTGATGGTAACCGGGTACTTTCCTGCCTCACCCTCGCCGCAAGCTGTGAGGGGAAATCGGTGATCACCATTGAAGGACTTGCAAAGGGTAACGAACTTAACCCTATGCAAAATGCATTTTTAAAACATGATGGTTTTCAGTGTGGCTTTTGCACACCCGGACAGATTTGTTCTGCAGTAGCGCTAATGAAAGAAGCGAAAGAAGGTCAGGCAAGTTTTGTGACGACAGACATTCGAGATAATCAACAGAAACTAATGTTATCTGACGAAGAGATCGCAGAAAGAATGTCTGGTAATATATGCCGTTGTGGAGCCTATCCAAATATTGTAGCAGCGATTAAGGAAGCACAAACTGGTAAAAGCATTGAACAAAACTGGCTTTATGCCGATTAATTTAACCCTACGCTATGAATCCTTTTAAATATTCAACTGCAAAGCAACCTTCTGATGCCGTTGCAATGCTGGCAAAAAATGACAGCGCTGCATTCCTCGGTGGGGGCACCAACCTGCTGGATTTAATGAAAGAGCATGTTTATAACCCAAGTGAAATCATTTATATCGGGCGCCTGGATTTAAAAGCTATTAATCAAACTACCACCGGCGTCACCTTGGGCGCACTTGCAAATAACACGGATACTGCTCAGCATCCAGCAATCAGAAAAGATTACCCAATATTAAGCCGGGCAATTCTTGCCGGTGCATCAGCACAAATACGAAATATGGCAACAAACGGTGGAAATTTATTACAAAGGACACGTTGCAGTTATTTCTATGATATTTCCATGCCCTGCAACAAACGCCTTCCCGGCAGCGGCTGTGCAGCCATGGAAGGATTCAATAGGATGCATGCTATTTTTGGTTGGTCGGATAAATGTGTAAGCGTTTATCCATCAGATATGGCTGTTGCCCTTTCCGCTTTACATGCATCGGTAAAGGTGTTACAGCTGAATGGAGCCGAAAGGGTGATTAATTTTGATGATTTCCATGTCCTTCCTGGTAACAATCCGGAAAAGGATAATACCTTAACCTATGGCGAACTGATTACTTCCATTGAAATCCCGAGAAATAACTTTGCTTCACATTCTGCCTATATTAAAGTCAGAGATCGTAATTCTTATGCTTTTGCGCTGGTTTCAGTCGCCGCCGGACTAGAAATGGAAGGCAGCAGGATTGGTGCTGCCCACATTTCGATGGGTGGGGTGGCTCATAAACCCTGGAGGGCTTTAAAAGCAGAGCAATATTTGCAGGGCAAACCGGCAACAGCGGCGCATTTCAGAAAAGCTGCCGAGGAGGAAATGAATGCCGCAAGACCGCTTTCGCATAATAAATTTAAAGTAGAAATGGGCATCAATACGATAACCAGTGCACTCCAAGTAGCACATAAAGGCTAATGATCACATGACAATGGAAGATAGAAATAAAACTATTGGCAAAGGTATTGATCGTATAGACGGCATACTTAAAATAACAGGAAAAGCAGCTTATGCAACAGATTACCCTGCAAAAAACATGACCTATGCCGTCCTTTTTAAAAGTACTATTGCTTCTGGTAAAATCATAAAGATAGATAGTGATGAAGCTAAAAACGCAGCAGGGGTTTTAACTGTTATTACCCATGAAAATGCGCCAAAGTTAAACATCAAAGGGGGGCTAAGGGGTGGCGCTTTGTTGCAAGATCCAGAAATTACTTTTCACGGCCAGCACATTGGCCTTGTCGTTGCCGAAACCTTTGAACAGGCTACTACCGCAGCACACCTAATAAAGGTTGAATACGAGCAAAGCAAAAGCGAAAAAACTGATTTTGAGCAGGAAGCTAAAAATCCTGTGATGCCAAAAGGGGCAGCGCTTCAGGATTTCGTCAAGGGTGCTGGCAAATCAGCAACGGTATCTGCGGATGTTAAAATCGAAGAACACTACGAAACCCCTATTGAACACCACCACCCATTAGAACCACATTCCACCGTTGCCGTATGGGAAGGCGATAACCTCATCCTATACAATGGCTCACAGATTATTAACGGGGCACAGAATTCCGCAGCAGCTACATTGAATCTTAAACCCGAACAGGTTAGAATCATCTCACCCTATATAGGTGGTGGTTTCGGTTCTAAAGGAGGTCAATGGGCAAATCTGGTACTTACAGCGGTTGCCGCCAAAATGGTTAACCGACCTGTAAAGCTTGCTCTAACCCGACAACAAATGTTCAATTCAGTTGGCCTGCGTCAACGGAATGTTCAAAAAATAACGCTAGCCGCAAGCAAAGACGGTAAGCTTACCACCCTTGCGCATGAAACAGTTTCGCACACGGCAATAGATGATGAATATATTGAACCTTGTGGCGATTGTTCGAAGATTATGTACGAGGTACCAAATGTTTTGATTTCTTACCGCTCCGTACCCATGCATATTATCCTGCCAACCTATACCCGTGGCCCGGGAAAATCAACAGGAAGTTTTGCTTTGGAATCTGCTATGGATGAGCTTGCCCATAAACTGGGAATGGACCCCATAGACCTGAGAATAATAAATGAACCTACAAAAGACCCTTCCAATGGAAAGCCCTGGAGTTCAAGAACCACAGTACAGTGCTTAAAAGAAGGCGCAAAAGCCTTCGGCTGGAACAAGAGAAAAACGGAACCCGGAACAAATAAAATCGGGGATGACCTTGTTGGTTATGGGGTAGCTTGTGGAACATACCCTGCCCGGCAACGCGACAGTTCTGCAGTAATAAAGCTCAGCCTCAAAAATAAGATTGTTTTTGCAACTGTAGAAATTGCGGCTTCAGATCTTGGTACCGGAACAAATACCATTCTTGCGCAAACGGCCGCAGATGGACTGGGGATCCCCGTTTCGCAAATCACTATGAAGATTGGCGATTCTTCCCTCCCTCCTGCTGCAGGCTCGGTGGGTTCTGTTGGTGCTGCCAGTTTTGCCAATGCAGTTAATGATGCTTGTACCAAAATTACCGATGAGCTGCTTTTAAAGTCAGGCAAACAGTTTTTTGTTCGCCCAACAGCTAGCGATCTCATGATCTCAGAAAATACTGCTTCTTTCGAGACCCGATCGGAATCCACTGCTCCAGGAGAGGCGGAAAAGTATTCCTGCCATAGCTTCAATGCTAATTTTGCGGAGGTGAGGATAAATAACATTACTGGTATGGTTAAAGTGACCCGTTTTCTTGCGGTTACAGGTGCCGGTAAAATCTTAAACCCTAAAACGGCGCGGTCACAAATTATTGGCGGCGCAGTTTGGGGTATCGGAATGGCTTTGACCGAGGAATCCATTATTGACCCCCGTTATGGAAATTTTGCAACAAGGTCTTTTGCGGATTACCACGTACCTTCAAACCTTGACGTAGGCAAACTAGACGCCATATTTATCAACGAAATAGATTTGATACCTAATAAAATGGGCGTGAAAGGTATTGGAGAGGTAGGCATCGTAGGTGTCGCCGCTGCAATTGCCAATGCTGTTTTTAATGCAACAGGGAAAAGAATCAGATCACTCCCAATTACGCCCGACAAACTATTATCATAAAATTAGGTTACAATTTTCTATCCCTGAACCTACCTGCTATATCTTATAGTTTCAAAACAAAAAAGCCTTTCAGATTTCTCTGAAAGGCTTTTTTACGGAGTGGAGAATACCGGATTCGAACCGGTCACCTCTTGCCTGCCAGGCAAGCGCTCTAGCCAAATGAGCTAATCCCCCGTAGTGGGGCAAAAGTAAATAAAAATAGGTGTGTTGCAAATAAAATGTTAAATATATTTATATGCCACTTTTTTGAGCTTATTCAACTAAAAATCCATAGAAACAACGTAATATTTTAGCAATTAATCTCAAAAAAACTATTAAATCACATCAAAACATTAAAAATATCTAGCTTTTAACTAATAAACCCAAATAAAATACTGAAAAAAAACACTAATATTTCAAGTAAAATTATAATTTAGCACAAATTAAAATCATTTATTCATTAAAAATTACTTAATTACTCATAATACAAACAAAATAACCCTAAAAAAACCAACAAACAACTTCAATTAACTTAAAACTAAACCATTTTATGAAAAAACTTCTACTCAATTTATGTATCCTTACGCTTTTTGCGAACATCGCGTTAGCTCAGGATAGAACCATTTCTGGAAAAGTGACCGCCAAAGACGACAAGCTTCCCATTCCAGGAGCAACCATCCGATTAAAAGGTGCGAAAGGCGGTGCTCAGACTGATGCCAGCGGAAATTTTTCCCTAAGCGTACCAAAAGACGTGACCACCTTAGAAGTTTCTACTATTGGCTACCTTCCCCAAAACGTAACGATTACTTCCGGAAGCATGAGCGTTATTTTAGAAAACGACGCCAAAACTTTAAATGACGTCGTGGTTGTGGGTTATGGCACTCAGAAAAGAGGCGAAACTACAGGAAGCACTTCCTCTGTTAGCGGTGCCGCCATTGCCGATAAGCCTATCCAAAGTTTAGAAGCTGGTTTAGCTGGTCGCGCCTCAGGTGTGCAAGTCAGCAATGCCACCGGTGTATTAAACAGTCCGCCGGTATTCCGTATTCGCGGTACCAACTCCATCTCTTTAAGTTCACAGCCTTTGTTTGTCATTGACGGTATCGTGGCTACCACTGGCGATCAGGGACTAACCGCAGCAGCAGGGAATGCATTATCCAGCATCAACCCTAATGATATTGAGAGCATCGATATCGCTAAAGATGCAGCATCTACCGCCATCTACGGAAGCAGGGCCGCTAACGGTGTGGTTTTCGTTACCACTAAAAAAGGTAAAACCGGGGTCCCTAAAGTGTCTTACAATACTTACGCAGGCTGGTCCAGCCCCTACCGCCTACCTGAATTGTTAAATGCCTTTGAGTATACAGATTATAAAAATGAAGCCTTGGCCAATGCCAATGCCATTCGCAGTGGAAGTGTAAATATCTCTGTAAACGGGGTTTCTCAACTTCCAGTCTTTGCCTTAACCAACGGCCCTGATGGTCAGCCCATCAATACCCGCTGGTACGATTATGCCTACCGCACTGGTTTCTCACAAAACCATAACATGAATGTTTCCGGAGGTACCGAAGCCACAAAATACTACTTGGGAGTAGGCTATACCAACCAAGAGGGTATTATTCAGAAAAACGACTTCCAACGTCTAAATGCCATCTTTAACATCGATAGCAAAATCAACAGTTTTATCAGCATAGGCGGTAAATTATCTTATTCTAATGAGAAAAACTTAGCCGCCATTTCTTCAGGCTCCTTAAACGGAGAAGCTTATGGCACCGCTGGTATAGCCAGAACAGCGCTGGTAAACGCTCCTAACGTATCACCTTTTAACAATGATGGCACTTATAACCTGGGTGCAACCTTTGTAGGCCCTATGAATAATGTGGTAAGTGGTAACCAGGTTGGCTTTTACAACTTTGCACAGATTTTGGAAAATGATAGGGAGAACAATGAGATGGACCACCTGCAATCCAATGCCTATGTACAATTGACACCCCTAAAATGGCTTAACCTAAGATCTGTTTACGGCATCGACTACATCAATAGTGATAACAACCAATTTTACAACCCCATTCACGGTACCGGTCAGGGATTCAATGGCCAGGCCATCAGTATATTCAGAAAATCTAAAAACTGGACCTGGACCAACACGGCGCAGGCTAACTACAGCCTGAGCGAACACCATTTCGACTTACTGGTAGGCCAGGAACAACAAAGGAACACCGTAACAGGCTATGGAATCGATCGTAGGGGCTTAACTGACCCGGCATACGATGTGGTTCAGGCAGGTTACCAAACCAATAACTCAACCGGTACAACTTATGGCGAAAACTACCTACTGTCTTTCTTCGGCCGCTTAAACTATAATTACGCTGGCAAGTATTTCTTAAGTGGCAACTTACGTCAGGATGAATATTCTGCACTGGGTGAGAAAAAAGGAACTTTCTGGGGTGCATCTGCCGGATGGGAAATCACTAAAGAAAACTTCTGGATTAACTCCAATGCCAGCAACATCTTTAGCAGCTTCAAATTAAGAGGAAGCTACGGTAAAGTTGGTAACATCTCTGGTATTGGCAATTACGCAACCTTCTCAACTTTTGGCTCCGGTTTATATGGCGGTGTACCAAGCTCTTTATATTCTGCAGCAGGCAATAGTGAACTGACCTGGGAAACCAGCAAAAAACTGGACTTAGGTTTTAACTTCGGCATCCTGCAGGACCGCATTACGGTAGAAGTCGCCTATTACAAAAACAGTATTGATGGCTTGATACTTAACGTCGCTCAGGCGCCTTCTACAGGTGTTCCTACCAGTGTATTGGCCAATGTAGGTTCTATGTATAACCGTGGTGTAGAATTAGCAATTGGTGCTACACCAGTGCAAAGCGCTGCTTTTTCATGGAACACCAATTTCAACATCTCGTTCAATAAAAACGAAGTTACCGAACTGGCACCTGGCTTAACAGAAATCGTTACCCCAACAGGATCAACAGCAACAGGAGAAAACGTCAACAGAACCGTTCCTGGTTATTCAGTGGGTTACCTTTATGTGGTTAAAACTGGTGGTGTTGACCCTGAAACTGGCAGAAGAATTTTCTACAACAAGGATGGCCGTGCGGTAACTTACCAGCACATTGTGCCTACAGGCGGATCTAACTGGACTTACCTTGATGATGGATCTAGAGCGCCGGCCATTACGCAAAGTGCAGATGCCATGATGTACCAAAATACAGCACCAAAAATCTATGGTGGTTTCGATAATACTTTCCGCTACAAAGGATTTGATTTGAATGTGATGTTAACCTACCAATTAGGCTTTTATGTTTCTTATGGAACCAATGCCGGCTTACACGATCAGCGTTACTGGAACAATGCTAACGATGTATTAAACCGCTGGCAGAACCCTGGAGACGTCACCGATTTCCCTAGACCAATTTACGGTGATAACGTTTCTTACGGAAACACCATACCCCTAGACATCAACGTGTTCAAAGGCGATTTTATTAAACTAAGAAACCTTAGCCTGGGTTACACCATCCCACAATCAGTTTTAGGAAAAGTTAAACTTAACAACCTTAGGTTATATGTTGCAGGACAAAACCTGGCCATGATCACCGATTATCCAGGCTCAGACCCGGAGGTTTCTTCCAATGGAACAAGTGCCTCGGGTCAGGGTTCAGACAGGAACTCTGGTCCTAATGCCAGAACATATACCATGGGCTTAAGCGTAGGTTTTTAATTGATCATAAACAGCAAACATCATGAATAAAAGAAATTTATATATCATCACTTTAGGCGCCACCCTCCTATTTACCAGTGCCTGCAAAAGAGAATACCTTAATCCAACGTTGGAAACAGCTGTTGCGGCCGACAATGCCTTCGACACCGAATTTAGAATCGAAAGTCAGGCCTTGTCATTATATGGTTCCTTAAAATCAGGGACTTTATACGGCGGCCGTTACCTGGTGTATGGCAACCTCCGTGGCGAAGATTTTATTAACGAAACAAGCAACTTGGTTACTGCATCTGATGTGTGGAGTATGAACGTAGCCAATAGTGCTACTTCGGCCAAAGGCCTGTGGTCGCAAGGTTATTTAACCATCAATCGCTGCAACGTATTTATTGATGGCATGACCGCAAAAGGAAGCGCTGTGGTTGGCGACCAGCGCACGACCAAATACATTGCAGAAGCGCGTTTAATCAGGGCTTTGTCCTACTATAGCCTCCTACAGTTATTCGCCCTTCCTTATGCCGATGGCGAAGGAAACAAACCGGGCTTGCCCATTCGGTTAACGGGTATCACCGGGCCAGGGTTTTCTGACCTGGCCAGAAGCACGGTGGCCGAAGTGTATGCACAAATTATTGACGATTTGAACTTTGCAGAAACCAACCTGGCTTCTACTAACGCATCACCTTTATTAAATACAACCCGGGCACATAAAAACACAGCTATCGCCCTAAAAACAAGGGTTTACCTGAGCATGGGCAAATGGGCAGAGGTAATTACTGAAGCTAATAAAATTGTAGCCCCGACTTTCCCTTTTCAGGCCACTGCAAATGTACCGCATGCTTTAGAAGCCGATGTAACGAATGTGTTTAAAGCACCTTATACCACCAACGAGTCTATTTTCTCCTTACCCATGTCAAGTGCGGCGAGTCCTATAGATTACCCTGGCACTCAAAACTCCCTGGCATCGTATTTCTATTTTACAGGAAATCTTCCAGGAACAACGGAATACTCTTTAAACCCAACGGGAATTATTGCCAACACCAGCTGGTCGGCTACAGATAAAAGAAGGAGTTTATTGTTTAGAAGCGCAGCGGGAAAAACGTTTATGGCAAAATTTACCGCCCCAAATCCATATATCGACTTTGTGCCGGTCATCAGGTGGCCAGAAGTGTTATTAAACCTTGCCGAAGCCCGGGTGCGCAGCACCAACACGATCGACGCACAGGCTTTAGCATTAATCAACAGGGTTAGACAACGTTCCGATGCCGCAGCGGTAATTGCCCCTGCTACGGTTGCTGCTTTCACAGATGCCCTATTAACAGAGCGTAGGATTGAGTTTTTAGGCGAAGGCCTGAGAGGTCCGGACCTTACCCGACTGCTGTTACCTCTTCCAGCAAAAGGAAGTGCACCAGCTAAAACATTAGGCGAAGTGGGTTACATCTGGCCTATATCTTCAGACGAATTATCATTAAACAAACTCATGACCGATAATTAAACCAAACCAACCAACTATGTAAAAACGGGTGCCCTTAAAAGCATCCGTTTTTTTTGTGATTAGCTTTCTGGCATGAGTTTAGCATGTTACCCGATAAAAATACACATGAGAAAATTATACACTATACTAGCGCTTTCGGGCCTCTTGCTTTTCAGCTCTTGTTACACTCAAACTGCCGGCCGCAGCGGTAAAGTTCCTCCTGGGCAGGCAAAAAAATATAACGGCCAGAAAAAGGGAAAGAATTCAGCGAAATATTACGCACCCGGACAAAGAAAAAAACATTAAGACACGAGTGAAGGGCAGATTACCTTAAATATTTTCCATTTTTAAGCACTTCTGCCCATACTTTATATCCCTCCGGTATTAAATGCAAACCATCTTTGGTCAATTCTGCTTTTAAACGTTTATCCTGATCAGTAAAATGAGAATACAAGTCAATTACCTTTACTTTCCTTGCGGCTAGCTTTTTAATCTCTTCATTCAGCCATAAAATATGTTCGTCTTTACCGTAATGATTTTTGAACCTTTCAAAACTGGCGTTAACCGGCAATAAGGTATAAAAATAGAGCTGTGTTTTTGAAGATCCTTTTCTTACCCGGCTAATCAGTTTCTTATAATTAGCCAGAATCACCGAATCAGGAATGTTCCTGGAAATATCGTTGATGCCAATCAACACAAACAACTTCGCTGGCTTCCCTGCAATCACTTCATCCAAACGTTCCAGCAACCCAAAAGTAATGTCGCCTGAAATACCACGGTTCTTTGCCTGAGGTAAATTTAGCAACTGCGACCAATTACCTGCTGCCGTAATGCTGTTACCCATAAAAACGTAATCACCTTTCACAATCGGATTGGCTTGATACTCCAGCAATTTTGCCTTAAAGTTTTGAGGGCGCATGGTGCTATCCCAAGGTAAAGTTTGCGCTGTTAATGGCGATAAGCCCATAGCGGCACAAAAGGCCAGTGTTAATAAAAGGCTATTTTTTATTTTATTCATCGATATCGTTGGTTTTACTGTTTAAGGAAGTACCGGTCCTTCCACTTCTTGTTTCTCAAATTTGAACAAATACTGTTGAACCAGCAAATTAAAAGATAACAGTTGTGCTGTTACCCAATCTGCATCCCGATGTAATTCTTCTGCGATAAGCTGTGCCACTGCCGGCGCCAGTTTTCTCGCAGCTTCGGCATCTACAAACAACAGGCGGCTCCGGCGGGCCAAAACATCCTCTACCGTTCGCGCCATCTCCTGCCGCATCATCCAAATCACCTCCCCCCTCAACAAAGGCAATCCCGGATAAACGGGGAGCCTTAAATCTGTTGACGATTGAATAAGGCTCCTTATTTTTGCAGCGTCGCTACCATAAAATGCCCATTCGCCAATTTCAGCAGGACCTAAAGACCCATGTATGCGCAGCTTTTCGGTAACACAGGCCGCGGGTGACAGTTGTTTTCCATGTATAGCCCTATCCAATGTATCTTTTGCCATTTTACGATAGGTGGTCCATTTTCCTCCAGTTATCGTTATCAGCCCTGAAGCACTCACCATTAACTTATGGCTTCTGGAAATCTCCTTGGTTGCAGAATGATGGTCGTCTGGCGCTGCCAACGGCCGTAAACCTGCAAAAGAAGATAAAATATCAGCATGTACCGGTTTCTTAATCAGGTACTGCCCTGCTGTTTTAAGAATGAAGTCAATTTCTGCAGCTAATGGTTTCGGCTCCATATTGTGCTGTTCAACCGGTGTATCTGTGGTACCCAACAGCACCTTATCATGCCAGGGCACGGCAAATAACACCCGCCCATCACTGGTTTTAGGGATCATCAGGGCTACATTGCCTTGCAAAAAGCTGTTATCGACTACAATATGTGCACCCTGACTTGGCCGCAGCAATGGTTTTGCTCCAGGCACATCCATTTTCAAAATGTCGTCTGCAAAAACACCAGTGGCATTGATAACCACGGAAGTCTTCAAATGATACGACTGGCCAGTTTCTAAATCTTTAGCCACTACCCCGTTTAACTTACCCCTTGCGTTTTTTACTAAACCACAAACTTTAACATAATTCAATAACACGCCACCTTGTTCAGCAGCAGTTTGGGCAAGGTTAATTGCCAGGCGCGCGTCATTAAACTGCCCATCGCTATAGCTTACGCCACCCACCAGTTTCTCTTTCGAAAGTCCGGGTATAGCCTTTAGCACTTGTGAAGAATTTAAGGAAGCCGATTTGGCAAAGGAACTGCGACCAGCAAGCAGGTCGTAACAGGTTAACCCAATCAGGTAAAACAACTTGGTAAACCAATGGAAACAGGGAATGATAAACTGCTGCTCATGCACCAGGTGTGGCGCATTTTTCAACAGCATGTCGCGCTCATGAAGCGCTTCGTAAACCAGGGCAATGTCGCCCTGTGCAAGGTACCTCACGCCACCATGCACCAACTTGGTGCTTCTACTCGAAGTACCTTTAGCAAAATCGCTTTGTTCTAACAATAAAGTGCGATAGCCCCTGCTGGCAGCATCAACTGCAATACCCAGTCCGGTGGCACCACCACCAATAATAATAACATCCCAGGTCTGCTGACGTTCTAATTCTTTAAGGAATACGGTCCTGCTAAATACCATCGGAATGTTTTTTACATGATAAAACAATAGTTTCGTTTAGGCACCTGGATGTCTAAACGAAACTATCAATAATTACTTTTCCCACCAAACTTTTGTCATCACATTATCGCCACCAATTCGGTCAGCTGCAATCTTATAATTCTCTAAGTTAGTTTGTTTCACATCGGTATGATACATAAACCGACTCGGCATCACCCCACCGTGCAGCATATATTCTGTTTTTGGTAGTTTTGGAAAACCTGTACGGCGGTATTCGAACCATTGCTGGTAATCGTTAAAGAACAAACCAAGGTATTTTTGATTCATAATCTGTTCTAAGGTTCCGTTAAATGCAGCTTTGGTATTTTGGAAATACGTAGCCGGCATCACCGCGGTTTTCCATTGCGTGATCGCAGCAGTTACCCCTTTTTCATAGGCTATTTTTGCCGCAGCCATATCACTGCTTTGCAAAGCCACTTCCGCTTTTATAAATTCTACTTCCGCATACCCCATCATTACCTCTAAAATTTCAGTCCCTACAGCATTCGGATACATGATATCGCCGTTAGGGGTACTTGGTGAATAGCCAAATTGTGATGCATCACCCGAGTGACCATGAGGAATACCTTTGTAACCCAGGTCTACCGGTACTTTGTTTACAATCTGACTAGCCTTGGTCATGAACAATGCACGTCGTGGATCCTCTAAACCATTAAGCATATCAACAAAGAAACTACCCATGGCTTGGCTATTCACGTAATCCTGACGTCTGCCCCAGGCATAATCATAAGGTGCAATACCATTTACTTTAACTAAGGCCGCTTCGGCATTACTGGTAAATACCGGGTAAGTTGCCGGATTAGCAATCATGGTTTTCAAACGGTTATAACTGTTAAAAGCCGGCTTATTAGATGCCCTTAACAACATGCGCATCAATAGCGAGTTGTTAAACTTACGCCAGTTCTCTTTATTATTGTTGTAAAGTAAATCGTTACCACTCATCACGCCTTCACCGGCATAAATAGTGTTCGCCGCTTCCAATTCCTGGATTAAACTGGTATAGATCTCTTCCTGGGTATCAAACTTAGGTTTTGTTATCCCTTCTTCTGCCAGCAAGCCTTCTGAATAAGGAACATCACCAAAACTATCCGTTAAAATTCCAGTAATGTATGCTTTTAAGGTGGTAGCCACTGCCCCGTAAACTGGCTGATTATAAGTTACTGCTGCCGATTCCATTTCGCGAATATTACGCAAGTATTTATAAGCCGCATTCCAGGTACCGTTACCAGCAGATTCCGAAATATCATAACGGTGTGCCCCTAAAGCCACACTGGGGTTAGGTAAACCCACCTGCATCATCTGCCAGGTAAAATCGTAACTTCTTACCGAAAAGTAAGTACTCATGCCATATATCGTCGGCGTAACTAAACTTCCGGGGGTAACTTTCTCAATCAGGTTTGGATTGGTATTCAGCTCTTCAAAATCTTTCGTACAAGCGCCAAGCACCATCACGTTCATCAGGGCAAAAACAGCTATTATCTTTGTTTTCATCATCAAATATTTTTTTGGCTTACAACAAGCCTTCTGTCAATTGTTAAATTATAATTGCAACCTTAGGTTTAAACCAAAAGTTCTGGTGCTTGGCATCTGGCCCATTTCTACACCTGGCATAATACTTCCACCATTTAAAGCCGCTGTTTCCGGATCGAAAATTGGGAATTTAGAGATCATAGCTAAGTCTCTGCCGTACACCGCCACACTTGCGCCAGAAACTTTTAACTTACTTAACAAGCTTTTTGGCAAACGGTACTCAAAACGCACCTCTCTTAATTTCAAATAAGAAGCATCAAAACTGTTGGTCTCTGTGTTAGCACGACGATAAAAGTCGGCATAGAAAGTATTAACAGGCACTTTGGTCGTGTTTGGCGAATAAGAACCATCTGCGTTCTGAATCACACCATCACCAATAATTCCGCCTTCTTCACGTCCGGCAATGGTATGGCTTAATTTACCCTGCTCCGACATTTTGTGGTTGGTTTGCGAATAAACGATACCACCAAACTGTCCATCTACCAATACGCTCAGGCTAAAGTTTTTATAAGCAAACTCATTTTGGAAACCACCTTTCCAGTCGGCATATGCATTGCCGATATACGACTTCTCTGTCGGTCTAACAGGCAGGCCTGTTTTCTCCGTATAGATAATCTGTCCTTCCGGATTACGAACCATGGGAAAACCCCATATATCGCCGGTAGAACCACCTTTGGTACCGATGATTTGTACACTACCAGAACCACTTTGAGCAAGGATCTGTTGGTAACCTTCATAATCTTCACTTAACGACACAATTTCATTCTGGTTTTTTGCCCAGGTAGCAGTTGTGGTCCAGCTAAAGTTATCCGTTACAATTGGTCTGCCACTTAACATCACCTCTACGCCACTATTTTTAATCACACCACCATTAATATAGGCACTGCTAAAACCGGTGGTCACATCTAAAGGAACAAGTAATACCTGGTCTTTAGTGGTGGTATGATAATAGTTCACATCTGCAGTAATCCGGTTATTAAACAAGCCGAAGTTCATTCCAGCTTCCCATGAATTGGTACGTTCTGGCTTAAGCAATGCATTGTGCAATACACTTGGTGCCTCTGCTGATCCTGGAAAATCCGATGTTCCATAATATTTACGGGTTTGGTAAGGATCAGTATCCGATCCTACTTGCGCCCAAGAAAGCCTTAATTTAGCAAAGGAAACCGCTTTAGGCATTTGGAACATTTCACTTAAAATATAACTGGTACTTACCGAAGGGTAGAAATAACTGTTATTTCCATTAGGTAAAGTAGATGACCAGTCGTTACGGCCAGTTACATCAAGGAACACTTTATCATCCCATCCGAAGTTTAAAAATCCGTATACACTGTTTACCGCTTTCTCGGTTAACTCGTTTTCTGCTACTGCCGTCGTTAAAGCATTCGACAACTTGTAAATACCAGGTAGTAATAAACCTCTAGCAATGGCATTATTTGATTTAAGACTTCTTTTCATCAAGTTTCCACCTAAGGAAGCTCTGAAATCAAGTTTAGGCAATAGTTTATCATTGAAGTTCAACATCGCATCGGTATTCGATTCGAAGTAAGTGATATCTTGTTGTTTAAAGTAACCAACAGGGAAATTAGCGGTATCGAACGTACGGCGTTGCTCAATCTGATCCTGTCTGGTACTTAAACCAGAGCGGAACATTAAGTCCCATTTGCTGCTGAAGGTATAGACCCCCTGAAGGTTTCCATCAATATTATGACTGTTAATGCTATTGGTCATCTCATTAGCAATCAAATAGGGGTTCTCAATATAAGAACTGTAAGGATGAATCTGTTTTAATTGCTCCTGCCCTTTTTGCCACATCGGTTTATACCATTCCAAATCCACATTAGGATTTTGGAAGATCATAAAATAAGAGATACTCTGGTTATTATAGCCTGTTCCAGGTAAGTTGTCGCTATTTTTATTGGTATAGCTAAACTTAGCGTTTAACTTCAGTTTGTCTGATAGCTGCATGCTGGAGTTAAAAGAAGCCACCAAGCGTTCAAAACCTGTATTAGGCATGATCCATTCGTTTTTAGTATGCGAAACCGAGCTTCTGGCCGTAAATTTTTCATTACCACCATCAACCGATACGCTGTTCTGCAAGGTATAACCAGTACGGAAAAAGCTTTTCACATTGTCTTCGTAGGGTACCCAGGGCGTTCTAACCGCACCTTGTCCTTCTACATTAGGGTCATATTGAAAAAACTCCTGACCATCGAATTTTGGTCCCCAGGCACTGGAGGTTCCACTGGTGCTTGGTCCATCTTCTGATGCACCATAGGAATAGTAAAGCTCACCTGCCGCATTTTTGTTCAGGTTGCCTTGACCATATTGGTGTTGAAAATCTGGCCAGCGCAATACATCATTAAAACTCGTGTTTGAATTAACACTCACACCTAAACCATTTGTTGTTCTTTTACCCGATTTAGTGGTAATAATTAACGCACCATTGTTAGCGCGACTACCGTATAAGGCTGAAGCTGCCGCACCTTTTAGAACGGTAACCGATTCAATGTCATCCGGATTAATATCCGAGACCCCATTACCAAAATCGATTGGAATATCTTTATCACTGCCAGAAGTTCCGGCGCCATAAGCATCATTAACACCCGAGCTTACAGATCCTGAAGCCAATGGAATACCATCAACCACGATCAGGGCATCGTTACCACCCGGTTTTAAGGAGCGGTCGCCACGCAAGTTGATCCGTGTGCTGTTTAGCGGTCCTGAGCCTGCTTGTGTTAGGTTTAGTCCTGGCACTTTACCTTTCAGGGCGTCAGACCAGTTGTTGGAAGGAACATCGGCAATCGCCTTTCCCTCTACAGTAGTAATGGCATAACCCAGAGATTTTGCCTCACGTTTAATACCTAATGCGGTAACTACTACCTCATTCAGTGCATTGCTGGATTCGGCTAATTGAATATTGAAATTTTGAGTAGCTTCTTTAGCAACCAGCGTTTGTGCGGTATACCCGATCATGTTAAATGATAATACGGTTCCTTTTTTAACCTGCAGGCTAAATGCGCCATCCTGATTGGTGGCGGCAAACACCTGACCTTGCGCTGTACTGATGGTAACGCCCGGAATAGGCAAACCATCTTTGGCGTCTTTTACGGTTCCTTTAACGAGAATAGATTCTTGCTGCTGACTCACCTGAACACGGAGGGCCGACTTAGCCTGTGTGAGTTGAGGGTTTAATGTAGAAGCGGCAAGGATAGAAAACACCATGCATTGCATGGCTTTTTTAATTTGCCTTTGATTAGTAAAATTCTTGTTCATTTTTCTTTGTGTGTACCTTTTTTAACAGCACAAAGATTGATTTCACACTTTAACTCTATGTTAACTGGGCGTTACTAAACGCATAGCTTAACTGATAAGCACATGGTGACATCATTATGTTTAACATCAATTTAATTTGAGAAGTAAATATCTCCCAGTTTCAATTCATGATGTTTATTAGCGCAGCGGTTGATTTGAACCGCTGCGCTTAATAATTATTTTGTTAATACCATGTATTGATAAGGTTGAAAGAATACCTGATTGTTTAAGGTAACTGAAGCGCCAGTAAAGGCGTTCTTCCAAATCCCACGATGTTCAACGGGAACAGTGAAGGTCGTATTGTTCCCACGCAGGCTCGCTATGACAAATACCTTTTCCTTACTGGTCGACTTGGTAAATGCAGCCACATCATCATTATGATAAACCGCAAGATCACCTCGTTTCACAGCATCGCTGTTTTTTCTGAAACTGATTATCTTTTTATAGGCGGCTGTCATGTCTGGATTTTTAGACCAGTCTATTGGTGTACGATAAAAGAAGTCCATCGACCGCGTACTGCCTACCTCCTGTCCGGTGTAAATCATGGGTACACCTTTCATATATGCCGTAACCAGGAAAGCAGCCAGAGACCCGAATTTACCGCCATAGAGATTTATCGGACTTCCATCAGTATGGTAAACGTCGTGATTGGTAATGTACCTGATCACATGAGATCCTGGCAATGCACTTGCATATTCACTTGTATTCTGCTCCTGCAGGAGGGTGACTGAATTGCCGTTTCTGAATACCTTGTTTTCTAGGGCCGCATAGTACCCAAAACCATAAACCATTGGAAAACCAGCCTTGAAATGATTAGCCCGGGCTCCTTCCGCTATCATGAATAACTTACGATTACTTATATTCTTTAAAGCATCATTGGCCTCTTTCCAAAAATCAAATGGAACATAATCGGCTGCGTCGCAACGAAACCCATCAATATTTGCACTAAAAATCCAGTATTTCATGGCATCAATCATGGATGTCCTCATTTCCTGATTCGTATAATCCAGTGCAGCTACGTCACTCCAGTTTGTTCCTGCAGGCTGAATGATATTTCCGCTCGCATCCTGTTGATACCAGCTTTTATTGCTAATCCAGGCATTGTCCCAGGCCGTATGTCCGGCCACCCAATCTAAAATCACAGCCATCTCCCGCTCATGGGCAGCATTTACCAGGGCCCTTAAATCATCCAGGTTGCCCAATTCGGGATTCACCTCTTTATAATCTTTAACGGCATAGGGTGAACCTAAGCCCTCCGCTTTATTTAATTTACCAATCGGATTAACAGGCATCAGGTAAACTACATTTACGCCCAGTGCTTTGATAGAATCCATTCTGGCTGTAACCCCTTTGAAAGTGCCTTCCTCGCTAAATGCCCTCAGGTTAACCTGGTAAATAATGGCATCTTCAGGATCTGGAACCTGATTAAAACGTGTGCCATATTGAGGGTAAGAACCATCCGGAACAATAGGGCTATTGTCTTTCTTACAAAATGTAAAAAGTGTTACACTCCATAATAAAAATATTTTTAGAATGGTGGCTTTGCTATAATTAATCATTTTTCTTTAGCTTAAAATTGTACTTAGATGGATCGTGTAAATCCAGCGTTATGGTGTAGTTTCCGCTTGATGGCACAGTGATGTTGCTCACTGCAGAATTATAGCCATAAACCGGACTATTAGCATAGGCAAGTTTCCCCTCTTCATTCACTCCAAAATCGATAATCCAGGCATTATTTGCCCTGAATTTAAATGATCCGGTAGCAAGCATATCTGCTGTCACCGTCCATACCTGAGCAGCAGGATCATAAGTTAGCTGCGTATCAGAATCCCAACCACCCGAAGTGGCGTCCCCCAGAATGGACCAGGTAATTTTGGTGGCAGACCAGGTATTGCTGTTGAGGTTTACAGCGACTTGAATGTAACCTGACTCCGCAGCAAGTAATCCGGCTGCATCACCCGCAACAGATATTTTTCCTTCCCCCGCATCTCCATAATTGATGTGGTTCCAGTCTCTTGCAGAGGTCATTTTAAAATAATTGGTTCCACCTGCAGGAATATAGATATAGGCTTCGTAAATGCCCGGCTGAAGGGCAGCTGCGGTAGGTGCAGTGGCTGGTGCCCAGCCCTGAAAATCTCCTGGGATATATAACAATGGATAAATCACCCGGGCAACGTAAGGTGTTACCATAACCGTTACTGGATTACTATAGGTGCCACGGTCTTGCTCGGCCTTCAGCCTGAAGACCAGCTCGCCGGTGGCACCGCTGGCAATGCCCATCAGTAAAGCCAGGTCGTTCAGGTCTTTTCCTTTATAAGATTTACTTAATACATCATTCCCAATAGGAACACTTGTGGCTTTAGTCCAGGCCGCACTTCCAATGGTATCTGCCGGAACAGCTACTTCCAGCGTATAGGAAACGGAAGCCTTAATAGGATAACTTACCGCAGGCCAGGAGAAAGTGATCACTGCAGTGGTATCGTTCGCCTCTGACAGGTTAACCGATGTTTGATCTGCTGTTAATGGCGTGCTAAAAGCAACAGCTTGAAGCATGGTAAGTTCTATATCTTTTTTACAGGATTGTAAAATACCTGCACAAATAAATACAAATAGATATATATGTTTTTTCATGGCGTTGAGGTTAATAGCCTGGATTTTGTTTCAAGCCTGGATTTGCATTAAGTGCACTTGTAGGGATAGGAAATAATAACCTAAATGCAGGTGCTGCAGGCGCAAAATCATGTGCGAGGAGAAATGTATTGAATCTGATCATATCTTGTCTGCGGTGACCTTCCCAATTGAGTTCAAATCCACGTTCATTATAAACATCCTCTAATGTTGGAGGGCTAGACAAGACGTTTAAGCCTGCTCTTTGTCTGACCTGATCAATGAATGGCTTGGCTAAGCCAGAATTGCCCATGCGGACATGGCATTCTGCTTTCATTAATAAGACATCAGCATAACGATAGATCGGGAAATCGTTTGATTCACCGCTGCCATCCTGTGGTGGAACAGGGAAAAACTTGACGTTCCTGATTCCCTCGTTTGGTGCTGCGCCAGGGTTGTCTAGCGAAGTGACATCAAGGGTATAGGTTACGCCGCCAGGCTGCTGGCCAACTAAAAACTGCTTTTTACGGATATCATTGTCGTCATAACGGTCATAAAAGGGCCGCGGTACAATGGTGCCATTCCAACCGCTGAAACCAAATAAAGCGATTCCATTTGCTCCGTTTACACTGCGAAGGGCATAAATGTTTCTGGAAACGATGTTTGCTGTGGCAAAGATGGAAAGAATGGTTTCATCTTCCGGCAGCTTATCTCCGAATAGCTCATAATACTGAAAACCTAAAGGACTGGACGCATTGGCGCTTCCGGCATGTAGACTAAAACCACCCTCGGAAACTTTATCGCAAGCCGCCAGACATTCTGCCCATTTCGCAGTTCCGGTGTAGACCTCCGCATTTAAATAAACTTTTGCCAATAAGGCATAACCCGCCCATATATTGAACCTGCCATAATATTGACCACCTTTGGTCTCCGCCAATTGATCAACGTTTTCGGTAAGTTCCTTTTCGATAAATTCGTATACCGTAGCCCTGCTCGCCTGTGGTATTTTATCTACGGTAATATTGTTGTCCGTATAGAAAGGTACTGAACCGAAATCATCTATCAATAAGTAGTAGAAAAAGGCTCGCAATACTTTTGCCTCCGCAATTTTTGACGCCTCAGCCTTTGATTGCTCCAATTGATCAACAGCAAGATTTGCAGTGTAAATGGATTTATAAAGCCAGTTCCAGGTATTGTTAATGATACCGGCAGTGGGTAGCCATTGCCGTTTATAAAGCTGCGCAAAATCCAGTTGCCAATCTCCTGTATTTCGATGTGGAATAACTTGTTCATCAGACGACATGGTATTGAGGTCATACCAGCAATTATCGGCACCAGCATATCCGGTACCCCAGTTTCCAGACACCTGAGAATAAACATTGGCAAGGGCAATATCGGCGCCTTCCGAAGACCCGTAAAATTCATTTGCAGCATATTTATCATAAACACGCTCATTTACTTTTTTACAGCCAGGTGCTGCCAGTGCAATGATCAAAATGACTGTTAATATCTTTTTCATATCCATTTCTATTTAAAAACTACATTTAAACCAAGGGCAAAAGTCTTCGTTCTTGGATAAATACCTCCATCTGCGCCTGACCCATTCCCTCCGCTCACATTGAGTTCCGGATCTATGCCCGTATAATCCGTAATCAGCAACAGGTTTGACCCCGTAAGTGAAAGCCGCAGTGCGCTTACATATTTAATCTTTTTGGTTTTTATCGTATAACCGAATGACAGATTTTCCCACCTTAAGAAAGCACCGTTCTCCAACCACAGGTCTGACCCATATTGTGAGGTGTACAAGCCTAAAGGAATGGCACTCTCCAGCACATTCGACTTACCCAGGTTCTCGAAATAACTCAAATTTGGGCGGATGGAATTATATATCTTGTTTCCACCAGAACCTCTCCATACCATGGAAGCATCAAAATTTTTGTACCAGAAACTTGGTGTAAATGCATAAGTGTAGGTAGGGATAGCAGAACCATTGAAAACCCTGTCAGGACTCTGGCTGCCCTGATCGATAAGTCCATCTCCGTTTTGATCAACGACGGTCTCTGCATCGGACTCGTCTTTGCCCAAGTGCTGAAGAATGTTATAGGTACCGATAGGCATGCCTTCGATCAGGTAGGAATTAGCTCCCCAGGGCACATAATTTGTATTCAGGGGCACCCCTGCAATGTTTCCGCTTAAGTTAAGCACCTTATTTTTTAATAAGGAGGCATTGCCGGCAAGGGTTAAACCGCTGTGCTCCTTTTTGATGACCTCGTAACTTAAGGATAGTTCTAAACCCTTGTTCTGGATACTTCCTACATTGGCCGTAATATTAGGATAAGGAAATGGTGGCTGAGGGACAGTATAGCCGAAAAGCAGGTTATCCGTTGTTGCCGTAAAGGCATCAATCGTTCCGCTCAGGCGCCCGGAGAACATGGAAAAGTCAATTCCGACATTAGTTTGCTCACGTGTTTCCCAGCGCAGGTCGGGATTTGCGTTCTGGCTAATCACAAAATTGGTGACCGGCGCACCGCCGAAATAAGTTACCCCCGAGTAGCCGACTAACTGAAGTGATCCTTGTGGTGACAGTCCTTGTTGGTTTCCGGTGACACCAAAGCCACCCCGTAACTTAAGGGAACTAAAAACCCGCTGGTTTTTCATGAATGGTTCTTCATCTATCTTCCAGGCCACAGATCCGGAAGGAAAATCGCCCCATTTATGGTTGACGCCAAATACGGAAGATCCGTCTCTCCTAAAACTGGCCGTAAACAGGTAACGGTTCTTAAAACTGTAATTTACCCTACCTAAAAAGGACACCAGGTACCTGTCGTTTTTATAAGAAGAGAGATCACCAGGTGTCACCCTCGTAAGATCTCCCAGTTGCAGCGCATTAAACGCTGTAACATCATTAATAAACCCCTTAGCCTGTGCAAAATTCCCATTATAGGTTTGCCCCTGTGTTTCATAAACAGCAATAGCATCCACATGATGGTCGCCTAAATCCGCCTTATAATTCAGGCTGATGTCCATCAGTTTCTCATCATTGTGAAAATTATTGATGTTCGCAATCCCCTTGTTGTCGACTGCTGCGGCCACTGTTGACATCGCAGGAAGGTAATAACCCGAGTTACCGTCAACCTTTCTCCAACTGCCGAACCATCCCGCGCTCAACCCTTTATATAACTGAAGATCGGCACGAAAGCTACCAAACAAGCTGTTAATTTGATTCTGATTAACCACGGTATTTGCCACGGCATAAGGATTAATATACTGGAAAATGTTAGGGTCTGCATAATAGCTGCCGTCCGTAGCTAACACTGGATCCGTCGGTCTGGTCACGTAAGCATTGGTGATCAGATTTGACCTGAAACTTTCCCTGCCCACCCCCGTAGGACTGTAGTTGGTGTTATTAACCCCATTGTTCAGATTCATGGTCAATGTCAACTTATTATCAAAGGCTTTTTGGGTTGCCTGTATCCTGCCTATATAATTTTTGTAATTTGATTTGATGACCGAGCCAGTCTGAAGAATAGCAGAAACCGAGGCCCTATAATTAAAGTTGTTGGCACCTCCCCCAAAGGCCAGGGTGTGGTTCTGTGTTACGCCGGTCTGGGTGAGCAAATCGTACCAATCCGTACTGGAACCATGATTGGCAGATGCGGGAACATTGTACAATTGCGCCTGTTCCCACCACTGGTCTGCATTTAGAATCTTCAACCCTTTAGGCAAAACATCAACAGAGGTATTGGCGGTATAATCCACACTGGATTGGCCAGCCTTGTTTTTCTTGGTGGTAATAATAATGACCCCAGGTGCGCCACGGGAACCATAAATGGCCGTGGCTGAAGCGTCTTTTAGAATATCAACAGATTCAATTTCACTCGGTGGAACCTGGGTAAGCAGGTCCATATTTCCCTGTACACCGTCAATAACAACCAGGGGATCATTGCCACCAATTAGGGAGGTAATTCCCCTGATGCGTACACTGGGAGAGGTGCCAGGTTCGCTTCCGGTCTGGGTGATGTTTACGCCAGCGGCCTTTCCTGCCAATTGTTGAAGAGGATTGGTAACAGCACCGGGATTCAGGTCCTTGCTCGCTACCGTAGAAACAGATCCGGTAAGATCAGATTTCTTCACCGTACCATAACCTACAACCACAACTTCTGAGAGGGCTTCCGCATTGGGAACCAGCGCTACCGTGAGCGTTTCATCTGCTAGAATGGTTTTTTCAATAGCATCATACCCTACATAACTCACGTTAAGTGTTAAAGGGCCTTTATTAGGCGTCGTAAATTCGAACTTTCCCTCCTGATTTGTGGTAGTACCCTGGGCGGTTTCTTTTACCCTGACTGTAACACCAGGAAGTGGCAGATTTCGCTCATCAACAACTTTACCTTTAAAGGTGCCATTTTGCGCAAATAAATGCATTGATAAGAGAAGGAACAGTATGGTAAGACCATACTTGTATAGGTAAACTTGTTTCATAAGAATATATTTGGTTTTTAATTTTTGCTCCGGTAATTACTTTGAGCACATCAAATAAAGCTCAAGCGGGAAGCAAAAACAAGGTCATGGAATCCATATATTAAAAATAAACACAGAATTATCCATTAACTTATTGACAATGAAATAATTGAAATCAAATACAGCTTTGGAATATATAGATAGCAACGGCGATTAAAATCAAAAAAATCAGCATAAACAATAACAATTCCCCTGTTTTAGATTCATATTTAACAAGGCAACATACTGTGTTAACGATCTTTATACCAGCATTATATAAAAATTTTAGCGCCAAATTTTCTATATCGGTATTTTTATGCACCACACTTGAAGCTGATGAGTCGTATTTTGCGGGAATAACCAAATTTTAAATGTTATGAGAATCACCAAAGTATTGTTGTCAGCACTAATTATTTATTTCTGCCATCTGAATATAATTTATGCGCAGTCGAACACATCTCTTGTACCAGCGCGCAGTGATGTAAACCTTTACCAGATCAATATCAGGACCTTCAGTAAAGAAGGGAATCTTCGCGGAATCATTCCAAGGATCGATTCCATCAAAAATCTCGGCATTAATGTCGTTTACCTGATGCCCATCTATCCTATTGGTAAAGTAAACTCCGTAAACTCTCCTTATTGCATTAGCGATTTTACCAGCGTAAATGAAGAATTTGGATCGCTGGAAGACCTGAAGACTGTGGTGGATAGCATCCACAGTAGAAAGATGGCTGTTATTTTAGACTGGGTACCTAATCACACATCGTATGACCATAAATGGATAAAGGACAAATCCTGGTATTTACAGGATAGTACGGGGAAAATCGTCAGTCCGCCGGGAATGGGATGGAATGATGTAGCCCAGCTGAATTTCAAAAACATGGACATGAGGGCAGAAATGATTGCAGCAATGAAATATTGGGTATCTGCCGCCAATATTGATGGTTTCCGCTGCGATTATGCAGATGGACCTACCTTTGATTTTTGGAAGCAGGCAGTAGCTGAACTTAGAAAAACAGACCGTAAATTGCTTCTTTTAGCGGAGGGTAAAAGAAGCGATCACTATAAAGCAGGCTTTGACTACACTTTTGGATTTAAGTTTTTTGAACACCTTAAAGAGATCTACGAGGATCACAGATCTGTAAAATCTATTGACAGTCTTAATATTACAGATCATGAAGGTGCAACAAACGGCCAGGATATCGTAAGGTATGTTACCAATCATGATGTTAACGGATCTGATGGGACGCCTCAAGAACTTTTCGGAGGTCAAAAAGGTTCGATGGCCGCTTTTGTTGTCATCAGCTACATGAACAGTATCCCAATGATTTACAATGGGCAGGAAGTTGGTACACCTTTCCGTTTGGTTTTTCCTTTCACAACAAAGAAAATCGAATGGAGCCTGAATCCGGAGGTTACAGCGGAGTACAAAAAAGTCATTGCGCTTCGTAATCGCAGTACTGCGTTGAGAAAGGGCAGCCTGGAATCTTATAGCTCCGACGATGTATGTGCTTTTGTAAAAACTAAAGATTCGGAAAAGGTCTTTGTGCTTTCCAACCTCAGAAACGATGCGAAAACCTTTACAGTCCCAAAATCACTGCGTGGATCAAAGTGGAAAAATGCTTTTACTGGGGTAAGCTTCAAAATGGGCAATCAAGTTAATTTGGAGCCTTACAGTTATTTAGTGCTGGAAAAATAACTATTCTACCACTTCCCTTACGGCTCTGATCTGCATGATTCTATGCTCAAATTCGTCATTGGGAATAAATGAGCGATTCTTCACCTTAGTTTTATAGGTATAAATCGTGTTTACTGAATAATTCAGGATTTTTGCAATGGTCTCGTTATCGTTGATGCCAAGACGGATGAGTGCAAAGATCCTGAGTTCAGTATTTAACAGCTTATCCTTTTGCAATTCGATCCGGTTATTATCTTCGAAAAGTGCATTAAAATCTCCTATAAAATCAGGAAATAAGTTAAGGAATACTTCATCGAAACTGTAGAAGAGGTTTTCCCTTTCGATATTAATGTTAAGCTTATTGAGGATATAACTGATTTCAGAGAATTGTTGTGTTTTAATATTTTTCTCTATCGCTCTTTTCAATTTATCAATTTTGTCGATATAACTGGAATGCATGTTGAAAAAATGGCCGATGTAGTCATCTTTGATCAGGTTGGCCTCATCCAGTTTGATATTTATTCTGGATAGAGATTTATTGGAATTATCGAGTTCTAAAATCACCTTTTTAAGATTCTGGTTGGCATTATTCAGATCTTCATTTTTTTCTACAATCAGCTTGTCTGCTAACCTTAACTTTCCAAGCTGACGCAAGGTGATGAAGGCAAAAATAATCACGATGATAACCAGCACCGTAATAGTGGAAGCATACACCGTTAGGCGGGTTTTTTCTTTTTCTATGCCATTGACTTTTTCGCTCTGAATAATGGGCATAATGTTACTAATCTGCGCTTCCCGGTGCCTTGCGCCATAGAAAACTGCGTCGTCAATAGCATAATTGATATAAGTAAATGCTGTTTTAATGTCTCCCTGCTGATAAAGATAATTAGCCAGGTTAGTAAGTGCCACACCTTCTTTGGTAGAGTGTGTATTATCAATGATGGCTGCTTTCATTAAATTTACAAGTCCCAGATTCGTTTTTTTAAGTTCAAAATAAGTGAAGCTTAGGCAGCTCAGGTTAACGGCACTATCCTGATAGGATTGTTCTAAATTAAGAATCTGCTCATACACACGGGAGGCTTTGAGGTATTTTTGTTGCCGGATAGATTTTAGCCCCTCCGCAGCAAGGTATTCATATGATGATTTCTTTGCCCCTTTCATGATGGAATCGCAGTAATTTAGCCCAACCTGATTATACCTTGAATAATAATCACTGATCCTATCATAATCAGCGAGATCAAAATGGCTTCTCGCCTGTAAGAATAAATATTTAAACCTATCCTTCTCCTCAAGTTTAGTGGCATCCACCAATTCAAGGGTGTCAAGTCCTTCTTTAAACATCCCAGCGGAAATGAGCACAAATCCCATTTTAACTTTAGATAGGTTTATTTTCTTCGGATCATTCAATAACCTAGCCATACTGTTAAGTTTTTTACAGTAAACATAGGCTGAATCGTGGACATAAGACTTATAGGCATTTAGCAGCCTGTCGTAATTTTGGTAACGTTGCTGTGGCGAGGCAAAATTGCGATAAAGATCACTCCTGATGCTTTCGATAGTAAGAACCTTTCGCTGATCAAAGGCTGCTCGCTGTGAAAGTCTGCTATTAAGTACCTTTTGAAGGCTATCGACCTGCGCTGCCTGGATATGGCCACCGTAAATAAATAGATATACAAAGGTTATGGTAAAGGCGCAGGATTTTAAATATCGGATGTTTTTCAAGATCAGTTGGTTCTATTTGCTACCTGAGTGGCATGCGTATTTGGTTTGTGCAATATCGAAAAATTATTTTGTGACAAGAAACCTGAAATGGAAAGATGTCAATTCTATTGATAAGTATTGTAGATAGAAGGTTATATTTGATTTACCACTACGTGACGGATAATAGTAGCGCCAATATTTATGAAAAAAACTTTCGTATACCTAGCCCTATCGGCTTTAACCTTCAGCGCCATGGCGCAGGAAAAAACTAAGGCACCCCAGCAGTTGAATCACAAAATCCAATTAAAATCGGCAGGTACAAATGCAGCAAGGGTTGCTGGTATAGACTCCTTACTCCAAAGTTTTGTGGATCAGAAAAAAGCGAGCAGCGTAGTTGCTTATGTTGCCAAAGGTGGTCAAGTGGTTTACAACAAAGCTTTTGGCTGGAAGGATATGGAAGCCCAGGTACCGGCAAGTGTGAACGACTATTATATTCTGTTTTCACAGACTAAAGCGGTAGTAAGCGTGGCATTCATGACATTAGTAGAAAAAGGCATGGTCGCTATTGATGATCCTGTGTCAAAATATTTCCCGGAAATTTCAGATCAGGTGGTTACCATGGTGAACAAGGATGGCAGCTATGAAACCCGTCAGGCTGTAAGACCGATGACTTTTGCACACCTCCTATCGCACTCCTCTGGCTTGAATGCAGGATTGGTAGATAAAATCAGACAAATAGAAAAGGCAAACCGTTTGGCCGCTTCCAATGGCGTTAAAGCACCAGAACCGGAATGGGTGGTAGGACAACGTAGTTTTGGTACTGGCAACCTGAAATACCTCAAAGAGGATATGCTTGCCTTAGCCAAATACCCCCTGGGATTCGATCCGGGAAGCGAGTGGAATTATCACGTGAGCACCAATATGCTTGGTTATATGATTGAACGCATTTCAGGCAAAACACTTCGCGAATATGTAAAATCAAGTGTGTTGGATCCACTGGGCATGACAGAAACAGACTGGTATTACGAACCAGCTTCGCTGCAACGTTTTGTGAAAGCTTACAGTGCTGTGGATGGCAAGCTGGTTGCTGAATCGAATAAGTTTAGCGAGGGCACGATCAGCAAGGAACAGACTTATTTTGAAGGCGCTATAGGGCTCAACGGGCCTATTTCGGATTATGCTAAATTCTGCCAGATGCTACTTAATAAAGGATCTTTCCATGGACAGCGTATCCTAAAACCAGAAACGATTGCCTTGATGACCACCGTGAACCAATTACCTGTAGTTAATGCTGGTGGCAAAGGATTCCAGTTCGGGTTGGGCTTTGAGTTGTTTAATGCAGAAAAGAAACCCGTTCCTGAGGTCTCTAACACTGCATTCGCCTGGGGAGGCATGTACGGCACTGAATATATTATTGATCCGGAAAACAATATGATCGCCTTATTTTACCTGAATATGCCGCGTCGAGCGCCCCTTTATCCGCTGTTTTTGCGCAAAGCTTACCAGCTTTTTGAATAACCACCTTTCGAGGAATAAGATTAACGCCCCATGAAGTAGGGTAGAATTATTTATGGTTATAACATCAATAGATTTTGATATGAAACGCTCTTCACAGGCTGAAAATATTTTAGCTCAAATCAATTCCAAAACTAAGTTAGGGGACTTACGGAAAATTGCTAAGGAGATCAAAAAGGATCACGAACTGGCTATGGAACTATGGTCAACCGAAATATTTTTGCCCAGGTTATTGGCCATCTTGATTATGGATAATAAGCTTCTTTCCGAAGATTTAATTAATAAACTGGATAAGAATATGCAGTCTCATTCATTTGATGAGCGAATTCAGCTAATGGATTGGCTAATGGCTAATCAGCTTATGAAGGACAAAAAAACAATTGCACTGATTCTGTCTTGGGAAAATAGTGCTTCTTCACTTCAAAGACGTAGTTATTGGTACTACCAAGCAAGATTGAGATGGATGGGACAGACGCCCCCAAATAACACGCCCGAATTACTTTCTGCCATGGAGACTCGTATTAACACAGAAGACCCTGAAGTTCAATGGGCCATGAATTTCACTGCAGGCTGGATTGGCGTTTATGAAAAACAGTATCGAAACAGGTGTATCGTTCTTGGCGAGAAAACAGGTCTCTATAAAGGTGAAATGGTATCAAAAGGCTGTACTCCCAATTACTTGCCGGAGTTCATTGCAATGGAAAGCAACAAACGAAATATATAATTAGGTGTGACAATAGAATAACTCCATATTTACGGCTGTCTTCCCCCCCTTAGGCATAGAATTCAGTAAAAACAATACAAATTTCCTGAATTCGTCTTATCTGCCATCAATTCATTAATTCGACCTTTATATCATAATATAAAATCAAAGAAATGAGAAAGACAATCTTAATAACGGGAGCAAGCAGTGGGTTAGGAAAAGAAACAGCAAAACTATTTCAGCAGGAAGGTTGGAACATTATTGCCACCATGCGTACACCTGAAAGTGAAACTGAATTAAATTCATTAGAAAATGTACTGGTAACCAGGCTAGATGTTTTGGATTTAGATTCTATTAAAAACGCGATAAATAAGGGGATCGAAAATTTTGGAAGTATTGATGTCCTACTCAATAATGCGGGTTATGGTGCCTATGGTCCTTTAGAATCTTTTCCAAGAGAGAAAATCATCCGTCAGTTTAACACAAATGTGATTGGGCTTTTAGATGTTACAAAAACATTGCTACCGCATTTTCGTGCAAATAGAAGCGGCACAATCATTAATATTTCTTCTATTGGAGGCAAAATGGCATTTCCATTAGGAGCTTTGTACCATGGAACTAAGTTTGCAGTGGAAGGTATTTCTGAATCCTTGAAATATGAAGTTGCAGAGTTTGGAGTGAAAATAAAGATAATTGAACCAGGTGCTATGACTACTGATTTTACGGGGCGTTCCCTTGATTTTAGTAACAATGAAACCCTCACAGAATACCAACCCTTTATTGGAAAGATCATGTCGGCTATGCAGTCTTTATTTCAAAATGCTTCCCCGGCAAGTGTTATTGCTAATGTCATTTACCAAGCAGCCACAGATGGCACTACGCAATTAAGATATACAGCAGGCGTAGATGCGGAATTAATGATCGCAAATCATAAGCAAAATAATGACGAATCTTTTGAAGCTGGGATAAAAGCCCAATTTGGTATATAACCCCTTTAACCTGATTATTGGAACGATTGGATTGGTAATGGCTTCAATAATCATGATATTTACAAAAAGCCCTATGATATGATGAGTAAATTTATTCATGTACAAACGATCTCGGAGATGTTTTTATTATTC
The DNA here is from genome assembly GCF_015752175.1 of Pedobacter sp. CAN_A7. Taxonomy (NCBI): domain Bacteria; kingdom Pseudomonadati; phylum Bacteroidota; class Sphingobacteriia; order Sphingobacteriales; family Sphingobacteriaceae; genus Pedobacter; species Pedobacter sp. CAN_A7. The sequence goes on along the minus strand of NZ_JADOUW010000005.1, from coordinate 60,281 downwards.
GGGCTGCACAATGATATCCATCATCCTCTAGTTGGTGTGGTAGACTTTAGCAAAGTGAATCAGCAGTTAGACGATGACATAAAACTTTCTGCTGATTATTACTCCCTTATGTTCAAAAACTACCCCAGTAATAAGTTTAAATACGGTCGCAAGATCATTGACTTTCAAGATGGCAGTTTGATCTGTATGGCGCCCAACCAGGTCATTGAAATTGATAAAGATGAACAAGCGTCAGAAAACATAAAGGGTTGGGGATTATTCTTTCATCCTAAACTAATCCGGGCAACTTCATTAAATGACAAAATAAAGAACTACAGCTTTTTTTCTTATGAAACTTCAGAAGCACTTCATTTGTCAGAAAAGGAAAAGCAGATTTTATATGAATGCATATCCAAAATTGACACTGAACTTGAAGAAAACATAGATGTACATAGCCAAAATATTATCGTCTCGACGATTGAATTGCTACTCAATTATTGCAGTCGTTTTTACGGACGACAATTTATAACAAGGAAGAGTTCCAATAATTCAGTTCTCGTTCAGCTTGAGAAAATTCTCACCGAGTATTACAACCAGGATAATAAAGAAGTAAAGGGCTTGCCTACTGTAAAATACCTATCAGATCAGGTGCATTTATCACCTGGGTATTTAAGCGATTTACTCAAAAAAGAAACGGGTAAAAATACGCAGGACCACATCCATTTTTATTTAATTGAGGAAGCAAAAAGCAAACTTATAAGTTCAAATAAATCTGTTAGTGAGATCGCGTTTGCATTAGGATTTGATTATCCTCAATACTTTAACAAACTGTTTAAGCAAAAGACAGGGAAAACCCCTGTTGAATTTAGGAATATGAATTGACGCCAGCAATATAATTAAACATCACCCAAATTCTCCAGAATCAAACTAGCTGTTCTACCCGACGCACCAGGCTCTCCCATAAGCTTGGCTAAGGCCTCATAATCCGCCAGCTGCTGCACACGCTCAGGGCCATCGAGTAAAGGCTCCAGGTGCTGAAATACCTTCGTAGGGTTACAATCCTCCTGGATCAGCTCTTCCACCACCTTTCTATCCATGATGAGGTTAACTAGTGAAATAAACCTGATTTTAATCACCATACGAGCAATGGCGATGGATATCGGACTCCCTTTATACACCACCACCTGTGGTATTTTAAGCAATGCTGTTTCCAGGTTCGCCGTACCCGAGGCCACTACCGCCGCCTGTGCATGATGCAAAAGGTCGTAAGTCTGGTTAAAAACCAGTTTTACTTTCTTTGAACCAATGAACTGTTGGTAATAGTCGGCTGTAAAAGCAGGAGCCGCCGCCACCACAAATTGATAACCGGGTAGTTGCTCGGTTAAGCTTAACATCACCGGCAACAGCCGTTCAATTTCCTGCACACGGCTTCCCGGTAATAAAGCAATAATACGCTGTTCCGTTAACTGGTGCTGAGCCCTGAAGGTGGTGTCAGGCGTAAACCTGGCAATTTCATCGAGCAGCGGATTGCCTACATAGTCCACATCCATGCCCCAGCTTTTGTAAAAAGCCACCTCAAAGGGTAAAATACAAAAGAGCCTGTCGACCACCTTTTTAATCTTTAATACCCTTTTTTGGTTCCAGGCCCAGACTTTAGGTGAAATGTAATAAAATACGCGGATGCCCTCTGCTTCCGCAAATTCGGCAATTTTTAGGTTAAAACCCGGGAAATCAATTAAAATCAAGGCGTCAGGACGGTGTTCCAGGATATCATTTTTGCAGGTTTTCATGTTTTTAAGGATGGTGCGCAGGTTGAGCATTACCTCCACAAAACCCATATAGGCCATATCAGAATAGTGTTTTACCAGCTCGCCGCCCTCAGCTTTCATCTTGTCGCCGCCAAAATACCGGAACTCCGCATCGGCATCCTGTGCCTTTAGCGCCCGCATTAAATTGGCACCATGTAAATCGCCCGAAGCCTCCCCTGCTACTAAATAATACCGCATTATTGACGCACTTTATAAATAAAAAAAGCAAGGCCCCAGATAAAGGTGGCCCCTAATAGGCCGCGGCCTATGTTTTCTTTATTTTGTTTGAAAAAATATTTTAACAGCACAGCGTTAACACCAATACAGCCAATAAGCAGCAGATCGGCTTTCGCCAGGTACGATACCTGCTGCATCACAAACCAGGTGATGCCAACCAGTACACCCGGCACCAGCAAGCCGATACTAAAGCCCGTCCACACGGTATCCGTTAATTTTTTAATCATTAAACGACCATGTATTTAATACTGGAATAGCGTGGTGTGCCGTTAAATCAAACTGTACCGGCACTACCGATACATAACCATGATCCAATGCCCAAACATCTGTATCCTCTCCTTTATCGTAATTCTGGAATACACCAGTTAACCAATAATATTTTCTTGCATGTGGATCTTCACGTTCATCAAATTCCTCCGCCCATTTGGCGTTGGCCTGTCTACACACTTTGATTCCTTTTTGTCCGCCATCTTTCGGGAAATTTACGTTCAGTAAGGTCGCTGCAGGTAAACCATGTTCCAGCACCTGCTCACATATGATTTTCACAAATTTCTTACAAGGCTCAAAATCAGCTTCCTGAGAAAAATCATCCAGTGAAAAACCTACGGAGGGAATGCTTTCTATAGCACCTTCCATGGCTGCCGACATGGTACCTGAATAAATAACATTGATGGAGTTGTTTAAACCATGATTAATGCCGGATACACATAAATCTGGTTTTTTACCTTTAAAAATTTTATTAACCGCCAATTTTACACAGTCGACCGGTGTTCCCGAACATTTATACATTTCTACACCTTCGTATAAATCAACTTTGTCAAAACGTAATGGTTTTCCAATGGTGATGGCGTGCCCCATGCCCGATTGTGGACCATCGGGTGCCACTACCACAACATTACCCAACTCCTGCATCACTTCAATTAAATTCTTGATGCCCGGCGCAGTAATACCATCATCGTTTACGACTAATATATTTGGTCTTGTTTGTTGTTTCTTCATGGAAAAATATGCTGTATAAGGGATAATCTTATGGGTGGAAAAAACAAAAATACAAGATTTATTAGTAATTGTGGTTGGTCCTGGCTTGATTTTTCAGTGGAAGAAAAAGCAAATAAGCCTTTCCCATTAATCATTACGACAGGCACTGTCTTTCTAAATGACACCGCATGCACCTGGTGATTTGCTCACCACCTGTTAGTTTTCTAACAGCAGAATTTATTATTGTAATAACGAAATATACATTACCGCGAGTTAAAGACAAGCAATGGATTTCCAGCAAAATCTCCTGATTTTGACCCCACACAAGCTACACCTGAAAGCGAGATGAATACGACATGAATCCGTGTTGAATATATGTTTTCCTGGAAAAACACGGATACATCATACATGCTAGTTGTTTACAACTTATATTCTAGCAGAATCAATGTCGAATTTCTTTAAACTAAAAAGGGGCTGATCATTTTGCAAATGATACAGCCCCTTTTATTTACTATATTTAATTATACGTTTATGAATATTGGTAACGTATAAAGATGTTGATTACAAAGATCTTAACCAGTCTACAACTTCTTCTCTGGTTTTACCAGTTTTCTGTTGTAATCTTCCATACAATTCATCTTCTTGTCCTTCCTGATAAGTCAAATCATCATCCGAAAGATCTCCGTATGCTTGTTTAACTTTACCCTTCATTTCATTCCATTTTCCTTTTAATTCTAACTTATCCATGATAGTATATTTTAAGTTTAACAATCGTATTTACTGTCAATAAAACACCTATACCCCGAAAATGTTTGTTTTAAAGTTTTTTTGCACTGGCCAATATCTCATCAACCACCGCCGGATCAAGCAAAGTAGTGGTATCGCCGAGGTTGGAAACATCGCCCTCAGCAATCTTGCGCAAGATGCGGCGCATGATTTTTCCTGAGCGTGTTTTTGGCAAGCCGGTCACGAATAAAATCTTGTCGGGTTTAGCAATGGCCCCAATAACACGGGTAACGGTTTGCAAAATATCCTTACGCGTCAATTCGTCATCGCCATGCGTATTGGGGTAGATCACAAAGGCATATATCCCTTGTCCCTTCACATCATGTGGAAAACCAACCACCGCACTTTCTACTACACCAGCATGCATGTTAATGGCATTTTCTACTTCGGCAGTACCAATCCGGTGACCGGATACATTGATCACATCATCTACCCTGCCGGTAATTTTGTAATAACCATCTTCATCGCGCAAGCAACCATCGCCGGTAAAATAAAGGTTCTCATAAGTAGAGAAATAAGTTAGGCGACAACGTTCGTGATCCTTGTAAAGGGTACGCAACATGCCAGGCCATGGGAACTTGATACACAGGTTTCCACTCACCCCATTGCCTTCAATTAACTGGCCCTGCTCATCTACTAATACCGGTTGTACGCCTGGTAAAGGCAAGGTAGCATAACCCGGTTTGGTGTCGGTAACAAAAGCAACAGGTGAAATCATGATGCCCCCAGTTTCGGTTTGCCACCAGGTATCCACAATCGGGCTCTCCCCTTTACCAATATTCTGATCAAACCAATGCCATGCTTCTTCGTTAATAGGCTCTCCAACCGACCCTAAGACCCGCAGAGAACTTAAATCGGCGCCATCCAATGGTGTAGTACCAAAACTCATTAAGGAGCGTATAGCGGTTGGTGCGGTGTATAAAATATTGACTTGATGTTTGTCTACCACTTCCCACAAACGGGAAGGTGTAGGGTAAGTAGGTATGCCTTCAAACATTAAGGTGGTAGCCCCTTGTGAAAGCGGACCATAAACGATGTATGAATGTCCGGTGATCCAGCCTATGTCAGCAGTGCAGAAAAACACCTCATCAGGCTGGTAATTAAACACATTGGAAAAAGTGTAACCTGCATAAACCATATAACCACCCACCGTGTGGGCTACCCCTTTAGGTTTGCCTGTAGAACCTGAGGTGTAAAGAATAAACAGCAGGTCTTCGGCATCCATTTCTTCAGCCGGGCAATGGGTATCTACTAATTTCAACTCATCTTCAAACCAAAGGTCGCGCCCTTTTAACATGGATACCGGCGTGCGGGTATGGGTTAACACGATAACTTTCTCCACCGTAGGACAGCCAATCAAGGCATCGTCGATCACTTCTTTTAACTGAATTTGTTTATTACCACGGAAAGATCCGTCGGCCGTAATCACTAGTTTACATTCCGCATCATTAATACGATCGGCAATGGATTTGGCAGAGAAACCACCAAACACCACGGAGTGTACGGCGCCAATACGGGCACAGGCTAAGACGGCAATGGCCAGCTCGGGCACCATGGGCATATAGATACAGATGCGGTCGCCTTTTTGCACATTGTTCTTTTTAAGTACATTGGCAAAGCGGCACACCTGCTCGTGTAATATTTTGTAGGTGAGGGTAATACTAGGTTTTTCCGGGTCGTTTGATTCCCAGATGATGGCTGGTTTATTGCCATTTTTTTCCAGGTGCCGGTCCAGGCAATTTTCGGTAATGTTTAATTTACCACCCTCGAACCATTTAATATTGGGTTCTTTAAAATTCCAGGATAATACTTTATCCCATTTCTTTCTCCATTGAAAAGTATTGGCAATGCCTGCCCAGAATTCTTCTGGCTGTTCTATACTAAACTGGTAACTCCTTTGGTAGTCCTCTTTGGTGTTAATTTGTATCATGTGGCTCGATAATTCAGTTTGCAAAACTCAAATATAGCTTTTATAAAAAGTTATGTAAAGTTTATAGCAGATTTTAACTCCAGATGATTAGCTTTGCAGCGAAGCAAAAAACGCTTTTGTGCGAGGGATAAAACATTATTTTTAAAAATATGATGTACCGGCTTGACGGTTACAAATATTATTTGGATATTTGCACACTCTTAAAAAATTAAGCGACTAATAATTAACAACATATATTTAAAGGCATGTCTAGAGTTTGTGATTTAACCGGTAAAAAAGCAATGTCGGGTTTCAATGTTTCTCACTCAAACGTTAAAACTAAACGTAAGTTTTACCCGAACTTACAACTTCAGAAATTTTTTATTCCTGAAGAAGATCGTTGGATAACACTGAAAGTTTCTACTTCAGCTATCAAAACCATCAATAAAATTGGTATTACAGAAGCAATCAACCGCTTCGTGAAAAAAGGATTTTTGTAAAAACAAAAGCCGGTATTAACCGACTAACAATTATAATAAAATGGCAAAGAAAGGTAACAGAGTACAAGTTATTCTAGAGTGTACGGAGCATAAAACAAGTGGCATGCCTGGTATGTCTAGATATATCTCTACTAAAAACCGTAAAAACACTACTGAGAGATTAGAATTGAAAAAATTCAATCCAGTATTGAAAAAAGTAACTGTACACAAAGAAATTAAGTAATACGTTTAGTATTTCACTAAATACAATCTATTTAGATCATGGCAAAAAAAGTAGTTGCAACCCTTAAAACGGGAAATGGAAAAGAGTATTCGAAAGTTATCACAATGACTAAATCACCAAAATCTGGTGCTTACTCTTTCAAAGAAATCATTGTTCATAACGAACACGTTAAAGATGCTATTGCTGGACCTCAATCAGGTAAGTAATCTCAATATTCTATAATATTAGAGCCGTCCCTTAACTATGGGAGGGCTTTTTTTGTTTTTCTAAACATTCCGTATGGGTTTATTTGATTTTTTTAAAAAAAAGGAGACTGCTCCTGAAGCTCAAGAGGCTTTAGACAGGGGATTAGAGAAAACTAAGAATGGTTTTTTAAGTAAGATTACGAAAGCTGTTGCTGGTAAATCTACCGTAGACGATGATGTTCTCGATAACCTGGAAGAAGTACTGGTGACTTCGGACGTCGGTGTTTCCACAACTCTGAAAATAATTGACCGCATACAGGACCGCGTAGCGAAGGATAAATACTTATCAACTTCAGAACTACACCGCCTGTTAAGGGAGGAAATTCAACTGCTACTTGCAGAGAACAACAGTAACGATTTTCGCAAATTTGAATACGGCGATCATAAACCATACGTAATTATGGTGGTTGGCGTTAATGGTGTAGGTAAAACGACCACCATTGGTAAATTGGCACATAAACTTAAAGCGGAAAACCTTAAAGTGGTACTTGGTGCGGCTGATACTTTTCGAGCAGCAGCAGTAGAACAGATTAAATTGTGGGGTGAACGTGTTGGCGTACGTGTGGTTGCACAAGCCATGGGTTCTGATCCTGCTTCCGTTGCTTTCGACACGCTTCAATCGGCAGTGGCCAATAAAGAGGATGTGGTGATTATTGATACTGCTGGTCGTTTACACAATAAAATAGGCCTGATGAACGAGTTAGGTAAAATTAAGAATGTGATGCAAAAGGTAATACCGAATGCACCGCATGAAATTCTGTTGGTATTGGATGGCTCTACAGGCCAGAATGCTTTTGAACAGTGTAAACAATTTACCGATGCCACAGACGTAAATGCTTTAGCCATTACCAAATTAGATGGTACAGCAAAAGGTGGTGTCGTGATTGGTATTTCTGACCAGTTTAAAATTCCAGTTAAATATATTGGTGTAGGTGAAGGCGTGAACGACCTCCAGCTATTTGATAAAAAAGCTTTTGTAGACAGCTTGTTCAACTAAATTATTAAAAAACAATTCATGAATACTAAAGTTACTTCCAAAATAATTCCCGTAAAAAAACCTAAGGTAAATGTGATTACCCTGGGATGCTCTAAAAACATCTACGATTCGGAGGTTTTAATGGGGCAGCTACGTGGAAACAGCATGGATGTTGTTCATGAATCGGATACCATGGACAAAGACGATATCGTGGTGATCAACACCTGTGGTTTTATCGACAATGCCAAACAGGAGTCTATTGATACCATTTTACAATATAGTGCGCTGAAAGAGGAAGGTAAAGTAGCCAAGGTTATTGTGACCGGCTGTTTATCGGAACGCTACAAACCTGAACTGGAAGCTGAAATAACCAATGTTGATGCCTTTTTTGGTACCAACGATTTAAATAACATCCTGCACTCTTTAGGTGCTAACTACAAACATGAGCTGATTGGCGAACGTTTGTTAACCACTCCTTCTCACTTTGCTTATTTTAAAATTGCAGAAGGCTGTAACCGCCCCTGCTCTTTTTGCGCCATTCCGTTGATGCGTGGTAAACATGTTTCCCGCGACATGAATGAACTGGTGAACGAAGCAAAGATACTAGCTGCTAACGGAACCAAGGAACTGATTTTAATTGCACAGGACTTAACGTACTACGGACTGGATATTTACGGCAAACGTAATTTGGATGAGTTGTTACGTCGCTTATCTGATGTACCGGGTATTGAGTGGATCAGGTTGCAGTATGCTTACCCTTCTGGTTTCCCAATGGAAATTTTGGATGCCATGAATGAAAGAGAAAACATATGTAAATACCTGGATATGCCTTTACAGCATATTACTGACAATATGTTGAAATCTATGCGTCGTGGTATTACTAAACAAAAAACCATCGACATCGTTAACCAGATTAGGGATAAAGTTCCTGGAATTGCCATGCGTACCACTTTAATTTGTGGTTACCCTGGAGAAACCGAGCAGGACTTTGAAGAAATGTTACGTTGGGTAGAAGATACACGTTTCGACAGGTTAGGTTGTTTCACCTACTCTCATGAAGAGAAAACCCATGCACACCAACTGATTGACGATGTGCCCGAAGAAGTGAAACAAGCGCGTGTAGATGCCATCATGGAACTGCAACAAGGAATTTCTTACGATATCAATCAGGAAAAAATTGGTGAAACTTACAAAGTGTTGGTAGACAGAAAAGAAGGCGACTACTTTATCGGCCGTACGCAATATGACTCTCCAGAAGTAGATAATGAGGTTCTTATTGATGCAGCCACTGGTTATGCTGCTAACGGAAGTTTCGTAAATGTGAAGATAGACCGGGCTGAGGATTTTGATCTGTATGGTCAAATTGTAAAATAAAACAAGCGGACTATGAATGATGGCATAAAAACTTAAATTCGTACCGATGCTTGCCAAATACATATCCTACAAAGAAACCAATTCCTTTTCCCCTATTGTATTAGATTACTTGGATGGAAAAGAAGCGCTTGAGCCTTTTTATGCATATAAACCTGTACTGGCAGGCTTTAAAGAAGCGATTAATAACAGAAAATATACGGTTAACAGGCAACTGTTAACCGATATTATACAAAAGCAATATACAGGCATCTCCAAGTCTGCTGCCCTCGATGGGCATATTCAACTGCTTAAAGCAGAAAACACCTTCACGATTACTACAGGTCACCAGCTGAATATCTTTACCGGTCCTTTATATTTTATTTATAAAATTGTGACTGCCATTAACCTGGCGAAAGAGTTAAAGCAGGCCTATCCCGACTATAATTTTGTACCGGTATACTGGATGGCTACGGAAGACCACGATTTTGAAGAGATTAACCACATTAAGGTAGAGGATAAAATGCTGACCTGGGAAAAACAGGCTGCCGGTGCAACCGGACGTTTATCTACACCCGACATGGCCGAGGTGTTACAAGCCTACCAGGGTTACCTGGGCATTACTGAAAATGGACAAAGGTTAAGTGAACTGGTTGAAAAGGCTTATGCTGGTCACCAAACTCTTAGTGCTGCTACTCGTGAACTGGTAAACGGTATATTTGGGGAGCATGGACTGGTTTGTATAGATGCTGATGAACGGGAATTAAAAAAGGAGTTTGCGTCTATCGCTTATCAGGATATTACCGGACAACACAGCTTCGAGCATATTAGTGCAGCAAATAACGCCTTAACGGATATTGGTTATAAACCTCAGGTAAACCCCAGGGAAATCAACTTCTTTTACATGACCGACCAGTTAAGGGAGCGGTTAGTGAACGATGGTGATGGCTACCTGGTGAACAATACGGAAATCCGTTTTACTAAAGAAAGTTTACAACAAGAAATTAATGAATACCCCGAACGTTTTAGTCCGAATGTAGTGATGCGCCCTGTATACCAGGAAGTGATCCTGCCAAACCTGGCTTACATTGGTGGAGGGGCAGAATTAACCTACTGGCTGCAGCTAAAAAGCAATTTCGACTTTTATAAAGTTCCTTTCCCCGTCGTGATGCTGAGGAATTCGGCGATGGTGATCGACCAGCAAAGTGCACGCAAAATGCATATTTTGGGCATTAGCCACCAAAACATCTTTGATGCAAATGCAGATTTAAAAAATGCATGGATTAAAGCACATGTGAGTCAAGACCTCTCGCTTGAAGACCAGCGTCGTTCTATTACAGCCATATTTGACCACATTAAGCTGAATGCTTATAAAATAGACAAAACCTTGTCGCAAACCGCCGACGGAGCAAAAACCAAAGCCCTCAAACTGATCTACACCTTAGAGAAGAAGATGTTGCGTGCTGAAAAACGCAAACATGTCACTTCCCTGAACCAGATTGATGGTTTAAAAAGCAGGCTGTTTCCTACAGGTGTACTGCAAGAGCGGGTATTGAATCTAGCGCCTCTATACGTTTTATACGGTGATGATTTCCTGGATGCTTTGCTACAAAACTTTAAACCTTTAGACTATAAATTCACGATACTTTACGCCTAGTTGATATGACTTTCCATACGTTTACTGAAGAAAAACTGCGTTCTTTTACGGAGCGGGTATTTTTAACCATGGGCTGCCGTGTGGCTGATGCTTACCTGGCCGCTGATGTGTTGTTACGTTCAGACCTTCGTGGTATTGATTCGCATGGGGTGGCCCGTTTAACCGGGTATGTACGTCTATGGGAAAAGAAACGCATCAATGCACAACCTGTGATTAAAGTGGTTCATGAAACCGCAACTACGGCCACCGTAGATGGTGATGGCGGTTTAGGCTTAGTGGTGGCACCATTTGCCATGAAATTGGCGATGGAAAAAGCAGCTACTTATGGAAGCGGATGGGTTGCGGTAAAAAATTCCAACCACTTTGGTATTGCAGGATACCATGCTTTGCTGGCTGTTGAGCAGGATATGATCGGCATCAGCATGACTAATGCCAGTCCGCTGGTAGCCCCTACGTATTCCAGTGAACGTTTATTGGGTACCAACCCCATGTGTTATGCCTTTCCAGCTGGTAAATACCCACCGGTGATTGTAGACATGGCGACTGCAGCCGCAGCAAATGGTAAATTGGAGATTGCACAACGTGCAAATGAAAGCATTCCGGAAGGTTGGGCACAGGATAAAAACGGGCAATCATCTACCGACCCTAATACTTTAAAAAACGGCGGTTCTTTATTGCCTTTAGGGAGTGATAAAGACCATGGCAGTCACAAAGGTTATGGTTTAGGCGCCACGGTAGATATTTTATCGGCAGTACTTTCGGGTGCCAATTACGGGCCATGGGTTCCTCCTTTTGTTGCCTTTTTAGATCCACCAACCGACCCGGTTGGCGAAGGCATTGGGCACTTCTTTGGGGCCATGCGTGTGGATGGCTTCCGCCCTGCCGAAGATTTCAAAAACCACCTGGATAACTGGATTGAAAGGTTTAAAAGCTCGGGCACCATTGATCCGGAGAAAAAAGTTATTATTCCTGGTGAGCCTGAATATGCCGCAGAAATTGAGCGCAAAAAAAACGGCATCCCTTTGGTGGATGCCGTTGTAAAAGATTTAAACGAACTGGCTGTAAAGCTCGGTATCGAGTCCCTGTCGTAAATATATTTTTTGGTTATTAAGAGGGATTTTAATGAATCCCTCTTAATAACCTGTTCCACCTGATTTTGCTGAAGAACGAACCATTGGTATCGTAGCTCATCCAGATGAATAAGGCTTTACCTACCACGTGGTCTTCTGGTACAAAACCCCAGTAACGCGAATCCAGAGAGTTATGTCTGTTATCACCCATCATCCAGTAATAATCCATTTTAAAGGTATAACTATTGGTTTTAACGCCATTGATGATGAAATCATTACCCACTTTTTCTAGCGTATTGCCTTCGTAAACACGGATACTTCTTTCGTATAAAGGCAGGGTTAAACTATCTAACTTCACGGTCCAGCCTTTTTTAGGCACCTGTATCGGTCCGAAATTATCTACATTCCACGGTCTGTTAGGATCATGTGGAAAAACTGACAATTCCTGTACGCCCGTAGCTTGTGTATTTTCTTTCACAGATTGTACAAAGTTTAGTTTACGGACTTCATTCATCATGGTTTCAGTAGCGGTAAACTCATAGGTGTTATCCGACATTCCGGTAATGTCATTCTGCAGGTTAAAACCCATGTCTTCAAATACCTGGAAGTTAACATCGCTGGTTTTAAACGTTACTGCATAACCCGTTTGTCCGGTTGCTTTAAGTTTCTCTGGTTTTCCGTTTACAGAAACCACTCCATTGAGCATACTCACCACATCACCACCAATGGCGATACAACGTTTAATATAATTTTCACGTTTATCTACTGGTCTGGCCACGATGGTAAACTGGTTGTGTACCGTTTCTCTGCCTAGGTTACGGATCATGTCGTAATAATCATGCTCTTGCTGCTCTAAAGCAACGGTATCTCCTTCTGGGAAGTTAAATACGACTACATCATTACGTTTTATGTCCTGGAATCCAGGTAATCTTTTGTAAGCCCACTGTATGCCATCGTAATAGGCTTTACCACCAGTAATTGGCATGGTATGGTGTGCAAAAGGGAAGGCAACAGGTGTCATCGGGATACGGGCACCATAATTAACCTTACTAACAAATAAGAAATCGCCAATTTTTAAAGACTTCTCCATGGATCCGGTAGGAATGGTATAAGCTTCAATAAAAAATACACGGATGATAGTGGCAGCTACAACAGCAAAAAGGATGGCATCAAACCATTCTCTGCTTTTAGTTTTCTTTTTCTTTGGAGTAGTATCCTGATGATCAGTATCCTTTTTCTTTTCCCAGAACTTATAGTTCATATGTTATGATTTGTTAAAATTAAAGATATCAGCAATGTTATAAAAACCTTGCTTATGTTGCAGCCATTCTGCGGCAATCACTGCGCCCAATGCAAAACCGGCACGGCTGTGGGCGGTATGTTTTAACTCAATATCGTCTACCTCAGAGCTGTAAACAACTGTATGTGTACCTGGAACCTGATCAACACGTTGTGAAGTGATTAACAGTTGCTCCTCTTTTACCACATCGTCAAATGGCGTTCCTTCTATTTCGTTCACCCATTCTTCTTTACGGTCAAGGTTTTCGATAATACCTTCGGCGATAGTCATGGCTGTACCACTTGGCGCATCCAGTTTTTCGGTATGGTGAATTTCTTCCACCTGTACTTCATAGTCAGGAAAATTATTCATCAACCTGGCCATCATTTCATTGATATGGAAAAACAAATTAACCCCTATACTGAAGTTTGACCCATAAAGCAGGGTATTGTTACGGCCAAGGCAGTCATTTTTAACCTGCTGTAACTCTCCATACCAACCTGTGGTACCTACCACAACCGGGATGTTGGCATCAAAACAAGCATAAATATTGCTTAGGGCAGCGTCTGGTGCACTAAAGTCTATGGCTACATCGGCCTTGCGTAAATTGGAGGTTGTTAAATCAGCGATGTTATCGATGTTGACTTTCAACACCACTTCATGGCCGCGCTCTAAAGCAAAACGCTCTATCAGCTGACCCATTTTTCCGTAACCCAGTAAAGCTAGTTTCATTGTTTTAGTATTTTCTATTTAAGCAGTCGTCAACTATATTCATGTTGGTTATGCGTATTTGCTGATGATCATTTCATCAGTGTTTGATTTTATAATTCTTTGTCTTCTTGTACTACCGGCAGCCTTAAAACCTCAACGTGAGTTTTACACCCGGAGCCGCAGCGGCGTAACCATACATGGTTCCCGAGTTCATGTTCAGGCTGGGTGATAATTTCAAAGAAAGGTCGTCGCCAACGTCAAAGTATTTTAAACGGGCATCTACATAAGCTTCAATAATGTTAACCGCGTACAAAGCGCCGAAAGAGAAGATGATTACCCAGCGGTTTCTACCATAGGTATCCTTTGCGCGGATTAAACCCTCTGTGGGGTATGGCTCCAAATCTCCACCTGGCCTACCTACTCCACCGTTATTAACCCGGTATTGTAGCTCTTCCAGGTACCTATGATATTCTTTATTGTTATCTATGTAGGATAGCGTGAGTAATGTGGCACCAGTATAAATGGCGGCCACCTTGGCGATGCGGTAAACCGTTACCCCATTGCCTATCTGTCCCATACCCGGAACGATAGCAGAACGGATGGCGGCACGACGACCGGCAACTTTACCCGGATTGATATAAGCAGGCTTCAACGTATCTATTTTAGCCGTTGTGCTGTCTTTTTTTATTGGCATAGGTTCTTGTCCTTTAACTACCAGGGCAGCAAAAAACAAACAAACCGCAAAGCTTAAGCATTTAGACATTACCAATCCAACAATTCAAGTATTCTGTTTAAGTCATCATCAGATACGAATGGAATCTCGATTGCTCCTTTTCCATTCTGTCCTACTTTCAGCTTCACTTTGGAAGCAAACCTGGATGCCAGGTCTTTTTGTAATTTTTGATATTCAAAAGAAGCCGTAGCTGCCGCTTTTGCCGACTTAGGCTTTAGCTGCTGGTTATTCAGGTCGCGCACCAGTTCTTCTACTCTCCTCACCGAAAGACCTTTTTCAATGATCTCCTGGTGCAGGAACAGCTGTTTATCGGTACCATCCACGTTAATCAGTGCTCGGGCATGGCCCATAGATATTTTCTGGTCGCGAATAGAGATTTGAATCACCGGTGGCAATTTCAGTAAACGAAGGTAATTCGTTACGGTACTCCTGTTTTTACCTACCCTTTCGCCTAGTTGTTCTTGTTTCAGGTTGCACTCTTCCATCATCCGCTGGAAGCTCAATGCCACCTCTATGGCATTCAGGTTTTCCCGTTGGATATTTTCAATTAAGGCCATTTCCAGCATCTGCTGGTCGTTAGCACTTCTGATATAAGAAGGGATGCGGGTCAAACCTGCCAATTTAGAAGCCCTTAAACGGCGTTCTCCAGAAATCAACTGGTATTGATTGGCAGCGATTTTTCTTACCGTTATGGGTTGAATTAAGCCCTGGGTTTTAATCGACTCAGAAAGTTCGTTTAAAGCAACCTGGTCAAATTCTGTGCGCGGCTGAAAAGGGTTGGTTTCAATTTCACTGATATTAATATCGCCAATGCTATTTTCCTGACGCTGATCGATCGTTGTCTGGTGGCTGGGAACGTTCTTGGAACCTTTCGGTTGATGAACGGAATCGGTGTCATCTAAAAGCGCACTTAAACCTTTACCTAAACCTGTTTTTCGCTGAAAAGATGTCATGGTGTATAATTATATAGCGGTTTTCAAATGGTCAACTTCACCAAGCAAGCCATTCTTACGAACAATCTCGCGGGCTAGGTTCAGGTAATTGATTGCACCTTTGCAATTGGCATCGTGCATTATCACAGAAATACCATAACTAGGGGCTTCACTTAAGCGGGTGTTACGTTGAATAATGGTATCAAAAACTAAGTCCTGAAAGTGCGTACGTACCTCTTCCACCACCTGGTTTGACAGGCGAAGGCGCACATCGTACATGGTTAACAGAATGCCTTCTATTTCCAGTTCAGGATTTAAGCGGGTTTGAACAATTTTGATGGTATTTAATAACTTGCCTAATCCTTCCAGTGCGAAATACTCACATTGAACGGGAATGATTACAGAATCTGCGGCAGTTAGGGCATTGATGGTAATTAAACCAAGGGAAGGAGAACAATCGATAATGATAAAATCATACTGGTCTTTAACTTTCTCCAGTACCGCCTTCATTTTGTATTCCCTGCTGTTCAGGTTTATCATCTCAATTTCGGCACCTACTAAATCAATATGTGCAGGAAGAAGATCTAAATTAGGGGTATCTGTTTTTTGTATGGCTTCTGAAGGCTCTACATCGTTAATGATACATTCGTAAATACTGTTCTTTATATTTCGGGGATCGAAACCAATTCCAGAAGTCGAGTTGGCCTGAGGATCTGCATCAACTAATAAGGTCTTATACTCTAATACAGCTAAACTAGCGGCTAAATTAATTGATGAAGTGGTTTTCCCTACTCCACCCTTTTGATTTGCCAGTGCAATAATTTTACTCATTTATTTTTTTAAAAATTATAAATTATTTGCCTGAGGCTTAATTATTCGTGGTTTTATTACACCAAAAAATGCTATTTTTGTACAATTCAGGCACTTTTTAATGATTAGCTAAGATACAAACTTATTGGCATATATGCTGTCAAAGCGGTAAGTGTTTTAAACATATTACTAACACTTTTTACATGATAACCATCATATCAGGCACCAACAGACCACATAGTAATACGCTGAAAATCGCGAAATATTATCAGAAAACTTTATTGAAAAAAGGAACGGACACCCGGTTATTTAGTTTAGAAGAATTGCCCGACAGCCTGATAAAAACAGATCTTTACGGGCAACGGAGTGAGGCCTTCAAACCGATTCAGGAAATGGTGACCAATACAGAGAAGTTTCTTTTTATTATTCCTGAATACAACGGCAGTTTTCCAGGCGTGTTAAAAACCTTTGTTGACGCCTGTGAATTTCCGGCAAGTTTTTACAATAAAAAAGCCTGCCTGGTGGGCATATCTTCCGGGAAATATGGTAACATCCGGGGCATCGATCATTTCGCTGGCATCAGCAGTTACCTGCACTTAAATGTGATGCCTTTACGTTTACACTTATCGTCGATAAAACTGGAAATGAACAATAGCGAAGACCTTTTTAAAGAAGACACCCTGAAGTTTACCAATGAGCAAATGGATAAATTTATTGCTTTCTAAAAACGGGTTATACCCCGAAGCTGATCCAGGTTTTCCCTTCGTTACCAAACACAAAATAACCTGGATTTAATATTTCCGCCAGGTCTTCTAACAGCGCTATTTGTTCTGCAGGATGTTCTGTTGGTTGGATTTCATCCAATAAGTATAAACGGTTATATTCTACCGCTGGCCATTCTTTTTCCAGCATGGCGGGCACTACTCCCATTAGGTTAAGCATGCTGCTGCCAGGCTCCAGGTAAAGCACCACCCTGGCTAATTTCGGGTCAATTTCAAGCTGCCCTCCTGCCAGGTTAAGCAATTCATTTAGCGCCGGGTTAGGTGCATTATGCGCATCAAGAACCGCCACCGGCACTTTATCCATAAACTTAATCTTATGCCTTACCAGATCCACACGGTCTTGTAATTCTTCTCTGACCAATTCATCCTCAACATTATTAATAGCGGCATTTAAAAAAGACATATCGATTTATTTATTACTTTGTGCAAAAGTAATATTCCTTATCTGATGCATCGTACTATTAAATATATTTTTTGGAGCCTGCCATTCATCCTGTTGTTTTCCTGCCAAGATAAACCTGATCACAGCGATAAAAAAGTATTCAACCTAAACATCGACCAGGGCCTTACTTCCTTGGATCCAGCTTTTGCCAGAAACCAAAATGCCATTTGGATGATCAACCAGCTCTTTAATGGCTTGGTGCAAATAGACAGCAATTTAAACACCGTTCCAGCGATTGCCAAAACCTGGCAGGTGAGTGCTGATGGACTACAATATACCTTTAACCTGCGCCAGGATGTTTATTTCCATGACGACCCGCTGTTTGCCGGTGGCAAAGGGAGAAAAGTAGTGGCGGCCGACTTTGCCTATAGCTTTAACCGTTTGATCGACCCTGAAGTAGGCTCATCAGGCGGATGGATTTTTAGCGACAAGGTGAAAGACGCAAAGAGTTTCGTGGCCCTTAATGACAGCACCTTCCAGATACAATTGGTAAAACCTTTCCCGGCCTTCATGAACCTGCTAACGGCACAATATTGCTCAGTGGTACCCAAAGAAGTTGTAGAACATTATGGTAAGGATTTCCGCAGTCACCCGATAGGAACCGGTCCTTTTACCTTCAAATACTGGAAAGAGGATGAAATTATGGTGCTGCTTAAAAATGAGCGCTATTGGGAAACCGATGGCCAGCAATACCTGCCCTACCTCGATGCGGTGAAAGTGACTTTCATTAACGACAAACAAAGTGCCTTCATGAATTTTATTAAAAAAGAACTTGACTTTTTTGATAAGGTAGATGGCAGCTACCGCGATGATATTTTAACCAAAAGCGGCAAAATGACCAGCAAATACAAGAATGCTTTTCAATTAAAAAAAGGCGAATACCTTTGTACGGAATACCTGGGCATACTGGTTGACACGAGTAAGACGATTGTTAAAAATTCGCCTTTGAAAAATAAGCTGGTGCGCCAGGCCATTAATTATGCCATCGACAAGAAGAAACTGATCAAGTACCTGCGTAACAGCATTGGCACGCCAGCCACTTCCGGCTTTGTGCCTGCAGGCATGCCTGGTTTCGACAGTGTAAAAGTAAAGGGTTATTCCTATCAGCCGCAAAAAGCTGCAGCCTTACTGGCAGAAGCAGGTTTCCCCGGTGGCAAAGGCCTGCCGCTAATTACGCTGAGTGCCTCCACCACGTCAAAAGACCTGATTGAATTTATCCAGGGGGAGTTGCATGCCATCGGCATTAAAGTAAAGGTAGATGTAAATCCAAGCGCCAGTTTACGCGACCTGATGTCAAAAAATGAGGTAACTTTCTTCAGGGGATCCTGGATTGCAGATTATCCCGATGCAGAAAATTACCTCAGTGTATTTTATTCTAAAAACCGTGTGCCTTTCGGACCAAATTACACGGGGTATTTTAATGATGATTTTGACCGTTTGTTTGAGCAAAGTTATTACGAGAATGATCCCGAAAAGCGTTATGCACTATATCATCAAATGGACAACATGATCTTAGAACATGCTTCTGTAGTGCCTGTTTATTATGACCAGTCGGTAGTGATGTTACAAAACAACATCTCGGGTTATTTGATGAACCCCTTAAACCTGATGGTGCTTAAAAGGGTTCAAAAACATTAAGGCTACAAACCTCCTTGCCCAGTGCCAGTACCCATGCCGCCTTGTTGCTCCCCTTGTTTTTGGTCATCGTTGTTAATTTTCTTTTTTTTGGTCGGGTTATAATTAATCTTACCAAAGCTATAGCTGAAGTTAATACCGAAAGAACGAATAGGGTAATAAATATTTGTGCTTTGCAAAAAGGTTGGCGATTGGTTAACCGATTCAATGTGCAGGTCTCTAGCGAACACATTAAACACGTTAATACCTACTGTTCCTTTTTTATTCAGGATTTCTTTTTTTACTGCACCACCATAAAATTGCATGGCACCGCTTTTACCCTGGAAAGTATAACGCGGTCCGTTATACACTCCGAATATTTCTGTGTTCCATCCCCCTTTAAAGGATATTGCCGAGCGTAAGAATGCACTATAGTTTAACTTCACACCGGTAGAAGCACCCGATTCCTGACCATCTACTTCATATGTATTTAGGTTAAAATTACCCATTACTGTCCATTTCGGTTTGATGTTATACGATGCAAAAGCATTGGCACCATAAGACTTGCGCGTACCAACGTTATAATAAGAAGTTAACTTTTGTGCAGGGTCAAATACATTTTCAATCACATCCTGTGTATTTCTATAAAATACAGAGGCATTAATCACAGAACCTTTGATATAAGTAGAATAACCCAGTTCAATGTTATCGCTTAACTCCGGACTCAAACCTGGGTTACCTTGTGTTTTATTCTCCGGGTCATTTTGGTTCTGGAAGGGGTTTAAGAAAAACAGACTTGGACGCGACATGCGTTTGTTATAACTTAACTTCACGCTGGAATTTCCTTTTAGGGTTTGCGACAAGATCACACTAGGGAACAAGTTAAAGTAGTCGTTATCAAAGTTCAGTTCGGTGCCTGATTGTCCGCCGATTTTGGTGTATTCTGCACGTAAACCACCTTTAACAGTTGTTTTCTTAGCCAGTTTAAAACTGATTACTCCGTAAACCGCACCTACATTCTGGTCGTAATCGAAATCTTGTTCTGAATCCTGGTATTTACTTTGGATATTTCTAAAAATACCTTTCATTCCGGTTTCCAATACCGTTACTTTCGAAAAGGGATAGGTATAATCTGCCTGTACCGTATATTCATTGTTTTTACCCGTATTGTCGCCATTAATAGTGGTTGAATTTCCATTCGCTAAACGGTCAACCGTGTTAAATTCATTAACATTTTGTCCAAATGAAGCCTGGCCCATCAAAGCAAATTCTTCACCTTCTTTTTTAGTAGTCCGTCTATAATCTGCACTCCAATCTACATTTTTAAAGACCATGGCATTATCTGTATACCTGGAATAATTTTCAGTATCGCCAGCAGCGTTGATATTGCGCACGTCTAAAGAACCATCCGAACCATTCTCAAAACGGTTGAACTTCACATTGGTTGATAAACTGTTGTAGTTATTGATATCGTAGTCCAAACCTGCACTACCATTGTAACCCCAGCGATTGGCTTTAGTTGTACCCTGTTGTAACACTCCCCTATTGGTTATGTAATTCTGGTTAAGAATCTCCACACGGGTGTCCTGTGGGATGGCATATTGAGTACCGATGTTACTGGTAAAACCTAAACGACCTTTTTTGGCGTTTAAACTTACGTTGCCATTGTTCTGGCGGGTACCTACGGACGTATTTACTGAACCACTTACCCCTTGTGCCGTTTTTTTCTTGGTGATGATGTTAATGATACCGCCAGTACCTTCCGCATCATACTTAGCTGAAGGGCTGGTGATCACTTCTACCGTCTTAATTTCTTCTGCAGGAATCATTTTTAAGGCGTCTGCCACACTATTAGCCATGGTACCTGAGGGTTTACCATTGATTAACACCCTGACTGCAGAACCCCTTAAGGTAACGTTACCTTCAATATCTACCGATAATAATGGAACCTTTCTCATCACATCACCTGCTGTACCACCAGCTACAGTAACATCCTGATCAGCGTTATAGACCATTCTGTCGATTTTATTTTCCACCATTGCCTTTTGGCCACTGATTTCCACTTCCTTTAAGTTACTTGCAGTTGGGGCTAAAATGATGGTACCGATGTTATTATCAGGACGCTCAGGTGTGGTTTTCACCTGTACCGATTTAGTTTTATAACCCATAAAACCGATGGATAATTTGTATTCATCAGGAACAACATTCTGCATGACGATTTTACCTTTATCATCTGTTAAACCCCCATTAACTGACTTGTTATCTTTCACTTTCACCAACGATACGGTAGCATAATCGACAGGCTTTTGGGTAAGCGAATCAATTATCACCGCGGTGATTCTACCTGTTACGGTAACTTTTGCAGCTCCGCCGCCCATTGGGAATTGTGCCTTTGCACTACTCACCATTCCTAAAACTATAAACAATAGTAAAATTCTTTTCATATAATTCTGTGTCGTTTTCTGTTAGTCCAAAGTGACGACAAATTGTTACATCATGCACTAAAAACAATGTTAATGTTACAAAAAGCGAACATTTGAACGGATATGGGTGCTAGTTGATCGCTTTAAACAGTTAAAACAAAAATAGCCTGTACCGTTTTTCAACGATATAGGCTATTCACATTGGCAATAACAAATAAAGGTTATATCACTAGGTTTACAATTCTACCTTTGACCACAATTACTTTTTTAGGCGCTTTACCATCCAGGTATTTTTGTACCTGTTCGTTCGCTAAAACAGCGGATTCAATCTCGGCCACGTCAAGTGTAGCGCTTAAACTTAAGTTTAACCTGGTTTTTCCATTTACAGATATCGGGTAGCTAAACTCATCTTCCAACAAGTGCGCTGGATTAAACTCTGGATATGAGGTGTACGACAAGCTGCCTGCCTCATTGCCTAATAAAGTCCACAGTTCCTCACAAATATGCGGGGCATAGGGTGATAAAACCAGGGTTAAATCAGACAAGACACTTTTGTTGTTACACTTCAGGTCTGTTAATTCATTTACAGCAATCATAAAAGCAGATACGGAAGTATTGAATGAGAAACGCTCCACATCATCTTGTACCTTTTTGATGATTTTATGTAGCGCTTTTAATTCTGCTTTGCTCGGCTCCTGGTCAGACACGCGGAATTCCCATTGCTCATTGTGGAACAAACGCCAGAATTTACGAAGGAATTTAAACACCCCTTCGATGCCATTGGTGTTCCATGGTTTGCTTTGCTCAAGCGGTCCTAAAAACATTTCATACATCCGCAGTGTATCGGCACCATAACTCTCCATAAGCACATCGGGGTTAACCACGTTGAACTTAGATTTCGACATCTTTTCCACTTCCACGCCACAGATATATTTGCCATTTTCGAGGATAAATTCGGCATCCTGAAATTCTGGTCTGAACAGCTTAAACTTAGGGATGTTTAACACTTCGTTTTCCACAATGTTAACATCAACATGTAATGCCGAAGTTTTATATTGATTTTTCAGACCATGAGAAACCAGGGTATTCGTACCCTTACCTTCTTCGTCGACCACCCGGTACACAAAATTACTGCGTCCCTGGATCATGCCCTGGTTAATTAGTTTTTTGAAGGGTTCTTCCTCGGTTACATAACCCATGTCTTTTAGAAACTTATTCCAAAAGCGGCTATACAATAGGTGCCCTGTAGCATGCTCTGCGCCACCAATGTACAAGTCAACATCTTTCCAGTACTCAATAGCATCTTTCGAAGCAAATTCCTGGTCATTCTTTGTATCCATGTAACGGTACCAGTACCAACTGGAACCCGCCCAACCCGGCATGGTACTCAATTCATACTCATATTCATCATCATAGCTCCAGTTTTCGGCCCTGCCTAATGGCGGTTCACCTGATTCTGTAGGCAAGTATTTGTCAATTTCCGGAAGCACCAGTGGTAATTCTTCCTCTTTTGTTAAATAAGGCAGTCCGTCTTTAAAATAAACCGGAATGGGCTCACCCCAATAACGCTGCCGACCAAAAATAGCATCACGCATGCGGTAATTGATTTTGGCTTTACCCGCTTGTTTTTCTTCCAGCCACGCATTTAATGTTTCGGTAGCTTCAGTATAGCCCATGCCATTGATAAAGCCAGAGTTGATATACAAACCTTCCTTAGTTGGATCAGCCTGCACATCGATATGTTGCTGCGCATCTAATATCTGTACGATCGGTAAACCGAAGTGAGTAGCGAAAGCCCAGTCACGCTGGTCGCCACTTGGCACACCCATGACCGCCCCTGTTCCATAACCAGCCAATACATAATCGGCGATCCATAAAGGCACACGGTCGCCACTTACCGGGTTAACCACATAACTGCCGGTAAACACTCCCGATACAGATTTGGTATCCGCCATGCGGTCTAGCTCCGATTTCTTACGTGTTTGTGCAATGTATTGCAACACCTGGTCTTGTTGCGCAGGTGTAGTTAAAGCTGCAACCAACTCGTGTTCTGGTGCTAACACCAAGTACGATACACCAAAAATAGTGTCTACACGGGTAGTAAACACTTCAATATAACTTGCTGGCAAATCTGCTGTTACCGCGGTTTTGTCAATATCAAATCTCACACTGGCACCCACACTTTTACCAATCCAGTTGCGTTGCATTTCTTTTACCGGCTCTGGCCAGTCGATCGTATTTAAGCCCTGTAGCAAACGCTCGGCATAGGCCGATATGCGCATGCTCCACTGCATCATTTTCTTTTGCTCAACCGGGTGGCCACCACGTTCAGAAAAACCACCGATCACTTCGTCGTTGGCTAATACTGTTCCTAATGCCGGGCACCAGTTTACGGTACTTTCCCTTAGATAAGTAAGTCGGTATTTTAGTAATTCTATTTGTCTGTCTTCAAATGACATGGTTGCCCAATCGCTAGGCAGAATCCTGAGTACTTCTTCATCGCAAACCGCTTTGATGCCTTCAGAACCTATGGTATTAAACTTTTCTACCAGGGTAGAAATGTCTTCAGCCTTATCGGTTTCCAGGTTATACCAGGAATTGAACAATTGCATGAAAATCCACTGCGTCCATTTATAATAACCCGGATCGCTGGTACGCACTTCACGGCTCCAGTCGAACGAAAAGCCGATCTGGTCTAGCTGTCTGCGATAAGTGTTAATATTGGTTTCGGTGGTAATGGCGGGATGCTGTCCGGTTTGAATGGCATATTGTTCTGCTGGCAAACCAAAAGAGTCGTAACCCATGGGGTGTAAAACGTTAAAACCTTTTAACCTTTTATACCTTGAAAATATATCTGAGGCAATATAACCCAGGGGATGGCCTACATGTAAACCTGCTCCCGATGGGTAAGGGAACATATCTAATATATAAAATTTAGGTTTTTCGGCATTAGTTTCTGCTTGGAACGTTTTATGCTCTGCCCAGAAATCCTGCCACTTTTTTTCTATGTCTTTAAATTGGTAATCCATTTCAGCTCTGCTTATATAGCGCGAAAATAATGAAATTAATTACCTTTTAGCAATGTTACCTTGGAAGCTACCTCACCAGGTAGTAAGTTTCGGTAACCTTAGGATTGGATTTATCTACCGTTCCGGTAAAGGTGAAAGCCTTCTCCGTGAGGTTATCGACACTACAATAAAGCAATTTATTGGACAGGCTAATGTTAAACATTCCTCCCATTAACACCACGTAGTTGCCGATTACGCGATTTCCATCACCCAGGTTTATTTCGAGTTCATCACTTTTATTGTTTTTAAAGTCGATGTAATCTGTGGGTTGGTAAGGGATGGAAGCCGACGATACAACAGCGGTGCCACCGGCATCGTAAGTACGTGTTTCAATTCTTTCAATTTGCCACCAGCCGCTCATATTGGGCTGGATACTATCTGACGATTCTTTTTTACAAGCAATGCTTAGGGTTAACAAGCAAATGAATGCGCTAATATTGAATAATTTTAATTTCATAACCAACTGTTTATCCGTACTTTTTTAAAATTTAACGGCAAACTTGTTGACTTATTACAGCAGTTCTGGTAAATTGTAACCTTCTAACAATGCAGTATACAGCAGATTACTCTTTTAAGATCGAATCACTCATCATTTTGCTCACTTCCCTGGTAATCTCATCTAGTTCAGCAGCACAGATACCGATGAGTCCGTGTATGGCATTTAATTCGTCTGGGTCTGACATCTGTTTACTTAATTCTACCAGACTAATGATGGAAGCGACAGGCTTTCTAATGGCATGGGAGTTTGTCCACGACATTTTTCTTAATATCCTGTTCTGTTGTTGTAGTTTGGCTTCGCTTAACTTTCTTTCGGTAATAACGTTTTGAATGGAAATGTACCTGATTAATTCATTCTGTTCATTATAAATTCCTGAAATAGTCATTTCAACCCAGTACTTCGTACCCGACCTGGTGTAATTTAGTACTTCAAAAACACCATGGTGACTAGTTTCTAGCACCCCCATAATTTTGTGTTGCAGTTTTTTATCTGTTTCAGGTCCATGCAGTAAGTCGGTGGTTTTACCTTGAATGTCTTCGAGCTGATAACCCGTGAAATTTATAAAAGTTTGGTTAACCCAGGAAACCCGCCCATAGGTATCTGTAATGACCACCATATTATGGATGCGGTCAATAACTTCGGCCAACTTTTGGTTTTCTTTCAAAGATTGATTTAACTCTTTTTCAGTATCATAGAGTTGCTGAAGCTTTTCATGTTCAGATTTTCTTAACCGATCAGCAGCTTCGCCCTGGCGATTGATAGCGAAGTATAAAAGAAGTGCTGTAAGAGAAATAAAAAGAACTCCCTTAATCACCTCCAGTTTATCTTTACTAAAGGGTAACCAGCTATGTAACATATCAACGACTACGCTACCGAGCAATATCCAGCACAGGCTGATCAGAAAATAAAGCAGAACAATTTTAAGTGGGTTGATACGCATTCTTACTCAAGTATATTTGATTGGTTCTAATTTTAATCGCTAAATATACCTTCCATATCTATATGTTGTATAAAAAACTTGAGCTGTAAGCAAACAATTGGGTGGTCATCTTTTCCACATCATTTTAAACTATTTCTTTCAAACAACCGTTGTACAATTGATATTAATAAGGCGCTATCGGCAAGTAATTTATTTTAGTTGCTTTAATTTTTTTATTTTCGCAAACATAAATACAAATACATGGAAGAATTTGAAGTGAGCGATGCTTCTAAGAAGACGAAGACCATCTATATTTCTACGATATTCAGTATCACCTTAGTTCTGCTGATGCTGGGTATGTTAGGCTTAATTTTGGTTCACGCCAAAAATTTGTCCAACTATGTTAAGGAAAATATTGTGCTTAATATTATTTTGAACGAAGGCGCTAAAGAAGCAGATGTTCTTCAATTTCAAAAAGAGCTTGATGCCAATGTAGCCATCAAAAACACTCAATATGTAAACAAAGAAGTAGCGGCCAAGAACCTGACTCAAGACCTGGGTGAGGATTTTGTGAATTTCCTTGGGTATAACCCTTTACTATCCACAGTTGACGTGTACCTGAAAGCCGATTATGCAAATAATAAAAGTATTGAGGCTTTAAAAGCACAGATCGGACAAAGTCCGGTAGTGAAAGAAGTAATTTACCAAAGCTCACTGATTGACATGGTAAACCAGAACATCAATACGATCAGTTTAATTATCCTTGGTTTCGCAGCCATTCTATTGGTCATCTCTATAGCCTTAATTAATAACACCATTCGTCTGGCTATCTATTCTCAGCGCTTTTTAATTAAAAGCATGCAACTTGTAGGTGCAACGAAAAATTTCATACGCAAGCCCTTTGTATTGGTTGCCGCCTTACATGGCTTGATTTCAGCTATAATTGCTGTAATCCTGTTATTAGGAATTCTTTATTACACACAAAAGCAAATTCCTGAGATTCTTATCTTAAGAAACTATACCGAATTTGGCTTTGTGTTGATTTTCCTGGTTGCTGTAGGTATCTTTATTACGGCCATTTGTACTGCCATGGCTGTTAGCAAATATTTAAGACTTAAAATTTACGATCTATATAGATAATGACTGATAAAAAAACAATTCCCGGACATCAGGATCACAAAAGTGAACTGGTGTTTACCAAGAAAAATTATCAATTGCTCCTGATCAGCATTGCTATTGTTGTATTAGGCTTTGTGCTCATGATTGGAGACACCAATATTTACGATTTCAGAAAAACACTTTTGGCACCCTTGGTGGTGTTATTTGGTTTTGGCTTTGGCGTTTACGCTATACTTAAGAAATAGCGTAAAACATGGACTATCTTCAGGCTTTTATCCTTGCTGTTATAGAAGGATTAACAGAATTTTTACCGGTATCTTCAACCGGGCACATGGTTATTGCAAGTTCCATTATGGGAATTGGCAAAGACGAATTTGTGAAGTTATTTGAAGTGGCGATACAGTTAGGTGCTATTTTAGCCGTTGTAGTGTTGTACTGGAAAAAATTCATTGATTTCAGCAAGTGGCAGTTTTACATGAAACTGATCATTGCGGTGATCCCGGCACTTTTCTTTGGTTTTTTACTGAACGACTTTATCGACAATACCTTGGGCGACCCTATTTTCATTGCTGTGGTGTTGTTATTAGGTGGCATTGTTCTGCTATTTATAGACAAGGTATTTAAAAACCCATCGGTACATAACGAGCAAGAAATCAGCAACATGACGGCCTTTAAGATCGGTTGTTTTCAGGTTCTGGCAGTTGCTCTTCCTGGCTTAAGCAGAAGCGCAGCTACTATTATTGGTGGTATGCAACAAAAGTTAACCCGCCAGGCGGCAGCAGAATTTTCATTTTTTCTTGCCGTACCTACTATGTGTGCCGCAACAGGTTATAAAATGCTGCAAGGATATCATTTGCTGAATGAAGAGAATATTAAGTTATTACTTTTTGGAAACCTGGTTGCTTTTATAGTGGCCATTATAGCCATCAAGTCGTTTATAGGATTTTTGTCAAAGCACGGTTTCCGTATCTTTGGCTGGTATAGAATAATAATAGGTGTGGTGATATTAGCGTTATATTTTGCTGATGTGCCATTGACCGTTGCATAATGATAGATAGAGAATTTAATTTCACAGAAGGCGAACTATTACTGATCAACAAGCCTTATCAATGGACAAGCTTTGATGTGGTGGGCAAGATCAGGAACTCGTTGAAACCTTTAAAACTAAAGGTTGGCCATGCCGGCACGCTTGATCCATTGGCAACGGGTTTGCTGATTATCTGTACAGGTAAATTGACCAAACAGATAGACACTTTTCAGGCTCAGGAAAAAGAATACACGGGTACAATGGTACTTGGTGCTACAACCCCTTCTTATGATATGGAGACCGTAGTAGATCAGGAGTTTGCGATCGACAACCTGACGGAAGAAGCTATTTATGCAGCTACCGCTCCATTTACTGGCGACATACAACAATATCCACCGGCACATTCTGCAGTAAAAGTGAATGGCGAACGTTTATACGTTAAAGCACGCCGTGGCGAAGAAACAGAAGCGCGGTTACGTTTTGTATCTGTTCCGGAGTTCGAAATTACCCGTATCGATTTGCCAGAAGTAGACTTCCGTATTGTTTGCAGCAAGGGAACATACATCAGGTCGCTGGTATCCGACTTTGGTAAACACCTGAACAATGGCGCTTATCTATCTAAACTCACCCGTACCCGAAGTGGTGAATTTAGCTTAACCAACGCATTAGAGGTTGCCGATCTGGTAGCTTTCTTAAAGAATAAAAAAGAAATTGAAAATATATCAGCACCTATCGGAGTTTAAGAAATTAGCAAATGCCGTTGTCACCATTGGCACCTTTGATGGCGTTCATTACGGCCACCAAAAGATTGTGAAGCGACTTTGCGAACTGGCAAAGGAAACGGGTGGAGAAAGTGTAATCTTAACGTTCTTTCCACATCCGAGGTTGATCCTTGATCCGGAAAACCAGAACTTAAAGATGATCAATACCGTGAAGCAAAAAGCGGAAATACTGGCAGGCTTAGGGGTAGATCACCTGATTATCATTCCATTTACACGCGATTTCTCTAATTTAAGTGCCAGAGAATATATTCAGCAAATCCTGATAGATACCATTGGCACAAAGTACATCATCGTAGGTTATGACCACCGTTTTGGGAAAGACAGAAAAGGCGGTATGCCGGAACTGGAGTTATATGCCAAAGATTTCGACTATAAAATTGAGTTGATCAAAGAGCAGGACATTAACGATGTTGCTGTTAGCTCCACTAAAATAAGACAAGCCTTGTTGAAGGGCGACGTAGCACTGGCTGCCGAATACCTGGGATACCCATTTTCTATGGAGGGCCGGGTGGTGAAAGGCGATAAAATTGGCCGCACCATTGGCTACCCAACAGCCAACATTTTCATTGAAGAAACCTATAAATTAATCCCCTCTGATGGTATTTATGCAGTGACCGTTAAAATGGGCGACGAAAATTACCGCGGTATGGCTTACATTGGCCAAAGGCCAACCATCAATGGCATGACCCGCAATATTGAAGTCAACATTTTTGATTTCAATAAAGAGATCTACGGGCAAACCATAGTGATGACTTTCCTCCAATTTTTACGTCACGACGTTAAGTTTACTGGGCTGGAAGCGTTAAAGGTGCAATTGCATGAGGACAAGCAAAATACGCTAGCTTATTTTAATCAGCTGAAATAATATCCCGCAGCCCTAATGCCTTGCAAATAAAATCGTTTTTTTTGTATATTTAACGCCATGAGGTATTGCTATTTGCATTCCTGCAAATCAGTTACATGCTTACTCGCCAAACCATTTAGCTTTTTTCAAACGAAATACGAGCATGATACATCTTCCCGAACTGATCAGTGACCTTGGGTTAATACTTGCCGCCGCAGGGGTGACAACCCTTTTATTTAAAAAAATTAAACAACCATTAGTTCTGGGCTATATCCTGGCAGGTTTGCTGGTAGGCCCACATGTTGATTTTTTTCCTAGTGTTGCAGATTTAAAAAGCATTACCATCTGGGCAGAGATAGGCGTAATTTTCCTATTGTTTAGTTTAGGCCTGGAATTCAGTTTCAAAAAGCTGGCAAAGGTAGGCGGATCATCTTCTATTACTGCTATTGTAGAAGCCGTATTCATGTTGACCATTGGGTATTTTGCAGGAAAGCTGATGAGCTGGTCGACCATGGACAGCATATTTTTAGGCGGACTGCTTTCCGTATCCTCTACCACCATCATCATCAGGGCATTCGATGAACTGGGTGTAAAGCATAAAAAGTTTGCCGGCTTAGTGTTTGGCGTTCTCATTATTGAAGATTTAGTGGCCATTTTAATGTTAGTATTACTGACCACCCTAGCTGTTAGTCGTCAATTTGCAGGAGCCGACATGCTAATTTCCATCCTGAAACTCTCTTTCTTTCTGGTGCTTTGGTTTATTGGGGGTATTTTTTTGGTACCTACCTTTCTAAAGGCCACAAAGAGACTAATGAATGATGAAACCATGCTGATTGTTTCTATCGCCTTATGTTTGTTAATGGTCATCCTAGCCGTAAAAGTAGGCTTCTCTCCTGCCCTCGGCGCATTCATTATGGGTTCTATTTTAGCAGAAACTACACAGGCAGAACGTATTGAACATTTAACGAAATCGGTTAAAGACCTCTTCGCTGCTATATTTTTCGTATCCGTGGGTATGTTGATTGACCCCCGTGTACTAGTTGATTACGCCGGGCCTATTGCGATCATCACCCTTGTCACCGTTTTTGGTAAATTTATAAGTTCTGGTCTTGGCGCTTTACTCTCTGGGCAACCCTTAAAAACATCTATACAAGCAGGACTCAGTTTATCACAAATTGGAGAGTTCTCTTTTATCATTGCAACCCTTGGGGTTACGTTAAAGGTAACGAGCGATTTCCTATACCCCATTGCTGTAGCCGTTTCTGCTATTACCACCTTTACCACGCCCTACCTCATAAAACATTCAGAACCTATTTATGAATTTATCGAACGTAGGCTACCAAGAAAATGGATTGCCGGCATAAACAGGTATAGTACCAGTACTGCAGGCATAACCACTTTAAGCGACTGGAAGGTGTTTCTTCGTGCTTATACCTTTGGCGTAATTATACACTCGGTAATCCTGATAGCCCTGGTATTCTTAGGGTCGCGAATGCTGCAGCCTTTTGTAGCAGAAAACCTGATTGACGGACAGAATGGCACCATCGTAAGCTTATTGCTTACCTTAATGATTATGATTCCCTTTCTGTGGGCACTTGCCCTACGCAGAATGGAACGCAAAGCCTATAGTAACTTATGGCTGAATAAAAAATACACCCGCGGTCCTTTAGTAGCGTTGGAAAGTTTACGTGTAGGACTTGCCGTATTTATAGTGGGTTTTCTGATTTTCCAGTTCTATAATACCTGGATCTCCGTAGGCATTGCTATAGCTTTGATAATTCTGGTGATGACGATCTTTTCCAGAAGACTGCAGTCTTTTTACACCCGACTGGAGACCCGGTTTTTAATTAACCTGAATGCCAGGGAAGAGCAAAAGAAAAAGCCAGAAATTTTACCCTGGGATTCTCACCTGGTGGAGCTTGATATCGCTCCAGAATCTAAAATGGTTGGCAAGACGCTCATGGAGTTGGCAGTAAGAGAAAAATACGGTGTTAATATTGCCATGATTGAACGAGGAAAGATCATTATTCCTACCCCAGGGCGGGATGAAAGGTTATATCCGCATGATAAGATCCTGGTGATTGGTACTGACGACCAACTGGCATCGGTGCAATCCTTATTTGAGGGTAAGGATGATGAATCAGATGAAGTGGCTTTCCCTAAAAAAGACATGACCTTACAAAAGGTGGTGATTAACAGCCAATCGCCAGTTTACGGTTTTAGTATCCGTAATTCTAAAATACGCGACATTACACAAGGCCTGGTTGTAGGCATAGAGCGAAGAGGGGAACGAATTTTAAATCCTGACTCGGATCTGGTGTTTGAAAATGAGGATATTGTTTGGATCGTTGGGAATACCAAGAAGATTCCAGATTTACTTAAGAAAGCTTAATTTTGGCTATCAATACTTTTACATGAAATTAGACCAGGAAAAGAGCGAGTTTTTGGACGAGATGCTTCAGCAATGGCAGGACCAGCAACTGCTGACCGAAGAACATGTTAAGAAGTTAAAGGACAGCTATGAAACCAAGAGTTTCGATTGGCGCAGATTAGCGCAGTATTCCTTCTGGGTGGCCATGGCTTGCGGAGTGATTTCCTTGGGCGCTTTATTATTGGATAAAGATATCCTCACCTATTTAGAAAAACTCTATGAGACTCCAGATGGCCTGATCAGTTTACTCTCTGCGATGGTGGCTGGCGTATTATATTATACGGGTTTTAAACGTAGCAGGACCCATTACATGCAGGTATTTAGCAATGATGCCCTCATTTTTACAGCGGTGATGCTAACCGCGAACGCCATAGCCTATTTAGGTAAGGCCATTGGAAATAACGATTCGCATTTTTCCTTACTTATCCTGTTTTCTGTCATCATTTATGCTGTACTGGCCTTTATTTTTAAATCGAGGTTAATTTGGGCTTTCGTATTGATTTCTCTTGGAGCCTGGTTTGGTACGGAAACCGGATACCTGTCTCGCTGGGATTACTATTTCCTGGGCTTGAATTATCCCTTACGTTTTGTAATCTTTGGATTTGCGCTTACTGGTGCTGCACTTTTGTTTAAGAACAAGCCAAAGTTTAGTCTATTTTATAGCACTACTTATATTGGCGGCATGCTTTACCTGTTTGTGTCCCTCTGGCTTATTTCTGTATTCGGCAATTATGCCTCTATTGAAGAGTGGTATAATATTCGGCAGATTAGCCTTTTTTATTGGGCTATTTTATCGGCACTTGTTTGTTTGATCAGCATTTTTGCAGGACTTAAATACAGAGATGATGTGGCCAGGGAATTTGGCATTACTTTTCTATTTTTAAACCTCTACACCCGCTATTTCGAATATTTCTGGGATACCTGGCATAAAGCCCTGTTTTTTTGTGTGCTCGCCGCCTCGTTCTGGATTATTGGACGGAGAGCAGAAAAGATATGGAATGTAGAGTTTTTGAAGAAATAACTTAGGTTTTGATAAGGTGAATATAAATAACCTTGATAATGTGATAGGCCGACAAACAGAAAAACAAAATAGCGATGCTTTTATTGATTAGGTAACTACTGAGTGCAAATTTCTCTTTGATGTAGTTTGCGAAACGTGCGAAACCATATAATGCCAATGCGGCACCGATACCTGAGCCTATGCTAAAGATACTTAAGGAAAGGTAGCCGATATCGATCCAATCATGCGAAATAAGATAGGTACCCACAAACAGCCAGTAAGGAACTTGCATAGGGTTTACTGCACCTAGTAATAAGCCGTAGCGCACACTATCTTTGCTACTGTAATCGTCTTTTGGCATCTCTTTTCTTGATTTCCATGTGATGAATCCTAACCCCAGAAATAGAAATACCATAACCACATCGATAATGTTATCCAGCTCGATACTCAGTGAAAGCCATTGCACAAAGCGCATCATGACCAGGGTAAAAATTACTTCCACGAAACCAAAGGCAGCGATAAAGTAATATGCCTGTTTGATACCCCTATTTACCGTGATCTGTACCACCGTGAGGTTAATATTACCTGGAGGGATGTAACCAATTGCGTTTAACACCACCCCCAGGAAGAAGGTTAAAAAAAGCATTTTGTGGAATTCTAATTATTTCAAATGCTCATTTAAATACTTCGCCGTATAGGAATCACTGGCTTTAACCAAGTCCTCAGGTGTACCTTCGAACACTACCTGTCCACCCCCGTCGCCACCTTCCGGACCAATGTCGATTACCCAATCGGCAGATTTAATCATGTCCATATTGTGTTCAATCACCAGGATGGTATTACCCTGTTCAATTAAGGTGTTTAATGCAATCAACAGTTTTTTGATATCGTGAAAATGCAGTCCGGTAGTTGGTTCATCAAAAATGAACATGGTTTTATTGGCATTATTTCCTTTAATCAGGAAGGATGCCAGTTTAATCCTTTGTGCTTCTCCGCCAGAAAGGGTATTTGAAGATTGCCCCAGGTGAACATAACCCAAACCAACATCTAACAGGGGTTGCAGCTTGTTCAAAATCTTTTGTTCCTTACTAAAAAATGCCACAGCTTCTTCTATGGTAAGGTCAAGAATTTCTGAAACATTCTTGTCCTGGTAGGTAACATCAAGCACTTGTGGTTTGAATCTTTTGCCACTGCAGGCTTCACATGGCAGGTAAATATCGGCCATAAACTGCATTTCGATCTTCACTTCTCCCTCACCCTGACATACATCGCAACGACCACCTTCTACGTTAAATGAGAAAGCTGATGGTTTTAGTCCCGTCGCTTTTGAAGCAGGCAAGGCCGCAAATAAAGCGCGGATGTCGTCCCATGCTTTAACATACGTCACAGGGTTAGACCGAGAAGAGCGACCAATTGGGTTCTGGTCAACCATTTCCACCTGGCTAACCAGATCAAGGTTTCCAAAGATACCATCGTAAGCCCCGGTTTGCTCACCAGCATAATTACCGATCGCTTTTTGTAAAGCCGGGAAGAGTATTTTCTTGATTAAGCTGGTTTTTCCAGATCCGGATACCCCACTTACTACGGTAAAAATGCCAAGAGGAAACTTAACGTCAATATTCTTGAGGTTGTTTTCACGGGCACCTTTAATGAGCACATGGTCATTCCAGGCAC
Organism: Pedobacter sp. CAN_A7; assembly: GCF_015752175.1. Lineage (NCBI taxonomy): Bacteria > Pseudomonadati > Bacteroidota > Sphingobacteriia > Sphingobacteriales > Sphingobacteriaceae > Pedobacter > Pedobacter sp. CAN_A7. Next base: position 25,474 of record NZ_JADOUW010000005.1, on the reverse strand, counting down.
GACGGCGCTCAGGTATGGCAATACTTTCTTTACCGCTTAAGTACCTGCCAGTTAAGCTTTTTTTATCTTTTATAATCTGATCATACGTTCCACTGAACACCAGGTTACCACCGTGGGTACCTGCTTCGGGACCAATGTCAATAATATGGTCAGCGGCTTTCATCATTTCTTCTTCGTGTTCTACCACAATAACCGTGTTACCTACATTCCTTAGGGATTTAAGTACGCCGATTAATTTATTGGTATCACGGGGATGCAGGCCAATGCTGGGTTCATCTAAAACATAAATGGAGCCAACTAAACTACTGCCCAGAGATGTTGCCAGGTTAATTCTTTGCGACTCACCGCCTGATAAGGTATTGGACAATCGGTTTAAGGTAAGGTAACCTAAACCAACGTTATTTAGGTATTCCACCCGGTTAAAAATCTCTGCAAGTAAGCGTTTAGAAATCTTTTCATCAGTTTTAGATAAGTTAAGATTTTCAAAGAAATTAAGGATGGTAGAAAGTGGCATCAATACGATATCGATGATAGATTTCTCTCCGATCTTGACAAAGGAGGCATCTTTACGCAAGCGCGACCCTTTGCAATCGGGGCAGATAGTTTTTCCACGGTATCGCGAGAGCATGACGCGGTATTGAATTTTAAAGGTCTGTGTTTCCAGCTCTTTAAAAAAAGCATCCAGTCCGCCAAAATGTTTATTACCCGTCCATAATAAAGCACGCTGTTTATCAGTAAGCTCATGGTAAGGACGGTGTATAGGGAAGTCAAATTTATCTGCCGTGCGAATCAGTTTATTAAGCCATTCACGCATTTTTTCACCACGCCATGGGGCAATGGCACTATCGTAAACACTTTTACTTTTATCAGGAATAACCAGGTCTTCATCGATTCCGATCACGTTTCCATAACCTTCGCATCTTTTACAAGCCCCGTAAGGATTATTAAAACTAAAAAAATTAGGTGTAGGTTCTTCGAATTTCAAGCCATCTAATTCAAAGCGGTCGCAAAAATGAGCGGTATTACCATCATGCTCGACGTAACAATCCCCTTTACCTTCAAAAAATGCTGTTTGAGCCGAATCAGCTATTCTACTTAAGGTTTCTTCTTCTTCATCAACCACTATGCGGTCAATCATGATGCGAATAGTCATTTCGCTGGTCAGTTCCTGGTCAACAAAATCCTCATCTTCCAGTATGGCTTCAATTTTAGTGATTTTCTCTTCAAATAAAACCCGGAGGAAACCTTTTTGGAGTAATACGGCTAGTTCTTCCTTAATGGTTCTGTTATTATGCGGATACAAAGGGCAATAGATCGTTACCGTAGTGCCATCTCCTAACTTGGAGATGTAATCGACCACTGTACTCACCGTATCTTTTTTTACCAGCTTTCCTGATTCAGGGGAATAAGTTTTACCAATTCGCGAAAATAACAGTTTCAGGTAGTCATAAATTTCCGTAGAGGTTCCTACAGTAGACCGGGGATTAGAGGTAATTACTTTTTGCTCAATGGCAATTGCCGGCGCAATTCCTTTGATGTAATCCACATCGGGTTTGTTCATTCTTCCCATAAACTGACGGGCATAGGACGACAAACTTTCTACGTAACGCCTCTGTCCCTCTGCATACAAAGTGTCAAAAGCGAGGGATGATTTACCTGAACCGGACATTCCTGTAATGACAACAAGCTTATTCTTAGGAATAGCAACATCAATATTTTTGAGGTTGTGGACTCTGGCACCTTTTATGATTATATTTTTATGTGGATCTTTCTCTGTTTCCTTAGTCATTGTTATTGGATAGAACTGCAAATATACCCTGAATTTTATTGATGGTCATTTTTTGAGAATGTAAAAATAAGTATGTCAGGAGGTTTTTATTTTTTTTTAGCACATTTATTGTTGATTTCTAATAAAAAAGTGCTTCTTTTGGAAGAATTAACCACAACAATTGAACCACCATCACTAATCAACTAAAGGAGAAAGACTATCGATTAAACGACTACTAAATATTTTAAAGCAAACAGCAGGGAATTTAGTATTGACACTCCTATGAAATTACAATTAAATAGTGATCAGGAATTGGTGAAGTTATACCTTAACGGTGATGAATCGGTATTGGAAGAACTTCTTCGAAGACATAAATCCAAAATATATACGTCTATTTATTTATTGGTCAAAGATCAGTATTTGGCAGAAGATATATTTCAGGAAGCCTTTATTAAGGTAATTAACACACTTAGATCTGGCAGATATAATGAAGAAGGTAAATTTTTACCTTGGGTAATGCGTATTGCCCATAACTTGGTGATCGATTATTTCAGACGGGAAAAACGTGCACCGGTAATTACCAGTGCGGATGGGACCGACATACTGAACTTATTACAGATCCACGAGGAAAGTGCTGAAGACAAGATTCTAAAAGAACAAACCTATACGGATTTGAGGGAAATGATTAGGCTATTGCCAGATGAGCAAAAAGAGGTTCTAATTATGCGTCACTATGCGGACCTTAGTTTTAAGGAGATTGCGGACCTTACTGATGTGAGCATTAATACTGCATTAGGCCGTATGAGGTATGCATTGAGTAATTTAAGGAAGATGATGAAAGTAAAAGAGGTAAGTTAATTGCCGTACGAAATTATGTTTTTTAAAATTGTTGTGTAGGTTAAAATAAATAGCAAACTGCTGCGTTTAATAAATAAACAAAACAGCATTATGCTTATGGTAACAACCTCTACTTCAACTAACAACACGGATCATTATCGTCAACACGATCACCTGTTACAGGTAGATCTTGATGAAAATGACAATTTCTTTTATGACAACCTGAAGAAAGAATTGGATTCTTTAACTCGGGATCCAAGTGATGATGTCATAAACAAAATCTTAGCTTATGCCAAGACCAAGTAATTAATGAAGCTGCCTTAACCAGGCAGCTTTTTTTATTTCCGGTATATTATATTTGCAGATGCTTAAAAAAGAAAGGTACAGAGAATTTGTGAATCATTTTTCTGTTAAACAGCCAGATGCGGTGACGGAACTGGATTATCATAATCCTTTTCAATTACTAGTTGCCGTGATCCTGTCGGCACAGTGCACAGACAAGAGAATAAATATGGTTACTCCAGCCTTGTTTGAGCGCTTCCCTACCCCGAAGGCCTTAGCGGAAGTTACACCAGATATTGTATTTGATTACATCAGAAGCATAAGTTATCCAAACAATAAAGCCAAACACCTTGTTGGTATGGCGAATATGCTGCTTCATGATTTTAATAGCGTAGTACCTTCGGATATAAATGACCTGCAAAAATTACCAGGCGTTGGGCGCAAAACAGCAAATGTAATTGCTTCTGTTATATATAACGCGCCTGCCATGGCAGTAGATACCCATGTGTTTCGCGTGGCTAACCGTATTGGCCTTACTACTGGTAAAACGCCATTGGCTGTGGAAAAAGACCTGGTTAAACACTTACCTGAACATACCATACATTTAGCGCACCATTGGTTAATTTTGCATGGCCGCTATGTTTGTGTGGCACGTTCACCAAAATGCAGCATATGTGAAATTACACATATATGCCGTTATTATGAACGACTGTTCAAAACTAAGAATATTAGTGAACAGGAAATGAGCTAAATAATAATTTAAAAGATCTTTGTTTATCACCAAATGTTTCAGTATTTTTGCTAAAATAATTAGTACCGATATTCAATTAGATAGTTATAATAAAGAATAAATATTTTATATTTAAGAACAAAACTTAACGAGATGAACCCAAACACAGACAAATTAAAAGCGTTACAACTTACCCTTGACAAGCTTGAAAAATCATACGGTAAAGGGGCTGTAATGAAACTAGGAGACCAGGCTATTGAAGCTATCGAATCTATTTCAACGGGTTCTATCGGGCTTGATATTGCTTTAGGCATTGGGGGCGTACCTAAAGGACGTGTGATCGAAATCTATGGCCCGGAGTCATCAGGTAAAACCACTTTGGCTACTCACATTATTGCAGAGGCACAAAAAGCTGGTGGTGTTGCCGCCTTTATTGATGCGGAACATGCTTTTGATAAATTCTATGCGAAGAAATTAGGTGTTGATGTAGAAAACCTATTAATTGCACAACCTGATAACGGTGAGCAGGCATTAGAAATTGCCGATAACCTGATCCGTTCAGGTGCAATTGATGTAATTGTGATTGACTCTGTAGCGGCATTGGTTCCAAAAGCAGAGATCGAAGGAGAAATGGGTGAATCTAAGATGGGCCTACAAGCACGTTTAATGTCACAGGCTTTGCGTAAGCTTACAGGTACCATTTCTAAAACAGGATGTTGCTGTATTTTCATCAACCAGTTGCGTGAAAAAATTGGGGTGATGTTTGGAAATCCAGAAACTACAACCGGTGGTAATGCTTTGAAGTTTTATGCTTCGGTACGTTTAGATATCCGCAGAACTTCGCAGATCAAAGATTCTGATGAGGTTTCTGGAAATAGAATTAAAGTTAAGATTGTAAAAAACAAGGTGGCGCCACCTTTCCGAATTGCCGAGTTTGATATTATGTTTAACCAGGGAATTTCTAAAGTTGGGGAAATCATCGATATTGGTGTTGACTTCAACATTATTAAGAAAGCTGGATCATGGTTTTCTTACGGAGAGACGAAATTGGGTCAGGGAAGAGATGCCGTGAAACAATTATTGTTAGACAACCCAGAATTGGCTGATGAAATTGAAGCAAAAATCAGGGCAGAGGTTTCAGGCGAAAAGCTAGAAGAAAAACTGTAAGCCTTATTCTCGTATTAAATATAAAAAAATGGCTGCTTCCGAACGGAAGCAGCCATTTTTTTTGATCCCAATGCGGATTACATGTACTTGGCATCGATATAGATGGCCACCAATAAAGTAGCTAAAATAGCCACCATAAGCACAACAATACCCATGGTGTTTTTGCGCTTATCTTGTTTAAGTAACCAAACAATAAAAGCGGTATAAGGAACTAACATTAGTCCTATAAATAATAAGCTCATTGAATTCATATCGCGTGTTTTAAAATTCCATTCGGGCTGCAGGAGAAACATCCTGGCCCACAAAGTCTTTATTTAAATATTTATGGTAACCAGCAATGGCAATCATTGCCGCATTATCTGTACAGTATTCAAAAGCAGGAATGAATACATTCCATTGTTGGGTTAACGCTAATTCCTGTAAAGCGTTTCTTAAGCCAGAATTAGCAGAAACCCCTCCAGCAATAGCTACATCTTTAATGCCATATTCTTTGGCTGCCCTTTTTAATTTATTAAGTAAGATATTAACAATGCTGTATTGTACAGAAGCGCAAATATCATTAAGGTTTTTCGCAATAAAATCAGGGTCAATTTTTTCCTGGTCTCTGATAAAATATAGTATAGCGGTTTTAAAACCGCTAAAACTAAAATCAAGTCCTTTTATTTGAGGCTCGGGGAATTTGTAGTCAATTGGGTTCCCTTTTTGGGCATGCTTGTCAATCAATGGTCCACCGGGATAAGGCAGATTTAAAATTTTAGCAGTTTTATCAAATGCTTCGCCTGCAGCATCATCAAGCGTTTCGCCAACAATTTCCATGGAGGAGTAATCCCTTACCAGCACAATTTGGGTATGCCCACCTGACACCGTCAGGCATAAAAATGGAAATTGCGGTTTAGGCTCATCAATGAAATGGGCTAGAATATGCGCATGCATATGGTTCACGGCAATAAGTGGTAAATCTAATGCCAGGGCAAAAGATTTTGCGAACGAAACCCCTACTAATAAAGAACCTAAAAGTCCGGGGCCTTTTGTAAAAGCAACGGCATTGAGTTCATTTTTATTTACATTAGCATCAATTAATGCTTGCTGTATTACTGGCACGATATTTTGTTGATGAACCCTGGAAGCAAGCTCTGGAATTACACCACCATAATTTTCGTGAATTGTTTGGTTCGCAATAACATTGGCTGTAATTTTGCCGTTGTTACAAATAGCAACTGAAGTTTCATCACAAGAAGATTCGATAGCAAGTATTACTGACACGTTTAAATAATTTAAGCTACAAAAATATCAAAAAACTATTACAAATACTTCTTTGGGTGATCGCATCAATTCTATTGTTGCTTTGCATCGTGATATTTGCGCTTCAATTTAAGCCTGTACAAACCTATGTAGCAAAAAAAGCAGCTGTTTATTTATCCAGGGAACTTAGAACAACCGTATCCTTAAGCAGCATCTATATAAAACCTTTTAAATCATTGGTACTTGAAGACCTGGTGGTGTTAGACCAACAGAAAGACACCATGTTGAACACTCCCCTATTTTTGGTTGATGTCAATACCTTTTCTTTAAAACAACGAATTATAGATGTCTCCTCCGTTCAAGTAAATGATGGTAATTTTTACTTAAAAACCTACAAAGACGGCACAACCAACCTAGACTTCCTGATCAATTATTTCAGTTCAGGTGCAACACCAAAAGTAAAAAAGGAAAAGAAACCTTTCGATGTGACGTTGAAAACAGCCATTATCAATAACCTGCGCTTCCGTTACAAAAATCAAAAAGTAGATACCATGATGAAAGGTGTCAACTTTAACGATATCGACCTGACCAATGTGAATGGAATATTTGATGGATTCAATACTAAGGACCATTTTCTAAAAACCAGTGTAAAAAACCTCACATTCAAAGAGAAAAGTGGTTTCTACCTTAAAAACTTAACCGCAATTACCACCATCGATTCTAATCGGATAGAATTGAAAGACTTATTGTTGATCACAAATCAAAGTAGGCTAACAGACTATTTCCAGCTATCTTATAATAAATTCGGCGATTTCAGTGACTTCTTCAATAAAGTACGCATAAAAGCAATTTTAAAAAACAGTCACCTAGACTCCAAAGATATTTCCTTTTTCACTCCGACGCTACAGGAAATGAACATGAACATTGATGTGGATGGAGATGTGAATGGCTATGTAAACAACCTGAGGGCAAATGGCTTAAGCATTAAAGCAGGGAAAGCAACGCACATAAAAGGAGACTTTCATATAAAAGGTCTCCCGGTGATAAGTGAAACCTTTATGGACCTGAAGATTGAAATGGCGGGAACCAATAAAAAAGACCTTGATCTATTATTAAGCCGCACAACAGGTAAAAAGGTAAAACAGATTCCGGTTATTATAGACAAATTTGGGAACATTAATTTTAAAGGAAGTTTTACTGGTTTTCAGAATGACTTTATTGCTTATGGAGAATTCAAAACCAAGCTAGGACGAGTAGTTTCTGATGTTAACATGAAGATTGATAAAGCCGGCGTACCTAGTTATTCAGGTTACGTAAAAACTTACGACTTTAACATAGGTAATTTACTAGATGAAAAATCATTAGGAAGGGTAACCGCCGATGTTAATATTAAAGGCCGTGGTACAGAAATAAATAACTTAACTGAAAAAATTAATGGTAAAATCAAATATATTGACTTCAACCAGTACCGCTACAGCAATGTAAACATAGACGGCACGTTTGAAAAGAAGTTTTTTGATGGCCGATTAACCATTGATGATAAAAATGTTAACCTCGTATTTGATGGCGGGGTAAATTTAAACCCAACGCTACCTGTATTCAATTTTACAGCAAGCATTAAGAAAGCGAGGCTCAAATCTTTAAACCTGACTAAAGATTCGCTGCAAATAGATGCGGATTTCACTACAAACTTTTCCGGTAACAACTTAAATAATATTCAGGGAAATCTTTCCATTGGTAATATTAAACTGAATAATGTTAAAGGCATTTATGACATCGATTCTGTGCAGCTTACTGCCCAGGGCATTGGCATAGAAAGGGCTTTAACCATTGAATCGGATATATTAGACGCCAGCATTAAAGGCCAGTATGATTTAAACACCATTCCATCTTATTACAAAGCCCTGGCAAAAGCTTATATCCCATCATTAAAAACGAATATTGGGAACTATGGCGTGCAGAACTTCCAGTTTAACTTAAAAGTCAAACACTTTGAGCCACTTTCGCACTTATTAATACCTGGATTAGAAATTGAAGATGACGCCATACTGATCGGTAACTTTAATTCAGAAAAGAAAATTGCTACCCTCAATGGATTCATCAGGAAACTTACATACAAAGGTGTGGTGGTTAATAACATCATTATCGATGAAAACACCAGCGATGAACAGTTGCATGCAATTATCACCTCAGACCGTGTTGACCTCAACGATAGTCTTTATATTAAGAATGTCAACATTTCTAACATTATCAGAAGTGATAGTTTGTTAATGAACGTAAAATTGTCTGATGCCGATGATGTTAATAAACTGGATTTAAACGGCTTGGTGGAATTTGGAACGAACAATACAGCCCGCATTAGCATTTTGCCTTCTCTGTTAACCATAAACCGGGAGGATTGGGCGATACAAGAGAAAGTTCAGATCAACTTTAACGCAGGCAAAACTGAGGTTAGTAATTTTGACCTGAGCAATGGAGATCAGCAATTGACTATAGACGGTATGATTTCCAATGACCCTACAGATTTGTTAACCATTGGCTTTAAAGATTTTCAATTAAAAACCCTTAATCCCTTTTTGAAAGGCTTTGGTGTGAATTTAGGTGGTCAGTTAAATGGCGAAACCTCACTATATGGCATAACTAGCTCCATCAGGGTTTCTGATAATATCCGTATCGACTCCTTAAACTTTAATGACACCTATATCGGCTCGCTTACCGACACCTCTTCGTACGACCGCACCAAAAATATAGCCAACGTATACACCAGCATTTTGGCTAATAATGAGGAAACACTGAAATTAACAGGAAACCTAGATTTAAATGAAAAACTAATTGACCTGACCGTTAGATTGAAAAACAGTGAAATGGCCATCCTTGCTCCTTTTGTGAAGACATTGGTAAGCGATTTAAAAGGAAAAATAACTACAGACTTACGTATTAACGGCCCATTTAGCAAACCGGAAATCAACGGAGATATTGCATTGGATAAAGCGCAGCTAACGGTTAACTACCTAAAAACGAATTATACCATTACAGACGAGGTTACTGTAAGAAACAGCATCATTAGAATTGACGACCTGGAGCTACAAGATATTGGTGGCAATAAAGCCCAGGCAAATGGTACGGTGGATTTGAATAACATTAGCAGACCAGACCTGGATATTGTGGTTAAGGCATTAGATTTTATGGCCTTAAATACGACAGTGAAAGATAATCCACTTTACTTCGGACAAGCTTATGCTACAGGAACCTTTATTTTTAGGGGGCCAACTAATAAAATGTTTATTGGTATTGATGCAAAAACCGAAAGCGGTACAGTGTTTAATTTACCACTCAACAGCTCGGAAACAGTCACTTCCAAAGACTTTATCACTTTTGTAAGCAAGGACACCACCATTGTTACTAAAAAACAAACAAGTTTTGATGGCTTGACAATGAGCTTTAACCTGGTCGTTGATGCTAACAGTACTGCTAACATATTTACTAACCTGGGTAAACTAAGTGGCAAAGGAAATGGGAATTTAAATCTGGAGATTAATAGCCTGGGCGATTTTGAAATGACCGGTGATTATGTGATTGAATCTGGTAACTTCGATTTCACAGCACAGGAAGTCATTAACAAAAAATTTACCATCCGTCAGGGTGGTAGTATACGCTGGACGGGTAATCCGACGGCTGCACAGATCCAATTAAAAGCAATCTATTCTTTGAGGGCCAGTCTGGACGATTTATTTTCTGCAGCTAACCGCGAAACCAACAGTAACTCGGGCGACCGGGTACTAACAGAAGTGGAAATGGGGCTTTCGGGTTTACTCTTAAAACCTGAAATTAAGCTAGATATATTCTTCCCTTCCAATCCTGCCATTAAAGAAGATTTACAGGCATATTTCAGTGATCCGAACAACTTAAACCTACAAGCTTTTAGTTTAATCATTCGCAGGAGTTTTGCACCAGGAAACGGAAAACAAGACCTTGGCCAACAACTGACCTCAGGTGTAGCTAGTACGGCCACTGAACTATTGTTTAATCAATTTAATAACGTGCTTTCGTCACTCAATCTGGACTTCGTAGACATTAACATCAGGTCCTTTAGTGAAGCCAACGCTTCTTTTAAATTCTTTAACGATCGTATCATATTAAATGCAGGTATTGTTGATAAAAACAGTACCAGTGACTTATCAATAGGCTTCAATGATAATAATGTAGGTGGAGAGGTAGAATTACTTGCTCTGATCAAAAAAGATGGCTCGCTAGTGGGTAAACTGGCCAATAAACCGCCGACACAGCAAAGTATTTTTTTAAACAGTGGCATTAACCAGAATAACAACGTTACAGCCTTTGGTTTAATTTACACCCAGCAGTTTGAAAACTTTAGGGAGTTTTTACAGAAAATGACTGGTCAATATAAAAAGAACCAGCGCAAACTGAAAGAAGAAGAAGATGCTAAAGCAGCAAAACAGCTCCTGATTAAGGAAGCTGTTTTGAAAGAAGATAAAGAGAATAAGACCAAGAGTAAATAAAGGATTATCCTTTCATAATTTGGTGGCCCATTTTATCTCTCTTTGTTTTCAAATACGATTCATTATGCACGTTACTTTCAATTTCTATGGCAACGTTTTCAACAATCTCCAGACCATAACCAATTAAGCCAGCCCTTTTGGTAGGATTATTAGATAGCAATTTCATCTTAGTCACACCTTGTGCCCTGATGATTTGTGCCCCTACGCCATAGTCTCTTTCATCACCTTTGAAGCCCAATTTAATGTTAGCTTCAACGGTATCAAAACCTTTATCCTGTAAGTTGTAAGAAAGCAGTTTGTTTACCAATCCAATGCCTCTGCCCTCTTGGTTCATGTAAACGATCAGGCCTTTTCCGGCTTTTTGTATCATCTCCATCGATTTGTGTAGTTGTGGTCCACAATCGCAGCGGCAAGAGCCGAAAATATCGCCTGTAACACAAGAACTATGAACGCGGACTAATATCGGCTCATTTTCTGCCCATTCTCCTTTACTTAAGGCTAAATGCTGTGCGGCGGTATCAATTTGTGTATAAGCTGTTAATTTAAAATCTCCCCATTCTGTAGGCAGGTTGACCGTTACTTCAGGTATAATCAGACTCTCATTGGCTAGACGATAAGCAATAAGGTCTTTAATAGAAATAATTTTCAACTGGTGCTGGGCAGCAATCTTAATAAGATCAGGCAAACGAGCCATTTCCCCATCGTCTTTCATAATTTCAACCAACACGCCTGCAGGGTGTAAACCCGCTAACCTCGCCAAGTCTACACTAGCTTCAGTATGCCCGGAGCGACGAAGTACACCGCCATGTTTTGCACGTAAGGGAAAAATATGACCTGGTCTTCCTAATTCATCAGGATCCGTATTCGGATTCACCAGGGCCTGTATGGTTTTGGAACGATCGGTGGCAGAGATACCCGTTGTGCAACCATGCCCAACTAAATCTACAGAAACCGTGAAATTAGTTTCATAAGCAGCGGTATTTTTTCCAACCATTAATTCAAGTCCGAGTTCGTCGCAGCGCTCTTCTGTTAAAGGCACGCAAATCAAACCTCTGCCATAAGTGGCCATGAAATTTACTAATTCGGGAGTTATTTTTTCGGCTGCAGCAACGAAATCACCTTCATTTTCTCTATCCTCGTCGTCAACTACAATAATCAGCTTACCAGCTTTAATATCTACAATAGCATCTTCTATTGTGTTCAATTTAATTTCCATTTTTAAATGTTCTTGTCCGATAGTGTAAATGTGCACTATTGGCTACTATACAAAGTTACAATCTTCAGGGTAATTAATGTCCTTAAAATATCATTAATAGCTATTGATACCCCCTTCGCCAAAGCGCTAACTGAAGGGTTTATACTTTTTTCTTTTTGAAAAGACTTGCCACCAGGTTTTTGTAATAGGTGGTATCAAAAAGTGCAGAATCAACGGTTGCCTTATAGGTTAAAAAGGCACCAAGGGGACTTAATACAATGATTGACATCCAAATCCCCAGCGCCGGGTCAATGGTGCCCTGTATGGCCGATTTTTCGCTTACCGTAGAAATAATGTGATAGATCAAAAAGAACATGACTGCCATCACGACTGGCAATCCAAGTCCACCTTTTCTGATAATGGCGCCTAAAGGGGCCCCAATAAAGAACAATAACAGACAGGAGGCTGCTAAGACAAATTTACGTTGGTATTCTATTTTGACTTTTACATAATTCCGGAACATATCTTTATGTTCAGCAATTTTTCCGGCAGTGGACTGCTGAATAGAAGTCACCTGGTCTAATGCAGATTGTGTAACTGACAAACGTTGTTCTTCAGGAAAAGTATTAATTATTGAACCTTTAAGCACCTTTACAGGTACTTTAATTTTGGTATAGCCCTTGGTATAATTATTTTGTTTATAATAACTGCCTATACTTATTTTAGCAAAGTTGTTGGTGCTGTCAATTACTTTAGCCAGTGAATCTTCCTTTTTTACAAGGCCTTTCAGGTTAAGCATTTGCGTATTAGACCGGAAGCTACTTTCGTCGGTACGGTTCATTTTGAAACTGGAAAAGTCGAACTTTTGCTCTGTTTCTTTAAAACGCATGCGGTAGAGTTCTTGGCGGGGATTATAATAGGCCGTTTTACCGGTTTTTTCTTCGTACCTCACTCCGTCATTAAGTTTCAACACGAGGTATTGATCGTCAGTAGTTTTATACATTTTCCCATTCTTCGCCATAATTACCTTGGCGATGCCACTGGTAGCACTATGATCGTAAATCATAATGCCTTCAAGGGAGATCCCATCCTCTCCCTTTTTATCTACCCGGATAGAGTAACCAGGGATACTGTTATTAAATACTCCTTCCTTGATTAAAAAGGATAATTTTTTATTGCGGACATCCCAAAGCAGGGACCCGAATTTTAAGTTGGCCTTAGGAAGGATATAATCAGAAAACAAAAAGGAACTAAAAGCCATAATGACGATCACCATAAACAAGGGTCGCATGGCTTTTTGGAGGGAAACCCCTGCAGATTTTATGGCTACAAGCTCGTAGTTTTCACCCAGGCTGCCGAAAGTCATAATCGACGACAGCAATACGGAAAGCGGTAGCGCCATGGATACATTCGCTGCCGATGCATATAACATCAGCTCGAGAATGACATACCATTCGAAACCCTTCCCGATTAAATCATCTACATATTTAAACAGGAAAAACATCAGCAAGATAAACATCACGATAAAAAACGTGGCGATAAATGGCTTGATGAAAGCTTTGACTAAAAGTAAGTGTATCTTTTTCAATATACAAAGGTAGTCAATGCGGCGGAATAATTAAGCGCCAATTACACTGAGCAAATACGTAATCTGGTTATCCCAGATAGAGGTACGTTCGGCAATCGTTTCAGCCGTGGCAAAGTCAGTAATGCTTAATGCTACATCATTGGTCAGCTCATCCTGAACGATCTCCATTTCGAAATAACAATGCGGTTCATCGTCAATCCATTTGAATTTTACCAATTTGTTTTCTTTTATGCTCAGCAGCTTTGCTTTCTGCACTTCATCATCCCAGGTAAAAGTATAAACCTGATCACGAAATAATACATCATCTGCGAACCACTGTGACAGGCCGTTAGGCTCGCTAATAAAGCTAAACAAAATACGCGGAGATGATTTCATTTCGTATTCTAGCGTGAACTTTTTCTTTTCTGACATCTCTAAACCCTTATATTTTGACTTAAATGAATAATTTTGATGATTTATTTCTAAAGAAAGCGAAATTATTCTATATTTGCAACTCTTTAAAAAATAACCACCCGGCGGGGTAGCTCAGATGGTTAGAGCGCAGGATTCATAACCCTGAGGTCGGCAGTTCGATTCTGCTCCCCGCTACTAAAAAGGAAACATGATTGTTTCCTTTTTTTATGCCTAAAAGTTTTTACACTCCCAAGAATTTGTTACTCAAATCGCAGTCAATCCGCGCTCTGAATGCTTTATATTTTGACCTGCCGATGGGTAAAATCACGCCGTTATGTAACCGCAAAGAATACTTACTACCCGAAGCAACGACGATATGATCGGTTTGGCTGATTTCAATGATATAGGATTTGTGTATACGTTCGAAACCGGCTGGCAAAATTTTCTCCAGTGCGTCCAGGCCCTTATCGTGAAGTGCGGTACTGCCATCCAAAAGATGCAGCTCGCTATATATTCCAGCACCTTTTATATAGTTGAGCCGGTCAATGTCTATAAGCTGGATATTCCCATTTTTTCTGACAGAAAGATACCGGACAGCACCAGTTAGTTCCTTTTTTATGGTCGTAGCCCTACTTAAGGCAAGTGAGAGACGATCCTGATCGAAGGGTTTCGCTACAAAATCCAACACGCCGAGTTCAAAGGCCCGCATGGCATGTTCCGTATTCGCAGAAACTACGATGGTTTGAAAAGATCTTGAGGTAACGGACTGCAGCACTTCGAAGCCATCTCTTCCGTTAAGGTTAAGATCGAGTAACAAAATGTCGACAGCTTCTTTTTCTATAAATTCCGTGCCTTTTTTTAGCGAATCGCAAATGGTAATCACTGCGTTTCCTTCAAAATAAAGTGCAGCCATCCGCTCCACTCTCCTCGCTATACGCGCTTCGTCTTCTATAATCAGTATTCGCATCTTAAGTATTGATTATTTTAATTGTACTTATCCATCCTTGTGCCGTTTCTCCAGATTTAAATCTCCAATTTCCTGGGTAGCTCTCTTCCAGTCTTGCCTTAATATACCTAAAACCATTTCCACCAATCCTGCCTACTTCCATTTCTCTGTTCCCCCCTATCGTTTCAAAGATATACTCCTGGTAATTCGCTGCCTTGACAAAAGAAAGTTTAAACCCGATAGTTCCATCCTCATGCGGGGTATTGTGGGTAATTCCATTTTCTAATAGTGTATGAATAACTGCCGGGGGGACAGTTTCTGCCTCCAGAATACCCGATTCTTCCCAGGTATAAAAGATCTCTTTTCTGAAGCCCATCACTTTAAGGTGCATCTGGCATAAGGAAATTTCCTGCCTGATGGGAATCAAACGCTGTTCGGCAATGGCATTCATGATATCAAATTCGCTGGCCAGTGCCTGTATAAATTCGGCGCCTTGTTTCGGCGATTCCTCCACCCAATCCATCAGCGATGTTAACGTATTTTTTATAAAATGTGGCTGGATATTTTTCTTAATCAGTTCAAGCTGCAAACGGGAAGAGAGCAGCAGGGAATCTGAATGTTCTTGTTCAATTTTTCTCATTCCCATGGTATGCAGATACAACATAGAGAGTACAAGGAGCGTGTAAAAGATGAATATTCCTAAATCGTAAAACTGTTGATAGTTGATCATCGAACCGGCTAAAACAACTACCAGAACAAGCAAACTACCTTTTTCTTTTCTATAGATGGCATCAATGGCAATCAGCACCATCGCTGCCCACATCGCCCTGCTGTAATTAAATGCAGTGAGGTCATAATGGCCATAGTGATAGAAGTAAATAAATAACAACACGCAAAATAGCGCCGAGAGGAGCAGGTATTTCTTTTTAACTGCAAACTGAATGCAAAAATAAAGCGGTACGAGGAAAGAAATGGAAAAAGTGAGCCAGCCGATTGCTTCCAACCGGATAAAAAATTTGGTATAAGGAATTTCAATATAGAATTTCAGAAATTCCACAACCAGCAGAGAGAAAAACAACAGGCAAAGTATAGAAAATATGAGCACCGGATATTGCTTTTTATGACTATTGAAATACAGGAGGAGATAATATAGCGAGGCGACAAGAAAAGCCCCGGCCATGATGAACATCATCGACGATACAAGGAGTGGCTTCCTGATTAAATCAATATAGGTATCGATCCTGAAGAACATACCCCGCTGCAACTGCGGATAGTTGAATTGCGTACTTCGAATAGCTATCGTATGGGCGCCTGGCGCTGATAGTGAATCCGGAATAAGATAATACCTGGTTTCCGTACCAGGAATTTCCTGAATGGTAGCTGAGCCAGGCTTTCCATTTACTCCAATTTTAACGCCATCCCAATATATTTCATAACCACCAAAAGCATTTACCTGAACCCCTTGCCTTCCGGCAACAGGAGCAGGCAAATTTGCCTGCGCCCTAATCCAGAATACCTGACGGCCCGTCTGGCCACGATCCTTTGACCAGCCTGTCTCGTCTAAGTTTTTTGCAGACCAGGCAGCATCATCCCCTGTTTTAAATACCGGATCATCTTGTTCATACCATACATCTGGTTTGCAGGAACAACATAAAATAGCCAGTAATAAAAAAGAGAATAAGCGCTTCATATTTCAAATGTAACATAAAGAAAACTAGGTAAGGTGCATTTCAAAAGGATATAGAGCAGTTCACCTATTTTTCCATTTACATCTAGTGCTGAGGTGGTAACCTTGCTGTATGAAACATATCGCCATCATTTTTACGCTCTTAGTCTGCTTTTCAGCAAACGTTTCCGCTCAACTAAAAGAGCGGGTATTTTCAGGTCAGGTAAAGGAACATATCTCCAACTTAGAAATACCTTTTGTTACACTTTCCATGCTAAACACGGATGGAAAAATTGTCGCATCGGGCATGGCTGATGATAAAGGAAATTTTTCTTTAGGCACAACACAAAATGGTAAACTTATACTAGAACTTAATTTTATGTCCTACCGTAAAGTGAGCCAGGTTGTAGAAACCGACAAAAATAAGCTTGATTTGGGAACCATTTTTATGGAGCCTGACCCAATGGTATTAAAGGAGGTGTCGATTACAGCCGCCAAATCGGCGGTAAGCCTAACCTTGGATAAAAAAATCTTCGAAGTAGGCAAAGACATCCTTGCTCAGTCGGGTTCGGTCACAGAATTGCTGTCTGGTGTTCCTTCGGTAAGCGTTACCCCGGGTGGCGCAGTAAGCCTAAGGGGAAATAGCAGCGTACTTGTACTCATCAACGGCAGACGATCAGGCTTAATTACCGGAGCTGCGCTCGAACAACTCTCCGCAGACCAGGTTGAAAGAGTGGAAGTGATTGCCAACCCCTCTTCTAAATATGATGCATCAGGTTCGGCAGGCATTATTAACATTGTGCTTAAAAAGAACAAAAATGGCGGTTTTAACGGTCAGGTAAGACTGGTTGCTGGCAGTCCGAATGACACCAGGTTTACACCCAGTTTAAGTTATAAATCAAACAAACTCAATCTATTTTCTACCATTGGACTGAGATTTTCTGATTACGTAGGCCTGTATATAACTGATCAAACGGTAAACCAAAATGGCATAAGCTCAAAACTAAACCAGAGGCAGGATGAAAAGCGCCACGATGATGGTAGGCTGGCCTATTTCGGCGCCGATTATCAGCCAGACAGCTTAAACACCATCACGATTGCCTATCTACGTAATGCAACCAAAGACCACGATAAAACCACATTAACCTATAATTATTCAAGTGCTGCGCAGGATAGTGCGCTTGTTCGATCAGGCGAATCATGGGAGCGCAGAAATTATAACCAGCTTGAATTTAACTACACCAGGCTTTTCAAAAAAACGAATAAAAAGTTAACCCTGGATATGCAATATGATTTCTGGAACAGTGCTAAAAACTGGAACCTTTCTACCAAAAGTATATGGCCATCTATTCAGCAAAGGCCTGAAATCAGAACAAATTCAATCGGATCGAGCAAAGATTTTGCAGCGCAAAGCGATATGGTTATCCCATTGGATAGTAATTCAACCTTAGAATACGGGCTAAAAGCCGAAAACCGTAAGGTGAGCACCAATTTCCTTGCAGAAAGCGGAACAGCAAATGTCTGGACCATCATGGATCAAATCGACAATGAGGTAGCCTACAATGAATTTATAGGTAGTGGTTATGTACAACTCAGAAGCAAAACCAAGGGTTTTTCGTACCAGCTCGGGCTTCGTAGCGAATACACAGAAATAAAGATCATCGACAAAAAAGGAATATATGACAGCCAAAAAGACTATATCAGACTGTTCCCGACCATACATATAGGCTATGAAGTTGCCAAGCGCACTTCACTGCAACTGAGTTACAGCAGACGTATTAACCGCCCCGATTTAAATAGCCTTTATCCTTTTAATGAAATACCCGATTACAATTCGCGATATGTTGGAAATCCCAATCTTAATCCATCCTATGCTGACGTGTTCGAACTTGGTTTACTAAAACGTATGGGTACGCTTACTATAAATCCATCCTTTTATTACCAGCACAATAGTGGGATGATCATCGACTACAGTTACCGCGAAAACGAACTTTTTATATCCATGCCGGTGAACATCAGGCTCGAACAACGCTCAGGCGCTGAGCTTTCCATGCTTTATAATCCTTATAAATGGATACAAATGAATCTGGAGCTTAATGCCTATCATTTTAGCCAGGCTGGCATATATGCAAACCAGGACTTTAGTTATGCCGGCAATACCTTTACCTCACGATTTGGTACACAGGTTAAATTACCTAACAAATTTAGTGTACAGGCTCGTTACAATTTCAGCGCTGCAGTTAACAATGCACAAAGTCATGTAAAATCTATACACGGCATCGATATGGCTGTTGGTCAGAATCTTATGAAAGATAAGATCAGCCTGTTATTTGATGTGAGCAATCTTTTTAACCTACGCAGTTACGCTACCACCACCAACGGGAAAGATTTTAACATTTCTCAAATAAGCAGTCCAAATGCAGCAAGATATCGTTTAACCTTTGTTTACCGCCTTAATTTAAGCGGCGACCAGTCCGTTAGGCAGGCAAAGAGCGGCAACCGGAATTAAAAATGAGGGGCTAAGTTTACAAAAAAACTTATGCCCCTATTGCACCAAATTAGGGTACCCTTTATTCCTCTTGTTTTTCTTTTGAAGACGGGGTAGCAGACGAAGGTAAATTCCAATGAAAATGCAGTGCCAACATTCTGATCGTAAAACAAGTAATTAGCGAAAAAATAGCTACCCAGTCACTTGATAAGTTTAAGTAATTCCCTAAAACTACAATCACCGCTCCTATGAGCGCTGCCGAGGCGTAGATCTCTTTCTGTAAAATAATAGGAACGCGGTTTAATAATACATCGCGCAATACTCCACCCCCCACGGCGGTGGTAATTCCTAGAAGTATAGCCACCTGCGCATTATGCCCATAGGATAATGCTTTCTGAGCACCCGTAACCGCAAATAAGGCTAAACCAATGGCATCAAACAACAATACTGGATGATTAACTCGTTGCACAATAGGAAAAAAGCTTACCGTCAATGCTGAGGCAGTGAGCGCTGCCACCAGGTAGTACCAGTTAGTTAATCCGGCGGGCGGGATGGCACCAATACAAAGATCTCTGATAATGCCTCCCCCGCAGGCTACCGTAAATGCAATGGCACAAATCCCAAACAGATCTAGTCCCCTTTGCCTGGCCGCCGTCGAACCGCTCAAAGCAAACGCAAAGGTGCCGGCCAACTCCAGAAAAAAGTAGGCAGAATGTATTTTATCCATCTTTTTTATTAGGTGTTAATGAATTATGGAACCAAATTAGATAACACCCAATCCATTTCCTAATAATAGATCAAATAAAGGAAAAGCCACTCAAAACTAGGAAAATCCGCATCATTCTTTACAAAAGCATCACCTTACCATAACCGAAAATTACCTTTATTTTATTATACTTACTTTTGCAAAAAAACACTAGCGTTAATATGAAAATAAAAGTCGGCTTAATAGGATTTGGGAAAACAGGGAAAGCGGTTGCTGCCGTCATTTTACAAAACAAAGAGTTTTCTCTGGAGTGGGTGTTAAGAAGGACAACAACATTAGAAAACCGTTCAGTACCTGAATTCTTAGGTTTAGAAAGTGAAGAGCCTGGGCTAATTTATTCAACGGAGCATATTGCTGTGGCAGACTTGCTAGCTCAACACCCAGTAGATGTTATCATTGACTTTTCATCACAAGAAGGTATCCATGTTTATGGTCATGCGGCCGCAGATAGAAATATAAAAATCATTTCCGCCATATCACATTACGAATCAGAAGAGTTGGACCTTTTGACGGTACTTGCCGAAAAAACTACAGTTTTCTGGTCGCCAAATATCACCCTTGGTGTCAATTACCTTTTATTCTCTGCTAAATTTCTTCAAAAAATTGCACCAGGTGTAGATATCGAAATCATTGAAGAGCATTTTAAACAAAAGCAAGGCGTATCCGGAACGGCAATTAAAATTGCGCATGCACTTGATATTGACGTGGCTAATATCAACTCTGTCAGGGCTGGTGGGATTGTTGGCAAACATGAGTTAATCTTTGGTTTCCCTTTCCAGACTGTCAGGCTGATCCACGAATCCATATCCAGAGAAGCTTTTGGCAATGGGGCTATATTTGTAGCAAAAGATTTAATTAAACTACCTAAGGGCCTTTATAATTTCGAACACATTTTAAAGCCCTATTTTCAACTGTAAATCAGCCTCTGGTGCGCTCATTATTGATCTTTTCAAACAAAACCATCATTTATTTCATTGTATATATAGTTAACAACTGATTATTATGGAAAATACAGAAAAAGAAACAAATAACCACCCAAAGCCATCAGAAGAAGTACAAATGGATATTGAAACGGTTACACCGGATACGGAAAACATAGTACCGCCCACCGTGCAAACCGATGAAAATATAGCGCCAAAACAAACTGAGGAACCTACAGCACCGAAACAAGCTGAAGAGCCAAGCCAACCGGCACCTGTGGCACAACCTGAAGAAACAAAAGCGCAAGATGAAACTGGCGATACAAACACAGGCACACCTGAGGAAAAGGAAAATCAAAATAACACAGAAGGAACCCAAAAAGGAGAAAATGATGCCCGCGATGCCGTTGAAACGGTTAGTCCTTAAACTTACTCCGTTCTAATTGATTGAATTGGATTTGTACCTACCGCTTTTAAGGCCTGAAAAAATACAGTGACCAAAGAGAGAAGCAGTGCCAAGACGCCAGCCGCAACAAAATACCATAGCTGTAGATCAATACGGTAAGCAAAACTATCGAGCCAGGTCTTAGTCAGCACGTAACTTAAGGGAAGCGCTAACACAATAGCTACCATAACAGGTTTAGCGAAATCTTTCGATAAGGTATAAATGATGTTCAGGCCACTAGCACCAAGTATTTTCCTTATCCCGATTTCCTTTGCTCTTTTCTCTGCTGTAAATGTGGCCAGCCCAAATAATCCCAGGCAGGAAATGGTAATGGCCAGCATGGCAAAATAACGTGATAATAGCGCTACCCGATTTTCTGCCTCATATTGTGCCTGGAAGTCTTGGTCAAGAAACCTATATTGGAAGGGATAACCTGGATTATATTTGGCGTAAAATGCTTGCAAATCTTTAATGACGCTGCCAACCTCTCCTGCACTGGCTTTAACCATAATTCGGTTGGTACGCAAAGGAGCATATTTTAAAAACATAGGCCTTACTGGTTCATGCAAAGATTCAAAATGAAAGTCTTTGATCACACCAATGATTTGCAAATCTTTCCCCCAAACGCTAAAGATTTTGCCAATTGGATTTTTTATGCGCATGACTTTGATACCCGCTTCATTAACAATAATTTTGGAGGTATCTGATCCAAACTGGTCTGAAAAACTACGACCTTCAGCCATTTCTATGCCCAACGTTTCAATTAGATCTGCATTAACGTGCGCGCGCTGAAATTTAATCACCTCTTTAGGGTTCCTGCCCTCCCAATTGAAATCGCCGAAAGTAAAACTTAAATCTCCTAATAATTCCCGATCAATACTGGAAGCATTCAACACACCAGGTATTCGTTTTACCTGCGCTAAGATAAATGGAACTTTGTTTTGTAAAGCCCCTTCCGTTTCAAAGTAAAGGACGTTTTCTTTATGATAACCCTGGCTTTTCGATTGTACATACGCTATTTGTTTATATACCACCAATACGGCTACAATTAGTAGGATAGATAAGGCGAATTGAAATACAACCAAGCCCTGTCTGGTCCATAAAGCATTAGCGGTGAGGTTAAGTTTGCCTTTTAAAGCCAACACAGGTTTCAAACCTGAAAGGTAAAATGCTGGATAACTTCCTGCCAATAGCCCCGTGAATACAGTAATGCAAAGCAAGGTTAAAATTAGGGTGCCGGTGAAGCGCAGGGACAATTCCTTACCAACCAGCGTATTGAACTGCGGCAACAGTAATTCTACCACAGCCAGTGACACAAACAAGGCTATACATGTAAGTAGCATAGACTCAGCCAGGTATTGCAAGATGAGAGTTGATCGATGGGCACCCATCACTTTTTTAATACCCACTTCTTTCAACCTTCTGGATGCCCTTGCTGTAGACAAGTTCATGAAGTTGATACAAGCAATGACTAAAATAAACACGGCAATCAGCGAAAAGAGTTTCACATAGTCGATACGGCCGCCAGTCATTTTGCCATTCTCAAAATTGTCATAGAGGTAGCTGTTGGCATAAGGCCTGATGAATAACGTACTTGTCATTTGTCCCTTTTTCTTAAGGAAATCGCTAATCTTCTGGTTAAAAGCCGCAGGATCTTCACCTTCTTTTAAGGTAATAAAAGTATTAGGGCCAGAGTTACTCCATTTCTGATAAGTTCCATCATTAAAGAGCACGTCCAAAGACACCAGGAAATCAAACTGATCGGATGAGCTTTCAGGAAGATCCTTAAAAACACCAGCAATCAAAACATGGTTCTCATTTTTAATCTCCGTATTACTAAACACCATTTCCTTTCCTACTACATCAGTATGCTTAAATAACTTTAAGGCTAGGGATTCAGAAATAACCACAGTATTCTTTTCGGTTAGCACTTGATCAGCGCTCCCCGTAAGCAGTGGATATGAAAACATCTTGAAAAAGTCAGGTCCGGCAAACTTCCCTGCCCCAGTTATCGCGAGCTGTTCACCTACAGCGATTTTACTTTTCCCCAACCAGTAAGTTGGTGAAGTGGTAACTGCATGTTCTATTTCCGGCAGCTCCATAGACATGGCTTCCGCCAAAGGGCCAGGTGTGCCATCCACGGTATTAATACCTTCTGCTGTGTGTTCATTTCCCATGACCTGGTACAAACGGTTTGCATGAAACTGGTCCTTCTGTACCTCATCATTCACCCAAAGGTAAATAAGCAATGCACAAGATAATCCTGCAGACAAGCCTATCAGGTTAATGAAAAAGGAATTTTTATACCTTTTAAAATTTCGATAAATCAGAAGCAGATGATGTTGAAACATAACAATGATAGTTTTATCCGCTGATTCAATCCTTATGCCATGACAAAATAACGTCCTTATCCCATTTCAAAGCAGCTATTGCAAAAGCATTGTACATTTACGGACAGTTGCTGCACGCATGCGTACACAACATCAGAAACAAAATGCTATTTTTTATAAGTCTCCGCTAGTTTCAGCGCATTGTACATATTCACGATACCAGAACTTCTACTCAACTCTTCAAAGTTAACCCGTATCGTTTCCCCCTTTTCATTTTTGTGCTTCACCTTACGGTTTACCTTTACTGCCGACTGCATCAAAATTTCCCGGATATCCTTCGGACGAAGATCTGGGTAATAACTTAAAAGTACTGCGGCCACACCCGATACTACCGGAGCAGCCATACTGGTGCCATCAAACTCTTCATACTTAGATTTAGGGACAGTTGATTTGATCATAAATCCAGGTGCAAATACATCTACCGTATGTTTTCCATAATTGGAGAAACCAGCCTTTAAGTCTAGGTCATCAGCATAAGCACTTGCCCCTACTTCAATCCAATTATTGGCATGAGGCAAATTAAACTTTGCGGTATCTACAGGTAAAGGTTTAGCAGGTTTTGGTGCATTATAAGCATTAGGGTTTGACCTAATCGGCACAGGAGGCCTGCGTAAACTATCTGTCCTGGGTTTATTTTTTTTACGGTAATCTATGGATTCCGGGCTATCGTAATATTTAGTTGGATAATTATCCACACGATCATTGTCTTTGTTGTCATTACCTGCTGCATGAACCAGCAACACCCCTTTACTTTCTGCATATTTAACCGCTTCATCCACCACTTCCTTCGCCCATTTATAGCTTTTACCAAAACTCATGTTGATAATGTCGGCCCCGTTGTCAACTGCATAGCGTATACCATTCGCCACATCTTTATCACGCTCATCACCCTCTGGCACCACCCGGATGGGCATAATCAACACATGGTCAGCAATACCCTTTATTCCGATATCATTATTCCTATTTGCAGCAATGATACCTGCCACATGAGAACCGTGCTCGGCATTTGGCCCCATCACATCATGATTGCCATAAATTCTTTCCCTCGGGTTATCATAATTGTCACCAACAAGCTCTTGCCGCTGGTCATATTTAGGGTTAAGGTTATACTTGAGCATCACATTAAACTGCCGGTAAGCGTCTTTGATCTCCTTATAAAACTTGTCAAAACTTCCACTCTCCTTGGTTCCCGAACGAATAATCTTTTTGATCTGCAAATCACGTGCATCATCAGTTTTATACTCCTCTATTTGTGTATACGAGGGGGTGTCTGTTTTATTTGTTACGGCTACAGAATCTAACAGGTTATTAATTAAGGTAAGCACAGAAAAACTCTTATCTGCGTCGTCATAACGTTTCCCAAATTCGCTAGTCACACGTCGGTATAAGTCAAATTCCTCCTTTTCTGCACTATCCAATTGCAATGAATTAATGGTTGACCGGTATTTTGGATTATACTTCCTATAAATTCTCGTAAGTTCCAGGTTATCATAGGCAAGGTTGCCCTTTTTAGAGCCAATAAAGTTCCATCCATTTACATCATCGATATACCCATTTTGATCATCATCAATACCGTTATTAGGAATCTCCTTTAGATTTGTCCAAATGGCACCTTTCAAATCCTCATGCGTAATTTCAATGCCACCATCAATTACGGCTACAATTACTTTTTTCTTGGGACTTTTTCCCTTTAACAATTCCAGATATGCCTTTTCCGTACTTACCCCAAAATAACCATCCTTTAACAGGTCCAGGTTATACCAATTTGGAGGGAGTACCACATCTTTCTTTTGGGCAGAAACATTTAGGCAACAAAAAGACAGGAGTAGAAGGAGGAAGGTATACTTATTTTTCATGAATGGTTAGCTATGACAATGGTATTGACCTATAACAGATAAAACAATAATACGTTTTTTATTCTCCAAGCTTAAAAGATTTAAGGTTTTTTAACATTTCTAATGACCCAGGGCTGGGTATCATGCTTGTCAAAAATGATCATGGAATGCCCAGAATAGATTGGCCAGGAAGCCAGTTAGAATTTCTTATAAACAAGAAAAGCCTGTAGTTTCCTACAGGCTTTCTTTAAGATTTGGCACCGACCTACTCTCCCACGTGTTACCGCAGTACCATC
>NZ_JADOUW010000004.1:0-434984 GCF_015752175.1 Pedobacter sp. CAN_A7 | reverse complement strand
TGGTACTGCGGTAACACGTGGGAGAGTAGGTCGGTGCCAAATCTTAAAGAAAGCCTGTAGGAAACTACAGGCTTTTCTTGTTTATAAGAAATTTTAACTGCCTTCCTAGCCAATCTATTCTGGGCATTCCATGATCATTTTTGGCAAGCATGATACCCAGCCCTGGGTCATTAGAAAGTATAAAGTTTTACTAAACTTACTTATGTAGCGTTTATAAGTTTATAAGGGATAGCGTTTTTAACAAACTTGCTTATATAGCGTTTAATAGGGATTTAAACTGGCTTCTTATATATCCTAATCTGGGCATTATTTAGGCCATTCTGCAAAGCATTTATAAGAAGTATGTACAGACCCCTAGCCATCCTATTCAGAAAATGGTTGCTATTCGTTTTTAAGCGCTGTGTTTGCCATTTTTATCACTGTTGTATGCTTTATGATGGAAGTATTTTATAAATTTGAAAGAAAAAACTATGGGCGTAAGTGAGATATTAAAGAGTGCACACTCTGGATGGCGTTATATTGTAATCGTGTTATTAGTTGTTGCTGTGGTAACCGCAATTTTTGGTTGGTTGAATAAAAAGCCATATACAGAAGGTAACAGGAAGCTTAACGTGTTTACTTTGATTAGTGCACATATTCAGCTACTGATTGGCTTGATTCTGTATTTCATGAATAGCTGGTATAAAGTGGATAGCTCCGTTGCTTTGGGTCGTTATTGGAAAATGGAACACATCAGCATGATGATTTTTGCGGTAATACTGATCACTGTTGGAAATGCACGTTCTAAAAAATCTAACCAACCCACTATTCAACATAAATCGATAGCGATTTACTTTACATTAGCCCTGATTATTATCTTCGGAGCTATTTTAGCTATGGTTAATGCAGATCCTTCCAGATCTTTTTGGGGGATTTCTTAATATAATTTCGGTTTTTAAGATTTATTTATAAATTTGTTCTACATGATTAACAAAACACATACTTGGCAATGGCATAGTAACCCTAAAAAGAGTTGCGTCGTCGCTTTGTGTAAATTATAGTTTATCAACCTAAACCAGATTCACATTGAAAACCCGACGTATTACGTTGGGTTTTTTGTTTTAAGTGTTTTTGTGAAATAAAAAATGTAAAATAAGATATAATTAGAAATAGGTACGGTGCTGTTAAAATATTAGAAATATGATCAAAGAAAAGTTTTCCATTCATACTACCTTCAAGAAACGCTTGGCCGATACCATCACGCCAGTAAGTATCTATTTGCGGTTAAGGGATGTTTACCCTAACACCATTCTCCTGGAAAGCTCAGATTACCATAGCAGAGAGAATTCTGTGAGTTATGTTTGTGCTGACCCTGTAGCGGGCATTACCTTAAACGATGGTACTTTAACAACCTACTTTCCGGATGGCAGTGAAGAGGTGAAAGCAGCGTTCAATTTATTACAAGAAATTGATGCTTTTAAAGCCAGGTTTAAACGTAGTGGAGATATGGACAAACGTTACATCTCTTCTGGTTTATTTGGATACTTTACCTGGGACACCGTCCAGCATTTTGAAGACATCACCTTACAATCGACGGTGCCTGATGCTGATCGTATCCCTTCCATGCAATACCATGTATACAGGTATATTATTGCCATCGACCATTTCAGAAATGAGGTCACGTTATTTGATAACAGTTTTGACGGTTCAGAAAATGCAGACCTCGAAAAGATTGAGTACCTGATTCAAAATAAAAATTTCCCTGAATATAGTTTCAAGACTGTAGGGGAAGAAAGTTCCAACCTCAGCGATGACGGTTTTATTGGGATGGTAGACAAACTGAAAAAACATATCCTGCGTGGCGATGTCTTCCAGATAGTTCCTTCTAAAGCTTTCAAACAAAGCTTCCTTGGCGATGAATTTAATGTATACCGTTGTTTGCGTTCCATTAACCCATCACCATACTTGTTTTATTTCGATTATGGTAACTTCAAATTGTTTGGGTCATCGCCAGAAGCACAAATTACAATCAAAAACAAGACGGCTAATATTTATCCGATAGCTGGAACTTTTAAGCGCACCGGAAATGACGAAGAAGATGCCGTTTTAGCAAAAGAACTAGAGAACGACCCTAAGGAAAGTGCTGAACACGTGATGTTGGTAGACCTTGCCCGGAACGACCTGAGCAGACATTGTAACCAGGTGGAAGTTAAATCATTTAAAGAAGTGCAATATTACTCACACTTAATTCACCTGGTTTCTAAAGTGTCAGGTAGATTACAGACAGCGGTATCGGCAATAAAGGTGGTCGCTGATACTTATCCTGCAGGTACTTTAAGTGGCGCGCCTAAATATAAAGCCATGCAGCTAATTGATGAGTACGAAGGACATGGCCGTAATTATTATGCAGGTGCGATTGGTTATATGGGTTTTGATGAAGAATTTAACCATGCCATTATGATCAGAACCTTCATGAGTAAAAATAATGAACTTCACTATCGTGCAGGTGCTGGAATTGTTGCAGATTCAATTGCCCTGAATGAGTTAAATGAAGTGAACAATAAAATTGCAGCATTGCGTAAAGCGGTGAAAATGGCCGAAGGCATTTAATTAATAATAGATATGCAAAAGAAAGTATTAGTCATCGATAACTATGACTCCTTTACCTATAACCTGGTTCACTTAATTAACGAGATTGGCTACGAAGTAGAAGTATGGCGCAACGATAAGTTTGCAATAGAAGATGTGGCCCAGTATGATAAAATATTGCTTTCGCCAGGACCAGGCTTACCAGAAGAAGCAGGTTTACTGCTTGAGGTAATCAAAACCTATGCGCCTACCAAAAGTATTTTCGGCGTATGTTTGGGTCAGCAGGCCATTGCAGAGGTATTCGGAGGAAAGTTATTAAATCTTGGCCGCCCTATGCATGGCATCGCCACCGCTATAGACGTGCTGGATACAAATGAGCTTACCTTTACTGATTGTCCTGAAGAAATTAATGTAGGCCGTTATCACTCCTGGGTAGTGGATAATAACGGTTTCCCGGCCTGTTTAAAGGTGACAGCTACAGATAAAGATGGTCAGATTATGGCCCTAAGACACCAAGACTTCGATGTACGCGGTGTGCAGTTCCATCCGGAAAGCGTTTTAACCGCCCACGGCAAACAAATGATAAAAAACTGGTTAGATCATGAATATATTAGATAAGATCGTTCTTCGTAAACGCGAGGAAGTGGAGTTAAGTAAAACGCAGGTTTCCATCAGGGAATTAGAAGCTGCAGCACATTTTAACCGCACACCTTATTCTTTTAAAACATTTTTATTAGATGAAACCCGCAGTGGCATCATCGCCGAGTTTAAAAGAAAATCGCCTTCAAAAGGTATCATCAACAATACTTCCACAGTTGAAGAGGTGACTACCGCTTATGCAGCTGCTGGCGCATCGGCGTTGTCGGTGTTGACGGATACCGATTTTTTCGGCGGTCACCGCGATGATATCATCAAGGCAAGAGCAGTAAATACCATCCCCATTTTGCGTAAAGACTTCGTGATCGACGAGTACCAATTGTTCGAAGCCAAAGCCATGGGCGCTGATATCGTATTGCTTATTGCGGCAATCCTCACGCCGGCGGAAATTGTAAACCTTACCGCAAGGGCAAAAAGTTTGGGTTTGAATGTGCTTTTAGAAGTGCACAATCAGGCAGAATTGCAACGCAGTGTTTGTGAAGGGCTTGACGCCATAGGTGTAAATAATCGTAACCTGGGCGATTTTACAGTCAACATTCAAACTTCGTTCGACCTGGTTGATCAGATTCCGTCCGACTTTATGAAAATATCTGAAAGTGCTATTAGTGATACCGATACTATTAAGGGACTGAAAGCCGTTGGTTATCATGGCTTTTTAATCGGGGAGAACTTTATGAAAACAACCGACCCAGGACAAGCTATGCAACGCTTTGTCAGCGAATTAATCTCGGTATAACTTTTGTATCTTTGTAAAATACGATGGGAAAACAGAAAAATTATGATACTGCGATTAAGCAGGAAAGAGCTGTACTTGTTGGTGTGATCAGACAGGGTGAAACCGAAGCAGAGACAAAAGAATATCTTGATGAGCTGGCTTTTCTGGTAGATACTGCCGGAGGCAAGGTAGAACACATTTTTACACAAAAGATGATGCGTCCGGAACGCTCTACATTTGTAGGTACCGGAAAGTTGATTGAAATACAAGCTTATGTGAAGTCTGAAGAGATAGACCTGGTAGTGTTTGACGATGAGCTTTCGCCCTCACAACTAAGAAATATAGAAAGAGAATTACAGGTTAAGGTGCTCGACAGGAGTAACCTGATCCTGGATATATTTGCCGGACGTGCACAAACGGCACAGGCAAAGACACAGGTAGAACTGGCACAATTACAATATTTATTACCACGATTAACTCGTTTATGGACCCACTTAGAGCGCCAGAAAGGTGGTATCGGTATGCGTGGTCCGGGTGAAACCCAGATTGAGAGTGATAGAAGGATGATTTTAGAGAAAATTTCCCTGTTAAAGGAAAGATTGAAACTCATCGACAAACAAAACGAAACTCAGCGTAAAAACCGCACCCAATTAATCAGGGTGGCACTGGTAGGTTATACCAACGTAGGTAAGTCGACCATTATGAACATGCTTTCCAAATCGGAAGTATTTGCTGAGAACAAATTGTTCGCAACGCTGGATACTACTGTGCGTAAGGTGGTGATTGAGAATTTACCCTTTCTGTTATCAGATACCGTTGGATTCATTCGCAAGTTACCCCATCACCTGGTAGAGTGCTTTAAATCTACATTGGATGAAGTACGTGAGGCGGATATCCTGATCCATGTGGTCGACGTATCACATCCTAATTTTGAAGACCAGATACACGTGGTTAATGAAACCTTGAAAGAGTTAGGGGCAAGAGAAAAAGAAATCATTATGGTATTCAATAAAATTGATGCCTATGCCAGTCCGGAACCCTTAACCCTAAGCGAATTTAAGAACAGCTGGATGGCGCAACACAGTGATCCAACCTTGTTTATCTCCGCAACACTAAAAGAGAATTTAGAAGAATTTAAGCAGTTATTATACGATAAAGTTGTTGCTTTGCATACACAACGCTATCCTTTTGATAAGTTGCTCTATTAACATTAAGATCAGTAGAATATGGAAAGTAAAAGACAACAGAAATTTGCGGGCGTGCTGCAAGAAGAGCTCGCAGCAATATTTCAAAAAGAGGGCGCCGCATATTTACCGAATACCCTGGTAACCATTACAAAAGTGAGGGTATCATCTGATCTTGGCGTGGCCAAAGTTTACCTAAGCTTGTTTAGCACCAGCAATACCGCTTTAGCCATTGCCGAAATAAATTCACATGCAGGAGAAATCAGGTACAAGCTTGGTGCACGCATTCGTCACCAGGCCAGGATTGTTCCGTCGCTGACTTTCTTCCTGGATGATACCAATACTTATGTAGAGCAAATGGATAAGATTTTTGATAAGATTTCAAAAGAAAGAAAAGAAGATCCAGAAGAAGGGGAAGAAGCCTAATATATGTCTGCTGCTTCACCATTTTATGCCTATATAAAAAAAAACGACCATCGTATAACGAAGGTCGTTGATTTTAATGCGGCAACACACCAGCTGCTTCCCTTTGATTTTACAAGCAATAATACTGCAGTAACAGCAGACATATTGGGTAATACCACTAGGTTTTCTGATTGGGTAGACCAACAACTCAGCGAACAGCATTGCAGGTATGGTATTGGCGGTTATAATGAACACCGTACAATTTATGCCCGCAGTGCTCATTTTGATTCCGGCGAGGAGCCGCGACGTTTACACCTCGGTGTAGATATTTGGGGACAAGCCGGTACACCGGTATATAATTTCCATGATGCTACCGTACACAGTTTTCAATTTAATGATCATTACGGCGATTACGGTGCCACCATTATCCTCCAATATAATTTTGACGGATTGATATTTCATGCCTTATATGGGCATTTGAATCTTGCTGCGCTCGATGGTTTACAGGTGGGGCAGCCTATAGAAGCAGGCACCTTGTTTGCCCGTTTTGGTGCTCCTGCAGAAAACGGTCACTGGCCACCACACCTGCACTTTCAATTGATCATGGACATGAAAGGTTTACAGGGCGATTATCCGGGCGTGTGCCGTTACTCAGAAAAGGAACATTACCTGGCTAACAGTCCAGATCCACGTGCCATTCTACAACATACTTTCTTCTACAGCTTTGCTTAAAAATCAGTAAATTAGGGAATGAGAAAGATCCTGGTTACTATTTTTCTTCTATTTAGTGCAACTGCTTTTGCCCAGCCCCAACTTAAAGGCGGACTGGAAACCTATATTCTGTCCAACTTAGTCTATCCTGCGTATTCACTTCAAAACTGTATAGACGGACAAGTCAAGATTGCTTTTCAATTGAACCAGGCGGGTGACGTCACTTATTCTACTATCCAATCTGGTGTAGGAACCGATCTGGATGAGGAAGCACTACGGTTAATTCGTAAAAGTACTGGCAAGTGGATCATCCCTCAGGATTACGATACCACGGCCCTGGTCGTGGTGCCTGTAAATTTCAGTTTAGATGACGCTAATTGCCGCAATAAAACCAGGGCATCCGTTCAGCAGGCCATCGCAGCTTACCAGTCGCAGAAGGGATTGGAAGATGCCATTTTAAACTATTACCGGAATAAGGAAGCTGGTAAGGCCAATGCGGAAGAAGAAAAACGTTACATCGCCCTTAAAAAAGAACTCGGCTACGACGAGGCTTATATGAAGCAAAGAATAGAAATGGGCGAGGAAAAGCTACAGCAAAACGATAAACAAGGCGCCTGCGAAGACTTCCAGTTTGTAAAGTACATGGGTTTTGAGCTGGCGGATGAACTTTTAAAACAGCACTGTGCCAACAATTAAACAATCACCTGTATGGCATCAGGAATAATTTGTGCGGCTATGCGGTTCACTCTTCCCATGTATTCACCATCTACCTGGAAATGTACGCGGTGTTTAGTTTGAATAGTCAATTCTCTTGTCTTAAAAATTTCTATTTTCTCGGGATTAAAAGGCAGAGAGGTGAACTTAATCTTCAGAATTTCCATCACTGCATATTCTTTAATTAGAATAACTTCAAAAAAATCATCGTCTAATAAACCATCTGGATTAATTTTAATTCCGGTGCCATACATGGTTGCGTTAGCAATTACGACCATGGCAGCGGATGATTTAATTTCCTCGTCATCTGTTTTAAAAGTAACCTCCATTTTATGCCTTCTCCAGAAGGCATACCAGGCTGCTTTGGCATAACCCCACATGCCACGTTGCGGCAGGTCGTCGAAACGTTTAACCACATAAGCATTGTACCCAATGTCAGCCAGGTGTATACAGAGTTCACCATTTACAATTACTACGTGTATACTTTTCGGGGTGCCAGTTAGGATCAGCTTAAAGGCTGCTTCAGGGTCGGTAGGGATGCCTAGTTCCCGTGCCATGCCATTGGCAGAACCTGCGGGCACCAGGCCAATAGGTATAGTGGTATTTAACAAACATTCGGCTACCAGTTTCAAGGTGCCATCGCCGCCCACGGCAATCACTTTTGTTGGTTTTATATTTTTAATGGTTGCTTTGATGTCATCTAACTCGCATTTTTTTGGGAGCTCATAAATCTCAAACAGCAAGTCTCTGCTTGAAAAAAAATCATTGATAAGCGCACTGTAGTTGGTTTCGTGGCTTCCCGAACTGGGATTCACTACGAATAGTAATTTTTGTTCCAATGTGGTTATCGTTATAATTGTAAAATACAAACAACTGCGGGGTATACGCTGTTTTAAATATAATGAATAATTCTGTTAGTGTTAAAGTTTATCATGGTTACGGGCATACACATAATTTAGTCGTTTATGGCCATGTTTTTAGGTACAGGGCAAAGGTAAAACAGGTCTACAGCAATAACCTGCTAGTTAACGTGGTTAATCTGTTTAAATTGTTCGTGGTTAAACCCATGCCTTTTACCAAAGTAAGGTTACACTTTGAAGGGGTGGTTGTGGACCGTAAAACGGAATACGATGGGTTTTTCAAATTTGAATGGAAAGCAAAAGAAAATGTAGAGGCAGGCTGGCATACCGTTAAAGTGGAAACGCTGGACGACGATGGTGAGGTCGTTGCAGCATGTGACGGGAAATTGTATGTACCTCACGTTACACAATATGCTTTTGTGTCAGATATTGATGATACAGTGATGGTTTCCCACTCTTCCACCATTATACGCCGCCTCCGCGAGTTGTTTATCAAAAACCCACGCACCCGCAAAACTTTCCTGGATACCCAGCGACACTATTGTATGCTGGCAGAGTCGCATACCAGCAAGGATCAACCAAATCCCTTCTTTTATGTATCCAGCAGTGAATGGAATCTCTACGATTACCTGGTCGAAACTTTTAGGCACAACAAACTTCCCGAGGGTGCTTTTTTACTGAACCAGATCAAACAATGGAAAGGCTTGCTAAAAACAGGTAAAACTGGTCACGATGGCAAGTTAATTAGGGTCATGCGGATTATTGATGCCTTCCCTAAACAGCGGTTTATTTTCTTCGGCGACAATTCACAGCAGGACCCAACTATTTATACCACCATTGCTAAAAAGTACCCACAAAATGTAAAAGCCATTTACATCCGAAATGTGGTTGCCAGAAAAGAAGGCATTACGGCGCAACTATTAGAGGAGGTGGAGCTTAAGGGCGTTCGTACCTGTCTATTTGAGCATAGTGAGGAAGCCATTGCACACTCTAAAAAAATAGGATTGATTAATTAGGCGCTTGTATATTGTGTAATATTGCATATGGTTTTCAGATTGCTACCACAGGAGCTGCTTTTTCCCGATCCCGCGCTTGCCGACCCAGATGGGCTGTTGGCCATCGGTGGCGATTTGAGTCGGGAAAGGCTTATTCTGGCTTATCAGAGCGGTATCTTTCCCTGGTTTAGCGAAGGAGACCCCATCTGCTGGTTTTCACCTCCTGAACGTTGTGTTATCTTTCCTGCACAGGTCAAAGTAAGCAAAAGCATGAAAAAAGTGATCAGAGACGGCACTTTCAATATCAGAATGAACACTGCATTTGCAGCCGTCATCAAGCACTGTGCTTCAGTGTACCGAGAAGGCCAGGATGGTACATGGATCACCAACGACATGCAAAATGCCTACCTCAGGTTACATAAGGCCGGTGTGGCCCATAGTGTAGAAGTGTGGCAAGGTAATGAACTTGTTGGTGGGTTATATGGTATCAAAATTAACGAGGTATTTTGTGGCGAAAGCATGTTCAGCCTGGTTAGCAACGCTTCTAAAGCGGCGTTCATCTGGTTATGCCAGCAGCGGGAATTTAAACTCATCGACTGCCAGGTGCCTAACGACCACCTGTTTAGTTTAGGAGCCGTACTGATTCCTCGTGCTGCTTACCTGCAACATTTAAAACCAGCTGGAGCTATTTCAGCAACTCGCTGATATCTTCCTTGCTTAACGATTTAAAAAAGCTTTCCTCTGTGGTGATTAATGAACTGGCCAGGCGCTTTTTTCTATTTTGTAAGGAAAGTATTTTCTCTTCAACCGTATCCTTGGCAATGAACTTATAGATAAAAACTTTTTTGTTCTGCCCTATACGGTGGGTTCTGTCTATAGCTTGCTGTTCTACTGCCGGGTTCCACCATGGGTCTAAAATAAACACATAATCCGCCTCAGTTAAGTTTAATCCAACGCCACCTGCTTTAATCGATATCAGAAAAACTTTTAAGTCAGGATCACTTTGAAAGTTGGCTACAATTTCGCCCCTGTTTTTTGTGGTGCCATCCAAATAAGCATAAGAAATGGACTCATTTTCCAGGTATTGTTTAAATATGCTGAGGTGTTTAACAAATTGTGAAAAAATAAGCACTTTATGGCCGCCCTTTAAAACGTTGTCAAGGGTGTTTATCACGTTTTCGAATTTACCAGAGTCAGAAGTATAGTTTTTGTCTATCATGACCGGGTGGTTGGCCAATTGCCTTAATGCAGTAAGGCCTTGCAACAGCTGTACTTGTTTTTTCGCATAAGTGCCATCGTCCATGCTGCTCAGCAAGTCGTTCCGGTAAGCCGATTTTGTCTTTTCATAGTATGCCGCCTGGTCTTCACTCATGTCGCAGTAAATGACCTGTTCTGTTTTTGGCGGCAGCTCTTCAGCCACCTGTTCCTTGGTGCGCCTCAGCACAAATGGTTTAATAATGGCCTGTAACTTACGTGCCTTCTCTTCATCTTTTTTCTTCTCAATGGCCTGTACATATTCTTCATTAAAAAAGGCCTGTGTACCTAACAAACCTGGGTTTAAAAAGGTAAGCTGCGTCCATAAGTCGCCAACAGAATTTTCTACCGGTGTACCGCTCAAAATCAGGCGATGTTTGGCCTTTAGTGCTTTTACGGCTTTAAATGATTTAGAGGAAGGGTTTTTAATGTTCTGACTTTCATCCAGAATGATGTAATTGAAATAGAATTCTTTCAGTAAGGGTACATCCACCCTGGTAATGCCATAGGTGGTAATTACCACATCATATTTGATAAATTTGTCTACTTCTTTATCACGGTTGGTGCCGGTATGTGCTAAAATCTTTAATTTAGGTGTAAACTTGCGTGCCTCACTTAACCAGTTATAGATTAAAGAAGTGGGCATAATAATGAGAGAGGTGCCAGGTGTGGCCGCCAGCTCATTTTCTTCTTTTAATTTCTGCAGCAAGGCCAGGGTTTGTATAGTTTTACCCAAACCCATGTCATCGGCCAGGCAGCCTCCAAAATTATAGTCGCGCAAAAAACTAAACCAGTTGTAACCGGCTTTCTGATAACTTCTTAACTCGCCTTTAAAATGAACCGGCATTTGCACATCGTCAATGTTTTCGAAGTCGTTTAAGCGTTCCAGTTTCCTGTTCAGTGTCACATTTGCCAGGCTATCATCCGCCAGCTCGCTAAGCAAACCAATGTGGTGTTTTTTAAGCTTTAAAGATTTGGAGCCGTCTGCCAGGCTAAATAAACTTCCATATTTGGTAAACCATTGCTCCGGAATAATGGCAATGGTACCATCTGGTAAAGGGAATTCTCTTTTTTTATGTAAAATAAATGGTTTTAAGGCCAAAAACGGGATTGGGAAGGAACCGAAATACACAATGGCATTAATGTCGAACCAATCGTTTTTTTCACTGATTTCGAAGTCTATTTTATTGGTAGCAAATAAAAAGCGCTTAGCACCGGTAGTTTGTTCAATTTCATAACCTTTGGCCTGTAAATCTTCCAGGTGTTCATTTACCCAATTGATTACCCCATAGGCTTTATCCTCATCTGTATGCTGTTTGTTAAGCTCCAGGTTGTAAAAAAGCGGACTGGTTTTTTTAAGTCCGGTTTTTACTAACTCACTAAATTTTTCTTTTTCCCAATCCGCCTTACGTTTAATGCGCGTAAACACATAGTTCTCCTCCTGTTTTGAAATGCGCACGCTTACTTTTCGTTCCGCATCCATCGGGAAAATATGTTCCCCATATTTAAACAATAACTGCAATTGCGAGACCCCGCCTTCCACATAAATTACCTTTAGCAGGGGAATGGGATCAAAATGTTCGGTTTTAATTTCAAAACCTTCGGCATATACATGGTACCGTTCAATCAGCGGTGCAACAAATTTCTCGAAATAAGCTTCTTCGCTAGTTTTAGGGATCGTGATGTAGCGTTTATTTAAAAAAGGCTGTAGTTTTTTACCTTCTATATCCTGTTCAAAAAAGTAAAGCATATCCTCCAGAAGCAGCCAGGCGGGCTGGTTGCTGACTACCTGGCCATCCTTAAACATAAAATCAATGCGCGTACCCTGGTACTTGATCGTTGGAAAATACCGGGTTTCAAATGCGTTTTTTCTGAAATGAAAAAGTATGGTTGCCGGATCGGTGGCAATGGTAATTTTTCGTTCTGCGGGCCAGCCGTCTTTGCCCATTAAATAAAGTCCATCGGTAATGGTCAATACAGACAACACCTCAGCGAGTCTTTTTTCTATTCTCGGACGTACTTTATTATAAAACTTCTCATCAAAAAACTTACTAAAAAACTCTGTAGGTCTAATCAGTTTCTTATGGTACTTCTTGATGATAAAATCCTGTTCAATCTCATCTAAAATTTTAATCAGTTTACGATCCAGCTCCGTCAGGTGCATAGAAAATTCTTCGGCCGTATGGCTGAACAAGCGCTGGTAAGTTAAAGAAAAATCGCCCTGAGGATTTAGCTGAACCATGTGGGGCTCAATTAAATACCCCATAAACTCATGCTTGCATAAGGAATAAACAACTTGGCATGGTTTGGCGCTATCTACACGTAACATAAGAAAAGGTTAAACTCAATAGAGGATTAGCAGATTAAAACCTTTAAACATACACAAATTGATAAGCTTTTCTAAGTGCTAAGGGCAGAAATCATAAAAATAGTACATGTTTCGTCCCCGTAAAATGGTTTCATATGAAGCATCGTGCGATTTAACTGCAGCTCCCAAGTTTAAGGGCCTTAGAAGGGGGTTAGAAGGGCCTTTGAAGGGCCTTTGAACGGCTGTAGCCGTCTAAAAGCCCTTATAACACCCTTATAAGGCCATTGATAGGCTCATTTACTTGTAAGGTGCTGTCAGGATCGATAATGCCCTTTGCACTGATTCCAGTATTTTCCATTCTCCAGACTTAACATCAGCTTTACTCACAATTAACATCGGTTGTCGTTTTTTGAAGAATGAAAAGAAGGGATTTTTTTAAGGGTGGTTCTGCCGCTTTACTTGGCGCAGCTATCCTGTCGCCGGGCAGCGTCATTGCTGCTGTAGCTGATGCAAAAGCCAATACAAAAGGTAAAATTGCGAAGAACATCATTTTTTTAGTGAGCGATGGCATGAGCATAGGCACGCTAACCATGGCCAGCTTGTTGTTGCAACGTAAAGAAGGACGCCAGAGTAAATGGTTGTCGATGTACGAACAAGGCAAAGGTAGTCGCGCATTAATGGATACCGCATCACTTAACTCCCTGGTTACCGATTCAGCAGCGGCAAGTTCATCATGGGGTGGAGGAAAAAGGGTTAATAACGGCGCCTTAAATACCAATCCTGATGGCTCAGAAAATACGCCCATCTGGAAAAAGTTTAAAGCGACCGGCAAAGCGGCTGGCTGTGTTACCACTGTACCCATTACACATGCTACACCTGCCGGATTTCTGATTACGAGTAAACAACGTAACGATCAGCCAGGCATCGCCTTAAAATACCTTAACGAAAAATACGATGTGCTGCTAGGTGGCGGTACGGAATTCTTCAGTGCTGCTAAACGTGCAGACAAATCAGACGTATTTGCGCAGTTTAAAGCCGGTGGTTACCAGGTGGTACAAAACAGAGCAGACCTTTTAAATGCAGCTTCTGCTACAAAGGCACCTTTACTTGGTGTATTTCATGAAGATGGTTTACCCTATTCACTGGACAGGGCAACCGATGCAGCCATTCAAACAAAGATTCCAACCCTTGCCGAGATGACCAGCACGGCCATCAAACGTTTAAGTACGCATAAAGAAGGTTTTGTTTTGCAGGTGGAAGCAGGAAAAGTAGATTGGGCTGCACATGCAAATGACATCGGTGGGTTACTGTACGACCAGCTTGCATTTGATGAAGCGCTGGCTGTAGCGATGGACTTTGCAGAAAGCAATAAAGAAACCTTAATTATTGTGACTACCGATCATGGTAACGCCAACCCAGGCTTGTTTTCAGGATCTAAAGCCAATAGCAATTTCGACAGGATCCAAAAATTTAAACACACCAATGAATGGATTTTATCTGGCGTGGATAAAAACACCAGCCTAGGCACTTTTATCGAAAAAGTGGAGGCTGCACATGGTTATGCCATCAGTAAAGAAGAGGCGGCAACGTTGTTAAAACATTACGAGAAGCTGGACGAAAAAGGAATTTACAACCCCAAAAGTCTGCCTTATAAAGAATTGGCGCAAATACAAAGTAATTATACCTCTGTGGGATGGGGTTCTATGGACCATTCAGCAGATTATGTGGAACTGGCGATGTTTGGACCAGGAAGTGAACTGTTAAAGCCCTTTGTTAAGAATACCGATCTCCACCAGCTGATGTTAAAGGCTTGTGGTGTAACGGAGCGCGCTTAAGGAGCTATAAAAAAACCTGTGTCAACAAGCAGACACAGGTTTTTAGTTTTAAATATGGAATTTAATCCCCTGTGCAAGGGGTAAAGTATCAGAATAATTGATGGTATTGGTTTGTCGGCGCATATAACCTTTCCAGGCATCAGAACCACTTTCTCTACCGCCACCGGTTTCTTTTTCGCCACCGAAAGCACCGCCGATCTCTGCACCCGAGGTGCCGATATTGACGTTTGCAATGCCACAGTCTGAACCACCTGCTGCTAAAAACAATTCAGCTTCCCTTAAGTTTAAGGTCATGATGGCCGAAGATAATCCCTGTGGAACACCATTTTGTAAACGGATGGCTTCGTCGAGGGTTTTATATTTTATCAGGTATAAAATTGGCGCAAAAGTTTCTTCCTGCACTATTTCATAGTTGTTTTCTACTTCGGCTACACAAGGTTTAACATAACAGCCAGAACCATATTGTTCACCTTCCAGCAAGCCGCCTTCAACAATAAAGTGTGCACCTTCGGCTTTGCCTTTTTCAATGGCTTTTAAATACATGTCAACGGCTGCTTTATCGATAAGCGGACCCACATGGTTGTTTTCATCCAAAGGATCGCCAATGCGCAACTGCCCATAAGCTTTAACCAGCTTCTCTTTAAAAGTATCGTAAATATCTTCCTGAATGATCAGTCGCCTGGTCGAGGTGCAGCGTTGTCCGGCAGTGCCTACAGCACCAAAAACAGCGCCTATTAATGACATATCCAGGTCAGCATCTTTAGAAATAATGATGGCATTATTACCCCCTAGTTCTAGGATGCTCCGGCCAAAACGACCAGCAACGGCTGTGGCTACTTTTCTACCAATAGGGGTAGAGCCTGTGAAAGAAACTAAAGGAATCCTGCTGTCGTTATTCAGCAAGTCGCCAATCGGGTTACCAATCAACACACTAGATATCCCTTCGGGCATATGATTTGCTTTTAATACTTTCGCCAGGATGTGCTGACAAGCAATAGCGCATACTGGTGTTTTTGATGATGGTTTCCATACACAAACATTACCACAAACCAGGGCAAGGGCGGCATTCCAGCTCCATACTGCAACGGGGAAGTTAAAGGCAGAGATGATACCTACAATACCCATGGGGTGCCATTGTTCGTACATGCGGTGTTGCGGACGTTCAGAATGCATGGTTAAACCATATAATTGTCGGGAAAGGCCCACAGCAAAATCACAGATATCGATCATTTCCTGCACTTCGCCTAAACATTCTTGTAAACTTTTACCCATTTCATAAGATACCAGGGTACCCAGATCGTCTTTATTAACGCGCAAGGCATCACCCAGTTGCCGTACAATATCGCCTCTTTTTGGTGCCGGCGTATTGCGCCAGAACACAAAAGCCTCTTGTGCGGTTTTGATCACCTGCTCATAGTCTTGCGCACTGGCTACCTGGATGCGTGCAATTTCTTTTCCATCAACAGGTGAAAAACTGGTGATGGTGTTGGTACCGGAAACTGGTCCGGCCAAATTTCCAGTACTGAAAGCTGGGTTTTCTGCTAAAACGCCTAAGTTTTTTAAAACAGTGCTTATTTCTTTTTGCATAGCAAGAATGGTTTTATAACAATTGGATATCAACAAATATGCTCTTTTGCGGGTTATAAAAAAAGGTTACAGGGCTTTTCTTGACCCCTGTATTACCTGTTTTAAGAATAAGATTGTTTATTTTTGTAAATAATTCTGAACAACCCAAAGGCATTTAATGCAAACTAATAAATCTTTAAAATCCTGTTAATTACTAATTTATAAGTTAATTGTAGCGTAGGGCGTATAAATATTGAAAATATTTTACCCTTTTACGTTTAATTAGCGTAAACTTATAATGTGTTTTAAACAACAAGGGCAATGTTCTTTAATTAATCAATACATGGAAGAGGAATTTTACTTCGACTTTAGCGATGATGCACAGCGATCGGTAGAGCGTTACGAAGAAATGATACGTAATCAGGATCAGTATTTTTTCGATGCCCAGGCTTTTGAAAACATCATTGATTATTATATAGAAAAAAGTGATCCGGTAAAAGCATTGCAGGTGATCGACTATGCCTTAAATCAGCATCCTTATGCGGCGATATTTTTCGTTAAACAAGCACAGTTGTATTTTGTAACCGATCAGCTAGACCGTGCTTTTGAGTCGCTTGAAAAAGCGGAACTGCTGGAAGCATCAGAAGCAGAGATTTTTATCCTGCGCGGAAATATCTATTCCAGTCTGGATCAACATGAAATGGCTTTGGAGAACTTTAAAAAGGCATTGGAATTTGCAGAATCCATTGATGATATATTGTTGCAGATTGCTTATGTATACCAGAATATGTTGGATTATGAAAGTGCAATCGTGTATATTAAACGTAGTCTTGAACTCAATATGGAGAACAAGGACGGCTTATATGAGCTTGCTTTTTGTTACGATATTTTAGATAAACAGGAAGAAAGCATACAGTTTTACACGGAGTATATCGATAATGATCCCTATTCCTATGCAGCCTGGTACAACCTGGCAAATTCATATCATAAGCTTGACCTGTTTGAAAAAGCAATTGATGCCTATGATTATGCCATCTTAATTAAAGATAATTTCGCTTCGGCTTATTACAATAAGGGAAATGCCCTGGTTCAGCTGGATCGCTTTTCGGAAGCTATCGAAGTATACAAACATACATTCGAATACGAAAAACCGAACGCCGATACCTATTGTGCCATTGGGGAGTGTTACGAAAAGCTGGAAATGATGGATGAAGCCCGCTCTTATTATAAGAAGTCGGTAAAGATGGATCCGAAACTGGCAGATGCCTGGTTTGGTATTGGCGTAACCCTGAATTTTGAAGAACGTTTTTTCGAATCCTTACACTTTTATAAAAAGGCACTGGACCTGGATGGTATTAATCCGGATTTCTGGTTTGCCATGGCTGATGCTT
Source organism: Pedobacter sp. CAN_A7 (assembly GCF_015752175.1). Classification (NCBI taxonomy): domain Bacteria; kingdom Pseudomonadati; phylum Bacteroidota; class Sphingobacteriia; order Sphingobacteriales; family Sphingobacteriaceae; genus Pedobacter; species Pedobacter sp. CAN_A7. Next base: position 417,821 of record NZ_JADOUW010000004.1, on the reverse strand, counting down.
ATTATAAATTAGGGCAAATGGATAAGTCGGTAGAGGCCTATCACAAGGTATTATTGTATAATCCTACAGATGTAGAAGCCTGGCTGGACTATTCTACGGTACTTTATGAACAGGGAAAACTGATCGATGCTTCTGAAATTATCATGGAGGGAATTAAAAATAACCCGGATGCTGCAGAGCTTTATTACCGTATGGTGGCTTATTTATTTGCCATGAAAGAAAGCGATGAAGGTTTTGCGTACCTGGAGACGGCTTTAAGTATTGAGCCCGAAAAGCATTATATTTTATTTGAATACCTGCCTCAGCTGCAGGAAAACGGAATGATCTTAGAGGTTATTAACCGTTATATCAAATAAAGAACGTCTTTTCGAAAATCATCTCTTAAAAAGTCTATTTTTTTTTCACCTTTGCAGTATATATGAATTACCCTTTAAATAATATACCCGAACGTCCAGTAAAACCTCGTAACAAAGGTATAACCATGGTTATGGACAAAGGTTTAAGCTTAAGACAAACAGAAGACTTTATTGATGTTGCCGGTGTTCACACCGATATAGTTAAATTAGGATGGGCTACTTCTTTTGTAACGCCAAACCTGAAAGAGAAACTGGCCATCTATAAAAGCGCAGGTATCCCTACTTATTTTGGTGGAACTTTATTTGAAGCTTTTGTAATCAGAAACCAGTTTGACGATTATCGCCGTGTTTTAGATCAGTTTGGAATGGAGTATGCAGAAGTATCTGATGGCTCTATTTACATTGAACATGAGGAGAAGTTAGACTATATAGCGAAACTAGCTAAACAAGTGACTGTTATTTCTGAAGTAGGTTCTAAAGATGCAAAGAAGATTTTTGCGCCTTACAAATGGATTAAACTGATGAGTGCAGAAATTGAAGCTGGCTCCTGGAAGGTCATTGCTGAAGCCCGTGAAGGTGGAAATGTAGGGATCTACAGAGAATCTGGTGAGGTTCGTGAAGGTTTGGTTGATGAGATTTTAACGCAGATTCCAGAAGATTCCATTATCTGGGAAGCGCCGCAAAAGGAACAGCAGGTTTGGTTTATCAAATTAATTGGTACCAATGTAAATCTTGGAAACATTGCGCCTGCGGAAGTAATTCCATTGGAAACCATTCGCCTTGGATTAAGAGGAGATACGTTTGACCACTTTCTAAATTTAACTAAATAAGCGTTTTAAACGTTTACGGAAAAATATCATGGTTAAAACTTTTGGTTTAATCGGCTATCCTTTATCGCATTCTTTTTCTAAGAAGTTCTTTACGGAGAAGTTTGAAAAAGAGGGCATCAAGGATCGGCAGTATGAGCTGTTTCCCCTTACGGAAATCACTTTGCTCAAGCAACTGCTAGTTAATAAGGAATTGGAGGGCTTAAATGTTACGATTCCTTATAAAGTTGCTGTTATTCCTTATTTGAATGAAATGGACGATGCCGCACGTGTTATTGGTGCTGTAAATTGTATATCCATTAGCCATGAACAAGATATCCCTTTTTTAAAGGGGTATAATACCGATGCTTACGGTTTTGAAGAGTCTTTGAAGCCACTATTGGCGCCACATCACCAGAAGGCCTTAATTTTTGGCGATGGGGGAGCAGCCAAGGCGGTTAAATATGTGCTTCGTAAATTGGGCATCACCTACCTTTCGGTCGTTCGAAGCGCTGCTGAAGGTTGTATTACCTACGCAGAAGTAAGCCCAGCCTTGCTGCAGGAATACCAGGTTCTTATCAATACTACCCCATTGGGTATGTCGCCGAACCTGGAAACTTGTCCGGCGATTCCATATGAGGCTTTAAACCATAAACACCTTGCTTACGATTTAGTCTATAATCCAGCCGATACATTATTTTTACGCCAGGCGAAAGCCCAACATGCAGTAGCTAAAAACGGAATGGAAATGCTGGTGCTACAGGCAGAACGTTCCTGGACCATCTGGAATTCATAAACATTTATTGCTTATCATGATCAACATCAAGAAATTTACTTTTAATGCCTATCAGGAAAACAGCTATGTGTTGTATGATGAAACAGGAGCCTGTGTAATTATTGACCCGGGAATGTATGAGTCTTATGAGCAGAATGAGCTGGTTGCCTTTATTAAAGATAATGGTTTAACACCGTCGGCATTGCTCAATACGCATTGCCACCTGGATCATGTGTTTGGTAATAAGTTTGTTTTTGACCAATGGGGATTAAAGCCGCAGTTTCATCGTGGTGAAATGAAAATATTACAGGCCATACCTAGTTATGCACCAGGCATGGGTTTCAGGTATGAAATGGGTCCTGATCCGGATGTGTTTCTGGAGGAAGGGGATCTCGTAACTTTTGGCGACAGCGAGCTGGAGTTGTTGCTTACGCCGGGCCATTCGCCGGCACACCTATGTTTTTATGCAAAAGCAGAAAACTTTTTGATAGGTGGCGACGTGTTATTTTATGGAAGTATTGGCCGAACGGATCTTCCGGGTGGTAATCATGAGCAGTTACTGCAAAGTGTTAGGGAAAAGTTATTTACCTTGCCTTCTGATTGTGAAGTTCATCCCGGCCATGGAAAGTCTACCTTTATTGGTTTTGAAAAAGAAAACAATCCATTTTTCTAAACAGGTTTAACCATTTTACCCAATGAATACAGCGTTTTATATTGCCCGCAGGTATCTTTTTGCTAAAAAATCAACCAATGCGATCAATATAATTTCTACCATTTCTGTCATCGGTGTTTTTGTTGGCAGTGCTGCGCTGATCATTATTTTATCGGTTTTTAATGGATTTGAAGAAGTTGTGCTAAAAATGTACAATACTTTTACACCTGAGGTGGTGGTGGCCCCGGCTGGTGGCAAAACCTTTGATCCTGATGCTGCCGTGTTTAATCAGGTTAAAAAGGATCCCCGCATTTATTCTTATACAGAAGTGCTTGCAGAAAATGCTTTGCTGCGCTACGGAACCCGGCAATCTGTGGGTTTGGTGAAGGGGGTAAGTGACGAATACTTAAAAAACAGAAGCCTCGATACCATTACGGTACAAGGCGATTTTGTGTTGGAGAATACGGCTGGTCCACAGGCCGTTATTGGTTCTGCCATTCAGAACTATCTGATGATCAATACCAATGATCCTTTCACGCCATTACAAATTTATTCGCCTAAAAAGGGCAGTGCTGCGAGTTCGGTTAATCCTGCCGATGATTTTACAATGGCTACGATTCCTGTGGCGGGTGTTTTTGAGTTGCAGCAGGATTTTGATAACATGACCATTGTGCCCTTATCTTTTGTACGCGAACTGCTGCAGGAACCAAAGAATATCTCATCCATTGAAATAAACCTGCTTCCAGGAGCAAGTGCCGAAAGTTTCAAGAAAGAGATCGAAAAACAGTTAGGGAAGGAATTTGTTGTTAAAGATCGTTTACAACAAAATCAGGTTTTGTATAATATATTAGGTTCAGAAAAGTGGGCCGTGTATATAATTCTCACTTTCATTTTAATAATTGCTATTTTTAATATTATTGGATCACTAACCATGTTGGTTCTGGATAAATTAAAAGATATTGCTGTTTTAAGCAGCCTTGGTGCTGGTAAGCGATTAATAAAGCGAATATTTCTGTTGGAAGGGATGATGATTACCATGACAGGGTGTATATTTGGGCTATTAGTTGGCTTTCTATTTTGTTTAGCGCAACAAAAGTTTGGTTTCGTGCAGATGTCGCAAGAAGACCTGATGATTCCGAATGCTTACCCCGTGGCTTTTAAAGGGATGGATTTTGTGCTGGTATTTGTAACGGTCAGCCTATTTTCTTTAGTCGCATCGGCACTGTCTTCCAACCTGAGTGTGAAGAAGATTAATTATATTAACAAAGATCTATAACCATGAAGCATACCAAAAAAATAACGTTGTTATCGATTGTTCTAGCCTTAGCTGTTATAGCTTGTAACCGGACTCCAGTAGAAGATGAAAACAGCGATATTAGAGTAATTAAAGGGCTATATAGCTATGGTCCGGAAATCCGTTCATTTACGGATTGTGATGAGGGCCGGGAATACTGGGTTGCAGATAGTGCAAAAACTCTGGAGCTTGCTTATAATGATCTTAAATTTGAAAAACCATACATTCCGGTTTATATAGAAGTAGAAGGCCGGGTGGTAAAGTCTGACAGTACGACGGTTACCGCTAATTTTGACTCCACGCTGGTGGTGACTAAGGTGCTTAAAGTGACCCGTGAAATTCCTGACGGACCTTGTAACTAATCTTCAATATAAATATTTTTGCTGCGCAGGGGGATAACCCCATTTGATTCTGCAATGCTGAACAATTTATCGATGGCTTTACGGCCTTCAACACCCAGATCAATAGAGTATTGGTTTACATAAAGCTCAATGTGTTTATACATGACGGCTTCGTCCATTGCTTGCGCATGTTCACGGATAAATTCCAGTCCTGATTTGGGGTTTGCAAAAGCAAACTCTACAGATTTCCGGATCAATAGGTTTAATTTCTGCTGAACTTCAAGCGGTAGCCTTCTGTTTACCACAATACCACCCAAGGGGATGGCACAACCCGTTAGGGTTTCCCAATAATTACCAAGGTCGATGATTTTATGTAATCCCTTATCAGCATAGGTAAAGCGGTTCTCATGAATAACCAGTCCTACATCAATACGGTTTTCTAGTAAAGCATTTTCTATGTCTGAAAAGACCAGCTCTTGTTTATTTGTTAATTGCGGATAGGCAACACCTAACAAGAAATTGGCTGTGGTAAACTTGCCCGGAATACCAACGCGCAGGTTGGCAGCTAGTTCATGTTGCAATAAAGCGGGGTCTTTGCAAATTAACAAAGGACCGACACCGAAACCTAAAGCACTACCTGAATGAAGCAACGCATATTGCTCGGCAACATAGGCCAGCGTGTGAAAGCTAAGTTTAGTGATGTCAAGCGTGCCTGCCAGGGCCTTTTGATTTAAGGTTTCCACATCATCAAAAGACACTTCAAAGTCTAAACCTTCTGTATCTATTTTATGATGAATGAGGGCGTCGAAAATAAACGTGTCATTGGGGCAGGGCGAGAATCCTAAAGTAAGTTTCATGGGGTAAAATTAAGCAAAAATTCAATAGCCCATTGATTGAGGTTTTTAATGGCCAGGCCAATTTTCCAGTTTTCCTTATTCCTTTCTTCGACATGATTGGAAATGGCTCGTACTTGTAAACAAGGGATGGCCGCCTGTTCGCAGGCATAAAATACGGCAGCACCTTCCATGCTTTCCGTTGCCGGATGCAGCCGGTTAACCATGGCGGTGATAGCGGCACTGTTACCGTGTACCTGGTTGACGGTAATGCCCTTGACCTGGGGTAATGTATTCAATAAGGAATGATGGCCGGTATAGCTGCATGCGTAAACGGTTTTGCCAAAACCGAGTTCGTTTAAGGTTAAAAAGGAATCTTTGGTTTGCGCACCTAATTCTGAAAACTCGTCTTCGATTACCTGCACCAGGCTGCCCAGGTTAGTGTTGTAATCAAAAGAACCGGCTATACCCAGGTTTAATACCAGCTGATACTGTGCCGACAGTGTTTTACCCAAGGCAAAAGCTGTTGCTGTCATGCCCACACCGGTAATCAGGATGTCGAATTTAGGACTTTGCATAAATGCAGCCGGAGGGCAGTCAAAATGCTCATAGATGCCTTTTACTTCTGCAAAGGTGGCGGCTACAACAAGTATTTTCATTCCCCTAAGGTAATAAATCGCTTTCAGTTCCTTTCTATGTATATTTGTAGTCAATTTTAGAGAAATGATTTATATAACACGCAAGGCGTCATTCAATGCGGCACATAAATTATCAAGACCCGATTGGTCTGATGAGGAAAATGCAGCGGTGTACGGAAAGTGTGCTAATCCAAATTGGCACGGGCATAATTACCAATTATATGTTACCGTTAAAGGGGAGATTAACCCGGAAACGGGGTTTCTAGTAGACCTTAAATGGTTAAAAGACATTACAAACGAGTTTGTTGTCGATAAAATCGATCATAGAAACTTAAACCTGGATGTCGACTTCATGCAGGGCAAACTAGCTTCTACGGAGAACCTGGCTATAGCTGTATGGGATGAGCTGTTACCACATATACAAAATGGAGGGGCTACTTTACACAGTATTAAAATTTATGAAACCGAAAACAACTTTGTTGAATACTTCGGATAATTACAAAGCTTAATGGATAATAAAACACAAACGTTTACCGAAGAGGAAAACGAGGGTTACTTAAAAATTGACCGTTATAACGAAGACAAAATAGCTTCATTAGCTGATCATTACAAAGATATTTTACACCAGCTAGGTGAGGATCCGGAGCGCGAAGGATTACTAAAAACCCCTGAACGGGTGGCAAAAGCCATGCAGTTTCTTACCCATGGGTATGATACTAAACCGGAAGAAATTCTTCGTTCCGCCATGTTTAAAGAAGATTATAGCCAGATGGTGGTGGTTAAAGACATTGAAGTGTTTTCGATGTGTGAACACCACATGCTTCCTTTTTTTGGTAAAGCACATATTGCCTATATTCCAAACGGACATATTGTTGGCCTAAGCAAGATTCCAAGAGTGGTTGATGCTTATGCACGCCGATTACAGGTGCAGGAACGCTTAACTAATGAAATTAGAGATTGTATACAGGAAACGTTAAAACCTGCAGGAGTGGCTGTTGTTATAGAATGTAAACACTTGTGCATGGCAATGCGTGGTATTCAGAAACAAAACTCTGTTACAACGACCTCTGCCTTTACCGGTGAATTTGCGAAAGACAAAACCAGGGCAGAATTTTTAAGATTAATTACGGCAAATTTACATTAGAACATGATGAAAGCATATATATTTCCAGGTCAGGGTGCACAATTTTCCGGAATGGGAAAGGAACTTTACGAAAATCAGGAAGCTAAAGCATTATTTGAACAAGCAAATGAAATTATTGGATTTCGCATCAGCGACATTATGTTTTCTGGTTCGGATGAAGAATTAAAACAAACTAACGTTACTCAACCAGCAATATTTTTGCATTCTGTAATTTTAGCTAAGTCGTTAAAGGAGGCTTTTCAACCTGATATGGTAGCCGGACATTCTTTAGGGGAGTTTTCTGCATTGGTTGCAGCGTCTGCCTTATCTTTTGAAGATGGCCTTCGTTTGGTTATTGCCCGTGCAAATGCGATGCAAAAAGCCTGTGAATTACAACCTTCTACGATGGCTGCAATTTTAGGCTTAGCAGATGATGTGGTAGAAATGATTTGTTCGCAAATTGATGAAGTTGTTGTGCCAGCAAATTATAATTGCCCTGGTCAATTGGTAATTTCCGGAAGTACTGCCGGGATTGACATCGCTTGTCAGCAATTGACCGAAGCAGGTGCTAAAAGAGCGTTAAAACTTAATGTAGGTGGTGCATTCCACTCCCCTTTAATGGAACCAGCTAAGGTAGAGCTGCAATCGGCTATCGAAAATACGCTTATTTCTGCACCAAGATGTCCAATTTATCAAAACGTAGATCCGCAACACCCTACAACAGACCCGGCACAAATTAAAGCCAATCTGATTACTCAATTAACAGGTGCAGTAAGGTGGACACAAACCATAGAGCAGATGCTGGCTAACGGCGCTGAGGAATTTGTAGAAGTTGGTCCTGGTAATGTTTTGCAGGGCTTGGTTAAAAAAGTGAACAGAGCCGTTGTTACCCGTGCTGCTGCGGTTGCTGTTTAAATAGATCACCTAAAATAATTGCTGTGAGCATAGGCGTAAAGATTAGAATTTTACTGGTCATTCTAGGGGCATGTTGTATTATTACAGCCATTACCTTAAAACATACAGTATCTGAAAATGATTACCTGCGCCATGAAGCAGCAGAATTACAGGAAAATCTTTCCACTAGTGAACGTTTGGTTTTCAACTTCCTCTCCGATCCGAAGGAGGTTGAGAACCTAAAAAAGCTTCATGAAAAACCAGAATTAGCCTTAAGGTTTATTGAGACTTACCCTGAAGAGGAAATCAATGTGATTACCTACCAGGATCATGAGGTTAAATTCTGGAGTTCTTACCTGATCAATCCTCCTCCGGTTAATTTTGTTAAAGACGGTGTGTCTGTGGTACAGCTGTCCAATGGCTGGTACGAGGCCATAAAAAAAACAGAGGGAAATTTTGTGGCCGTATTTTATATTAAAATCAAGAGCCAGTTTCTTATTGAAAATAACTTTCTGAGTAATGAGATTTCAAAAAAACTACTTCCATCTAATTCACTAACATTCGCCTCGTTTATTGATAATGAGGTGGTAACGATTAAAAGCAATACAGGTAAGCCACTATTTGAAGTAAAACTTCGTTCAGAAAACTCCGAAACCCTATATTCTACTGTAGAAGTCTGGTTATGGGCCATTGGTATTTTTAGTTTTTCTTTATTTGTCAACTCGCTGTGTTCTCTAATTGCAAAAAACGGCCGCCTGGCGCTGGCTACATTATTGCTGTTTTTATATTTTGTCGCGCTTCGGTTAAGCGACCTGCAGTATGGCTGGCTGAATCATCAGTTTAACCTGGCTATTTTTAATCCTGCAGTATACGGGCAAAGTTTCTTCCTGCCGTCACTGGGTGATTTCCTGCTCAATATTATTTGTTCTACCTGGTTTTTATTTTTCATATACACCTATAAAGAAAAATACAGCTTTCCTGGTTTGCTTACCAGAAATAAGACTGCCGGTTTGGTAGTACATGCGCTAATGCTGCTGTTGCTTGCGCTGGTGGCCTTCCATATTGACCGCCTATTTTCTGGATTGATCTATAATTCCAAGATTAATTTCGACATCACCAATATTATTAACTTGGGTTGGGCAAGCTGGATTAGTATCGGTATTCTTTGTTTGGTATGGTTCAATGTTTTTCTTGCAGCCTATATCTTTATGCAATGGACCAAGAAATTAAATGTAAATAATAAAGAAAGGCTATTGCTGTTTCTGGCTGCATTTCTTGGGTATTTGGTTTTTCGGATTGTTACCGAATTCACCGTGTTTTTCATGGTGTATGCATTGTTTCTGTTTGTTTTGGGCTGGAATATTTATGTAGAGAAAGCAAAATTTTCTATCCGGACTTATGTGAGTTTGTTTTTCTGTCTGGCACTCATATCTTCCATCAAATATGTGAAATTCCAAGATATTAAGGAGCGCAATAAGCGTTACACTATTGCACAGAAATTATTGTCGACAGACAATCCGCGGGTAATTAGCTCGATTGAAAGTCTGGAAACCGGTGTGTCAGGAGATGAATATGTGCTTAATTTTTTCAGATCGCCAAATGTGGAGAAAGAAGCCGTGCTGGAAAGCATGGTGGATAAAAAATACCTGGACAGTTACCTGGCACAGTATGAATACAACTTGTTGCCTTACAGCGTAACCTCATTTTCGCTGGAAAAAGGTGAAGCTACCCCTTTACAACACTATAAAGAATTGGTGCAGTCTGGCTCTGTAAAGGTGTCGAACTACTTTTACCGGTTAAATGATACGTTTGGTTACCAAAGTTATTTTGGTATCATTCCCGTATTCGATAATAAACAAATGCTGGGCACCCTGGTGCTGGAGCTAAGATCCCAACAATACAATTATAATAACCAGTTTCCTGAATTGCTGGTAGATGGAAAGGTGAAAAGTGAGGAAGATTTTAAAGACTATTCCTTTGCATTTTATAATTATGGCAATTTAATTAATCAGGCTGGTACGTTTACCTACAAGCTAAGCGATCGGGAGTTTGAGGGACGTAATGATGAGGTGATTTATATTAATGACCTTAAAACCGGTTATAACCATATGGTTTATAAGCCTACGCCTACAAGGACCATCGTAATCAGTAAGGAGAAGATGTCGTATGTAAGCCGATTATCAATTTTGTCGTTTTTCTTTCTGGTTTTTATATTGTTTGCTGTTGGCTTGCATAGCGTGCTATGGCTTTCAAAGAATATAGACGAAAATTGGGGTGGCTGGTTTAACATTAACCGATCATTGATGATCAATGCCAATAAAATTTTATATAAAACACGGATACAATTTTCAATTGTTTTATCTGTGGTGGCTACCTTACTTATTGTGGGCTGGACCACGTTTTTTTACATCAGTGCAGAGTACAGGCGGCAACAGGATGATTTTATCAGAGACAAGCTGCGTAAAGTGCAATTGTTATATGGAAAGAAAATGTACGCCAGTGGGAGTATTCCTCCGGTTACAGCGTTGTCTATTCAGGATTTCAACCAGTTTTCGGATGTAAATTCTACGTATTTGAATCTGTTTGATACGAAAGGAAACTTATTGTATACCTCTATCCCAAAAATATATGACTATGGAATCTTGTCTAAAAACATGGCTCCGGATGCTTATATCTATCTTAATCAATTCCAGCGGGCTGAGTATATTAGTCCGAATCAAAAGATTGGAAGTTTTACCTATTCCGCTGCTTATGGCGCCATCCGAAATTCTCAAAACCAGACCATAGGTTATATCGGTTTGCCATATTATGGTAATGAAGGAGATTTCCAGTCTAAAATTGGCTTATTTATCAATACCCTAATCAACATATATGCACTGGTGTTTGTGGCCATTGGCGTTTTAGCCGTGTTCCTGGCCAATCAAATTACAAATCCGCTTACCTTTATACAGGAGAGTATTCGTAAAACAAAACTTGGACAAAAAAACCAACCTATTTTATGGTCGCGGCACGACGAAATAGGCTCTTTGATTAAGGAGTATAATAAGATGCTGGCTGCGCTGGAAGAAAGTGCGGTGAAGCTGGCTAAATCTGAAAGAGAAAGCGCATGGCGGGAAATGGCCAAACAAGTAGCCCATGAAATTAAAAATCCGTTGACACCGTTAAAATTAGGTGTGCAACTACTGGAAAAGTCATGGAAGGAAAAAGATCCTAATTTTGAGCGAAAATTTGAACGGTTTAATAAATCTTTTGTTGAACAAATTGACAGCCTGGCTACCATTGCTTCTGAGTTTTCTAACTTCGCTAAAATGCCAGATACAAAGCTGCAGCGGCTCCAACTGCTTCCTATCTTACAGCAAGCCAGTGATGTTTATGTTAACACTAAAAATGTGGAGATTTACCTGGTTGATCAAACCTCCATGGCCATTTTTATAATGGGGGATAAGGACCAGTTACTTCGAACTTTTAATAATTTATTGAAAAATGCGATTGAGGCTAGTAGTGCCTTGGAAGCTTGCGTAATTTATATTAAGCTACGTAATGACCACAAGAAGGTTTGGATAGAGTTGTCTGACAATGGTATAGGCATAGATTATTACCTGCATGATAAAATATTCGCCCCTAATTTTACCACAAAATCATCGGGTACTGGATTAGGATTAGCCTTTGTAAAACAGGCTGTGGAAAATGCAGGCGGAACGGTGGAGTTCAAGTCTGTTCTTGATAAGGGCACTACTTTCTTTCTTAGCTTTCCCCTGGCCTAATCATTACTTGAGGGTAACGGAAGATTTACCCATGGTAAAACCATCAGTATACAAGATGACTGAATAGGTGCCTTTGATAAATTCTGTAGGGTTAACCCAAGAAAGGGTGTATAATTCCTTATGTTCTTCATATGCCAGCGTAGTCATTTCGCTATACTGCATTTGCTGTTTATTAGCATCGAACATGTTGTTCTCGTCGGCAATTAGATTTCCGGCCGGGTCAAAAACACGGATATATATTTTGTAATATTTCTTTTCGGCCAATTCATTTGGTGCAATGCCAAACTTGATGTCTATTTTTTGTGCTGAACCTGCATTTTTCACAGCAACCTGTTTCCCGCTGTTTTTTACTCTAAATGCGATAACCTCCATGTTGATGGCCTTCAGTGCCGCACCTTCCTTAATTTTCTTGCTTAATTCCAGATTTTTTTGAGCCAATCGTTCCGCTTTTTCATTGACCTGATTTACTGAATTGACTAAGCTATCTCGTTCAGATTTTAAGAGCATGTTCTCCTGGCTAAGCTTAGCAATTTGCTCATGATGGTTTTTCACAAATTGTCTGAGTTCTTTAACTTCCCTCTGTGCTTCAGAAAGTTCACCTTGCGTCAGCTGACTTTTTTCCAGGGCACTTTTAAGTTCGTAAATTTTGTTTCTGGCTAACTGTTGTTCCTGTTGAAGTTTTTCTGTTAAAGTGGTATTTAGGTTATTTACTTTATCTAGTTCAACTTCTATCTTTTCTACTTCTAATTTTAATCTGTCTTTTTCGGTGTTAACACTTACAAAGCGCGCGCTCTCCTGTTTGTCTCTAAAATAGAGATATGCATTCGTTCCTAATAAGGCAACGATTACGATGATCAGGAAGTAAATTTTGTTGCGGTCGCCTGTGTTACCAGGAATTTTTTGGTCTAACATTTCACAATAAAGTTCAGTTTTTTTATGTCAAAGTTCCTTCAGGTTAAGAAAGAAAGGTCTAACATAAAGATTAAATTATAATAATTGGTCAAAAAAACCGCAAATTTGTAACAGAGTAACGGAAAATTCGTTTACTTGAGAAAGGTAGTTGTTAAGCAAACCGTATAATAACTATCAAATAACACACGTACGAATCACAAATTTCCAAGAATGTTTAAGATCCTTATTGTTGCAATAACACTTGTATTTACTTGCCTTTTTTCTTCTCTAGCACAACAAACAGCAAAAAACGCTCCAAAAAGGGAGTTTAGAGGGGTGTGGGTGGCAACGGTGTCTAATATTGACTGGCCGTCGAGACCGGGCCTAAGTGCGGACCAACAAAAACAAGAACTTATAGGATTATTGGAAAAGCATAAAGGAAATGGTATGAATGCCATCATCTTACAGGTTCGTCCGGCAGCCGATGCTTTTTATGCGAAATCAAGGGAGCCCTGGAGCCAATGGTTGATGGGTAAACAAGGGTTAGCGCCAGCTGCGGGTTATGATCCCTTAGCATTTGCTATTGAAGAAGCACACTTTAGGGGAATGGAACTTCACGCCTGGTTTAATCCTTACCGGGCAACGGTGAGTACGAATGCAGTGTTAAGTAAAGACCATATGGTGGTAAAACGTCCCGATTTATTTTTTACTTATGCTGGTAAAAAACAGTTTGATCCGGGCATACCTGAAGTAAGGGAATATATTATACAGGTAGTGTTGGATGTGGTGAAGGGTTACGATATCGATGGCATACACTTCGATGATTATTTTTACCCATATCCGGTGTCTGGCCAGACGATAAAAGACGCCAATACTTTTGCGCAACATCCCAATGGTTTTACCAATGTAAACGACTGGCGCAGAAACAATGTAGATTTATTGATTGAGCAGCTTGACGATAGCATTCATCACTATAAAAAGCATGTAAAGTTTGGTATTAGTCCTTTTGGTATATGGAGGAATCTTCGGGAGGACAGCCTTGGGTCTGCGACTAACGGACTTTCAAATTACTCGGAGTTGTATGCTGATTCAAGAAAATGGGTTAAAGAGGGCTGGGTAGATTATATTAATCCGCAAGTATACTTTAGTTTCACGCGTAAGGCGGCGCCATTTGACACACTAGTGGATTGGTGGAGTGAAAATACATATGGCAGGCATTTGTACATAGGACAGGCTGCATATCTGATGAATCAGAAAATGGAAGCTGCCTGGCGATTGCCAAACCAGATACCCGATCAGATCAGGTACATGAGGGAAAATAACAGGGTGCAAGGTAGTGTGTTCTTTAGCTCAAAATCGTTTTCTACGGTGGCCCGTGCTACCGGAGACTCTCTGCGTTTGGATTTGTATAAATATCCTTCGCTGCCACCACAAATGCCATGGTTAGATGATATTGAACCTAATATTCCACTGCATCTGCGTGCTGAGTCTAGAAATGATGGAATACACCTGTCATGGGAACATCCCTTAATTGCTGCTGATGGTGAAACGGCTTCAGGTTATGTAATCTATCGTTTCGAGGAGGGAGAGCATGTTGCTATATTAAACCCTAAAAATATTCTTAAAATCAGTTTTCTGAAGTATACTACTTTTATTGATACCGATGTGGTTAGTGGCAAACGTTATACTTACCTGGTTACAGCTTTAGACCGCTTAAAAAATGAAAGTGTAGCCAGTAGCCCTGTTGGGCTGGCGGCACACTAATGTTATACTTTGATAAAGATTTTCTTTTTATACATTATGTATAAAATAATATACCAAAAGAGAATTTGAGTAACTGCCCAAACTAGTGAAGCATTTACAGGCGCGAAATTAGCGCTATAATAAGTTTGATATAACCAGCTTTGGAGTCCAGTTTCACTGCCGTCGGGCGTGTTCACTTTAAACATGTTTAGGGTGCGTGGCAATAACCCTGAAAGAAAAAAGACAGTGATGGCGTTAACCCCATAAACCACAAATGGTGTGGTGAACTTCTGATATTTTTGTACATCAATCATCCAATAGCTCAAGGCCAGGATAACGGTTGCTAAACCACCTGTGTACAAGACGAAGGAGCTTGTCCAAAGTGCTTTGTTAATCGGGAATTGTAAATCCCACAACAGTCCAAATGCAATGGCTGCAAAGCCGGTGGAGAATAACCAGGCCATTTTAGTGGCGGCGTCCATATCTTTACGTTTTAAGAATAGACCTACTAAAACGCCGAATAAACCTGTTGCTACTGCTGGAATGGTGCTGAACAATCCTTCGGGGTCCCAGGTTTTTGCTGACTTATACAAATGAGCTTCGGTTAATATGGATCGGTCGATCCAGGCACCCAGATTAGTTTCTTTTTCCAGGTTGGGATAACCAACACCAGGAACAGGTACAAAGGTCATCATGGCCCAATAAAAAACCAGCAGACCAATAAAGATTCTAAAGATATTTTTCTCTGTATTTTTCAAGAATATGACGGCAGAAATAAAGAAAACCAGGGCAATGCGTTGCAAGACGCCTGGTATTCTTACTGTTTGTAAAGCTTCGATGGGTGCAGTAAAGATTTTAGGGTACAAGGAAAGGAAAAGTCCAAGTCCAAATAAAATCAGGGCACGTTTAAAAGCTTTACTTAGGAGTTGACGGTGTAATGATGGGTCAGTTTTTTTACTGCCCATGGCATACGCTATGGAAACGCCCACAATGAAGAGGAAAAATGGAAAAATCAAATCGGTGGGGGTACAACCATTCCACGCCGCATGGCGTAATGGGGCATAAATATTTCCCCAATCGCCAGCATTGTTAACCAAAATCATTGCAGCTACGGTCGCCCCTCTAAAGAAGTCTAACGACAATAACCGCTGTGGGCTGTTTTCCATATTATATTAAAATTTCCACCTTACAAATGCTTCCATTGCTTCGTATTCTGATAAGCCCAGGTCGTCATAGGCTTTAGCTGTCTCCCGGTTACGGTCTTCAGCACGTTTCCAGAACTCACGTGAATCGTCGCCAGGGAAAACAGCACGGTCTTTTTGACTTTGGTGTTTAAAGATGGCATATTTCTTTTTCTCCAATTCCTGCGGACTAAGCGGTACAGCCATTTCGATTTCATGAGTTGGAAACTCATGCCAAGCGCCTCTATACATCCATAACCAGCAGTCTTGCGCCCAGCTTTCAGTTT
Source organism: Pedobacter sp. CAN_A7 (assembly GCF_015752175.1). Lineage (NCBI taxonomy): Bacteria > Pseudomonadati > Bacteroidota > Sphingobacteriia > Sphingobacteriales > Sphingobacteriaceae > Pedobacter > Pedobacter sp. CAN_A7. The sequence goes on along the minus strand of NZ_JADOUW010000004.1, from coordinate 402,243 downwards.
TACGGAGTTCGGTTAATGCGGCAAGAATGATGTTGAAGCAAACGATATGTGTTCCGTGCGGATCTTCAAAATCTCCGGCAGCGAAAACTTGTTGTGGTTTTACTTTTTGTAATAATTCGATGGTTATTTGAATATCCAGGTCTGTTACCGGGTTTTTCTGGCTTTTGCCTGATTCGTAAAATGGCAGGGCCATGAAGTGAATATGATCATCTTCAAGTCCGCAGTAACGTGCACCAGCAATCGCTTCGCCTTTTCTAACTAAACCTTTAACCGTTTGAATTTCGGGGGTATCGATTTGATTAGGTAATTTCTGGTCAATGAAGGTACGCATGTTATCATAAATGCTTTGTAAAGCATCCTGACCTAAGCCCATTTTTTTAGCAAAATCAATGCTGAACTCTACAAAACGTAAGGCGTCATCATCCCAAACCGCAGTATTTCCAGAAGTTTGGTAAGCCACATGGACATCATGTTGTTGATCTACCAACCGGATGAAGGTTCCGCCCATGGAGATGACATCGTCATCAGGATGAGGAGAGAAAATAAGTACACTCTTTTTAGCAGGCTCGGCACGTTCTGGCCGCTGGCTATCATCGGCATTTGGTTTGCCACCTGGCCAGCCAGTAATGGTATGTTGTAGTTTATTAAAAATATGAATATTAATATTGTAAACTGGACCTTTTTCCAGGGCAAGTTGTGCCATGCCATGGTTGTTAAAGTCGTCTTCTGTTAGTTTCAGGATTGGTTTTTGTAAGGTGTTTGCTAACCAGATCACTGCTTTACGGGTGAGCATTTCATCCCATACACAGTCTTTCACTAACCATGGCGTGTCAAAACGGGTTAACAAGGAGGCTGCATCCTTATCAAGTATAAATTCTACATGTTCTGAAAGTTGCAGGTAAGTTGCCGGTACTTCACTAGAAATTTCGCCTTCTACTGCTTTTTTAATGATGGATGCTTTCTTTCTATTCCAAGCCATTAAAATGATTTCTCTGGCTTTGAAAATGGTGCCAATACCCATAGTAATGGCTTTTGAAGGCACAAATGATTTACCCCCGAAATCTCTTGCCGCATCTCTTTTAGTAAGGTCGTCAAGTGTTACTAAACGGGTACCTGAATTTGGTGCAGAACCTGGCTCATTGAAACCAATGTGACCAGTACGACCAATACCAAGAATCTGAATGTCTAACCCACCTACATCACTTATTTTCTTTTCATAGTCCAGGCAGAAAGCTGGGATTTCTTCAAGCTTTAAAGTTCCGTCAGGAATATTGACATTGTTTTTATCAATATCAATATGGTTAAAAAGGTTCTCATTCATGAAGGTCACGTAACTCTGTGCAGCATTAGGCTGCATAGGGTAATACTCATCAAGGTTAAACGTAACAACATTTTTAAAACTTAGCCCTTCCTCTTTGTGTAAACGCACAAGTTCTGCATACACCGCAATAGGCGTGGCGCCTGTTGCTAAACCAAGAACGGCCATTGCATTTTGTGACTGTTTGAGTTTGATTAGGTTAGCGATACGATGTGCAACACTTAGGGATGCTTTTTTTGGGTTTTCAAAGACGGAAACGGGCAGTTTTTCAAAGCGTGTTTCCTCTAATAGATTTAATCTAGCCATTAATTCGGTTTTGTTAAAATTGGTTCGGAGCAGTAAAGATAGCATACAATTCCGGTTTGTTCAGGATTTTGAGGCTTGATTAGAGAATTTTTAAAGTCTTTATCCGGTAATCGTTTAGTTCCGTGCACGCTGCGTCAATTTCCGTTATTAAATAATTGATATTTTCTAAAGAAGCTACTTTTAACCGTTGTGTAGTATTTAATTTCTCTGAAATACATAATATAGCAGCCCTTTTACTCGAGCTCAGCATTTTTTTCTTAAGCTGGTTAATCTCCCAGTCTGTATCGGTTAGGCCATTGGTTGGATGTACGGCGCTGGTGCCAATTAAACAGAGATCGGCATTGATTTCCGACAATTGGTTGATGACATGGCTGCCGTAGGTAACCTGTGAGTTTTTAGAAAAAAGACCTCCAATCAAAATCACTTCCAACTTTTCATATTTGGCCAGTTCAATCGCTACGTATGGGCTCACGGTAAAAAAAGTGGCTGTCAGCTGAGGAGGAAGCAATTTAGCTAGTTCAATTAGGGTAGTACCACCTCCTGTTAAGATGACCATCCCATCTTTAATGAGACCAATAGCTTTTTTTGCAATACACCTTTTGGCGTCGCGGGCGTAAACGTGTACGTCATCAAAAGAACTCTGGTAAGAAGTGGAAAGCGCTCCGCCATGTACTTTGATTAGCCTTTTGCTTTCACTTAATTCCTGCAAATCTCTTCTGATGGTGTCTTCAGACACGTTTAACAGGGATACCAGATCTGAGGTGAGCACCCGATTATGCAAATTTATTTGACGCATAATCAAATCATGCCTTTCTTTCTTTAACATGTGAGTAAATTTTAGCTAATGTAATAAAGCTTCTGATAATTTATTCCCTTTAAATGATAAATTGCGGGTTTTTGCTGTTGTGTGCAATAATAGTCTGCACTTTAGATTTAAAATAGTTGTTTATTTCTTTTGTTTAATGGAAAACATTCTGATATTTACTCTGTGAATTTTTTTTTGCGTGTTTTTGCGGGGTTTAAAATATTCACAATAAATAACTTATTAAATAACCAAGTCAGCCATTTATGAAAAAAAAACTACTCCTATTTATTTTAGGTAGTTTATTTGTTTTTGCTCATGCCTTTGCTCAGCAAAAAACAGTTTCGGGGAAAGTGATTTTCTCTGATGATAAACTCCCGATTCCAGGAGCTTCCGTAAAGATCAAAGGAAGTTCTACCGTTGTACAATCTGGCACTGATGGTGCATATACCATAAAAGCCTTGCCAACAGATGTATTGGTATTTAGCTATGTATCTATGGCTACGCAAGAGCTTGCCGTTGGTAGTAAAAGCACTATTAATGTATCATTGAAAGCAGACAATAACGACTTAAATGAGGTTGTTGTTGTAGGTTACGGTACACAAAAAAAAGCAAACTTAACCGGTGCCGTAAGTACGGTAGATACGAAAATGTTGCAAGCCAGGCCAATTACAGATGTAGGTAGAGGTTTACAAGGTATTGTACCTGGATTAAGCATTACTACAGCCAGTGGTGATTTGGGAAGAGATCCAAAAATTACCTTGAGGGGTGTTCGTGGATCTTTAAACGGTGGCGGTGCACAACCTTTGATTTTATTGGATAACGTAGAGATTGAAAGTATCCAGATGATTAATCCGGATGATATTGAAAGTATCTCTGTATTAAAAGATGCAGCATCAACCTCTATTTATGGAACAAGAGCTGCCTGGGGTGTTGTTTTAATAACCTCTAAATCAGGTAAAAAAAATCAACCTAACCGGGTGTCCTATACCAATAACCTTTCCTGGTCGACGCCAACAGAAATGCAAAAAGTTGCCGGAACTGCAGAAGGTGCTGAATTTGCACTTTCCGCTTTACAAAGGGCAAATCCGAACGTAACGCAGCCAGGTGTTGTGGGAATGTATATTGATGACATCGCTATTCAGAAAATGCGTGAATGGGAGCAGTTATATGGTGGACAAGAGCTAAGTGATGAGATGGTAATGGGTCGCGACTTTGAAGTTCGTGACGGCAAACTGTTTTTTTACCGTCCATGGGATGCAGCTGATAAATACCTGAAAGATTGGTCACCACAACAAAACCATAACTTAAGTGTAAGTGGAGGAAGTGAAAAAACAAGTTATAACCTAGGTTTAGGTTATTTAGACCAAACGGGTGCTTTAAAAGTTAATCCTGATGAATTTAGTCGTTATAATTTCTCTGCCAGTATTAATACCGCTGTTACTGATAAGATCGATTTGAGGGCAAAAGTTTTTTATACCAATACCACCTCAACTACGCCATTTATCTTTAGTGGTGCACAATACGGACCATTTTATTATTTATACCGTTGGCCTAAGTTCTATCCATATGGAACTTATGAAGGTGCCCCATTTAGAAATGCGGTTACCGAAGTAGAGCAAGCCAATATGAATGAAAGTAAAACCGGTTTAACGAGAATTCAAACAGGCGCAACTTTCAAACTGGCTAAAGGTTTAACATTTGATGCAGATTATACCTTTTCATCTACCAATAACCATTATACCAGTGTGGGTGGTGGTACCGCTGGATGGGATTTCTGGGCTGGATGGCCATCGGCTCCTTCAACAAATTACCAGTCGGCTGCTTATGATAATACGTTCGTAAGTTCAAGATGGAAAACGGTAAATACAGCAAAGGCTTTTGCAACCTATGTTAAGGAGATCAATGATCACTCTTTTAAAGCCATTGTGGGTGGTGATTTAGAATATTTTCAAAATGATTTTCACAGTTCAAAACGTAATATTTTATTAGATCCGGGAGTAGGTGCAATCCCTGGCGCAATTGGCGACCAGTTTGTAGACGGAAGTAACCTTCACTGGGCTACTTTGGGTGGTTTTGGGCGTATTAATTATGCTTTTAAGAATAAATTTTTATTGGAATTAAATGGCAGGTTTGACGGTTCTTCACGTTTCCCAAAAAATGAATTATGGGGCTTTTTCCCATCCATGTCTGCCGGTTACATTTTAACCGAGGAGACATTTATGAAAGAACTGGCGCCTGCGGTATCTTTCTTTAAAATTAGAGGATCATACGGTTCTATCGGTAACCAGGATGTGGGTGTGGCAGGTTCATACTATCCATTTATACCAACCATGGCAACATCAAACTCTAACTGGTGGATCGGTGGAAAAAATATGGTCACTATTGGAACGCCAGGTGCCGTATCGAGGTCATTAACCTGGGAAACTGTAACGACACTAGATTTTGGTGTTGATGCAAGGTTTTTCAAAAATGCTTTGGGTGTATCATTTGACTGGTATAGCAGAAAAACTACTGACATGTTAAGTGCTGGTGTAACCTTGCCAAGTTCTTTTGGTGCTACATCGCCGAGAAGAAACTATGGGGAAATCGAAACTAAAGGATGGGAATTGGCGATTGATTACAACCATGATTTTGAAAATGGTTTAACCTTGAACTTAACGGGTACCTTAGCTGATTTCCAGGATAGGATTACTAAATTTGCCAATACAACGATGACCACTACAGGTAACTATGAAGGTAAAAATCTGGGTGAAATCTGGGGTTATGAAACTGACCGCTTTTTTACAGAAGATGACTTTGTAGGTAGGGATGCCAATAACAAATGGGTGCTAAAACCTGGGATTCCGTCGCAGTCAAGATATGAAACGGCAAGTTTCAACTATGGTCCTGGTGATGTTAAATACAAAGACATAAATGGTGATGGCGTAATTGATAATGGCTCTAACACTGTAGATGATCATGGAGATTTAAAAGTGATCGGGAATAATACGCCAAGGTACCAGTATGGCTTCAGGTTAGGTGGTACATTCAAGGGCGTAGATTTCAATGCCTTTTTCCAGGGTGTGGCTAAAAGAGATTTCTGGGCATCGGGACCGGTTTTTGTTCCGGGATGGAATCCAGTTGAAGCTGCTTATGAGCACCAGATGGATTACTGGACACCAACCAATACGGATGCGTTTTATCCACGTCCAACTAATCAGGGGCAATCCAACAATACCCTTAACTTCTTAACACAATCTAAGTACTTACTGGATATGTCGTATTTAAGGGTGAAGAACATCACCTTAGGTTATACCTTGCCTACCAAAGTGAGCAGCAAAGTAAACATAGATAAATTGAGGTTCTACGTAAGTGGCGAAAACCTGTTTACGAAGTCTGATATTGGTATTCCAATTGACCCGGAAGTTGATTATACAGCAGAACAGAGTGACCAGGCATCATTTGGTCGTGTGTACCCTTACCGCACCACCTTGTCATTCGGTTTGCAGTTAACACTATAATTTTTAGAACAATGAAAAAGATATATATATTAATATTTACGGTTTGCCTGCTGACTACAGTAGGGGGGTGTAAAAAGTTTTTAGATAAAGGGCCGATTGATTCGTTTTCTGACGATAACTATTGGCAGACAGAAGCTGAGGTGAGAACCTTTGCCTGGGGTTTTTATACGGCTTATTTCACAGGTTATGGTTCAGGTTTTACCTGGGGAAAATATTTTTCCGGCGAAACGTTGAATGATGACTTTGCACCGAATACACCCACTGCTTTTACCAGGATTGTGCCTACTTCGTCTACAGCGTATAGTTTTACCTGGGTTAGAAAAGCCAACATCTTTTTGGCGGGTGTAAATCGTTCGCCATTAAATGAGGAGTCTAAAAAGCACTGGGGAGGTATAGCAAGATTTTTCAGGGCATTAGAATACAATGACCTGGTAAAATCTTACGGTGATATGCCATGGTACGAAACGGTATTGGAGGAAACTGATCCTGAACTTTACAGACCAAGAGATCCACAGATTTACGTTTTGGATAAAATGTTAGCTGATTTTAAATATGCTGCAGAAAACGTAAGGATTGCTGATGCTTCTACAGGTCCTAAAGGCCAGATTGTTAACAGAAATGTCGTGCTAGCCATGATGTCTAGGGTGTTTTTATACCATGGTACTTTGATTAAACAACAAAATATTGATGCTGCGAAAGCTACTGAATACCTTGAAGCTGCTAAGTGGGCTGCTAATGAGGTAATGACCAATGGTGGTTTTTCTTTAGGTGCTAGCTACAGAGGTTTGTTTAATGCTGTTGACTTAGTAGGAAATCCTGAAATGATCATGTTCAGGCAGTATGAGGCCGCACAAATTACGCATAGTTTGCATGGTTATGTGAATAGAGAGCCTCAGTCTGGGGCTTCTAAAGATGCTATAGATGCTTATTTATATGCCGACGGTTTACCAGCGTCTTTGTCGCCACTTAATAAAGGCGATAAAACCATCGCTAGTGTAATGAGCAATCGTGATCCACGTATCACGGAAACTTTCGCTAAGGAACTTCGCCTGAACGGTATCGCGGCTAACTACTCTTCCAGTGGTTATGCTATAATTAAGTTTTACAATGAATCTCTTAAAGATGTAGCAGGTGGTTTATCAAATACTGGTATTACAGATGCACCCATCATTAGGTATGGTGAAGTGTTAATGAACTACGCGGAAGCCAGTGCTGAATTAGGTACGCTAACGCAAAGTGATCTGGACAGGTCAATCAATCTGTTGAGAAAGCGTAATGGGGTAGCTATGCCTAGGCTAGAAGTGATGGGTGTACAGCCAGCAGTAAATGGGGTTGTTTATGATGATCCACTTCGTGATCCTACCGTTCCTTCCTTGATCTGGGAAATTCGTAGGGAGAGAAGAATTGAGTTGATGATGGAAGGATTTAGAAATGATGATTTAAAACGTTGGAGAAAATATACTTATATCGACACGCAAAAGAAACCTAACATTAATAAGGGTGCCTGGATCAAAAAATCTGACTATCCGAAAGCTGCAGTAACTCTTGATGGCGGTACAGAAGGTTATATTATTCCGGCTGCCAAAGCAGAAACACAACGCCTGTTTGAAAGTGACAAGGTATATTTAACCCCTTTGCCTATCGATCAAATTAAATTATATAAAGATCAGGGAGTTGATTTGAAACAAAATCCTGGGTGGTAAAAAGTTAATCACGAAGAGGCCGCATCAATTATTTGAATGCGGCCTTTTTTATAACAAATATTTATAGTTTTGTGTATGGCAAATTTTACTCTGACCCCTGAAACCGCAGAAAAAGTTAAAATTAAGTTTTTACGGAAATACAGGGATTTAACAAACGCAAATTTATCCTTTACACCAGGGCAGGAAGAGGAATTGGTTGAACAGCTGATGTTGCTTACCAAACGAGACCGGAAGTATGTGGAGTTTACAATTAATAAAGCTTTAGCTGATCCGGAAGGAAACAGATTATAGATTTTAATGCAAAAAAAAAGCATCCTTGTGGGATGCTTTTTTTTTTAAAGTTATTTTGAATTTAGTTTAAGCCGCCATGTAATTTTACGGTTAAACCATCCATATCTGCATTCAGCTGCAACTGACAAGCCAACCTGGAGTTAGGCAGCACATCTGGCAAGGTATCCAGCATGGCGTATTCATCATCAGACATTTCGTGTAGTTTATCCTCCCCTTCAAGTACGTCAACGCAGCAGGTTGCGCATAAAGCCATACCGCCACAGGTGGCTAATATGTCATACTCACAAGCTTTTAAGTATTCCATTAAACTCAGTCCCATATCAACCGGAGCTTCTAAGGTAGTGATGCTGCCATCTGGATTTTGAACGTGTATATTGATGTTATTTGCTTCCATAGTTAAAATTCACTTACGCCGTTAACAGTAGTATATTTCATGGTGTATTTTACCCCTGGGTTCATGTATTGATAAGCACTGTGGCTCATTAATGCTGCCTCATGGAAACCACATAATATTAACTTTAATTTATTGGTGTAAGTGTTGATGTCGCCGATGGCATAAATACCAGGGATGTTGGTAGAGTAATCATCTGTATTTACTTCAATGGCACTTTTATGAATGTTTAAATTCCATTGTTCGATCGGACCTAACTTAGGGCTTAATCCGAAAAGTGGGATTAAATGATCTGTAGGGACATTGGTTGTTTCTAGCGTTTTATTATGGATAATTTCAACGTTTTCCAATCGCCCATTTCCAGTAACTGCATTTAGGTTACTGTTTAACACTAAGTTTATGCGTCCGCTTTCAGCTAGGGCCATTACTTTATTTACCGAATCTGGTGCTCCCCTAAAGCTTTCGCTGCGGTGAACCAATGTTAACTCTTCAACAACGTCAGCTAAAAATATAGTCCAGTCCAGCGCAGAGTCGCCACCACCTGCAATAACCATTTTTTGTCCTCGGTATTGCTCGGGATCAAGAATCATATAGTTAACACCACGGCCGTTTTCGAATTGCTCTAATCCAGAAACAACTGGCTTACGAGGTTCAAAGCAACCTAGTCCGCCGGCAATTACAACAACCTTAGATTCTATGATGGTGCCCATGTTTGTGGTCAATACAAAATCGGCTTCTCCACGTTTTTCTAAACCTTCGATACGTTCGCCTAAAGTAAATCCTGGATGAAAAGGTTTCCCTTGTTCCATTAGGTTATCAATAAGTTCTTGAGCTAAAACTGTTGGATAGCCTGGGATGTCATATATTGGTTTTTTAGGGTATATTTCTGAAAGTTGACCGCCAACTTGTGGTAGGTAATCAATTAAATGACAGCGCATTTTAAGTAGTCCTGCTTCAAATATGGCGAATAAACCTACGGGTCCGGCGCCAATAATGGCTATATCTGTAGAGATCATGTATTTATATTTATGGCGAAAATACAAACTTTTGTTTTAATATTGGTTGTGTTCATAAATAATCTACATAAATTGTAGTACTTTATTTGTGAGGCTGCAATTGAATTTAATTTATCTTTGTTGCTATCGATGATCAAAAATATATACTTCGCATCTGATTTTCATCTGGGCGCTCCGAGCTATGAGCAAAGCCGTGCTCGGGAGAACCGGATTGTTAGCTGGTTAAATCAAATAGAACCAACCTGCAGTGAACTCTTTTTAATGGGTGATATATTCGACTTCTGGTTTGAATACCGCCTGGTTGTGCCTAAGGGCTTTGTCAGGTTGCAGGGGAAGCTTGCACAAATGTCTGACCGTGGCATTAAGATTTACTTCTTTAAAGGTAACCATGATATGTGGGTTAACGATTATTTTACCAAGGAAATGGGCATACAGGTGATCAGTGATGAGTATGTTATAGAAAGAAATGGCAAGCGATTTTATTTACACCATGGTGACGGTTTAGGTCCGGGTGATGAGAAATACAAAATACTTCGTAAAGTATTCAGAAATCCAGTTTGTCAATGGCTTTTCTCAGTTGTTCCTCCACAAATTGGATTGGGCATCGGGAGTGCCTGGTCATCAAAAAGCAGGAGAGATGGGCTTGATGAGCAGGTATTTATGGGTGAGGAGAATGAGTGGCTGGCTATTTATTCGAAAGAGCTGTTAGCAAAAGAGCACTTTGACTATTTTATTTACGGCCACCGGCATTTACCTTTAGACCTTCAGTTAAATGAAAAAAGCCGCTATGTCAATCTTGGAGAATGGATGAAATATAATTCATACGCTGTTTTCGATGGCAATGAGCTATCCCTTAATTATTTTGAAGCTAAATAATTAAGCTAAAAAAACCTATTTTTGTGTCCAAATAGATCGCTGGTCTTCAGAATCAGGGTATCGGCATATGCCTATACTACTGAAAAACGAGTGATTTTAATTTTCTGAAAAAAAGATATGTTAGAAAAATTAGAAGCAATTAAACTGCGGTGGGAAGATGTAGAAGAGCAGTTAAGTAATCCTGACACCATGCAGGATATGAAGCGTTTTGCAGCGCTAAATAAAGAATACAAGGACTTAGGTAAAATTGTAGATCAATATAAAATCTACAAGAATGTGATGAGTAATATAGATGCTAATAAGGAAATCTTAAGCACAGAAAAAGATGCAGAGATGCGTGACATGGCTAAGGAAGAATTGGATATGTTACTTAAAGAGCAGGAGGAGCTGGAAGAAAAAGTTCGCCTGATGTTGATTCCTGTAGATCCCGAAGATGCTAAAAATGCGGTATTTGAGATTAGAGGTGGTACTGGTGGAGATGAAGCCGCTTTATTCGCTGGTGATTTATACCGGATGTATAGCCGCTTCTTTGAGCAAAAAGGCTGGAGGGTAGAAACGGTTGACGTGACTGAAGGTTCGGCCGGTGGTTATAAAGAAGTGATTTTAAAAGTAAGCGGCGAGGATGTTTACGGACAGTTAAAATATGAGTCTGGAGTTCATCGCGTTCAACGAGTACCTGATACCGAAACACAGGGTAGGGTACATACTTCTGCGGCATCAGTAGCGGTATTACCAGAGGCAGAAGAAATTGATCTCTATGTTAACCCTGCAGATATAGATTTGCAGACATCACGTTCCGGTGGTGCAGGTGGGCAGAACGTTAACAAGGTGGAGACTAAGGTTCAATTAACGCACAGGCCTTCTGGACTCGTTGTTGTTTGTCAGCAAGAGCGTTCACAGTTAGGAAACCGTGTTATTGCCATGGAGATGCTAAGAAGTAAGTTGTATGATATAGAACTGCAAAAGAAGAATGGAGATATTGCTGCAAGGCGTAAAACTATGGTTTCGACCGGTGACCGATCTGCAAAAATCAGAACTTATAATTATCCACAGGGAAGGGTTACAGATCACCGTATTGGTTTGACCTTATATAACTTGAATAATGTGCTTGATGGTGGCGTGCAGGAATTGATTGATGCGCTTCAGTTTGCTGAAAACGCAGAAAAGATGAAAGAAGGTGCTGGTAATTAAGCACTTGAAAAATAACTAAAATAAAGTTTGCAAGTTTAAATATTCGCCTTATATTTGCATTCCCGAAAGGGACAAAGGATCCTTATTTGGATCAACGGACCGGTAGTTCAGCTGGTTAGAATGCCGCCCTGTCACGGCGGAGGTCGCGGGTTCGAGTCCCGTCCGGTCCGCAAAGCCACTCTCTAGAGTGGCTTTTTTGTTTACCATAAAATGGTAATGAAAATAAATAATAAAAATAAAGCGGTCTATTGATATATTCAGCTATATTTGCACTCCCGCAAGGGGAAACGATCTAACAAGATCAACGGACCGGTAGTTCAGCTGGTTAGAATGCCGCCCTGTCACGGCGGAGGTCGCGGGTTCGAGTCCCGTCCGGTCCGCAAAAAGGGATGATTGAAAAATCATCCCTTTTTTTATGGAATCATTTTTTCAAATCATAATGGGTGAAGTGATAGGACTTGTCTGCAGGCTTACTAGGGTCCACTCAGGCTTCTCCCAAATCCAAGCCAACGACGTGAATGACACCTTTTCCGTACGCATATCAACGGGATCACTCAGATGATATGTATGCGAATAGCGTACCTATCGAGTCTCAGATTTGGACTTTACAGAAAGCGCAGTCAAAGCCTTAAGGGCTTAATTGATTACACATAAAATTAAAGTTAATTTAGGCTATTTATTTGGATAGAAATCCGCGGAAGCATTATTGGACCTTGTCAAAAAATGGGATAAAAAAAAAGAGGGTTCCTTTTGGAAACCCTCTTTCGATTTGTTTGTGTGTGTTGTACTAGTTTAAGATGTTATGTTCTTATAATGTGCGTCCAGGGTATACATCGGCGTAAGTTGCTGTTGCTTTTCCAATAGTCAATTCATCTACGAAATAAACTCTTTTTTGAACTGAAGGCGTAGATTTGTTAGCCCAATCCCATTTATAAATTCCGGTTTTGAAATATGGAAAGGTGGCATCGTTGTAAGCGTTAGGCATATTTTTTCTGCTCACAACAAGTTTGTTGTTTTTCCATATCTCTAGTATGCCTGTATTATCCCAAGCCCATTTAACGTGGATAACCCAATCATTCCATACCTCTTTATCTACAGGACCTAAATCAAGTCTTGTCATTTTCGGCTGTCCTTTGGTTATGGCATTTGCATCACTTCTCATGTCTAATATAAAGCGATCATTCATAATACCCAAGGCTAGGGGTGGACTTCTCCAGGCTTCGCCTTTATTTAAATCTGGTCTGGAATTAAACTGTGCAATAATTTCAGCAATTGGATCTTTGGTGAATTCTTTTGGAAAGAAATTCGAAAATCCGTACCATGCTTCTTTATCTGTTCCAGGCTCCTGACCAAGTTCTGTACGATAACCTAATTTAGAATCACTTTTTCTAAGTTCAAATCTCAATGCGCCGCTACCAGCACGTTTCTTTTCTGTGCTAATATTTGCAGACCAAGTTTGGGTAATGCTTCTCTCGAACCAGGTACCCAAAGAGCTATTAAAATTGTAATAGTTAACTGCAGCATTGCTAACGTTTGGAGGCGTTACAACTGGTTTTGTAACTTCTACTGGTGGCGCAACTGTTGCGGTTGATGATGTGCGCCCTGGATATACGTTATTGTAACCTGCGCTGCCACTTCCAATGGTCACTTCATCAACATAGTAAATTCTTTTTTGAACAGATGGTGTTGATTTGTTAGCCCAATCCCATTTGTAGACACCAATTTTAAAATATGGATATGTTGCATCGTTGTAAGCGTTAGGCATGTTTTTTCTGCTAACGATTAGCTTGTTATTTTTCCATATCTCTAAGACACCTGTATTGTCCCAGGCCCATTTTGCATGAACAACCCAATCATTCCATACTTCTTTTTCAACAGGACCTAAATCCAGGCGTGTCATTTTTATTTCGCCAGTTGAAATAGCTCTCGAATCGTTTCTCATGTCTAAAACAAATCGGTCATTCACAATAGCTATAGCTAGTGGTGGACTTCTCCATTTTTCGCCCTTATCTAAATCTGGTTTAGAGTGAAATTGAACAACTATTTCAGCAATTGGGTCAGCTGTATACTCCTTAGGAAAATAATTTGCAAAACCATACCAGGCTTCTTGCTTAACTACGCCTGGTTGCTGGCCTAGTTCTGCACGGTGACCGTGTTTTGAATCACTTTTTCTTAATTCAAATCTCATCGAGCCTTTACCTGCACGAGTGATTTGATTATTAATAGCTGCTGAATATGATGCGGAGATGGATTCTTCATACCACTTTCCTTTTTCAGTGTTGAAATCATTGTAAGACAAGATGCCGCTTGATGCATTGGTTGTTGCGCTTACTGCATTTGAATCTGTTATTGAGGCAGCTTCTGTGAATTCAAGTTCATCAGATTCTGATTTTTGACAGCTTTGAATACCGAATGCGAAAAATAATGCTAAGAGTAAAATAAGCTTTGTTTTTTGTGTTTTTGTTTTTGTTAATTTTCTCATTTAATTTAGGAATTTTTTCCAAAACTAAATAAAAAAATTAGGATATCGATACTTTTATTAGGAATGATTCAAATTTTATTTTGAAAGACTCTATTTTTATTACTTATGATTCCTTTTTATTTTATGGAATACTACAATAAATAATAAGGAAAAATTACCTTTAATTCATTTCTGGTGCAGATTGTGGCTTATGTGTGTCGTTCGTGGTGCTAATATTTAAGTATTCTTGGATCGATCCGATTAAACTTGAAGATGCAGAGTTTTCAATAGCATGTAAAGGAATTAATTCACCTTTTAAAAAAGAGAAAATTTTTGCTTCCAATTCTTTTTCTTCATAAATAACATGAATGTATTTCAGTTTCTCTAATATCTTGGCGGTGGCAAGCTGATGCTCGTTACGATGCTCTCCAAGAGCAGCTGACCTAGGTAAAATTATAACTGGTTTGTTATTTTGTAACGCTGAAATAATGGTTCCCATTCCTGCATGGCTTACGATAAGATCTGCTCTTGAAAAATTTTCATTAAAATCTATGGGATTCAACATCGCAACAGACTTCATGTTTTTAACTTTATATTTTGACTGATTGATTTGGGCAATAATCTCCACCCCATTCAGAGATGGTGCAATCTCATCCATGCATTTTACAAGGCGGTCAAATGGTGCTTGTGTTCCAGTTATTAAAAATATCATGATAATACATTTCCCTTATAGAATATCTTATTAGTTGCCAGGTTTGCCCATTGGGTATAAACTCTATCTGCGAAGTACTTGGCGATTTTCCCACTTAATGATATATGTTCAGCATTGGCGATGCTGTCTATCCAAATGGTTTTAGCGCCAATTAACCGGCCTGCAATAATGCCCATTAGTCCTGGTGCAGCCCCAGTGGTAATAATTGCTTTAGGCCTTTGCTTGAAAACTATCCAGGCGACGTGAAAGAAGCAACTTATTAATTTAAGTTTTGTCTGCTGGTTGGCATCGGGTACTCTATAATAAGTATAATCTTTCAACGTAGCACTGATATCCGGGTTAGTTGACATGAATGACAACTCCTGGTCTTTGAATGCCGGTGTTAATCTTAAAAGTTGTACCCAATGGCCACCTTCTGATGCAATTGCTAAAATTTTCATGGTAGTGATTTTAAAAGTTTGCTAATCTGTTTGGTGCGTTAATTTTCTATGTATATTTTATTTCGATATTTGATGATTTTGGCTGGAACTCCACCGACAACTGCATATGGAGGAACGTCCTTCGTTACCACAGCCCCTGCTGCAATTACAGCCCCTTTTCCAATGATCAAGCCAGGCATAATGATTGCATTTCTTCCAATCCAAACGTCGTCGGCTATAATCACTGGTGATGAATTAGTTGACCCCTGAAGTTTGATAGGAACGATAGTGGATTCAAAATGATGGGTTACACTTAGTATAGCTACCCTTTGCGCAATTAATACGTAATTACCTATAATTGCAGATTGTATATAGACATCTTCATTGATTTGGCTATGGCTGCCTATGATTAAAACATCTTTCATTCCGAATTTAAATCCCGACTCAATCGTTGTATGTGGGCCAATGGTGAATAGATTTTTTAATACACCCACTCTTAATGTATTGAAAAATTTTCCGCATGGAAAATAGCTCGATGGCAAGTTTTTTAATAAAAGATAGTAAGTAATGAGGAAAAGCTTTTTCATAAGACTTCATTATAGACGTGTATTACTGATTTGGCTACTTGATCGGCACCTAGTTTCATTTGTATAAGTTTTTCCCGACCATTTGTTTTACGATGTTCTGCAGAAAGAGAAAATATTTCTCTTATTGGCTTAAGCAGTGCAGCTGACTCAAAGGAGTTGATAACATGGCAATTCTTTACATTGTGAAGTAAATCAGCTAGGTCACCAACATTAGTACTGACTATTGGCCTATTACAAGCCATTGCTTCTTTAATTATTTGTGGCGAGCCTTCCACTAAAGAAGTCATCACTAATACATCGAGCGTTTGAAGGTGATGCAATACTTCATTCCTGGTGAAGTTGTGAAATTCAACAATTCGTATATTGAACGTTTTCCGAAGTTCATCTATAATTTCTTTAAAGAGTTTAAAGTTCTTTTCATTTCTTGCTTTATTTCCAGGAAAGCCCACAATTAATTCTTGTTCAGGCTGGCTTGTATTTCTTTCTATAAAGGTGTTCAGGTCTATTCCACAGGGCAACTTGACTAACTTTTGCTTGTGTTTGTATAATAAATTCACCATATCATCATTTAGAACTATTATCCTATTGGTGTTCTTCAACGCAGCCATGGTAATGCTTTTTTGGGCCAAGTGATTTAGTATTCCCTTTTTTTTATAGAGCTCGCCACTATGTAGCGTGACCACAACGGGGATTTTTGGTTGGTAAAAGAGCAGAAACAATGCGGATAAGCCGTAATGAATATGAATCAAATCATAGTTTCCATTTTTAATTTTGTTCCGGATGTTTGCTATGCTATTAAAGTAATTCCATTTCTTTGCGCGGCCATTGATAAAGTAAACCTCCGTCTCTATATCACCTTGGGTGGCTATAGCCTCTATTTGTTCCTTAACATGTATACCAAAATAGATGTAGTCCTCAACAGGATACATATTCGTAACATAGAGTACCTTCATTTTTTAGGGTTTTTGATAGCCTAAGAGGAAATTTTTGATTTCCCAGTAGACTAGGTATGAGCTGGCTAGCAGTTTGGTGTCATGAAATTCTAACTCATTAATGACCTTGTTAAGCACCTGATATCTTTCCTTGAATGAGAACCCAGGTGTTACAACTAGTGTAGAAATTATCCATTTAATTTTATCAAATGGTTTAGTTTGATCGACCAGATTATGGCTCTTTAGAAAATTGGTAGCCCATTTAATGTGCTTAATATTTAAAGTGATTTTCTTAATGACGACATTTTTGTCGCTATTCATAGAAGAGATGTTTTCTCCGCTAATCCGCCAGTACACTATTCCGGGAATGGTAGTAATTCCTTTTTTTTCTCCAAATTTAAGCCAAGTAGCATCATCTGAGCACCAGGCCATCTCATTGTTTTTAAACCCGTTTTTTTCAACATATACGGTTTTTCTGAATATGTATTCTACAACAGAACTATTAATTTGAAATTTAATTCTCCTGAAAAAAAAGTCTGAAACAGATAATCGTAAGGGAAATGGTTTACATTCTTTAGTGATACCGCCTGCACCGTTAATGAAATTTAAATTGATGTGAAACAAATCAGTACTACTACCATTTCCATTCACATTATCATAAAAATTTTGAACGCAGGAACTTCCCATCACGTCATCATCGGAAAATAACCACACCCATTCTTCATCTTGAGTGAGGTTGATGCAACGCTCCCAATGTGCTACCAGGTTCTTGCTACCTAAATTCTCCGGAAACCGTTTGTATGTAATATTAAGATCTCCTTGATAGGCTTCAACCAGTGTGCCCAGGTCTTCCGGACTAGCATCATCTCCAATATATAGATTGAATAACTTACAATTTTGTTGTGCAATAGAATCAAGGGCTGCTTTAAAGTATCGTCCCTTAAAAGCCGGTATGACAAGCGCTAATTTCACATCGTTAGCCATGCTATACTTTTATTAAAGTTGTCGGTTGTTTTTCTTCATATAAAACCTGCAGGCTGTAGAGCACAAATACATTCGTAAGAATAAAGCTTATGGAAAAAATAGAATCTGAGGTGAGACAGGTAGCTAAAAGGTTAAATAAATAATATTTCAAGTATTGATATTCTGGAGGTACGCGCATTTTCAAGCCTTTAAAGAAGATTATGATATATGCGATGATGGGAAGGATACCAAACATTGCATACATTCCTACTACTCCAACATCGGTAAGGAAATAACCATAGTTTTCTTCGAGAATAGTGATAAACTTACCATAATTAGATTTCAGGTTTGGATATCCATTGCCAAAAATTCTACTCAGCAAATTAGGTGAAAAGTCATTTACAAAGTATTCACTTGCGAGGATCCTAATATTTTGATTGCCTTGCTGAATATTGTCCCGTTGAGATTCAACGATTCCCCTTGAAATAGGATTGTTGGAATTTAGCGTTCCATAAATAATGGAACTTGCTAAAATCATAACAAATACTTTTTTGCCAACTGAAATTGTTCTAAGCAGATGAAATAATGTAATAAGGATTAGTATGGCAATACTTTGTTTAGTTACCTGTAATACCGTTACAATGATCCCGCAGAAGATGAAAAGGGCGAAAGCCCAACGGTATTTATGTTTTTCTAAAACTTTGTTTAAAGCAATATAATAAGCTAGTAAAAACACCCCTGCCCCTGGGAAAAGAATCCTTATTACACCCCTGTCTTCCGCAAATTCATCTCTAAATCCAAAGTACACAACATGGCTATGGGTGTATTGGTACATGAAGAGTACAATGTAAACCCATCCATAAAAAAAAACTATTTTTTCCAGTTTTGCTATTGGGAAGCGAATATGCAAGAGATAGAAAAACACAATCCATAATAAATATGGAATGGAGCTCGAAAAATAAGTTAAATCTTGTTTCCAGGATATCTGCGCTAAGAAAATTGATAAAAGCACTGATATACTAATCATTTGCACGGGTAGTACAAATCCATTACTGATTTTGAAAGATCGCGGAACAGACATTATGATGGCACCAAGCATGTAGGCATAACATACATTCTTAAGCATGGAGGTGGATACAAATTTCGCAAAGAAGAAATTCAAGGAAAGTATGACCAGCAAAAAAATCATCATTCCTTGTAGGCGTTGTTTGTTTTCTGTCACGATCATATGTTTGTATTCTTTGGCATCGTTAATATCGTGGAGTTATCAAATTTTCCTGAAAGACCTTGGCTATACATGGCATAATAGAGATTGAACAATAGTTTGTTATTAGATCGGGAGAAGACAACATAGGCTATAGATCTACACATGTCGTTTACTAGAAATAAAAAAAGCGGCATGTTCATTCCGTTATGGTGCATGATGGTCCATAACCAATTGCGTTTGCTAATGAATAATAGAGGGTTTATTTTGGAGATGTCCTGATATTTCTCTCTTTTGTCATAATAGTATTGAGCTAACGTTCTTTTTTCTTTCTTATAACTTTTACTCGTAAAGGCTGAAGCGTCAGAATTTTTCAGTTCAGGAACACTTCGTATCTTATGGTATACAACGGCATTTTTGACCAGGTATATAGGGAATCCAGCTTTAACAATTCTAATTGAATATTCCATGTCTTCCTGGAAGATGTAATAATTATGATGTGGGAAGTTTATTTTACTGATAATTTCTCTTTTAATAAACAAACCTATAAACGAGGCAAAAGAAATTTCAACAAGATTGCCTTCTTTTTGGAAGATTTTGTCATTAGTATGAACCTGTAAAGGGAATTGTATCTTATCAAAATCAATATATCCCCGGTGCATGTGGTCTACTTTGTCACCCTCTACAACAACCGGTGCAAGTACAATATTCTTGTCAGGCAGCAGTTCGCTTTCCATCATCAGGTTCTCTAAGCAGTCTATTTCAGGAAAGGCATCATCATCCATCATCCAGATCCACTCGAATTCTTGTTGATAAGCCTCTTGTAGTCCGATTTTAAAACCAGCTGATCCGCCGAAATTTTTAGTCAAAGTAATCACTTCAATATCGGGTTGTTCTTCAAGCCATTCCTTTGTTCCGTCAGTACTTGCATTATTGATCACAATTATATGATCTACATGAACTGTTTGATTTCTTATACACTTAATACACTCCGTCAAAAGTGCAATACGATTAAATGTAAGTACCGTAGCTACAGTTTTTTTCATTTCGATAAGCCATATGTTATAACATTACGGGGAAGGCCAATACTTTAATTTTATGGCCTGGTAATATTTTTTATAAATTGATAATTTGAAATATTGAAGATCAATAGGGTGGATGTCTTTTCTCTTTAAAACCAAAAACATCGTGATTGCAATAATGAACTCGGTCAGTACCCAATTGAAAGAAGTTGCCAGGTACCCCCATTTTTTAATCATCAATAAATTTAGTAGAATACTAATTGCCGCTCCGCAAGCTGTGATCCTGAAAAAAATCTTGTCCATCTTCAGGTTTAGCATAATTTGAATACCCATGAGGTTACTGAAACAGATGATCAATGGTAGGAACATTAATATATATAATACAGGTATTGCAGGATAGAACTTTTCCCCATAAAATAAGCGTATAAGATAAGGTCCCAGTAAAATGATCGCTAATACGGCAGCACCAGTAAGCATTAGGACTACAGGAAGTAATTTTTGCACCATTTTTATTCCGGCTTCCTTACTCACCCCGAATGCCTGCCCTATATAAGGATAAAGTGCCTGCGATAAGGGGGTAGTTAAAATGGTCTGAATAATAATAATTAATTTCTGCCCTGCTGTGAAATAGCCAACTTGCGTAGGACTTTGATAAAGGCCTAAAATAAATACATTCGTGGATGTAAATAAGTTAACTACGACCAACGAAAAGAAAATCATTCGCTCGGTCCACAATAATTTTAGGGTAGCAACAATTGGAACCTTTACAAATTTTAACTTGTATTTCTTGAAAGCCCAGGCAAACGATGCTAAAGACACGACAATCTGTATACAGCCAATAATTAAAGGCTGTAACACGTAGTCGTCTTTTTGTTTAATTAATAGGAGTATAAATACTGTAAATAGCAGCTTGGTGACTAAATTGAAAAATGCAACTTTAGGCATATCCTGCATCGCAAGAAATAACCAGTTTTGAGTAAATAACGTGCTGATGCAAATTAAAAATGAAAAAAGCATCAATAAGGATTCAACCTTAAACTGGGGAATGGTATAAAGCAGCCAAGTGAAAATTAAACCTGAAATCAACAATAAGATTGACTGTATATAAAATACCTCACTAAAAACCTGATTACGATTTTCCACGTTAAACGGGTCTCTTGCTATTTTCCTCGTCGCAGAAAGGTCAAAACCATAGCCAATAAGCAGGACAAAGTAACCTATAAAAGAAGCGGCAAAATTGATTGATCCAAACTTGTCAGGCCCAATAATTCGAGAGATCACCGGGACCGAGAGCAATGGCAATACATTATTGGCAATTTGGACGGCTGATAGTGATAAGACGTTTCTGGTTAGGTTTTTCTTTTCTACGTTCATGATGCTGCTGTAGTGGGAACTTAAGCGGGCATAAAACGATTCGAGAAATTGCTAAACAAAAAATTTAGAGGTTTCTTTTTAGCGCCCTGGTTGTAATAACTGTAATCGTAGTTGTAGCCGTAACCATATTTAATTTTACTGATGCCATTAAAAATGAACATCATATTGCTCAATTGCTGTTGTTCATACAAATCTTTTATAAATGATAATTCCGCTTTTTCCGTATACCCCTGTCTGATTATATATAAGGTAACATCACTTATTTTAGATAGCGTAAAACTATCAGATACCAGGTGTACTGGTGGACTGTCAATTATAATATCATCAAAAGTTTCCCGTAATCCGGAGAACAAATTTTGAAGGCTGTCGTCCTCTAATAGTTCCGATGGATTGCCTACCGGCGTGCCACTACAAATAACGTGTAAATTAGGAATGGTATGATGTGGAATGATAATGTTGTTGTCCGTTGCATTGCCCATTAAAAAATCACTTAGACCAGCCTCTCCTTTAGGTAAACCCAATGTTGCTGCAATTTTTGGTTTACGCATATCAGCCTCGATAATGAGTGTTTTTCGGCCTGCCATGGCTAGCGCTACGGCAAGGTTGCTACTCACAAAACTTTTCCCCTCTCCAGAAATACTTGAAGTAACGAGGGTGATTCGCCCACTAATTTTTCGTTTATAAAGGTGATGAAGCCGGGAGCGTAGGGCCCTGAGTTGCTCGCTCATGGCACTTGAATTGGATTGACTTATCGCTAATTGTTGTTTATCCTCCGAAAGTTCGAGTTGACCAACTATTGGAACTTTAAGATCACCTTTGATTTCATTTAAATTAACAATACTGTCTTTGACATGGCTGCGGGCAAAAACTAAACCTGCCGGAAGTCCTAGACCTAAAATGAAAGCGCCAGCATAAGTGGCTAATTTCATTAAGCCTCCGGTTGGCACAGCATAGGCCTTGTCGATAATCTGTTCATCAGATAGGGTGGTGGCGTAACTAACAGAGACTTCTTCCTTTTTTTGAAGCAAATAAGTGTACAAATTTTCCTTACTGGCTTGCTGTCTTTTTATACTGATATATTGGCGTTCCTGTGTAGGGATGTTTTTTATTGATGATTCAAATTGCGAATTATAACTCTGTAATTTATTTCGGGTGCTATATAAAGAGGTTTTAATATTTCGCACATTATCTCTGATGGCCGATCTTGTACTTTGGATCTGCATTTTAATGGGCTCAAAATCAGGATTAGTTTCAGGGGTAGTGGCAAGCAACCGATCATGTTGTAGTTGCAATTGTGTCAGTTTCTCGATTAAACTGCTCAAGGCGGGATCTACAATGCCCAAAGTAGCTGGAACTCTACCTGTATTCTGGTTGGCATTAATGTAATCTTCGATCCCTTCTATTACACTAATTTTGACGTTCACTTCATTAAGCGTTTTATCATTGGCCTGCATATTTTCCAGGCTGATCTTTGAATCGGCACTAATGTCAGTTATTCCACGACTACTTTTAAAGCCTTCAATTCCTTTTTCGGCTTCTGTTAGTTCTTCAGAGAGGGCTGTGAGCCTTTGATCAATAAAATTGATCGTACTTTTAGTCTCCTCATTCTTTTGCGTCTTTGCGGCTTCATTATAACTTAAGATGAGCTGGTTTAAAACATCTATTCCACGTTGCGGGTGCTGTTCTATGATGCTGATAACAACGGCAGTTGACAATTTATTCAGCAGGCTTACATCAATCTTTTTTTGATAAAGAATCGCTGTTTGCTGAGGATTGTTTACCTTGATGTGTATAGGTGCGCCCGCAAATTGATCGATATTGCTGTTTGGACTTAACCTCCAGGTGCCAAATTTATTTCTGAATGTCTTATCAAAAGAATATTCTTGTTCGCTATCCTCACTTGTAGATAGCAGGAAGGTATTTTGGTCTTTTATCGTGATGTTTAACTCCTCTGGTTCGAAGTTTTTGTTTGCTTGCAGCAGGGTGAACTTCACCGGTGTTGTATTGTATAAATCCTCTTTACGAAGTTTATCATCCATTGTATAAATGACCGCTAAGTCAAGATCGTCAACTACCCTGGATATAAGGGCGTTAGATTTTAGTATTTCGATCTCATTCTCAATGATTTTGGTAGAGTTTGATAGGTTTAATTCTTTTAGCGCAGATTGCTGATCAGGTGATTTTTTCTCATCCTGGATTAAAAGAGTAGCCTTTATCTCATAACTGGGGTTTTGAGCCCGAACATATAAATAGGCTAATCCCACAGATACCAATAAGGTAATTAAGAAGAGGGGCCAATAATATAGAAAGCGGTTGATATGTAAGTTCATGGTTTATCTGTATAAATTTGATAACACAATAGCAATAATTGAAAGTCCCGAAAGTACTAAGGTGGCTGTTCTATAACCACGGTCTACCGTTGCATATTTAGTCCGGTCAGGTTGAACATAGATTTCATCGTTATTCCTTAAATAATAATAGGGCGATTGAAATAACTTTTTTGAAGTCAGGTCAATAGGGATATATTTCCTGTTACCGTTCTCTTCTCGGATGAGAAATATTCTTTTACGCATGGCGGTAATGTTTAGGTCTCCAGCCAAACTTAAAGCCTGAGTGATGGTTGTCCGCTCATTTTGTAAGGTGTAGATGTTCGGTCTGAGTACGTCTCCATAAACAGATACTTTGAAATTCAGGATCCAGATATTCACCACAGGATCTTTGTAATACGTTAACATCAGGTTGTTTAGCTGTTCCCTCAACGCGGCAACGGTCATCCCTGAGGCTTTATGTTTTCCAATTAAGGGTAAGTGTATATAGCCTTCACCATCAACTTTATAACCTGTAGCTGGTACATCCTGTGGTGTTGATGCGGTCACCCCATTTACCCTGCTAATGTTGTTGTTAAATATGGACGACGACTCTGGGTTTCTACTGTTTACATTGATTCCCAAAATATCATCAGGCTGTATCGTGAGTGGGGAGTAGTTGCCTACACGTTCTTCTGATGGTCCAGATGTCTTAAGATCCTGAAAGTAAGGGATGTCTTGGTAGCTCCCACAGGAACAGAAAAGTATTGTGATGAGCAATACCATAAGGTTTGTTCTTTTGTTCATATGCTTTATAAGGTTAGTTGTATGCTTAAGCTAGATGTTCCTGGCATAGCTTCGCCATTTTACTTACAGTAAATCAGTTTTTTGAAGCTAGTTTTTTGTTTAATCGGGTAGACGGATGATGGTGTTTGTTAGTTCGAAAATAACAAACTTTTTTACCTGATTGTTGCTGGCTTTGAGGATTGTGTATTGCCTTGTGAAAATGTGGGAAAAGGGTGTTGAATAATTTTACACCCCTCTAAAAGGGCTTTCCAAGCCTATTAAGCCATGCCAAATTGCTAAGTAAATTGATTAATGTTATAAATGCGCCGCTAGATTTACATCTTCTTTACACGTGTATAGTCATTCACAGGGTAACAGGTTTGATTATTTTCAGGTCATTAAAACGAGGCCATGTGTCTGAATGTGGTGAACCCATTACAAATTTGAATCTACTCCATTCCGCTAATATTGTTTACCGAATTTTGTGCCTGCATATACATTGCCTTTTTAAACCAGGTGTTAGAATTTAAATAATGTGTATTTGCTTTTTTTGCCACGTGAGATCGTTTTATAAAACTTGAAAATGATATTTTAAATGTTAAATTGACATTTAAAATATTATTGCTACATTAGTTTGATAACCCAAAATAGCTAGTATTATTTTAACCAAATATAACCTGATCATAAGTAAACAACGCAGGCCTATTAGCTTGTGAACAGATTACGCTTAATCTTACCATGCCCTTATCAGAAACTAAATGTCAAGCCTAAAATATCACGTAACTAAACAAATTAACCATAAACCTGGCGGTCAATAAACCGGCAGGTTCATCAATTTAACCTAGACCCAATAATGATGAAGTTCAAAAAAACCTTACCAAAAATTACTTTGGTTTGTCTATTAAGCGTTTTTGCAACCACTTCGCTGTTTGCACAACAAACGGTTGTCGCTTTACGTGCAGATAAGCCATCCAATCAAATTAGTAAACACATTTATGGCCACTTTGCCGAACACCTTGGGCGGAGCATTTATGATGGGTTCTATGTTGGCGAAGATTCAAAAATTCCCCACACCGACGGTGTTAGAAATGACATTGTTGCTGCTTTAAAGAACCTGAATATCCCTAATCTTCGCTGGCCAGGTGGTTGTTTTGCCGATCGTTACCATTGGAGAGATGGGGTTGGCACAAAGATTAATCGTCCATCTATCGTTAATACCATGTGGGGTGGGGTTACTGAAGACAATAGTTTCGGAACTCACGACTTTTTAAACCTATGTAAGCTTTTGGGTACGGAGCCATATCTTGCCGGCAATACCGGTAGTGGTACTGTTCAGGAGCTTGCAGATTGGGTACAATACGTAAATTTTGAAGGAAAAAGTCCAATGTCAGACCTGCGTGTTAAAAACGGACAGGAAAAACCTTGGAATGTGAAATTCTGGGGTGTCGGTAACGAGGCCTGGGGCTGTGGAGGCAATATGACACCTGAGTACTATGTTGGCGAATACCGCCGCTTTGCCACCTTTATGGAGGGGCAGAATTTGTATAAAGTAGCGTCGGGTGCTAATGTTGACGATTATCACTGGACAGAAACTTTGATGAAAGGCATTCCATTGCGCATGTTAGATGGTATTGCGCTACATCATTACTCTTTCCCAACCTGGGAAAAGAAAGGTCCTGCCACTGGTTATTCTGAGCAGGAATACTTCGAAACCATGAAAACCGCTTTACGTATGGATGAACTTATTATCAAACATACAGCCATCATGGATAAATATGATCCTAATAAAAAGATAGACCTGGTTGTTGATGAATGGGGTGGCTGGTTTGATGTGGAGCAGGGAACTAACCCTGGATTCTTATATCAGCAGAATACCATGCGCGATGCCATGATTGCAGGTGCTACCTTAAATATCTTTAATAACCACAGTGATCGCGTTAAAATTGCCAATTTAGCGCAATGTGTAAATGTATTACAAGCTGTAATCTTAACAGATAAAGAAAAAATGCTGCTTACACCCACCTACCATGTGATGGAAATGTACAAAGTGCACCAGGATGCTACTTTAATTCCTGTGGAAGTGAAAACTTCTGACTATGTATTTGGTAAAGAAAAATTACCGGCCGTTTCTGTGTCTGCCTCAAAAAGTACTGCAGGTCTAACCCACGTTTCTCTGGTTAATATTCACTCCTCTAAAAGCGAAGAAATAGAAATCGACATCACCGGTCAGGAATATAAAAACGTAACCGGCAGAATCCTAACTTCTAAAAAGGTAGATGATCACAATACTTTTGATCAGCCTGAACGTGTTAAACCTTCAACTTTTACCCAGGCAAAATTGAAAGGCGGAAAATTAAAAGTAATCATTCCACCCTTCTCTTTAGTTGTACTCGCACTTAAATAACCCATCAGGCGATTGGTATGCATAAGGTTATTTATAAATCAGATGTTACCATGAAACGAATTATTAGGACTACTTAGGAAAAAAAATGAAAATGAAACAAATTACACTAACAATAATCGCCCTACTGGTTTTTACGCAGGTTAAGGTAATGGCACAAAAAGCAACGACAATAGATGTCAATCCCGATAAACTGATTGCTGCAGTACAACCCGAAATGTGGGGTGTTTTCTTTGAAGATATTAATATGGGTGCTGATGGTGGTATCTATGCCGAATTAATCAAAAACCGGTCTTTTGAGTTTTATAAACCCTTAATGGGGTGGGCCAGGAATGGAAAGAAATATCAGGAGGGTGACCTCCTGGTGCTTAACCGTAATGATAGCAAAGAAAAGAATCCAAGATATTTGCGTGTGACGTCAAGAGGCAACACACAGGAAGACCTGAATTTAACAAACGAAGGCTTCAGAGGCATAGGGGTTAAAAAAGGCTTAAATTATGATTTCTCTGTGCTTTACAGACAAACAGGTGCTCAGGTGAAACTTCATGTGGAGCTGATTGATTCAACTGGAAAGGTGATCGGATCAGGCGTGGTTAATCCCGTAAATAGTAGTAACAAATGGAATAAGGGAACAGTAAGTTTTAAGGCCGATGAAACGGTGTTAAAAGCAAAGTTCCGCATGTGGTTTGAAGGTTCAGGCCAAATTGACCTCGATATGATGTCCTTATTTCCAGGCGATACCTGGAAAAATAGAAAGGGAGGCCTTCGTGCCGATATGGTACAGATGCTTGCAGATATGAAGCCAGGTTTTGTCCGTTTTCCTGGTGGCTGTATTGTAGAAGGTCATGATCTTTCCTCCCGTTACCAATGGAAAAAAACCGTAGGTCCTTTCGAAGACCGCGAATTATTGATTAATCGGTGGAATACAGAGTTTGCGCATAGACCAACGCCAGATTATTACCAGACTTTTGGTTTAGGATTTTTTGAGTATTTTCAAATGGCAGAAGACATTGGGGCAGAAGCTTTACCTATTCTAAATTGCGGAATGGCCTGTCAATTTAACACTGCTGAATTAGTAGAACTGGAAGATCTTGGTCCATATATTCAGGATGCGCTTGATTTAATAGAATTTGCTAATGGAAGTGTAGAAACCCCATGGGGGAAAGTCCGTGCAGATATGGGCCACCCAGCGCCTTTCAACTTGAAAAAAATGGGTATAGGAAATGAAAACTGGGGTCCACAATACCTGGAGCGCCTCGCTCTTTTCACTGAAGCTTTAAAAGCAAAACATCCCGAAATTAAACTTGTTGCCAGCTCAGGAACAGATCCTGTAGGCGAACGTTTCGATCTGTTAAATAACGCTTTACGAAAAGCAAATACGGATATCATTGATGAACACTATTACCGTTCGCCAAAATGGTTCCTTGAAAATGCTAACCGTTATGACAATTACGACCGAAATGGTTCTAAAGTGTTTGCCGGGGAATATGCAGCACATAGCGCGGGTGTTACCAAAGGCAACCGAAGCAATTGGGAATGTGCACTTGCTGAAGCAGCATTTTTGACCGGTATAGAAAGAAATGCAGCCGTTGTCAATATGGCTTCTTATGCACCTTTGTTTGCTCATGCCGATGGCTGGCAATGGACACCTGATTTAATATGGGTGGATAACCTAAATGTATATGGTACACCTAGTTATTATGTGCAAAAATTGTATTCACTAAATAAGGGTACCAATGTCATCAGCATACTAGAAGACAATAAAATCATTTCCGGACAGGATAGCGTGTATGCTTCCGCAGTGATCGACCAGGCAACACAAGAAATGATTATTAAAATCATCAATGTTTCAAGCGCTGAAAAGACCCGTGATATTAATGTGCAGGGTGGTAAAAAATTGGCTTCCAAAGGTTCAATGACCCTATTAAGCAGTTCGACCATAAACGCAGAAAACTCTTTTGAAAATGCAATCAATGTAAGTCCTAAGCAAAGTAATTTATCGGTAAAAGGCAACCGTATTCCACTTCGTTTAAAGCCTTATTCATTCACCATGATACGGATTGGATTGAAGTAATTAATAAAAAAGGCTACAGCATCATTCGACGCTGTAGCCTTTTTTATGCTACCACAACTTAACGTATGCGGCTACCAGAACTTAACGTATAAGGCCGCAATGATTAAGAGTGTAATAATAATCAATACCACTGTAGATGGTTTAACCTTAAACATCTCTGCATCCAATTCAAAAGCTTTTGGATTCACTTTAGGACCACCAAAACTTATCGCAATCATGATTAACATGGTAAAGGCGAATGATAATCCCATACAAATGTGGAAAGGAATTTCATAACCACCATTCCCATTCGGATAAGCTGTATATAGGAACGTGTCATGCCCCATTAAAGCAGGTGCAAATTCATTAAAGAATACTGAAAGCAGGAAGCCGGCAATTACACCTACTATAGCTGCCAAACCAGTGGTTCGCTTCCAGAACATACCCAAAAAGAACATGGCAAATACACCCGGACTAATAAAACCGGTATATTTCTGGATGTAAGTAAAACCACCCACGCCACCAATACCTAATAAATCGTTCCAGGTAAACATTACTGCTAATACCAGGGCAAGGAAAACTGTTAAACGGCCAATGAGTACCAGGTCGCGCTGTTCTGCATTCTGCTTAAAGTATTTAGAATAGATATCCAGGGTAAAAATAGTTGAAACACTATTTACCTTCCCAGCCAGGGAAGCCACAATAGCTGCCGTCAATGCTGCGATAGACAAACCTTTTAGTCCTGTTGGCAAGAAAGTAAGTACAGCAGAATAAGCACCATCTTTTCCCCCAACCAATTGAGGTAAGTGCCCGTTTTCATAAAGCACGAAAGCCGCAATACCTGGTAACATTACGATTAATGGCATGAACAACTTTAAGATACCGGCAAATAAAATACCGGTACGTGCGGTGTGTAAATCTGCACCCAGTGCACGTTGCGTAATGTATTGATTACAGCCCCAATAGTTAAGGTTAATAATCCAGATCCCCGCAGCATAAGAAGCCAGTCCGGGAAAGGTAAGGTATTTGCTAATCTCCGTCTGGGTAGAGGTTTCCGTTGGTTTAGGAATAATCATTTTAAAATGCTCCGGTGCCTGTTCCATTAATACCTTAAAACCGGCAATTGCATCTGCACCTACACCAAACTTTTCACCCACCACCGTTAAAGCAATATAGGTAGTCACTAAACCACCAAATATTAAAATAGCTACCTGAATCACATCTGTATAGGCTACTACCTTCATTCCACCTAAGGAAATCACCAGGGCAAATACAGCGAGACCAATCATAATCAAATGCAGGTAATCCCCGCCAGTCAATCCGTTTATCGCTACGGCTCCCAAATAAAGGATGGATGTCAGGTTCACAAAAATGTAAAGAAAAAGCCAAAATACGGCCATGATCAGGGCTACCGACTCATTATATCGGGTCTTGAGAAACTGAGGCATGGTGTAAATCTTGTTCTTTAAGTACACTGGAATAAACCACACCGCCACAATAATCAGGGCGATGGCGGCAATCCATTCGTAGGCCGCCACGGCAATACCCAGGAAGAAACCTTCACCACTCATGCCGATAAATTGCTCGGCACTAATATTCGATGCGATAAGGGAGGCGCCAATGGCCCACCACGTTAAGGTGCCTTCCGCCAGGAAGAATGCTTTAGCATCGTGTTCGTCCTTTTTCCTCTTTCTATAAATAGAATATCCATAGGTGGACACGATGATGAAGTACAAGAGTATGACTACATAATCGGTAGTAGCTAAATTATTGCTCATATAGTTTAGTATTTGGTTTAGGTTAATTTAGAACTAATGTTTATTATTTTGGTAATAAGCTTCATTCCATTGCAGCTCGTTACGGAACTGGTTAATTTTGGTATCGTTGTCTATGGTTACATATTCTATTCCTGCAATGTTCGCAAAATCACTTAAATGTTCGGCTGTTAGGTTTTGGCTGTAGCAGGTATGGTGGGCACCACCAGCATAAATCCAGGCGGCACATCCGTTTTTCATATCCGGCTGCGGTTTCCACATCACGCGGGCAACAGGTAATTTAGGCAGTTTGGGTGTAGCTTCCACACCATCAACCATGTTCACTAATAGACGGAATCTATTGCCCATGTCAATGACAGATGCATTTAAGGCTGGTCCAGATGCCGCATTGAAAACCAAACGTACCGGATCAGCTTTGCCGCCAATTCCTAAAGGGTGGATCTCACAACGTATCGGTCCACTGGCAATCGCTTCATCAACTTCCAGCATGTGCGATCCTAAAACAAAGGAGTTGCCAGGCTCAAAATGATAGGTATAATCTTCCATAAAAGCATTGCCACCGACTAAACCAGTTCCCATTACTTTCATCGTGCGTACCAAAGCAGCTGTTTTCCAATCGCCTTCACCCGCAAAACCATAACCTGCATTCATCAGGCGCTGTACCGCGATACCTGGCAATTGCAACATGCCATGTAAATCCTCAAATGTATCCGTAAAACCTTTAAAATTACCTGCTTCCAGAAAGTTGCGTAAGCCGAGTTCAATTTTTGCTGCTTCTCTTAAGGATTGGTGCTGGCTTCCACCCACCCGCAGGGTTTCTGCCATTAGGTATTGGTCGTTATATTCCTTTACCAATTGGTCTACTTCGCTGTCCAGACTTTGGTTAATCACCTGTACCAGGTCACCAATGCCGTAGGTGTTTACCGAATAACCAAACTTGATTTCCGCTTCTACTTTGTCACCTTCGGTTACCGCAACATTTCTCATGTTATCACCAAAACGGGCAAATTTAGCGCCCTGCATATCATGCCAGCCTGCTGCAGCACGGATCCATGTGTTTAAGCTCTCGCGAACCTGTGGGTCTTCCCAATGTCCGGCAATTACTTTTCTATTCATGCGCATTCTTGACATGATGAAACCAAACTCCCGGTCGCCATGTGCACTCTGGTTAAGGTTCATGAAATCCATATCCATGGTGCTCCATGGAATGTCGCGGTTAAACTGCGTATGTAAATGTGCCATTGGTTTTTGTAAAATCTTTAAACCATTGATCCACATCTTTGCTGGCGAAAAAGTATGCATCCAGGTAATTACCCCAATGCAATTTGCAGTAACATTGGCATCCTGAAATACCTGGTAAATTTCTTCTGCTGTTTTCACTACCGGTTTAAACACAATTCTCACCGGGATAGCTGGCGAGTCATTCAAGGCTTGTGCAATTTGTGTAGAATGTTCTGCAACACTTCTTAAGGTTTCTTCGCCATACAAATGCTGGCTACCGGTAATAAACCAGGCTTCTAGTTGTTTTAGGTCTGTTGTCATAGTTGAGTTTTATTGTCCGTAGTAAGCGTTCTTACCGTGTTTTCTTTCGTAATGTTTATTAATCAGGGCGTCTTTCATTGGCAAAACTGCAGGCTGCACCTGTTCGGTTAACAATGCCATTTTTGCCAGTTCTTCTAATACCGCACTGTTGTAAACCGCTTTTTCAGCTGTTTTTCCCCAGGTAAAAGGCGCATGGTTGCCCACTAGAATCATTTCCATTTCCTGGTAACTTAAATTCAATTCTTTAAGGTGTTCTATTATTTGAAAGCCGGTTTCATATTCATAATTTCCGGCAATTTTATCATCGCTCATGGGTGGGGCACAGGGGATATTTGCTGTCGTATGATCTGCATGTGTCGTCCCATATAAAGGGATCGCCCGTAAAGCTTGTGCCCAGGCTGTTCCATAAGTAGAATGCGTATGCACAATGCCACCAACTTCTGCCCAGTTTTTGTATAATACAGCATGAGTTAAGGTGTCTGACGATGGTCTCATATTACCTTCCACCGTTTTTCCGTCGAAATCAACAATAACCATGTTGTCTACGGTTAATTGTTTGTAAGGAACACCACTAGGTTTAATGGCGAAAACACCTTGATTATGGTCTGCTGCACTGGCATTACCGAAAGTAAAAAGCACCAGCCCAAGCTCCGGAAGTTCCATGTTGGCTTTATAAGCCTGTTCTTTAATATCCTGATAGGTTTTCATGATCTTAGTTTTCTTCAATGTATTTACCCAGCGAGCTATACAGTGGATAGCGTTGCTCATAAAAGGCTACGTTTTCTGGTACTGGCAAGTATTCTGCATCAAAGCCGCTACCCATGCCAGCCATAGCTTCTTCTACCGTAGGGTATATGTCTGCCACCACAGAGGCAAACATCGCTGCACCCAGGGCACAAGTATGTTCAAACTGGTGAATACGGATCGGCATGTTTAACACATCGGCCATCATCTGCATAATATAAGGCGATTTCTTAGCCACACCACCAATACCAATGAGTCCTTTTACAGGAATGCCTTGCGCTATAAAACGGTTTACAATATTCTTTGCGCCAAAACAGGTTGCTTCTGCCAATGCCCTGAACAGGCGAGGGGCGTCGCTACCTAAATCAAGGTTCAAAAAGGCACCTTTCAGCTCCTGGTTGGCATCTGGTGTCCGCCTGCCATTAAACCAGTCGATAGCCACTTCGTCATCCAGCTGCTGAGGTAACAATGCTGCTTTTTTACTTAGTGTAGGTATAATTTTACTTAAAATTTCTTCTTTCAATGCTGCGGCAGTAGGAGCATCAATAATGGCCGACTCTTCCAGCAGCTGATTTAACGGCCAGGCCAGAATTTGCTTAAACCAGGCATAAGTATCGCCAAAGGCAGATTGCCCGGCTTCTAGTCCAACCATTCCCGGAATCACCGAACCATTCACTTGTCCGCAAATTCCTTTAATCAGCTTACCATGAATGTCTGTGGTGGGTGCCACCAGAATATCGCAGGTAGAAGTGCCCATCACCTTGCTCAGGTAATAGGGTTCTATCTGTCCGCCTACCGCGCCCATATGTGCATCAAAAGCACCGACACCAATTTTCACTTCTGTGCTTAAGCCTAATTTCTCTGCCCATTCCGCACTTAAGTTTCCAGCCGATACATCAGACGTATAGGTTTCAGTAAATAGCCTTGACGTAAAGCCATCCAGAATGGGGTCCAAAGAACTAAAGAATTCATTAGGTGGTAATCCACCAAATTCCTCTGCCCATAAGGCTTTATGTCCCGCCGCACAGCGGCTACGTTTCATGGTTTCAATATGTGTAGCACCGGTTAGCAGAAAAGGAATCCAGTCGCAGTGTTCTACCCAGGAGTAACAAGCCTCACGCACCTGCTCATCTTCCCGCAATACATGCAGTAACTTTGCCCAATACCACTCAGAGGAGTAAATGCCGCCACAATACTGCAGGTAGTTATGTGTTTGCGTAGCTGCATGTGCATTAATCTGCGCCGCTTCTTTAACCGCTGTATGGTCTTTCCATAACACGAACATGGCATTAGGGTTGGCTTCAAATTCAGGAAGAAGTGCTAAGGGAATACCAGCTTCGTTTACCGCAACAGGGGTAGAGCCGGTGGTATCAACGGCAATGGCCTTAATGTCGTTAGCATCAATACCAGGTGCTTTGGCCAGGCAATCTTTTATGGTTGCGGTAAGCCCTTCTATATAATCAAGGGGATGTTGCCTAAACTGGTTGTTTGCGGAGTCACAGTAGTGCCCTTTTCCCCATCGGGGATAGTTAAAAACCGAAGAAGCAACTTCTTCTCCATTCCGGGTGTTGACGAGTACCGACCTCACTGAATCGGAGCCGTAATCTATTCCAATAACATATTGACCTTTTTCCATAAAACAAATAAACGTCTAATTAACGTTTATTTGTTTATTAAAAGAAATATTTTAAGGTTTTTTATGTAATTGATCCGATACAAATTATTTTATTTTGCTCGTCTTCGGTATAAAGCTCAACAAGTTAGGGAAATTTGTTTTATATTTTTTCCTATCCAATTTAAAATAGAAAGCTCCTTTTTTAGAATTAGATTTGTCTTTTTCTGCAAGTTTTATTAGTAATCCGGCTGCGGTTAGTTTTCTAATAAAGTTCCGGTTGTCAATCTGAATATTATAAATGCCTTCATATAGATTCTGAACTTGTGGAATCGTAAATTTCTTTGGCAGTAATTCAAAAAGAAGAGGGTTATGTGCTGCTTTATTTCTGATATAGGTTTTTGCCGTTTCCACCATGTGGTCGTGGTCAAATATTAATGCCGGTTTTTCTTTAATAGGAAACCATTCTGCATGGAATTGCTCATTCAGCTGTTTTTCGTACTTATGTATATCGATTAATGCAAAATAAGCGATGGATACGGTTCGTTCCACCGGGTCGCGGTCAGGGCCCCCAAAGGCATGGAGTTGTTCCAGGTAAACGCCGCTCAAGCCGGTAAGTGAGGTAAGGATATGTTGTGCAGCCTCATCAATTCCTTCGCCTTGTTTCACAAATCCACCCATTAAACTCCATTTGTCTTTTTCTGGTTCAAACCCTCTTTTGATCAATAGAATTTTCAGTATTTCTCCGTCAAAACCAAATATGATACAATCTACTGCAATAAGCATCTTGTGTTGTTCTGTATACCCTGTCATTTATGTAGCTACTAATCCCGTATCGTTAATGGTCATGTGGAAACCATCAAATTTAGCATTAATTATTAATTGTTAATTCGACGTTTAATATAATTTTTCTAAATTAGTTCAAAATTAACCAAATAAACATTCGTTATGAATAAAGACCTTAAAATAATACTTTTAATGATGGCTTCCGTTGGTGTCTTTACAGGCTGTAACCAGACAGCGAAGACAGGTGATGGAGAAGCCAAAAATGCTGTTGAGATGAAACAAGCTGTACTTCCCCAGGTAGAGGGCTTTAACCGTCAGGTGGATGGTAAAGAAACCAAACTTTTTGTACTTAAAAATGCTAATGGCTCCCAAGCGGCTATCACCAATTACGGTGGTCGTATTGTTTCGCTCATGGTTAAAAATAACCAGGATCAACTTGTTGATGTGGTATTGGGCCACGATAGCTTAGCCGGTTACCAAACCAAGGATGAATCCTTCTACGGCGCCCTGGTTGGTCGTTATGCAAACCGCATTGCCAAGGGAAAATTTACCCTCGATAACAAAGAATATAACCTGCAGGTTAACGACGGCCAGAACACCTTACATGGTGGGGTTGATGGTTTTTATGATAAAGTATGGGATGCTAAACAAGTCAATGACCATACGCTGGAGTTATCTTACCTGGCCAAAGATGGCGAAGCGGGTTACCCGGGTAATTTAAACGTGAAAGTGGTCTATGATTTAACGGCAGCCAATGAGTTGAAAATAAGTTATCATGCCACTACCGATAAACCAACAGTATTAAATTTAACTAACCATGCCTATTTTAACCTAAGCGGTGCCGGCGACACGATTATTACCGATCACATGCTAACCATCCATGCAGCTGCTTATACACCTGTAGATGCTACTTTGATCCCAACTGGCAAACTGGAGCCGGTAAGTGGTACACCGTTCGACTTTAACAAACCTATGCTGATTGGTGCCCGCATTAATGAAGACCATGAGCAACTGAAAAGAGGCGGTGGTTACGACCATAACTTTGTACTGAGCGATGCTAAAGGCTTGCGCCTGGCGGCAACATTACATAGTCCTAAATCAGGAATATACATGGATGTATTAACTGAGGAGCCTGGGGTACAGTTTTACAGTGGTAATTTTATGACAGGAAAAACGGCAGATGGTAAAGGTGGTCAACGCTATGGCTACCGCTCGGCCATATGCTTAGAAACACAACACTTTCCAGATTCTCCTAATCAAAAAAACTTTCCCTCTACAGTATTAAGGCCAGGGCAGGATTATAAGTCTGTTACGGTGTACAAGTTCTATACTGCTAAATAGCCAAAAATATTTCAAGTAAAAGCCACTCCCCGGAGTGGCTTTTTTGTTTAATTTCACCCCTGATCGCTTCATTACCTATAAAAAACAATAAAATACAATGAAACCATCAGGGCAAACTTTATATATCGTTATCAATATTGCTCCTGATCGCTTCATCACCTATAAAAAACCAATAAATATATAATGAAAAAAAGCCCAAGTTGTGATATGCGAAGCTGCCTCATGTGCCGCATGACCCTAACGGAATGGAAGCCAGTTATTGCAGCGCACAAGAAAAACTTTGTGGTTAAACGCGGAGAGCAAATTATTGCAGAAGGCGACCCGGTTAACGGCGTATTTTTTGTTACCTCAGGAAACGTAAAAGTTCATAAAAAATGGGGCGATAAAGAGCTGATCCTTCGTTTTGCTAATGCAGGCAAGATCTTTGGCCACCGCGGTTTGGGAAGTGATAGTGGCGTATATCCTATATCAGCCACAGCACTTGAAAAAACCGAGCTGTGTTTTATTCCGCTTGACTTCTTTAAAACCACCCTAAAGGTAAATGCCGATTTTATGTATAACCTGCTCTTATTTTATGCAGAAGAACTGCAAAGCTCAGAGCGGAAAATGCGTAACCTGGCACTAATGCCAGTTAAAAACCGTCTGGCAGTGGCCTTAATCAATTTGCAGGTGCAATTCGGATTAGACGAACATGGGTTTATCAATGTAGAACTAAGTAGGCAGGACTTAGCGGCTTATGCCGGAGCTACTTATGAAACTGTATTTCGAACATTAAATGATATTGTGTCAGAAAATCTTATTTTAATTAAGGGGAAGAATATACAAATCACCAACGAAGCAGGTTTGGAGCTGCTTACTCATGGGTAATACTTTGGTTGTTCTGATTTATGTCGTTTATTTTGTGTTTTTTGTTTATTTATTTCCTATTAAATATGATTTAAGATATATTTTTTAGTAAATATGTCATATATATTACTGATTTTTGAAATAACAGAATAAATACAAGTGTTATGTCGGAGAAAACAGAAGATAATGGCTTATTCGTGATGGGCGGTGGGCCTGGTGATCCTGAATTAATCACTTTAAAAGCATATCATGTATTAAAACGTGCTGATGTTATACTTTACGACAACTTAATAAATCGCGAGCTGCTCGATCTTGCGCCAGCGCATTGTGAAATGGTCTACGTAGGGAAGCAGCCTTATGGAACTTATACACCACAGGAATCCATTCATGAATTAATCAAACAATATACCAATAGTCATCAAGTGGTGGTCCGTTTAAAGGGTGGGGATCCATTTATCTTTGGAAGAGGTTTTGAGGAAGTTCTTTTTGCAAGGAAACAGGGTATCCAAACCCATTACATTCCCGGCATCAGCAGCATGCAGGCCAGTGGTTTTAGTGATATTCCATTAACCCATCGTGGGGTAAGTGAAAGTATGTGGGTCATTACCGGCACTAAAAAGGATGGTAGTCTTTCCCGCGATCTGCGATGTGCCATCCAGAGTGCTGCAACGGTGGTCATTTATATGGGCATGAAAAAACTTGATGAAATTTCAGAAATTTATCAGCAGTCTGCCCTAGGTGAAATGCCTGCAGCTATCATCATGCACGCCTCTCTTCCCCAGCAAAAGAAAGTCATTTGTGCCGTAAAAGACCTGAAGTCGGCTTCAGCAGCTGCAGGCCTTACTTATCCCGCCATGATTATTATAGGGAAAGTGGTTGGTCTGGATCAAGATCCTTCGGCTGTTTAACCATAAATGCCAATTTCTAGAATAGATTTTTCTATCAAAAAGTTATATAACAAAAAAGGCTGTTCGCAAGAACAGCCTCCACCTAAACCTAACCTAACCCTATTTCTTGTTGATGGCAAATTCGATAAATTCTAATACGGTTTTATCATCTTTTCCGGGTGCTATTGCAAACCTGCAGCCCTTAGTAGCCGCGCTGCTGGCGTAATGTTCGTCACTTTTGCCGCTCAGGTTTAAGCTTGCTTCCCCGCTGATGTCAGTATTAACACTGACTACATTAACATCGATATCTGCTTTAGCCTGGTCTTTTAAAGCAATGCTAAAACTTAACAAGTCGAATTTACCATAGGTTTTAACTGTACTTTGATCGGCAACTGAAAGTGCAGACAGATTCTTAACGCGGGCCACCACAGTTAATTTTTCTTTACCAAAAGAACTGATGCGCAATTGTCCTTGTTCATGTTGTACCAATGCGTTACTGGCATAGTAGTCGTTATACACTTTCACACTTTCTTCCGTATCCTGAATCAAGATCAATTCCACGTTTCCGGAAAGGGAAATTTTATTGATGTTTTTAATGGACGATAATACAGTGCTTTTTGTTGGCGAAACATCAGCTTTTGCAGCAATGGTACTTCCTAATAATACAGTGGCGGTGATGCCGGCAGCGATAAGGTTTTTAATAGTTGTTTTCATGATTTCTAATTTTTTGAGGGTTATAACGGTTATGTTTTTTTCTTAAATCTTTGATAATAAGACGTGAGCATGGCCGATACGTTTCAGCAGAAAACGGGCTATTAGACAAGGGCAGGGGGCCAAACGACCAAAGTCTGTAAACACTCGACCAACAGGAAAAAAATTTGTAGAATAGGAACCAGCACGCCGTTTCAGCAGAAAACAAGGTGAATGATTGTTTGCGTTTAAGAAAAGCTACAGATTGCTTTTGGATTGTTGGGGGGTCTCTAGGGGGTTGCTTCGCCCTCTCGTCGCCCTTGCTTCGCCCTCTTGTCGCCCACAGACGAAGCGACCCCCTAGAGATGCCTAAGCAAAGGTTAATAAAGGGACAGGTGG
Organism: Pedobacter sp. CAN_A7; assembly: GCF_015752175.1. Classification (NCBI taxonomy): domain Bacteria; kingdom Pseudomonadati; phylum Bacteroidota; class Sphingobacteriia; order Sphingobacteriales; family Sphingobacteriaceae; genus Pedobacter; species Pedobacter sp. CAN_A7. The sequence goes on along the minus strand of NZ_JADOUW010000004.1, from coordinate 363,004 downwards.
TTATTTGCTACTTATCAGTTGATGTAGCCTTTATTTAGGAATAATAATACTGCTTGTATTAACCATTCCGGAAGAAGAGAATAAAGGACATGCTCCTACATTAGCCAAATCGGGTACTAAACCTTTTAAAGCGGGTTATCATAAAGGGAACTGAAGTGTCGATAGATTTGCCAACTGGAATATTATTGTTAAAATGCCCGAATATAATTACCTTACTTTTTGGATTAAGGGGGGCTTTAGTTTACTCCTTACCGGCGATGCGGGAGGGGGTTACGGCAACTCAGACTGGTTTTATATCTGCTAAATTGATATTGATGAAGTATACTAAAAAAGTATTCTGTATAATGTTCCTGGTTTTGCTGATTGCTGGCTCATTTGATACTACTGCTCAGGAGAAAAAAAATGCAGTAGCCTTACACGGTGCATTGAAGGTAAAAGATGGACAGATTGTGAATGCACATGATGAGGCACCTCAACTTAGGGGAATCAGTTTATCATGGAGCATTTGGGGCGGACGTAAATATTATAACCGGGAGGTGGTAAAGTGGTTAAAGGATGATTTTAATATTAACCTGCTGAGGGTGGCCATGGCTATAGAACCCGACAGTGGTTACCTAAAGGACCCTAAAGGGCAGGAGCAGTTGATTGTGAAAACGATTGATGCGGCCATCAAAGAAAACATCTATGTGCTGATCGATTGGCATGACCACCATGCAGACCGGAACTTACCGCAGGCAAAGGCATTTTTTAGCAAGATGGCCAAAAAATATGCGGGGAAACCACATGTCATTTATGAAATCTGGAATGAGCCGGAAAAAATAGAATGGCAGGTGATTAAAGATTATGTGCAGGAGGTAATAGCGGAGATTCGTAAATATGATAAAGAAAACCTTATTGTAGTGGGAAGTCCGTCATGGGACCAACATGTTGATGTAGCGGCAAAAGATCCTATACATGGTTTTAAAAATATAGCTTATTCTTTTCACTTTTATGCTTCTCAGCCTAGTCACCAGGAAGGGTTAATGGCAAAAGCCGACGAAGCGATTAGCCTTGGGCTACCTTTATTTGTCACCGAATGGGGTGTAGGTGAAGCCAATGGCGACGGGGTTTTTGACCGGGAGAAAACTGCCAAATGGATGAACTGGATGGAAAAGAATAAGTTGAGTTGGGTAAACTGGAATGTTACGGATAAACAGGAGACCACTGGCTTGTTAAAAACGGGAGCGGCGGCAAAGGGTAGCTGGCCTATCACTGATTTATCGCCGGCAGGGCTGTATATCAGGACGGAACTTAGAAAGCTGAACCCGCATTAGGGGTTAAATAAAAACCCTTGTTCCAGAGAAATTTTCCCTAAATTCCTTTGGCGTACAGTTCTTCTTTTTCTTGAAAAACCTGTTGAAATTGGAGATGTTATTGAAGCCGCAATTGAAGGAAACTTCGGCAATGGAATGTGTGGTTTCTATCAGCATCCTGGTGGCATGACCCAGCCTGATCTCGTTAAGGCTGTCGATAAAGGTGTTGCCTGTGCGTCGTTTAATAAAACGGCTGAAGGAAACTTCAGTCATGTTTACCAGTTTAGCCAGGTCTTTTAAGGATACCGGTTTGTTGAAATTGGCATTCATATATTCAAAAGCTTTATCAATGCGGCGGCTGTTGTAGTTTAATGCCTGATCGTTGTTAAAGGTAGCATCTGATAAAACCCGCGTGGACTTGGCAGTTGATAGCTGATGTAAAATGCTCATTAACTCAAGTACAGAATCAAATCCCTGCATCTGGTCTATGGCGAGTAATCTTTTGTATACAAGTTGGGCAGTTTCCTGCGGAAATAGAATGCCTTTGGTAGATCGGTCAAACATCCTTCGGATAAAACTAAGCTGGTTTCTTTTAAGGATTTTTTCATCAAAAAAGTCCTTATGCCATTGGATGGTCACCTCTTTGATTTCTTCACTTTTACAATTATGGGTAAGCCACACATGAGAAAGGTTAGGGCCTACCAACACCAGTTCCATGTCTTCAATTTCTTCCACATTATCACCTACAATTCTTTTCGCACCTTTTGCATTGATGATCAGGTTGAGTTCGTATTCTTCATGAAAATGAAGCGGGAAGTTAAATTCTTTCTTCACCCTGGAAAAAATAGTGAAGCAGTCATTTTGCGTTAAAGGCGTGATCTCTTTGGTAATGTTGTTCATTGTGAAGGTGAGGTATAAATGGTTAGGATAAATGTAATTAATTAAAAGCAATAGTTATTCGCTATGAATTAGTTAAAATAGTATTACGATACTGTGAAATTGATCTATAATTTAGTTGAAATAAATAGCCTTATTAGGCTAAGTCATGACTACCCCACCAAATATGAATTTACAACTTATTGACATCTCCATTCTCCTGTTGTACCTGGCCGTCATGATTTTTATCGGCTTATGGTATCGCAAAAAAGCAAAGCAAAATAATGAAAGTTACCTTTTAGGGGGAAAGTCCTTACCCTGGTATAAATTGGGATTAAGTGATGCTTCGGATATGTTTGATATCAGTGGTACGATGTGGATGGTGGCATTATGTTTTGTTTATGGTTTAAAAAGTATTTGGATCCCATGGTTATGGCCTGTTTTTAACCAGGTGTTTATGATGATGTTTCTGAGCAAGTGGCTGCGGCGGAGTAATGCCACTACTGGGGCAGAATGGTTGCAAACCAGGTTTGGCTTAACTGGTAAAGGGGTAACCCCCTCACACCTGGTGGTGATTGCTTTTGCGCTCCTCAGTTGTTTTGGTTTCCTGGCGTATGGGTTTATCGGACTGGGGAAGTTCATGGAAATTTTTATCCCATGGGAAATTGTAAAAGGCTATGTCCCTGTTGATATTCCTGTGGCTTATGTTCCTCATTTTTATGGGATCATTTTTACGCTTTTTGCCATGTTTTATTCAATTCTTGGTGGTTTGCACAGTATCGTGTTAGGCGATATGATTAAATACGGGATTATGATTGTGGCCTGTATTGCCATTGCGATAATTGCCATGACCAACCTGAAGGGCCAGCAGTTGAATGTACCGGCCGGCTGGGATAACCCATTTTTTGGATGGAGGCTGGATCTGGACTGGACTACCCTGGCGGCAGATGCAAATAAAAAGATTGCAGATGATGGTTTTAGTCTGTTTAGCTTATTTTTCGGTATGATGCTCATGAAAGGCGTTTTTGCATCTCTTGCCGGACCGGCACCAAATTACGACATGCAAAAAGTGTTGAGTACGCGGAGTCCGAAAGAAGCAAGTAAAATGACGGGTTTCGTGAGCATCATATTGTTGCCCATCAGGTATTCCATGGTGATTGGCCTTACGGTATTAGCGTTGTTGCATTATGATCAATTGTATTTGAAAGGGCCAGACGGGGTGACCGATTTTGAAAGGATCTTGCCAGCCACCATCAATAAATTTCTGCCTACAGGCATTCTGGGTATAGTGCTTACCGGTTTGTTAGGGGCTTTTATGGGAACTTTTAGTGGAACATTAAATGCCGCTCAGGCTTATATCATTAATGATATCTATTTGAAATATATCAACCCTAAAGCCAACACAAAGCGAATTATGTCTATGAATTACCTTGTTGGGGTACTGGTGGTTTTTATCGGCATCGGACTTGGGTTTTTTGCGACTAACGTAAATGATATTCTGCAATGGATTGTTGGAGGTCTATATGGGGGTTATGTAGCTGCAAACTGTTTAAAATGGTATTGGTGGCGTTTTAATGCCAATGGTTTTTTTTGGGGAATGGCAGTGGGGATTGTTGCAGCCTTGCTGATGCCCTATGTGACTACAGGATTGCCTCTATACTGGTGGCCGGTCTTGTTTTTACTATCCTTAGGCGGTTGCTTAGTGGGCACCTATGCAGCTCCACCTACAGATGAAGACGTATTAAAATCATTTTATAAAACAGTAAGACCATGGGGTTTCTGGCAACCGGTACATGCCTTGGTGGTTGCGGAAGATCCTTCGTTCCAGGCAAATAAGCGGTTTAAATTAGACATGTTCAACGTTGTGTTGGGTATTATCGGGCAATTATGCCTCACCATTTTACCTATGTATTTTATTTTAAGTATGCATACCCCACTCTGGATTACGCTGATGATACTCACGGTAATCGTTGTTATCCTGAAAAGAACCTGGTGGAATAAATTAGAAGACTAAGTATATTTTTTAATCATGAGAGATTTTAACTTAAGGAAACAAGAGATGCTGAGTGCCCACGAAGCCTTATTGTCTAGGCAAAATAAAGAAATAGAGGTGAGTAATGGTGTTTTCAAACGCTACCAAAATCCCGTTGTTACTGCTGCACATACGCCATTAGCCTGGCGTTATGATTTCCATCCGGAGCATAATCCATATTTAATGGAGCGGATTGGTATAAATGCAGCTTTTAATGCAGGGGCTATTAAGCTACATGGGAAGTACTTGTTGGTGGTAAGGGTAGAGGGAGTGGATCGTAAGTCATTCTTTGCCATAGCTGAAAGTCCGAATGGCATTGATCACTTTAAATTTTGGGATAGTCCGGTGGTATTACCAGAAACCTCGGATCCGGATGTGAACGTGTATGACATGCGTTTGGTTGCACATGAGGACGGCTGGATTTATGGGTTATTTTGTACGGAAAGAAAAGATCCTGCTGCCCCGGCGCACGACCAGACGATGGCCATTGCACAGTGTGGTATTGTACGAACAAAGGACCTGAAAACCTGGGAGCGGCTGGCTGATTTACAAACAAATTCGCCCCAACAGCGGAACGTAGTGTTACATCCGGAGTTTGTAGATGGGCAATATGCATTTTACACCAGGCCTCAGGATGGTTTTATTGAATCGGGAACGGGTGGAGGTATTGGTTATGGCCGTTGTGAAAGTATGGAACAAGCAGTTATTACGGAAGAGACACTGGTTGACAATAAAAGATACCATACTGTATATGAGGCGAAAAACGGATTAGGTCCGGAGCCATTGAAAACCATGCATGGCTGGTTACACCTGGCCCATGGCGTGAGGTATACAGCGGCTGGGTTACGCTATGTATTGTATCTATTTATGACCGACTTAGATAACCTGACGCAGGTTACTTATAAACCTGCAGGTTATTTTCTGTCGCCGGTAGGGGAGGAAAGAATTGGTGATGTGTCTAATGTGGTTTTTTGCAACGGATGGATACAAGATGATGATGGAAAAGTTTATATTTATTATGCTTCTTCAGATACCAGGATGCATGTAGCAACCAGTACCCTGGAGCAGCTGATTGATTATGTGATGCACACACCCGCTGATGGGTTTAAGTCGGCTAGTTCTGTACAGCACATTATAAACAACCTGACAAAAAACAAAGAACTGATATAACCTATGGAGGTGAACGGGCGGTTATCCACCTATGCTGCAGAACTGCGGCTGGAGTTGGGAAATATTCTTGATTATTGGACGCAGCACACGGTTGATGAAATACATGGTGGGTTTGTAGGCCGAATAACGGGGGAGAACCAGGTTGAATTGCGTGCAGATAAAGGCGCGGTGTTAAATGCCAGGATCTTATGGGCTTTTTCTGCTGCCTTTAATGCAAAGGCCACGGAGGATTTAAGCCTGGCCGACCGGGCTTACCATTATATGGCGGATCATTTTATAGATAAAGACTTTGGTGGCGTGTATTGGAGTGTAGACCATTTGGGTAAGCCAAAGGATACAAAAAAACAAATATACGCGGTAGCCTTTACCATTTATGCCCTTACAGAGTACTTCATGGCCTCGGGATTGGAATTGGCGAAGGAGCATGCGGTGGCTTTATACCACGACCTGGTGAAGTATAGTCATGATCGGGAAAATGGTGGTTATGATGAAGCTTTTAATCGGGAATGGGTAGTACTTGATGATTTACGGCTTAGCCATAAGGATGCAAATGAGAGAAAAACGATGAATACTCATTTGCACATCCTGGAGGCCTATACAAACCTTTACCGGGTTTGGCCTGATGAGGATTTAAAGGTACTGCTACAGGAGTTGATTCATGATTTTAAATGGTGTATACTGGATCCGCAAACAAAACACCTGGGCTTATTCTTTGACGAATTCTGGGTGAGGAAATCTTCGCTTGTTTCTTATGGACATGATATTGAAGCCTCCTGGTTGTTACAGGAGGCAGCAGAGGTAACTGCAGACAGGGCGTTGATTAACGAGATAAAAGAAATAGCTGTTCAACTGGCAGAGGCTGCACTGGAGGGTATTGGGGGCGACGGCGCGTTGTGGTATGAACGTGAGCCAGATAGGCAGCAGCTGACGAAGGAGAAACACTGGTGGGTACAGGCAGAGGCCATGATTGGGTTTTTTAATGCCTGGGAACAAACCGGAGCAGAACGTTTTTTAACGGCCTCATTAAATACCTGGGATTATGTGAAAGTGCAACTATTGGATGATGTGCATGGAGAATGGTTCTGGGGTCGCGATGAACTGGGCGCGATAATGGCAGGGGAAGATAAAGTGGGGATGTGGAAATGCCCTTACCATAACAGCAGGGCATGTATCGAACTCCTTAGGCGAATAGACTTAAAAAATATCGATGATTGATGGTGTTTCTACAATTGACATTAAAAGTTTGTCAATCCTTACCCCATCCATGTCCACGATTTCAAAGCGGTAGCCTTCCACTTCTATAAAATCACCCGCATGAGGGATCGCTTTTAAGTGATCCATCATAAATCCGGCAACGGTAGAATAATGGTTAATATTTTCTTGTATCACCTGTAGGGAGAAATATTGGTTCAATTCAAAAACGGGGGTACGTCCATTAATTAGGTAAGTGCCGTCTTCTCTTTTAACAATGTGTTGTTCATCGATTTCGTCTTCATCAGGCAGGTTGCCAACGATGGCTTCAATGAGGTCGTGTAAGGTAATGATACCACGCACACTTCCAAATTCGTCAACTACAACACCCAGGTATTGCTTTTTATCTTTAAATAAGTTTAGGATCTTAAACGCCGGCATGCTTTGGATGACATAAATTGGTCGCACCAAAATCTGATCCAAGTGAAAGCTCGGCAGGTTAATGTTTTCTAAAACATCTTTGATGGTTACCACGCCTCTGGGTTTGTCGATGATCTGATCTGCGACGATGAACTTGGAATGGCCACTTTCCTTGATTTTGTCAAAAAGCACTTCTTTGGGCCAGTTGTAATCGATCCATTCGACTTCAGAACGGTGTGTCATTAACGACTTCGCTGTTTGATCGGTAAATGAAAAGAGGTTTTGCATGGTCTGGCTTTCCTCATTTTCCAACACGCCTTGTTTCCCTGCAGTTTTGAGGATAAACCTTAACTCTTCTTCACTTACTCTTTCTTCTTCGTTTTCTTTAATGCCGAAGATTCGAAGAATCAATTTGGTGGAACCAGAAAGTAATTTTACAAAGGGAAAAGTGGCAAGGGTAAATACACGAATGATGGGTACAGTAAACAGGGCGATATTCTCCGCATTGTTCATGGCAATGGTTTTTGGCACCAGTTCGCCCACAACAATGGTAAAATAGGTGATTCCACCAATAACCAGCACAAGAGATACCGTGTGAACATAAGGACCTAAAAAAGTAAAGCGGGAAAGCACAGCCACCATATCATCAGTTAGGGCTGCCCCACCATAGGCACCAGAAACGATACCAATGAGGGTAATACCAACCTGTACAGAGGAAAGAAAGTTTTCGGGGTTTTCAAGTAAGGTAAGGATGCTTTTAGCACGGCTGCTTCCTTGAGCGGCAAGGTGTTCTATGCGGCCTTTTTTGACTGATACCAGGGCGATTTCAGACAAGGCAAAAAAGCCGTTTAATAATGTTAAAATAAAGATGATAAGTATTTCCAAGGCTTCAGTTGCTAATAACCACAAAGATAATCTATTTATGCAACATCAGTTATGGGATAATCGGCTTAGCTGTTTTGAAGTTAATTGCTTTTACATGTGGTGAAAATTAAGTTTTAGCTTTTTTATTAATATACTTTTTATTTGATAAATAAAATTATCTTTAGTTAATAAAAATAGAAAACTAGCTTATGATAAGCACTAAAGAATTCCAGGAGATATTTAAAGTGTGGCCTACGGCAGGTTTAATTTTACTACCTAATTGCCCAAAATTCACCGTTGTTGCGGTTAATGATGCTTATCTAGACTTAACTGATTTTTCGGAAGAAGCGTTAGTTGGAAAAAGTTTTACAGGTACTGCATCTCCTTGTCAGTATTTAAATTGGGAAAAATCAATATTAAAAGTACTTAATACTAAGGCTACCAACAAAATTGTTACAAAATATGTGGAGATGTCTAGTGTTCCTGTTTTAAATAAACAGAATGAGGTGGACTATATTGTCTGCTCTTTTATCATGTTGAAAAATCGCCAGGATTATCAAGACAAGTATGATGTAGATATTGAGGAATGGAGAAGAGTTGAGCAAATGGAGGTGGTCAACAAACAATATCAATCGATCCTGGAAAATATTGATGGTGTATTATGGGAGTTGGATTTAGAAACGCAGGAGTTGACTTTAACCAATGAAAAGCGTAAGCCCGTTTTGGGATATTCCATGGAGGATTGGCAGTCGGGACCAGATTTCTGGAAAAGACATCTTCATCCTTCTGACCGGGAATTGGTCACGGGATATCTGGGTATGCGGAAGCATAAAAATGATAAATTCAACTTTGAGTGCAGAATGGCGAGAGCTGATGGGAGGTATGTGTGGTTAAAGAATTTCGTAACAGTAATTTCAAATGAGGAGAAACCTGTATTGCTGCGGGCCTTAATGGTTGATATTTCAGAAAACAAACGATTAAATGATTTTGAGTATTTTGAGAAAAAAATATTAAAGCTTAATGCTAAAAAGGGATCAAAAGTCCAGCAAATTTTAATGGCCTACCTGCTTGGTCTGGAAGAAATACTTCCTGATTTCAAATGTACCATTCATCAGGTTAAACATAACCGCATCTTTAACTGGGCTGCACCATCCTTACCACACACTTATGTAAATGCCATGAATGGTTTATTGCTTAGCAAATGTGTTGGTTCATGCGGCGCATCGGCTTTTTTAAGGCAAGCCGTTATTGTGCATGACATTAAATACGATTTGAGGTGGGCGAAATCAAGGGAAGTAGCCCTGGCAACAAACTTGAGGGCCTGCTGGTCATATCCAGTGATGGATGCAGATGGCACTGTGGTGGCTACTTTAGGTTTTTATGCCAGCGAGCCTAAGTCGCCAGGTAGTCATGAAGAACTAATTATTCAACGTGCACATGCATTTTTAAAAGTTATTTTGGAAAGCCGCATATACTCAGGTCATCTGGAGGAAAATGTAGCGCTTTTAAAAGAGGGGCAGCACTTAGCAAAGTTTGGAAATTGGTCTTGGGATACCCAAAGAGATGAATTGACCTGGTCTGACTGCCTTTTTGAAATTTATGGATTGGATAAGAATAAGGCTATAATAACCTTTGAAAGTTACCTGAATTTTCTTCACCATGAAGACAAGGAAAGGGTATCGGCAATTATGGGCGGCGTATTAAGTACAAAAAAAGGTGTTGAGTACGAAGAACGAATTGTTCGTCCAGATGGAGAGGTGAGGCATTTAAAATCCTGGTGTAAATTAAAGCTTGATGAAAATGGCACTGTAATAAGTCTTTTTGGTGCGAGTTTGGATATTACCGAGAGTAAAAAGACAGAGCAGAGCTTGTTAGCCAATGAAGCGAAACTACGTGATTTAGCTGATTCACAAACTAATTTCGTGATGAGGATAGATTTGAAAGGCAAATACACTTATTGTAATAAAAAATATGAAGAAGTGTTTGGCTGGAGTGCTGAAGGAGATAGCCTTATTGGCTGTAAAAGTTTGAGAACAGTGTTTCCGCATCATTTAAAACAAGCATTTAATGTAGGAGAACAATGTTTGATGCAGCCAGAAAAGGTATATCAGGTTGAGCTTGATAAAATTGCTTCAGATGGAAGTGTGATTCACACGCTATGGGATTTTGTTTGCCTGACTGATAAATTAGGTGGCCCAAGAGAAATTCAAGGGATAGGGATCGATATTACAGATTGGAAACTGAAGAAAGATGGTGCGCTGCGGGAAATTTCTGAACGGGAAATCACTGCGTCTAAACAGCAGGTGATGAACGAACGTTATCATGAACTGTTTCAGCATAGTCCACAACCCATGTGGGTCTATGAAGTAGATACCTTGAGGTTTATCGATGTAAATGAAGCCGCAATTAAATGTTACGGGTATAGCCGTGAAGAGTTTTTGTCAGCTAATACGGCAATGATTAAACTTGCCGAAGATATGCACCGTTATTTAAAGGTGATGGAGTCGGCAAATCTGGAAAAGAACATGGTATTTCAGGGAGTATTCAGGCAGCAGCATAAAAATGGGGAAGTCCTTCATATGGATATTCGAAGCAATCCGATGTCATTTAATGAAAAAGAAACTTACCTGGTGCTGGCAAGTGATATTACTGATCGGTTAAACCATTTTGAGGATATCGAGAAGCAAAATGAAAAGCTGAAAGAAATTGCATGGATGCAATCTCATGTGGTTCGTGCGCCTTTAACGCGGATGATGAGCCTGATTGATTTGTTGAAGAAAGAGGAAACTACCAATTCAGATAATAATCGGCTATTTGATTACCTGTTAAGTTCAGCTTTAGAATTGGATGAAATTGTAAAAGATATCTCTGTTAAAACGCCAAAAGTGTAGGAAACATCATGCCATCAATTGATGACATGATGTTATTAATTAGCTGAATAATTCCTGTAGATCGCGGTCTGCAGTAGGTATCTTTTTTAAAAAGTCATCAAACCCTGTTCCTTCCTGGGAGCTGTACATGCCATAGGCATCAATAATATAACCAATCTGGCCTTTTTTATCCTCTAGCAAGTAAAGAACAGCATTATCACCAGGATCAGAATCACCTTCGAAACGATATGTTTTTATGATGGTTAAATCTTCTGGGGTGTAAATTTGATTGTTGATAGATCCTTGCATTTTGCCATGATCAGTCATTTTTATTTCATTATCGAGCCCTTTTTGCCTCAATTTTTCCATGATCTGGCTTAGGGTATTCATTTCTACTGGACGTTCCATAAAGATTTTGTTTAATACCTAACAAACAAGAAGTAGCCAAAATGGTTTTACAGCCAAAGATTTAAAGTAAAAGAGACCACCTTTTGGGGTAGTCTCTTTTGGGTATATTATTTCAGGTACCGCTAATTATAAGGCAAAAGCAGCTTTTACTTGTTCAAGATAATCTAATTTTTCCCAGGTAAATAACTCCACAGTAACCACTTTCTCATCGCCGTTTGGTGTTTTAAAAGTTTTTGTCACTGTTTCTGGCTTTCTGCCCATGTGCCCGTAGGCAGCAGTTTCACTATAGATAGGGTTTCTTAGCTTTAAACGTTGCTCGATAAAGTAAGGACGCATATCGAAAAGCTCTTCCACAATTTTTGCGATCTCGCCATCTGTTTGTGCGACTTTACTTGTTCCATAGGTATTGATGTAAATACCCATTGGTTTAGCTACACCGATTGCATAACTCACCTGTACTAGAATTTCTTCTGCTACACCTGCCGCTACAAGGTTTTTAGCGATGTGACGGGTTGCGTAGGCAGCACTTCGGTCAACTTTACTTGGGTCTTTACCAGAGAAAGCCCCGCCACCATGAGCACCTTTACCACCATAAGTATCTACAATGATTTTTCGGCCGGTTAAGCCGGTGTCGCCATGCGGACCACCTATCACAAATTTACCAGTTGGATTTATATGGTAATCAATAGTGTCATTAAAAAGGTGAGCGTATTGTGGATATTTAGTGATGATTCTTGGAATCAGGATATCGATCAGGTCTTTTTTGATCTTGGCTAACATGATTTCTTCTTCGTCGAAATCGTCATGTTGTGTAGAGATCACGATGGCAGCAATTCGAACAGGCTTGTTGTCATTGTTATACTCTAAAGTAACCTGGGATTTAGCATCAGGGCGTAAATAGCTGATCTCTGTGTTTTCACGTCTTAACACGGCAAGTTCTTGTAGCAATTTATGCGACAGATCTAAGGCCAATGGCATATAGTCTTCCGTTTCGTTTGTTGCATACCCAAACATCATCCCCTGGTCGCCAGCGCCCTGATCTTCTTTATTCGTTTTGTCAACACCCTGGTTAATGTCCTGTGATTGCTCATGTATCGCAGAAAGGATACCGCAGGAATTGGCTTCGAACATGTATTCGCTTTTCGTATAGCCGATTTTCTTAATTACATCACGCGCAATCTGCTGTACATCAAGGTAAGTTTTTGATTTAACTTCTCCAGCCAATATAACTTGCCCTGTGGTAACCAAGGTTTCGCAAGCGACTTTTGACTCCGCATCAAAAGCTAAAAAATTATCAATAAGCGCGTCGGATATTTGATCTGCTATCTTATCCGGGTGACCCTCGGAAACAGATTCTGATGTAAATAAATAGGACATTTTAAATAATTAGTGTTAATAAAGATAACAATTAAATAAAATGGAAGATGACCCTGTATACAGGCGGTAAAAGGAAGTGTGTAAAAGGTTAGCACTTTTTTTTACGTGGTTGCAATCCCGCTATTCTTAGAATAACATCGCAAATCAGTCCACTTTAATGCTGCAAAATTACACTATATATTCAGATAGTCAAAAAATATTGATTATTTTGTAGTTTAATTAACCTTTTACTCTTGGCAAAATCTAATATATTATTTATTATAAATCCGATCTCCGGTGGGAAGGATAAATTAACTATTCCAGACTTAATTGATGCATACCTGGATCGTTCTAAGTTTAATGCTAATTATCGCTTCACGTCCTATGCAGGGCATGCCGCTGAGATTGTGGATGAGACGGTAAGCATGAACTTTGACATCATTGTAGCTGTTGGTGGCGATGGTACGATCAATGAGATTGGTGCTAAGGTCATGCATCAGCATAAAGTACTAGGTATTATTCCATATGGCTCTGGAAATGGCCTGGCAAGATTTTTAAAAATACCGATGAATACCCGTAAAGCAATTGAAGTACTTAACCATTTTCAGGTGAGTAAAATCGATACCGCTATTTTTAATGATAAGGTGTATTTTAACATGGCAGGTATGGGCTTTGATGCACATATCAGTTCAATTTTTGCTAAGAATAAAAAGAGAGGCTTTTCGGAGTACCTGAAAACAGGATTGAAAGAGATGATCAACTATAAACCCGAAACCTATCGTATTGTAGTTGATGGTAAAAGTTATACACGTAAAGCTTTTGTTGTGAGCGTGGCAAATTCTTCACAATATGGCAACAACGCTCATATTTCACCATTGGCGTCGGTAAGTGATGGATTGCTTGATGTTTGCATTGTAAAAAATTTCCCATTATACAAGATCCCTGCCCTTGCTTATTATATGTTAAGTGCTAAAACTCACCAAACAGATATGGTAGAAATTATTACAGGAAAAAATATTCAGATTTTTCGGGAGCAAGAGGCGGCTATCCATATTGATGGAGAACCATTTTTAATGGGTAAAGAGATTAATATTTCTATTCAGCCGTTGTCATTACAGGTGATAGTACCTGGGCATATTTAAATACTTTAAAAAATAAGCAATGAAAAGCAAAAAGAAAGTAATTAATGATTTCGGAGGAATCATGTATTCGACCGATCCAGGCTTTAGCTATGAGGAAGAAGAAACAAGTCAGGTGAATTTACCGAATAACCAACAAAACATGAAGGTGATGCTGGATAAGAAGAATCGCGGGGGAAAAGCGGTTACCCTTGTTGCCGGCTTTGTTGGTGAAATGGATGCATTGGAGCAGTTAGGAAAAATGTTGAAGACTAAATGCGGGGTTGGTGGAACCACCAAGGATGGTGAGATTTTAATTCAGGGAGATTTCAGAGATAAAGTGGTTGAATTGCTTAAAAAAGAAGGTTTTAAAGTGAAGAAATCCGGAGGTTAATTTCAATGATTTTATTGTTGTCAAATGCCTGTTAATTAACAAGTTAGTTGTTAGTGTATCGCAGACAATAAGTAAAATTAATTCCAAATATCCGTGTTAATTACCTATTAAACTGGCTACATTTGCATGACTAACCATTATTCATATGAGCAGAGTTTTTTTGCAAAAACCGGACCTGAGTTATTTAAACCTTGGGGGGGTAGATGCGCATTACCAGTTGGAAGTTCCAGAACTAGTTGAAGAAGCCTTATTTAATGAGGAGGGTACTTTGGCAGATACAGGTGCTTTGGCCATCGACACCGGAAAATTTACTGGGCGTTCTCCGAAAGACAGATTTATTGTTGACGATAATGTTACCCGTGATGCGGTATGGTGGGGTGATGTTAATATTAAAATTAGCGAAGCATCCTTCGATATTTTATTTGACAAGATGACTACTCATCTTCAGGGTAAAAAAGTTTATGTCAGGGATGCGTACGCATGTGCTAACCCAGAATTTAAAACTACTATCCGTGTAGTAACTGAAAAGGCCTTTCAGAGTTTATTTGTTCATAACATGTTTCTGAGGTTCGCCTATGATGTTTTGGGAGTACAACCGGAATGGACCATTATTGCGGCGCCAGATTTTTTAGCTGATCCGAGCACAGATGGCACCCGCCAGGGTAATTTCACCATCTTGAATTTCACAAAGAAGATTATTTTAATTGGTGGCAGTGCTTACACGGGTGAAATAAAAAAGGGAATATTCTCCGTTTTAAATTTTATTTTACCTGTACAGCGGAACACCTTGTCCATGCATTGCTCGGCAAATGTAGGGAAAGCGGGAGACACGGCTATTTTTTTCGGACTTTCGGGCACCGGGAAAACCACCTTATCTGCAGATCCACAGCGGAATTTGATAGGCGATGATGAACATGGCTGGGCGGAAGAAAGTGTCTTTAATTTTGAAGGCGGGTGTTATGCCAAGTGTGTAGATTTAACTGCAGAGAAGGAACCGCAAATTTTTAATGCCATTAAGTTTGGGTCTTTGCTGGAAAATGTAAATTATTTTCCAGGAACGCGTACAGTAGATTTTTCAAACATTGAAAAGACTGAAAATACGAGAGTAGCTTATCCAATTAATTACATTGAAAGTGCTATGGTGCCGTCTTTGGCAGGCCTTCCTAAAAATATATTCTTTTTAACAGCCGATGCCTTTGGTGTGTTACCGCCAATTTCAAAGTTGACAACCGGACAGGCTATGTTTCACTTTATTTCGGGGTATACGGCAAAAGTTGCAGGTACAGAGGCTGGTGTAATTGAACCACAACTTACATTTTCTGCCTGTTTCGGTAAGGCCTTTTTACCTTTACACCCTACCCGTTATGCAGAATTATTGGGAGAGAAGCTTGAACGTAACCAGGTAAATGTATGGTTGATTAATACAGGATGGAGCGGTGGGGCCTATGGTGTAGGAAAAAGAGTGAAATTAGCCTATACCAGAGCAATGATTACGGCGGCATTAGGCGGAAAACTTGATGAAGTAAGTTACCTGGTGCATCCTGTTTTTGGTTTAAAGATGCCGGAAAGTTGTCCGGATGTTCCTGCTGAAATATTGAATCCAAGAAATACCTGGGCTGATCCACTATTATATGATGCAAAAGCGAATGAACTGGCGGCAGCCTTTATTGAGAATTTTAAGCAGTTTGATTCTTCAGCAAATGCAGAAATGAGGAGTTCTTTGCCTAAAATCAACGAAATCGCTGTTTAAAGCTTTTTTTTTATCTAAAAATTTGCATTTAATTTTTTTTTTGGTTTTACTTGTGAAAGATTGTCTCGAGAGAGGCAGTCTTTTTTTGATATATACTTCGTCTAAGGGGAAAATACGCGAAAGTGACATTTTAAATTAGATTGATATTTTATGTTATAATGTCAATCAAAGTTCTAAATTTGTTACTACAACAATTGTGTATATTAGTCGTTGTTTGTATTACTGAATAAATTTTAACAAATCTTTCAAAAAAACAAGGTTTAAAAAACTAAAAAAACTAAAAAAAAATGGCAAACGCACCAAAACCAACAACAGTTACAAAAGATGGCTCTAGCTCTTCAGCATCGAATTTATTCGCAATGTTAGTGATCCCAATTTGTATTATTATCGGAATTATTCTATTCAAATTTGTATTAGGAGATCCAAGTAATTTCATTGACAATGATTCATCAAATCAGCCACTTCCTGGAAACTATGCAGCTATGGCATACAAAGGTGGACCGATCGTTCCAGTTTTAATCGGAATGCTTCTAATGGTATTTGTTTTCTCAGTAGAACGTTTTATCGTAATTAGTAAAGCTACAGGTTCTGGAAGTTTAGATGCTTTCATCAAAAAAATTCAAGGCTATTTAGCTTCAAGCAACATTGAAGGTGCAATGGTTGAGTGTGACAAACAAAAAGGTTCAGTTGCAAACGTAATTAAATCTGGTTTGAAAAAATACCGCGAAATGGAAGTGGAAGTAAACATGGATACAGATCAAAAATGTTTAGCTATTCAAAAAGATATTGAAGAAGCAACTACATTAGAGATGCCTATGTTAGAACAAAATTTAACTGTAATTGCAACCTTAGTATCAGTTGGTACATTAACAGGTTTATTAGGAACAGTAACAGGTATGATCAAGGCTTTCGGTGGTTTAGCTACATCAGGAGCACCAGATCAGGCAGCACTTGCGAATGGTATCTCTGAGGCCCTAATTAATACAGCTACTGGTATTGCTACATCAACTGTTGCGATTATCATGTACAACATTCTGACTTCTAAAATTGACAAATTAACTTATGCAATTGATGAAGCAGGTTTTAGCATCATCCAAACTTATGCATCTACGCATAAATAAGAATAATGAATTTTTTTTACCGGCTTTATGGAAAACCGGGAGATTAAACATCATTAGTTAAAAACATAAGTAATTTAAAAGATTATGCCAAGAGCAAAGGTTAAAAGAACCAGTACCTCGATTGATATGACCGCCATGTGCGATGTTTCCTTCTTGTTATTGACGTTCTTTATATTAACAGCAACAGCACGCCAGCCTGACCCCTTGAATGTCAGTATTCCATCTTCAACCTACAAGATTCCGGTTCCGGATATTGATATTGCGAAGTTGTCTATTGGTCACGGAAAAGTGTTCTATGAAGTTGCTGGAAAAGACGTGAAAATGGCAACGCTTGATAAAATGGGAGAGCAGTATAAAATCAGCTTTACTCCTGAAGAGCGTGAGCGTTTTGGTGTTATCCAGTCATTTGGAGTTCCAATTCAAAGCTTAAAACAATTTATTGCTTTAAGAGATGAGGCTTCAAGAACAGAATCACCATTACAAACAGGGATTCCAACAGATTCGGTAAACAATCAGTTAGCGGACTGGATATTGAATTCGCGTAAAGCGGTTGCAGAATTGCATTCTACGTCGATGAGAATTAGTATCAAAGGTGATGCAGAGGAAGAGTATTCAAATATTAAAACTATTGTTGATATTCTACAGAAGCAAAAAATTAACAAATTTAGTTTAATTACGACTGCTGAAGGCGGCGAATAAATAACAGACAATGGCAGAATTAGATACCTCCAGCGGGGGTGGTAAAAAGGGCGGCGGTAAAGTAAGGACCAAAAAAGCTAATACCAAAGTAGATTTAACTGCGATGGTTGATTTAGCCTTCTTGTTGATTACTTTCTTCATGCTAACCACCTCGCTTTCGAAGCCAATCGCAATGGATATTGCAAAACCAGACAAAAATGAAAAGGATGATACGAACAGGCTTGAATTAAGAGCTTCTCAAACCATGACTATTTTGTTAGGTAAGAACAATAAAGTTGCCTGGTACATGGGTGAAGCAGGTAAAAGCCAACCTAATATCGAAGGATTTGCAGACGTTAGAAAATCAATACTGGAGAATAAAAAGAAAGTAGCTGATTTAAACAATAATGATCCTAAGAAGACCTTAGTCATAGTTATCAAACCTACTTCAGGTGCGACATACAAAAACTTTGTTGATATTATGGATGAACTGAACATCACTAAGATTACCACTGCACCAGCGATTGATGATGAGAACATCCTGGATTCAGAAAAAAGTTTCATGCAGCAAAATGGAATTTTATAATAATAAATTAAACATTAAAACATTAAAGCAATGTTCGGTTCTAAAATAGATTTATTCAGAAAAGAGTGGCTTGATGTTGTTTTTGAACAGAAAAATAAAAGCTACGGTGCTTACGAGCTCCGAAGACAAAACGGCTCAAATACAACTAAATCCTTACTTTATGCAGGAACAGTATTCGTGCTGTTGTTCGTAACACCCAAGATTATTTCGATGATTAAGGGTGCCCTTCCTGAAGAGGAGATAGTTAAACAAGTAGAGGTTACCGTTGCGCCACCACCGCCGGTGAACCCGGATACCCCTCCGCCACCACCGGTTGAGCCACCGCCGCCAAAACAGGATCAGGTTAAGTTTCCTCCTCCAATTGTAAAGCCGGATAATTTGGTGCGTGACGAAGAACCTCCTCAGATTGAGGACTTGAAAAAAGCAGATCCAGGTCAGAAAACCATTGCTGGTGATCCTGATGCTGATATTGTAATTGCCGCTCCAGTTGGAGAAGGACCAAAACAAGCTGCTGTAGTGGAAGATACTAAAGTTTACGATTTCGTAAGTATTGAAACACAACCAAGTTTTCCAGGTGGAATGGATAAATTTTATGCTTACTTAAAAAGAGCTGTAAAATACCCTCCAATGGCAGCTGAGAATAACATACAAGGGAAAGTGTTTTTATCTTTCGTTGTTGAGAAAAACGGTGAATTAACAGACATCAAAGTAGATCGTAAATTAGGCGGTGGAACAGATGAAGAAGCTGTTAGGGTTTTAAAGGCTAGTCCGCGTTGGACTCCTGGTATCCAAAACGGTAAACCAGTACGTGTTAAATATAACATACCTATAAGCTTCACTTTAAGTCAATAAGAAAAATAAACATGATTGACTTCAATTTTTTTAAACAGAAATCGCCACAACAGCGATTTCTGTTTATTTTAGGGCTTGTTATGCTCTCGTTATATCTAGCTCTGGGCATCCTGCTCATCTTTTGGAAAGACATTCCATTCGACATCACACCGACGTACAGAATACTGTTCGGTATATTATTAATTGCCTACGCCATACTACGTTTTTACAGGTTGATCAACAAAAGGGAGGATTAAATGAAATATTGCGGTTTTATCTTATTCATATTGATGGCCTTTTCTTCATGCAAAGACAAAGAAGAAAAAGAAGTTGTCGTGTCAAGAACTGAGGGAGATGTATCTATTTTAGTTGATGAATCTTTTAGTAATGTCGTCGACGATCAGATCGCTGTATTTCAATCGGACTATCCAAATGCTAATTTTAAAATTATTCCAGGGCAGGAAAGTGCAATTCTTCCAACTTTTTTAAATGATAGTGTTAGGGTGATGATCTCATCAAGGATGCTGACCTCAGCTGAGGAAAAAATTTATGCAAACCGAGGAATTCCGGTAAGGGCCTCACGTTTTGCAATAGATGGTATAGCTTTGATTACCAGTAAAGAAAATGCGGATTCTACAATTACTGTAGATGAAGTGATATCCATATTAAAAGGTACTAGTGCCAGCAATAGAAGCTTGGTTTTTGATAATGCCTACTCCAGTACCGTTCGTTATTTTAAGGAACTTGCCGGCGTTAAATCTTTACCTAAAAAAGGAGTGTATACTTTAAACAGCAATGATGACGTTATTAAATACATTGGATTGCATAAAGATTACATAGGTGTGGTAGGTGTGAACTGGTTATTACAGGGTGATGCCAAGGGAAAGGACTACATGCAACAGGTCAGATTAATGGGTGTGAAGAATCTTCAGGGCAAAAAAGGGGATGACCGTTTTTATAAGCCTACTCAAAATCATCTCATAAGTGGGATATATCCATTCTTACGTAACATTTACATCATCAATGGTGAGGGTAAACTAGGTTTGGGCACAGGTTTTGCAAACTGGTTAGTGAGCCAACGTGGACAGCTGATTGTCTTAAAATCAGGTTTAGGTCCGCATAAACTCACATCGAGGGAATTTAATCTTAAAAATTAAAAATAATTATATATTTGAAACAAGCGAAGTGTTTATAAGCTTCCTAACGATTTAACGAAAACGAACCATGAAAATGACAAAAAAAGCAATAGCCTTAAGTTTAGGTCTAGCAGTGGTAGGTTCTGCCTCTTTTGCTCAAAGTTTAGATGATGCAAAAAAGGCATTAGACGCTGAACAGTATCAGAAAGCTACTTCTATGCTAAAGACACTAGTAAACTCTCAGGGAAAGAAAGGTGAAAATTTTTATTACTTAGGTGAAGTATATCTGCGTACTGATTATGTAGATTCAGCTCGTGCTGTATTTACGCAAGGAGTTGCAGCAGATCCTAAATTCGCCCTAAATTATATAGGATTAGGTGAAGCAGATCTAGCAACAAATAATGCGGCCTCAGCAAAAACTAATTTTGATAAAGCACTTGACATCGCATCTAAAAAAGATCATGTTCCAGCAATGTTTATTGGTAAAGCTTATGTAGCATCTGAAAAACCAGATTATGCTGCTGCATTGACTTTCTTGAAGAAAGCTGATGAATTGGACAAGGACGATAAAGATGCTGAAACATTTTTAGCGCTTGGTGATTTCCATGCTAAACAAAAACAAAATTCAGAGGCTTTACAGAACTACTTAAGAGCTTTAAATATTAACCCAAATCTACACCGTGCTAAAGTTCAGATCGGTAGAATGTATAAAGAGTCAAGAGCTTTTCCTGAGGCTGAATCAACCTTAAAAGAAGTAATTGCTGCTGATGCTAACTACGGTCCAGCTTACCGTGAGATTGCTGAGCTATATATGCAATGGGCGAATTTTGAACCTCAAAATTTTGATGCTAAAGCGGCATCTGCATTAGAAAACTACAAAAGGTACCTGGATTTAACTGATAAATCATTTGAATCGAGATTACGTTATGCTCAGTTCTTATTTTATGCAAAAGATTTCAAAACTTTAGAACAAGAAACAAGTGCATTAGCATCAGTAAGTGCAAATGATCCAAAAGCGCCTGTTGTATTAAGGTTACGTGGATATTCAGCTTATGAGAACAAAAACTATCCACAAAGTTTGCAATACATGAATGATTTCTTTGCAAAAACCACAGATACTTCACGTCTTGTAGGATCAGATTATCTATATTTAGGTAAAGCCTTATTGCAAAGTGGAAATGATAGCTTAGCTTTAAAAAACATTACTAAAGCAGTAGAAATGGATTCGACAAATGTGGAATCTTTAACTGAAATTGCTAAAGCATTTTATGATGCAAAAAAATATGGTCAGTCTGCTGACATATACGATAAAGCAATTGCTGCAGCACCAAACGCAAGAGGTGTTTTGTATAGCTATTATTACAATGGCTTAGCTCGTTATTTCCAGTATGCTGGCGAATTAAATGCTAAAACTAATCCATCGAAAGACATTTTGGTTAAAGCAGATTCTGCAATTGCTAAAGTAGCTACATTAGCTCCGGAAACTACAGATGCTTATTTATGGAGAGGTAGAATTAACAGTTTAATTGATGATGAAGCAAATCCTAAAGGATTAATGGTTCCTCACTTTGAAACCTTTATTCAAAAGGTAACTGTAGAAAAACCAGAATTAGCTGCTGCAAATGCAAGAAAATTAGCTGAAGCTTATGATCAATTAGGTGCATTTTATGCAAATACTGATAAAGCAAAAGCAAAGGAATATTTTACAAAAAGTGTTGCTGCTAATCCAGCAGGAACATTTGCTCCAGCTAAGTTGAAAGAGTTAGCCGGAACAAAAAAATAAACATCTTTTTAAATCTATTTGAAAGGCAGGGTTGTTATCCTGCCTTTTTCTGTTATTTTTGTTGTATAAAGATTTTTCATGGAAACACAAAGTATACCTTCTGACTTTTTACCTATTATATTTCAAGTTATTGTTGCCCTTGGTTTTGTAGTGGTAACACTTATTGCTACCCACTATTTAGGCCCAAGAAGAAAAACGATCGACAAGTTGTCAACTTTTGAGGCGGGCATTAAGGTAGTAGGAAATGCACGTCAGCCATTTTCCATTAAGTATTTTTTAGTGGCTATATTATTCGTTTTATTTGACGTTGAGGTCATTTTCATGTATCCATGGGCAGTTAATTTTAGGGAATTGGGCATGGAAGGGATGATAGAGATGTTTATCTTTATGGGTACCCTCTTGCTAGGCTTTATATATGTCATAAAAAAGAAGGCATTAGACTGGAATTAATTATTTAGATCCATTATAAATGAAGTGCTAAAGTCGTTATCTTTCTAAAATATCGTAAATTAGTGGTCCATTCCGTATTTAGGGATGGACCATTTTCGTATATATCATGAGTGACATCAATATAGTAAATGCACCTCCAGGAATCGAGGGATCTGGCTTTTTCGCCACATCACTGGACAAAGTTGTAGGCCTTGCCCGTTCCCATTCCTTATGGCCTTTGCCATTCGCAACTTCCTGCTGTGGAATTGAGTTTATGGCTACCATGGGCTCACATTATGATTTCGGTCGTTTCGGCTCGGAACGTTTAAGTTTCTCCCCCCGTCAGGCAGATTTACTGATGGTAATGGGTACCATTGCCAAAAAAATGTCCCCTGTTTTGAAACAAGTGTACTTACAAATGGCAGAGCCCCGATGGGTGATGGCTGTTGGTGCATGTGCTTCTAGCGGTGGCATATTTGATACCTATTCGGTACTTCAAGGCATTGATGAAATCATCCCTGTTGATGTTTACGTCCCTGGATGCCCACCTAGACCGGAAGCGATTTTAGATGGTTTCGGTAAAATTCAGGAACTTGTTAAGAGTGAATCATCCAGAAGGAGAGATTCTGATCAGTACAAGGAAATGTTGGCTTCATACGGGATATTATAATGGAAGAAACTAAGAACAGTGAATTAATCCAGCTGCTAAGTGAAAAATTTAATGGTAAAATTCTAAACGTTAATGAACCCTATGGATTATTAACGTTTGAAACTACGAAAGATGTCATTATACCTGTCTTGACCTTTCTAAAAGAGGATGCAAAGACTAGTTTTAGTTTTCTTACCGATATCACAGCAGTACACTATCCTGAAAAGAAACATGGAATTGCAGTTGTTTATCATCTGCATAATTTGGTGCAAAAGATCAGGGTTAGGGTAAAGGTTTTTATCGACCAACATGAACCCATAATTCCTTCAGCTACTTCGTTGTGGGATGGCGCCAATTGGATGGAACGTGAAACCTATGATTTTTTTGGAGTTAAATTCGAAGGTCATCCTGACTTAAGAAGAATTTTAAATATGGATGACTTAGGGGTATTTCCAATGTTAAAACAATACCCATTGGAAGATCCAAATAGAGTTGACAAAAAAGACGAATACTTTGGTAGATAATAAAATGAGTAATCAGCCAGTATATACAGACAACGATCCTCAGAATGAATTGGTAACCTTAAACTTAGGCCCAACACACCCCGCTACACACGGGGTTTTTCAAAATGTTCTACAGTTAGATGGAGAACGTATTGTAAGTGGAGTGTCTACGATAGGTTATATCCACCGTGCTTTTGAAAAAATTGCAGAACATAGGCCTTTTTATCAAATCACCCCTTTAACAGACCGGTTAAATTATTGTTCGTCGCCGATTAACAATATGGGCTGGCATATGACTGTAGAGAAATTACTGAACATCCAGATGCCTAAACGCGTTGATTACCTGCGGGTAATTATTATGGAATTAGCCAGAATTTCCGATCACATCATTTGTAATACTATTATCGCTCAGGATACAGGTGCAACCACCACGTTTTTATATTTGTTCCAATTCAGAGAGCACATTTATGAAATATATGAAGAGATTTGTGGTGCAAGATTAACCACAAATATTGGACGTATAGGCGGGTTTGAGCGTGATTTTAATGATATTGCTTTTGCGAAAATCAACAA
The DNA here is from genome assembly GCF_015752175.1 of Pedobacter sp. CAN_A7. Classification (NCBI taxonomy): domain Bacteria; kingdom Pseudomonadati; phylum Bacteroidota; class Sphingobacteriia; order Sphingobacteriales; family Sphingobacteriaceae; genus Pedobacter; species Pedobacter sp. CAN_A7. The sequence continues at coordinate 338,974 of NZ_JADOUW010000004.1, read as the reverse complement.
GTTTTTAAAAGAGTTTCCAGTTGCGCTTAGAGAATTTGAAAGTCTGCTTAACAGAAATAGAATCTTTATTGATCGAACTGCCGGCGTAGCTTGCGTAACCGCAGAAACTGCATTAAGTTACAGTTGGACAGGGCCACTTTTACGTGCTACAGGTATAGATTACGATGTTAGGGTAAGTGAACCCTATTCGTCTTATGGAGACTTCGATTTTGAAATTCCTGTAGGTACCAGTGGTGATATTTACGACCGTTATTTGGTGCGTAATGAAGAGATGTGGCAAAGTGTTCGGATTATTGAACAAGCTTTAGAAAAGTTGAAAAGTGAGCCTGCTGGGATCTTTCACGCTGATGTTCCTGAATTTTATTTACCAGCCAAAGAAGAGGTTTACAATAACATGGAAGCCTTAATCTATCATTTTAAGATCGTAATGGGAGAAATTGACGCACCAAAAGCGGAAGTTTACCATGCTGTGGAAGGTGGAAATGGTGAACTTGGTTTCTACCTGATTAACGATGGGGGAAGAACACCATATCGTTTACACTTCAGACGTCCAAGTTTTATAAATTATCAAATGTATGCTAAAATGAGTGAGGGGATGCTGCTATCGGATGCCATCATTAACATGAGTAGCATGAATATTATAGCAGGAGAACTAGATGCTTAAAGTAGAAGAACAACAACCTGTGGACTTTTCATCAACTTTGCTTTCAAAGTTTGAAGAGATAGCAGGTAGATACCCGGAAGGTAAACAAAAATCTGCCTTGTTGCCCTTATTACATGAGGTTCAGGCCGAACAAGGCTGGTTAAGTACTTCAGCAATGGATCGCGTTGCTGCTTTTCTGGATATTGAGCCGATAGAGGTTTATGAAGTGGCATCGTTTTATTCGATGTATTTTTTAAAACCTTCAGGTAAATATGTCTTAGAAGTATGCCGTACCGGTCCATGCTGTTTAGTGGGAGCAGAAAAAATAATGTCCCATATTGAACAAAAGCTGGGCGTTAAAGAGAATACGGTAACACCAGATGGCTTGTTTAGCTGGAGAGGCGTAGAATGTTTAGCCGCATGTGGTTATGGACCTGTTTTACAAATTGGCCCTGATTACACTTTCTATGAGAACCTGAACGAGCAAAAGGTGGATGAATTAATAGAGAACTTACGTAATAAATAATGGCTCGTAAACTATTATTAGAACATATAAACGTTCCTGGCATCAATACATTTGATGTCTATCGTCAAAAAGGCGGATATCGTGCAGTGGAGAAAGCTTTGAAGACCTTAACTTCTGAGGAGGTGGTTGAAGAAGTTAAAAAATCCGGCTTGCGCGGTCGTGGGGGTGCGGGATTTCCTACTGGGATGAAATGGAGTTTTCTGGCGAAACCAGAAGGTGTTCCACGTTATCTGGTTTGTAACGCAGATGAATCTGAACCTGGGACTTTTAAAGACCGGTACTTGATGACACATATCCCTCATGCTTTAATTGAAGGGATGATTGTATCGAGTTATGCTCTAGGTGCCAATACTTCCTACATATACGTACGTGGTGAAATGATGCCACAAATCAGGATTCTGGAAAAAGCAATTGCTGAAGCTAGGAACGCTGGTTTTCTCGGGCAGAATATCATGGGAACAGGGTACAACCTGGAGCTTTATGTTCAGCCGGGTGGTGGTGCCTATATTTGTGGCGAGGAAACGGCCTTATTAGAGTCATTAGAAGGCAAGAGGGGTAATCCAAGAATTAAACCACCTTTTCCTGCTATTGCTGGTTTATATGGCCGGCCGACTGTAGTGAATAACGTCGAATCAATTGCAGCTGTTGTTCCCATTATCAATGATGGGGGTGAAGAATATGCAAAAATAGGAATTGGCCGTAGTACAGGTACAAAGTTGATTTCAGCGTCAGGAAATTTAGTAAAACCTGGGGTTTATGAAATTGAGCTTGGCTTGCCAGTGGAAGAATTCATCTATTCTGATGAATACTGTGGTGGTATTGCCAATGGTAAAAGGCTTAAGGCCACTGTTGCCGGCGGTTCATCGGTTCCGGTATTACCAGCAAATCTTACCCTGAAACTTGCTAATGGTGACCCAAGGTTAATGAGCTATGAATCTTTATCAGAAGGTGGTTTTGCAACAGGCACAATGATGGGTTCAGGTGGATTTATAGCCTTTGACGAAGACCAGTGTATGGTTAGAAATACCTGGAACTTTGCACGCTTTTATTCACATGAAAGCTGTGGTCAATGTTCCCCTTGTCGTGAAGGTACCGGATGGATGGAGAAAGTTTTACATCGTTTGGAATACGGACACGGTAAAATGAGTGATATTGATTTATTGATCAATGTGGCTAAAAATATTGAAGGAAACACAATTTGCCCGTTAGGCGATGCTGCAGCCTGGCCAGTGGCCAGTGCAATCAGACATTTCAGGGATGAATTTGAGTGGCATGTAAAAGAGCCAGTTAAATGCCTGGATACAAATTATGGTTTAGCTAATTATGCTGAACCCATAGCGAAAGCAGAAGTTACTACAGAAAATTAAAGAATATCTTTAACAATGAGTGATAAAGTTAAGGTTACCATAGACGGTATAACTGTTGAAGTCGAACCCGGTACATCGATCTTAAATGCCGCAAGGCAAATAGGTGGCGATATTGTGCCTCCTGCGATGTGCTATTATTCCAAATTGGAAGGCAGTGGCGGTAAATGTCGTACCTGTATTGTTAAGGTGAGCAAAGGGTCAGAAAAAGATCCAAGACCTATGCCAAAACTTGTGGCTTCTTGCCGGACTACAGTGATGGATGGTATGGAAGTGCAGAACATTACCTCTCCAGAGGTTATTGAAGCGCGTGCAGGTGTTGTAGAGTTTTTACTGATTAATCACCCATTGGATTGCCCGGTGTGTGATCAGGCCGGTGAATGTGATTTACAAAACCTGGGTTACGAACATGGTTTACAGAAAACCAGGTACGAATTTGAACGTCGTACTTTTGAGCGAATCGATATTGGTGATAAGATACAATTACACATGAACCGTTGTATTTTATGCTACCGTTGTGTGTTTACAGCCGATCAGATCACTAATAAACGAGTACATGGAATTTTAAACCGTGGTGATCATTCAGAAATTTCTACCTATATCCAAACAGCTGTTGATAATGATTTCTCTGGAAACGTGATCGATGTTTGCCCGGTAGGTGCTTTAACAGATAAGACATTTCGTTTTAAAAACCGTGTTTGGTTTACTAAACCTATTGACGCACATCGCGACTGTCCGACTTGCAATGGTAAGGTAACCTTGTGGTATAAAGGCGAAGATGTACTTAGGGTAACTGCCCGCAAAGATATTTACGGAGAAGTAGAGGAGTTTATCTGCAATACTTGTCGTTTTGACAAGAAGAAAACTATTGACTGGGTACTTGAACACCCTACACATATTAGTGATGCCTCGGTAATCGCTTCTAATCATTACGAGACGATGGTTCCATTACCTGTTATTCAGGACAATCCAACATTACAATTGGCTAATAAAATTGAACTAGAAAAAACCAGTAAATTCTAATGGAGAACTCGTTAATGATAGAAAAATTTATACTTGTCTCCATTATATTTGGAGTTACGCTGTTGATTGCGATGTATTCTACCTATGCAGAACGGAAAGTTGCAGCGTTTTTGCAGGACCGCTTAGGGCCGGATCGCGCGGGTCCTTTTGGGATATTCCAACCCCTAGCAGATGGTTTAAAGATGTTTATGAAGGAAGAAATCGTTCCTACCAATTCCAGTCGCTGGTTATTTATGGTAGGTCCTGGTTTATCCATGCTTACGGCCTGTATAGGAACGGCAGTTATTCCATGGGGTTCTGATATTACCATTGGAGATCGTATTATTCCCTTGCAGGTTGCTGACATTAATGTAGGTGTTTTATATATCTTCGGTGTAGTTTCTTTAGGTGTGTATGGCGTAATGATCGGGGGCTGGGCTTCAAATAACAAGTATTCCTTGTTAAGTGCCATCCGTGCAGCCTCACAAAATATCAGTTACGAAATTGCCATGGGGCTTTCCATTATTGCATTATTGCTGGTTACAGGCACCATGAGTTTACGCGAAATCTCAGACCAGCAGCATGGCTGGCATTGGAATGTGCTGTATCAACCACTGGGCTTTATCATATTTTTAATCTGTGCCTTTGCAGAAACAAACAGGGCGCCGTTCGATTTGCCAGAATGTGAAACAGAATTAATTGGTGGTTACCATACCGAATACTCGTCTATGAAACTGGGCTTTTACCTGTTTGCAGAGTATATCAATATGTTTGTCTCTTCGGCAGTTATAGCAACCCTTTATTTCGGTGGTTATAACTATCCGGGTATGGATTGGGTATTGTTAAATGTAGGACCTATTTTCGGACCAATCATTGGTACCCTGGTATTATTCATTAAAATATTTGCATTTATCTTTTTCTTTATGTGGGTACGCTGGACAATTCCACGTTTCCGCTATGACCAATTGATGCACCTGGGGTGGAAAGTTTTAATCCCATTGGCCATCGCAAATATTATTATCACCGGTGTGGTGATTGCATTAGTAGAGAAATTTTAACGTTCCGCTTGCGGATATAAAAGGAGGTTTAATGGAACCATTAACCAATAAAAAGAAAGTATTAGAACAAAAGCCCTTAACCTTTGCTGAGCGCATGTATTTGCCTGCTATTGGAAAAGGACTGGCAATAACCATCAGCCACTTTTTCAAAAAAGAGGCCACCATCAGGTATCCTGAAGTGCAAAGAGAGTTTTCAACTAACTTCAGGGGAATGCATTCCTTGAAAAGGGATGAAGATGGACGCGAGCGTTGTACCGCCTGTGGTCTTTGTGCACTATCGTGTCCGGCAGAAGCCATCACCATGATTGCCGGGGAACGTAAAACGGAGGAAAAAGAACTTTACCGGGAGGAAAAATATGCTGTTGTCTATGAGATCAATATGCTGAGGTGTATTTTCTGTGGTTTATGTGAAGAAGCCTGCCCAAAAGAAGCCATTTATTTAGATGGTCCTATAGTGCCTTCAGATTACCTGCGTAAAGACTTTATTTACGGAAAAGACAAACTGGTGGAAGCACCACTAGAGAAAAAATAATATTGGTGCCTTTCGGCTTTTAATTAAACAGTTTAACAAATTATAAATGGGTACATCTGTATTCTATATCGTAGCAATATTAAGTATATTCTTTTCACTGATGGTTATCTTTGCTAAGAACCCGGTGCATAGCGTACTCTACTTGATTGTCACATTTTTCACTTTCACCATTCATTACATTCTATTGAACGCACAGTTTCTGGCTGTTGTTAACTTCATTGTTTACATGGGGGCCATTATGGTACTCTTTCTGTTTGTGCTGATGCTGCTGAACCTCAATGAGGAAAACGAACCTACAAAATCTAACCTGGTCAAAGTTATTGGCGTTATTGCCGGATGCTGTTTAGTAGTCACACTCATTGGCTCTTTAAAAGCAACTGCACTGGCAGATCCATTGGTTTTAAAAAATCCTAATTTAGGCCTGGTTAAAAACCTGGGTAAAGAATTATTTGGGCCCTTTATGCTTCCATTTGAATTGGCATCGGTATTATTATTAACCGCCATGGTTGGAGCAGTATTATTAACTAAAAAAGAAAAAGTATAGTGGAAAATATTACGCAAGAACTGCAGGGAGTGCCGCTTAACCATTACATCTGGCTAAGTGCCATTATTTTCACCATTGGTGTGATTGGGGTTTTAACCCGAAGAAATGCTATAGTTATTTTTATGTCGGTAGAGTTGATGCTAAATGCAGTAAACTTATTGCTTGCCGCCTTTTCTGTGCATCATAATGATGCTTCGGGTCAGGTATTCGTGTTTTTTATTATGGCATTGGCTGCTGCCGAAGTGGCCATTGGGTTAAGTATCATCGTTATGGTTTACCGAAACACCCAGTCTACAGATATTAATGTGTTGAATCGCCTTAAGTGGTAATTATTAAGTATAGAATTATAAGATGATAGATTTAGTTTGGCTGGTTCCGTTGATTCCACTTTTAGGCTTTATTATAAATGGTCTGGGTAGAAACTCAATGTCTAAAAACCTGATTGGTTTTATAGGCAGCGGTGTAATATTGCTTTCCTTTGCCCTGAGCGCAGGCATTTTCCTTGAATTGGGTGCAGATGCAAATAAGTCACATGAAATATTCCTATTCGACTGGATCAGTGCCGGGAATTTACATATTCCAATGTCTTTTCTGGTTGATCCATTGAGCAGTATCATGCTGTTAATCATCACCGGAGTAGGATTTTTAATTCATGTATACTCCATCGGGTATATGCAACATGATGAAGGTTTTGGTAAGTATTTCAGCTACCTCAACCTATTTATCTTTTTCATGTTGTTACTCGTTTTAGGTTCCAACTATATTGTGATGTTTATTGGCTGGGAAGGCGTGGGACTTTGCTCTTATCTTTTAATCGGCTTTTGGTACACCAAGAGCAGCTACGCTACGGCTGCAAAGAAAGCATTCGTCATCAACCGTATTGGAGATTTAGGCTTTTTATTAGCCGTTTTTTTGATTTACACTACTTTTGGAAGTGTAGAATTCTCTAAAGTATTCCCATTGGCCGAAAACCTGTTACCAGGTCACACCCCAATTATTTTAATTACCCTGTTCCTTTTTATCGGAGCCTGTGGTAAATCGGCACAATTGCCATTGTTTACCTGGTTACCAGATGCCATGGCCGGGCCCACACCAGTATCTGCATTAATACACGCGGCTACCATGGTAACGGCAGGCGTTTATATGATTGCCCGCTCTAATATCTTATTTGACCTGGCTCCGGTTATTCAACACCTTATTACTATTGTCGGTTTAGCTACCGCTGTGTTAGGCGCGTTAATCGCTTTAACGCAGACTGACATCAAAAAGGTGCTTGCTTATTCTACGGTATCACAATTAGGTTATATGTTTATCGGTCTTGGTGTTGGCGCTTATGATGGTGCTCTCTTCCATGTGATTACCCATGCATTCTTCAAAGCTTTATTATTCCTTTGTGCCGGTTCGGTAATCCATGCTATGCATCATGAACAGGATATGCGCAAGATGGGCGGATTACGCAAAAAACTACCCATTACCTTTATGACCATGTTAATTGGTACTATAGCCATTTCCGGGCTTCCACCTTTTTCAGGGTTCTTTTCTAAAGACGAGATTCTTGCTCATGCCTTTGAATACAACAAAATTGTATGGGCTATTGCATTGTTCACTGCTTTCTTAACGGCATTCTACATGTTCAGAATGTTATACCTAACTTTTTATGGCGAACATAGAGGGGCACACCATGAGGAAGAAAAAATACATGAATCGCCTAAGAGTATGACTACTCCATTAATCGTATTGGCTGTATTATCTGCAATTGGTGGTGCTATTGGTATTCCAGAAGCCCTTGGCGGTAGTCATTGGTTATCCCATTGGTTGTCTCCTATTATCAAACACCACGGTACAGCTCCTAGTCATGCAACAGAATATATGTTGATGGCAGTTTCCGTACTTGGCGTGTTAGTCGCCATTGGCCTTGCTTACCAGAAATACATTAAAAAAGCACATGTGCCAGTTACAGATGAAACAAAAAGACCGGTTCTACAAAGTTTGTCTTACAACAAATTCTACGTCGATGAAATATACGACATGCTGATCAGGAAACCTTTAGATGCCTTTTCGGCATTCTTCTATCGGATTATCGACACGAAGGTAGTCGATGGCCTGGTGAACGGATTTGGATGGAGTGCTTCTGAAGCCAGTAAAAGCTTAAGGTTACTGCAAACTGGTAATGTTGGCTTTTATATATTAATGATGGTTGTTGGAATCATCTCCTTGTTATTGTATACTTACTTATCTCTATAAGCGATCGATCAAAGAAACATAATGGAACAACTTTTAATACTTCTTATCGTTTTACCGCTGGTTGGCGCACTAATTACCGCGTTTTCTGGCAAATCAGCTAAATATGTAGCTTTAGTAGCTGCGCTGGTTTCTTTGGCCTTAACCTTCGTTATTGTTGGTAATTTTACGCCCGATGCCAGTACACAGTTCACCGTGAACTATCCATGGATACAAGATCTTGGTATTCGCTTCCATGCCGGTATAGACGGCATCAGCTTAATTTCTGTATTGCTGACCAATGTGCTTATCCCCATTATTATATTAGCGAGTTATAAACACGATTATTTAAAAACTCATGCCTTCTATGCTTTAATATTGTTTATGCAAGCCGGTTTATTGGTTGTATTTACAGCATTAGATGCCTTTCTATTTTATATCGGATGGGAAGCCGCATTAATACCTATCTATTTTATCTGCGCCATCTGGGGCGGTAAGGACCGCGTTAAAGTGAACATGAAATTTTTTGTTTACACCATCGCAGGCTCGTTATTTATGTTGCTGGGTATCATTTATCTTTATTTACAGAATCCATTACAGAATTTTGACATCCAGGCTTTTTATAATTTAGAGCTTGATGCTGTTCACCAGGGCTGGGTTTTCTGGGCTTTCTTTATTGCGTTTGCTATAAAAATGCCTGTTTTTCCTTTTCATACCTGGCAACCAGATACCTATACAGAAGCTCCGGCAACCGGAACCATGTTGTTGGCTGGTATTATGTTAAAAATGGGTATCTATGGTGTTATCAGATGGCTATTGCCTATTGTTCCAATGGGTGTTCAGGATTGGGGTACCACCGCTTTAGTATTATCTATCATAGGGGTGGTTTACGCTTCTATTATCGCCTTTACTCAAAAGAACGCTAAACGACTTATTGCCTATTCATCCATTGCACACGTGGGCTTAATTTCTGCAGGTATTTTTGCTTTAAATACACAGGGTATGCAAGGCGCCATGATACAAATGCTTAGTCATGGTATTAATGTGGTTGGATTGTTCTTTGTCCTTGATATCATCTTCAGCAGGTTAAAGACAAATAAAATTGCCGAACTTGGTGGTCTTGCTACAGTAGCGCCTCAATTAGCCGTCACCTTTTTGATCATTGTATTCGGTACCATTGCCTTGCCAGGAACCAGTGGTTTCATTGGTGAATTTTTGTTGCTATTAGGTATCTACCAGTTCAACATTTGGGCAGCCGTATTTGCGGGACTAACTATTATTCTAAGTGCCGTGTATATGTTACGCCTGTACCAAAATATGATGCTAGGTAAAACGAACGATCTCACGATTAGCTTTACTGATATTAAAGGTTCAGAGAAAGTTGTATTATACATTATTTGTGCCCTGGTTATTGCAATTGGTGTGTATCCAAAACCATTACTTCATTTATCAGAAGCAGCGGTACAACAATTATTAGAGCAGGTAAATTTAAAATTAACATCGGTAAACTAAGGAAATGAATATCATTATAACAATTGCGGTTACAGCTTTAGTCGTACTTTATGCAGGCTTGTTTAAAGCTAAAAAAGCATTATTGCCTCTTTCCCTTTTTGGTCTGCTTATTTCTTTAGTTTTTGTGGTCACCTCCTGGAATACCAACCAGGTATCCTATGGCATGATGCAAATGGACAATTTTGCATTGGCATTTTCTGGTTTAACCATCATCAGCACATTTTTCATCCTGTTGCTTTCCCAAAATTATTTTGCTAAAAACAGCGATAACATTGCCGAGTACATTACTTTAATTCTTTTTTCGCTGGTTGGTGTCATCATGATGCTATCCTACAAAAACATGTCGATGTTATTTATTGGTGTCGAAATCATGTCCGTAAGTTTATACATCCTGGCCGGTATACGAAAAAGTAATTTATCTTCTAACGAGGCCTCTATAAAGTATTTCTTAATGGGTGCCTTTTCTACCGGCTTTTTGCTATTCGGAATCACCTTAATTTATGGTGCAACGGGCTCATTCGATCTTGAAGTGATCAGCGAATACCTTGTAGGTAACTATAATGCAGTTTCGCCATTGTTTTACCCAGGTATTATTCTATTGATGATTGGCCTGTGCTTTAAAGTAGGTGCAGCACCTTTTCATTTCTGGGTTCCTGATGTATATGAGGGTGCGCCGACCTTAATCACCACATTCATGTCTACCACTGTTAAGGTGGCAGGTTTTGCCGCATTATTGCGACTGTTTACAGAAACCTTTGCTCCATTACATGATTTCTGGATGCCACCCGTGATGGCTCTAGCCTGTATCACCTTGTTTATAGGTAACGTAACAGCGCTATTTCAGAAACATTTTAAAAGAATGCTGGCCTATTCCAGTGTGTCCCATGTGGGTTATCTTTTATTTTCCATCATTACGTTAAGCGGCCAATCGTCAAACAGTGCCCTGGTTTACCTAACCGCCTATACCTTTGCCAGCATCATCGCTTTTGCGGTTCTCATTTTGGTTAAACAAAAAACGGGTTCAGACCATTTTGATAGCTATAATGGCCTGGCTAAAAAGAGTCCTTTTGTTGCTTTTGCCTTAACAATTGCGATGTTGTCTCTTGCAGGTATTCCATTAACGGCAGGTTTTATGGGTAAATACCTGATGTTCCTGAACGTGATGGGGGAGTACCATGTCTACCTGGTGGCCTTTGCTATTTTAAATGCACTGGTTGGATTCTATTATTATTTTAGGGTAATTGTGGCCATGTATTTCAAAGAAGGTGCAGAAGTGGACTTACCAACTCCAGTTCAATACAAGCTGGTTTTAGTATTGTCGGTCGTAATCACGGTGCTACTTGGGGTATATCCTTCACTTATTTTAAATCTGATATAAACGTTTCTCTTAATATTTATTTGTAGTTTTAGGGATATTTGAGCTATGCACGAATTCTGGAATTCATTACAGCACTTCATTGATCCTGAAAAATTATTAAAAGAAGGCGGTTTTTACGTAGTCATGTTTGTCATTTTTGCGGAAACCGGTTTGTTTTTTGGGTTTTTTCTTCCTGGCGATTATCTGCTATTCCTTGCAGGTATGTTTGTTGCCACCGGCAAACTAGATGTTAACATTTATGTATTGGTCATCGGATTGTTCATTATGGCTGTCCTGGGTAACTTTACTGGCTATTGGTTTGGTCGTAAAGCTGGTCCCATGCTCTATCAAAGAAAAGACACCTTCTTCTTCAAAAAGAAATATTTAAAGGCTGCCGAAGAATATTATAACAAACAAGGCGCATTTGCACTCATTATGGGTAGATTTGTACCGATTGTTCGAACTTTTGCACCGATTTTTGCTGGTGTCGTAAAGTTAGACTTTAGAAAGTTTGCTTTTTATAATATTTCTGGTGGATTTATATGGATCACATCCTTAACTTTGCTGGGTTATTTCTTGGGCAAACGATTTGAGAAAGAAATTAACGATTACTTATTTTACATAATTACCGGATTTATCGTCATCACGACCATTCCTTTGATCATCGCATTTGTGAAAGGGAAAGTTGTGAAAGATAAAGACAACAAAAAAAACACTGACTAATAAAAAAATGATAAAAGACGAGCACCACCCGTGGCATAATGTTTCACCAGGCAGCACTTTGCCTGAATTTGTAAATGCAATCATTGAAATCCCTAAAGGATCAAAAGCGAAATACGAAATTGATAAAGATTCAAACTTAATTAAATTGGATCGTGTCTTATTTTCATCCGTCATGTATCCTGCTAATTATGGCTTTATTCCACAAACTTATTGTGATGATAATGACCCTTTAGATATCCTTGTATTATGTTCTGTAGATGTGTATCCTTTATCTATCGTTGAGGCGAAGGTAATTGGTGTCATGCATATGGTTGATAATGGCGAGCAGGATGATAAAATCATTGCTGTAGCAAAAAATGACCAGTCGGTAAACTATATCAATGATATTTCAGAACTTCCTCCACATACGATGAAAGAAATCGTTCGTTTTTTCCAGGATTACAAAGCATTGGAAAATAAAAACGTTGAAATTGAACACCTATTGGGCGTTAAATTCGCTCACAAAGTGATATATGAAAGTATAGAACTTTACGACAAGACATTTAGAAATAAATCTTAATGGGATTTCAGATATTTTTAACTTTTTTCTTAGTGGTGCTCAACGGCTTTTTTGTTGCAGCAGAGTTTGCGATTGTAAAAGTAAGGGCGTCACAAATAGAGATTCAAGCCAAATCCGGAAGCAAGGTATCTAATATTGCAAAATTCATTACGCAACATTTAGATGGATATTTAGCTGCTACACAGCTTGGTATTACCTTAGCTTCACTAGGCCTAGGCTGGGTTGGAGAATCTGTTATGGAGCACTTATTACATAACCTATTAACTTCATTGGGTTCTACCCCACAATTTATTGCTTCTTTTTCAAGTACAGCTTCACCCATTATTGCTTTTGCTTTTATTACAGTTATGCACATCGTTTTCGGTGAGCTTGCTCCAAAATCAATAGCCATACAACGTCCGGTTGCCACAACTTTGTTTATTGCAGTACCCTTACAAATATTTTATGTGGTATTCAGGCCATTCATTTGGGCACTAAACGGTTTTGCCAACATCTTGCTTCGCATGATTGGTTTGAGCACCGTAGGTGGCCATGAAGATCACAGTACCGAAGAATTGTACTACCTATTAGATCAGGGTAAAGAAAGTGGTGCATTGGATACCAATGAACATGAGTTAATTCGTAATGTATTCGACTTTAACGAACGTGTGGTTAAAAATATCATGGTGCCGAGAACTAAAATCTCGGGCATCGAACTGAATACCCCTAAAGAAGAAGTCATCCAGAAAATCATTTCTGAAGGTTATTCCCGTCTTCCGGTATATGATGAAATCATTGACAAAATCATTGGTATCATTCATGCCAAAGATGTGTTACCCCTGTTGGCCAGTCATAAAGAATGGACACTGAGCGATATTATCCGCAAGCCTTACTTTGTTCCTGAAACCAAGAAAATTAATGAACTGTTAACTGAACTGCAAAAGAAACGCATCCAGATTTGTATCGTTATTGACGAATTTGGTGGTACCGCAGGAATGGTGACTTTAGAAGATATTGTAGAAGAGATTGTTGGTGAAATTCAGGATGAGTACGATGAAGAAAAACCAAATGTAGAAAAGATCTCTGAAAACGAATTTATCATTAACGCCTATGCTACGGTATATGATGTGAATGAGTTATTACCTCATGATCTTCCTGAAAATCAGGACTTTGATACCGTTGGTGGATTGGTGTCTCATGCCTTTGGTAAAATTCCTGAGGTTGGCGACAGTGAGGAATGTTATGGTTACTTGTTTACGATTTTAAAGAAAACGGAACAAAATATAGAGACCATCAAACTGGAGCTCGTTATACCAAAAGATGAAATGATAGATAATCACTAAAAGAGGTGTTATGCATGTATTTTATACACCTGATATCACATCAAAGGAATATACATTAAACGAAGAGGAAAGCAGGCACTGTAATAAAGTGCTTCGCTTGAATCTCGGTGATCAGGTTTTCCTGGTCGATGGTAAAGGCGGCTTTTACGAAGCAGAAATTAGCGTAGCCGGAAAGAAACTCGTCACCCTTCAGGTCACCCAGGCCCAGCAGGAATTTCAAAAGCGTAACCATCATTTACACATTGCGGTAGCACCCACCAAAAATATTGATCGCCTGGAGTGGTTTTTAGAAAAAGCGACCGAACTGGGTATCGATGAAATCACACCCATCATCTGCGAACGTTCTGAACGTAAAATCGTTAAAGAAGAACGGCTGTTTAAAGTCATTACCGCAGCAGTTAAACAATCCTTACAAGCCTATCATCCCATTTTAAATCCAGCAACAACTTTGTCTGATTTTTTGAAAGAAGAACAGGAAGGTATAAAGATGGTGGCACATTGTGTGGCAGGCGAACCCCGGCAGTTTATCAGCGAACTGATCCAGCCACATGGCCGGTATACCATATTAATTGGTCCTGAAGGTGATTTTAGCCCTAACGAAATCTCGTCCACACTGGCTCAGGGTTTCCAACCCTTAACATTAGGAAACACGCGCCTTAGAACGGAAACAGCAGCCCTTGCGGCTTGTTTTGAAGTCAACTATATCAATAGGTAAACCAACCCAGCTCACATGTATAAGGTAAAAGTTAACGACCAGTATAATTTCGATATTGAAGCAAATAAAAGCCAGGTCAAGGTGAATGGTGAAATTGTTGAAGTTGATCGGGTAGCGTTATCAAAAGGACTTTCACACGTGATTTACCAGCACAAGTCGTATAATGTGGAAATTGTGGAGCACCACCAGGAAGATAAAACAGTAGAGGTAAAGGTAAACGGCAAGTTATATGTAGTTTCTATCGCCGATCAATACGACCTTTTGCTGCAACAATTAGGGATGGACAACCTGCAAACCAATAAAGTAAAGGAAATAAAAGCACCTATGCCTGGATTGGTTTTAAATGTTATGGTTGTTGCCGGACAAGAAGTTAAAAAGGGCGATAATCTGCTTGTGCTTGAGGCCATGAAAATGGAAAACATTATTAAATCCAGTGCCGACGGGGTGGTGAAATCTGTTCACATTGTGCAGGGCGATAAAGTGGAGAAAAACGCCATCCTCCTTCAGTTTTCTTAATAATTTTTTTATTCTTATAAAACTAAATTACATTAATGAAAATTAATGTAACCAATGACCGGCAAAAACCTCTTTCTGGCCTTCTTGTTTTATAGCATATTTTCCACTTCCTTTTTAAGCTTTGCGCAAACTGTTCACCCGGTTGAGCGACCTGCAGTTCCATTTCTGCAAATTAGTCCCGATGCACGTACTGCCGCCATGGGCGAAACAGGTGCTGCCACTACGCCAGATGCAAATTCCCTGCATACCAACCCTTCCAAACTAGCTTTCCTACAATCCACCTATGGTTTTTCTTTAGCTTACAGCCCCTGGCTAAAAAGCATGGTGCCCGATATGTACCTCAGTTACCTCAGTGGTTTTTACCGGTTATCTGATAGGAATACCATTGGTGCCTCCATCAGGTATTTCTCCATGGGCGAAGTACAGCTTACCGATGCAGCACAACAAAGTCTGGGGAGTTACCGCCCTAATGATTTCGCTATTGATGCCACCATCGCCAGGCGATTTGGCGATTCCTTTTCTATAGGAGGCTCGCTTCGTTATATTCAATCTGGTATTAGCACGGCGCCGCTTAATACCGGGCAATCCGGTCAGGCGGCAACTGCCTTTGCGGTTGATTTTTCTGCTTACTATCAAGCACAATACCAGGTGTTTGAAAAACCGACCAAACTTTCTGTAGGACTTGCTTTCTCCAATATCGGAACCAAAATGGTTTACGCCGAATCTGAAACACCTTATTTCCTGCCCGCTAATGCCAGGTTAGGCTTGGGGGCAAGCTTTGGCTGGCAAGAAGACAGTCAGTTTAGCCTGGCTTTTGATTTAAACAAACAATTGCTTCCTACCACAACCACAGACCCCATTAACACAGCTATTCCCGTAGCCGCGGCTATAGTGAAGTCTTTTGCCGATGCGCCCGGTGGCTTTAAGGAAGAAAGGATGGAGGTAAGCATGGGCGGCGGTTTAGAATACCTACATCAACAGCAGTTTGCCCTGAGGGCAGGTTACCTTTACCAGAACCCAAAAAAAGGCAATTACAGCTACCTCAGTACCGGCATAGGTTTTAAATACCAATTTATCGATATAGACCTTGCTTATTTAATCGCCAACCAGCAAAAGAACCCCATGGGCAGCTCCTTAAGGTTTACCCTGTTACTTAACTTTAAATAAGGAATGGCCTAACCAGGCTTCCCATGCAGGCATTATAAATTGTATCTTAGTGCCATTTGCATAATTAAAGTCGTTTTTCATGAAAATTAAGATAGGATTCGGATTTGACGTTCATCAATTAAAAGATGGTCATCCATTTATTGTGGGTGGTGTAGATTTAGCCCATCATCGCGGGGCTTTTGGCCATTCTGATGCTGACGTATTACTTCATGCCATTTGCGACGCCCTATTAGGTGCCGCCAACCTGCGCGATATTGGCTTCCATTTCCAGAATACAGATCCACGCTGGGCGGGCATCAGCAGCATGGTCCTGTTAAAGGAAACCGTTAAATTAATAAAAGATAAAGGGTTTGCCATCGGAAATATTGACGCCTCACTATGTTTAGAAGCGCCAAAAATCAACCCCCATATTCCTGAAATGCAACAACGTATTGCCGAAGCCATGGGTCTTTCCGTAGAGGACATCTCCATTAAAGCAACCACCAATGAACAGATGGGTTTCATCGGCAGGGAAGAAGGTGTAGTCGCTTATGCGGTGTGTTTATTGGAGAAGGTCTAAAGACCTCCAACGTTTTGCAAACAATTAAGCACTTTCCTTCGTTAATTAACCTAAACTAATAACGATGAGAAAATTGCTTAAATTGATAACGCTAGGTACAACTGCAGCCTTATTTACGGCCTGCACTTTTGGAGATAAAGGAAGCGATAAGGTTCCAGATTCTGTGAGCATCGACACCAATATGCATGGTGGTGGTGAACAAGGCGGATATCAAGGAACAGGAGTTAGAGACAGTGCGGTGAACACTGGCCGTGGAACCATTTCTAAAGATACTACCGGAACAGACAGTATACCAAGGCACTAATCGCTACTCTTCCAGGTAACCAAATTTACCCTGGTTATAATCTGCTAGCGCTTGTTGTATTTCTTCTGGCCTGTTCATTAAAAACGGGCCATAACTGGCAATGGGTTCATTGATGGGTTCTCCGCTGAGCACAAGAACTATCGTGTCTTCCAGTGCTTCGACCGTAAACGCTGTTCCTTCATTTTTAAAATGGACAAACTGGTCGGCACTTGCCTTTTCCAGGTCATTAACCTGTATAGTACCTTCAATCACTAATAATCCAGTATTGTAAGGTGCAGGGAAGTTTAAAGACAACCGGGCTCCGGCATTTAGCCTGAGTTCGTACACTTCCATCGGACTAAAAGTACTTGCTGCACCTTCAATGCCGTCAAAATGTCCTGCAATAACTTTTACCGTACCTTGGTTTTGCGGCAAAACAACTTCTTTAATGTCCGATGCCTTGATGCCCTGGTATTTAGGTGTCGTCATTTTAAATGCTGCAGGCAGGTTTACCCATAACTGCACCATTTGAAAATAACCACCTTTAAGGCTATACTGCTGTTCGTGGTATTCCTTATGTAAAATACCACTGCCGGCAGTCATCCACTGTACGTCGCCAGGGTAAATAATACCGCTGTTTCCTGCACTATCATGATGCGCCACAGCCCCCTGATAAGCGATGGTTACTGTTTCAAAGCCGCGGTGTGGATGGGTGCCAACCCCTCTGGGCTGCTCCCTGGCAGAAAAATTAACCTTTGCGTTATAGTCCAACAAGTAAAATGGACTCATCTTTAGTTTGTGACCCTGAGGGAAAAAATTATGCACCCTAAAGCCGTCGCCCACCATATGAGGCGCCGGTGGGTTTAATACCGACGCCACTTCTTTAACCGCTATATTCATTATATTCCTCGCTTTCTTAGAAGGATGTTGCTGGTTACGCTTGTTTCACAAATTGCAGCTCACCCAATATACGTACATCTTCACTTACCATTACACCACCTGTTTCAAGCGCTGCATTCCAGGTTAAGCCAAAGTCAGTACGGTTAATTTTTCCATTTAATGTAAATCCTGCTTTAACATTGCCCCATGGATCAGTTGCAATACCACCAAATTCTACAGCTAATTTCACTGGTTTAGTGGTGTCTTTGATTGTTAAATCACCAGATAAAATATAGTCATCGCCATCTTTAGCTAAAGAAGCACCTTCAAATTTTAGGACTGGGTAAGTTTCCGCATCAAAAAAGTCGCCGCTTTTCAAGTGATTATCTCTGTCGGTATTGTTTGTGCTAATCGAGGCAACTTGCGCTTCGAAGCTTACTTTCGCATCACTGAAATCTTCTGTTTCTGTAGTTAGTTCAGCAGTAAATTCATTGAATGATCCAGTTACGGTAGTGATCATTAAGTGTTTTACTTTAAATTCCAGTTCGCTGTGGGTTGGATCTAATGTCCATGTCGTTGTAGCCATAGTTTTGTTTTTTTAATTGGTATGCAACAAAGGTAAGGCCATCTTGCGACGGTGGCATTGATGTAAGATAAGAAATGCCTAAGGACGGAAATGTTTGTGCGCAAGGTCTTTACGTACGCGGCTTAAAGATTCGGGCGTAATGCCCAGGTAAGAAGCGATCATCCATTGCGGTACACGAAGGGTAAGGTTAGGGTAAAGCCTGATGAAGTCCAGGTACCTTTCTTCAGCCGTGGCACTCAACAGCATATTAATACGTTTTTGCATAAATCGGATGGAATTGTTCAGCATGGTTTCATTCAATTCCTGCATTTTGGGAAGATGCGGAATAGCCAGGTTAAAATAATCTTTAGGGATCACAATGGCTGTCGTCTGCTCAACGGCATCAATAAAAAAGTCAGAAGGTTCATTAAACAGTAAACCATTCCGTTCAGAAATCCACCATAATTCTGGCGCAAACTGTATAATATGTACTTTTCCCTTGCTGTCAATGGAATAACTGCGTAATAATCCATCGCCCACAAAGAATGTTCGGTTGCACACATCGCCCTGGCTCAGAATAATTTCATTCTTCTGGAAAGTTTTTATTTGTAAATCTTTGGAAATCAGGTTAAACTGTGCATCTGTAATGGGGAGGCTTTTTTCCAGGTAAGCCCTAAACTTATTTAACATCCTTAAAATCTATTTTGCACTGGCTCCCATTACAAGAACCACAACTGCCACCTTTACTGGCCGCTGCACGAAAAACTAAACGACCTATATAAAACAGGGCAGCAATAAAAAGAAGTATGACTAAAATCGTTTGCACATCCATATTTCAAATTTAAATAACAATCTTAATGGAGTCGTCTTTCAATTGTAAATTTACTTTTCCATTAAACCTACCGTGCCACCTACCCAGTCAAAATCCTGGTTGTAACGTACGCCAATCATTTTTCCCCGGCTCATTCGCGCCAGGTTTATGCAAAGCACAGGTTCTTTGCCATCGGGCCATAAATACATCAACCTGATTTCAGCCTTAACGCCGCCATCCAATGCCTGTACCACGGGTTCGTAGTTTACCTTCCGCTGTAATATCCAGTTTTCCTTGTCTTTGATGTTGTAGATGTCGTCGGCAGTTACATCAATGATTACGCCCTGCCCTGCAAAAGAAAATAAGGGTTTTAATACATAATTTTCCAAATCCTGAGGTAATTCCTTTACGTCCAGTAAAAATTGTGTTTCTGGTACAAATTCACCCTTAAAGTAGGGCATGGTATATTTACTAAGCCGGTAAAACCAGTTGGGGTGGGTAATCCATTCCACATCCAGTTCCGCTCTAGGGTCAAAACCTTGGTTAAAAAAAGCCTCCGGATTCTTGATTTCGTCAAAAATTAAACGGTTATAAATTCTTTTTACCTGTACCTTTTCATCCTGCTCCAGGTAAAAAAGTTGTTTACCTTCCTGAATCAGGTCAGTCGGACTCAATATTTTAAGTCCTAATTCCCTTTGGGTAAGGTAAAAGTCAATGGCCGTCTTTTGATTGGGGGCATCTAAATCTAACAGCACCACTTCCTTTGCTTCATGATCGCCCATGATCACCTCCTTCAACAACTTAAAATATGCTGTTTTGTCTAGCGCTCCAAAATAAGGGCTCAGCTCGCCCAGTTTCTGCAGGTCGTAAGCTTTCTCAAATTGCGCCGCCAAATGCGCCTGAAAGCCATACAAAGATGGGAAACCTTGTAGCTCAATTAATTTAGGCACGAGTGTACCTGAAGCATCTTTACAAATGGCAAAATCAAAGGTGAGAAAATGGGGGTGGTCATTTTCGCCGGGCACATTCCAATAGTCAGGAATGGCACCTTGCGTCAAGTCCTTAAAGTCAGGTCTTTTTATAAACTGGATGAGTTCTTCACCAGCCTGAACCAGTTTCTCGGCCAGTTCCTTGGGGATAAATATGGGCGTCTCTGCCACACGAAAAGAAATAGAAGGTAAATCCTTACTGAGGTGCTGCAATAATTCATCATATTTTTTATGCGTAAAATCACTGTTGAATTTCCTTCTATACCTTGCAATCATATTTATACGGCTATTTGTTGGTGAATAGCTTCAGTTAAAAAATTTGGTAAAATCATATTCTTGGTCAGCAAAATACGCCCCGGGTCATCCAGGCTGTGAATCATGTCCTCATACTTTTCTTCCCCATGGAGCTCAATAATCTTCGCCTTTTTATCTTCCTGCAACAAATATGATTTCATGCCCATGGCATCCGCTTCCGGATGGAATTGCGTGCCCATCACCTGGTTAGAAAATCGTATCGACATAATGCAACGCTCCAGGTCAATATCCGGACGGTACTTCTCAATGGCTGCCACTTCTGCACTGGTATAGGCAAAACGGTCTTCATCTCCAGATACTACTTGCCAATCCCGACTGTCAACCACGTAAAAGGGATTCGGTAATCCACTAAACACCGGGTCTTCCTGCCCAGCCAGGGTCATGCTCACTGGAAAAATCCCAAAGGCTGTCGACTTCCGCTGCGTCACTTTACCTAATTTATACTTGCGGCACGCCATCTGAAAGGAGTGGCATATTAGAAATACATATTTCTTTCTGCCCTTTTCCATTTCATTGTAGGCATCAATGTCATCAAGCAGTTTAAAAAAGGCCAGCTCCCAGTCCATACCTTCTCCATCATACGGACTTCCAGGTCCGCCACTTGAAATATAGATATCATATTGGATATCCGGTATTTCGTTTTTTTGTCTTAAATCAAATACATCAACAGAAAGTACCCTGCTATTATCCACACCAAATTGGTCCAAAACATCCAATATACCCCTCAAGCCAAGGTTAGGTGCACCGTTATTCATATCAATAACGGCTACCTTCAACTCTCTTTCTTCAATCATATGCTTTTTTATAGTCCTGTTAGGGTTTGGGTGGTAATATAATCCACCACAGACTCATAACTGCCGGTTTGTCCATATACAGCGAGTTGCCGGTCGGCACCGGTACCACCCGCTAAAATTTTATGGACATAGTTAATTTCGTTTCTGCTACCGAGTTCATCGACTACATCATCAATGAAATCAAGTAGTTCCAGCACCAAATTACGACAATTTACTTCCATTTCTTTACCAAAGTCTATCAAATTTCCGTCAATTCCGTATCGGGCAGCCCGCCATTTGTTCTCATTAATCAAAGCGCGGGAGTAACTGATGAAGTTAAGGTTCTGTAAACGCAGTTTGTATAACTTCGCACATAAAGCTTGAAACAGCGCAGTAAATGCCATCGTTTCATCCACCAGCATCGGGCAATCGCAAATCCGGAACTCGATGGTTTGGAAGAAAGGATGCACCCTGATGTCCCACCATATTTTCTTCGCATTGTCAATACAATTCGTTTTAATCAGCAATTTCACATAACTGTCGTAATCTTCAATGCTGTTAAATATATCTGGAATACCTGTTCTTGGAAACTTATCAAATACTTTCGTACGGAATGATTTATACCCTGTATTTCGCCCTTCCCAAAATGGAGAGTTTGTCGATAGTGCAAATACATGGGGTAAGAAATAACGCACCTGGTTAGCAATGTGTATCGCCAACTCCCTCGATTGGAAACCTACATGCACATGCAGACCAAAAATCAGGTTAGAACGTGCGGCTTCCTGCAATTCATTTACAATCTCACTGTAACGGGGGTGCTCGGTAATCAATTGTTTTTCCCAGTGGGAGAAAGGATGGGTACCCGAGGCACCAATCCTTAATCCTTGTTCTCCGGCCAGTTGGGCAACCGTTTGCCGCAGCTGACTGATTTCCTTTCTCGCCTGGTCTGTGTTTTTGCAAATGCCAGTCCCTACTTCCACCACCGCCTGGTGCATTTCCGCTTTAACCTGGTCTTTGTGTATCTTTTGTGCAGCTTCTACAATTTTCTGATCATGTGAGGTCAGTTCCCTGGTTACAGGGTCTATCACCATGTATTCTTCTTCTATGCCGAGCGTAAAATCATTCATTTTTTTGTGTCCTAAATTGTTCCTTTAGACTTTTTGGCAATTTTTTCTTTTGTCGCTTTTGGCGCCACTTTAACTTTATCTGCATCCAATGCCTTTACCTTACGCGCTGCCTTAACAACAGTATCCGTTGGTTGTAATGGTGTGCCCGATGCTGATCGTCTTACATATTCCCCCCAGGTCAGGTTGTCTTTACCATCCTGATGGGCTTGCGCACGTTCAATCGCATAAGTAGCAGCTGTTTCTACCACCCAGTCAAAGTTCTCCTGGCCTACACTTGTTATTTCCGCATCTGGTGCAGGGTTACAGAAATCAATGGCATAAGGAATCCCGTCCCTCACCGCAAACTCTACCGTGTTAAAATCATAGCCCAGGTATTCGTTTAACTTCACTACGTAGCCATGAATGGTTTGCAATAATGCCGCATCAGCAGGAGGGCCCTCCACCTGGTACCTTAAATGAAAAGGATTTCTCGGTTCATAGGGCATAATGCGCACATGTTTCCCGCCTATACAATAACAGCGAAAATACTGGTCAAACACAATCTCTTCCTGCAGCATCATCACCGTCTGTTGTGTCTGGCTATGTTTATCAAAAAAATCTTCTTTGTCCTGCAGCTTATACACATCTTTCCAGCCGCCACCATCAAAAGGTTTCATATACGCCGGGAAGCCGGTATAGTCAAATATCGAATCCCAGTCCAGCGGGAAAGCCAGGTTGCTGAAAGAAGCCTCTGATGTATCCGATGGCCGGTCGTAGGAGGGGATCAGTGCTGTTTTTGGCACCGGTATGCCCAGTTTTACGGCCAGCGCATTGTTAAAAAACTTCTCATCGGCACTCCACCAAAATGGGTTGTTAATTACTGCGGTGCCGGTAATGGCTGCATTTTTAAGCGCAGCCCTGTAAAAAGGTACGCCCTGCGAAATACGGTCAACAATCACCGCATAGCCTAAAGGTTCTGCCTGCATTACTTTATTCAGGCTAACAAATTCTGCCTTAATGCCCTCAGGGGCAAGTTCATTTACACGTTTAACAAAAGCCTCAGGAAAGGATCGCTCCTGTCCGAATAGTATTCCGATCTTCTTCATGTCGTCGCTTTAAAAAATTAATGGTAAAGTTTGCTTAAATAACCTGGAAACTGTTCCCGCCAAACCACCCAGTCGTGGTCAGCATCCTGCCGAACATCTAACCAGTGGCTCATGCCTTTATGATATAATATGGCCGATAACTTTTCGTTGTCCTGCCGGCATATATCCCGTTCCGCTGTACCCAGAACAATTTTTAGATTCCAAAGTTCTGGATTATTTGCATCCGGTAAAAAATCGACCGGATTATTAAAATACACCTCATCGTTATAAAAGCCATCCAGCTGGCCGCGAATATCAAAAGCACCGCTCATGCTAAATAAATGACTCACCAGATCCGGATGCCGGAAAGCAAAATTTGCCGCATGGTAACCACCAAAACTACAACCGGCAACCACTACCTTTTCTTTTCCGGTTTCCTGCAGCGCCTTAGGCACAATTTCCTCCATAAGCATGCGCTCATACCATTGGTGATTAATTACGCGAAATGCTGGTGGAACAGACTTATTGTACCAGCTTAGGGCATCAATGCTGTCAGGGCAATAGATTTTAACCAGGCCTTCTTCTACAAAATGCTGAACGGCATGGATCAGCTGGAAGTCTTTGTTCTCATAATAACGCCCCTGGCTGGTGGGGAAAAGTATAATCGGATAGCCGCTATGGCCAAAAGTGAGCATTTCAAACTCCCGACTTAAATTGGGGCTAAACCATTTTAGGTACTCTTCTTGCATAATCGTTATTTGGTTTTAAAAGGTAAGCAAGTACAAAATTAGATGCAAATACTATTTAATAAATATTGCGGTTCTATTTCAGTTTTCCTAATCATTTAAACTTATCTGTTAATCTTTTATAAAGATTGGTAAATTGCAGGCCTTATGTTAACTGTCGAAATGATCAATACTCCCCATCAAATAACTTCTGCTTTTCTAAAGCGGGAGGTGATGCTGGAAATCTATTCCCCGGAGCACACTGCGGCACAAACACCCATGCATTTGTTGTTGTTCAACGATGGACAGGAGGCAGAGGCCCTGGAGCTGGCATCAACAGCCGCAAGTCTGTTATCGGCCGGAAAGATTGAACCGCTGCTTATCGTGGCCATTAAAGCGGGCGAGGATCGCCTTCAGGAATATGGTGTGGCGGGTGTGCTTGATTTTATGGGCCGTGGTGCTAAGGCAGAGGCGTATACACAGTTTGTCGTTGCAGAACTTTTGCCATACCTGAGTGCAACCTTCAAAACATTAGGCCGAGGTAAATGTGGTTTTGCAGGCTGTTCGCTCGGCGGACTGTCGGCTTTCGATATCGCCTGGCAACACCCTGAATTATTCGATGTGGCAGGTGTATTTTCTGGTGCCTTTTGGTGGCGTAAAAAAGCTTTTGAAGATGGCTATAGTGATCAGGATAGGATTTTACACGAGCGAATCCGCCAGACGCCCATAAAACCAGGAGTGAAATTCTGGTTAATGACAGGTACCGAAGATGAAACGGCCGACCGTAACCATAATTACATCATTGATTCCATTGATGATACGATCGATGTGATCAAGGAGCTGACGTTAAAAGGTTTTACGCGTCCCGAAGAAGTTTTTTACTATGAAATGGTAGGTGGCAAACATCATCCTTCCAGCTGGGCCAAAGCTTTGCCGGGCTTTCTCACCTGGGCATTCCCGACACCATTTTTCCCCATTTAAGCAGGTTCCTGCAGTTCATCAGATTGATGGATAAAGATGCCTCGTTTGTCTACCAGCGAATGCCGTAACATGGCGTCAGCTACTTTTTCAATCTTCACACTCCGGTATTTTTTTAAGCCACCAATCAGCAATGGGTTAAGGATACGCATGGCATAAATCATCAAGCCTTCGCCTAAACGTTGCTCCTTACGCTCGCCATCCAATAAGGAAGGGCGGTAAATATGAATACTTTTAAAAGGGATTGTTTTTAAGTCGCGCTCCACTTCACCTTTCAGTCGCGAATAAAAAATACTTGATTGCGGATTTGCACCCATAGCCGAAACAAGGTGGTATTGCGAAGCGCCGTTGGTATAAGCAATCCAGCCCATATCCAGTGGGTATTGATAGTCTATTTTCCGATAATCTTCAGGGTCTGGTGTTTTTTTCTTGGTCGTACCCAGGCAGCAAAATACAACATCCGTTTTCAGCTTTTCCGCATAATCGTTTAGTTTATCAAAGTCAACCACCAGCATGGTTAACTTCGGGTGCTGCTGGTTTAAAGGTTTACGAACCAGGACTAAAACTTCAGTATAATGTGGACTTTCCAGAAGTTGTTGCAGTAAACTGCTTCCAATTAAACCGCTTGCGCCAAGTAAAACTGCTTTCATTTCTCTCCGTATTTATGGTTTATCATAAGACATTTAGCCATCAAAAACCTTTAGTCCTTGCTTTTTGTAAGCGCTAAGCTGCAGGTGGTTTAATTAACATAACAACAAATAAAGGGTAACAAAGTTTATGACATTTAACCTGCAATTACGTCACATCTAGGCTTATATATTAAAATAAATCGATATCTTTGCGCAAAATTCACAAGGCATTATATGCAAAAAATTAGAAATATAGCTATTATAGCACACGTTGACCACGGTAAAACCACATTGGTTGATAAAATTTTACATACCTGTTCAATCTTTCGTGATAACGAACAAACAGGTGATTTGATTCTTGACAATAACGATCTAGAACGTGAGCGGGGGATTACCATCGTTTCCAAAAATGTTTCTGTACAGTACAAGGATTATAAAATTAATATTATCGATACACCTGGTCACGCCGATTTCGGTGGTGAAGTTGAACGTGTGTTAAAAATGGCTGATGGTGTGGTATTGCTTTGCGATGCTTTCGAAGGTGCCATGCCACAAACGCGTTTCGTAACGCAAAAAGCATTAGCTCTTGGTTTAAAACCAATTGTTGTTGTTAATAAAGTAGATAAAGAAAACTGTCGTCCAGAAGAAGTTTATGAGCAAATCTTTGAATTGTTCTTTAACCTGGAAGCTACTGAAGACCAATTAGACTTTCCTGTAATTTACGGTTCTTCTAAACAAGGTTGGATGAGTACTGACTATAAAGTGCCAACGACTGATATTTTCCCTTTATTGGATAGCATCATCGCAAACATTCCTGCTGCACCAGAAAACGAAGGTACTTTACAAATGCAAATCACCTCTTTAGATTATTCATCTTTCGTAGGTCGTATTGCTATTGGTCGTGTACACAGAGGTGTAATTAAAGAAAATCAACCGGTAACGTTAATTAAACGTGATGGTAAAGTGGTTAAATCCCGCGTTAAAGAATTATATACTTTCGAAGGTTTAGGTAAAATCCGTACTACTGAAGTAAAATCAGGTGACATCTGCGCAGTTGTAGGTATCGATGGTTTTGATATCGGTGATACCATTTCTGACTTCGATGCACCAGAACAACTTCCGGTAATCTCTATTGATGAGCCAACCATGAACATGTTGTTCACCATCAATAACTCTCCATTCTACGGTAAAGAAGGTAAATTTGTTACTTCTCAACGTATTAAAGAGCGTTTATATAAAGAGATGGAGAAAAATCTTGCCCTTAAAGTGGTAGAAACAGAATCTCCTGATGCTTATTTAGTTTACGGAAGGGGTATTCTGCATTTATCAGTATTAATCGAGACCATGCGTCGCGAAGGATATGAGATTCAGGTAGGTCAGCCACAAGTTATCGTTAAAGAAATTGACGGTAAAAAATGTGAGCCTATTGAAACCTTAATCGTAGATGTACCGGGTGAAGTATCTGGTAAAGTAATCGAACTGGTTACCCAACGTAAAGGTGAGTTATTGGTCATGGAGCCAAAAGGCGATTTACAACACTTAGAATTTGAGATCCCTTCACGTGGTATCATCGGTTTAAGAAATAACGTATTGACAGCTACTGCAGGTGAAGCGATTATGGCTCACCGTTTCAAAGCTTACGAGCCTTGGAAAGGTACCATCCCAGGAAGATCTAACGGTGTATTAATCTCTATGGATAAAGGTGCTACAACAGCTTACTCTATTGATAAATTACAAGATCGTGGTCGTTTCTTCGTTGATCCGGGTGTTGATATTTATGAAGGTCAGATCGTGGGTGAGCACATCCGTGATAACGACTTAGTCGTAAACATCACTAAAGGTAAAGCCTTAACCAATATGCGTGCATCTGGTACAGATGATAACACCCGTATTGCACCAGCCATTAAATTCTCTTTAGAGGAAGCTATGGAATACATCCAGGCTGATGAGTATATCGAGATTACGCCATTAAGCATGCGTATTCGTAAGATTTACTTAAATGAAAATGAGCGTAAAATAAATCAAAAGAAATTCCAATCTTAAGCTGATCGGGTTTTAAATACTAACTTTAATAAGGCCTGTCTCATTAATCATGATGACAGGCTTTTTTGTGGCTTATATTTTTTCACGTTATCAATTGATAATTGCGGCTTTTTATTTTGGCCAATGCTCAGGTTAAGGCTGATTTATAAAATCACCTCCTCTATATCTGCTCGGGTTAAACTTCTGTCACCTTATCCAATGGTGTCTGTTTACCACCATATCTTTTATAAATTTGAAATATAAATAGTTGATACAATGGAATCATTACAAGGAAAAAATGCACTGATTACTGGTGCGGGTAAAGGAATTGGTCGCGCCCTGGCCATTGCCTTAGCGCAGGAAGGCGTAAACGTAGGTCTGGTAGCCAGAACTCAGGCCGACTTAACCCAGGTTGCAAATGAACTAAAAGAATATGGCGTTAAAACAGTGACCACCGTAGCTGATGTAGCAGATATCGATGCCGTAAATGCAGCAGTTGCTAACGTAAAAAATGCTTTAGGCCAAATTGATATCTTAATAAACAATGCCGGCATAAGCAGTTTCGGTTCTTTTATGGAACTTGATCCGGCACGTTGGGAGCAGATTGTGAAAGTGAACCTATTTGGTCCTTATTATGTCACCCGTGCAGTATTACCTGATATGATCGAGAAAAAAACAGGTGATATCGTTAATATTTCCTCTACCGCTGGAAAAAATGGCAATGCGGTAACCAGCGCTTACAGTGCCTCTAAATTTGCATTGATTGGCATGTCTGAATCGTTGATGCAGGAAGTGCGTAAACACAACATCCGGGTGAGTACATTGACGCCAAGTACCATCGCAACTGATATGGCTAAAGATTTAAACTTAACCGATGGCAACCCAGAACGCGTCATGCAGGCAGAAGATTTTGCAGAATTGATCGTGTCACAATTGAAGTTAAACCGCAGGGTTTTTGTTAAAGAAGCCGCTCTTTGGTCTACAAATCCATAAAATAGGCTTGCTTGAAAAAATCGCTATGATCTGTTCTAAGTCTGAAAACTTTTACCGGAAGGGGTAAAAGCCTTCTAGGCCTTTTCACAGACATAGCGATTTTTTTTGTGCAAGTGAGGGGGGTAGTCCAGTAAAGGAGGTGAAAGGGCTCCTTTACTGGATTTGAAAGTGGAAATCCAGCAAAGGGCTTAGTTAAGCGTGTTGTCCGGAATGCACACCCTCCGCAAACTCTTCCACAATTTTATCGCAAAAAGCAGGCAGGTCCTTTGGACTGCGGCTAGTCACCAAGCCCTGGTCAACCACTACCTCTTCATCCACCCAATTTGCACCTGCATTTTTAAGGTCTATGCTGATGTGTGGAATCGATGTGAGCTTACGTCCTTTCACCACTTCTGCCGAAATCAAGATTTGTGGCGCATGACAAATGGCTGCTACAGGTTTCCCCGCTTCAAAAAAGGCTTTTACAAAGGTAAGGGCATCCTCGTTTTTACGTAAAGTGTCAGGATTTAACACCCCGCCAGGTAACAATAACCCATGATAGGTGCTGGCATCGGCATCAGCAATCGTTTTGTCTACATCAACTTCAATGGTCCAGTCCTTATCGCCTTTCATGGGCTGTATTTTGCCCATTTCTGCAGATATAATGTGTACCGTAGCATTTTCTTCTTTCAGGCGTTGTACCGGCACGGTCAATTCTGATTCTTCAAATCCGTCAACGGCCAAAACTGCTATAATTCTATGCGTGAGTAGTCCCATAATTATCTATTTTTAATAAAACATTCAATTTGTTCTATTAAAGACAACTCAGGAAAAATATTGTTTGCGTAACGGTTTAATCATTGGTGCGGCGGTGTTTAACAAAATACTTGCCCAGGTTCAACGCAATCACCACATGGTTGATCAAATTAGGTATTAAACCATAATACTTCGTAAAAATGTGGAAACGTTCTTTTAAACTGGCCAGGTGCTTTTGCTTAGATACGCCACCAACCAGGTATTTGGCTACATAAAGGCGGGTATTGATAATTGTTGACGACTTTCTGGCCGCGCGGATAATCCAGTCGATATCGGCACTGTAATGGTATTGAAGGTCGTAAGGGCTACAAAGCGAACGTTTGATGTAAATGGCCTGGTGACTCACATTCATGCCGTATTTAAAACTTTTCCAGTTAAAGTTTTCCGGTGCCTGGTGGCGGCGTTGACCTAAACTTTCCCAGTTCTGGTTATACATTTCCGTTTCGCCATAATAAATGTCAGCGTTCGGGGCGCTGCTAAACACCTGCTCCACGGTATCCGGCGCATAAATCTCATCCCCAGAGTTCATAAATAACACATAGTCGCCGGTAGCAAGGGCCAGCCCTTTGTTCATGGCATCGTAAATGCCTTTGTCCCGCTCAGAAACCACTACTGCCAGTTCGTTTTTATAGCGGTTAATTACCTCCAGCGTACCATCGTTACTGGCACCATCAATCAAAATATATTCAATGTGGGGGTAAGTCTGGTTTAACACCGAGCGCATGGTACGTTCAATATCGCTTACATTATTGTATACAATGGTAATGACGCTTAATAAAGGCTGCATGACGGGGGTTTAACGGGGATTAATGAGGGTGTAAATTGATCAGCGACTGGTACAGGCTGATGTGCTTTTCGGCAATCACGGCCGGCGAAAATTCCGTTAAGATGGTTCTCCGTGCTTCTTTTTGAATCTCCTCCCGGTTTTGCAGTCGGTAAAGCCATTCCATGCCATTGGCCAAATCCACTGCCGATTCGTAGGTAGCCAGGAAACCATTTTGCTGGTGTTTTACCATATCTGGAATACCACCCGTTTTAAAGGCAATCACAGGCGTGGCGCAAGCCAGGCTTTCCATTACGGTATTGGGTAAGTTATCTTCCAGTGAGGCGCTTAAAAAGGCATCTGCAGCAGAATAACACTTCGCCAGGTGCTCATCATTGTCAATGGTGCCCAAAAATGTCGTTTTAAAAGGGAATTCAGGCAGCTCCGCCTGGTTCTTATTGCCAAAAATGACCAGTTCGATATTTTCCTTTTTAACACCCGGTCTTTTGCTAAATTTCACTAAAGCCTCCAGCAGATAGGCCGTACCTTTGTGTTTATCGTTGGTTGAGGGCATAAAACCACTCATCAACACAAACTTTTCAGGCGCAATTTTTAGAATTTTCTTAGCCTCAGCTTTCACATAAGGTTTAAAAACATGTGTTTCTATGGTATTGGGTATTACCACCACCTGGCGTGCACCCATTAAACTGCTAAACTTCACAGAATTGTGCATCCACTGGCTAGGGGCAACAATGTGGAAATTAAGGTTGGCATAAGCTTCTTTTTTACGTTTCCAGGTCTGCCGAGACAGGTCGTCTTTACCACTGGACCTCAATAGCGGACAAAAACCACATTCTTTGTGGAAGTTTTCACAGGCGTATCGCACATGACAGCCACCGGTAAAGGCATTGCTGTCGTGAAAGGTCCAAACCATCGGTTTATCCAGATCTTCCAGCTGCGCCAAAACCCTGGGCGACAAGAAACCATGGTTTATCCAGTGCAGGTGGATAATGTCGGCTTGTTTAACTTTGGGGTGTTTAATGACCGAACGGCCAAACCATTGCAGGGAGAAAGGCGTTTTCATGGCTTTCACAAAGAACTTAACCAGGTAACGCTCCGCCAGGATGTTAAATATGGCAAATGCTTTCTGGAGAGGTGTTTTGCTAAAGGTGGTGGTTTTCGCACTTTCCTTAAACTGGTAATACACCATCACTTCCGATTCGGCACCATTGTTATTCAGCGCATCGTTCAGGCGTAAACACGCCCTGCCTGCACCTCCGTTACCTTCATATGTGTTTAAGTGGATGACCTTCAATTTTTTCTCCAAATCAATGTTATTTCTCAAAATTACATATTATTGCCAATCTTTATTAAAAAGTCTTTGTGTATTTTTGCTTGTCACGCACGTTGAAGCGGCCTGTTCCTGGGCATCAGTGTTTTTCAACCCTCCGCAAGACAACAAAAAACAATAAAATAAAGGGGTATATGGATAACCAGTTAACAGACAGGGCGTTTTGGGTAAAATATTGGGAGAATAAAACGGACCTGGCGGTTAACATTCCGGCCGACTACCTCTTTCACCAGCAGCTGGGCGCCATGGTAAAACAGCAGCAGGTTAAAACCGCCATTGAATTAGGTGGTTTTCCAGGTTACTATGCGGTTTTCTTAAGGAAGTATTTAAAACTCGATGTTACCCTGCTAGATTATTTTGTGCATCCACCCATCACCCAGAAGCTGCTACAAACCAATGGTCTGCAGGAAAACGATATCCATATTATAGAAACTGATCTGTTTCATTATGTGCCCGAACAGCACTACGACCTGGTGCTGTCCTGTGGTTTAATTGAACATTTTAACGATACTGCCGATATCATTAACCGACATATCAATTTTGTTAAACCCGGTGGAACCTTATTTTTAACCCTGCCTAATTTCAAAGCCTTGAACGGCTGGTTCCAAAAGACCTTCGATAAAGCCAATTACGATAAACACAATATTGATTGCATGGATCCGTCATTATTAGCCGATATCTGTAAACAAGCCGGATTAGAAGTGATACAGTCAAGGTATTTCGGCAATTTCAGCCTCTGGTTAGAAAATGAGAAAGAAAAACCTGCTGCGGTACGTTTATTTAAAAAGGCGGTATGGTTTGCCGGTAAAGTGTTCACTAAAGTGGTTCCATTTAACTCCAGGGCTTTGTCGCCCTACATCCTGCTCGAAGCACGAAAACCGCTTTAAAATTTACTCAGCTTTTCGTTAATAAACCTTTTCAGGCGTTCCCAGAACGTTCCTTTTCTATGGGTAAGGAATTCCTTGATGGTGGCATAAGCGGCCTTATTTTCTTTAATTTCCTGGGGAAACTGGGTAATGCGTTTCGGGTTGATGATCACATTGTAAATGTCGTTAATTCCCGAATGGATGCCAGAACCATCATGGCCAATGTTGTTGACTAAGGACTGTGCCGGATTTAAAGTTAATCCTCCTTTTAAAAATATCGACGCATACCAGCGGATGGCCCAGCTGTTGTTTTTGCCTTTTTTAAAGTCGTTCACCTGCTTCCAGAAATTCATCTGGCCGTCAATAGAAAAGTCATGTATTTTCTTTTTATCGAACTGCGCAATCAAGGTGTCTATATTAGGCTCAAAATGTAACCATGCCCTTTCCCAGGTGGCCCAGCCCCAGCTGGTGGCGGCCCTGTAAAAGAAGGTTTCAGGTAAAGTTTCATTTTTTAAGGGGTACATATAAGCCCCCAGGTGCATCACCTTTTCGTTTTCCTTGTAACGGGTTAACCCTTCATTAAAATAGGTCAGCGTATGTGGCGAAGTAATCAGGTCATCCTCAAATACAATCACCTGTTTATAAGTTTTTACCAGCCTGCTCACTCCGTCAATAATGGAATTCGCCAGGCCCAAATTATGTGGACGTTTGATGATTTCTACCGATTTGAACCCATCGATATTTTGCAACAAATCCCTTACTTCCTGTACATGATCTTCGTCGGCCTGGCTTTTAGCGCCATCAGAAAATACAAACAACCTGCTTTCGGCTGCCAGTGCATTCTGCTGCAGAAACTTTAAGGTACGGGCCGTATGTTTTGGCCGGTTATAGACAAAAAGGGCAATGGGTGCAAATGTTTGCATATCAATTAGATGGCTAAACAGTTCTCAGGTTTATAAAAAACGGATGTTGCTTTCAAATAGAAAAGTCCGGGAGAAACACCACTAAAGGAAAGTTCTTTAAACCCCTGGTTTTTCAAATACTGACGTGCCTCGTCGTATTCCGGGCGTTCAGAATCATCTAATACCAACACGCCCTGCGCACTTAAAGCATGGATACTTTCTTTACAACAGTTCACCCGGTCGCGGCCATCCACAATAATGATATCAAATAACTCGCCAAGAAGCACCGCTTTTTTACTGTACTCCCCACCTTTTTCCAGCTTCGTGAAAATCATTTCTGCATTTTGAGGTTTGGTCCCCAGAATTTTATTGTACCAGTTTTCATCATGCTCCACAGAAACCACTTTGGCTACCCTTTTGGCATAAAATAGGGTAGAACTGCCCGATCCATATTCAAACACCTTTTGGGTATTATTTAGGCGATCTTTAATAAAATCGATGAAACTATAGGTTACCCAGGGCAGCGCTTCGCCATTGGCATCTACGGCCTGCTGGCTGTCGAAAGCCTTAAACCAGCCAATATTAGCCAGGTAGCCCTTATGGCCGTATGACAAGAGTGCGTGAAGCCTGTTTGGCTTGGAAATCAGGGCTGCTAATGCTTTTATTGTGCTCAATGTGATTTGATTTTTTGAAATGCCGAGATCAAAAATAATGATTTTAACATCACAATGCCTTGTTCTCTGGTCCGTGGAATAAATAAAATATAGAAAGTGGATACAATGCAGGCAATCAGTGTGGCCACAGATGCACCCATACCACCATAGAGGGGAATTAGCCAAAAGTTAAGCAAGATATTAATTACAGCACCTGCTGCAGTGCGTTGCAAGGAAAGCATGGTGTAACCCTCTGCCAAAAGATACTGTGAACTTGCTGTGCCCAGGAACACAAAAACACCCGACCAGATGTGTATGCTAAACATAGGGCCTGCACCTTCATAGCGGTTGCCATAAACCAGGTGTATCAGGTCTGTGCTAAAAAAACTAAAAAACAGGGCTACCGGCAGACTGATGTACACCAAAAGGTCGTATAAATTGGAAAGTCGTTTTTTATACCTTGACGGATCATTTAACCTGGCATTCACCAGGGCAGGAAATACGGAAGTGACAATGGCCAGCGGAATGAAATACCAGGCCTCAGATATTTTTACCGCAGCACTGTAAATTCCAACTTCTTCACTGCCTACACTTTTCAACATCACCTGATCGATTTTCATGTAAATGGATACCATCAGGGCCGAAAAAATCAGCGGAAAAGAGAGCTTTAGCAAGGATTTCGCACGATTCAGGTTAAACGTCCACAACCTCATGTTAAACCCTCGTTTATGGTACATCCAGACTAATCCCAAAGCCAGGATCAAAGCATCGAAAGATAACGCTGCAGCAAACCAGACTAAAGGCATTTGCAGCCATACAAACATTACTTTGACGATGGTAGAAACCACCAGGCAGGCATTTTGAACCTGGACCACATATTTTGACTGGACCTGCGATTGAAAATAGGAATCAATCACGTTAAAGGACTTAAAAAATGAAGCCAGAGAAAGCAGCGTCACAATGAGAGTGAGGGGCGTGCCCGGTTTAGCAGAAAAATGGTGAAAACTCAGGTAAACACCAATACAAAGGGGGATGAGTAAAACATTCACCAGCAGGCGCATACCCAATGCGGTGCCCAGAATCTCGTTTTTGCGCCCCGGTTCTTTGATGATCTCCCTAATGATGAAACTATCTAAACCCAGTGTACCCACCGCAGCAATAATGGCGGTTAAGGCTTCAGCAAAACTAAGGTCGCCGA
Organism: Pedobacter sp. CAN_A7; assembly: GCF_015752175.1. Taxonomy (NCBI): domain Bacteria; kingdom Pseudomonadati; phylum Bacteroidota; class Sphingobacteriia; order Sphingobacteriales; family Sphingobacteriaceae; genus Pedobacter; species Pedobacter sp. CAN_A7. Next base: position 303,974 of record NZ_JADOUW010000004.1, on the reverse strand, counting down.
AGTTAACAGGCCCCAGGTAACGGATAATAAGCAGGTTAACGGCCAGGCTGAAGATCTTTCCAAACATGAGCCAGCTGGTATTCTTGAAATATTTTTGAAAGGCAGCCTCGTCAAAACCTTTGATATTCGGAATGTTCATCAACGCAAAGATGTAAAATTAAAAGCTCTTCTCCACCCGATTTAATTGTTTCAGGTGGTGCCTGAGGTGAATTCCGATAAAGCGTAACCACTGCCTGGCGTTCAGGTAGCCTAAACGCGGGTGTTTACTTTTTACATTGGGATTGGCCCTGGCAATTTTTACGCGCATCAGTTCCAGCTCTTCCGTAAACTGCCTGATCAGTTCCGCAGCCTCCGTTTTGCTAATCACTTTTACCCGGCCATCTAATATTTTCGGTGTTTTAAACCGTACACCCGGCGGGAAAGCCCCAAAAAACAAGATTACTTTGGTGAGGAAAGGGGTAGGGCGGTTGGCACCACGGCCTTCCAGGCATTCATTCAGCGCTTTTAAGGATAAAAGACTGGCATCAAAAATATGGGCATACACTTCACTGGCCGACCAGCCGCCAATCGGTGGTGTCTGGGCAAAGCGAGTTTCCGGCAGCACATGCAGTTTACTGCGGTAAGCTTCAATCACCCGCTGAAGCGAATAAAAATCTTTATGATTACCCATAATCTCTGTTTTATAACAAATGCTAAAATAGCAGCATCAACTCTTCCAGGTGTACAATTTGCTGTTTCACGTCTGCAGGTTTATCGCGGTTAAGTGGATTAAAGAAAATAGCCCGCATACCAAAATCCTGCGCGCCACGTATATCCGCTTCCAGGCTGTCGCCAATCATAATACTTTCCTCCTTCGTCGCCCCAGCCTTATTTAAAGCGTAGGTAAATACTGCCGGATCTGGCTTATTCACGCCCACATCTTCAGAAATGATCACATGCTCAAAATAAGGATTTAAATTGGAAAGATTCATTTTCGTTAAGGTGGTTTCCTTAAAGCCATTAGAGATAATGTGCAGGGTGTATTTCTGTTGCAGGTAAGCCAATACTTTTTCTGATCCTTCAAACAGATTGGTCTTCGTCGGACTGATCCTCACATAGTCTTCCTCAAAAGCCAGCGGCACCAGATCAGGTTCTACACCAAGTTCCTTAAAGGTCTTGCTAAAACGCTCTGATCGTAAATGCTCCTTGGTAATTTTCCCCAGGTGGTACTCTGCCCAGAGTTGGTGGTTATTTTCGGTATAGGTTTGAATAAAGTTTTGCGGAGAATCCAGCCCTAGTGAAGGGAGGTTGTAATGCTCAAAAAGCTCCATCAGCGTTTCCTGTGCATTGCGGTCAAAATCCCAGATGGTATGATCCAGGTCGAAAAAAATATGTTTAATCATGGTTATAATTTACTGCCGTAAGCTAAATCGCCGGCATCGCCTAAACCGGGTACAATATATGATTTGCTGGTCATCTCCTCGTCTATGGCGCCAACCCAGATTTTGGCTTTCGGTAAATTAGCCCTTACATGGCGTATGCCCTCGGTACTGGCAATGGCCACCACAATATGTAATTCCTTTACCGGAAAACGGTGGATCAGTTCTTTGCAGCACAACACCATGCTTAAGCCGGTCGCCAGCATAGGGTCGGCCATGATCAAAACTTTTTCCGTAAGGTCGGGGGTAGAGATGTGTTCAATCTGTATGTTAAAACCGCCGGTATTGTTAGACTTGCGAAAGGCACTTACAAAAGCACTTTCCGCCTGGTCAAATACATTCAGCAAACCTTTGTGCATAGGTAAACCGGCACGCATAATGGTGGCTAAAACCGGCTGATCATTCAGCACTTTACACTTGGCAATGCCTAAAGGAGTTTGGGTGTCACAATCTTTGTAGGTTAAGGTTTTGCTGATTTCATAAGCAAAAAATTCGCCCAGTCTTTCCAGGTTCTTGCGAAAGCGCATGGCATCTTTCTGGATGTTTTCATCTCTGAGCTCAGAGACAAATACATTAGCAATAGAATTTGTTTTACTTAGGTCGAAGATCATTTGGTAAAGATAAAAAATTGCTTAACATTTCTGAGTAGAGCTTCCTTGCATATTTGCCTTTGCCGGGTTGGCTTAGCGTATCCTGGTGCCACACTACATAAAAATGACCATTCATCAATTTTACCATGTCCACCATGTTCTTCCATTTGTTCAGCACAAAATCAGCACGATTCATTTTATCGGCGGTCATGCTTAAGTCGTTGATCGCAATCGGGTGAACCATCAGGTGCGTTATTTTCTCCAGTTGCAAATCGTACCACAAAAAAGGCGTACAGGTACCGGCCCTAAAACCCGGGTTATTTTTATAGCCCATGCGGTAATCGTTCCGGGTGCCCATTTTAAGCAATTGCAAATAACTGTTAGGTAAATCTGCCTGTCCATCCACTTCACCATCTTGTGCTTTGGCGGGCTGGTAAAAAAACAAGCCGTCTAACTGGTATTTATCCTGCTCATTTTTCAGGAACTCATAGACCTCGGCACTTTGAATCACTTCCACTTCATTACGTTTCAATACCGTTTGTACGGTCCTCACCAGTTGCCGCACAGATTTGAGCAGACTGGCGGGGGTCTTAGAACCCGGAAACATGCAGGTAATGGGTACAAAATTAAAGTTCTTTTTACCAAAGAACAGCTGGGGGTATTTTTTAAGCAGGATGTTTTTTAAGATCATTGCCCAAACATCAATGACCGGAATCTGTAAGAGTTTTAGGCGACTTTGCAGACTGAGTTCTGCAGGGTAATGGCCGTCGGCATCCGCATGATAGTGGATATATTCTTCGTAACGGCTAATGAAGTAAAAAGATGCCGCAAAAGGATCAAACGGTAAGGCGCCTGCGTTTACTGCAAAAGGCACTATGGTATCACCAAAAGCGGTCGTTTTAAAGGTGGTACGTGTAATGTTGTGCCCCAGTAGCAGATCGGCATTTCTAAAATGAATTTCATCGCCTACAGCCTGGTTGCAATAGCTGATTTTAGGAAGATTGGAGCTTTTAAATTCCTGCAGATTGGAGCAGAACCCGATCTCCGTTCTCAGGATATCATGGAAGATAAAGTTGAAGATGTACTTTATCCGGGGTGTGAGAAGGGGTACATAGACAAGTAGCTTCATGATGCCCATAAAAATAGGATAATAACATCACATTTAGGTAATCAGATTTCCTTATCTTTGGAGTTATAGATATTTTTTATGGTGAAGATTACTAAAAGGAACTAGATGAAATTTAAACTCGTCTCCGATTACAAACCTACCGGCGATCAGCCGAATGCCATTCAACAACTGGTAGAGGGGGTAAACAATCAAGAGCACTATCAAACCTTACTAGGGGTTACAGGATCGGGTAAAACCTTTACCATGGCCAATGTGATCGAACAGACACAAAAGCCAACCCTTATTCTGAGTCACAACAAAACATTAGCTGCCCAGCTTTACGGAGAATTTAAACAGTTCTTCCCAGAAAATGCGGTCAATTATTTTGTTTCCTATTATGATTATTACCAGCCCGAGGCTTATATGCCCAGCAGTAATACCTATATCGAGAAGGATTTAAGCATTAACGAAGAGATTGAGAAGTTACGTTTACGTACCACCTCGGCATTAATGTCGGGCAGGAGAGACGTCATCGTTGTTTCTTCCATTTCCTGCATCTACGGTATGGGAAACCCCGAAGATTTCTCCCGTTCCGTATTTCGCTTTGCAGTGGGCACTAAAATATCAAGAAATTCCTTTCTGCACAGTCTGGTGGAGATTTTATATGCCCGCACCATTAATGATTTTAAAAGAGGAACCTTTAGGGTAAAAGGCGATACGGTAGATATATTTCCCGCTTACCTGGATAATGCTTACCGGGTATCTTTCTTTGGCGATGACATTGAAGAATTAAGTGTGATCGATCCGGTTACCGGAAAAACTATTGAGAAATTAGAAGATATGGCCATTTACCCGGCCAATTTATTTGTGACCCCCAAGGACAGGTTCGCCTCCTCCATCTGGGGCATACAGGAAGAATTGGAAATCCGTAAAAACCAGTTACTGGGCGACCGCCATTTACTGGAAGCCAAACGCCTGGAAGAAAGGGTAAACTTTGATATCGAGATGATGAAAGAACTCGGTTACTGTTCCGGTATCGAGAACTACTCCCGCTTTTTTGACGGCCGTACACCGGGCATGCGTCCCTTCTGTTTGCTGGATTATTTTCCAGACGATTACCTGATGGTGATCGATGAGAGCCATGTAACGGTTCCACAAATCAGGGCGATGTATGGAGGTGACCGTTCCCGTAAAATGGCGCTGGTAGAATATGGTTTCCGACTGCCCTCTGCACTGGACAACCGTCCGCTGAATTTTGAAGAATTTGAACGACTGGCACCACAAACGGTATATGTAAGTGCAACGCCGGCCGACTACGAGTTACAAAAATCAGAAGGGATTATCATTGAACAGGTCATCCGGCCTACGGGTTTATTAGATCCTGTCATTGAAATCCGCCCGGCAATTAACCAGGTTGATGATTTATTGGACGAAATTGATAAAACCATCAAACTGGGCGACCGTATACTGGTCACCACATTAACCAAACGCATGGCAGAAGAGCTGACCAAATATATGGACAGGTTAAACATCAAATGCCGTTATATCCACTCGGAGGTGAAAACTTTAGACCGGGTAGAAATATTAAGAGATTTACGTTTAGGTGTGTTTGATGTACTCATAGGAATCAACTTGTTAAGAGAAGGGTTGGATTTACCGGAGGTATCACTCGTAGCTATTCTGGATGCCGATAAAGAAGGTTTTCTACGTTCCGAGCGCTCCCTGGTGCAAACCATTGGCCGCGCGGCCAGGAACGACAGGGGCCGGGTAATCATGTATGCCGATAACATCACCGACTCGATGGCCAAAACCATTGAAGTAACCAATAGCAGGCGCGAGAGGCAAATTGCCTATAACCTGGAACATGGCATTACGCCAAAAACAGTGGGTAAAAGCAGGGAAGCGATCATGGAACAATCAGCCATGTTAGATTTCTCAGAAAATGCCACCCGTGCAAAAGCCTATGTGGAAGTAGATGAGGTAAGTCTGGCGGCAGATCCCGTGGTACAATACATGACCAAGGCCGAAATGCAGAAGTCGATCGACAAAACCCGCAAGGACATGGCCAAAGCGGCAAAAGACATGGACTTTCTGATGGCTGCAAGGTTAAGGGATGAGATGTTTGCGATGGAAAAAGTATTTGAAGAAAGATTTAAATAAGTAGCATAAAATAATGGACGGTAAGAATAGAAAAGACATCTATCCAGGTGTATTGGTTGATATTATCTTAAAAAAAGACCAGCGAAGTGGGAACCTGACCAGGGGCGTGGTGGCAAATTTGCTCACTTCTTCCGCATTCCATTCCAGGGGAATTAAGGTGAGGCTGGAAGACGGACAAGTAGGGCGTGTAGCACAGGTGATTGAAGAGTAAACACATTGATTTAAGCAGGATCAATGGCACGGGCATTGTTGGAAAATTAATAAGTTTATGTAAGTTGATTGCAATAATCTCACGCTCCACGTAATAATTAAAGGCGGAAACCGTCATATTTGTAAACATATTAAGTTAAAAGCATGGGTTTATTGAAATTTATCATGATTACCATTTTTGTGATATGGGTAATCAGAATCATATTAAGACTGGTTTTTCCAATGGTACTCAAAAGTATCTTTGGCAAAATGCAGCGACAAGCAAGTGGAGGCGCAGCCGCAGGCCGTGGCCCGGCCTACCAGGCAAATCCTAAACAAGAAGGGGCAATCTCTATTGAATATATGCCACCACAACCTAAGAAAGGCAATGCCGATAAATTGGGTGATTTCGTGGAATATGAAGAATTAAAATAATAAAATATTTAATTCTTCTTTAAACAGCGCTTATTTCCTTCATTTTTATATTTTTGGGGTTAGTTTTATATTAAATAACCCTTAATGAATACTTGGTTCAAAAGAAATGGCACACACTTAGCCATCATCGGATTTTTCGTAATTATCTGTTTTGCTTACTTCAGCCCTGTAATACAAGGCAAAGGGCCGGCGCAAAGTGACGTATTGCAGGCTAAAGCCATGCAAAAAGAGATTATGGATTACAAAGCCAAAGATGGTAAAGGGCCACTTTGGACGAACCAGATGTTTGGCGGTATGCCCGCCTACCAGATTTGGGTACAATACCCAATGAATGGGGCAACACATGTCATCTCCCTGATTAAAACCGTATTGCCAGATCCTGTTGATGTGGTCTTGATATACCTTTTAGGGGCCTACCTGTTATTTAGCGTATTAAAGGTTAAACCCTACCTGGCCGCCGCTGGCGCCATCGCCTTTGCATTCACCTCTTATAATTTTATCATCATTGCCGCAGGGCATAGCAATAAGGCCATGGCCATTGCATTTTTTGCACCGATCATTGCTTCGGTCATCCTGTCGCTGCGCGGAAAATACTGGCTCGGCGGTAGTTTGTTTGCTTTATTTATGGCTTTGGAAATTCGTTCCAACCATATCCAGATGACCTATTACCTGTTTCTTGCCCTGTTAATTTACATCGGTATAGAAACTTACTCCGCCTATAAAGAAGGTCGTTTGCAGGCTTATGGCAAAGGCATTGGCTTTCTGGCTATGGGTGCAGTACTGGCCTTAATGGTGAACACCAGTACACTTTGGACAACATATGAGTACGGCTTAGAATCAAACCGTGGTAAATCTAATTTAACCGCTACTAACAAAGCTGAAGAAAACTCAGGCTTAACCAAAGAATATGCTTACGGCTGGAGCCAGGGTGTTGGCGAAAGTTTCACCTTTTTAATTCCTAACTTATATGGTGGTGCCAGCGGTATTGATGCTTTAGCCAATCCAGAAAGCGAAACCTATAAATCATTAGCAACCCTTACCGGTGGCGATCCTACACAAGCCATCCAGCAACTGGCCGGACAAATCGGCTTGCAACAATACTGGGGTGGTAAACCTTTCACATCAGGTCCTTATTACTTTGGCGCCATCGTGTGTTTCCTATTTGTATTCGGACTGATGATCGTACGCAGCCGCCTCAAATGGTGGATCCTGGGTACCAGTATTTTATTTATGTTCCTGTCATTCGGCAGCAACTTCCCTTTAATCTCCGATCTGTTTTTCGATTATTTCCCATTATACAATAAATTCAGGGCAGTAGAATCCATTATCGCTGTTGTTGGTTTATTGGTTCCCTTATTAGCTATTTTAGCGGTTAAAGAAGCTATAGAAGGTACTTATGATCAGAAAGTACTGGTAAAAAAACTAAGCATTGCTGCGGGTATCACCGGTGGTTTCTCTTTATTAGTGGCCATCATGCCAACCGTGTTTTTCAGCTTTACCACATCGAATCATGGTTTAATGATCGATGCCTTAACGCAAATGCTGCAAAACAACCGTGGCGAAGCAATGAAAATTGGTAATGCGCTGATTGCCGACCGTGCTGGTCTGGCACGTGCAGATGCTATTCGTTCCTTCTTATTTATTGCCGTTGCGTATGCCTTAATCTGGGCTTATGTGACCAAAAAAATGAACCTGTCGCTGGCTGTAATCTTGTTAGGTTTTGCGGTATTGATCGATATGTGGCAAGTGGACCGTCGTTATTTAAACAACGCCAACTTTGCCAACAAAGTAGACCTTAAAAACCATTTCCAACCAAGAGATGTAGATACCTTTATTACTGCAGACCAGGATCCAAACTTCAGGGTATTAGACTTAACCATCTCTACCTTCCAGGATGCTAGCGCCTCACAGTTTCATAAAACCATTGGGGGTTACCATGCAGCTAAACTGAAACGTTACCAGGAGCTGATTGACCACCAGTTTTCAAAAAGCATCAACCAGGACGTACTGGACATGCTGAACACCAAATACCTGATTACCCAGGACCAGCAGAACGGTTCTTATAAAATGCAAAGAAATCCTACCGCTGCGGGTAATGCCTGGATTGTTCAAAGTGTGCAATATGCAAAAGATGCCGATGAAGAAATGAAAGCCATCAGCAGCTTTGACCCTAAAAAAGAAGCCATCGTTGATGAGCGTTACAAAAGTTTAATCGAAGAAAAGAAAATTACTTCAGGTGGCCCTAATGCCATGATTAAACTGGAAAGTTACCACCCAGATCACCTGGTGTACTCGTATAGCGCACCAAGTGACGTGATTGCCGTATTCTCAGAAATCTATTATGATAAAGGCTGGAACATGTATGTAGATAAAGTCAAAAAACCATATTTCCGTGCCAATTATGTGTTGCGTGCAGCACAGCTGGAAGCAGGTAACCATACCGTAGAATTTAAGTTTGAGCCTACTTCTTACTATACAGGAGAAAAGATTTCACTTGCAGGATCGTTACTATTGGTGGCAGCTTTAGGTTTTGCTTTTTACAGCGATAACAAGAGAAAAAAAACTGCTTAAACGGAGACATTGAGAATTCTTTATGCGATTCAGGGAACCGGTAACGGCCACATCAGCCGTGCAAGGGAAATTGTTCCCTTGCTCCAGCAACATGGAACGGTAGATTTACTGATCAGCGGCACTCAAAGTGACGTCAAGCTTATACAGCCTGTAAAATACCAATTGCATGGATTCAGTTTCATCTTTGGAAAAAAAGGCGGTGTACACCATTGGGAAACTTTTAAAACGATGAATCTTCCGCGTTTCGCCACCGACATGCGGAAGATTCCATTGAAAGACTACAACCTGATTATTAACGATTTTGAGCCTGTCACCGCCTGGGCCTGCAAACTGCAGGGTTTAGAAAGTGTTGGTTTAAGTCACCAGGCGGCTTTCCAATCGCAGAAAGTTCCTAAGCCAAAAAGTATCGACTGGGCACAGCTGGTCATGAAATACTATGCCCCGGCCACCCATTATGTGGGTTTCCACTTCCGTAAATACGATCATTTTATCAATACCCCGGTTATCCGTTCAGAAATCAGAAACCTGATTGTGAGTAATGACGGGCATTATACCGTTTATTTGCCGGCCATTGACGACCGCCTGCTGGTGCCTTTATTACAGCAATTGCCACAGGTGCAGTGGAAGGTGTTTTCCAAACACTGCCAATTCAAATACCGCGCAAAAAATGTGGACGTTTCGCCAGTGAATCATTACGAATTTAACCAGAGCCTGGCCAGTTGCACCGGATTATTTACTGGTGGCGGTTTTGAGGGCCCTGCCGAAGCACTTTTTCTGGGCAAAAAGCTATTGGTCATGCCCATGCGTTACCAATATGAGCAGCAATGTAATGCCTATGCCTTAAAACAACTCGGTTTTCCGGTCATCTGGGGGAGTAATAAAAACTGGCTGCCCATTTTGAAAAGCTGGATCGAGAACCCCCAGGAATACGAATTTGACTTCCCTGATGACACCGCTACGGTTATTGATGAAGTTGTGAGTCGCTTTGCCAGATAATTTCCTTTACTTTGAGTTCTTAAACCGGCATGATAAATCAATTCAGAACGCTAAACCCCATTAACCTCCTTTATTTATTCGCCTATACTTTTTTTATGCGGATTGCGATTTTCGTGGACATGCCTCCGATGTTAAACTTCGAGTTTGTGGAGCCCTATGCGAAGCTTTTTTTCTCCATCCCCATCGCCGAAAGTGTGATTAGCCCCACTTTAAATGTGTTCTGTGCCAGTTTAATCGTCTACCTGCAAGCCCTCATCTTTAACCGGGTAGTCAATAACCACGGTTTACTCAACAAACATGGTTACCTGCCCGCCTTGTTATACATTACCGGAGCCAGCTTATTTTTACCCTTTTTAGTCCTCAGCCCGGTACTGATGTGTAATTTCCTGCTGATCCTGGTCATGGATAAGATCCTGAAAATCGGAAAATCACCACATGCCATTATGCTCATGTTCGACATCGGGATGATCATTGCCATTGGCTCCCTCATTTATTTTCCTTTTATCGCCATGATGCTGCTGATCTGGCTGTGTCTGTTGTTGTACCGATCGTTTAACTGGCGGGAGTGGTTTTCTGGATTGGTGGGTTTTGCGATGGTGTTCTTTTTCCTGGCCGTCTATTATTACTGGCAGGACCAGATTAGTATTTTTTACCGCATTTGGCTTCCGCTCACCAATAAGTTCCCTATGGTTTTCAAAATCAACTATAACGATTACCTGGTGTTGGTACCGGTATCCATTATGATGGTTTTGGCGATGATACAATTAAGGAATAACTTCTTCAGAAGTTTTATCAGCACCAGAAAAGCCTTTCAGGCCTTATTTTTTATGTTTCTGCTGGCGGTTATCAGCTGTTATGCCAAGCCAGGCTTTCGATTATATCACTTTTTATTGTGCGTTCCCCCGGGGGCTGTACTGCTGGCCTATTATTTTTCAAATGCCACAAAGCGTTGGTTTTACGAAAGTTTATTCCTCATCCTGGTCATCACGATCCAGTGCTTTTTATTCGTTTAACTTTTTTTAACAAATTGATCCCTTGAAACTTGCTAAAGATTAATAGCTTTGTGCCATGAAGTTTGTAGCTGTAGGCCATGCATAACCTGGTTATAGATGTTGGAAATACAAACAGTAAAATCGCTGTTTTTAAATCCAGAACGCTGGTTTCTTTCGAATCAGTGCCAAAACTTGATCCCCGCAGGATAGCGGACTTGCTGGTAGCTTACCCCATTGAAGGGGCTACGATTTCCAGTGTAAATGAAGAAGAAGTTGAAGTAAAAGAACTGCTGAGGGCCCATAGCCGGTATATTGAATTTTCTACCCACATCAATCCGGGGATTAAAAACAACTATAAAACGCCTGATACATTAGGTTTAGACCGCTGGGCAAAGGTAATTGCCGCCTATCGGTTGTACCCGGGAGAAGCTTGTTTTATCATCGATGCAGGTACCTGCATTACTTATGATCTTTTACAGGGCGATGCTGGTTATGATGGAGGTTGTATTAGTTTAGGACTGCAGATGCGGTTCCAGGCGTTAAACCATTATACCGAAAGGTTGCCATTGGTAGAAAAGCCAGGTGCAGATGCCGCAATACCAGAAGGAGTAAATACCTTTACGGCCATACAGCAAGGTGTGCTGCAAGGTGCAGTATATGAGGTGGCAGGTTTTATAAACAGGCCGTATACGAATAACAATAAAATAAAAGTGCTGATCACCGGAGGCGACGCACCCTTTTTTCTGAATCAATTAAAAGGGTATAAATTTGCAGGGCAGGTCATTCACGAACCATACTTAGTATTAAAAGGATTAAATGAAGTCATTGCATTTGAATATGTACAAAAGAATTAGTTATATCACTGGCGTTATGGTTGTGCTGATCAGCATGAACGTAAAGGCACAGGTTACCACACAATCGCCTTACAGTAAATTTGGTGTTGGAAATATTAGAGGCGTTGTTACGCCCCAGTTAAGAGCGATGGGTGGAATCTCTACCGGTGTATATAAGCCAAGTGGCTACAGCAATGTAAACATGCACAATCCGGCTTCTTATCCAGGCATTAACCTGACCACTGTCGATATCGGTATAAACGGTAGTTTAACTACTTTAGACAACGGATCTACTTCAGAGAAAAGTTTTAATGGAACCCTGAGCCATTTATTAATTGGTATTCCGGTATCTTCCAGATCGGCCTTAAGTTTCGGTGTGGTTCCATACACAGACTTAGGTTACTCCTTTACCAACCGTGTGACGTTAAGCAACGGTGCCAATTCTACGGCGCAGGATGCTGATTATATTTACAGTGGCGAGGGTGGATTAAACAAAGGTTTTATTGGTTACGGTTACCGTTTCGGTAAACACCTGAAAATTGGTGCCAATGCAGAATACCTGTTTGGTAACCTGCAAAACTCCCGTTCCACAGAGCTGGTTGTTCCAGATTCATTAGCAAGTAACTCCATTAACTCCCGCATGCAGAATAAAAACAGCATCGGTGGGTTCAGCTTTTCTTATGGTTTACAATATGATATTCCATTAAACAGCAAAACATCCCTGATCTTAGGTTACTCCGGATCATCTGCTTCCACCGTATCATCTACCCAGTCGTCGGTGGTTACGCAGTACACAAGAAATACTGTAGGGGAAGAAAATGCAGCCTTAGATACCCTGATTAACAATGAAGGCGCTTCTGCCAACCTGAAGTTACCCTTAATTCATAACTTTGGTTTCACCATCCAACGTGATAACAAATGGTTAATTGGTGCCGATTACCGCATGGGAAAATGGTCTGAAGCCAGTATTGGTGGCGAGAACATGGACCTGCAGGATACTGAAGGATTCTCTATCGGTACACAAATCACGCCTGATATCAACTCCATCAACAACTATTTCAAACGTGTAGATTACCGTTTAGGCTTTACGTACGACAAAACCTATGTTCAACTAAACCAACAGGATGTTAAACAAATGGCAGTAACCTTCGGATTTGGTATTCCATTGGCACGTGCCATGAGCGGTTTATCGTTCTACAAACTAAACTTCACCACAGAAATTGGTAAAAGAGGAAACACTTCTAACGGTTTGTTGCAGGAAAACTTCGTTAACTTTAGCTTAGGTTTCACGCTTAACGATAAATGGTTCAGAAAGTTCAGATTCGATTAACATGAACAGGCTCGGTATTCGATATGGAATAATAGTCATACTGGGCTTAACACAAATGATATTGTGGTCATCCTGTAATGAGGATGACCTTAAAAAAGCTGCTGCCATCTCGGCCAGCAAAGTCACCTTTACCCGCGACCGCTCTTTGGGCGTCGAAGTGGTTTACAGTGATTCGGCTAAAGTAAAAGCCAAAGGATTTGCCCCGGTACTCGATAAGGTGAGTCCGAAAGACGGAAAAACCTATCAGGAAATGCCCAAAGGGGTAAGTGTCGACTTCTATGGTGATCTGCAGACGAAAACCGGGAGTATCACTTCCGAGTATGCGATCATGAAGGAGACCGAACAGCTGACCATTTTCCGTAAAAATGTAGTGGTGGTGACGGAAAATATGACCTTTACCACGGAAGAGCTGACCTGGGACCAAAACAAAAAAATGTTCTTTTCCCAAAAAGGGCTAGTTAAAAGACCCGATGGATCCTTTGTGGATGCCATCAACTTTTCAGCGCCACAAGATTTCAGCACCACGACCTTTGAACAGGGTTATGCGGAGACCTATATCAAGGGCGATCTGACCAATCAATAGGAGAAAGTAGCACCACTTATTCCCTTAATTTATAAATACTTATTCAAATGCCTTTTTAATTTTCTTTTTTTGGCAAAAGTTGTATCTTGCGCCCTCTTAAAAAAATTAAATAAGAATATTATGGGTTTAATGACATTTTTGCGTAATCGTGCAGGCTTCATCATTATTGGCTTTATCGGTTTTGCAATTGTTGCATTTTTGTTGGGCGACGCAATAAACGTAGGTAAGCCATTCTGGGCTGAATCTCAACGAGTAGTGGGAACGATAGACGGTGAATCTATTGATATCGAAGATTTCGGTAAAAAAGTAGAACAAAGTCAGGCACAATTACAACAACAATACGGAGGTGGTTCTAACCCTCAGATGCAGGCCATGGCCGTTGAAAACGTATGGAACGGTGAAGTAGCCAGTGTATTATTAAGTAAAGAATACAGCCGTTTAGGCTTAGCAGTATCCAGCGATGAACTGTTCGAACTTTTACAAGGTAAAAACCCAAGTCCGCTTATTGTACAATATTTCGGAAACCCACAAACAGGTCAGGTAGACCGTGCTGCTGTGATCAGCAGTTTAAAACAACAAAGCAAAAACCCAGAGCTAAAAGCACAATGGGATTTATTGCAGTTGGAAGTGGAAAAACAAGCCCTACAAGAAAAATACGGTAACCTGATTAAAAACTCTGTGTATGTAACTTCATTAGAAGCAAACGACGAGTATGTCAACAGAAACAAATTGGCTAGTTTCAATTATGTGGCTTTAGATTATGCTTCGATCGCTGACGCTACTTTGAAACTAACAGATGCAGATTATACAGCTTATTATAACGAAAACAAAAAACGCTTTGACAATCCGGTGGAGACCAGAACATTCGAATATGTTTCTTTCTCTGCAGAACCAACCAAAGCAGATACTACAGCAATTCAGGCACAAGTGACTAAATTAGCTGCTGATTTCAAAACTGCTAAAAACGACTCCTTGTTTTCAGCCATCAATTCTGACGTAAAAGTTCCTTATACTTATATCTCTAAAGGTCAATTAGACCCTGCTGTAGATTCAGTAGTATTTAACTTACCAGCAGGAAGTTTCTACGGACCAGTATTATCTGGTAACTCTTTCAAATTAGCTAAAGTAGTTGACGCCCGTTTTTCACCAGATTCAGTGAAAGCAAGTCACATCTTAATCGACGCAGCCAGAGCAGGTGGTGTTGATAAAGCAATGAAACAAGCAGATTCCCTAAAAACATTAATTCAAAACGGTGCAAGTTTCGCAACCTTAGCTGCACAATACAGTGTAGACGGTTCGAAAGATAAAGGTGGCGATTTAGGTACGTTCAGTCGTGGCCAAATGGTTCCTGAGTTTGAGAATGCAGCATTTAATGGTAGCGTTGGCGACCTGAAAGTGGTACGTTCACAATTCGGTGTTCATGTGATTAAAATCGAAAAACAAATTGGTTCATCAAAAGTGGTGAAGCTGGCCTATATCGAGAAAAGTTTAGCGCCAAGCAGCAAAACTAAAGATGCAGCTTATAAAAAAGCAACTACTTTCCTTAGCCAGGTTAAAGGTGATAACTTTGCTGCAATAGCACAGAAAAACGGTTATACGGTAGCCATTGCTGATAAAGTTGCAGGAAGCCAGGGTTATGCACCAGGATTAGATAATCCACGTCCAATCATCAAAGACGCTTATGAAGCAGAAGCAGGTGATGTATTAGGACAGGTTTACACGATGGACAATGCTTTTGTGGTAGCGCGTTTAACACAAATCAGCCCTAAAGGATTATTGCCTTTAGAAGTGGTTAAAAAAGATATCGAGCCTATGGTACGCCAGGCTGTTAAAGCTAAAATGCTGACCGAGAAAATGAACAGTGCTGTACAAGGTGCCGCAAACATCAACCAGGTAGCACAAAAAGTAGCAAAACCAGTGGTGCCAGTAGAAAACATTGTATTTGCTAACCCGGTAGTTCCAGGTGTTGGACAGGAAAACAAACTGATTGGATCTGTTTTCGGATCATCAGTAGCTAAAGTTTCTGCTCCGGTAGCTGGCGAAAGAGGTGTTTATGTATTCAGTGTAAAAGGATTCAGCGCACCTGCACCATTAGCAAACGTGTTTAAGCAAAAAGAAACCATGTTATTGTCTGTAGCACAACGTTCTTTAGGTTCGGCATTCCAGGCATTAATTGATAAAAGCGAGATAAAAGACAATAGGGTGAAATTCTATTAATCTTATTTTACGTAATTTTGTAACCGGAAGCAACGCTGCTTCCGGTTTTTTTATTTTAGCACCATGGAGATACAGGAGAATTTTGTTAATAAAGTAGCCGCCAGTGGTTTGGTTACCCTAAACCTGGAAGAATATTATCCAGCAGGAGAGCGCCTGGTATATGATATCAAGGAGAATCTATTTCATGGACTGATGTTAAGGGAAAAAGATTTCAGGGAGTTTATTAAAACGCACGACTGGGCGCAATATGCCGGTAAGAACGTAGCGGTCATCTGTTCTGCAGATGCCATTGTTCCCACCTGGGCGTACATGTTACTGTCCAACCGCATGAAACCCCATGCCAATGAAGTGGTATTCGGTAACCTGGAAGTTTTAGAAGCGGTGTTGTTTACCAAGGCCCTGTCTAAAATAGACATCAATGCTTACGCCAACGAACGCGTGGTAATTAAAGGATGCGGGGACATCGCCGTGCCTACAGCCGCTTATGTAGAGCTGACTAACCTGCTTACACCCGTTGTAAAAAGTATCATGTATGGAGAACCCTGCTCTACAGTTCCCGTGTTTAAACGTAAGGATTAATAATTGGAAAGCTTTTTGCAAAGCCCCTGTATGAGATATACCTATCTGTTTGCTTTTTTTACGTTTCTGACCAGCCTAACTACTTACGCTCAGCACTTACCTTTTCAAAAGCAGCCTGTATTTCAGGCCGGCGAAGTGCTGACTTACAAACTCAAATACGGTTTTATTACTGCTGCCGAAGCAACGATCAGGGTAACAAATTCAGACCAGAAGTTTGACGGGAAACCAACCTATAAACTCTCGGTTGATGCCAGGACTTCCGGTTCCTTCGATGTGTTTTATAAAATCAGGGACCATTACGATTCCTATATCGACAAAACGCAGCTTACCCCTTATTTTTACCAGGAGAATATTCGCGAAGGCAAATACCGCCGCCAGGATAAAGCACGTTTTACACAAAGTACACGTAAGGTGGTTTCGAACAGGGGGACTTTTACCGGACCAACGAATCAGACTTTCGACTTGGTTTCTGCCTATTATTTTGCGCGGAGCCTGGATATTTCAAAGATGAAAATCGGCGACAAGTTTGCGTTGAACTATTTCCTGGGCGATGAAATTTCGCAGCTGCAAATCGAATATGTAGGAAAGGAAGTGGTGAAGAGTAAACTAGGTACCATCAGGTGTTTAAAATTCAGTCCATCTATACAGCCAGGACGAATCTTCAGGAAAGACAGCAGGTTGTACCTCTGGATTACTGATGATGGCAACAGGGTGCCTGTAAAAGCCGAGGTAGAGATACTTGTTGGCGCAGTGACCATGGAAATAAATTCAGCCGCCGGATTAAAATATCCATTGGCTAAAATTGATTAATACAATTAAAATGATAGAAGTACAAAACACCTTAGTTCATGAAGATTTAATCCGCGAGAACTTTGTGTGTAATTTGAATAAGTGTAAAGGCATCTGCTGTGTAGAGGGGGATTCTGGTGCTCCATTGGAGCATGCGGAGAAAGCCATCCTGGAAGCCATTTACCCGACCATCAAACACATGCTGGCACCAAGAGGCATTGAGGCCATTGAAGCTTACGGCACCTCGGTCATAGATTCTGATGGTGATTTAACTACACCTTGTGTGGATGGCAATAAAGAATGTGCTTATGTGACCTTTGAAAACGGAATCACGAAATGTGCTATTGAAAAAGCACATGAGCAAGGCCTGGTAGAATGGCAAAAACCTATATCCTGCCACCTGTACCCGATCAGGATTACCCAATACCCAGAATTTGATGTGTTAAATTACGACCGCTGGAGCATTTGCAGCGATGCCTGTACATTTGGCCGGGAGCTGAAAGTTCCGGTGTACCAGTTTCTGAAAGGACCACTGATTAGAAAATATGGTGCAGAATGGTATGCCGAGCTGGAAGAAAGCGTAAGATTAGGCGCATCATCATAACAATACTATCTTTACAGCGTAGAAACGATTAACCAAAACTAAATAAGATAACTTGAAAGGAATTATACTAGCAGGGGGAAGCGGCACCAGGTTGCACCCTTTAACCCTGGTGATGAGTAAACAAATGATGCCGGTTTATGATAAACCGATGATTTACTATCCGCTGTCGACATTAATGTTGGCTGGGATTAAAGAAATCCTGATCATCTCAACACCTCATGACTTGCCAAACTTTGAGAAATTGTTAGGCGACGGAAGCCGCTTAGGTTGTAAGTTTAGCTATGCTGTACAGGAAGAACCAAATGGTTTAGCCCAGGCCTTCGTGATTGGTGCTGATTTTATTGGCAATGACAAAGTAGCTTTGGTATTAGGAGACAACATTTTTTATGGAGATGGCATGTCGCGCTTATTGCAAAGCAGTGCAGATCCAGAAGGCGGTGTGGTATTCGCTTACCAGGTGTCAGATCCTGAACGTTATGGTGTGGTTGAATTTGATGCCAATAACAAAGCCATCTCTATTGAAGAGAAACCAACGGAGCCTAAATCAGACTATGCAGTTCCAGGACTTTATTTCTATGACAATAGTGTCGTAGAGATTGCCAAAAACATTAAAGCTTCTCCACGCGGAGAATACGAGATTACCGATGTAAACAAAGTTTACCTGGAACAAGGGAAACTGAAGGTAGGCGTATTGAGCAGGGGAACTGCCTGGTTAGATACAGGTACTTTTGCATCGCTGATGCAAGCCGGACAATTTGTAGAGGTCATTGAAGAGCGTCAGGGTTTGAAAATCGGATGTATTGAAGAGGTTGCTTACCGCATGGGCTTTATTGACAAAGAACAGTTAAGGGCTATTGCAACACCATTAGTTAAAAGTGGTTATGGTGCTTATTTATTAAAGATGATTAAATAAACGCTTACGTAAACACACGAATAGCGTAAACAAAACATATATATACATATAAAAAGGTCCCGATTGTACATCAATCGGGACCTTTTTTATTTAGCAGTATGATAAGTTTGCTTTCGAAAACTTATTTTATTTCTTTCCGGCCTGCATTGGGTTCAAACCAACAGATTGTCCCCTTGCAGCACCACCAGATTTTTGTTTAAACAACTGGAATTTGCTTGGTTTCACCTGGCCACCCCAGGTATTATTCGTTTCATCGATATCCGCAGTTTCGCGCATCGGATCCAATTTAATGGAAACCACTTCCTGGTCTTCCACATAAAGTTTAGAAGCATTGTTCTCGTTTAAACGCCAGATCTGTGCAGGAATGCGGTCAAGTTTCTTCGAACCGTCGGCATAAGTAAACTCCACAATCACCGGCATAATTAAACCACCCTTATTGCTGAATGATAACTCATACAGGTGTTTGTTTGCATATTTCTTTTGGTCAGCCGCAGGTAAAGGCTCAATTGGCATATTGCTGGCTTGTTTGCGGGCGGTGGTATCTACTTTTTCCAATCCGCGGGCATATCTCCAATAGAAATCCCTGGTATTTTTGTCTTCATCCGTGTAAAAGGTAATCGACTTATCCGCTTTGTTCCTGATTTTGGAGATGTCTTCAAAAGCATTTACTGCTGGTTTATCTACCGCTACCAGGCGTTCTCTTGCTGGTGGTAATTTAGCATTTACATCAGGTTTGGCATATTTCACCGAATCCAAAGCAATATCACAAGCATCCGTACTGTAAAACCAGCCTCTCCAAAACCAATCTAAATCTTCACCACTCGCATCTTCCATTGTTCTGAAAAAGTCGGCGGGGGTAGGGTGTTTAAAAGCCCATCTCCTGGCATATTCTTTAAAAGCGTAGTCGAACAGCTCGCGGCCCATAATCGTTTCCCTAAGGATGTTTAAGGCCGTTGCTGGTTTAGAATAAGCATTCGGACCGAAACGAACAATGTTTTCAGAATTCGTCATCACCGGCTCCAACTGGTCTTTCGGCAATTTCATGTAATCGATAATGGTATAAGCCGGACCTTTTTTAGTTGGGAATTTATTATCCCAAAGTTCTTCCGTCAGGTATTCCAGAAAAGAGTTTAAACCCTCATCCATCCAGGTCCATTGACGCTCATCGCTATTCACGATCATCGGGAAAAAGTTGTGACCCACTTCGTGGATAATTACACCGATCATTCCGTTTTTGGTTGATTCACTATATGTACCATCTTTTTCTGTACGGCCGTAGTTAAAACAAATCATCGGGTATTCCATACCGTTGGCCGCTTCCACACTTTGTGCAACCGGGTAGGTGTAAGGGATGGTGAAATCAGAATAGGTTTTAATGGTATGGGCAATGGCTTTTGTCGAAAACTTACTGTATAAACCATAAGCTTCTTTAGGATAAAAACTCATGCACATCACAGATTTTCCCTCTATAGGTTGCGCCATGGCATCCCAAACATATTTTCTGGAAGACGTCCAGGCAAAATCCCTCACATCATTAGCTTGAAATACCCAGGTTTTAGTACCCGACTTTTTCGTGCTTTCTGCTTTTTTAGCTTCAGCTAAGGTTACAATCTCTATAGGTTCAGTTGCTTTAGTCGCCTTGTTATACCTGGCCATTTGTTCAGGTGTTAACACTTTTTCGTAATTTAAACATTCGCCCGTTGAACCAACAAGGTGATCCGCAGGTACAGTCATCTCTACTTTAAAGTTTCCGAAGGTCAAAGCAAATTCACCACGACCTGTAAACTGGTGGTTCTGCCAACCCTGAAAATCGCTGTATACGCATAAACGCGGGTACCATTGTGCCATGGTAAACAAGTGATTGCCATCTTCCGGGAAAAACTCAAAACCACCACGACCACCAAATTCCATGCGGTCGGCAATTTTATAAGTCCAGTCCACTTTAAAAACTAAAGTCTCGCCAGATTTCAAACTTGCCGGGATCTCCACCCGCATCATTGTTTTGTTAATGGTGTATTGCAAAGCTTTACCTTGCGCATCCGTTAATTTCTTTATTTGTATACCAAGTCCGTTATCCTTGTCGGTAGACTCCGCTTGCGTCCTGTCAAGCATAGTGGTGGTCGCCATATTCGGCATTTTCGTACTCGACTGGTAGTTGGCGTTGTTGATGTTATTATGTTCGTTTTCGTCAAGCTGTAGCCAGATGTACGTCAGTACATCGGGAGAATTATTGATATAGGTTACGGTTTGTGAACCAGTAAGCAGCATATTTTTCTCATCCAGCGTACATTTAATGTCGTAATCAGCGCGTTGTTGCCAATATTTCACACCTGGCGCACCACTTGCTGTCCTTTGCTCGTTAGGGGTAGTTAATATGGTGCCTAATTGTTCAAATTTATTACCATGGTTGCTGTCGGGGTTATTTCTAATGTTTTGAGCGGTCGTTATACCTATGCTGGCGCAAAAAAAGGTAATCAGGGTAAATATTTTCTTCATGAAATGCGGTTAAAGATGCTGCAAGGTTTGAAATGCATAGCTAAATTTAAAACGATTTTTTGTAAAACACTAAACAATTGCTTATAATTAACCACATCCGGCTTATTAGCCTTGTATAATGACCTCATGACAGTCTTTTTTAGCCAAACCCTATTAATTTGTTACTTCCTACTGGGCGTACTGCCAAGCCCCCGCGTGCAAAATAAGGCGCTTCTTATGACCAGCCGTGAAAGTTTTGGCGAAACGACCATCCTGCACCCTTTACATTTAAGCAGCATGGATATCAACTATACCACTAAACCTGGGACCTTGGAAATCAGTTGCCGTTTGTTTACCGATGATTTGGAAGATGCGCTGAAAAAGCAGTTTAAGGTCCCTACGGATCTTTCGGCACCGGCGAAACATAAAGCCATGGACGAGCTGCTCAAAAAGTACATCGCTTTGCATTTAAAGTTCCAGGCCAACGGCAAAGCCATAACCTTAAATTACCTAGGTTTTGAAAAGGACAGAGAGGCTGTGATTGTTTATGTAGAATCCGCACCTATAAAATCCTTAAAGAAACTGGAGGTCTATAATACACTGATGTATGACCTGTTTAACGACCAGACCAATATTATGCATGTGGTGGTTAATGGCAAGCGGAAAAGCGACAAACTTGACTATCCAGAAACAAAAGCTGTTATCTTTGAATAACACCAAGCAAAATGAACCCTTACCTTAAAAAACTTTACGAACTTTCACAAGCACCAGGCAGAACGATCATCGGTTTAATGTCGGGCACCTCTTTAGACGGATTAGACGTGGCCTTATGCCGTTTTGAAGGGTCTGGTTTGGGGACTAAAACAAGCGTACTGCAGTTTAAAACCATTCCCTACCCATCAGTTTTCAAGGAAGAGTTAAAGTCCATTTCCTTTAAGGAGCAGGTCGATTTACAAAAGCTCACGCTCTTAAACGCCTATATCGGAACTTACCATGGCGAACTGGTGCTGCAATGTTTACAAGAATGGGGTATAACGGCAGGAGAAGTAGCTATAATTGCCAGTCACGGGCAAACTATTTTCCATGCGCCCATTAGCAAACACCAGAAAAATTGCTGGCCAAATGCCACGCTGCAAATCGGCGATGGCGATCACCTTGCCGTTAAAACAGGTGTCATTACCCTCAGTGATTTCAGGCAAAAACATGTTGCTACAGGTGGAGAAGGTGCACCACTTGCCGTTTATGGCGATTACCTGATCTTTTCAAGCCCTGATGAAAACCGTATTTTGCTTAATATTGGTGGCATTGCTAATTTTACATACCTGCCCTCCGGAAGCCATGCAGATCATGTGTTCTCCACAGATGTTGGTCCGGGAAACACGATGATGGATCAATATGTGCAATTACATTATCCAGGTATGGCTTACGATAAAGATGCGCTTCTGGCCAGTAAAGGGCTAATCCAACATGAATTACTTGACGCCCTCTTAGAGGAGCCCTTTTTTGATTTGCCATTTCCTAAAACAACCGGTCCAGAATTATTTAACCTGCACTACCTGGATTTAGCCCTGGCAAAGGGAAGTGGAAAACCTACACATGAAGATATCCTGGCTACTTTATGTGAATATACAGCCATCACTATCACCGAAGCTGTTGAACGCGCTGTAGCGGCTCTGAATTTAAACCAGGAACAAGTGTTAAACTATGAAATTTATGTAAGTGGGGGAGGGATGCACAATCCGCTGCTCCTGCAGAAAATACAAGACCGTTTACAGAAAACAATCAGGAACACGAATGAATTGGATGTGGATCCAGATGCTAAAGAAGCAGTTCTTTTTGCCTTATTGGCTAATGAATGTATAACAGGAGGGCGACTTGATTTTGGAAGCCGCCCTGGTCTGCCATCTGTATTAATGGGTAAAATAAGTCTGCCGACTTAAATTGCCGCTGTTTCTTTCTTTAACCAAAGGTTTTCCTCTTCTGTTAAAAAAGGACTTAATTTTTCAAATACCCGTGCATTATAGTCATTCAACCATTGTACCTGGCTATTTTCCAATAACTCCTTTTTAACAATATTGGTACTGATGGGTGCTAAGGTTAATGCTTCAAACGCATAGAAATCACCAAACTCAGTTTTAGCATCCTCAACGGTCGTTACCAAATTTTCTATTCTAATGCCATGTTTTCCAGGTCTGTAAATTCCAGGCTCTATGGAAGTAATCATGCCCAGTTCAATGGATACAGGTGTATTGGTCGGGTTAAAAACCTGCGGTCCTTCATGTACATTTAAAAAATAACCAACACCATGCCCGGTACCATGACCATAATTTATTCCATGTTCCCAAATCGGTTTGCGGGTAATGGCGTCGATCTGGTAACCACAAGTGCCTTTAGGGAATCGCGATTTACAACCATCAATCATGCCTTTCAACACTAAGGTGTAATCAATACATTCCTCTTCTGTATTCTTGCCTAAAGAAACTGTACGGGTAATATCTGTGGTTCCATAAAAATACTGACCACCAGAATCCACCAGGAACAAACTTTCTGGTTGCAGTTCCGAGTTACTCTCCGCAGATGCTGAGTAATGCGGCAAGGCCCCATGTGCTTTATAAGCGCTGATCGTGGTAAAGCTGTCCCCAATAAAACCTTCTTGTTCCATTCGGTAACTACGTAATTGTGCTGCTGCAGAAAGCTCCGTAATTTTGATCTTTCCAATATTTTCAGATACCCATTTAAAGAAACGGGTAATGGCCACACCATCTTTAACCATGGCCGTCCGGGTGTTTGCTAATTCCGTTGCATTTTTAACCGCTTTTAAAACAGTCGAGGGATTGGTTTCCTTAATCACCTTTACGCTGGCTGGTAATACTTTTAAATACGCATAACAGTTACGTTTTGGATCTATCAATATAGAAGCATTGGCAGGTAGTAAAGCTAAATCCCGTTCAATTTCATCATAAGCTATCACTTCCACGGCGCTTTTTAGCAAAGTCTCTTTTTCTGCTTCCGTTAATTTAGCCGGGTCGATATACAATTTTGCATGATCCTGGCTAATTAAAGCGAAACTCAATACCACCGGGTTGTAATTCACATCTTTCCCCCTGATGTTAAACAACCAGGCCATGTCATCTAAGGAAGAGACCAAATGGAAATCTGCCTGTTGTTTTGTTAATACGGCCCTTACTTCCGCTAATTTAGAACTTACACTTTGCCCAATATGTTCGTCTTCAATTAAAAAAGCGGCATCAGTAGGTAAAGCCGGTCTATTTTCCCAAATAGGATCCAGGTAATCTTTATGTGTTAGGGTAATTCCCTTTTTACCTAAATTAAGGGTTAACAAGTCGCCGGAAAGAATAGAAAGCAGTTTCTCATCTGTAGCCACCACATCACCGGGTGCTAAAGTATCATTTAGCCATTCTATATATTCAGGCATGTGCTGCACTTTCAATTTCACCAGTTCAAAGCCGCTATCGGCTAATTGCTCTGAGGCCTGTTCAAAATACCTGGAGTCGGTCCATAGTCCGGCAAAATCATGGGTAATCACTAAAGTTCCTGCCGAACCCCTAAAACCTGAGGCAAACGGAATGCATTTAAAATGTTTTGGGAGGTATTCGCTCATGTGCGGATCGGCTGAAGGAATCAGGTAGGCCTGTACGTTATCGGCGGCCATTTGCTTACGTATCGCAGTCAGTTTTTCTTTATATGTCATTGTATCGCAGTAATTGTTGTCAAACAAAGTTAGTCATTTCAAATTATTGGCTGTCATAGTGGTGTAGGAAGGCATTAAACCCTGCGAAAACACTTTCGCAAATGCTTTGTTAAATCAAAAAAACTAAAGCCAATTATTATGAATTTCCCAGAGAACGAAAATGATCAAAACCAGGACGAGCGTAACCAAGAGATGAACGGTCAGGAACAGTCGCAAACAAGTGAAGAACCTTCTGAATTTAGCGGTGTTGCACATGCTTCCATGGAGGGTACTACAGAACAGGATGCTTTAGCCCAGGCGTATGATGCAGCACGACCTTCCTATGAATTAGAAAGTGAAGAAGACAGCGAAGATGATCAGGATAGAGACATCTAATAATTTTTCAGATTTGGTCTAATAGTTGCGCTAAGTATTAATAAATACGCAGGAACTTCATGAAAACTGTGTTAATTTTAATACTTTCGCAAACTTAATGGCTCAATTACCTGTATGAAAAAATTATTACTTGTTATTTCATTTACATTGATTTCTTTTATGGCTTTCAGCCAGCGTGATGGAAACTATAATTATAGTTTAGGTGTTCGTGGATATAATTTTACCCAGATGCCAAAACTTTTCAATCAATCAAATACAGATACTTATTTAACTTCTTATTTCAATAGTTATATTATAAAATTTAATGATAACCTCTGGAGTTACCGCTTAAATGGAGGTCAACTTAAGAAAGAAGTTGTTTTCATCAGTAATGGTGAAACTATCAATGGGCAATTGAAAGATATTGCTTTTGAGATGGGCTTTGAAAAGAATTTTAACTATTCTGTTGTTCAGCCCTATTTTGCCTTCGATTTCGGTTACCGTTCAAATAAATTTGATAGCGAAGCAAAAAATAATGCACATACTGCCGCTTATAAATCCGTTAAGGATGGTTTTACTGTAACTCCAACCCTGGGCTTAAAAATTAATCCTGTGGAACAAATATCTATATTTGCAGAATCGAACATGGAGTGGTTTTATAGTTCTACTACAGAAGAAAGATCACTTCAAGCTGGAGCAACAACACCGACTTCTAGTAAATATAAAAAAGGTGAATTTCTTTTGAATCCTATCACAATAGGAATACAATTTCATTTGGACGCAAAAAATTAATGAGTAATATTATTGTTATCGGCGGTAATGGTCAGCTTGGTCAATGCCTTCAGGAAGTTATAACAACATCTTCTACTGCTAACCATATATTTGTCTTTTTATCTCAAAATGATTTGAACATTAGTGATTCAGAGCAGATGACTTCTGTATTTGATCAATACCACCCGGTTTATTGTATAAATTGTGCAGCTTATACTGCAGTGGATCTGGCAGAAGAAGACCAGGCTAATGCACACGAAGTAAATGAATTTGCCGTTAAACGTCTTGCAGAAACATGTGCGGAATATCAAACAACCTTAATCCATATTTCTACAGATTTTGTTTTTGACGGAAGTCGTGGTATTCCTTTAACAGAAACGTCGGCTACCAATCCAATAAATGTTTATGGTGCATCCAAACTAAAAGGGGAGTTAGCCATTGCAAATAACCTCGAAAAATATTTTATCATCCGCACCAGCTGGCTTTATTCAGAAAAGGCCAATAATTTCTGCAAGACGATGTTAAAGTTGTCTCAAATTAAATCCGAATTACAAGTGATTTATGACCAAGTAGGTACTCCAACATATGCCATGGATTTAGCAAAATGTATTTTACATATTATAGATTCTCAAAAACCAGCCTATGGCCTTTACCATTATAGCAATGAAGGTGTCGCATCCTGGTATGATTTTGCAAAAGCGATATTTGAATTTGCAGAAGTTGACATCGATGTATGGCCGGTAAGTTCAAGTGCGTTTAATACGAAGGCTACAAGGCCCCATTATTCCGTCTTAGATAAAACTAAAATTAAAAGTACTTTTGATCTTCCTATTCCATATTGGAGGGATAGTCTGAATCAATGCATAAATAAGTTATAGCTTTAAATTTTTATCTTTGATAAATAATCAATACATTTCTATGAAAGTCGCCTTAATTACAGGAGTTACCGGACAGGATGGTGCATATCTTGCTGAATTTTTATTGAAAAAAGGCTATTTTGTGCATGGACTAAAAAGACGCTCCTCTTTGTTCAATACAGATCGTATTGACCATTTGTACCAGGATCCGCACGATAAAGGTGTTAATTTTAAACTTCATTTTGGTGACCTCACTGATTCAACTAATCTAATCAGGATTATCCAGGAAACACAACCTGATGAAATTTATAACTTGGCGGCAATGAGCCATGTTCAGGTAAGTTTTGAAATGCCTGAATACACAGCAAATGCTGACGGTATAGGAACTTTAAGGTTGTTAGAAGCGATTAGAATTTTAGGATTAGAAAAAAAGACAAAAATCTATCAGGCCTCTACTTCAGAATTATACGGTTTAGTTCAAGCTGTTCCTCAAAGTGAAACCACTCCTTTTTATCCTCGTTCACCTTATGCAGTGGCTAAAATATATGCTTACTGGATCATTGTAAATTACCGTGAAGCTTACGGTATGTTTGCTTGCAATGGGATTTTATTTAACCATGAGAGCCCGCTTAGGGGTGAAACCTTTGTCACAAGGAAAATTACCCGTGCGGCAAGCAAAATCGCTCTGGGCTTACAAAAATGCCTTTATTTAGGTAATCTTTCTGCTCAACGTGACTGGGGTCATGCTAAAGATTATATCGAAGCGATGTGGTTAATCCTTCAACAAGACGTCCCAGAAGATTTTGTAATTGCCACGGGGATTACCACAACTGTGCGTGATTTTGTTAAAATGAGTTTCGCAGAATTAGGTATTACGGTAGAATTTATTGGAAAAGATGAGCATGAAAAAGGCGTTATTATTGATATTGATCCTGTGATTTTCCAAAAATTGGAACTAAATGCAGCTGAGGTGCATCTGGGTATGGAAGTGGTGAAGGTTGATCCTAAATATTTTAGGCCCACAGAGGTTGACTTGTTGTTGGGTGACCCAACAAAATCTAAAACACAGCTAGGCTGGGTTCCCAAATACGATTTGTCATTGTTAATTCAGGATATGGTTCAAGCAGACCTGTCCCTAACTAAAAAGGACGCACATCTCAAATCTGGAGGTTACACTCCATTAAATCATTTTGAATAACCCTATATGAATATTAAAAAGGTTTTAACCGTTCTCTCGTTTTTAATGGTACTTATTATTACTCAAGTATCCGCGCAAACAAACTATGCCGACGTGAAGGTTGATGAATTAACTGATGTACAGGTACGTCAGTTGATGCAGCGGGCTGAATCCATTGGGTATGACGATGCTCAATTGGAGAAAATGGCAGCTGCGCAAGGGATGAAACCTGACGAAATTCAAAAGCTTAGGCTGCGTGTTGAAAAGATAAGAAAACAAGACGGAACCTCATCAACAAATGACAAATCTTTGAAAGGTAAATCTAGTGGAAGAACATTAGAGAACGACACAACAACGGCAAAAACGAGAGACAATAAAAATACAGATAGTGATGAATTATCTGATGCGGAAAAAAGAGCACAGGAAAGAATAAGCTTATTTGAAGATCTAAAGCCCAAAATTTTTGGTGTTGACTTATTTAAAAACGGGAATTTAACATTTGAACCTAATTTACGTATGGCTACCCCAAAGGGCTATGTAATTGGTCCGGATGATGAGTTACTGATTGATCTTAATGGCGACAACGAAGCTAATTACACATTAAAAGTGAGTCCAGAAGGTGCTATCAATCTACAATATGTTGGTAGGATTCCTTTAGGTGGTTTAACCATAGAACAAGCAACTGCTAAACTTAAATCTTTGATGTCATCGACATACCCGGGTTTGAGAACCGGCCGGACCAATCTAGCAATTAATATAGGGAATATCAGAAGCATCAAAGTAACTGTATTAGGAGAGGTTGTTAAGCCGGGATCTTATACTTTACCTTCTTTGGTAACGGTATTTAATGCTTTGTATGTTTCTGGTGGGCCGAATATAAACGGGTCTTTTCGTAATATTCAAGTGATTCGAAATAACAGAATTGTGTCTACTATTGATGTTTATGATTTTTTATTACGCGGTATTCAAACCAACAACATTCGTTTACAGGATCAGGATGTCATTAATGTACCTGTATATCAAAGTCGGGTAGAAATGGCTGGCGAAGTAAAAAGGCCAGCATTGTTCGAGGTGTTAAGCACAGAGTCATTAGAAGATGTGATTAATTTTGCTGGTGGATTTAGTAACCAGGCATATACCGCTAGAATAAAGGTATTACAAAACACTAATAAGGAGAGAAGAATTACGGATGTAGCTGCTGAACAGTTTTCGGTATATGGCCCACTAAATGGTGATAAGTACATTGTTGAAAGTATTTTAGATCGATTTGAAAATCGCGTTGAAATTGAAGGTGCCGTTTTCAGACCTGGTCCATACGAATTGGAAAAAGGCCTAACATTAAAAGCCTTAATCCTTAAGGCCGAGGGATTAAAGGAAGATGCATTTTTAAACAGAGCTTATATTAATCGACTAAATGCAGATAATACCTTAGCCTTAATATCATTTGATGTGGCAAAAATAATGTCTGGAACGGTAGCGGATATTCCACTACAGCGCGAAGACAAAGTTACCATATCATCGCTGTTTGATTTACGTGATGAATTTAATTTAAGCATTCAAGGGGAGGTAAGAGAACCTGGGATTTTTGAATATGCGGAAAATATGAATTTGGAAGACCTAATTCAGATGGCTGGAGGTTTCAAAGAAGGTGCGACTCCTAATCGTATAGAAGTGTCAAGAAGAATCAAAGACAGTGATGCGAAATCCGTGTCAGCTATAACGGCAGAAGTCTTTAATATAAGCGTGGACCAGAATCTTAAAATTCTTGATAATTCATTTGTTCTACAGCCCTTTGATGTTGTCTCTATCCGGAGTTCCGAAGGGTACCAGGTTCAAAAGCAGGTTAAGTTGGAAGGTGAAGTTTTATATCCTGGCACCTATACTATTACAAAGAAAAATGAAACGATATCTGATGTGATTGAACGAGCAGGAGGGTTAACAGTACTTGCCTATGCTAACGGTGCCTCATTAAAAAGACCTGGCCCGGAAAAAAATGATCCTGATGATAAAAATGCGATCAACGACCAAGAAGAAGAAGATAAGAAGTTTTTAAGTTTAAAAAGAGCTCAGGAATCGGGGGTTAAGGACACACTTAAAACTGAAATTGAACAAAAATTGATTCAATCAGATCTCGTTGGAATTGACCTGAAAAGAATATTAGAAAAACCAAAATCCAGGATAGATTTAATACTTGAAGATGGTGATATCATACGGATTCCAAGACAACTGCAAACGGTTAAAGTGACCGGTGAAGTGTTAAATCCGAATAGCATTGTTTACACGCCAAGTAAGGATTTTAAAAGCTATCTAAATGGGGCGGGAGGATTTACTTCGAACGCTTTGAAAAGTGGTGCTTATGTTAAATATGCTAATGGCTCAGTAAAAGGAACCAGTAAGTTTCTTTTTTTTAATAATTACCCTCAGGTAAAGCCAGGTGCCGAAATTTTAGTACCGAAACGTGCCGAAAGGGAACGAATGACCGCACAAAGCTGGATTGGTTTAGGAACAGCACTTGCATCAATGGGAGCGATCATTGTATCATTACTTCGATAATTATTGCATATTAAAACACTTTTCAAATTGAATGAAATCAGAACCAATAATAGATTCAAATAAGTCGGACGAAATTACACTCAAAGAATTCCTTCTGAAAATTCAGGAATGGTTTAAGTACCTGCTTTCCAAATGGCTAACCATTATTCTAATTGCAATACTTGGTGGGATCATCGGTTTTGCTATTGCCTATGTTGATAAGCCGACCTTTACAGCTACCACTACTTTTGTGCTGGAAGAAGGAGTAGGTAGTGCCAATCAAGCTGGAGGAATGGGTGGCCTGGCCTCTATGGCAGGAATTGACTTGGGTGGTACAGGCGGTGGTTTATTTGAAAGCAACAGTATTTTAGAATTATATAAGTCGCGAACAATGATTGAAAAGACGCTGTTCACCGAGATTAGAAATGAAAGTAAAAATGAAATTTTAATCAACCAATATATTGATTTTAACAATCTAAAAGACCGTTGGAAGGAGAGTAAGAACCCTGCTCTTGTTGACTTTCAGTTTACGGACAGTGCAAGGAACACTTCTGTAACCAGACTTCAGGATAGTATCGTTGGGGCTATCGTTGCTGATATTCAGAAAAATTATTTAGTGGTTACCAAACCTGATAAAAAGGTGAGCCTTTTTAAAGTGGAGATTAAGTCTCCGGATGAGTTATTTGCTAAAAATTTCAATGATCAAATAGTCAAAAACGTAAATGACTTTTACGTGCAGACGAAAACAAAAAAATCATTAGAAAATGTCAATGTTTTACAGCAACAGGCTGATTCGGTTAGAAAGGTAATGAATGGCGAGATCTATAGATCTGCAGCTGTGTTGGATGCCACACCAAATTTAAACCCAACCAGGCAGGTACAACGTGTGGCTCCGGTTGAGCGATCTAAAACATCTGCTGAAACAAATAAGGTTATACTTAGTGAATTGCTAAGAAATCTGGAAATGTCAAGGATGACTTTATTAAAAGAAATGCCATTAATTCAAGTTGTTGATCAGCCTATATATCCATTAGAAAAAGAACAAAGCAATCCTATTACTGCTGCAATCATCGGCGCCATTCTTATAGGATTTTTAACGGTTATAGTTTTATTGCTTAATAAAATCATAAAGGACGTTTTAGTATAGTATATGAAGGAAATTCCAAGAATAATAGAACTGCCCAAAATTTTGGACAAAAGAGGAAATCTATCATTTGTCGAATATCCGGGACAGATTCCATTTGAAATTTACAGAACCTATTGGATATATGATGTGCCAGGCGGAGAAATCAGAGGTAGCCATGCTTTTAAGGAGCAATTAGAGTTTATCATTGCCCTCTCTGGTAGTTTTGACGTGGTTTTACACAACGGGGCAGAAGAAGTAAAATACTCCCTTAATAGGTCATATTATGGCTTATATGTGCCTAAAATGCATTGGAGAAGAATAGAAAATTTCTCTACTAATTCCTTAGCATTAATTGTGTCTGACAGTGCTTTCTCCGAAAGCGATTATATCCGGGATTTTGATGAGTTTAAAGAATTAAAAAATGGAAAATAAGGTTACTGTTTTCGATTGTACCTTAGTTGATTTAGGGAAGAAGAATTTTGAGCAAGGGAATCTCACGGTCATAGAAAATGATGGCTCATTTCCATTTGATGTGAAAAGGGTTTTCTATTTATATGACATCGCAGGTGGTGAAAGTCGTGGCGCACATGCCCACTACGAATGTCATCAGTTTTTGATTGCCGCCAGCGGAAGTTTTGAAGTACAGCTTGACGATGGAAACTTTAAAAGGCAGGTTTTTCTAAATCGGCCAAATATAGGTTTACACATCCCACCGGGGATTTGGGCATCAGAGATTAATTTTTGTTCCGGAGCTATTTGTCTTGTCTTAGCCTCACATGTATATAACGAAGATGATTACATCAGGGAGTATGAGGAATTTTTAAATTATAAGTAAATATATGCCCAGCATCCACCCATTAGCAGATGTACAAAGTAAAAATATTGGTAAGGAAACCACCGTTTGGCAATTCTGTGTGATTTTAAAGAATGCTGTCATTGGTAACCACTGTAACATCAATTGTAATGTGTTAATTGAAAATGACGTAGTCATCGGTAACCATGTGACAGTGAAACCAGGTGTTCAGATCTGGGACGGCATCACCTTAGGCGATCATGTTTTTATTGGTCCGAATGCTACGTTTACTAACGACCTGACCCCCCGTTCTAAACAATACCCCGAATCATTTGCCAAAACGGTGGTAAAGAAAGGCGCATCTATAGGTGCTAATGCCACCATCATTGCCGGAAATACAATTGGTGAATATGCTTTAATCGGTGCGGGTAGTGTGGTCACTACACACGTAGCGCCTCATCATGTTTATTATGGAAATCCCGCTAAACATAAAGGTTATATTACTAAAGAAGGCAAACTGGTAGATCTGCAATACAAGGACAATGAAGGCGTTTTGTACCATTTTAACAACAATCAATTAATTATAAAAGAATGATTAAATTTTTAGATTTACAAAAAATAAACCTTGTTTATCAGCAGGAAATAGAAGATAGATTGTTGAGTACCTTTAGGAGTGGATGGTATTTATTAGGTAATGAAGTAAGCAACTTTGAAAACAATTTAAAAAATTATATCGGAACACCTCAGGCCATAGGTGTAGCCAATGGGCTTGATGCCTTGAGGCTGATTTTCAGGGCGTACATCGAAATGGGGATTATGAAAGCTGGCGACGAAGTATTAGTCCCTTCAAACACCTATATCGCTTCCATGCTGGCCATATCAGATAATGGATTAGTTCCGGTATTGGTAGAGCCTGAAATGGATACTTACAATATCGATAGCAGTGAAATCGAAAGTAAAATTACATCAAAAACGAAAGCGATACTATTGGTTCATTTATATGGTCGGGTAGTTTTTTCTGAAGCCCTGACAACTATTGCAGATAAGTATGATCTTAAAATCGTAGAAGATAATGCACAAGCCATCGGTGCTTCCTGGAATGGTCTAAAAGCCGGTAATTTAGGAGATGCTGCCGGATTTAGTTTTTATCCCGGTAAAAACCTAGGCGCACTTGGCGACGCTGGCGCAGTGACCTGTAAAGATGAAGAACTGGCAAAAACAATCAGGGCTATCGCTAATTATGGGTCTAATCAAAAATATATCAATATCTATAAAGGCCTTAACAGCCGTCTGGATGAAATACAGGCCGGTGTATTGGATGTGAAGTTAAAATATATTGATGCAGAAAATCAATACAGAAGGGAAATTGCTGCCCGTTATATCCAGGAAATCAATAATGATCAAATCATTAAACCTGAAATGCCTGCAGATCCAAATGAACATGTTTGGCATTTATTTGTGATCCGCACATCCGATAGGGATAAACTTCAAAAGCACCTATTAGACCAGGGCATTCAAACACTGATCCATTACCCTATTCCGCCACACCAACAAGCCGCCTATGCAGAATGGAATCAACTTTCCTTTCCTAAATCGGAGCGCATTCATAATGAGGTATTAAGCCTGCCGATCAGCCCGGTGATGACCAAAGAGGAGATAGCATTAGTTATTCAAAACTTGAATGATTATAATTAACAGACTTTTAAATATTTAAGCGTAAAATGCGTAACGAAAATAGGATGTTTATCCATGATAGGCAACAGAATTATACAGTTAAATATTACATCAAAAGGCTGTTGTTGCCATTCTTGGATATGCTTTACGAAAGTGTATTAAGAATAAAAAAAAACAGATCAGGGATTAAAAAAAAATACAAAGTTTCAATATGCGCAATTTTTAAAAACGAAGCTAAGTACCTGAACGAATGGATAACTTACCATTTGCTGATTGGTGTTGATCATTTTTATTTATATAATAATAATTCTAATGATGATTTTAAAAATGTACTGGCTTCCTATATAGATAATGGAATTGTAGAGCTAATAGAATGGCCAATGATACCTGGTCAGTTCCCTGCTTATGAACATTGTTTTGTAAATCGAAGGGGAGAAACACAGTGGATCTCTTTTCTTGATATTGATGAATTTATATGTCCTCTTTACGAAACAAACATAAATGATTGGTTGAAGAACTATAGTCATTACCCCTCCATAGCTATTTATTGGAAGATGTTTGGTACGAGTGGTCTGTTACAAGAAGACGTTAATAAATTAGTTATCGAACAATATACTGTGTGTTGGGAGAAATTAGATGATGTAAGCAAAGTACTTTTCAATACCGATTTTGAAGTGGCTAATTATACCAATCATCATTTTATGGAAGGCAAATTAAAGGTGTTGGGGTTTTCTATGACTATCCCGCCCGTAAATGAGTTTAAAAAATTCATTAAATACGAAATACACCGAGCAGGATTTAAAAGTCCTAAAGATTCTACTATTCAAATTAATCACTATTGGAGTAAATCTTATCGATCGATGGAAGAAAAATTTTCTAGGGGAGATGTTAATAATCACGATAGAGATTTGAATTTGTTTTATTGGCATGAACATAAAAACAAGAGCTCCGACTTTAAAATTTGGCGTTACTTGATACAGCTCAAAGTCAATCTTAAAAAGTTACCCTAAGTTTGCATCAATTAGTTAAGTTTTAAATGTCAGAAGACAGTTCATATAAAAAGATTATTAAATCTACTGGAATAATAGGTGGTTCTCAGGTTTTTACAATTCTAATAGGCATATTCCGAACCAAAATTGTAGCGGTACTTCTTGGCCCAATGGGTGTAGGCTTAGTAGGATTATTTCAAGTAACAATTGATTTAATCCGGAGTATGACAGGTTTTGGGATAAATTTTAGCGCAGTTAAAGACATCGCTGAATCAAATAATTCCAATAATGAGGTGAAAATTTCTAGAACGGTTTTTATTGTCAAGAGATGGGCGATAGCAACTGGAGTAATTGGAATGTTATTCGCAATAATCTTTTGTGTGCCTATAAGTGAATATACTTTTGGTAATGATGATTATGCAATTGGAATCCTTTTTCTTTCCATAACGTTTATTGCAACAAGTTTATCACAAGCTCAGTTAGCGATTTTACAAGGTTACCGGCTCATGGGGAAAATGGCGAAGGCTACTGTTTTAGGTTCAATTTTAGGTTTGATCATTACAGTTCCACTATATTGGTGGTTTGGGCTGGACGGAATAATACCAGGACTAATTTTAATGTCATTTAGTTCTTTGATTATTTCCTGGATATTTACGAAAGATTTAAAAACTATTCCAGTAGTGATGAACTTGCAAGAAACCTTTAAGGGGGGGCTAAGCATGGCGCGTTTAGGATTTTTTATAGTTATTTCTGGATTTATTGGAAGTTTGTGTACTTATGCAATAAGGATTTTTATAGCAGATGAAATGGGTATTTCATCAGTGGGTATTTTTCAAGCTTCATATACCATTTCGACGATGTACTTAAGCATAATATTAAATTCAATGCTTGCTGACTTCTTCCCTA
This sequence comes from Pedobacter sp. CAN_A7, assembly GCF_015752175.1. Classification (NCBI taxonomy): domain Bacteria; kingdom Pseudomonadati; phylum Bacteroidota; class Sphingobacteriia; order Sphingobacteriales; family Sphingobacteriaceae; genus Pedobacter; species Pedobacter sp. CAN_A7. The sequence continues at coordinate 268,301 of NZ_JADOUW010000004.1, read as the reverse complement.
GACTAAGCGTCCATAGTAAGGATAATACTAAAGTTAATACTTTAATCAACGAACAAACTGAACTCGCTTTGATTTTTGGAGCGCCCATGGTTATCGCTATAATTGCTTTTTGTCCGCTTATCATAAAATTATTGTATTCTTCATCCTTTGCCGGTGCAGTGCCTATATTAGAATGGCAGGCGATAGGTGATTTTTTCGTACTCATTACTTGGCCTTTAGGAGTATTGTTTCTAGCTAAGGGCATGGGTATTTATTCAGTTCTGACAGATTTGTTATGGGCAGTGCTTTATTATAGCCTTATTTATCTTGGTCAAGATTTCTTTGGCGTAGAAATTTTAGGTATCGGATTTCTAATAGCTATAGTTATAAAGCTCTCTGTCGTGTTTATTTGTGTTCGAAGAATCAGTGGATTTACCTGGAGTAGAAAGAATAGACTATTAATTGCTGTGTATTTAACTTTAGTTTTCTTTACTATGATTAACACTAGATTATTCAGTGGCTTTATATTCTATGTTAACACTTTTTTTATAATAGGGGGTGTCGTTTCTTTTTCTTATTATCAATTAAAAAAAATATTAGTATTGCCTATGATTTTTGAAAAAATTAAAATTAAATATTTTAGAAATAAGAACTAATGAGCGATTTAACAGAGAGAGAGATTACAAATTCCTATCATAAAATTAGAAATTCAGCCAAGGAATCATTTGCAAAAGGCGAATACGATAAATGTCTGGAGCAAATAGAATTATCGGCCAACATTGCCTACAATTTTAATTTCTTTTATAAAGATGATGTATTAGAGGGTCTATTGTCGGCGATCGCCGGCAAATTGTTTTCTGATACAAGCTCAGCTGTTCAACACAATGGTCGTGTCGTTTTCTACGATTATTTCGGCATCGCCAATAGAGGGCTAACTCAACAATACTTACAAGCCCTGATGGCTTTAGACATTGAATTTTTATATGTCTTAGAAAACTATGTGGTCAAATCGGATGCTATTCTGGTAGAGATCAAAACCTATGATAAAGCACAGGTGCTCCTGGTTGATCCCGGGCTCTCGCTTCTGGATAAAATAAAGTTTGTTCATGAAAAGATTGTTGCATTCAAACCTGAGAAAGCATTATTACACCTACATCCGGCAAGTGTGGTGGCTGTTACCGTTTGGAATGCTTTAAGTCATGTGGAAAGGTACCAGGTTAACCTGACTGACCATGCATTTTGGTTAGGCGTAAGCTGCATTGACTATAGTCTAGAATTCCGCGATTACGGCTGTACCGTTTCTATAGAACAAAGGGGCATTCCAAAAGAAAAACTGCTCTTACAGCCCTATTACCCAATCACGGATTGTGGCGAATTTAAGGGGCTCCCAGAACTGGGCTCAGATAAGGTCCTGATCTTTACTGGAGGTACTTATTATAAAATGTATGGCGGTAACAATGCCTTTTTTACAATGCTTAAAAGGCTGCTGGATGAAAATCCACAAACTGTTGTGTTATTGGCAGGAGATGGTGATGCCGATCCGATCCATAAATTTATCAGCAGCAACGGTTACGAGAACAGGTTTTACTTAATTGGTAACCGAACAGACATCAACCACATCTTTCAGCGTTGTGATATCTACCTGAGCACCTACCCGATCACTGGCGGGTTAATGTCGCAATATGCGGCCGTGAATAGCAAACCCATACTTTCTTATAGCGATGCGAACATCCCATGTAATGATGTGGAGAGCTTCCTAACTTTTGGAGATCAGGATGCCAACATTACTTTTCATCAACCGGAGCCTTATTTTGACTATGCCCAGAAGCTCATCAACAGTAAAACTTACCGCGAAGAAATAGGGGCAAAGTATAAACAACGCGTCATCGATGTCCCTTCTTTTAATACCCTGCTTTTTAAAAATCTGTATCAAAAAAATATTCCTTTAGCGTTCGAAAAAATCCACATAGATTATGCTCGTTTTTCTCAGCTTTACCTGGAAGTAGAAAATAACTACCTATTTTCCTATAGGACCTTATTGGTCATGAAGTTTAAATTACGTGCTTTCCTGGATTTTCCACGCGAAATGCTTCATCCTAAGTTTATCAAAAAGCTAATGCTGCTGATTAAAAATAAAATTAGTCACGCATGAAGAAAATCCTGAAATATATTTATAACTTATTAATTTCCATACTCAGCTCGGGGATTGTCAGGTATATCAACCTTCGGTGGAAAGCAGTGAGAAATAGTGTTTACAGTGGAGTAATTGCCAAATCGCTAAAGAATTCCAAATCCGCACAGTTCTTTGAATACCCTTTAGTGATGATTGGCAATAAATATATCGAGATTGACGAGCACTTCAGCACAAGGGCAAGGCTTAGGCTAGAGGCTTGGGACAGTTATCAGGGACAAACGTTTTCCCCGGCAATTAAAATCGGTAAAAACGTGCATATCAATTATGACTGTCATATCGGGGCAATTAACCGGATAGAAATTGGAGACAATGTGTTAATCGGAAGCAGGGTGTTAATTACCGACCATAATCATGGCGAAGCTACCCGGGAATCCATTGTGCTTGCACCTGTTCTCAGGCCCTTATATTCTAAAGGACCGGTCATCATCGGTGATAATGTTTGGATTGGTGAAGGTGCTGCCATTCTGCCTAACGTTAGGATCGGTGAAAATGCCATTATAGGCGCTAATTCAGTTGTCAGTAGTGACGTAGCGGCCAATAGTGTCGTAGGCGGAGTACCCGCAAAACTAATTAAGATGATGTAATCGCATCAGCACCATTGTTGATGATTTAATATTAAATAAAATGGAAGAAAATAATTCAAATCATATACGCCTTATCGCATTTTACCTGGGTCAGTTTCATCCGATCCCTGAAAACAATGCATGGCATGGTGAAGGTTTTACCGAATGGACTAACGTTGGTAAAGCAAAACCACTTTTTAAAGGACATTATCAACCAAAAGTTCCTGCCGATCTGGGCTATTATGATTTACGTCTGGAGGAAGTTCGTGTGAAACAGGCTGAAATGGCAAAACAACATGGTATTGAAGGCTTTTGCTATTGGCACTATTGGTTTGGAAATGGAAAACGTTTGTTGGAAAAACCAATTAATGAGGTCATCGCCTCAGGTAAGCCTGACTTTCCTTTTTGTTTTGCATGGGCAAACGATAGCTGGAAGGGAATATGGCATGGTTTGTCTAAAGGTAATATGCTGATTGAACAATTATACCCGGGAGATCAGGATATAGAAGACCATTTTTATGCGGTACTTGATGCTTTTAAAGATAAAAGGTACATAAGGATTGATGACAAACCGGTGTTTATGATTTATAAAGCATTAGACTTACCAGATGCTAATAAGTTTATTAAAACCTGGCAGGGCCTTGCGTTGAAAAATGGACTAAAAGGCGTGTATTTTATCGGACAGGCGGTACATTTACATGAAGTGGAAAAGTTAGAAAAATTAGACCTAGATTCCATTAATGTGGTTCGTTTACTTTATGCAGAACAGCAACTCAGCAATAAATATAGTCGTTTTGCTAAACGCTTGCTCAAGCTGCCCAGGTTTGCAAAATATAAAAATGCGATGAAGTACTTTATCGGTAAGGAGGAAGAGTCCCCAAATATGATCCCTACCATTATACCAAACTGGGATCATTCACCGCGATCAGGTACCAATGCACTTATCCTTCATGATGCCAAACCGGAATTCTTCGATAGCCATGTTAAAAGTGTATTTGAAGTATTAAAGAAAAAAAGTCCTGATAGAAGAATTGCCTTTGTGAAATCGTGGAATGAATGGGCAGAGGGCAATTACCTGGAGCCTGATTTAAGGTATGGTAAACAATACCTCGAAGTGCTGAAAGAGAATTTGAATTCATAATAACTTATAGATGAATAAACCAACATTTAGTATTGTTGTCCCAACTTATAACAGGGCTGCTTATCTTGTAGAACTCCTTCAGGGGCTTGTCAAGCAAACTTACAAGAACTTTGAGGTGCTCATTTGCGATGATGGCTCGAGCGATCATACTAAGGAAGTGGTAGAGTCTTTTCAACACCTGATCGATTTAAAGTATTGCTACGATACCAATTGGGGTGGGCCCGCTAAACCAAGGAATATAGGGATCAGGAATGCTGCTGCAGATTGGGTATGTTTCCTGGATTCAGATGATTTATGGCTTCCAAATAAATTGGATGAAGTATTTCAGGTGTTATCCGACGACCGCGAGGTGATTTATCATTTATTTAGCACAAACTATCAGAAACAGATCATCGGAAGACATCAGAAATCACCCTTTTATAACCAGTTTGAAGATTTACTTTTCAACGGTAACCGTATCGTGAACTCTTCACTTGTGGTAAAAAAATCTGTCCTTTTAAAAATTGACGGTTTCAGGGAAGATAAGAAGCTAATTGGTGTGGAGGATTATGATTTACTACTCAGAATGGCCCGTGAAAAGGCTGATTTTTATTTTATCGATAAAGTACTTGGCGAATACAGATTAAACGATAGCAATATATCAGGTGATTTTCCCGTTCAGGTCTTAAAAATCAATCATTTATTAACTCAATATGAGCGGGCCGTTCCTGGTGTTGGGAAAGCCAGGGTTGAAGCATTGGTCAACTACCTTAATGGCAGTTATTACCTGAGCAGTAAAGATGTACCTCTGGGTAAAAAGTTTCTTTTAAAGAGTTTGAAAAAGGGATCTTTACCAATTAAGTTAAAATCGTTTGTCAAACTGCTAAAATTTTGAATTTGACTTTAAACATTGAAGGGTGAATAGAATTTTCGTAAGCTATAACGATTGGATAACCTTCATCTTAACAGGAATCATTTTTCTGATTGGAATAGGTGCTTCAGTTTTGGGCTACCCTGAAGGATTGAGCATTTGTGCTACTTTGGTCAATTTGTTGTTCATCATCAAATTTCGAAAAGTTATTCCTATGTTCATCCTGTTTTCCTTTATCTTTCTGTACACCAAGACCTTTAATATTTATTTTATCGACCATATCGGTGTATCTTTTTGGCAAGATTTTCAAACTCCCGGGATCATCAACACTGTATTGATCAATCACGCAATCTTTTTAGTGTTTTTGGGTAATTTAATCTCTGCCGAAGTGAAAGTGGTGAAGACAGATCTTTTTCTCCATTTTAAGCCAGATAGGGTGCTGTTCAGCGTGTTTTTGGTGTGTAGTGTATTTATCTTAATTTTTGGACTTACGGGAGAAACGATCTTCCAAAGCGGTTCTTATGGAACCAGTGATACGGTACAGAAATCAACTTTACATGAATATTTTATCCTCATTTTTTTATTTGTGATGTTATTTGCACCGAGAAATTTCGCTTGTCAGTCACTACTCATCTTTATCCTGCTACTCTACATGATTAAAACATTGCTTTATGGCGGTCGTATTGAAGTGGTGCAGGTCAGCCTGCTGTATTTTTACTTGTATTATGTTTTTAAGGATAAAATAAAACTTAAATATGTGGTCTTAATCATCTTCTCTGGTATATATTTTAACGAAATAGTGAGTAACATCAGGACAAACCCAGCCGATTTAATCCAAGGAAACATAGGACAACTAATGATTCCTTCTGGTTTTTTCTCCAACAATCATGATATCGAATACATTGCCTCTAACGAAGGCGATGTGATTCAATCAAGTGCCAGGCTCATCGGTCTTTCGGGCACTGCCGGGCTAACGCCAATCAAACGTGGATTTAGTTTCATCAGTTACTTATTCAGTCCTATCGTTCCCCTTTCCATTTTACCAGGATATGCCAACCTGGCTGCCTATGAACAGGATACCTATCGCTCAGGTGGGGGTGGCCTAATCAGTACTTATTTTTTTATATGGCTGGGTTATATAGGGCCAGCGATTATTGCCGCTTTTCTTGCTTTCGTCATCCGTTCCTTTTATCAATTTGAAAACAAACTAATGATGATCTATGGTGTTTTATTGCTGATCACTTTTCCACGGTGGTTTGCTTATAACCCTGTACTATTGGTAAAATTCTGCTTTTATGGTGTCATTTTATACATATTGATCCGTTTATTTATCCTGGTGCTTAAAAAGCGACAAGCCTAGGTTATCCTGCTGATTATTGTTTTATATCCTTCAAAGTGTTAATTTTGACGATAATGATCTGGGCGTATAAAAGCTATATAATGCAATTTTTCTCATTAAGCATACCAACTTATAATCATTAAACCCTATGAAGTTATTAATCAATGCATCGACGCTTAGCAGTACAGGTGTTACACAAGTCGCAGTATCCTTTATTGAAGAATGCAAAAAGATAATTGGGCACACGTACTATATTTTGGTTAGTGATGATGTTTCAAATCAAATTAACCAGCGGGAATATCCTGATAATTTTATATTTCACACGATTACCTTAGAACCGAGATTGCTGTTTACAGCTTTTTCTGTAGCTAAGCAGCTTAAAAAGCTTGAATCAGAGTTAAAGCCTGATTGTACCTTTAGTATATTTGGCCCATCCTATTGGACGCCTAAGTCAAAACATTTAATGGGTTACGCTTCTGGTCATTATATCTATGAAGACTCCCCATTTTTTTCCCATACATCTTTATATGTACTGTTTGATACGTTCCTCAGGAAAACTTTTCATAGGTATTTTCTGGTGAGAAATGGTAAGTATTATGTCTGTGAGACAGAAGATGTTAAGCAGCGGCTGCCTGATTTTTTAGGGGTGAATAATAGGGCTGTATATACCGTAAGTAATAGTTATAATCATTTTTTTGAAAATTACAGCCCCAGGCAAGAAGTCCTTCTGCCTAAAAAGGAAGAAAATGAATTTCGTTTTTTAAGTTTGTGTGCATTTGCGCCGCATAAAAACCTGGCCATACTCAATAAAGTAATACCGCTTGTTAAGAAGGTTATAAAAAATTTTAAAATCACATTCATTTTAACAGTTGATGATGCCTCATTCCAATCAAAGCTATCGGATGAAGCAAGGGCAAGTATTATTAATTTGGGTAGGATCGATGCCGACCAATGCCCACAGCTCTATTACGAATGTGACGCTTTGTTTTTGCCAACATTAATAGAATGCTTTTCTGCTAATTACCCCGAGGCTATGAAAATGGAACGACCAATTTTAACCTCAAACCTTTCCTTTGCGGCAAGCGTTTGTGAGGACGCTGCATTGTATTTTGATCCAATTGACGAACAAGACATTGTAGCAAAAATGAACTTGCTTCTCAATGATGCATCCTTGAAAAAGGAATTAATCAAAGCGGGAAAAGAGCGGGTTAAAACCTTTAATTCGGCTGAACAACGTGCCCATGCATATTTAAATATTTGTAATAGTATTAGCACGGAGCAAATTGTCAAATAAAGCCTATTTTTATAGCCACCTTGCAAAACGGGGCTTAATAAGCTTTCCATCATTTGTTGGAACACAAATTGCGTTTCAACGACGCTAATTATTGCGCAATGGCAAGTAATATTAATAAAAAATATATGATTAAAGTTTCTGGGTGTATAGTATTATTTAAAAATGACAGAAAAATTCTCTCTGATTCCATAAACAGTTTTCTAGAAAGTAACCTGCCCATTAAATTATACTTGGTAGATAATTCACCTACTGATGATTTAAAAGACATCAGCCAGCATGAAAATGTTACCTATATCCATAATCCATCAAACCCCGGATTTGGTGGGGGGCATAACATAGCCATCAAAAGAGCTATAGCAGATGGTGCTACCTATCATCTGGTGTTTAATCCGGATGTGCGATATGATGGGAAAATATTGGAGACCATCGTTAACTACATGGATGAACATCAGGAAATTGGTAATCTGATGCCTAAAGTCTTATACCCTGATGGCTCGACACAATACTTATGCAAATTGCTGCCGACACCTTACGATTGGATTGGCAGAAGGTTTAATCCGCTAAAAAAGATCGTAGAAGCCCGAAATCAGCTGTTTGAACTGCGCTTTACCAGTTATGATCAAATCATGGAGGTGCCTTATTTATCTGGTTGTTTTATGTTTCTTCGTTTGTCAGCCTTGCAGAAAGTAGGCTTTTTTGATGATCATATATTCATGTACGGTGAAGAAGCCGACTTATGCAGGCGAATCATTGATGAAGGTTATAAAACCGTCTACTTCCCCCGGGTAACCATCGTCCATCATTTTGAAAAAGGTTCTCACAAAGATTGGAAATTGACTGTGATTGGCATGCAATCTGCCATATATTATTTTAACAAGTGGGGTTGGTTTTTTGATAAAAGACGTAGCGAAATAAACAAAAAAACACTGGCGGAGTTAAGTCTAAAAGATAAATACTAATGATTTTACTCACAGGTGCTCATGGCTTTTTAGGGGGATATATCTATAAAGAGCTGATAAAAATCGATGCTACCGATACCCTCAGTAGGAACAAGGGTACCTATCAAACGGATCTCTCTGATGAGGTACCCGTTTTAAATAAACACTATGACCTTGTTATTCATTGTGCCGGAAAAGCGCACAGCGTTCCAAAAACTGACAAGGAAAAAGAGGAGTTCTTCCGCGTTAACGTGAATGGCACGAGAAATCTGTTAAGTGCATTAAGTGAAAACCCATCCTTGCCAGCCTCGCTGGTACTCATCAGCACGGTGGCTGTTTATGGTTTGGACACAGGTAAAAACATCAAGGAAAATGCAGCGCTAAAAGCCAGCGATCCTTATGGAAAAAGCAAAATTCAGGCAGAAGGACTTGCCACGGAATGGTGTTTGGCAAACAAGGTTAAACTTTCCATATTGAGGTTGCCACTGATTATCGGGGATGAAGCACCGGGAAATCTGGCGGCGATGATTAATGGCATCAGAAAAGGATTTTATGTAAATATCGGCGGAGGCAAAGCTTGTAAGAGCATGGTGTTAGCGCAGGATGTTGCAAATGTTATACCCAGGCTTGCAGCTATTGGCGGAATCTATAACCTAACAGACGGCTATCATCCGAGTTTTATAGAGCTGTCTACCTGTATTGCCAAACAAATTGGAGCAAGAAAACCAGGAAATATACCTTTTTTCGTAGCAAAAGCATTGGCTCATTTAGGCGATTTACTAGGTGCAGCAGCCCCCATCAACATAAATAAACTTCGTAAAATTACCACGGATCTTACTTTTGATGATACGAAGGCCCGTAAGGAAATTAACTGGCACCCAACACCCGTTTTGAAAGGATTTAAAATTAAAAAATACGCAAATTAATGTTTTACCTCTTTTACTTGTTCCTGTTCATAGTAATCATGCTTTTGTACTTCAAAGTTGCTGATTATTACAACATCATCGACCGCCCAAATGAACGAAGTTCTCATACCGAGGTAACCATCAGGGGTGGTGGCATCATCTTACTTTTCGCAGCGCTGGCTGCTGGTGTTTTGCATCCTGAATACTGGCTGCCCGTTACCGGTATGTTGGTTATTGGCATCATCAGCTTCATTGATGACCGGATCACCCTTTCAGGTAGGATCAGAATTATTTTTCATCTCGCCGCGGTAACCCTATTATTTAGCTTTTTGAGTGTCTTTAACCTTTTCCCCTGGTGGATCGTATTGGCATTTTACATCATTGTTATAGGCATTATTAATGCCTATAATTTCATGGACGGAATCAATGGTATTACTGGGGCTTATAGCATAGTCGTGCTGTCTGGTCTCCAATATATTAATTATTATCAGTACGACTTTATTGCCCCTGATTTAATTTGGCTCCCTTTACTTGCCGTACTAGTTTTCCTTTATTTTAATTTCAGGAAAAAAGCCAAATGTTTCGCAGGGGATGTTGGCAGTATAACCATCGCTTTTTGGATCATTTTTTTGATGCTTAAACTCATTATGTTAACCGGTAATTATGCATATATTTTGTTTCTCGCAGTGTACGGCGTAGATACGATCCTAACTATACTTCATCGCCTCGTTTTAAAGCAGAATATATTTGATGCCCATAGGCTGCATTTTTACCAAATATTGTCTAATGATTTAAAATGGCCACAATTGAGTGTTTCTATACTTTACGCGGCTGTTCAATTAGGCATTATTGTTGTCATAACATTCTCTAAATTGGATTTCACCACTTTATTTTTTGCTATAATTACGCCTTTAGCTGTGACATATTTATGGATAAAGCCACTCATTGTAGTTGAAAGAGAATAGTTAACCTTAACTTTGAAGAATAAGCTTCTAAAATAAATCTAGTATGACTATATGAAATACATATTAATTATTGCGCTCTTTTCTCTTACACTGTTTCTTTCTTGTTCTAAGGAAGTCAAACAAGATGTTGAAGTCTATTTCAATGATTTCGAAACAAATGATTTAAATGGAATCACACTTGGACGCATTGAAGACTATAACAAGTCAAAAGTACTGGGCCGGTACAATTCAGGAGGGTTTGATTTGCAAATAAAAGACTTACCAAAGCATAAGTTGGTTGTAATATCTTTCGACCTATACATTCATGACAGTTGGGAAGGTAAAGGGATTGACAATATTGATGGGCCAGATATCTGGAAAATGATTGTTGATGATAATTTATACATCAATACCACATTTTCTAACGCACCCTGTAACGACAGCAATTTTTGTCCACCGCAATCATATCCTTTTGACTATCCAAACAGTTCTCAAAATCCCAAATGGGGATCCGTCTCCAGAAACCTTCCTGGAGCTTGCTTATCTGCTGGCGTAATTGGAGGAACTACACTTTATAAAATCACAAAAACGATAGAGCATTCTAAAGCAACACTACTCTTACAATGCCGTGATCAATTAATACAAAACAATACCCAAGATAATAATTGTGATGAAAGCTGGTCGGTAGATAATATACGGGTAAAAGTAATCAACCTATGAAAAAATTAGCATACCTATGCCTCGCAGTACTCTCACTAACCGTACCAATGCAGGTTTTTGGTCAATCCTTAACCGTTGGCAACACCGCACTGGAAGATTATTACCGTCGGCAGCAGCTTTTAGGAAATCTGGATTCTACGGTTTCGTTTACAGTCAGGCCACTTATTCCTATTCAGGCATTTCGGGTAAAAGATGCAATCTATCCTGATTCTACGGAAACCAGGTATAATGCCTTGAATGCGGAAAGCAGCTTTACTTCTAGCAATGGAAAACTTAAAGCCATGTTTTTGCCTTTAAGTATACACGCACAGGCAAATTCTCATCATCCCTATGGTTGGAATGACGGTGCCATGATCCCCGCAAAGGGCTTACAGACCTTACTAAGTGCAGGTATTTATGCAGAATATGGACCTTTAACCATACAATTTAAGCCTGAAATCGTTATGGCGTCAAATTCAGGATTCGATACCTTTAACAAAGACCATTACGACATCATTACCGCCCGGTATTATGATTTTTACAACAACATCGATCTGCCAGCCAGGTTTGGCAATTCTACCTATAACAAAGCCTATTGGGGTCAAAGCAGCATCCGCCTGAACTATGAAAGCCTGTCATTTGGTTTATCCACCGAAAATTTATGGTGGGGACCAGGCATGCGAAGTTCCTTATTAATGAGTAACAACGCCCCAGGATTCAAACATTTAACCTTGAATACCCGCAAACCAATTAACACACCGGTAGGTTCTTTCGAAGGTCAAATTATTGCCGGACGATTGGAAAACTCTGGATTTGGTGTTTTGGAGCCTGAACGCAATCATTTTTCGAATCCCTTATTCCTGCCTAAACGCGACGACTGGCGTTACCTTGCTGGTTTGGTGCTTACTTGGCAACCTAAATGGGTGCCAGGTTTATTTCTGGGTTTAACCAGGAGTTCACAAAACTATGGTGAGGATCTAAGAAAGTTCGGTGATTACCTCCCATTCTTTTCGTCCAAAAAACAGAGCAATGCAGCAGAGGCCATAAGTAAACGCGATCAGCGGAATTCATATTTTATGCGTTGGTTATGGCCTGAGGAACATGCAGAAGTATACTTTGAGTATGGAAGAAACAATTATTCTGGCGACTTTCAGGATCTTCTGTTAGAACCAGCCGTATCCAGGGCTTATATCTTTGGTATCCGAAAGTTATTCCCCTTTGGCATAAGAAAAGATGAAAATCTCATGGTCAATGTTGAAGTTACCCAGATGCAGGAAACCGACATCTATAAAGTGATGACCGCAACAGGTTGGTATACAAGTAATCACATTAGGCATGGGTACACCAACAGAGGTGAAATTCTTGGTGCTGGAATTGGACCCGGTGCAAATATGCAATCTTTAGAAGTGAGCTGGGTTAAAGGATTAAAACGCCTGGGCCTCCAATTTGAAAGGTACGTTCATAACAACGATTTCTATTATTATGCTTATAATGATTCTAAAGACTGGAGGCGACATTGGACAGATCTTAGTGTTGCAGCTGTTGGTGAGTGGAATTATAAAAATTTAATTTTTAATGCCAAATTGCAGGGAGTAGAATCATTGAACTACCAGTGGTATCTTAAGCAAGAGCCCGGAGAACCTTATACACGCCCGGGGAAAGATGCATTTAATTTGCAGATCCAAGCTGGTCTAACTTATCGTTTTTAATTTATGAAACAGTCTAGAAATATATATATCCTGTTCTTTATCCTAGCGCTGACTTGTTCAGGCCTAAAAACTGCCTATGGACAAACTCTCCCAGTGGGTAGTCCAGGTTTAGACGATTATTATCGTAGGTTACAATTAATGGGTAAGTTAGACTCCAACTTGTCGTTTGCGGTTAGGCCATTATTTAAAGAAGCGATCTTACAAGATGATATTTTTGATCCAGATTCATTGGCTAAATCCTCGGTATTCAATCGCAATAAAAGTTTCGCGAGTGGCAATGGCACTTTTCAATTACTACCAGTATCCTGGCAGCAGCATTTTAATTCTAATCATCCTTATGGATGGAATGATGGCGGAATGATCCCTGCTAAAGGTTACCAAACGATGGTAACTGCTGGTTTTTTTGCTAAATTTGGTCCGTTAAGTATCCAGTTGAAACCAGAAATGATTTATGCTGCTAATGCTGATTTTAAAAGCTTTGGCGACAACCGTTCTGATGCAGATCTGCGTCAGTATTATAGTTATCATAATTTCATAGACGCCCCTGAAAGATTTGGAGATAAAGCTTATCAGAAGTTATTATGGGGGCAAAGCAGTATCCGTTTGACATTTGGTCCAGCCTCTATAGGCTTGTCTAACGAAAATTTGTGGTGGGGTCCTGGCATGCGTAATTCTTTAATGATGAGTAATAATGCCCAGGGGTTTAAACATGTTACACTGAATACCGTGCGCCCTATACGTACTGGTATAGGTTCTTTTGAGGGTCAAGTTATTAGTGCACGATTAGATGATTCCGGCTTTGCACCATTACCCGTTCAAAATTTGTCTACTGGACTAAACTTGCACGCTGGTTTTCGGAAAGATTGGCGTTACCTCACTGGCTTTAACTTAAATTATCAGCCCAAATGGGTGCCCGGCTTATTTTTAGGTTTCACCAGAACTTTTAGTGCTTATCATAGTGACCTAAGCACTTTTAGTGATTATTTCCCGTTTTTCACACCTTTCCAGAAAAATAAGGTGGCAGAGGATGGACAGAACCTTGTAGAAGAAACTTTTGACCGGGATCAAAGAACTTCCTTATATGCGAGATGGATATTTCCCAAAGCTCATGCTGAAATCTATTTTGAATATGCTTTAAATGATAATTCCTTTGATTTTAGAGATTTTATTGGATCCCCAGATCACTCCAGGGCATATTTGTTTGGTTTGAGTAAACTAGTTTCATTAGGACGTGAAAAAGATGAGTTTATTCAGGTAAATGCTGAACTCACACAGCTTTCCCAAACAACAGATGGATTGTTAGTTCGTTCGGCGGGAACCTTTTATCACCACGGAGGCGTTAGGCAAGGTTATACCCATAAAGGTGAAGTAATTGGTGCTGGAACTGGCTCAGGGGGCAACTTACAATCATTGGAGTTGAACTGGGTTAAGGGGCTCAAGAAATTAGGTCTTGGTTTAGAGAGGTATGAACATGGTAAAGATTTTTCTGATCGGTTTGCGGCTAGCCCAAACGGAAGTAGAAAGTGGGTTGATTTTGCTGTTGCAGCTCAGGGGAGTTGGGATTATAATAATTTAATCTTTAACGCAAAGCTACAGGGTATCAAATCTTTAAATTACCAATGGAGACAAAAGGATTTTAGTACAGATACATATTATATACCACATAATGATGCCTTCAATATTCATGGTGAAATTGGTATAACATATAGATTTTAACTTATTTTAATAATTTAGATATGGCTGTTCTGAATGATTTATCGAATAGGACCAAGAGACCTACGATAGAGATGTAACTTAGGACCATTAAAAACGAATAAGAAAATAAAGACACATAGTTTTTGCTTTCCTTTACTTGTTGTAGTGGTAAATAACTTATTATACTAAATAGCAGTGATAGACTAATTGGTAATGCAAATACCTTGTAAAAAAAGGTAAACCTTGTCATGTATAAATATTTGATTAGCCAGTTAACTAATACCATACAGCCTGTGCCAGCACAAAGTATTTTTAATAAAGCCAGCAATACCCCGCTATCAACGGATTTATAAAAAATCCATAGTCCCAAGTATTGAATTGCGATATAAATAACGGAGTTTGCATATAATATGTTCATTTTTAACTTAGTTGTTAATAAAGATCCAATAGGTGTAGATAAAGGGTAGAATATGTATGAAAAGACCAATAGTTGGGTAATGATTACTGATTGTTCAAATTTATTCCCTAACCATGATATTATTAGTGCTTTAGAAAACAATACCAATACTACAATTCCAGGGATCAGTAAATAAGATCCTAACTTAATAACCAGGTAAAAGAATGAACTTAACGCCTCCTTACCTGATACTACTAAGTGATTAAATTTCACCGTTAATGGATAATACAGTGTGCTTAACACATTCCTCAGAATACTAGCTACATTGAAAGCAATGGCATATTGCGCGGTTGCGGCAGCACCAGCTAAATAGGTAATCAATACCAGATCAATTTCGAAAAACAGAAGCCAGGCCAAAGATACAAAAAGGGAGTTAAAGGCTAATCTGGAAACTTTATTGTAGATACTTTTCCGAAACCTGAATGCCTTAAAAAAATAGCGGACATTGTAGTCAAATTTTTTGGTAGTAAGATAACCCAGTGCAATTATATTAATAAGATTTAGGACATTATAAAATAGGAAGTATTCTACAATCTTATAATTTCCTGGTGAAAAGAAATAATAAATGGATATTAAGCGTAGCGCAATATTAATAATTTCAAATTTGAACACAATGTGGTCTGCAAACCTTACTGAATATATTACTTGAATAATTCGTTGCAGGATCAAAATTGGAAAAGAAAATGCTAGGATTCTCAATAAATCAGCAGCAATAATAATTTCAGCTTCTGTAATGCCTTTAATTAAGTAATGAGGATAATAGCTAAAATAAAAGATTCCTATGGAGAGAGGGAAACAACATAATAAGAACACTAAGCAGGAGAATGACGTCACAGCAATTTCAGCCTTTAGTTGTTTTTTGGCTACGAATTCTGCAGCAAATTTCCTGGCGGCTGTAATAAAACCTAAATCTGCATAAGAAAAAAAGATAGTAATGGAAGAACAAAACGCATAAATTCCAAATATAGTCGGTTTACTTGTTAAGTGTGGTGTTACAATGAGTAAGGATAGGATGCCTAAAAGGTAGACTAGTGATTTCCAGAATACAATGGAAAAAAATTGTTTTTTAAACATGTTATTTAAGGCGCTGAATGAATTGAATCTTTTAGTATGTTCTCATCAAAAGTGCTCATATAACCTGAAAGAACATCGTTAGGTTGACAGTGTCTTCTCCTCAATAGTTCTTCCAATTCATATTCATCTTTTGCGACCGCAATTTCTGGATCTGAACCATCAAAAGGTGGGACAATTTTATAATTTAACAAGTCAACCCCGTCATCATCTTGAGGTTCGTATATAACGTAGTTCACACCATTAAAAATTGATTCTAGGAATACTGTAGATGTTGGACCGATAGCCAATGTAGTATGCGCCAAAGATTCACTCAATTGCGGGTAGGGATCAGCTATAAAAAAGGAAGGATCTAAAAAAGAAAGCATCCAATGAACATTTGCTGATGGGTGAGGACGCAACCGCACACTTTTAACTCCAAATTTATGCAGTACTATCTGGAGAGATAATAGATAAACGATAATCGCACCTCGGTCAGCAATTGCAGGTTCATAAGTATGCTGGTGCCAGGTCATGGCTTTTGGTAAAATAAGAATATTCTCGAAGGAATTGCGTAATAAATCAATCCTTTTTGGTGTCATATATCCTGGGTGACCGATAACGAATATCTTTTCGGCGTTGAACCCTGCCTTGATATAATTACATTTGATTTTATTGCCCCAGACATATAAATAATCCGATCGGTTATCTACTTCTTTAGAGTAAATTCCTGGCAATCCATGTGACAAAACGAATGACTTTTTGTTTATCTTTTTAAACACTTCTATTGTCACTTTAGAATGGTAATATTGATCAGTAAATAAGAAAACAGCACTTGGATCTGTTTCTGAATAATAATTAAATAAGTCACTTTCATACTCATCAAGTAAGCTTGCAGTTTCAGGCTTTAATAAGGTATTAAAGCTTGCTTTCCCTAATAAGTTATTAATTTTCTTCGACTTTTTATACAAGGAATTGTTTCCGTCAATTACGAATCCCCTGGGCAACCAAACAGGGGTGTGAACCTCGCCAAGCTTAGCGAGGTATTGGTCAAACTTACCAAAGTAAATACTTGAAATAAATTTTTTTTTTGTTTTACTTTTAAACTGGTTGCGTTTAAGTATGATTTGATTTTTTAAATCATACTTGAGCTCTTCGTAAGTCCAATGATGTAACTTGTTTTCGAAGGGGGTATTAAAATGCGCTCCATAATGGTAAATGCGCCAATCTAATTCTATTTTAATTTTATCCAGGTAGTTTTTTTTTGCCAATTCAGGCATTCCCTCTATGATCTTACTAAGAATATATCTTTTTACTTTCATCTCACTACCTGCTTATTTCCAATCCTTAATCAAACATTTATCATTATTTTAAAAATAAACATTTAAATATTTAAAAACTACAAAAAATAAGGATTACGGTAACTTGTGGTCTTGTTCTACATGTTAAGTTTACGTTTATAATACGATTTTAAAAGCAAATGCTTCGTTGCCATTTCCGGCCGATCCGTTTTAACGAGCTATATTTTATACACATTACTTTCGATGTAACTTAATTAATAAATGCATAATAATTAAATTATGTAAGTATATTGCGTTTTTCTAAAATAAACGTATGGACTTGAATAGAGGTTACCTCTCAAATTTAATACTTTCAAGACTCGAAAGTATGTCAGATCAACTAAAGAATGATTTTGCTCAGACAGGAAGAATAAACAGCTGTATAATTGATGATTTACTTCCAGAGGAGATTGCCCAGCAAATCTACGATGCTTTTCCTTCACCAGAAGAAATGGCTATACATAAATCTTTAAGAGAAAATAAAAGGATTGCAGCTCAAATGGATTTATATAATCCGCTTTTAGAAGAGATAGTATTTGCATTTCAAGATGAGCGGGTTGTTAAAATTGTTGAGCAAATTACTGGGATAAAAGAAATGGTGCCTGATGAAAATTTATATGCTGGAGGTATTAGCCTAATGGCCCACGGTAACTTCTTAAACCCTCATTTGGACAATTCTCACGATAATGATAGAGAAAATTATCGGGTGCTTAATTTATTATATTACGTTACTCCAGATTGGGATATTAATTCTGGTGGAAATTTAGAATTGTGGGATAATGGAATGAATAAACCGCAAAGGACTATTCATTCGAAATACAACAGGTTAGTATTGATGATAACGAATAAATCTTCAATACATTCTGTAAACAAAGTAACCTCACAGGGGAAAAGGTGTTGTATATCAAACTATTATTTTTCAAAAACCCCAGCAGAGTCAACAAATTACTTTCATGTAACCTCTTTTTACGGACGCCCAGAAGAGAATGTGAAGAATGTCATTTTAAGAGCTGATGCTTTTTTAAGGCAAACAGTCAGACAAATAACTGGTAAGCGAATTGTTGACACAAAACATATCTACAAAAAATAGCAAGAGTAGTCTTATATACATTTAACATACAAGTTTGTAATTTACTGTTAAACGAATTTTTCTTCAGATTTCTTTTCGAAATTGACAAGCAGAGTCTGTTATATTATCAGCCTCTGCTTGTCATAACTGTTTTTTTATTAACTATATATTAATTCGCATCCGCAACTACCAGTCATATAAAAAGGTGCAATTCTGCATACAATTTTTTAATATTTCTACTCAAAGTGGCCCATGTCAGGCGATTATAAGCACGAAAGTTAATGTCTACCTGACTGCTATGAACAAATCTATGGTTAGTTATTAAGAAGCCAATAGTGTATGTTTTTTAACATCTATATTTATTGATTTTATGCTCGACCGAAAAAATGAATTAAGAGGCTCCTATATTAATTTAAATGGAATAATTGATATGATATTAAGCATTAAAAGATAAAGAAATTATGGAAGCCTAATTTATTTAATATATAATTTTGGATCAATTTTTTACAACTCTCTTCCGAAATAGTAACAAATAACCACTGAAACCAATCCCGGCAATCAGCATTCCCGCCAGTATGGCTACAAAATACTTCAACCTGTTTTTCTTTAATGGTAGTTCTGGTTCGTCTACGATTTGTACTGTTGGGGTTTCCTGTGCTAGCATCGTTTTACTGCCTTCCAGGTTTTTTACTGTTTCCGAGAAAATGGTACTCAATACAATCTTGTCCCGTTCCTGCATTTCCACATTGGCATTGGCCGTGGTATAAGCCGGGTTCAGGTCTAATAAACTTTGGTTAGCTGATGCCGCCGCATAGGTTTTCCGGTTCAAAATCCGACCTATACTGTCTGCACGGTGTTGTAGACGGTTCACGTTATTTCTTAATCGCGAGGTTTTGGTGGTGATAAAAAAGTCGGTCGCTTGTTTGATCATGCGGGTACAAAACAAAGCGGCCAGTTGTTCATCTTTCATGGTCGTGTTCACTTCAAAAAAACCCAGTTTTTTATCTGTTTTGGCGATGCCGAATTCACCTCCTAATACCAATTGTGTCATTTCATGGATCAAACTATCCTGAACACGAGAGTTCTTCGACGGGTCCATTGGAAAAGCGATTACTTGACCATCTTTACTGTGTTTTAACCACTTTTTATTTAATTTATTGACTTCCGCATATTTATCAGCAAGGGTTTTGGTGCCCAGGCTATCATATGGCGTCAAAAGCGTCGATTTAATCAACTTTCTGCTCTTTAACAACTCTTGCACATTGTCGCCGGCTAACACGCCACTGGCGCCCCCAATACCATCCAGGTTAAAACCAAACTGCCCGGCTAGTGCGGCTAAACCACCACCACCAGATGATTTGGCATCATCGATCACAAAAGTTAATCTTGCCGTATACGTAGGTGTCCACAAATAAGCCGTTAAGGCACCTAATGATGCACCGATAATTAAAAACAGAGCCATCCATTTCTTAAAACTTAACACATACTTCAGGTCGTCTACCCGGTTTCCAATGACTTTACTGAACGAAAATTCAGGTTCATAAGGGTAGGAGCGGTTTTCCGGATAAGGTGTATTCGAAGAAGGAGGCGTATTTTCGGGCATCATGTTAGTTATTTAAAATAGCGATTAAACTAATCAATGCGGTTACTGCAGAAGTAATTCCGCCAATTTCTGCAAAGCCCAGTTTCAATTTGCTGTTAGGATCTTTTTCAGGTACAATGATCTTACTTCCCGGCGTTACAGGCGGATAATTACGGAAAAATAAAAAGCGGGTCACCGGTTTATTCAAGCCGTTTGGATATTGTACATAAGCACCTTTTAATAATGCATTTTGAGTAGCTCCGGCAGCAGCGTTCAGGTAATAGGTAAAGTTTTTTCCATTGTAATCCACCAGTTGCGGGTTATTCACCGCACCAGCAACCTCTACAAAAGAAACTTCCCTTGGAATATAAATACTATCACCTGGTAAAAGGATCATGCTTCTTTTCACACTTTCCCTCTCACTGGTATTGGTCAGGTCTAAATTTACACGTACCCCTTTTCTATACACCTGTGCATTAGCTAAAGAGCCATAAGGACTCAAACCACCGGCACGTTTTAACAGGTCTAAAGCAGTTTCATCCCTACGTTGTACAGAATACTCTCCCGGAAATAAAACTTCACCTTTCACGCTAATGTTGCCTAGAGCACGGTAATTCACTAGACGAGGCACATAGATATAATCCATCGGCTGCAGTTCCATGTCGCCTTCAGCGTCTGTATTTAAATTGATCGTAAAAGTCTTCACTAATTGGTTGGCAACACTATCCGAATCGTTGATAATGATCCTTGATATCTCCACATGGTGATCAGCAGCTTCGTCTTGAAAACCACCAGCCATGGCAATGACATCATTTAGTTTCATGCCTTTTCTATAGGTAAAGGAAGCCGGACTTCTTACAAAACCCTGTACCGTTACATTTTGTGAAGAGGTAAAAACCGCTCTGTCTTGCACCATTACGGAGTCATCACGCATTAAAGGTAAATCGCTTCGGCCTTCTACCACATCCATCGGGTTAAAAGAAATTAATTCTTTTTCCAGGTTCGGCAAGGTTCTTTTAACGTAACCACGTTCCATATATGCTTCTGGTTTTAAGCCCGAAGCCGTTTTTAACAGGTCGCCCAAACTCATGCCTGCAGTCAATTCATACACGCCGGGGCGGTACACTGCGCCTTCTAATACAATTCTGTTGGTATAGCGGTTGGTAATGGCACCAATTTCCACTAAATCACCATTGTTAGGGGTAAAGTTTCCAAAAAGGTTAGAGGGTACATCTTTAACTTCCCGTTCCAATTCATTGATCTGGTCAATTTTAGCCATGCCGCGGTAAGCGATATCTGTAAAACCACCGGCATAGCCAATCAGGTTGTCTAACTGTTCGTTTTCTTTCAGCTCATAAATAGCTGGCCTTTTCACTTCCCCTTTAATGCCTACTCTTTTTCGGTATACCGGAATGCGGATGACATCCTGGTCTTCCAAACGGATGTTGCCATCCATTAAACCATTTTGCAGGAAGGTGTAGAAATCGATCGTTTTATAAACACGGTTATTTCTTAGTAATTCTATGTAACGTAAGGATCCGTTAGCATTAGGGCCGCCAGAATTATACAAAGCGTTAAATACTGTCGACAAAGAGGATAAGGTATAGGTACCCGGTGTTTTCACTTCTCCCACCAGGGTGATTTTAATGCTGCGTGTATTTCCTAGGTTAACAGCTAGTTTGGTTTGCCCACTGTTTAAAGCGGGGTAGGCCTTACTCATCCTGCTTTTAATCAAACTGGTAGCCTGTTCAATCGTAAAACCGTTTAGATAAACTAAACCCGCATAAGGGATTTGTACATTTCCTTCCGTGGTAATTTTTGTTCTTACACTGCTTTCATTCATCCCGGTTACCAGGACAATTAATTCATCACCCGGACCTAAAACATAACTTTTTGGGGTAGCTACACTAAAGTTAGGCTCAAATTTTATTCCTGTCTGGTTAAAAAATTCCATGCCGTATACACCTAAAACAGGTTCAGGTTTAGACACAGGTGCAAGTGGAAAAGGCTTCACCAGCACGGGTGTCGTATCCCGGGCATAATCAATCGCTTCTTTTTCAGCAGTCGCAGGCATTTTAGCGCCTTTTTTATTTAAACCCAGTAGAGTGACCCGGTCTTTAAAAGCCTGTACTTCACCTGGCGACATGCCCTTTTGAACCATCATTTTATAGGCTTGATCTTCAGGAATTCCGGTTTCTTCCAATTTATCCCAGGCTTGTTTAATTTGTGCGTCAGATAACTGACTTACTTTAACATTCTGGATGTTACTCATGGATATGTTTTGCGCATTCACCTTTAAAGTGACCGAAGCAAAAAGAAATAACAGAATATAATATAGGTATTTATGGTTCATGGAAGGATGTTGTGCTAAATCGCAAATATAAAGTATTAAGGATTAAAAGCCATAGGATACCCCGAACTTAAACTCGTTGGGCACGGCTGACGTTTGCAGGTCTGGTCTGATTACACCATTCTGGTGCATATAGGACGCTTTGACATACAATTTTTGAAGCAACTGGTAGTTGGCTTCGAGTAAATATTGTTTTTGCGATTGCACCGGGCCCTGACTTAAAAACGGAGGCTGTGGTTCTGCCCAATACTGGTCAAATAAACCGCCATCAGCACCCTTGCGGATGGCATTAAATTCAAAACGGGTAATCAAACGTGATACCGGAGAATAACTTGCCCAGGCAGTCATGCGGTCAGCATTCTGGCCCATCCAGTCACCCAAAGTGTAACCCTGGTTGGTATAGGTTTGTGCAGGGATCAGGTTGTTATAAACGAAAGGACTAATGCGGGTATATTCTGCACCCAGGGTGAGGTAGGAGATACCCAATACGTCAGTATGAGAAAGCCCCATGGTATAACCTAACTGGTTCCTGCTTTTCGCCTTATTGAAAATTTCGCTGGTGCGAATTTCATCAACAAAAAGCGACGCATATAAATGTGTTCTCGGTAAATGGTTTCTTGAGCTTGCGGAAAAGAAAAACTGGCTGTTGGCTCCGGTAGACAATTTATAACGGCTTTGGTATTGATCATAAGCTTTAAAAAACATCACGGGGATAAGGTAAGCAATGTCAAAATCATCACTGTAGACCATAGATTCCCCAACACTCAGGTTCAAACCTTTTGTGGGGATAAAACTTAAGGTATGCGAAGCCATAAATTTTTTCACATACATTTCGCGGTTTTCTCCAAATAACGCATTGCCTTTATCATAAGATCTTGCAGAGTCGATCACTGCGGAGTTTAACCAGGCATGGGTATAATTAAAATGTAACCATTTTAAAGGGCGATAATCCAAACGGATATTTGGGTAAGCCGGTGATTTATCAGAAGCCACTATACGGCCATTTTGCCCATATCCCCATAATAATTGTTCTTTGCCTAAACTGATCGATCCATTTTTCCAGGCGTAGGTAATGTAACCTCGGAAATCACTGTAATTTACTGTTTTTGACTTTGGATTCACGTTGGCCGTCCTCAAAATCCCAGTTTCCGGTGTAAATACCCGGTTGCTGTCTATACCGTTTCCTTTATCGGTAATGTCCTGGAAATAAAATTGGAAACTGATGTTTTTACCAGCATGGCCCCAAAAGGTTAAACCTGTTGCCGTGCGGGTAACACTTTTTCCTTCCCCAAGGTGCGTTTCAAAAGTCAATGCCGGATCTCCGTTTAACACAAAACCATCTTTTTTAACGGAAAGAAAACGCCACCGGCCAGCTACATCCTTTTTAAAGAAAGTGGTAGTGTCGGGCTTGCCTTCCTGGTCAAATTCACTGAATTCTTTTAGGTAGAAGGCCAGTTCTTTTTGTTCCGTTAGGGATAGGTTTGTCACCGAATCCTGCAGCGTATGCAATAACTCCGCAATATTTTTGCGACTCACTGGCTGAATTAAGTCATTAAATTCAATATTGCCTTTTTGTGCCTGCCGTGATAAATATTGGTAAACAGGGTTTTTAGGGTTTTCAAATACCACTTGTGCAGAGCTGTTAATGGAACCAGTTATTAAAAACAGGAAGAGGATTAAGTAAAGGTTTTTATTCATTGTTTATATTATAGTGAAAGGTTAATTTGTTGTAAACCGGCATAATGTTTTTCGCTGTTAATCAGCTGATGGATATGCTGTTCTGCCTGTCCTCCCATGTGTTGCTGTAATTCCAGGTCATGATACAATTCATTTATTTTTTCTGCAAGCTGGTTGCTGTTGCCAGCCTCAAATAGCAGTCCCGTACGCCCATCAATGACCATTTCGGGAATGGCACCAATTTTCGAGCCAATTACCGGTTTCCCCATAGCCATGGCTTCGACTACGGTAAAGCCTAAAACTTCATACCATTCAGAGGGACAGACCAAAAAAGCCGATTTTCCAATCCATTCCAGTGTTTCTTTTTTTGTTTTTTTGCCCAGGAAATCTACCTGGATCAATTGGTTGATTTTGGCGTAAGTTTGAAGCATCTCCAACTGTGTTCCGGTGCCAATAATTTTTAAGGGAATGGTAGGGTGAGCCTTCATGGCTTCCAGCAAGGTATGTGCTCCTTTTATTTTTTCCAGACGCCCAACAAATACGATAGGTGCATGTTGAGCAAATCTTTCCTGAACGGGGGCTGTGGCGTGTTGAGCAGATCGGGCCTCAGCAATCTCTTTATAATCATAACCATGGTATAATTGAACCAGCTTCTCCTTAAAAAAGTTAAACTGTTTAAACTTCTCGTAAAGAAAAACAGAGGGGCAGATGTAATGGTCTACATATTCGTAGTAGTTGAGGTATTTATGTACATAGTTCTCCATGGAAGCCACGATACTTGCGGGAAGGGAGCCTTTTTTGCATTTATTGGTTACACAATGGTGAAAAGCACCGCCAAAACATTTTTCACAGATTTTTCCATGACTGATAAAAGTGCTTTCCGGGCAGATTGGGGTATATTCATGCAGCGTCCAGATAATGGGAATGCCCCGTTTTTTTAGTGTTTTTAAAATGGCAGGGGTGATGTAATGGTGGATCACGTTAATATGGGCAAAGTCAATTTTTACCACATCAAGCAATCTTTCCAGTTTGTTCTGGGCTTCTGTTGAGTAGATACTGGTTTTAACTACTTTAAGGCCATCAGTTAAACTTTTTTTGTTGACTTTTTTATAGTCAATATGTTCAATAAAATATTCAGCATAGGGTGAAGGGAAATTCCTGTTGTCTTTCATGGAAAAAGGAATTACCTGGTGCCCATGTTCACGGTACAATTTGGTGATGTGTTCTACATATGTCCAATCGCCGCCACTTGGATACCAGGTCCAATTTGCTACCAAAATATTCATTACTTTTCCTTTAAATTAATTTTCAAATAAATTGGCATAATTTTTATACACCTTAAGCAGTTCCTGCATCAGGCTTCAAAGATGCTTGTATTATATCATTTTATTAATTAATCAGGTGAATATTTGGTCAAATTTGGCCTTTTTTTATATAAAAAGATCTTATTGAAGCCGGAAACAGAGATAAGCGTAACAAAAACATTGTACGGTCAGTTTAAAATGGTTAATTTTGGCACCAGGTCAATTTATAAACTAAGACTGCAGCCATACAATTGGGAGAGATAGATTAATGGCTTTAAAACCCCTATGAAGAAGAAAATTTATATAGCCGGAGCGGGCGGAATGCTAGGTGAAGCATTTTATACAGTTTTTAAAGAAGAATTCGAACTTAAATGTACGGATAAAGATGTCAACGAAAACTGGCTTGACTTTTTAGATTTTAGGGATTTTGAAAAATATAAAGAAGATGTTCACCGCTTCCAGCCTGACTATCTTTTTCACCTGGGTGCTTATACCGATCTGGAATACTGCGAAACTCATCAGGACGATACTTACCTTACCAACACCACATCTGTAGAAAACGCTGTTTATATTGCTAATCAACTCAATATACCGATACTATATATTAGTACGGCAGGCATATTTGATGGCCAAAAGGAATTTTACGATGATTGGGATGAGCCGAACCCACTTGGGCATTATGCCCGTTCCAAGTACATGGGCGAACGTTATGTACGGGAACATGCCAAAAGACACATCATTTGCCGTGCTGGCTGGATGATGGGTGGCGGACCAAAAAAAGACAAAAAATTCATCAATAAAATTATTAAACAGTTAGCTACCGGTACCAGGGACCTTCATGTAGTTAACGATAAAGACGGTACGCCTACTTATACTGTTGATTTTGCAAAGAATGTAAAATTGCTGTTTGAGAAAGAATACTGGGGACTGTATAATTTAGTGTGCAATGGGGAAACCAGCAGACGTGAAGTTGCAGAAGAATTGGTTAACATTTTAGGCTTAACAGATGAGGTTACTTTTCATGAAGTATCATCCGATTATTTCAAAGATACCTATTATGCACCTCGACCAACTTCAGAAAGATTGATCAATAAAAAGCTGAATTTACGAGAAGCGAATTTGATGCGCGATTGGAAAGTATCTTTAAAAGAGTATGTAGCCAATTATTATACAGAATATCTGGAAGAAAATCTATATTCTGCAAAAGATACGGTTTCCATTTAATGATGCGTATTGCGGCATTTGGTTTCCGTTCTATCCCTCCAGCTAAAGGTGCAGCCGGTGCCGACAAGTTTGCCATGGAACTCTTTCCACGGTTGGTTAATCGTGGTCATCAGGTTGTCGCTTATAACAGACAATACCCAGATGTATTTGTTGATGTAAACGAATACAAGGGCGTTAAAATTAAAACTTTCAAAACCGTTGCGACCAAAGGCTTCGATACCCTGTTGCATTCTTTTAAATGCACCTGGGATATTATCGTTAACAATACGGCTGAAGTAGTTCATATTCAAAATGGTGGTAATAGCATTTGGGCATTACCTTTACGACTCTTCGGAAAAAAAGTATTTATCAGCCAGGATGGTGTAGATTGGAAACGTGACAAATGGCCCTGGTATGGTAAGTTATTTTTGAAATTATCATCCTATTTAACGGCACACCTTCCCAATGAAGTCATCTTCGACAATGTCATTGCAAAGAAGCTTTTTGAAGATCGTTTTCATAAAAAATTTACGTTTATTCCCTTTGGTAGTGAAGTAAGCCCATGGATCGATGATGAAGATGTTTTATCTCAAAACAACCTGCGAAAAGGGGAATACTACCTATTTATTGGCCGCTTTATTCCTGACAAAGGACTTCATTACCTCATTCCTGCCTTTACCGCTTCTCAATCCTATAAGAAACTTGTGCTGGTTGGGGGATCGCCCAATCCTTCTCCTTATGAGCAGGAAATCATGAATATGGGAAATGACCAGGTGTTATTCCCGGGTTATATTTATGGCGACCAGGTTAACACCTTAATTAGAAATGCATATTGTTATATCCAGCCCTCTGATGTAGAAGGTTTATCTCCAGTGGTGCTTACGGTGATGGGGCTAAATGTACCGATGATTGTAAGTGATATTGAAGAGAATGTCTATGCCGTACAGGATACCGTACGTATGTTTGAAAAAGCGACTATCCCTTCGCTTACTGAAGAAATAGATTACTGCGAAACACATTATCCGGAGATGCAGGCCCTGGCTTTAAGAGCACAAGAACGTGCATTAAGTGTTTTTAATTGGGAGAATGTGGCTGACGAGCATGTTAAAATCTTTCAAAACAGGTAGAAAATTTACGTTATCTTGAAATTGTTGTAAAATTATTGCATTTTAAATATCGCAACCAATTCTTGAGCTGTTTTTTTCCAGGAAAACTGCTCTAACCTTTGTGTTCCATTTGCTATCAATTCCTTACGTAAACCCTCATCAGCTAATGCCAGTTTAATTTTATCAGCGATGTTTTCTGGAAAGAATGGATCAAACTGCAACACCGCATCACCACCTACTTCAGGCAAACAGGTGTTATTTGCTACCAATACTGGAACACGGTGTTTAAAGGCCTCTAAGATCGGGATCCCGAATCCTTCGTTCAGGGAAGGAAAGACATATAATCGAGCATGTTGGTAAACCAGGCTTAACTCCTCATCACTTAAGTACCCTGTAAAGATCACGTCTTTTTCTAACCTATGCAATTTAATCGCTTCCAGAATGAGCTGGCCATCATTGCTATCCTTTTTAGGGGCAGGAGGGCCTGCAAGTACCAATTTTAAGTCTGGGTAACCTGCGTCTTTGACTAATTTAAACGCCTCGATCAGTGCTGGTATGTTTTTACGTTTAAACAGGGAACCCACATGCAAAAGATAATCAGCTGCTCCTGAAACAATCTCTGCGATAGATCTGCTGTTTATATTATTCCCAGATCCATCCAAGTCAAAAGATTTTGGACCCTCATGGACCACCACCAACTGCGTTAATGGGATATCTGTGTATTTCGCGATTTGCTTTTTTGCATATTCGGTCGGTGTAATGATGACCGGCGAACGTTTTGCAGCAGGAATAGCTGTGCTGTGGTAAAGTTCAAGCCAGAGTTTACCATAGTGTTCCGGGTTCTCAAAGAAAAAGGCATCATGAAATACCGGTACTGTTTTATATCCCAAATGTATCAAAGGGACAAAATTATCGGTACAAAATAATATGTCACAACCTTTAGCCCAGGCTTTTAGAGGTAGAAATACTTGTTTCCAAAGCTGGTAACGCAGGTGTTCTACATATTTCAGTAAATTGCTATCTGTACCCCATACCGGGATAGGGGTATCCAGGAAATGAAATTCTACCATAGGGTCATTCATTTCCCTAAAGGCCTTGCAAACTTCTTCTAAATATGTTTTTGTCCCGGTTTTGGCCAGTTGTAAATCCCGGATGTCGACCCCAATAATCAATTTTTTACTCATGCCCTGCTTTTAATGATCCGTGCCGGAACACCAGCAATGATAGAATAATCCGGACAACTTTTGGTCACTACAGATCCCGCTGCAACCACACAACCTTTACCAATATGGACGCCGTCTAAAACTGTTACCCGGCCACCTAACCAGCAATGATCACCAATTCGCACGCCTAATCGCGTTACACCCTGGTCTTTAATGGCAACGCCAGGTTGCTCATAATTATGATTTTCAGAAAATATCTGCACACCCGGACCAATGATCACTTGTTCACCGATGTGGATACCGCCTTGCCCTCCAAGGTAAGCGCCTGCATTGATGCCGGTGCCTGTTCCTATATAAATACCTTTCCCCTGATGTGCAATGACTCCTGTGCAGATTAATATAGAATCTCTGGCAATGGAAACATTGTCTCCGGTAATAATGCCATCTTCCGATAAGGCATTGATAAACACGTTATCTTCGATAATAAGGTTTTTACCGGCAGTAAAATGTCTCTTATGGCGAAGATGGACGCCCGACCCCACAAATAGCAAACCTTTACTTTCTTGTAAAAATAGCTTCATCAACACACCTCGTAATAATTGAACGACACGTACTAAGGATATGGCCATAAGATCTACTGGCGCATAAGTGCTTTCCCATTTATAGTTGGGGTCATTTTTTAGTTTTCTGATGATCTTTTCTATCATGCGTCAGTTGGTGTAGTCGGTAGAGGGGGTAATGTTTGCAAAGCAGGTTCCAGGCGCCTGGGTTCGCCCTGCGCCATGATAACGGTCATCATGATACCCGAAAAAAACCAGTTCATGTAAGAAATATACGAAGAGCTTTCCACTTCAGAGGTTAATAGCGGTATAAAAAAACCTATTTTCATAAACAATACGGCCATGCAAATCTTACGCTCCTTACCATTTAAATAGGGTAACCATTTCACCCCTAAACGGATAAAATTCAGGTAAATGAAGAGGTATAGAAACATGGCAATCACACCTGCTTGCACCCCGA
Organism: Pedobacter sp. CAN_A7; assembly: GCF_015752175.1. Classification (NCBI taxonomy): domain Bacteria; kingdom Pseudomonadati; phylum Bacteroidota; class Sphingobacteriia; order Sphingobacteriales; family Sphingobacteriaceae; genus Pedobacter; species Pedobacter sp. CAN_A7. The sequence goes on along the minus strand of NZ_JADOUW010000004.1, from coordinate 238,730 downwards.
TAATGATAAATTGGTTTTCACCTCCAACATTTTCACCCAAAGAACCGGCAACCCTGCCTGAAGAACCAAGACCTAAACCCAAGGGGCTGTCAATCATGGCCATAATACCCTGGATCCATTCTACAAGGTGCCCTACGCTGGAAGGGTTGCTAAAATCAATAGTGTTGACCACTACCTCCATGATGCCACTGGCCGTGTCTTCAAAGCGGGTCATCAGGTATACTACATAAGCGCCAACCAAGCCAAATCCAATGTGGATGGTGTTGGTGATTAACTTCTTACGCGTAAGCAGGGCATAGAAATAAATCATCACGAAATAACTGGCAAAAGGGGCACGAGATAAAGCAAGTGTTATGGAAATAAAGGTAGCTGCTAATGCAGTCATGCCGATTGGTGTTAACACCAACTTATTATCATCTCGTGTATATAAGGCCATGATAAACGCCAGGGCCAATAAGGTTGCTGCTGCATGTTCTAATGGGTTGGCAAAAAAACTAGCAAAACGTTTATAGCCACCTTCCGATTCGAAGGTGGTTGTTAAACCATAACTGCCACTCGGCTCGAAGTTAAAAAAGTAGAAACTGTATTCTGCATAACCCGTCCTGGTTTGCAGGTGTGTTTGGAGCAGGTATTCACCAATCACTACCGCACCGGCAGCAATGGTTAACACCATGATGTAGTTGAAATATTTATTGATGTAAAGGTTACGTAGGTCGAGCAGGCGACCAGTAAAATAAACCATTACAAAAAACGACATGCTTTTGAAGGCCATCAGGCGGTTTACGAAGCTCTGTTCCCCGATAGGTGCCAGTGCATAAAATAAGGAGTAAAGAAAAAAGCTGAGAATGAGGTAATCCAGGAGGTGAAACCTTGGTTTTTGTGTCAAACTCATGATGTTTAAACCCAGGACGCTGAAAATCATCAGCTCTTTAAAAAATTGAAATACGGGTATCAAGTCTTTTAAACCGAAAGAAAATGCCACTGACATGGCGGTAGTGTATATCGACAAGCCAAATATTAAAAAAAGCAACATGGCGTCTTTATTTCCCCTAATGATCTCCCTCAGGCTCATGATGAAAGAAACGATAAACAGGAGCGGAAAAATAAACATCATAAGGGCCAAATTAAGGCTTTTGGCGTAAAAAAGCCATCTTTTAAACCCTTAAATAAATAACCAGCCTTTTTTTTGCGCCCCCTCAGGATAAAATAAGCCAGAAGACCGACAAAATAAGGCGCGTTATACAAAAACATCAAAGGATAAAACAAAGGATTGCCGTAATTCCGGAAAAACCAGATTTTATTGCGGCTCACATAATAGTGGATGATTGGGCTTAAGGTGCCTTCTTTATCTTTAGCCGCTTTTCCAGATGCCCCAGCTTCATGGTACATGGAAACGGATGGTAGATAATGCAGTTCATATCCTGCAGCACGAAGCCTGTAAGAGAGTTCCACATCTTCATAATAGAGGAAAAAACGCGCATTAAAACCACCGGTTTTTGCTAACACAGTATTGCGCAGTAAACAGCAACAACCAGTTAGCCATTGCACTTTGTTAAATTGATGCTGGAGTTCTTTTGTTTTTTTATGATAGGTATAACCAAAAACTCCGTTGACATAACAGTCGCCATTCCAGATGCTGGTCTTGTCGTGCATCCAATAAATAGCAGGTTGTACACCTCCCGCTTGCTGATGGTTTTCCAAATGGTTTAATAAATCTGAAACTACATCCGTTTCCACCAGGGTATCCGTGTTTAATAATAACGAATAGCCATAACCTTGTTCCAGGCTATACTTTAAGGCCCGGTTATTTCCTTCCGCAAAACCGAGGTTTGTTTGGTTGTCGATATAAGTTAAGGTTGGAAAAGCCATACGTAAAATGGGTAATGATCCATCCGTAGAACCATTATCTGCCACGATGATATTAAAATTTTTCTTGTCGCAAAAACGATTTAAAGAATGGATACAAGCGATGGTATGCTGAGGGGTATTCCAGTTTAATAATATAACTGCAACAGGTTTTTGGGTAGACTTCAACGATTGCTTATCCATATTTTATCGATGGTTTAGTGACCACATACTGGTACATCAAAAGGCCAGCAATTTCAATAATCAACGTAAAAGATCCAACCCACAAAGGGTTTGTTAATTGTAATAAACAATAGGCCAGTACTATAGCTAAGCCTAATAATACCATCGCGATTCTGAAGATATACACATTGTGGTTTTTCAATAACTGGTCCAATACGTTCAATACGTTTAAAGCCGAAATCGTTGGTACTAAGGCCATGATCCTTAAAAACAACACAGCCGTTTCATTCTCTTCCCCTGAAAGCACCTTTACTGCAAATGGGGCAAAGACGAATAACAAGATGGAACCCATGAAGAATATGCCGGTAATGATCATTTGCATTCGTTTTTTATAGCGTTTCCATAATCTCGGACTGAGTTTGTATAACTGTGCCGATTTAGGGTAAACTGCATTTGATACTGTGATTAACAGAATACGGCAGGAGCCAATCACCTTGTCGCATAAGGTATAAGCGCCTAATACCGGTGCTGTGCCCCATTTTGCCAATGCAAATATGATAATGCTTTGCTGCAGGTTATTGGAAATGTTGTTTATGGTCAAGTAAAAATTGCTGCGGGCAATATGGAGCAGATCCAATTTAACTGGTCCTGTAAAACGAAGATTAAAATCGCGTATGGCAATATAGAGCAGGTAAGAATAGGTAGCTACAGTAGCCATTCCCATAATAAAATTAACCCAGATAGCATCTTGTGCCCCATCTATAAAGAAAAAAAGCAATACTATCGCTGCAATTTTCGACATTACGTTGGTGATGTTATACAAACGAAGTTTTTCAATACCAATAAAAAAGAATAAGGGATTAAGCACTTCACTTAACACGAGGGGTAAGGAAAATAGAATAAACAAATAATATTGAATGGAAAACCACTGCAGGACAAACAGGAGCAGTAAGTAAGCGATGAATAAAAATACGCGTATCCAAAGCGTATTGTAAAAGACACTTTGTAAACGAGGCAGCTCCTTCACGTGGGCAGCTATATCACGAATACCCGTTTGGTTGGTTCCGTAATTTATGACTGTACCTGTGAGCACTGAGAACGTATTGGCCAGCATCACAAAGCCAAAAGCTTCGATGCCTATCTGATGTGTGATGATTGGGAAAATTAAAATCAGCAACAGAATATTTGACAACTGGATGCTGCTTAAATTGAGGAAATTAGCGATAATGTTCGTTTCCTTAATTCGGGTATAAGAGCTGATTAATAGTTGTTTCAATTGCTGTCGTTAGGTAGGCGAATTTAAAACTATTTAATGGTAAAGTGGTAAAACGACCTATATTTGAGGAAACTTTACCCCATCAATGAGTGAAACCAATCGTGCTTATTATAAAGCAATAAGTATCCTGTTTGATCTATTTCTGGTTAACTTAACCATGTATCTGGCTTATGAAACATCGTTAAACCTCTTACATGTTCTTTTCATTAACGTTTTATGGATAAACCTTACGCAGCTTACTAAGTTATATATTGACCTTTTTGTAAAGGATGCCATACCTACTATAAAACAAACTTTATGGAGTTTGTTCCTATTCATAGCAGTCATGATGGTCATTGAGCTTGCCGCACCTGAATTGAGTGCATCTTCCAATCTCTTTCTGTTACTGTCTCTATTTTTTACCCCGGCCTTACTTTTTGGTAAAATAGCATTTCTGCTACTTCGGCGTTCTAAACGCACAAGTTTGATCAATTATAAACAGGTTGTCATTATCGGTGCCGGGCCATTAGGAAAAGAATTAAAAGAGGTTTTAGAAAGTAATACAGACCTTGGTTATCAGGTGAATGGATTTTTTGATAATTATCCTTCAGCTAATGATAACTTGAATATATTAGGAAAGGTTGATGATTGCATGGCTTTTGTCAAAAATAATAATATCACAGAGGTGTTTTGCGCTTTACCAAATCCCTCCTTCGATCAGGTTGATTTTTTAATACGCCAGGCTGATGCCGAAATGATCCGATTTAAATTGGTTCATGATGTCCAAAACTATTTTAAGAAAACCGTGCATGTACAATTATACGGTCATCTCCCTGTTTTCAGTCCAAGAAAAGAGCCGCTGGAAAATAGGGGTAATCAATTTGTTAAACGGGTTTTCGACGTTAGTTTTTCAATATTTATCTGTCTGTTTATCATGAGCTGGTTAGTTCCCGTATTCGCTTTGTTGATCAAACTGGAATCCAAGGGCCCGGTGTTTTTCAAACAGTTGCGATCGGGTAAAAATAACCGACCATTTTACTGCCTCAAATTTAGAAGCATGCAAGTAAACGGTGAAGCCGACACCAAGCAGGCTTCATACGCTGATAGTCGGATTACCAGGATTGGTGCTTTTATGCGGAGAACAAGTTTAGACGAGATGCCACAATTTTTTAATGTGCTGCTTGGCGATATGTCAGTTGTTGGCCCAAGGCCGCATATGTTACAACACACTGCGGCCTATTCTGCCATCATTGATCAATTTATGGTGCGTCACTTCCTGTTGCCTGGTATTACCGGGTGGGCTCAGGTGAAAGGGCTGCGTGGCGAAACTAAAGATGACCAGGCTATGGAACAACGTGTTAAGCTAGATATCTGGTACTTAGAAAACTGGTCAATATTTCTTGACCTAAAAATTATATTCCTTACGATATGGCAAATTTTGACTGGTCATAAAAATGCCTGGTAGCTTGTATATTTAGGTTCACATATTTCACATATCCCTAAATTGTTTTTTTTGATAAAAATAAAGACAAAATAAGTTAAGCATTTAGCATGCAAAAACTTAACTTATTTGATTTTTAGCTCATGCGGCTTTTCGCTTTGCTGATCGCCTGTTCTGTAACCCCCATCAAATCTCCCAGATATTTCTGTGATACGAAATTTATAACCCCTGGGTACTCTTTGTTAAAGGTATGTAGTCGATTTTTAATTTTCCCTTTCATTAATATGCGATTCCGGTTTAGATTCTTTAACACCTGTTTTACATTGTAAGTATTCATAAGCTCTGTAATAAAGGGTTCCTCTTCACAAATACTCATCCAGGCATGGAAATTTATGTGCATCACTATGGCCTTATTCTGGCAAAATAGTCCAGCGTTAGTAGTACCGGGTGTTACCAGACTAGGCGTGCCTATAATAAATTCATTGGCCTGAAAAAAGTTAATATGTTGTTTTTGTTTGCCAGTCTGCTCATAGTACATAATAAAACCATCCAAAACAAAGTAGATGTCTTTACAGATCTTATCTGGTCTCAACAAGTGTGTTTTTTCTGATAATGTTAACACTTCCATCTTACTTATCAATTTGTTTTTATGGGTGTTCATCAGCTGCCCGGCAGGGTCAAGTACGTTAAAAATAGTTGTGAAATTGAGTTCGCTAATTTCCATGATTAGTTGTTAAAAGGTTTGATTAATTAGTTTTAATATTGGTTATAGATTTTTGATAAATGTGTAGCGGACATCAATAATAGATAAAATAATTATACAATACAAAACAATATGGAATGGAAAAATAAAGTATCGTTTAATTCCCAGATAAGCTGCAGTACGGCTATAGTCTGGTTCGTCGTAAAGATCGAGTCGCGTCCGACTTGGCTCTGGAATTCCTCTGTACAAGCAGGGGAAAAACCTCCTAATGTAGCGCCGATGGCGATACTAAAGAATTGGCGTCTGGGTTTTTGCCTGGAACCCTGGATGAAAATATTATTAAGCCCTTACTATCTCTATTAACAACTCTACTAAGACCTACAAACAATGGCAAAATTGAAACGCGGCATTCTCGGCCAATTATCGGGAAAAATTGGTCCGGTGGTTACATCCACCTGGAAAAACACAGTTTACGTTCGGGCAATGCCCCAAAGAATAAATGACCCGAAAACACCTGCTCAAGTCGCAGCCAGGGAGAAGTTTAAATTTATTCACAACATGCTGCGGCCTTTAAGGCCATTTATCAAAGTAGGGTTCCGGCACCTGGCAACGGAGGTTATGGAAATTAATCTTGCATTTTCATTGGCCTACCGCAAAGTAGTCACCGGAACTTATCCGGATCTGGTGGTTGATTATAGTCAATTGGTACTAAGTGAAGGACGTTTATTACCCTTAAAGGAACCAGAGATGATAGTTGATGATGCGAATAAGCTTACTATAAGCTGGGATGCGGATTTTAAAGCTTATAGCTCCTATAGTGACCTTGTGATGTTGGTCACTCATTGTCCGGCCTTAGGTTTAGCCGGTGGTTTAATAGGCGGTTTTGAACGGGGTGAACGAAATTGCAATTTCACTATACCACCAATGATGATAGGCCAGGACGTTGATGTATATATCAGCTTATTTGCTGTTAATGGTAAAGAGGCCTCAAACAGTCAATACATGGGAAGGGTTAGGCCGGTATGAAAACGCAAATGATCATTCTTAAAGAAATGGTGCTGGATACTTTAGATCCACAAATGGTGCAAAATTTTTCTGTTGAAGAGCTAGAGGAATGGCGGACTGGCGTAGCACAGGCCGTGAACAAGTTAATTAACGCCATGCGTGAAGAAGTTTATGGCTCTGTGGATGACCACCTGGTTAAAAGACATATTCAGCAGGTTCAAAATGACTGTACTTTTTTACTTCAATCCTTGCAGACACAACCTCACATGGACGGACTTTTATTTGAATTACAAACCGTCCTGCGTGAGGGCATGGAAAAAGTATTGCGTTACATTGAAAAACACCATGGCCGCTATTTTAGTTTAAAGGTGCCGATGCCGATTAGTTTTTTCAAAATTTCTGTTGACGAACTGGCTCCCCAGTTGGACCTGTTAAAAATGGGCATGAAGAAAAAACAAGTAACCTCCATCTTGCAGGAATTAATTTTAAAGTGCTTCTATGATTACCTAAAAGCCGGTGAAGCCCCTTATGAGCGGATGCATTATATGAATAACCTATATGAGGCGCTCATGCAATTATGCAAAAATGCACCGGTTGATGATTTTAACCAACTGCTGGTTGAATGTTTAATTTTCCTTTTATTTAATGATCCAACGTTTGAAAGTTATGTGAAGGCCAGGCTGATCGAGAAATTTAACACCTTGTATAACGTGACAGAAAAACTGCAAGCGCTCTACCAGGTAGAGAAATCAATTAAAATGATGCAGGAACGAACGAGTGCCTGTTATGATCCTCAACGTCCAAATCTAAAATTAGTATTGCTGGCCTTTATCAAAGCGGAGATTAAGTTTCTCACTAAAAAACAAAATGCGGCATTGATTCTGAGCATCGAGGGTCAGACAAAAATGAACAGGATGATCCAGCCACCTGAATACCGCATTAAAATGACATTTTCGGCTGATGCTTTAGCTTATTTCCTGCGTTTGTTAATTGAAGCAAACATCATTGTGGCTGTGCCCCGTTCAGAACTGCTGGTCTTTATGGCCAGGCACGTACAAACCCCCGGAATAGGACAGGCCTTCCTCTCTCCAAATAGCTTGGGTACCAAATATAAACAGGTGGTTCAAACAACAGCTAAAAATGTCTATGCCGCTTTAATGCGCATGCTTAAAATTCTGAACAAGGATTTTAACCTGAACATGTAATACTTAGATTTTTTATATATCCCGTCTTACCAAATAAGGCGGGATTTTTTTTGTACTAAATTTTTGCGTTGTAACGCCTGTAAAAACACAGTTTTCAGGCCTAAAAACAGGAGGGGTGTAGTACCCCTGGGACTGATTAAGGTTTAACTGATTCCTTCTATTTGTAAGGTGATGCAGAACTGGAAAGACCAGATCGCATCCCGAATAGACAAATTTTTAAACAATTAATTTTAAACAAAATGGGAATTATTGAAGGAGGAATCCTTGGTGGATTCAGAAACAAAACAGGTGCAGTTATCGGAGCTTACTGGCGTACGCTTCACACGATGAGAGGCCTTCCGCGCAAAAGCGGTAAAGCTGCCACACAACAACAATTGGATCAGCAATCCAAATTCAGACTTATCATAAACCTATTGAGTAAGGCGCAGTCAATTATTGACAAGGGTTACAATTCGGCCGGTAGGGTTGCAACATCCATGAACATGGCCGTGTCAGATAACCTTGCCCGTGCGATCGCTGGTGTATCACCATTATTCAACATCGACTATCCGTTAGTGATCTTTAGTAAGGGAAATCTGGATGATGCAACCGACGTTACGCTTGAAGGTATCGCTACGGCAAAAGTAGATTTTCACTGGAGTTATAATGCCGTATCCGGTGAGTCAGACCGAGCGACTGATGAGGCAACTTTGCTTGTGTTTAACCCGACGAAAGACAGGTTTGTGAAACTCGAAGCTGCGGCCTTAAGATCGGAGTTAGGTTTTGCATTACAGATGCCAGCCAATTATGTTGGAGACACGGTACATGCGTATGTAATTTTCTTTTCGCAAACGAATAAGAAGAAAGTCTCAAAGACGACATATGCCGGTCAGGTAGTTGTAATTGCATAAGTGCAGTAAGTGGGAGCCTGATCGTTAAAGATCAGGCTCTTTTTTTGTTTCCTTAGGCCATTGACTACTGTCTATATGCTTTGTTACACCACAAGTGTCGCATTGGTAATTTCTATAGGTACGCCAAAAAATAAGGTGCTTGTAAAAAAATGATTGTGGTATTCGAGTAATTAGATGCCCCTTTAAACAGGAGCGACATTTAATATATTCTTTTTCTTCGTTTAACCAGGAGAGAGTGTTATTATTCATAATACGGCTAAATTACGTAATAATTAACAAGTGTCTTAATAATTGTAATATTATATTTAAAATATCTATTTGTAAATAAATTAATAAAAAACCATGACAATGTCAGATTTATGTATTGCTATTTTAGATTGTAGTGGTTTAGCATAAACCTAAATCCCAAGATGTCGTAATCAATTAAACACTAGTGCGATGTGCTTAAAATTGGGAAATAAAATTATCTTCGCAATTAATTAGCTAAAAAGCGGTGAATGCCAACCCATACTTACCTATATCAACGATAAAAAATAATGCTATTCAATTCTTTAAGCTTTGCAATATTCCTGCCTGTTGTTTTTTTTCTTTATTGGTTCGTTGCTGAGAAAAAAATCAAACATCAAAACATCTTATTACTTGTTGCAAGTTATTATTTCTATGCTTGTTGGGACTGGAGATTTTTGTTTCTATTAATGTTCACTACAATATTAGACTATGTAACAGGAATCCAGATGTCTCAAACGAAAACCTTAAAAATGAAGAAGTTTTGGTTTTGGCTTAGTATCTTGATAAATTTGGGTTTCCTTGGGATATTTAAATACTATAATTTCTTTGCTTCCTCTTTTGCAGAAGGGTTAACCGGACTTGGTTTAAATGTGAATGTAAGTACATTAAACATCCTACTTCCAGTAGGTATTTCATTTTATACTTTTCACGGGTTATCATATGTTATTGATATTTATAAAGGCAGAATTGAACCTGAAAAGAACTTTGTCGATTACTCTGTTTTTGTTAGCTTCTTTCCCTTATTAGTTGCCGGGCCTATTGAACGCGCTACTCACTTGCTTCCTCAAATTCAAAGAAAAAGAACCTTCAACTATACTCAAGCAATTAATGGATTAAGACAGATCCTTTGGGGCCTATTTAAAAAGATAGTGATTGCGGATAATTGTGCTGCTGTTGCAAATGAAATATTTAACAATTCTGAACAATATTCAGGAAGTACATTATTATTAGGTGCAATTTTATTCACATTCCAAATTTATTGTGATTTTTCGGGTTATTCTGATATTGCGTTGGGAACCGCAAGATTATTTGGTGTAGAATTATTAAGGAATTTTGCCTTTCCGTACTTTTCCCGTGATATTGCAGAGTTTTGGCGCAGGTGGCATATTTCATTGTCCTCATGGTTTAGGGATTATTTGTATTTCCCATTAGGCGGTAGTCGAGGTGGCACTTGGATGAAGGTCAGAAATACTTTCATCATTTTTATCGTTAGTGGTTTTTGGCATGGAGCGAACTGGACATTTATTATATGGGGTTTTTTAAATGCTTTATTTATAATGCCTTCTATCATCTTTAATACAAATAGAAAAAACTTGGATATAGTTGCTCAGGGGAGCTTAATCCCATCGGCAAAAGAAGTGATGGCAATGATTTTCACATTCTCCCTAACGGTTTTTGCTTGGATATTCTTTAGGGCAAATACCGTGTCGGATGCTATACTATTTATTTCGAGTATATTCTCATCTTCAATTTTTGAGATGCCTACTGTAAGTTTATTAAGGCAGTCTTTTATGCCTATCTTATTCATTTGTCTTTTATTAGTTATTGAATGGATCGGAAGGGAAAATCAGTACGGTATTGAAAAGTTTGCTTTTAACTTCCCAAAATCTTTTAGATGGTCATTTTATATTTTTATAGCATTGGTTATTTTTTTGTTTGCGGGTAAAGAACAGCAGTTTATTTATTTCCAATTTTAGACTAATGAAGAGATTTCTAATTTACACAGTTCTATTTCTGATTTTATGTTCGATCCCTTGTTTGTTTTTTTTAACAAGAGCAAACGGGTATACAGACGCTTTCTATAAACGGTTAACTACACCATTGCAAACTTCATTAATAATTGGTACTTCAAGATCGGCGCAAGGAATATTACCGCATATACTCAATAAAGAATTAGGAAGAAATGATATATACAATTATTCATTCACTGTTTCTCACAGCCCTTACGGTCCTGTTTATCTAAAAAGCATTGAACAAAAACTTCAAAAGAACTCAAAAAATGGTCTTTTTATTTTAGCTGTAGATCCCTGGAGTATTTCATCAACAGGAGCCAATCCGAATGATGAGTCTTCATTTAATGAAAATGATCTTTTTTTAGCAGATTTAAGGTCAGTGACGTTGAACCCTAATTTCGAATACTTAATTAAGTATTATGATGATAATTACTTTAGCTTGATTTATAACCATAAGAAAAAAACATTTCTTCATGAAAACGGATGGTTAGAAGTTAATGTAAATATTGAAAACAAAAAAAGCATCGATAATAGCACAAAAAATAAAATAGAGGAATACAGAAAAGATAATTTACCTAGGTATAAATTTTCTAAAAAGAGATTTGAATATTTGAAGTACACCATTGAGCGGTTAAAATCACATGGTATGGTCTATTTGGTTAGACTTCCAATTCATTCAGAAATGATGGAAATTGAAGACAAATTAATGCCGGACTTCAATTTAAAATTGCAGGATCTTGCTACCATCGCAAAGGTTGAATTTTTAGACCTCACTCCAATAAACTCCACTTTTGAATATACAGATGGTAATCACTTGTATAAAACTTCTGGGAAACAAGTGACTAAGATCCTAGCTGATTGGATTAAAAAAACCGATCAAGAAAAATCATTATCTATAACTGGGAAATAATATTGATTATCTGATTAAATTAAGCTTTGATTTTTTAATAATCCACTTTTGACCAATCGTTCAAAATGTTTTGTGGTAGGAACCCGCTTCAGTACTTCTAAGTGTCTTACATGATGAATATCAGTTCCAATAAAATCAATCATGTCGTTATCAATCAGTTTTTCAGCTATTTTTCTAATTGATTTTCCGTAATGGTCTGTTAAAGAAAGAGCATTGACTTGTAACTCAACGCCCAGGTCTTTCAATGTTTTGAAATATTCGTATTCTTTATGGAAAAACAGATATCGCTCAGGGTGAGCTAAAACTGGCTGAAATCCTTTGATGGTAATGTCAAAAATCACACTTTCCAGATCTGGAGGTCTGGAAATCTGACTAAATTCGATTAATAAGCGGTTCCCTGGTAAAGGAATAAGACTATTGGTTTGAAGTTTTTCACTAAATCCCTCATCAAGGTAGTACTCAGAGGAAAGATTTAATGTTATCCCTTCTGGTATCTTTCCTATTAATAATGATTTTCCTTGTTGTAAAGTTTCCTTGGTATTAGGGTGAAAGTCCAGTAAAGTGTGTGGTGTCGTAAATAAATTTGCAAATCCTAGATTTTTTAGACCTGTAATAATATTTATGCTGTCTGTTACGTCTTGAGCGCCATCATCCACCCCAGGAATTAGATGTGAGTGCATGTCTACGCCAATGGCTGAAAAATCGGAAAATTTACTTTTTTTGCGAGTAAAAAAAAACATATTTGACGTGGTTTATTTTTTCAAATATACTGAAGTAAATGAGTAAATAGGTAAACACATGCACAGTGGGCAAGGTTGAATAACTATTATTTAACTGTTGTACAAATACCTTAAATAAAGGAAAATAATTCATCTTAAATATTATCTTTGACACCGTTAAGTAAAACACCGTTTACGAATAAATGAAATGTATAATCAATTGGCACTTTTAGCTAAATATATTCATTTGGGTATGATGGAATCAAAATATTCAATGGTCTCCCAGGAATTAAAAATGTTTTTAAATAAAATAGTTACACAAATCAAACAAGCAAAACTAAGTTTGATGTTAACAAGTTTCATTCAATTTCCACAAAAAACATTTCCTCAATTATTAGTTTTCTTTTTGTATTCAAAGGGGGCGAATTTCAATTATAATAAATCAGTTATTATTTCTTTTAATAAAATATATGCTTAAATCTGTTTCTTCTTCTAAAATTGCTGTTATAGGGCTTGGTTATGTAGGATTGCCGTTAGCAGCAGCATTTGCAAAAAAATATAGTGTAATTGGCTTTGATATTAATCAAAAGCGAATTGATGAATTAAGAACAGGTCTTGACCGTACCTTAGAGCTTGATGAATCTGAATTGCTATCTGTAACGAGAACTGACAAGAGAGAAACCGGATTGTTTTGTACTAATGAAATAGAGGAATTAAGCAGTTGCAATGTTTTTATTGTTACCGTTCCAACTCCAACAGATAAGAATAACCGCCCTGATTTAACACCGTTATATAAAGCAAGTGAAACTGTAGGTAAAGCTTTAAAAAAAGGAGATGTTGTCATTTATGAATCTACAGTTTACCCTGGAGTAACTGAAGAAGAATGTGTTCCTGTATTGGAAAAGATATCAGGCCTAACTTATAATGTTGATTTTTTTGCAGGTTACTCACCTGAACGGATCAATCCTGGGGATAAGGAACATACGGTTACAAAAATTTTAAAAATTACTTCTGGATCTACACCAAAAATAGCAGAATACGTAGATCAATTATATAAATCAATTATAATCGCTGGTACACACATGGCTAGCAGTATTAAGGTTGCTGAAGCAGCCAAGGTAATAGAAAATTCACAGCGAGATATCAACATCGCTTTCGTAAATGAATTAAGCAAGATATTTAGTCGAATGAACATCGATACCCATGAAGTATTGGAAGCTGCTGGTACGAAATGGAATTTTCTAAAATTTAAGCCTGGTTTAGTTGGGGGACACTGCATTGGAGTAGATCCATATTATTTAGCCCAAAAAGCCCAGGAATTAGGGTACCATCCTGAAATCATTTTAGCCGGACGACGTTTAAATGACGACATGGGCGCTTATGTGGCTCAGGAAGTAATTAAGTTAATGATTAAAAAGGATATACAAATCAAAAATGCTAAGGTTTTAGTATTAGGTTTCACCTTTAAAGAAAATTGCCCAGATGTACGTAATACCAAAGTGATTGACGTAATCAACGAATTAAATTCATACAATACGCAGGTCACAGTTTATGATCCATGGGCTAAACCTGAGGAGGTTCTTCATGAATATAATGTGGAAACTACAAATGATTTAGCGCAGCTTAATCAATCGGAGTATGATGCCATTATTTTGACAGTTGGACACGAGAAATTTAAAGACTTAGACCTATCTGTTTTAAAATGCAAAAACTGTGTAATATATGACGTTAAAGGATTTTTGAATAAAGAACTTGTTGATTCTAGGTTGTAAAATGATGTACAATAAAAAATATCATAATATAGATTTAAAAGATAAATCATTTTTAATCACCGGTGGTGCAGGTTTTATTGGTTCAAACTTAGTTGAATATTTGCTTAAATATGGCGCAGGGAAAGTTAGAGTTTTAGATAATTTTTCTACAGGATCACATGAAAACTTGAAGCCATTTCTATCAAATCCATCGTTTGAATTGATTGAAGGAGATATTAGGAATTTAGTGGATTGCCAAAGTGCTGTTCAAGGGATTGATTATGTTTCCCACCAGGCGGCTTTGGGTTCTGTACCCAGGTCTATTAATGATCCTTTAACGAGTAATGACGTCAATATCTCTGGATTTTTAAATATGCTTGTAGCCTCGAGGGATGCGCAAGTGAAGCGTTTCATTTATGCGGCGAGTTCAAGTACTTATGGAGATCACCCGGCTTTGCCAAAACAAGAGGGAAATATTGGCAATCCATTATCTCCGTATGCGGTTACTAAGTATGTTAATGAACTTTACGCCGGTGTGTTCTCAAAAACCTATGACTTCCACACCATAGGCCTGAGGTATTTTAATGTATTTGGACCTAGGCAAAACCCTAAAGGACCTTATGCTGCGGTTATCCCATTGTTTATTGAGCATGCCTTAAAAAATGAGGCACCATTTATAAATGGGGATGGCGAAACCAGCCGTGATTTTACCTTTATTGAAAATGCAGTACAAGCCAATGTGAAGGCATTGTTGAAGGATGATTTAACCCAATACCAGGTTATTAATATAGCGTTTGGCGAAAGAACTACTTTAAATCAACTTTGGACTAAAATATCGGAACTTTCCAAAATTGATTTGTCGCCGATATATAGAGAAGAGCGAAAGGGAGACGTAAAACATAGTCATGCTGAAATTAAAAAGGCAGGTGATTTAATTGGTTACAAACCAGAATTTTCTGTTGTAGATGGAATACCGATTACGTTGGAATGGTATAAAAACAATTTATTTTAGGATAACCATATAATGTTTAAATATATCTTCGATAAGATTAGTCAGTTGTACGATAAAAAAATAAGTGCGAAAGGACTTGCCATTTTCAGAATTACATTTTCTTTTATTCTATTGGGAGAAGTGCTACAATTATTTTATTTCCGCCATTTGATATTCGATAAAATACCTTATTTAATTCCAGCGGAGGTGGATATTTGGCCGGTATTTTTCTTCTGGATTATTGCTATTATTTTTGTTATCCTGGGGCTGTTCACAAGGATCTCATCCATAATCAATTACATATTAACGGTTATCTTGATTGGTACAATAACTTCGTATGAATATCATATGTTTTATACATATTTGATCGTTAATTTCATTTTCATATTTTTACCAATATCTAAGTCAATTTCGATCGATAGGTTATTGCTGAAACTTAAGTACTCGAATACCCGTTTCCGTTATAATCCACCTGAAACGGTTTCTGTTTTGGCTTATTATTGCCCAATTCTACTGGGAATTGGACTAGTATATTTCGATTCCGTGTTTTTCAAATTTAACTCCTCCCTATGGTTAAATGGTTTGGGATTGTGGTTACCTTCATCCTTGCCGCAAACGATTTTATTTGATATATCAACAATACTTAATTTGAAATATCTAGTCATTGCTTTGGGATATTTTACATTATTATTTGAAGCCGTTTTCCTTTTTATATTCTGGAATAAAAGTTACAGGGTTCCTATTCTGGTAATCGGGTTGGGTCTACATATCGGCATATTAATTTGTTACCCTATACCTTTTTTTGCCTTGGGTGTATCAGCAGTTTATCTATTGATGTTGCCAAGTTCAATATGGGATAAATTCTTTAGACGGAAAAAGACTTCATCGGCTAAATTAAAGTTTTATTATGACGGGGAATGTCCTCTTTGTAACAGAACAAGAATTATTGTTAATCACCTGGACACTGGTAATCATATCGAATTTTTAACTGTTCAAGAAAATTATTTAAATGAACCCGCGCTTAAAGATCTTGAATTTGAACAACTTTTAAATGACATTCATTCTGTTGATAGGAAGGGACGAGTTTTTGTGGGGTTAGATACATACATTCACGTCTTTCGCTCCATTTGGTATTTAGTCCCCTTATCCTTCATTTTAAAGGTCCCTGGTATCTACCAATTAGGAAGAAAAGTATATAAGTTTGTCGCGATAAATAGAACAACAGAACGTTGCACAGAGGATAATTGTGGTTTTGTAATACCTGATCTTCCTCAAAATGATTCTGAGATAAAGATTCTTACAAATTACACCTTAAAAGATTTAAAAGTTACAGGAATTTGCATTGGACTCAGTATCCTGATGTTCTTTCAGGTGTTAGTAACTTATAACTCTCCCTTGTTAAAGCAAGTTAGGAAGGAACTTGGTATTTCCAACTTTATAGTGTTCAAAGGAATAGAAAAGGCTTCCAAGACTATCGAACCGTTTACCAAGGCATTTTTCGGCGTTACACATCATGGAGTATTTGTTGATGCGCATTTTAAAGGATATAACCATACTATCGCGGTAGTTTATAAAACTACTTCAGGTGAGGATAAATGGCTTCCAATTTTTGACGCTGATGGCACCCCAGGAAATTATTTATTCGGACCAGTTTGGGCCAAATGGTCTTTTAGATCAAATTCGCCTTTGGTCAATCAAAGCCGATTGAAGGAAAGTATACGTGATTTCACCTCTTTCTGGGCACATAAGAATTCGATAAGCCTAGAAAATGCTAGGTTTGAAATAAGGGTGAAGAAAAATTTAGAGCCCAAGGAATGGGAACATGATTTTTTGAAAAAACAAATGGCAAATCCTTGGCTTGATGGGGGTGAGGTTATATGGAAAAATAAAGCTTTCTACCCTAAAGTAAAGAATATAGAGAACATGTAATGTAGGCAATGTCAAAAAACGAAATTTTAATTGTAGGTATAAATAGCTTCCTTGGCAAAGCCGTCTATGACCATGTCAAAGCAGATGGTGTAATAATCGGGGTTTATCATGTGAACAAAGACAATATACCTGAAGGGATAGCTTCAGTAAAAGTGGATAAGATTTCAAACTTGAAAGGTAAAGCGTTTGGGGTAATATATTTAGTGAGTGCTTATATACCCAATTCGATTGAGGAAGATGACGAAAAGTTAATAGCTGCTAACATTTTACTGCCTAAAAAGTTAAGTGAGTTTTTTCCTGCTTCAAGAATTGTTTTTTGTTCAAGTGTTTCTGTTTATCAGAATTATAGCTCCAAGGATGTTTTATCAATGGATGATGTGCCAAAACCTAACACGAAATATGCACTTAGTAAATTATGGGCAGAGCAGATCATCAGCCGCCACAAGTCATATGCAATACTTCGTATTTCGTCAATGTATGGGGTGGGGATGAAGACAAATACGTTCCTACCGCGAATAATAAAAGATTTAATTTTGAATCAGCGTATTCTGCTGTATGGAAATGGGTTGCGGTTCCAAAATTATATACATGTCAATGACGTGGCTAAAATTATGATTAAGGCCGGTCAACTGCAGAAAAATGTTTCTATGCTAGCCGTTGATGACTATTCTTATACAAATAAAGATATTGCCCAAATGATGTTGAAATATTTACCTGGTACTGTCGAATATACAGGTGAAGATCATTCTACATCTTATAAATATAACAATAAGCTTACTCACGATACATTAGGTGGGATTGAACTTACAAATATCAAGTATGGTATTATAAAATTAATAGAATGGATAAGAAAAGAATATTAGTAACTGGAATAGGCGGTAATGTTGGACAGGGTATTATCAGAAATATACGGTCTTTAGGATATCCAATAGAAATAATTGGGTGTAACACACTGGCGTTTTCAGCAGGTAACCATTTGTGTGATAAATTTTACGAGGTTCCGTTCGCCTACACAGATAACTATATTACGACCATTAGAAATATCGTAATTGATGAAGACATAGATTTAATTATACCTTCAACGGATTATGAGGTCTATTACTTATCTCAGTATAAAGATGAAATTCCATGTAAATTGGCAGTATCTGATCAAGATACTGCAGAAATATATTTAGATAAGTATAAGACATACTTACATCATAAACAATTTGATATACCATTTGCCCCAGCCTTTCTTCCTTCTACTTATGATGGGTCTTTCTCAGATTACATTGTTAAGCCTAGAGAAGGTCGTGGATCTAGGGGAATACATATAAATCCGGAGTCTCTAATTGGTTTTAACGATGATTATATGATTCAGCAACTTATAACAGGAACTGAAATAACCACTGCGTTTTACGTGAACAAAAAAAACGAGTTACATGGTTTTATTAATTTAAAAAGGCAATTAGACAATGGCGCTACTAATGAATGTTATGTTGACCAGCAAAATAATGTAGAATTAGAAAAAATTCTGACAAAAATAATAAACCATTCTAAAATTTCTGGTAGTGCTAATTTGCAGTCAATCTTGACAGATGAAGGGCAAATAATTCCTTTTGAAATTAATTGTCGTATTTCAGGTACAAACTCTATAAGGTCTAACTTTGGTTTTGAAGATGTCAAATATACTTTGCAGGAATTTCTATATGAGGAACCTATATCAAAACCTGAAATAATAGAAGGTGTGGCAATAAGAATAATGATGGATGTAATTTATAAGAATCAGAATGACAAAAATATGCTTCTAGACAATTCATCACCAAGTTTTATTTTTTAATTGTATGCAAACGAAATATAAAGTTCTTCTATTGGATGCAGCAAATACGATCATCCATAAACCTGATTTCTGGGTTAAGTTTGTAAGTGTGTTAGATAGGAATGGGATTGATGTTGATTTGTTAGAGCTGAAACAAAAACATAAACTTATTTCTGAAATTGTTCATTTCCCTGATCGTACATCTAAGGATTTTTATCATTCATTTAATTCACAAGTTTTACTTGCGCTAGGTATTGTACCAAGCGATCAATTATTAGATAACATTCATAGTGAATGCACCTACTTACCTTGGACTGCCTTTGATGATACGAAATCACTTTATGATATTAAACTTCGCAGAGCAATTCTCTCCAACTTTAATAGTTCCATTAAAGATAAAATTTGTGACCTGTTTGGAAATGAGTTATTTGATCAAATTATAGGTTCTGAAGAACATGGGATTGGTAAACCTAACTTAGAATTTTATAAACGTGCATTAGATATACTGGAGGTGCAACCGGATCAAATATTGTATATCGGTGACTCGTTAAAACTAGATGTTATTCCTGCTCAATCGCTTGGTATCGATTCGTGGTTGATTGATAGAGACAACAATTATAAAAGTTTTAAGAATAGAATTACAACTTTAGCGGAAATAGCTAACATTCTGAACTAATGAAAAAAATAGCGATAATTGGATCGGGAGATTTGGGTCAACAAATTGTTAACCATATGGTCCAGGACAATCAATATGATGTCGTTGGGTTCTTTGACGATTTCAAAAATGCATCTGAAAAGGTAAATGCCATATCTGTATTAGGCGGAGTTGAGGATATACAACATGTATTTGATACAGGGGGATTTGATGAACTTATTATTGGAGTCGGTTATAAGCATTTAACCTTTAGAAAGGAGTTGTTTGACCGTTTTGTTGGTAAAATCCCTTTCGGGCGTTTTATTCACTCGACTTGTATAATAGACAATTCAAGTAACATAGGTGAGGGGGTAGTAGTATATCCAGGTTGTATTATCGATTATAAAGTTAATATAGAGCCAAATGTGTTAATTAATGTGGGGTGTTGTATTGCACATGACACAACTATTGGTAAGCACTCTTTTCTTTCGCCTCGTGTTGCTATTGCTGGTTTTGTAACCATTGGCAACGAATGTGTTATTGGAATAAACGCGACTGTGATAGATAATATAAGCATTACGTCAAACACACAAATCGGTGGTGGCGGTGTTGTTATTAAAAATATTTTAAATCGTGGGTTATATGTAGGTAACCCAGTGAAGTTCATTAGATAAAAAAAAATACATGATACCTTTTAATAAGCCATATTTATCTGGCAATGAAACTGAATATATTAAATTGGCAGTCGAATCTGGTAAGATTTCTGGTGATGGGGTTTATACTAAAAAGTGCCACGAATTCTTTGAGAATAGATTTGGCTTTAAAAAAGTTCTGTTAACTACATCCTGTACTGACGCATTGGAGATGGCTGCGATTTTAATTAATATTGTGCCCGGTGATGAGGTGATTATACCTTCCTATACATTCGTCAGTACGGTTAATGCGTTTGTTCTTCGTGGTGCTAAGGTGGTGTTTGCCGACAGTGAGGCTACTAATCCTAATATAGACGCTGATAAAATTGAATCACTTATCACACCAAAGACAAGGGCAATAGTTCCAGTTCATTATGCTGGTGTTGCATGTGATATGGATAAAATTATGGAAATAGCTGAGCGACATAATCTTTTTGTTGTTGAGGATGCAGCGCAGGCTATTGATAGTTATTATAAAGGGCGGCCCTTAGGCAGTATAGGGCATTTAGCTGCTTTCTCTTTTCATGAAACTAAAAATATAATTTCAGGCGAAGGCGGTATGTTGGTGATCAATGATGACCAATTTATGGAGCGTGCGGAAGTTATTAGAGAAAAAGGAACTAATCGTTCTGCTTTTTTCAGAGGTGAAGTGGATAAATATGGTTGGGTAGATATAGGTTCATCCTTTTTGCCATCTGATATTATTGCTGCTTATTTATTCGCACAGTTAGAAAGTTTAGAAAGAATCCAACAAAGAAGGAAAGATATTTGGAATCGATATGACGAGAAATTTAAACAAGCTGGTTTAGAAAACTATATTTCGACTCCCTTTACTCCAGAATATGCCACAAATAATGGTCATATGTATTACTTGGTTACTAAAGGACTCACAGAAAGGTCTAATTTAATTGCTGATTGTAAATTAAAAAATATTCATCCTGTTTTTCATTATTTATCATTACATAAAAGCCCCTATTATTCAGAAATTTATAAGGGTATAGAACTGCCAAATTCTGATTTTTATACCGATGCATTAGTGAGATTACCATTGTACTATTCCTTGACTGATAGTGAACAGGATTTAATCATAGAAACGATTATTAACTCGTTAAGCTTTGGTATCGATTAAGAAAGTAATACTTAACGGACTTTTCTGGTCCATTTTAAATCAATTTAGCGTTATCATTGTCGGTTTGGTTATTACTGGCTTTCTTGCCAGGTTGATATCGCCATCTGAATTTGGTATACTAGGAATGGTATCACTATCTACGGGATTTTTAAATGTGCTTAAGGATTTTGGATTTGGTGCTGCTTTAATTCAAAAAAAAACAGTAACAGATGAAGAATACAGCACCGTATTTTGGTTTAATTTAATTATAGGAGCATTTTTAGCATTGGTGGTATTCTTCGCTGCACCACTGTTGGGTCAATTTTTCAAGGAAGAAAAGGTAGTATCGGTATCCAGGGTTTTGTCATTTACATTTGTAATTAACTCTTTAGGTATTGTATGGAATAATCGATTAGTAAAAGACGTAGCTTTTAAGCAAATTTTTTACCGGACTTTCTTATCTACTATAATAAGTGGCATAATTGGCGTATTTCTTGCGTTCAAGGGCTATGGTATTTGGGCGCTTGTAGCACAAATGTATATGTCATTGATAATAAACACAATACTTAACTATTTGAGGGTAAGGTGGCTGCCTCAATTTGTATTTAGCAG
This sequence comes from Pedobacter sp. CAN_A7, assembly GCF_015752175.1. NCBI lineage: Bacteria > Pseudomonadati > Bacteroidota > Sphingobacteriia > Sphingobacteriales > Sphingobacteriaceae > Pedobacter > Pedobacter sp. CAN_A7. The sequence goes on along the minus strand of NZ_JADOUW010000004.1, from coordinate 217,038 downwards.
AAACCACCTAAAAGAGTTATGGAATTTTGGTTTACCCTTATTAGGTGACCAGATTATAAATTATTGGGTAAGAAATATTGACAATATTCTAATAGGCAGGGTATTAGGTAAAGATTCTTTAGCGTTTTATAATAAAGGATATAGCCTAATGTTGTTGCCTGTAAGACAACTCACAGGTACTTTAACTAAAGTGTTGTTCCCATCCTTTTCAATGATTCAGGACGATAAAGGACAGATCGGTAATATCTATTTGAAAATGTCAAGTGTCATTGCGTTCATTGCTTTCCCATTAATGATCTGTTTATCTATGCTGGCAGAGCCTTTAATACTAATTGTATATGGAGAAAATTGGAAACAGGTTATACCAATATTTCAGGTGCTAAGTATACTAGGCATGTTTCAAGCTTTAGGGTCATTAAGTGGAAACATTTACCTGTCCTTGGGTGAAACCAAGTTGATGTTCAAGATTGGCTTATTTTCTCGTGCAGTAATGATTTTTGGGATCGTGTGTGGCTTATATGCTGGTGGGATTATGGGATTAGTATATGGGTATTGCATTGCATCGGGACTTGCCTTTCTTCCAGAATTGTACTTTATTGGAAAATTACTAAATATCAGTTTGAAGAGAATTTTATTAAATTTCTTGCCATATCTTATGCTTGCTGCTTTGACTTTTGTTGTCATACGTATCACTACTACTCAGATGAATTTAGGGTTACTCGTTGATTTCATTTTAAAAATAGTGTGTTTTTCAGTTCTTTATTTGATTTTGAATTTTATGCTCAAAACCAAGGCGTTATCAGACCTTTTATTGTTAGTCCGGAAGAAACAGAAATAATTTTATTTTAGAAAGAAAATGCAATTAAAGAAAATTGTTAACATCATGCGTGATGATAAGTTTTTAGATTACTATATAGCTATGTCAGAGCGGTTTATTCCAAATGAAACTTCGTATGTCATATTTAAGGATACAGATGAATTGGTGCATATAAAAAATAAAACTGTACCCCTGATTATTCTTAAAGAATCTAGCGATAATTTTGATGAACTTGTAGCCAGTTTGTCAAAAACAAATGTAATTGTATTTCATAGCTTTAATGAAAGATGGTTTAATTTTATTAGGTCCATTCCTAAAGGTTTGAAAAAAGTTTGGTTGTTCTGGGGTTTTGAAGGTTATGCTGCTTTACCCAAACCTACGTTTCCAAGTATGAGTGTAAAAATTGCTAAGTATGAAAACAATTTCTCAGGAAATGTAAGATTTCTTTATAGCTGCTTTAGACGTATCTTTATAAATAAAAACCATTTGGAGGCGCGTGAAATAATCAACGTAATGGATTATTGTGCCACTTGGGTGGATGCAGATCATGCACTAGCAAAAACAATAAATCCTTATTTGAAAAATTTATCTTTCAATTATTATACTAAAGAATTAATGGATTTTGAGAGTTTTGACGTTCAACGTTTAAACCGAAATAAATTATTATTAGGCAATTCTGCGGACCCTTCAAATAACCATATAGATGCCTTGCAATTTTTACATAAAAATAAATTCAAAGGTATTATATATTGTCCGCTATCTTATGGTGGCACGAAGTTATATAGAGAATATATATGCAAGTTAGGGAATAAGTATTTTGGGTCAAACTTTAAACCTTTAGTGGAGTTTATGCCATTAAACGAATATCAATTAATAGTAAACGAATGTGGTATAGTTTGGATGAACCATAAAAGACAGCAAGCTGCCGGTAATCTTTTATTCTCATTTCTAGCAAAAAAAATAGTTGTTCTGAATTCTGTCAGTCCATTAATTGATACATTTGACAAGTGGAATTTAAAACATTTTAATAGAAATAATTTTGAAATGGCTAATAGTAACCTAGAAGCTGACTTGGAAAAAAATAGAAAAATCATTTTAGAAAGAATCACAATTGATCAGAATGAAACCTTCTTTAGGTCCATTGAAAAGTTGGCTTTAGGTAAATAATGAATTTCACGTATACTTTGATATCTTTATAATTGTCAATTTAACCACATAATTAAATACATACTATGTTAAATCTAAGTGAAAAATCACTTTTGATAACGGGAGGAACTGGATCTTTAGGGAAAGCCTTAACCTCTCACATATTGAAAAACAGTCCAGAGATAAAACGTTTAGTTATATTTTCTAGAGACGAGCAAAAGCAATTTCAAATGGCGCAGGAGTATCCTGCTGATCAGTATCCGCAGCTTAGGTTTTTTATTGGTGATGTTAGGGATAAAGAAAGATTAATTAGGGCTATGAATGGTATAGATTATGTGATTCATGCCGCTGCTATGAAACACGTACCTATTGCAGAATATAATCCAGATGAATGTATTAAAACTAATATTGGTGGAGCACAGAATGTTGTCGACGCCTGCCTCCAAACAAATGTTGAACGAGTAGTTGCATTATCAACAGATAAGGCTTGTGCACCTATCAATTTATATGGCGCAACAAAACTTACTTCTGATAAATTATTTGTCGCTGCTAACAATATAAAGGGTAGTAAAGAAATCCGCTTTTCAGTGGTGAGATACGGAAACGTTATGGGATCGAATGGCTCGGTTATCCCATTTTTCCTTAACAAAAAAAAGGAAGGAAAACTTCCGATAACAGATGTTAACATGACACGATTCAATATATCTCTTGATGGTGGGGTGGAGATGGTCATGCATGCTTTAGAACATGCCTGGGGTGGTGAGATTTTTATTCCAAAAATCTTATCCTACAGAATTACAGATGTGGCTACAGCAATTGGGCCAAACTGTGAGCAAGTAGTTGTTGGTATCAGGCCAGGTGAAAAAGTACATGAGGAAATGATTACACCTTCTGATTCTTTTTACACTTACGATTTAGGGAAGTATTACACTATTCTGCCCGCAACACATACTTGGAAACTAAACGATTTTAAAGCAAGGTTTAATGCCAAGTTAGTGGAGCCAGGTTTTGCATATAATTCTGGTGACAATACAGAATGGGAAACAGTAGAAAGCTTAAGAAATCTAATTAAAGAACACGTAGATTCAAGTTTCGTACTATAATGGAAAACAAAGCTATTCCATATGGCCGTCAAAACATTACCGATGAAGACATTCAAGCGGTAATTGCTACATTGACGTCAGATTATTTAACACAAGGGCCAAAAATTGTTGAATTTGAGGCTGCTTTTGCAAAATATATAGGTAGTAAGTATGCTGTTGCAGTCGCAAATGGTACTGCTGCACTGCACCTAAGTACTTTGGCATTGAACGTTAAGCCAGGGGATAAGGTAATTACCACACCAATAACATTTGCAGCATCTGCAAATTGCGTGCGCTATTGCGGTGGCGAAGTGGTTTTCGCAGATATAGATCCAACTACTTATTTACTGGATATTAGATCGGTGGAGAAACTATTAGCTTCGGCGGAAAAGGGAACCTTTCAAGGTATTATTCCAGTAGATTTCGGTGGCCGTGCAGTAGATCTTCAAGCGTTTAGAAAGCTTGCGGATGATTATGGATTATGGATCATTGAGGATGCTTGCCATGCACCAGGAGGCTATTTTATTGATAATAATAAACAGCAGCAACGCTGTGGAAATGGTGAATATGCTGAATTAGCTATATTTTCGTTCCATCCTGTCAAACATATTGCTTGTGGTGAAGGAGGAATGATTACTACGAACGACAAAGCTCTTTATCAGAAATTGCTTCAATTGCGGACACACGGGATTACCAAAGTGGAAGATGAATATACTAACAGTATTCAATTTGCTGGCGGTACAGATAGCTATCCAAATTGGTATATGGAAATGCAAACCTTGGGATATAATTACCGTTTGACTGATTTTCAAGCTGCCTTAGGCTTAAGTCAGTTGAACAGAGCTGATGATGGCATTATCAAGAGAAGAGGCATAGCTGCAACATATGAACAGGCATTCGAAGGGAAGAGTTTTTTAAAAGGCCAATCGAAGGTTGTTGAGGGCCATGCTTATCACTTATACATTTTAGAAGTGGCAGATCGTCTGGGATTATATAACCATTTGCGAAACCATCATATTTTTGCTCAAATCCACTATATTCCGTGTCATTTAATGCCTTACTACAGGTCTTTGGGATGGAAAGAAGGTGACCTTCCACATGCTGAGGAATATTATAGAAACTGTATAAGTTTGCCCATGTTTCCAACGTTAACCGAAGATGAACAGAAATTCGTCATCGAAAAAATAATTGGTTATTATAGTGTCTAAATTAGCAATAATTCCAGCAAGAGGAGGAAGCAAAAGGATTCCAAGAAAGAACATTAAGGATTTTTTGGGGAAACCTATCATCGCTTATTCTATTGAGGCGGCCATAAGCAGCGGCATTTTTGATGAGGTGATGGTTTCTACTGACGATGAGGAAATTGCTGAAATTGCGCGAGCATATGGTGCCAGCGTTCCCTTTATTAGAAGTATTCATAATGCTGACGATCATGCCACAACCATAGCAGTGTTAAAAGAGGTAGAATTAGAGTATCAGAAACGTTTTAGAATGTCATACGAGGCCATTTGCTGCATTTATCCTACGGCACCCTTGTTAAACAGTCAGTCATTAATTGAAGGATACAAGCTCTTAATAGAAAAAGAACTTGATACTGTTTTTCCTGTGACTGCGTTTTCTTATCCAATATGGCGTGCCTTGGAAATTCAGGATGGACGTACGCAAATGATCTGGCCAGAACACCAAAGCAGTCGGTCTCAAGATTTTAAAGCTGCTTATCATGATGCCGGGCAATGGTACTGGTATAAACCCAGACTGATTACCGGGTCGTTATTTACCAACAATACTGGCTCAATAGTTTTGCCCGAAGAAGAAGTACAGGATATAGATTGCTTATCCGACTGGGTCTTGGCAGAATTAAAATATAAGTTGAAGACAACATGAAACCAGCAGTTTACATCCGTGTAGATGGATCATCGTCAATCGGTCTAGGACATCTCGTTAGATGTATCGCATTGGCACAAATGTTAAAGGACATTTTTAATATTACCTTTTTCTGTAAACAATCGCCTGCAAATATTTCGAAAGAGATCGTTGAATTAGGTTTTGGTCTTTTGATGATACATGAGGAAGCGGAATTTTTAACCGCTGTTAATGCTTCCTGCATTGTGGTATTGGATCATTATGACTTGGATTCCGATTACCAAAAAACGATCAAGGCGACTGGGGCTAAATTGTTGTGCATTGATGATTTGAATGATAAAGATTTTTATGCAGATGTCATTCTTAATCATGCTCCTCATGTCGATTCAGGATTATATCACGCACAAATAGGTGCAATATATGCTTTTGGTTTGGACTACGTTTTACTTAGGCCAGTATTTTTAGAGGCTGCAAAGAAAAGTAACCTTAACAGGTCTACATTGGATGTTTTTGTATGTTTTGGCGGCGCTGATCCCAGGAACATTACTCAGGAGGTGGTGAATGTTCTAATAGGGGATAAAAGATTCAGGCGAATTAACATTGTTTTAGGTTCTGCCTATCGATTTTTGGAAACGCTTCAGCCAGCAGTTGAGCGTGATAAAAGATTTCATTTACATCATTCTATTTCGGAAACTGAAATGTGTGATTTAATGTCCGTTTGTGGGTTAGCCATTGTCCCTGCTAGTGGAGTTTTACAAGAAGCACTCGCTACAGGATGTAAGGTGATATCCGGTCTTTATGTTGAAAATCAACAACTGACACATGATAATTATTTAGCGCTCGGCGCATTTATTAGTGCCGGTAGCTTTAAGGGTAGTGACATCAAACGCTCGCTTGATCTTGCAATGGTTCAAGAACAAGTTGAAAATAGATTAATAGATGGGAAATCAGGGATAAGAATATCAAAGCTATTTAAACAGCTATTGGTTGAGGAATCTTTAACTTTAACTAGAGCTAATAAAGGGGACCTCCTCACTACATTCAATTGGGCAAATGATCAAACTATACGGGCATTCTCTTTCAGTAAAGCCAATATACCCCTAGTCGATCACACCAAATGGTATTTAAATAAAATAGCCAGTAAAGACTGCTTCTATTATATTGGCGTTATTGATGGTAAGACCGTTGGATCAATACGATATGACATCACAGAAACAATTGCTTTAATAAGCTATTTAATCGATCCCGCTTATCACAATCAAGGCTTGGGTCTTTTTTTATTAAAACATGGCATATTACATTTATTGAAAGATTCCCCAATTGAAATTTCCAGAGTAGTGGGTATGGTTATGAAAGATAATATTGCATCAGTGAAAGCATTTGAGCGATTAGGGTATAAAAAAACACCTGATAACCAAGGTTATAAATTTTTTAAAGATATTAATTATGAAAATAGGGTCATATAAAATAAATGCTAATAGTCCGGTTTTTATTATAGCTGAATTATCAGCAAATCATAACGGGAGTTTACAAAATGCATTAGATACGATCAAAGCCGCTAAACGTGCCGGTGCGGATTGCATTAAATTGCAGACCTACACCGCAGATACGATTACTATTGATGCCCGTAATGATGATTTTAAACTAGATCAAGGAACGATTTGGGACGGTAAGTACCTACATGACCTATACAAGGAAGCTTATACTCCGTGGGAGTGGCATGAGCAATTGTTTAAGGCTGCAGAAGAGGAGGGGCTTGTGTGTTTTTCATCACCATTTGATTTTTCTTCCGTTGATTTGCTAGAAGATTTAAATACACCTGCATATAAAATTGCATCCTTTGAGATTACAGATATTCCATTAATAGAATACGTGGCATCAAAAGGGAAACCTGTTATTATCTCTACAGGTATTGCTGAAGAAGCAGATATTGAATTGGCATTAGCGGCATGTAAAAAAGTGGGTAACACGAATATTGCGCTGTTGAAATGTACCTCTAGTTATCCAGCCCCTATAAATGAGGCCAATATGATAATGGTGAAGGACTTGGCTGAACGATATGGCGTAATCAGTGGCTTGTCAGATCATACCATTGGAAACACGGTTCCTATAGTTGCTACCTGCTTCGGGGCCAAGATTATTGAAAAGCACTTTATAGTAGACCGTTCCATCGGTGGTCCAGATGCTTCGTTTTCTATGAATGAACAAGAGTTTACTGATATGGTTAAGGCCGTTAGGGAAACTGAAAAAGCAATTGGTGTCATTGACTATAAGTTGACGGAAAAGCAGGCGAAAGGAAAAGAGTTTTCCAGATCCTTGTATATTGTAGCTGATGTTAAAGCTGGTGAAGTGTTTACAGAAGCTAATGTGCGTTCGATTAGGCCTGGCTATGGGTTACATCCTAGATACTACCATGAAATCATAGGGAAAACCGCCAAATCCGATTTGAGAAAAGGTCAGCGGTTTTCATTAGAGTTCATTTAGATGGTTAATTACTGTTTAAAGATCTCCAAAATGTCCTGCTAAATATTATCTTTGTCATGATTAAGTAATACATCGTCTACGACTAAATGAAAAAAATATTTTATTGGGTAATTCTCATACCAATTATACTAAGCTCTTGTACAGCAACGAAGGAGTTGAGGTATTTTAATGATCTTCCAGATAGTAATCGTGTAGAATTACCTCACATGCCACAAGTTGAGCGATATGTACAAGACGGTGATAGGCTGGCCATAATAATAGGGGCTCAAGATCCAGCTGCTGCGGCATTATTTAATACTTATGGTGGCATATCACAAAGTGGTGCTGGTACATCAAATCAGGGAAATTCGGAGACTTCCGGATATTTAGTAGCTCCAGATGGTACAATTGAATTTCCTTATATAGGAAAGGTCGCCGCCTCGGGTTTAACTGCAATGCAATTAAAGGATAGTCTAACCATATTACTTGCTAAATATTTGAAGGATCCGTTAATTAGTGTCAAATTTTTCCAAATAAAATTTACAGTGCTTGGAGAAGTAAGATCGCCTGGAACTTATACACTTCCACTTCAACGCACGACTTTCTTAGATGCTCTTGGAGCTGCTGGTGATCTTCCCACCTCTGCAAAAAGGTACGATATTCAAATTTATAGGGACTATAATGGCAAACGCACAATCTTCAAAGTTGATCTTCGCAAAAAAGATATCCTTTATGACGCGGAACTGTTTCAGGTCAGGCATAACGATGTGATCTATGTGCAACCAAGAGATAGTCGTAGATTTAGTGAAGAGACTCGTTTTTATACTTCAATGATCACTTTAGCTGTAGGGCTCATCGCAATATTTAGTAGGTTTTAAATTAATTACAAATCCGAATGGAAGATCTTTTCGAAGATAATACACAACAGCAGGGAAGCAATTCTTTTGATTTCAATCATTTTCTTTCAAAACTAAAATCAAATTACATTTGGATTATTATGGCGCTGTTAATAGCGTTATGTAGTGCCTTCTTGTATTTAAGATATTCAACATATAAATACCAAATTTCGGGTTATATATTAGTAGGTGGGGCTGAGCTTCAAACTGGTGCAAATGATATTCTAGCAAATGCTGGTCTAATTAACAGTTCTGATAAAAAAGAATCAGCGGTTAGTAATGAGATCTTTATTCTAAAATCAAATAAAATTAATGGACAAGTTGTGGATTCGCTACAATTAGATATTAATGTGATTAGATCTGGAGCGCTAAAAGATCAGCCGATTCTAAATGAAACCCTTCCTGTAGATATTAAAGTTAAGAAGCATAGGCCTAACAAAACTAGTGCGCTATATAAGTTAAATCTGACCAATAATAAGTATATTATTTCTGAGGAAGGAGTACAACGTACTGGTAACTATGGTGTGCCACTTATAATAAATCAAGACACTGTAATAATTAATAGGAAGCCTGGTAAAAATATTTCTAGTGAGGAATATAGCTTGCAATTTGTAAGCCGATTAAATACGCTTAAAAAATATATAAGCCAACTAACGATACAGCCAGTACCTAATGGTGGTGTAGGTCTCTTAAAAATTTCTATTATTGATGAGATGCCTGAGCGTGCTAATCAGTACATCAATGTGCTCATTGATACATATAACCTTTCTTATATAGAATATAAAAGTCAGGCAATAAGAAGGGCATTAGTTTTTTTAGGTGATCGCTTAAAGACGGTAAGTTCCGAACTTAGTCAACAGGAAAACCAAGTTAAGGATTTTAAAGCAGATAATAAGATCTACGATGTCTCAGCAACTGCTACAGAACTATTAGGTAATTTACAAACCCTTGATGTACAAAAAGGTACAAATGATTATCAGGACCAATTGTTAGGCTTGGTAGAAAGTAGTTTAAAGAAGGCATCAAGTGATGATGAAATAGTTGCATCAGCAAATGGCATTCAAGATATTGTATTAGCAGGCCAAGTTGCTGCTTATAATGAGTTAGTTTTTAAAAAGCAAATGATAAAAAATTCTGGAACAAGTGAAGATCCCAGATTAGCCCCTATTAGTGAACAACTGAAAGATATAAAAAATAGTATACTAAAAAATATTGGAAATATAAAAAGGCAATTCGCGGCGCTAGACAACAATGTTAGGACTCAGGAGAATAAAATATCAAATAAATTCCAATCGTTACCTGAGAAAGAAAAACAGTTTGTAGAATTAAGTCGGAAACTAAATATCAAAGAGAGTCAATACATATTTTTACTCCAGAAAAAAGAAGAAACTGAAATACAGTTGGTTTCTTCGGATGGTGCCAGGTCTAGGACGGTCGATGACATTTTAAATGAAGGGCTGGTTGATCCCATACCTTCAAAAGTATATGCCATTTCAGCATTAGTAGGACTATTATTGCCAACGTTAATTATATTTCTTAGGGTTTTTCTTAATCAGAGGATTGAAACTAGAAAAGAAATTGAAAATGGCACGAGTGTTCCAATTTTAGGTGAGCTTGGAATTAGCAATTCAGATCAACCAATAGTGATTTCCGCTAACAATAGAACTGCGATAGCTGAACAATTGCGAGCCATAAGGACTAATCTTTCGTTTATTAGTGCAAACGAAGAACAAAAAGTTTTTCTGGTTACCTCAACAATGAGTGGTGAAGGAAAGAGCTTTCTAAGTTTAAATTTAGGAAATAGCTTAGCCATCAGTAATAAAAAAGTCGCCATTTTAGAGCTTGATTTGAGGAAACCAATGCTTTCCAAAAATTTAGGAATTCATAATAAACTTGGAATTTCTAGTTACTTGGTCCAGAAAACTATTAATCCTACTGATATTATCCAACCCGTTGAGAATTATCCAAATCTTTTTCTGTTGAATTCAGGTCCGATACCCCCTAATCCCGGGGAATTAATTATTAATTCACGCATGGAGGAATTAATGGCCTATTTAAACGCAAATTTCGATTATATAATTTTAGACTTACCACCCATTGGGTTAGTTGCTGATGCCCTGAGTATGGCAAAATTTGCGGATATATCATTGTTTGTGATAAGACCAAATTACTCTTATCGTTCATCATTGCGATTGGTAAACGATTTATATAGAGAAAAGAAATTCCCTAAATTATCTATTGTCTTAAATGGAATTCAGCCACAACAAGGTTATGGTTATGGTTACGGGTATGGTTACGGTGGTTATTATGCGGAAGAAAACCCTGAATCAGATACCTTCGTTAAAAGAATGCTTAAGAAAATAAATATAAATTCTTAGTAAAATCAATTTCCCGCATTTGGGCTGTAAAATTGTATACGGGACCATATTATTATCTCTATGAAAGTTAAAGATTTTTTCAAGGTCAGCGTCATTATCCCAGTATATAATGCAGAGCACTACTTATTACAGTGTGTAGAATCAGTATTAAAGTTTGATGAAGTGGGAGAAGTTATTTTAATTGAAGATGGCTCTCCAGACAATTCTATTCAGATATGTCGCGAATTAGAAAAAGCCAATGAAAAAGTTAAATTTTTTCAACACCCTAACGGCAGAAATTTTGGCGCTGGAGCCAGTAGAAATTTAGGCATCCAAAATGCTAGATTTGATTTTGTGGCCTTTCTGGATGCAGATGATTATTACCTTCCCAACCGATTTGAGCAAGAACGGGTGCTTTTTCAAGATCCTAATATAGATGGCGTTTATGGTGCTACTGGTTTCTTTGTGGAAGGTGAAGGCCTAATTGCTGGAAAATTGACGACTTTTAAGGAGCGGGTAGACCCTGAATTTCTGTTACGTAAACTTGTTAAACTTGAGGGCAGGTTTACTACTGACGCAATAACAATTCGAAAAAGTCTGTTTAGTAAAACAGGTTTATTTAATGTTTCATTATTACTTCATCAGGACACTGATTTATGGTACAGGCTTGCTTTTTTTGGTGTCTTGGTTCCTGGAACTATTGAAAGTGCAGTTGCGATTAGAAGAGTCCATTCCTTAAACAGAATCAAAAATATGAGTACTAAAACTCGTGCAGTTTTTCATTCAGCGGTGTTTGAGAACTTTAGAAATTATGACAATGTTGATGCCGCTTCCATGAAAATAATCATTAATAGACATATCCTTGCGGTATCAAAAAATCCTTTCGATAGAGTCGTAAATTATTTAAAGCTGTTTAGCCAATATCCAAAATATTTAAAGTCTTTTGTGAAATTTTGATCGAAAATTATCAAAAAATTGATGTATGCCTAATTTACATTTAAGAATTTAGACTGTAGTTATAGAAGTTAAGGAAATGTTTAAAAATAATTTAATGGGAAGTATGAGTAACACAGAATCCAAAGGTTATGTGGTCCTAAATGGGCAGATGTTTCATATAATTAGGTTATTAGAATATCTTCATATTGCTAAAATCGAGCCCCGTAATGTAAAATTAGCAATTTACTACGACGAAAAGAAGAAAAATAGCATTTCAGATTATAAGCAAATTTTGATTAAATACGGTTTTGTAGATGTAAAATACTGGTGTTTAAAACAGACAAATCGCTCATATATTTTGATGTGGAATAAGATGAAAATTTCAAAAGAAATAATTAATTGGTTTGGAGTGAGAAGTTGTTCGACCCTCATATTGGGCAATTATTTAAGCGAAATTAATTTAAACATTGTAAATCAAATTAATGCCGTTCAAAGCGTCTTTTTAGATGAGGGGAATTCTACAGTTGCTATTGCTGAAAAGCGTGTTAGCAATTATGAATATCGTAATCCATCAATTAGACTTGCCTTAAAATTTCTATTTAACTATAATTTGTCTTCTCCGAATAAGGTTGTTTTTTTTACCAGTTACCCACATATTAATGTGAGGGATGTTGATAATATTATTACATGTGATTTTTCTTTTTTTAAAAAAGGTTTTCCGATTAAAAAAATAAAAGAAAATACCATGTTGATATTAGGTAGTCCTTTGGTGGAATATGGATACATGGAACAATCTTATTATTCAAAAAATATAAAGGATATCAAAGATCATTTGGACGCAGTAGAGGTTTTTTATTATTTGCCTCATCCAAATGAAACAAAGGAAAATATTGATAAGGTAATTGCACTAGGTTTAATCTTAGTTACATCAAATATGCCAATAGAATTGCTATTATCTTTTCAAGAAGAGAACCCAAAGTATATTTGTTCATTTGTAACTACCGCATTTGATACGCTTAGACAAATACTTCCTGAAGATATATGTTTAAGATCTTTCTACATAAAAGAGGATGATTTTAAAAAATATCCAATCTCCTGGCATAAGATTTATGAAAATTACCAAAATTTACAGTCTTCAAATTTCAAGTTGATACACGCGAAAAATTAATCTATCGGTATCTAACCATTATAAAGAGCAATCAATGAGTGATATAAACATATTTTCAGTAATTATACCAACATATAACAGGGCACATCTTATTAAACGTGCCATTGAAAGCATAGTTGCTCAGACTTATATGAAATGGGAACTAATTATAGTTGATGATGGGAGTACCGATCAAACAGAGCAAATAATAAGCCCATTTTTGGTTGACAACCGTATTAAATATGTTAAGAAAGAAAATTCAGGTGCAGCAAAGAGTCGAAACATCGGTGTTAAAAATAGTAGTGGGAATTGGGTGACCTTTTTAGACAGTGACGATGAAGCTTACCCATCTTGGCTTGATGAGATTAGTAGGCATATTGCTGTACCTAATGTACAATTAATATGCTGTGGTAGCGAAATTGTAGACCACTCCGGGCGTTTAATAGCTATTAGTCTACCCGCACCTAAAATTGAATTATTTGGGCAACAGGATTATAAAATGACCAATGGTGGCGTATTTATCATTAGAAGGGATATTTTTGACGAAATTGGTGGTTTCGATGACGAGCTTCAGTCTAGTCAACATACCGAATTATCTTTTAGATTGATACCATTTATTCAAGAGATAAAAGGCGAAATAACAAATGTTTACAAACCATTAATCAAGATACATATACATTTAGGGGAGAGGATAAGAGGGAATTCAAAAATGAAGTATTTGGGTACTAAATATATGTTGGAGAAGCATGCCGATTTCTTATTAGATAAAAAAGTTTTTAGATCTAACTTTGAGGGGGCAGTTGGTTACAATGCCTATGTAGTAGGGCAGTATAGTGATTCCTTCAAATTCTTGCTAAAAGCTTTTTCTACTAAGCCAACCTTCAAGAAGCTCATTAGATTATGTGTTTATAGTGCAAAAATTAGTTTAAAAAAAATAAAATCGTAGATAGCTTAATAGGTATGTGTATTAATACTACGAAATTACTGTATAAAAGATATAATACTTATGATTAAATTTACCGAAATCCTTAAATTTTGAATAGATCTTCAAAATTCCTAGCAAGACTACTCTTTTATTATGAAAAAAATCCTCTTTTTAATTGACTCGCTTCAAACGGGTGGTGCAGAGAAAAGCATTTTAGAAATCGCTAGCTCACTCAAAGATTTTGAGCCAATTGTGTGTACACTTTTTTCTGATAAAAATGATTTAAAGGAGGAATTCACAAAGCATAATATTGTTGTTTACGAGCTTAATTTGAATAGATATTCTTCAAATTGGATTTTTTCAGGAATCACTAAGTATAAAACTTTAGTTAGTTCCATTAGGCCCGATATTGTTCATGCACATCTATTCAAAAGTGAACTTCTTGCTAGACTAGTAAAGCTTCCTAAATCTTCTTTACTATTAGGTGCATTTGTGAATGATTCATATTCTAAAGAACGTTATGCTGACCAGACTTTCCTAAGAAATATTAAATTAAATATTATACGTTTTGTTGATCGCATAACAGCTAAACGAGTTAATTATTTCACATCAATTACCTCCTCGATAGCGGATTCCAACGCTAAGGCATTATCTATAAAAAGGAACAAAATAGAAACAATCTATCGTGGTAGGTCTTTAAATCGTTATAAGCCAGAACAGCCCTCTGTTGTAGATAATTATATTTTTATCACAGTCGCTCGGCTTTTAAAAAGGAAGGGATATATAGACCTGTTGAACGCAGTCTCCTATTTGAATACTGAACACAAAGATTTAAAATTCATTTGTCAGATAGCGGGTGATGGAGCTGATGCTAGTGAGATAAAGCTACATGCAAAAAACTTAGATATTAAAAATGTAGAATTTTTAGGGAATAGAGACGACATTCCCAACTTACTACAACAAGCACATGCCTTTATTTTTCCTTCACATTACGAAGGTCAGGGTGGTGCCTTGGTTGAGGCTATGTTTTCGGCGAAACCAATTATTGTTTCTGATATTCCAGTTTTTAATGAGCAGATCCAGAATATGGATACTGGGCTATTTTTCAAATTAAAGGATCATATTGATTTGGCTAATAAAATGAAATGGATGATTGAAAATCATGAACAAGGCAAGATCATGGGGGCAAAAGCACGCATTTATGCAGTGCAAAATTTTGATATAAATAATATAGCAGCTAAATATGATGTTTATTATAAAAAAATCCTTCAATATAAATAATGATTATATTTCAGCTTATACAAAAGTCCCAGTATAGAGGTGCAGAAATGTTTGCTTCTCAATTGTCTACACACTTAGAAAAAATTGGACATCAGGTAATCCTAATCAGTATTTTTCCAGGAGATTCAGAGATGCCTTTTCAAGGTGCGAAAATTCAATTGGATAGGCCTTTAAGCAAACGCTTTTATGATATTAATGGCTGGAAGGAGTTTGCCAGTTTAATAAAAGAATACAAGCCCAATATTATTCAGGCGAATGCCGCTGACACCTTAAAGTTTGCAGTATTTTCAAAGACAATTTTCAAATGGAGTGTCCCTATTGTTTTTAGGAACGCCAATAAAATTGGTGATTTTATAAATTCCACGCCTAAACGTTTACTGAATAAATTTTTTATGGACCGCGTGGCCCACGTAATTTCAGTGAGTGGATTATGTAAAGAAGATTTTATTGAAACTTTTAATTTTGAACGCAAATGCGTGACCAATGTTGAAATTGGAATTAATTTGAAGGAAGTTGGCAAATTGCCAATAGATCTCGAGCATATTTATAAGAGGGGCCCAGTGATTGTAAATGTTGCAAGTTTGGTTCGTGAAAAAAATCATAAAGGCTTGTTGAACATATTTAAGAAAATAGCAGTTGTTCATCCCAATGTTCAATTGATTATTGTAGGGAAAGGTGTACTTCAGCCTGAAATTGCTCTCTTAGCAGAGGACCTGAATATTACAAGTCAGGTTCATTTTCTGGGTTCCAGGAATGATGTGTTGGAAATCGTAAAGCAGGCTTCTGCTTTTGTTCTCCCAAGCCACATTGAAGGGCTCCCTGGTGTGATTCTGGAAGCACAATATTGTCAAGTGCCGGTGGTTGCATACAATGTAGGTGGAATCTCGGAGGTGCTAGAAAACGGTAATACTGGTTATTTGGTTGAAAAGAATGACGAGATTGCGTTTAGTGAGGCTGTAATAAATATTTTGAATAGTGACACGACCGAAAAATCAGCAGATTTAACTGACAATGCCTACCAACAAGTGGTAACTAAATTTGATAATCATAAAATAACACAGCGGTTTTTAGAAGTTTACAAAAATATCTTAGCATTAGATAATGGAAAATAGAATTAAAGTCCTTCACATTATCAAGTCCCTTGGAAGAGGTGGTGCCGAAATGTTGCTTCCTGAAACCCTAAAGCTGCATGATCAAACCAGTTATGAGTTCCATTATATCTATTTCTTGCCTTGGAAGAACCAAATGGTTAAAACCATTGAAAATGCAGGAGGTCTAGTAACCTGCTTGCCTGCCAAAAACAATATTGCCTTATTTTTTAAGTACTCCAAAATTAGGCAATATATAAAGGATCATGATATTGATTTAGTTCATGCACATTTGCCCTGGGCTGGCTTTGTAAGCAGATTTGTTCATTGGCTTACGGGTGTGCCCGTTTTGTACACGGAACATAACTTACAGGAACGTTATCATTATATTACCAAATCGATTAACCGTTTAAGTTTTAACAGCCAAACTTTAGCTATAGGGGTGTCTGAGGATGTAACTTTGTCAATCAAGAAAAACATAGCGCCGGCAATTCAAGTACAAACGGTTTTAAATGGTGTAAACACAGTTTCTTTTGAACGTACAAATACAACAGACAGGCAGAAAATAAGAAGTCAATATGGAATTCCTGACAACGCATTTGTAATTGGAACGGTTGCGGTATTTCGCTTTCAAAAGCGATTAGACCTTTGGTTAGAAATTTTAAGCACGTGTATTCAAGCTAATCCAAATATATATGGATTGATTATTGGTGCTGGTCCGCTGGAAGCAGAATTGAAAACTAAGCATGATCAGTTGAATTTGGGGAATCGGGTGGTTTTTGCCGGCTTACAAACAGAGGTTAAACCTTATTACGAAGCCATGGATGTGTTTATGATGTCTTCATCGTTTGAAGGTTTACCAATTGCGTTATTGGAAGCGATGAGTATGGAATGTGCAATTGTAGCTACCAAAGCGGGGGGGATAAAAGAAGTCATTCACGATAGTAGTTATGGACTCACTTGTGAGGTGGAGAATTGGAAAGAATTAGCACCTCTTTGTTTAAATTTGTTAAATAACACTGAAAAGTTAACTGCCTTACAACATAGTGCAAGATTGCGGGTAATCGACAAGTTTAGTATGATTACCATGGTGACTCAATTAGAGTCGCTGTATTTGAAACATAAAAAATGACATTTAAAGAATCCACGGAAAATGATATACCCTCCATGGTTGATTTGTTAAAATCTAGCCTGGGAGAAAGTATAGTAAAAAAAACGGATCAGATCTGGGATTACAAACATAGATTAAATCCATTCGGTAAATCATATGTATTATTGGCAGAGGAAGAAGAAAAATTGATTGGATTAAGAGCCTTTATGCAATGGAAATGGCAAATTGGAACTAAAACCTGGCAGGCTTACCGTGCGGTAGATACTGCAACTCATCCTGATTTTCAGGGAAAAGGAATTTTTAAAAAATTAACATTACAGGCGATTTCAACAGTTGGTGCTAGTCAGGATAGTTTTATTTTTAATACGCCAAATAATAAAAGCAGACCTGGATATTTAAAGATGGGCTGGGTCATTGTTGATAAAATAAAATTAGCCTTAGTGCCAAGCTTTTTGTATTGGCCGATGGTAATGTTTGCAAAACGTATAGCCATTGGAAACCCCATTAGTGATAAGCAATTGGATAGTCTGTGCGTTGCATATAATAATAAACTAGCAGTAGGGTCATTGCTTTTTACACCTAAAAGTGCTAGATATCTACGTTGGCGATATGAGCTAAACCCAATTCAGAAATATACGGTCATATCTGGTGTAAATTGGTACCTTGCTTTTTACCTGAAAAAACATAAGTATTTTAACGAACTAAGGGTAGCGGAATTGATTTCTGTTAATGAGGGCGCAGAGCATAAAAATATCAGGAAAATATTATTACAGGCCGCGAATGAAAAAGGGTGTTTAATTATCTCGTGTGTAGATAAAAGCTTGTTTTCTTTGCGGTTGTATGGGAGTTACGGACCACAATTAACATTTAGAGACCTGACAAATAGCAATGAACTACAAAGCTATAAAGAGGATATCGACAATTGGCAGTATCAATTGGGCGATTTAGAATTATTTTAATATGATTAGTTTTTTTATTCTATTCATTTTACTTTTTGGCGTAAACCAGGTGCTTCTTAATTCTTTGGCTCAAAAGCACCGCTTTTTTGATAAAAAGCTGTTAAACCTACTTTATGGATACCACCTGCTCTTTTTCCTGGTGTACTTTTTATACGCAACTTATAACCCTTCAGATTCTAAGCATTATTATGCAGTAGCAGATGCCCTGGGTTCTGATTGGCCCTCCAGGTTTCAAACCGGGACACAATTTGTGAATGTGCTTGCCGCACCATTTATTCAACTGGGTTTATCGTTTATTGCCACCATGCTTTTATTTTCATGGATGGGGTATGTAGGTTTTGTATACGCCTATTTGTTTTTCAGAGAGAATATACCTGTTCCAGTAAAACTGTTTGGTCGTTTTGATCTTTTAACAGTATTGCTTTTCCTTCCAAATATGCATTTTTGGACAGCATCTCTGGGGAAGGGATCTGTTATTTTCATGGGTCTAATGCTTTTCACCTATGCTGTCAAATTTCCGTCAAAAAGAATTATCCCTTTATTAATTGGTGGATTTTTTATATACATGGTTAGGCCTCATGTGATGTTTTTTGTCCTTTTGGGCGTAATGACTGGATTAATGATTGGAGAAGGTAAAATTAGCACCTCGATCAAGATTTTTATCATCATAGCATCTCTGGGATTTTTGGTGGTATTTAGCAGTTCAATCTTAGCCGTGGCAAATCTTCAGGATTCTGAAAACGTAATAGAAGACTTTGGTACCTTTTCCCAAAAAAGAGCAAGTGGCCTTTCAACATCTGGTTCTGGCGTTAACATGAGTAATTATCCGGTACCGGTGAAACTTTTTACTTTCTGGTTTAGGCCTCTTTTTGTCGATTCGCCAGGTGTACTGGGTTTATTTAGTTCTGTAGAAAATCTTTTATACCTGTTGTTGTTTTTTAAAATTTGCAATAAACGGTTTTTTAGGTTCATGAAGAAAGCACCTTACCTGGTCATCATGTCAGCCATCATATTTTTACTTGCTTCTTTTGCAATGACTTTTATCATGTCTAACCTTGGGATTATGATGCGACAGAAGTCCATGGTAATGTACTTTGGTTTCTTTGTGATTTATTATTTCCTGGCAGAGGAGCGATATCAAGCAGTGATGCGTATTCGAAAACGTAAAGAGCAAATGAAACCAAAATTAACTGTTTAAATGCATAGAGAAAATATAAAAGGAGGTGCTTTAGTCATTTCACTGGATTTTGAATTGGTGTGGGGAATATTTGACCATATCAATGTGAAGGACAAGGTAGCCTATTTTGACAATACCTTGAAAGCAATTCCGCTGATGCTGGAATTATTTGAAAAATATAATATCCACGTTACTTGGGCAACTGTAGGAATGTTATTTAATCGGAATTGGGAAGAATGGCAGGAAAATATACCTCGGATGTTACCAACATATGATAACCAAAATTTGAACCCTTATCAGTTCGGACAAGCTCACCGAAAAGCCGGTTATGACCAATATTTCTTTGCTCCCCATTTGATAAGGGCAATTCAGGAACTTGACTTTCAAGAAATAGGGACGCATACTTATTCCCACTATTATTGTTTAGAATCTGGTCAAAATGAGGCTCAATTTGAAGCTGACCTTGAAAAAGCAACTGAGTTAGCTAAAAGTATGAACATCAGTCTTAAATCACTTGTTTTTCCGAGAAATCAATTTAACATAGATTATCTGAGGAGCTGTACCAAGCAAGGCATCGATTCAGTTAGATCAAATCCTTCAGTCTGGTATTGGGACACGATGAAACCGACGACAATTAAAACAAAACTATTCCGCACTGCCGATGCTTACCTGCCATTTAGTAGTAAAAGCTATAACAAAGATATACTTACGTTAGAAAGTCCTTTATGCCAGCCGGCTAGTCGGTTCTTGCGTCCTCAACATCACATACAATTTTTAAACAATATTCATTTACAGCGTATCAAACAAGAAATGATCGAAGCTGCGAAAAAGGCAGAGGTATATCATCTCTGGTGGCACCCACATAATTTTGGCATCGATCCTCAGGGAGCCTTAAAAAAACTCAAAAACATTTTAGATACATATAAATATTGTAAAGAGACATTTGATTTCGAGAGTTTAAATATGCAAGAACTACATGAAACCCAAACTAATTAGAATAACGACAGTACCACTTTCCTTACAAAAATTGATTGCCGGGCAAATGGAATTCATGAGTCATAATGGCTTTGAGGTATCAATGATCTCTTCGCCGTTTGATGGGCAGTTGAATTTGGAAAAAAAAGAAAATTCAAAATACATTGCGGTGAATATGACCAGGGTGATTTCACCATTTGCCGACCTGAAATCTTTATATGAATTAATAAAAATATTTAAGCAAGTAAAACCAGATATTGTTCATACCCATACACCAAAGGCTGGTCTGTTGGGTATGTTGGCTGCCCGGATTGCTGGCGTGCCAGTGAGGTTGCATACCGTGGCAGGATTGCCTCTTATGGAAACTAAAGGTATAAAACGAGTAATTCTTGAGACGGTTGAAAAAGTAACCTATGCTTGTGCGAATCGTGTTTATCCGAATTCAAGTAATTTAAAGGATTTTATTGTTAATGCTGGATATACCGATGCTTCACATTTAAAGGTCATTGGAAATGGGAGCAGTAATGGAATAGATGTCAAGCTTTTTGAATCCACACCTGATATTAATATTCAGGTTGAGGCACTAAAGGAAAAACACCAGCTATCAGCAGATCATTTTATCTTTGTTTTTGTGGGAAGATTAGTTAAAGACAAAGGAATAGAGGAATTGGTTTTGGCTTTCTCCACACTTGCAATTCAATATCCTCAGTTGAGGTTATTATTGGTTGGCCCGGAAGAAAGTGATCTAGATCCCCTATCTAATGTGTGTCGAAATGAGATCCATCATAACCCTGCTATCATCCATGTTGGCTATCAAAATGATGTTAAACCTTATTTGGCCTTAAGCAAAGCTTTAGCATTCCCTAGTTACAGGGAAGGTTTCCCCAATGTACCTATGCAAGCAGGTTGTTTTGGTTTGCCCTGCATTGTTAGCAATATTAATGGTTGCAATGAAATTGTTGAAAATGAAAAGAATGGCTTGATTGTACCAGTAAAAGATACAGTAGCACTCCAAAATGCGATGGAACGAATTTTTGTGGATACAGAGCTGTATGGAGTGATGTGTTTAAATGCCAGAAAGTTGATTGTAGAAAGATATGATCAACAAAAAATTTGGGGTTTAATTTTAAAAGAATATCAATACTTCTTAAGGAAAAACAATGTTCTATAAAAACTACCTTAAACGGCCAATTGACTTGATCATGGCTTTATCAGGTCTAATCGCGTTATCGCCGGTATTCGTAGCAATTACACTTTTTTTATATTTTGCGAATGATGGGAAGCCCTTTTTTTTTCAATGGAGACCAGGAAAGAAAGGTATTTTATTTAAAATTATCAAGTTCAAGACCATGAACGAAAGAAGGGGTTCTGATGGATTGTTGTTGCCTGATGCCCAACGTTTAACCACAATTGGTGCCTTTGTAAGAAAAACATCTCTGGATGAAATTCCTCAATTAATTAACGTGATTAAAGGTGAAATGAGCTTGATTGGACCAAGGCCCTTACTTCCTGAATATTTGCCATTATACTCCAGCGAACAGTTTAGGCGTCATGAAGTTAGGCCTGGAATAACCGGTTGGGCGCAAATTAATGGTAGAAATGCCATCTCCTGGAATGAAAAATTTAAACTTGACGTTTGGTATATAAATAATCTTAATTTTTGGTTAGATTTGAAAATCATCTTGTTAACTATAAAGAAGGTAGTGGTGAAGGAAAACATTTCATCTAAAACCTCGGTTACCATGGAAAAATTTAATGGAAATTAGATGCATATTATAGGAGCAAGCGGTCATGCAAAAGTTATAGTTGATATCCTCAAATTGAATAGTTTGTCTATTTCAGGTGTATGGGACGACAATAAAAAATTGACTTCTTTTCTCGGTTATACCATAAACGGTGATACCCACACATACAACCATTCTAACAGAGGGGCAGTAATTATTGCTATCGGTAATAATAAAATTCGGAGTCAGATAGCGGCGAGAGTAAACGGCCCATATGGTATCGCCGTACATCCAAAAAGCGTGGTTTCTTCCACAGTAACCTTGAATGAAGGTACAGTGGTCATGCCAAATGCCACAATTAACGCTGATTGTAAAATTGGCAGGCATGTGATTATCAACACCAATGCGTCTGTAGATCATGAATGTGAGATAGGTGACTTTGTTCACATATCACCTCAGGCAGCTTTGGCCGGCAATGTTAGTGTGGCAGAAGGTACCCAAATTGGCATTGGGGCTTGCGTGTTACAGGGTTTGAAAATTGGCAAATGGGCTACTATAGGTGCTGGTACGGTAATAATAAAAGATGTGCCGGATTATGCTGTAGTGGTCGGTAACCCAGGAAGAATTATTAATAGTATACCGTATAAAAATGAAAAATAAGATTTGGCTCTCTTCACCTCACATGGGGGGGACAGAGCAAAAATTTGTAAATGAGGCATTTGAATCGAATTGGATTGCTCCATTAGGCCCTCATGTAGACAACTTTGAATTAGATTTAGCTAAGTATACTAGAACCAATTATGCTGCTGCTTTAAGTTCAGGTACAGGGGCTTTACATTTGGCGCTGATCATGTTAGGTGTTAAACCAGGTGACGAAGTAATTTGTCAAACCATGACCTTCTCTGCTAGTGCCAATCCCATTGCATACTTAGGCGCCAAACCAGTCTTTGTGGATAGCGAGAAAGATACCTGGAACATGTGCCCGGATTTACTAAGAAAAGCCATTAAAGACAGGACGGCTCAGGGAAAGAAGCCTAAAGCAATTATACCCGTACACTTATATGGAATGCCTGCAAAAATGGATAAAATTATGTCCATAGCTAGAACTTATGATATACCAGTTATAGAAGATGCGGCCGAGGCATTAGGTTCTAACATCAATGGCAAAATGATGGGGAGTTATGGCGTTTTAGGTGTCTTATCTTTTAATGGTAATAAAATAATAACAACTTCCGGCGGTGGTGCATTATTATCAAACCATAAAGGGCATATCAACAAAGCGAGATTTCTAGCTACCCAAGCAAGGGATGCGGCGCCTCATTACCAGCATAGTGAAATTGGTTACAATTACCGGATGAGTAATATATCCGCAGGAATAGGTCGCGGACAAATGGAAGTCTTAGATGCTCACATCGCTTATAGACGCAAAAATTTTGAGACCTATAAGAGAGAATTAGGCGGCTTAGCTGGCCTTTCTTTATTGGAAGAGCCTGTTGGTTATTTTTCAAACCGTTGGCTAACGACAATTTTAATTGATCCGATATTATCTCAAGGGGTTACTAAAGAACATATCATTGAGGCTTTAAAAGCTGATGATATCGAATGCAGACCATTATGGAAGCCTATGCATTTACAGCCAGTTTTTAAAGATTCACATTTTTATGGTAATGGTTTCTCTGAATATTTATTTAACAATGGTTTATGCCTTCCTTCTGGGTCTAACTTAACGACTGAGGAATTGAAAAGGGTGTTCACCATAATAAAAAATGTATTTTCGCTTATCCAACTGGATAAGCAACTGGAGACAGTTTAACTTAATTAATAATTAAGACTTAGATGTAATACCGAGTATTGCCCCCGAAAATTTAACGAATTGGTGCAATTATTGTTAATTTTATAAAGACGTATATTAAAGAAAAGAAGATGTTCTCCAAGATTGAAATCGTACCACGTTGGGTTATTTTTACCATCGATTTAGGCTTAAGTATTTTTGCTTTGGTATTGGCTAAGATATTAAAGAATAACTTTATTATTGAAGATATTAATGCTTTGGCATTATACCAGGCAATTGTAGTGGTAGTGGTGGTGAATACCTTAGTTTTTGTTAACTTAAAAACTTATGCTGGAATTGTTCGCTTCACTTCAGCCCAGGATTCCTTCAGAATTCTATTTTCTGTTTTAGCGAGTTCAATTGGTATTTTTTTTATTAATGCTTTACTCATTGCATTTAAAAATGAAGCTTTTATCAGTATTGTAACTATTATCATTTACTCTCTGCTTACCTTTCTTTTTTTAATTACCTATAGAATCCTCGTGAAGTATTTTTTTATGTACATAAAAAACTCCAGTCTGGATAAAATACGGATCATTATATATGGGGCGGGTGAAGCTGGTTTAGCGACTAAGCGCACTTTCGATCATGATAATAAAATTAATAAAAGCATTATTGCCTTTGTTGATGATGACTTGCGTAAAGTTGGCAAAACAATCGATGGAGTTAAAATTTTGAATGCACAGAATCTGGAGGAACTGATTGTTAAACATGAACTGGATGAGATTATTTTTGCCAGCTATACAATTCCCACCGAACGAAAGAATCAAATTGTAGACATTTGCCTGGAAAATGATATAAACATCTTAAATATTCCGCCTCCGGAAGTTTGGGCCAGGGGTAATGTACAAACTTCACAAATTCAAAATATCAATATCGAAGATTTGCTCAATCGCAAATCCATTGATATCGATATCAATGGTATTCAGAAAGAACTGAAAGATAAACGAATATTGATCACCGGGGCAGCAGGGTCTATTGGTAGTGAAATTGTAAGGCAATTGATGAAATTTGAAACGGGCTTGATTATCATGTGCGATCAAAGTGAAACAGCCTTGCATGACTTGTACCTTGAAATAGAAGAAAATCATACAAATTCAAACTTTCATGCCTTTATTGGCGACGTGAGAGATGAAAAACGAATGACGTTTCTTTTTGAATCTTTTAGTCCACATTACGTTTATCATGCAGCTGCTTATAAGCACGTGCCGATGATGGAAGATAACCCGGCAGAAGCGATTAAAACTAACGTATTAGGAACAAAAACTATCGCTGATCTTTCTGTGAAACATGGGGTACAGAAATTTGTCATGATCTCCACTGATAAAGCTGTTAATCCTACCAATATCATGGGTGCTTCTAAAAGGATTGCAGAAATCTATGTACAATCCTTGAACAATTCGTTGAGTGCGCCGGACTTAATTTTCAGGAATGGGCTAAGCTACCTTAATGAACCTGGTGTGAAATCAATTACAAAATTCATTACTACCCGCTTCGGCAATGTGTTAGGTTCAAATGGTTCGGTGATCCCTCGTTTCAAACATCAAATTGAGAAAGGCGGGCCGCTTACGGTTACTCATCCGGAAATTACACGTTATTTCATGACGATACCTGAAGCTTGCAGGTTAGTGTTAGAAGCAGGATGTATGGGTAAAGGCGGGGAGATTTTCGTCTTTGATATGGGTAAATCTGTTAAAATTGTGGAGCTGGCCAAGAGGATGATTCGCTTGGCAGGATTAGTTCCTAATCAGGATATTAAAATTGAATTCACAGGTTTACGGCCTGGAGAAAAGTTGTATGAGGAGTTACTCAACGACAATGAAAATGTGCTACCTACACACCATAGCAAGATCATGATCGGTAAAGTGCGAGAGTATGTGTTTAGCGATGTCCAGTCACAGATTCATGAATTAGTAGCCCATGCACGGGTTAATGATAATCGTAAGGTAGTCTTACAAATGAAAGCCATGGTTCCTGAATTTAAAAGTAAAAACTCTAAGTTTGAAGCCTTAGATAAATACATTGAAACCACCAGCTAGTGTCTTGCAAGAGTATTTAAACAGATTGTTCCAGCGAAAAAATATTGAAAAAATAAAGGTCAAACTATTAAAGTCAAACCTTTATTTAAGTCTTGTAATTCTACTATCTTCCAATCGACTGTACTCTGAACCCTATAGCTTTTAATTTTTCTACATCAAGCACATTTCTTCCGTCAAAAATCTTTGCCGGCTTTAACATGTTATCATATATTCGTTGCCAATCATAGTTTTTAAACTCATCCCATTCTGTTAGAATTGCAATAGCATGAGCGTCTTTGCAGGCTTCATAAGGGTTTTCAAATACGGAAACAGCCTTATGATTTTCTTTTATTTCCCTTGTACCCAGGTAATTTAGATCAGCGAATATTTGCTTTTCGTTAACCTTAGGGTCATATACCTTAATCTCCCCGTGTTCACTTAATAAGATATCGGCTACATAAATAGCAGCTGATTCGCGTGTGTCATTAGTGTCTTTTTTAAATGACCAGCCTAAAAATGCAATCTTCTTTCCAGAAACTGTATTGTATAGATTTCGCACCATGTTCAATGCAAATCTTCTTTTTTGATGATCGTTCATGATAATCACCTGTTCCCAATAATCGGCCACTTCTTGTAGCCCAAATGATCTGGATATATAAACCAAGTTCAGAATATCTTTTTGAAAACAGGAGCCGCCAAATCCAACAGAGGCATTTAAAAATTTACTTCCAATCCTGCTATCGGCACCAATTGCCTTCGACACTTCATTAACGTCCGCTTCGGTTTTCTCGCACAACTCAGATATCGCATTGATCGAGGAGATTCTCTGTGCTAAAAAAGCGTTAGCAACTAATTTAGATAGTTCAGATGACCACACATTTGTTGTTAAAATGCGCTCTTTTGGAATCCAATGTGCATAAATATCTACCAAAGCTTGTATCGCTTGTTGCCCTTCTGTTGTGGCATCTCCACCTATCAATACTCGGTCTGGATTTAATAAGTCAGTAACCGCAGTTCCTTCTGCTAAAAATTCAGGGTTTGACAGCACCTGGAATTTGGCGCCATTTCCAGTGTTTTCCAAAATATCCTTTAAGGCTTCGGCAGTTCTAACAGGAAGTGTCGATTTTTCTACCACAATTTTATTTGTTTTAGAACACCTTGCAATTTGCCTTGCACATAATTCTATATATTTTAGATCTGCTCCCATACCTTTTCCAGAACCATATGTTTTTGTAGGCGTGTTTACAGAAATAAAAATCATCTCCGCTTCATCAATTGCCTTATCTACATCTGTTGAAAAAAACAAATTTTGTCCCCTTACTTCTGCGACTATTTCGCTTAAACCCGGTTCGTAGATGGGTATATTTTGAGTGTCTTTATCATTCCATGCGGCAATGCGGCTTTCATTTAAATCAACGACAGTTACCTTAATGTCTGGACATTGTTTTGCAATAATCGCCATAGTGGGACCGCCAACATAACCGGCTCCAATACAGCATATATTTGTTATTTTGTTCATATTTTATTCCTGATAATAAGAAGATTTAACCGCGAATTTAATTAAAGTTATTAAAACTGAGGCTAGTCTAAATTTTAAATCATTTAAACAAAAGGCATTTAAAAATGTTGAATTTGAAATAGTGTTAAAATAAATATAAATATAAATGGCAATTTAAACTGTTGTACATTCAATAGAGCCAATAGCATTCAAAATAATACTTTCAATATTATATAGAGTTGAAATAATCATCTGATACAGTGTAGGTCCTTTAAAACTTAAAATATGATATTTTTAAAATTCTTAGATCCTGGGCAAATGACTGAGGTGGTTGTTGATTTATTATGCAAAAGCACTAAGGATAAATGCCCTGATAGATCCAATAATATAACAGTATAATGAATGGCCTTCGGGCCACCGGTAGTTATAGTACCTATTCTACCGTTATTCTTCTTCTTGTTTTTTTGCAAGTTCCCTTGTTTGCCCAGTATAAGAACAGTCTTGAATTTTCACCCACTTATTCTATAAAAATGTTTACCGCTGATGATCAATTGTCGGGTACTGCATTTGGGTGGGAGATGATTTATGCGGTAATTAATGATGAAAAGCCTAAAGATTGGCAGCGTATGTTACGCGTGCAAAGTATAGATTTAATTATAAATGTACAGAACATGCGGCAGGTTAATGTGCTGACTGCGGCTGACGAAGTACATCCGCTGTCATTGGATGCCTTTGCCTTAATGGCAGGATTGAACATCCGCTTAACTCGTCTTGGTAATTCAGAGCTCTTATTTTCTCCTGCCTTCGGCGTAGGTTATTTGTCCCAAACTTATTTTACAAATAAAAATCCCCTGGTTGGGGGACATATGAATTTTGCCAGCCGCGCGGCCCTGAAATTGGCTATCCCAATTACAGAAAGCATTTCCATAAATCCTGGTCTTCAAGTTTTGCATTACTCAAATGCTGCCTATCGGGTACCTAACCGTGGTTTAAATGGGTTGTTTTTTAACCTCGGTTTGTTACATCAGCTGAAACCATTTTCTAATCGACCTGATACCGCGTTAAGAATAAAAAAGCCTTATCCAAAGCATAGTTTTGAATTTGGTGTAGCTGCTGGTCGTCGGGGCATATATCAGAGCAAACTTGGTTTACATCGGGCTGCCCTGTATGGTGGATACAATTATAGGCTTAACCAGGTTTTAGCCTGGTCTACGGGACTGGATGCGGTGTACCAGCCAACTGTATTCGATCCTGATGATTTTAGAAGGACTTACCAAAGTAAGGCCAGTAATTATGAACACTGGCGACTGGGGGCTGCTGTAGGCCCCGATATTTGGATGGGTAACCTGGCCTTAAGTGTAAAATATGGCTATTACCTGCATTTTAACAGTTACCATAACATAAATACATACTGGACAGCAGGGTTTAAATACACAGTTTTACCCTGGCTTGCGTTACAGGCCAAGGTGTTTGTGCATCAATCTGAAGCTGATTTTGTGGGTTTTGGGTTGTTATTGAATGCATCCAAGGGAAAAGGTCTTTAACCTTTCCTCAGCTCCTCGTAAATGCCGATTAATCTTTTTTGAAGGTTGCTTAATTCCTCCTCCCGTTCCTGAAGTTTTTCTCTTAATTTATGGAGCTCTCCGGCATTTTCTGCAGGAGCGGTACTCTCGTCCTCTTGCAAAATTCCAGCTGCAGTGATGCCAAAGAGTGTTGCTATTTGAGTGAGCCTGGAAATGTTAATATCGGTAATGCCTGTTTCGATTTTGGAAAATGCCGGAACAGAAATATTTAACTGGGCGGCCACCTGACTTTGACTCCAGCCCTTTTTTTGACGTAGACGACGAATGTTTTTGCCAATGTATTTCATATTCTAAATTTAATTAATTTATTTCTATGAAAACGGTAGAGAAGCTGCTTTAATTGAATTTGTGCAGTAGGTGAGATTTTACACAGTACCCGTTAACAGTTGCCTGTTAACGGGAATTAGTGTCATTGGTGTGTGTGATGCTATTAGGGGATTACCTTTTGGTAACCTCTTCATAAAGGTCAATCAGTTTGCGCTGAAGGCTGCTAACCGTTTCTTCTTTCTCCTGGATCTTTTGTTTCAATAGGGATGCTTCATTGTGCAAAGCCTCTTGTGGGTTTTGACCTTCATCATATAGGATATCTAAAATAGATACGCCAAAGATTTCAGCTAATTGTTTTAACCTGGACATGTTAATGTCGGTCGGTCCCGTTTCTATTTTCGAAAATGCTGGTACAGAAACCTGTACCTTTTCTGCGATTTGGACTAAGGTCCAGCCTTTTTTTTGTCTTAAACGACGGATATTTTTACCTACGTTGTTCATTTGGGATAATTAAAAAGTTCTACGTTTTTGTTAATTCATTGTGTGTTTTCTGCTTTTAGTAAATTCCTAGAAACATTAGTTAAAGATAGGGGAAATTTTCATCTATTTATAGAATAAAATGTACAAATACCTAATTTAGGTATTTCCCTCAGCGTTTCAATTAATCTTTCATGCTATTTTATGTTCTGAAACATTTGTAACATTCTGGTAATCACCATGAAACAGATTGTCGTGTGGTGTTAATACAAGCTTCGAAATATTAAATTAAAAATGAAATATTCGTAATAATAATGTGACGTGAAAGCTTTTTTCTAAAAGCTGAGCTAAAATTTTGTTTCAGGCTATATCATATGAATTAAATACTTGTTTCAAGGATGAGTTTATTACGCCCACTTTAAAAGATTTACATGTAAATATTTTATTTACATTTACGCCTGATTAACAAACTCATCAACAAATTGATATAACATAATATATGTGTGGAATAGTAGGATACATAGGCCATAGACAAGCATGGCCTTTAGTGATTAAAGGATTAAAAAGATTAGAATACCGCGGTTATGATAGTGCGGGTATAGCATTGCTGCATGATGGGGAAATGAATATTCTTAAAAAAGCAGGTAAAGTACAGGAATTGGAAAATTTCGCAGTGGGCAAAGACCTAAGTGGTACCATTGGAATTGGGCATACGCGTTGGGCAACCCATGGCGCGCCTTCTGATCATAATTCGCATCCGCATACCTCTAACAACAGCCAGCTGTCTATTATCCATAATGGAATTATTGAAAACTATGCGACTTTAAAAACAGAATTGCTGCGTCGTGGACATGAATTTAACAGTGATACAGATACCGAAGTTTTAATTCACCTGATAGAAGAAATCTATAAAGGTGATAACATTGACTTATTGGAAGCCGTACGTTTGGCTTTACATGAAGTGAATGGTGCTTATGCCATTGTGATTATGGATAAGGAAAACCCTGACCAGCTGATTGCAGCGCGTAAAGGTAGCCCAATGGTGATTGGGGTAGGAGATGGCGAATATTTTATTGCTTCTGATGCTACACCTATTATAGAATACACCAAAAACGTGATTTACATGAACGACAATGAAATTGCCTTTATTAAAAGGGATGAATTGTTAATTAAACGTTTGGACAATGTGGAGGTAACTCCTTATGTGCAGGAGCTGGAAATGCAACTGGAGATGTTGGAAAAAGGTGGATATGAGCATTTCATGCTAAAAGAAATTTACGAGCAGCCTCGCTCCATTAGAGATTGTATGCGTGGAAGAATCTACCCGCAGCTTGGCGAAGTACAATTAGGTGGAATTAAAGAATATGCAGATAAGCTTAAAAATATAGATCGCATTATTATTGTAGCTTGTGGTACTTCATGGCATGCAGGTTTGGTTGGTGAATACCTCATTGAAGAATACGCCAGGATTCCAGTAGAAGTAGAGTATGCATCTGAATTCAGGTACAGGAACCCAATTATTACGGAGAAGGATGTAGTGATCGCGATTTCTCAATCTGGTGAAACAGCGGATACCATGGCTGCTATTGAAATGGCCAAGGAAAAAGGCGCAACCATTTTCGGCGTTTGTAATGTGGTAGGTTCTTCGATTCCGCGGATTACTCATGCTGGTGTATATACACATGCTGGTCCGGAAATTGGCGTAGCTTCTACTAAAGCCTTTACTGCCCAGGTAACCGTATTAACGCAAATGGCTTTTTACATGGCCCAGCAAAAAGGGACCATGACCAAATCGCAATTGGTGGAATTGTTAACCGAAATGGATAACATTCCGGCGAAAATTGAAAAAGCCTTGCTATCAGATACCTTGATTAAAGAAATTGCACACAAATTTAAAGACTCTAGAAATTGTTTATTTTTAGGTCGTGGAAGTGGATTCCCTGTAGCTTTAGAAGGTGCCTTAAAATTAAAAGAAATCTCCTACATCCACGCCGAAGGTTATCCTGCTGCGGAAATGAAACATGGTCCGATTGCTTTAATTGATGAGGAAATGCCGGTAGTAGTCATTGCCACCAAAAATTCTTCGTATGAAAAAGTAATCAGCAATATTCAGGAAGTGAAAGCCCGTAAAGGTCAGGTGATTGCCATTGTAACGGAAGGGGATACAGAAGTGAAGAAAATGGCCGATTATTGCATCGAAATACCTGATGCCAGTGAAGCCTTTTTGCCTTTATTAGCCACCATTCCTTTGCAATTGTTATCTTATCATATTGCCGTGTTAAGGGGTTGTAACGTAGATCAGCCAAGAAACTTAGCCAAATCTGTTACAGTAGAATAATTAAATAAAATAATTCCCACAATTATTAATAAAAATAAGGGTGGGAGTTATTTTATATTTTTAACTTTACGGCAACCGAATTACCCTATAAACTAACTTATGATAGAAATTCCGCTTTCTGATTGGGAGACCAGACGCCTTGCAGCGCTCTATAACCTGGAAATTCTGGATACTAAACCAGAAACGGATTTTGATAATATTGTTGCTTTAGCTACCCAGCTCTCTGGATGGCCCATGGCCACCATAAGTTTTATGGACCACCATAGGACCTGGATTAAAGCAGCTATTGGTTTGGGTAACATGGAGATACCTGCGCACCGGGAATATAGGGAAGCCATGATAATCAGTCCTAACCCAATTGCGATCCATGATGCCTTACTGGATCCGCGTGTGGCTAATCATCCCTTTGTCATCAATAATCCAAAGGTACGGGGTTTTGCCATATTCCCATTACAGACTGCTGAAGGCTATACACTGGGGCATCTTGGTGTAGCCGATACGAAGCCTGGCACCTTAACTGAAAAGCAACATCAAGCCATTGAAATGCTGGCCCAGCAAACCTTAAGTTTATTGAACCTGCGTTTGCGCATTATTAAAATGCGGCAAATGGAAACCCAATCTAAAAAGATCATTGATCAGATTAGTCCCGTTTTTAACAATGCCATTGATGCGGTAATCATGTCCACAGAAGATGGTCGGATTTCGCGTTGGAACACCCGTGCAGTAGAATTATTTGGCTGGACGGCTGAAGAAGCTATTGGCGCCGCGCTCCACGAACTGCTCATTCCTGAAGAAAATTACCCGATATTTTTGGAACATTTCAGGATATTGCTGGCGAAAGAAGAGGATGCAGCCAGCAACCGTTATGACATGATTATTAAACGTAAGGATGGGGAGTTGCGGACCATTGACATAGGCGTATCTACCGCTTTTATTGATGGGGAACGCCTGTTTATTGGCTTTGCCCGCGATATTACCGAAAGCAGGCAAATTGCCCGTGAGCTGGCCATACAAAAAAACTTTTACGAAAATATTCTTAATAAAATTCCTACCGATATAGCTGTTTTTGATGCAGACCACCGCTATTTATTTGTCAACCCTTTTGCCATAGGAAATCCGGAGTTTCGTGAATTTATTATAGGGAAGGATGATTTTGAATATGCCGCCTACCGCAACCGCGACAATGCCCTGGCTATACAGCGCCGCGCTAAGTTTTTAAAAGCAAAAATTACCGGTAAGTCCATTGCCTGGGAAGACCAGGGCAGAAATGCAGACGGGGAACTGATTACGCATTTAAGGAATTTTTATCCCATTCATGATGAATATGGTCGCCTTTCTTTGGTGATTGGTTATGGAATAGACATTACCGACCGTAAGGATATGGAGGAGAAACAGAATGTGCTGGTGGAACGTTTATCATTCCAAAATACGCAACTGTTCGATTTCTGCAATATTGTTACCCATAACCTGAGGGGTCCGCTCGATAACATGTCCATACTCATCGAAATGATTAGCGACAGCAGTGACCAGAACGAAAAAGACGAAATGGTTTCCAAGCTGCAACCGCTAATTGATGGCTTGCGCCAAACGTTTAACCAGTTGGTGGAAACCATACAGATTAAACAGGACCTGGAGATCAGATCGGAAAGGGTGAACCTGGAAGCCTGCCTGAAGAAAACGATGGAAGGCCTGGAAATGGAAGTGAAAAAAGCCATGGCCCGCGTAGTGATCGATTGTTCGGATGCGCCGGAGCTGAATTTTCCACCTAAATATATAGATAGTATTTTTCATAACCTGATGAGCAATGCCTTAAAGTACAGGTCCGCGAAACGCCGTTTGGTGGTGCGTGTAACCACTAAACAGGTAGGCAGTAGCATATTCTTGTCGGTAGAAGACAATGGATTGGGCATTGACATGAAGAAAAATAAAGAACATGTGTTTAAGATTGGCAAAGTGTTTCATAATCACTCCAATGCCAAAGGTTTAGGTTTGTACATGACCAAATCACAAGTGGAGATGATGGGTGGATCTATAGCCGTGGAAAGCGAAGTGGAGAAGGGGACTAAATTTACCATTGAATTTATAAATCAGGAAAAATTTGCCGACTCGGCAGTTTAACTAGACATACATGTTTGACCAGAATACCATCAATTTAGATATCCTTAAAAAAAGGGCCTTTAATTTGCGTTGGGCCACCGTGCCTGAAGGTGTAATTCCTTTAACAGCTGCAGATCCAGATTTTCCTAGTGCCCCTGCAATTGCAGAAGCCATTATTCGTTTTACCAAAGATCGTTATCTTTCTTATGGTCCGCCAGCGGGCTTACCTGAATTTAAAGAAAGTGTAGCGCGTTTTTTCCAGGAAAAGCGTTCGATTCCGGCTAACCCGGAATGGTTGTTCCCCGTGGATAGTGCTGCTTTTGGCATTTACCTGATTTGTAAGACTTTTTTGAAACCTGGTGATGAGGCTTTGATCTTTGATCCGGTCGACTTCCTTTTTCGCTACTCCACAGAAACGGTAGGAGGCAAGGCCGTTACGTTTGCCATTCCGCCGGGTACAGATGAGCCTGATTTTGATCACCTGGAAAGTTTGATTACGCCCCGCACCAAATTGCTTTGTTTATGTAATCCACTAAATCCTACGGGTAAGGTATTTACACGGGATGAGCTATTGAAGTTTGGGGAAATCGCCATAAGACATGATCTAATCATTTTATCGGACGAAATTTGGAGTGATATCATCTATGCCCCGCATGTGTTTACAAGCATCGCTTCTCTAAATGAGGAAATCAGACAACGTACCATCACCGTAACGGGTTACAGCAAATCTTATGGTTTAGCGGGTTTGCGCATTGGCACCGTCATGGCTTCAAACGCCAAACATTATTCGATGTTGTTTGAAGCTTCTTTACACCAGTCAACCATTCATGGCGCCAATGTATTATCGCAAATTGCGGCTACCACGGCGTTAAACGATTGTCAGGATTACCTGGATGGTTTTGTCGCCCACTTGCAAGAGATGAGGGATTTGACAGTTCGCCATTTAAATGAAACCAATGGTTTTCATTGTATAGCGCCCGAGGGTTGTTATGTGGCTTTTGCCAATATCAAAGCAACGGGTAAAAGCAGTGCCGAAATCAGGGACATCTTATTTAATGAAGCCAAAGTAGCTGTGGTGCCCGGACAAAAGGAGTGGTTTGGCGAAGGGGCAGAGGGGCATATCCGCCTGTGTTTTTCGACCACCCGCCCAATTTTAGAAGATGCCTTGATGCGGATTAAAAATACGATGAACAACAGATGAAAGTAGTGATCATCGGTGCCGGTATTGCGGGTTTAACCCTGGCCTTATTTTTAGAAAAATATAATATAGAGGTGGTGATCAATGAGCGCGCCGCCGGAACACCTGGTGGTGGTCATGCTTTTTTAATGCACCACGATGGCCTCAGCATTTTACAGGAATTGGCCAAAGATCAAACTTCCCCTTTGCCGGGTAAGCTGGTGGAAAAGTATTGTTTATTACGTCCTGATGGGGAAGTTTTACAACACCTGGAACTGGAAGCCTGGCATTGCATGAAACGATCTGAATTAACGGCTTTTTTATATGGCTTGTTAAAAACGACAGTGCAGGAAGAACGTGTTTTCTCTCATTTTGTGTATAAACAGGAGAAAGTGATTGCCGCTGTTTTTGAAAATGGTGATCGGGAGGACGGCGACATTTTTATTGGTGCCGACGGGGGTTACTCCAGGGTACGCACTGAAGTTTTAGGTCCCGTAAGTTTTAAATCTGGCCGGGTGAAAGAAGTGGTCGGTATTGCGCGACAAGCGGATGTGGCTTTGAAATATGCAGGGATCTTCAATAAATTTCAAAAGTCTTACCGGGGATTGGCTTTTGGCATGATCCCCACCTCAGAACAGGAGTTGGTTTGGTTTATTCAATATGATCCTGCTGTGGCAGAACCTGAAGATGCCAAACCGGAAACGTTACGTGCTTTTTGTGCCGATCTGCTGCATGATTTCCCCCCGGTGGTACACAAGGTGCTGCAGGCTAACGATTACGAGAAAACTTATTTATGGAATACGCGGGATTTTGACCTCCTGCCTAAATTTCACCAGGATAATGTGCTGGTGATTGGTGATGCCGCGCATTTGGCCTTGCCTTTTACCAGCGCCGGAACCACCAACGCTTTAGTGGATGCCAAAACTTTAGCCGAACTGCTTCGTGCCGATTTACCTTATGAGGAGGTGTTTGAAACCTTTTATGAACAGCGTGCGGCATCGGTTGCCCAACACCTGGAATTTGGCCGTAAACTCCGGGATGTTTTTCTTGATCCTGCGGCTTATGCAGGCCAGGCAGCAGCCATCCCTTTAATATAAGCGTTCTGGCATCATTTTTCTCGTATAAATCGTAAATTTGTAGGGATTAAAGGATTGATGATGAGTGGAATGGTGAAAACAGGTGTAATCAGGGCGACAAAAGGGAAGGTGATTTTAGCACTTACCCTGGCTTGTTTTGCACTTTTTATGGCCTGGGCAGTCAGCAGGGTCGCTTTTAAAGAGATGCTGGATACGGTAGAAAACATTACCTCGCCAAATGAACGCCTGCGCATTGTTAACGAACTTTCCAGAAATATAGCCCGTTTAGACCAGAGTCAAAAAAACCTGGTCTTTAACGAGGACCGTAAATACAATTCATTTTTTAAGGAATCGCTGCAGTTGCGTAAGGACCTGGATACCCTGGGTATGCTTTACAGTGCCGATACGGTGCAATTAAAACGTATTGCTTCGATTAAAAAGCTGCTGCGGGTGCGCGATAAACAGTTTGTGGATTATTTAAAAGTAAGGGAGCGGCTGGTGAACGACCGTTCTTTTTCGCAACAGCTGAAAAGTTTCAACAACATGGTGGATAAAACCACTGCCGCTGCAGATAGTACCGTGGTCACTTCTGAACGCCGCACCACCACCACCACCGTAGTGCCGTCTGATGAAAAACCCAGAAGTTTGCTGAGCAAGATATTTGGCAGTGGAAAAAAGAAAGCGGAAGAGGACATGGCTGCTTCGTTCCGCATTACTAATGAAGAGAATGTAACCCGTGATACCATTGCCTTATCTACCGATGGCAAAATTGTGAAAGGGGTGGAGAAATCGCTTAGGGCCATGCAACGCGCACAACAGCAAAAGAGCCGGATTTTTATTGCCCGGGAAGCAGTTTTAGCGCAGGCTAATAATGTGCTGACCACCCAGATGCTGGATATTTTGAAGAAAGTGGAACGCGAAGCGGTATATGAAATTGAGCAAAGTAGTATACAGGCGAAGAAAGTAGTGAACACGGGCATTAAACAGATGACCATTATTATGGTGGTGTTTTTCCTGCTCATGGTGCTCCTGCTCTTTTTAATCCTCACCGACATTACCCGCAGTAACCGCTACCGCAAGGAGCTGGAGGAAGCCACCGAACAGGCGGAATACCATGGCAAGGCGAAACAGCGTTTCCTGGCCAATATGAGCCATGAAATCCGTACGCCTTTGCAATCTATTATTGGCTACGCTGAAATTATCCGAAACCAGGATCATCCGGATCCTAAGGACATTAACGCAATATATGACTCCTCGGAACACCTGCTCCAGATTGTAAACGAAATTCTTGATTATAACCGCCTGATTTCTGGCAAATTTACGTTTACCAACCAGGTATTTAATGTCCGCCAGCTGTTGGAGGAAGTAGTGAAAATTGTAACCCCACAAGCGGAACGGAAATCGCTGCGTTTGAAAACCAGCTTCGAGCTGGACCATGTGGATTACCTGCAGGGGGATCCTTTTCGCCTGAAACAGATCTTGTTTAACTTATTGAGCAATGCCATTAAATTTACCTTGCAAGGGGAAGTGGAATTGTCTGCTTTCTTTAAGCGGCAGGGGGATAACCTCCATTTTACGTTTCGCGTAAAGGATACAGGCATCGGCTTAACGGAAGAGGAAAGTACGCAGATTTTTAATGAGTTTGAACAGGCTGATGCGCCTGAACAAAGTGAAGTGAACCAAACGGGTGCTGGTTTAGGTTTAACGATTGTAAAGGCACTGGTGGAGAACCAGGGTGGCCGTATATATGTGAAAAGTAAAAAAGGCCAGGGCAGTAACTTTACCTTTTTCCTCACCTTTAAAATTGCAGAAACACCAGCACTGTTGTTAAGTGAAAAACGGGTGACCTTGCCTTATCAACAGCATGCGGTATGGGTAGTAGATGACGACCAGCTGATCCTTGATCTTTGCAGCCTGATATTCCGTAAAAATGGGGTGACCTATACCTGTTTTAATTCGCCTCAGGACATGCTGGATGCGCCTTTAGATCCTGCCGTAAAGGTGGTGTTAATGGATATCCGTATGCCAAAAATGTCGGGCATGGAATTGTGTAAGGCCATGCGGTTAAGGGTAGCTGCGGATGTTAAAATATTTGCCATGACTGCACAGGTGATGCCGGAAGAGCGGGAACAGGTGTTGGCCAGTGGTTTTGATGGCATGGTAGGTAAGCCTTTCCGGGAACAGGAGTTGCTGGAGATTTTTGAGGGTGTTGAAGGTGGGGAGGTACTTGAACCTTTGTTGCCGGAAGAAGAGGTATGGTTTGACCCGAGTTACTTGGAGAAGATGACATTTGGCGATCAGGAGCAGTATGACCGCATCCTGAACCGCTTTAACATTGATTGCCAGAACGACCAGCAGGAGTTACTGGAGAACCTGGATAAAGGTAATTATGACCATGTGTCTTTATTGCTACACCGTTTAGCGGGACGTTTAGCCCAAATGGGTAGTCGCGACCTGGCCAGTTCCTTCCGGTTAATGGAAATAGAAGTGGATGCAAGTTTAGCTATTGCCGAAGAGGATGAACTGGATGATCTGCAAAAAACACGTATTGTGGCTTTGTGTAACCAGCTCCAACGCCTGACTTACTCGATTTCGTAACGTTCCATTTTACTGTATAGGGTCTTCCGGTCGATATTAAGCAACTTCGCCGCACGCGACTTGTTGTACTTCACTTTAACCAGCGTTTCCATAATCAGCGCTTTTTCGTTCACTTCATTGATGGCTTTCAGGTCGGAACCATGGTTTTTGTTGCCCTGGTTTACCGCAAGGATCATTTCATCGGGCAAGGAGCTCACTTCAGCGGTGTCGGTAGGACTTAACAACACCATACGTTTGATCACGTTACGCAGCTCGCGAAGGTTTCCTGGCCAATCGTATTTTTTTAACAAGGCTTTCGCCGCAGGTGCGATATACTGTACGTTGCGGTCCAGCTGCTGGTTGCTGAGGTCGACGAAATGTTTAATGAACAGATCGATGTCTTCGCCGCGGTCGCGCAAGGCTGGTAATTGTATTTTGAATTCGTTTAAACGGTGGTAAAGGTCTTCCCGAAAGGTGCCTTTGCTGACGCTATGTAATAGATCGTCATTGGTGGCGGCAATTAAGCGCACATCCACAGGGATGTTCTTCGTACTACCCAATGGCTGGATCACCCTTTCCTGTAATGCACGCAACAGTTTTACCTGCACTTCATAACTTAGGTTTCCCACTTCATCTAAAAACAGGGTTCCGCCGTCTGCGGCTTCAAACTGTCCTTTTTTATCGTTTAAGGCTCCGGTAAAGGCGCCTTTGGCATGGCCAAACAGTTCACTTGCCGCCAGGTCTTTCGACAAGGCACCACAATCAATAGCCACAAAAGGGTTGTTTTTTCTTTTACTTTGCAGGTGTAATGTACGTGCTGCATATTCCTTACCGGTACCACTTTCGCCCTGGATCACTACAGACATGTCTGTAGGGGCCACCAGGCTGATGTGATCATATAATTTATCAGCGGTATCACTTGTGCCTTTGATGGTGTCGGCATGTTGTTGCGGGTTTTTCGGACTTTCAACTTTGGGTTTGCTCAAGGCATTTTCAATCAGCATCAACAGCTCATCGGGGTTAACCGGTTTGGTGATGTAGTCAAAGGCACCCAATTGAATGGATTTAACAGCGGTACGCACATCGTTAAAGCTGGTCATGATGATCAAAGGAACTGTAGCACCTTGTTCGCGAACCTGGGCTAATACATCCAGTCCGGTACCATCCGGCAAACGATAATCAACTAATAACAGATCGTAACGTTCCTGTAAAAGTAATTTTAAACTTTTCTTTACATCATGTACTGCAGTGACCTGGTGTTGATGTTTTTGGAGAAAGCCTTCTAATATCTGGGAGAACGTTAAATCGTCTTCAATGATCAGTATTTTTGCCATAGGTTATTTTTCGTATCCCTACAAAAATACAAAAGCCGGAACGATATCCGGCTTTTGTGGTGTATTTATTAAAATTATTATGGGGTCTATTGAACGACAACTCCGTCTTTACCAATGTTTAAGGATCCAGTTTCTTCACCTTTTTTAACATCAATTTGGTAGTATTCTGATTTGTTAGCCAATACGACTAAGTGAGCAGTAGTTGGAACCCATTCTTTATAAGCGTCAGTCTGTAATGTAGCTTTCACTGCATCAGGTAACTCTTCAACTTTAACAGGTGTTTTTGTAGTACTGTCTTGAACTAAGGTAGTTATAGGAGCGTTTACTTCGTTTGCTTGTACTGAAGCTATTCCTGCGAAAGCTAAAAATGCTGCTGATAAAATGATCTTTTTCATAACTATTTAATTTTAATGATTAATATTCTTGTTTTATGCTAAGTAGTGTTACATAATGGTGCCAGGAATATTAAAATGCTTAAATAGCTGATGGAGAGAAGATAATGCGTATGCCAGTTTTTTTGAGGTGTGGAAAAGCTCCACACCTTGTGGTTTTAGGAGGCGATACTCGATGTGGTGCGGCCAATGGCAATGGATTTTGCCGCCAAAATGATGGCTGCAGTATCAAATCCGCAGATTGACCATAGTTCTGCCTGTTCGCCATGTTCGATAAATTCGTCAGGGATCCCTAAGCGGATGACCGTAGCCTGATAGCCGTTATCGGCCATGAATTCCAGGATGGCTGATCCCATTCCGCCAGGTAAACAACCGTCTTCAACGGTGATTACTTTTTTGTAACGCTTGAACACTTCATGTAAGAGTTCTTCATCCAGTGGTTTCACAAAACGCATATCGTAATGTGCAGGGTGTATGCCTTCGCTGTTTAATTCTTTACAGGCAGCTACGGCAAAATTACCTACATGACCGATGGTCAGGATGGCCACGTCTTCGCCCTCGCATACTTTACGGCCTTTACCTATTTTAATTTCTTTTAGTGGACGTTTCCAATCGGATAACACACCTGAACCTCTCGGGTAACGGATAGAAAAAGGTCCCTGGTCTTTTAACTGTGCAGTATACATCAGGTTACGTAACTCTTCTTCATTCATTGGCGCCGAAACCGTCATGTTTGGAATGCAGCGCATAAAGGCAATGTCGTAAGCGCCATGGTGGGTAGCACCATCTGCACCGGCTAAACCGCCCCTGTCTAAACAAAACACCACATTGAGGTTTTGGATGGCCACATCATGGATGACCTGGTCAAAGGCCCTCTGCATAAAACTAGAATAGATATTACAGAAAGGAACGAGGCCCTGTGAAGCGAGTCCGGCAGAAAAAGTAACGGCATGTTGCTCTGCAATACCCACATCAAATGCCCGTGTAGGCATGGCTTTCATCATGATGTTCATGGAGGAGCCGGAAGGCATGGCTGGCGTAATACCGACAATATTAAGGTTAGCTTCTGCCAGTTCAACAATGGTATGACCGAACACATCCTGGTACTTTGGAGGCTGCGGTTTATCGTTCGTGCTTTTTTTGATTTCGCCGGTAATCTTATCGAATAAACCGGGTGCATGCCATTTGGTCTGGTCCTTTTCTGCCAGGGCAAAGCCCTTTCCTTTAACAGTAACGCAGTGTAATAATTTAGGCCCAGGAATAGCACTCAGGTCTTTTATAATAGAAGCCAGGTTTTTAACATCATGCCCGTCTACCGGACCGAAATACCTGAAGTTAAGGGCTTCGAATAAATTGCTTTGTTTAAGTAAGGTGCCTTTAATGCTCTTTTCAATCTTCTTCACAAACTTATGGGCATTTGGTCCCAGTTCAGAAAGTTTGATTAAAGCATTGGATACATCGTCGCGAAAGCGGTTATAAGATTTTGAAGTGGTAATGCTGGTCAGGTATTCTTTTAAAGCACCAACATTAGGATCGATCGACATACAGTTGTCGTTCAAAATCACCAACAGGTTGGAGTTCTCAATGCCTGCATGGTTCAACCCTTCAAAGGCCAAACCTGCCGTCATTGCGCCGTCGCCAATAACAGCAACATGCTGGCGGTCGGTTTCTCCTTTATAATGCGAAGCCACCGCCATCCCTAATGCAGCGGATATGGAGGTAGAGGAGTGCCCTACACCAAAGGTGTCGTACTCACTTTCACTTATTTTTGGGAAACCAC
This sequence comes from Pedobacter sp. CAN_A7, assembly GCF_015752175.1. Lineage (NCBI taxonomy): Bacteria > Pseudomonadati > Bacteroidota > Sphingobacteriia > Sphingobacteriales > Sphingobacteriaceae > Pedobacter > Pedobacter sp. CAN_A7. The sequence continues at coordinate 174,646 of NZ_JADOUW010000004.1, read as the reverse complement.
TGATGCCATGAAGGATACGGTTGGTATGGAAAACGGATTTCCGCCCGGTTAAAATTTTGTGTCCGTAGGCCTGGTGTCCAACATCCCATACCAATTTATCGTAAGGGGTGTTCAGTGCGTAATGTAAGGCTACGGTGAGCTCTACTACGCCCAGACTTGCGCCGAAATGACCTCCATTAACACTAACCACATCAATGATATACTGACGAAGTTCCTGGCAGATTTGCTCCAGGTCTTCTTCCTTATATTGCTTAAGGTCAGCGGGATAGTTGATGTTAGGTAGTAATGGACGCTTATTGTCTTCCATAAGGTTATAATCGAATTTACAAAGTAAGGGATTTTGTTTAATATTATTAGAATAATTTGCCCCACAGGGATAACAATCGCGGAATAAGATTGTTAGAAAGAATATTTTAGCTATTTTTACGTCTTGGGAACAAATCGGGTGGAACCTGATGGGCCAAACAGGATGATTATAAAAACATTTAAATGAAACGTGATACCTTAATTTTTGATCTGATTGGAAAGGAATTAGATCGCCAGGAAAATGGCTTGGAATTGATTGCCTCTGAAAACTTTGTGAGTAAACAGGTAATGGAAGCTGCAGGCTCGGTTTTAACAAACAAATATGCTGAAGGCCTGCCAGGCAAACGTTACTATGGCGGTTGTGAAGTGGTTGATCAGGTTGAAGATATAGCAATTGCACGTGCAAAGGAACTTTTTGGTGCCGCATGGGTAAATGTGCAACCTCACTCTGGTGCACAGGCTAACGCTGCGGTGTTATTGGGTGTACTTCAGGCGGGCGACAAGATTTTAGGTTTCGACCTGGCGCATGGCGGCCACTTAACGCATGGTTCTCCGGTAAATTTCTCTGGAAAATTATACCAGCCGTTTTTTTACGGTGTAAAAAAGGAAGATGGCCTGATTGACTATGCTAAACTGGAAGAAGTAGCTTTAGCGGAACGTCCGAAATTAATTATCTGTGGTGCTTCTGCTTATTCGAGAGAATGGGATTACGCTTTTATCCGCAGTGTTGCTGATAAAATTGGTGCATTAGTGTTGGCTGATATTTCTCACCCTGCAGGGATGATTGCCCGTGGTTTATTAAATGATCCACTTCCTCATTGTCATATTGTAACCACAACTACCCATAAAACTTTACGTGGCCCTCGTGGTGGAATGATCATGATGGGTAAGGATTTTGAAAACCCATTTGGTTTGAAAACGCCTAAAGGAGAAACCAGAATGATGTCGTCTGTTTTAGACATGGCTGTTTTTCCAGGTACACAGGGTGGTCCTTTAGAACATATCATTGCAGCTAAAGCCATTGCTTTTGGTGAAGCGTTAAGCGATGAATATTTCGAATACATTAAACAAGTGAAAGAAAATGCACAGGCCATGGCTGCCGCTTTTGTAGCGAAAGGTTATGGGATTATTTCGGGAGGTACCGATAATCACCTGATGTTAATCGATCTTCGCAATAAAAACATTACGGGTAAAGCTGCAGAAAACGCCTTAGGCGAAGCAGACATCACCGTAAATAAAAATATGGTTCCTTTTGATGATAAATCACCTTTTGTAACGTCGGGAATCCGTGTTGGTACTGCTGCCATTACAAGCCGTGGTTTTAAGGAAGCCGACATGTCATTAATTGTTGACCTGATTGATCAGGTGTTAACAAATCCTGACGACGAAAGCAATCTTGCTGCGGTTAAGAAACAAGTGTTAGCTTTGGCTGCACAGTTTCCGCTCTATAAATAATACCCCATATAAATCTCCAAAGGTTGCCAAATATATTACTTATCAGGATAGAACACCATGAATCAGTTTGATAACCTATGCAAACTAGCCGCCTTGATATGTAATGCGCCAAGAGCTATCCTAGTTATAAAAACCGACGATCAGTTGGCATTAATGGCATCCTTTGGAGTTGCTAAACAAGAAGTTGAACCTAATTTAGACTTTGGCTTGTCCATAGTGGCAATGGAGGGTGATGGTTGTTTGGAAGTGTCCGACACTTTAATTGACGATCGCTTTAAAAATCATCGTTACGTGGTAGAGGAGCCTTTTCTACGTAGTTATTTTGGTGTTCCCCTCCTGGATGAACACGGGGCTAAAATTGGTGCCATCTGTGTATCTGATGTGGTTACAAAATCTTTGAATGAAGACCAAAAACAAGCTTTGGATATTCTGGCCCATGAAGTGATTACCCATGTTTCTTTAAGAAGACGTGAAAAGGAATTGGAGCTCCATATTACCGAAAATAAACGCGTTGAAAATAAACTGACTAATTTATCTTTTGTAGCCAGTAAGGTGAATAACGCCATTGTGATTAATGATGCCGATAATAACCATGTGACCTGGGTGAATGAGGCTTTTGAAAAGATTACTGGTTTTACGCTAGAGGATTTAAAAGGCAGAAGATTAGGCGATTTAATTTCCGGGCCCAAAACAGATGTGGACCTCATTGAGCACGCCAGGGAACTCAATAAAAACAATGAAAGTTTTACGCTTGACTTATTAGCCTACAGAAAGGATAAAAAGCCTATCTGGCTGTCGATTTACAATACGCTGATCTTTGATGAAGATGGCAAGCCGACGGCAGAAGTGGAAATTATCATCGATATTACCGATAAGAAAATAGCCGAGGCGGAAATGATGGAAGCCAAAGAACAGGCTTTACAGTTGAGTGAAGCCAAAGAAATGTTTTTATCGGTGATGAGCCATGAAATCAGAACCCCCCTGAATGCCATACTCGGCATGACGCATTTATTGCTGGAAAACGACCCTAAAGAGAGCCAGCTGGATGACTTGAATATCCTTAAATTTTCTGGCGAGAACCTGCTGCACATTGTAAACGATATCCTTGATTTTACTAAAATAGAAACCGGTAACCTGCAATTGGAATCCATTCCTTTCAATTTGCATAACCTGATTAACGATATCCTGAATTCTTTACAACTGAGTGTATCGAAAAAGAAAAATGTACTGAAGCTGATTTATGATCAGGACATTCCGGAAAGGATTTTGGGGGATAAAACGAGACTGTACCAGGTGCTGATGAACTTATTGGGTAATGCCATAAAGTTTACGGAAAAGGGGGAGATAACCCTGCTGGTGAAAATGCTGTCGGATGGTGAGCATGAAGTAGTCTTGTATTTTGAAGTGCGGGATACGGGCATTGGAATTGCCTGGGAGAAACAGAAATATGTGTTTGAGCCTTTTACCCAGGAGAAAGCAGATATTTCGAGAAAGTACGGCGGTACAGGTTTAGGCTTGGCCATTACTAAAAAGTTATTACAAATATTTGGTTCTGAGATTATGCTGAGCAGTACTGAAGGCCAGGGATCTATCTTCTCCTTCCACATTGCTTTTGATAAAATTCCGGTGATTAACCCGACTTCTGTTCTGGAGGATGCATTACCTTTTGTTTTTAAGGGCAAAAGGATTTTAGTGGTCGACGATAATGAGATTAACGTATTAATTGCTAAACGTATTTTAGGTAAGTGGGGACTGACCGTTGAAGTTGCGGGCAGTGGCATGGAAGCCCTGGATAAAGTGAAAAACGGGATCTACGACCTGGTTTTCATGGATGTGAAAATGCCTGATATGGATGGTTTTGAAGCCACTAACCTGATTCGTAAAATGGAGGGGGACTACTTTAAAACTTTGCCGATTATTGCCTTAACTGCTTCTTCGTTAAGCGATGAATTTACCCGTTATAAAGAGAGTGGCATGAATGGTCACTTAATGAAGCCACTGAATCCTGCGGCTTTCAAGCAGTTGTTGCTTGATTTCTTTGTGGACTAAGGTCCATTTCCAACTATTTCTTGTTATAAAATCTGGAATTTTGTGTTAAGCTATGGGCTGCAAAAAAGCCTGTAAAAGAAGAAAGAGCCGACACTTCCTAGGAAATGCCGACTCTTAAATTAACGCTCTCCTAACAAAGAAACATAAATATTTTGATTTAGCCTAATTTATTTAAAAAATGTTGCGAAGCCTGTGAGGGATATGAGGTCTTAACAGGATAAGGGCTTATTGTTCAGTGATTAGTGTGTGCAACTGTTGCACAACTTTTTTTTCGAAAGCCAAAATAGGACGTATTGTTTATAGGTGCACGATGTGGGATTACTAATATGGTTAAATGATGAAGTGTTGTTTATAGGTGTACGATGTGGTATTACTTATAGGGTTGCACTATAAGGTATAGGCAGCAGCCGCTATACTGATTTTTAAAGGTTGGTACATTTGAATAGCCTGGGCACATGCTTCGAGCGTAGCGCCGGTAGTGATGACATCGTCTATTAATAATACGTGTTTGTTCAGGATGGCTTCAGGGTGTTTAACGATAAAGGCCTGTTGGAGGTTTTCATACCGGTTGTAACGGTTTTTTTTGGTCTGTGTGGCGGTAGAAATATTCCTCCATAATATTTTGTTGTTCATGGGCACTTTTAATACTTCGGCAATGCCCCTGGCGATATAATCACTTTGGTTATAGCCTCTTTTTCTTTCCCTTTTGGGATGCAGGGGCACGGGCAATAATACGTCTATACCGGAATAGGTGTCGCTTTGCAATAACCTGAGCCCAATGGCCCTGCCTAAAAATAAGCCAATTTCTGGCTGGTCTTTGTATTTGAGTTGATGAATGAGGTTTTGCGTACGGCCGCCCTTGGTAAAGTAGAGCAGCGCCATGGCAGCATGTAAGGGTACCCGACCCCAGAATTGTTTTGCTAAGGGGTTATCTGCGTACTGGTGGAAATCTGTATAGGGCAGGTCAAAGGAACAGGGGGTGCAAATTTCTTTTTCGCCTTGTTTAAGTAATTTGTGGCAAGACGGACATAGTCTGGGATACAGTAAATTAAAAAAGTCTGTTAAAGGGTTATTCAAGAATAGCTGCATGAGCTAACTTAGCTCTTTTACAGCTAATTGTCCACATGCGGCGTCAATATCTTTTCCACGACTTCTTCTGATATTCGTGTTGATGCCCTGGCTTTTCAGGTAATTGGAGAACGCATCGATTTTATCACCTTCTGCGTTTACGAAATCAGCAAACTGTATCGGGTTGTACTCAATCAGGTTCACTTTGCAGGGAACATGTTTACAGAATTTGGCCAGGTCTTTTGCATCTTCAATTTCATCGTTGAAGTTGTTAAAGACAATGTATTCGTAAGTAACCGGATTTTTTGTTTTGGAGAAATAGTATTTAAGGGCTTCTGCCAGGGCAGCCAGGCTGTTATGCTCTGTAATGGGCATAATCTCATGCCTTTTGATGTCATTAGCCGCGTGTAAGGAAAGGGCAAGGTTAAACTTCACCCCATCATCGCCTAGTTTTTTGATCATTTTGGCAATACCGGCAGTGGAAACGGTAATCCGTTTAGAGGCCATGTTTAAACCATCGGGTGCCGTAATCCTTTCGATAGATTTTAACACATTAGCATAGTTAAGCAGGGGTTCGCCCATGCCCATGTACACAATATTGGTTAAGGGTACATTGTAGTTTTTCTTGGCCTGCTGGTCAATGAGGACCACCTGGTCATAGATTTCATCGGCATTAAGGTTGCGCTTGCGATCCATATAACCTGTTGCACAGAATTTACAGGTTAAACTGCAACCTACTTGTGAACTTACACAGGCGGTCATGCGATCGGCAAGGGGAATTAATACGCCTTCTACAATGTTACCATCGTATAACCTGAAGGCGTTTTTAATCGTATGGTCGTTACTGAATTGTGAACTGTTTACTTCGACAACGTTGATGGCGAAATGCTCATCCAACTTCTGACGCAGGTCTTTGCTGAGGTTACTCATCTCGGCAAAGGTACGGGCAGATTTTTCCCACAGCCATTGATAAACCTGCTTAGCACGGTAAGAAGGTTCGTTTATAGAACTAAAGTGCTGCTGTAATTGTGTTAAATCAAGCGCACGTATGTCTGTTTTTTTGGTAGTTGCCATCTGGCTGCAAAGTTACCAAAATTAAATAAGTATTTTTATAATGGCTTTGTAATCAAAATTATCGTTGTTTCCGGCTTCCGCTTTTGCCTGGAGCACCTGGTTTTCCGTTAGACGGTCTAACCGGTCTTTTTGCCGGACCATTGGTTTTATGCCAGTCGCCACTTGCTGCTGCGGCACTTCTGCCAGCACTTGCTCCTGGTTTTGGTTTTGCTGCCCTGCCTGAACTTGCTTTAGCGGCTGCAGCTGCTCTTCCTTTGGATCCTTTAACAAAGGTTCTTTTCGGGGCATCCTTGCCTAGGATTTCATCTAATGCGGGTTTGTCAGTTTTTGCTTTTTTAACCACGCGGCGAGGTTCCACGCTTTTTTCGTTGCTGGATTTCGCTACCAGTTTATTGATGCCGTCCATTTCTTCCGGTGTCAATTCTCTGAACTCGCCTAAAGGCAAACCTTTTACACTGATGTTCATGATCCTGGTGCGTTCCAGTTTGGTCACTTCATAACCAAAGTATTCACACATTCTTCTGATCTGTCTGTTAAGGCCTTGAATTAAGATGATTTTAAAAATTAACGGGGTTTCTTTTACCACCTTGCATTTTTTGGTCATCACACCTAATACAGGAACGCCTTTCGACATGCCTTCCAGGAAACCATCAGTAATGGGTTTATTTACGGTAACGACGTATTCTTTTTCGTGTGCATTGCCTGCACGTAAGATTTTATTAACCAGGTCGCCGTTATTGGTCATGAAAATCAGACCCTGCGAATCTTTGTCTAAACGGCCAATAGGGAATACCCTTTCGCTGTAATTGACATAATCAACAATATTGCTTTTTACACCTGCTTCTGTGGTGCTGGTAATGCCTACGGGTTTATTAAAGGCAAGCAGAATGGAGTTTTCTGCTTCTTTTGGTTCAATGGTTTGGCCATTGACCACCACGACATCACCAAAGATTACTTTATCGCCAATTTTGGCCTTTCTACCATTGATGAATACATTACCCTGCTCAACATACCTATCAGCAGCTCTTCTTGAGCACAAACCGCTTTCACTAATGTATTTATTTAATCTTGTATTGGTATCAGACATGGGATAATTTTAATATTGAAATTCTTTTTGCAAAGAAAAGCAATTTAAACCCTAATTTATTAAATATTTTTATACAGGTGCTCCAGGGTAGCTGACCTTGCCTCATCCTATGTTTAGCTGATCATTGGTATTTAGGTTATTTTGTGCCTACATCATTTTCTGGGAATGTGTTAACTTGCACCCATGTTACATTACCTTTCTGCATCTTATATTTATCCGGTAAGTTCAGCGCCTTTGAAAAATGGGGTTATCGCCATGGAAAGTGACGGAACCATACAGGCGTTAATGACAGCGGAAGAAGCTAAACACTTAAGTGCAGCGGAGGTAACACATTATGAGGGCTGCCTGATTCCAGGTTTGATCAATACCCATTGTCACCTGGAACTTTCTCGCCTATTTCAACGGATACCTCAACATACCGGGCTGCAAGCTTTTGTGCAGCAGGTCATCAAATTCAGGGCTACGCCTGATGCTGAGGTGATGCAAGCCATGCAATTGGCGGATAAACAAATGTATGAAAACGGTATTGTGGCCGTAGGTGACATTTCTAATGTGGTGATTTCTAAATCGGTAAAAGTTGATAGTAAAGTCTACTACCACACATTTATAGAAGTCCTGGGTTTTAATCCAGCGCAGGCGGAAAGTGTGATGCAAGCTGCCCTCCAATTAAAAGAGGCTTTTGCGCCGCTAAAAGCATCGGTGGTTCCACATGCACCTTATTCGGTATCGCCTGCTTTATTTGCTGAAATTAAAAAGTATAGTGAAACGACAGATAACCTGATTACGATGCATAACCAGGAAACCTTTGATGAGAACCTGTTTTTTGAGGAAAAACAAGGGGCTTTTTTAAAATTATATGAGTTTTTAGGACTGGATATAGCTTTCTTTAAAGCATCGGGCAAAACTTCGCTTCAAACGGTTTTACCACAATTGCCGGACGGAAAGGTATTGTTGGTTCACAACACACTCACAAACGAAGCGGATATTGCCTTTGCAAAAGCAGTGAATAATAATTTATTTTGGTGCCTGTGTGCGAATGCTAATTTATATATTGAAAATAGGTTGCCTGATGTGAGTTTATTGAAGGAGGCTGGTTTGAAAATTACCCTGGGTACGGATAGTCTGGCGAGTAACCACCAGTTAAGTATTTTAGCGGAGATGAAGACCCTGCAGGAAAGTCAGCGAGACGCCGGAGGGGCGCTTTCCTTTGAAGAACTCTTGCCATGGGCAACTATAAACGGGGCCGAGTTTTTGGGTATTGCTGAGCAATTTGGTTCATTAGCGCCAGGCAAAAAACCGGGGATTAATTTAGTACAACAAATGAATGGTGGTCAGTTAACTTCTGCGACGACCATTAAAAGATTAATATAATATGGGAAACCGCATTACCGATTTATTTAACATCAGATTTCCCATTATACAGGCTGGCATGGTTTGGTGCAGTGGCTGGCGCTTAGCTTCAGCAGTTTCCAATGCCGGAGGTTTAGGCATCATCGGTGCTGGATCGATGTATCCGGAGGTTTTGCGCGATCATATCCGCAAGTGTAAAGCCGCAACAGACAAACCCTTTGGGGTAAATGTGCCACTGATGTATCCCCAGGTAAAAGAAATTATGGATATCCTGGTGGAAGAGGGAGTGAAAATTGTGTTTACTTCTGCTGGCAACCCAGCTACCTGGACGAGCTTTTTAAAGGAACACCAGATGACGGTGGTGCATGTGATTGCGAACACTAAATTTGCGTTAAAAGCAGAGGCCAGTGGTGTAGATGCCGTGGTAGCCGAAGGTTTTGAAGCTGGTGGGCATAATGGGCGTGAAGAAACGACTACCCTGTGTTTAATTCCATTAATTAAAAAAGCAGTGCAGATTCCGGTGATTGCTGCCGGTGGTATTGGTAGTGGAGCAGCCATGCTTGCGGTAATGGCTTTAGGTGCCGAAGGGGTGCAGGTTGGATCCGCTTTTGCAGTGGCCGAGGAGTCTTCTGCGCATCAGCATTTTAAGGAAAAGATTCTGCAAGCGCAGGAAGGGGATACGCAGTTAAGGATGAAATCGCTGGTTCCGGTACGTTTACTAAGTAATCCTTTTGCAGCTGCGGTGGCAAAGGCCGAAGCGGAAGGTGCAGGCAAGGAGCAATTGCTGGAATTACTTGGTCGGGCAAGGGCAAAAGCAGGCATGTTTGAAGGCGATCTGGAAGAAGGGGAGCTGGAAATAGGGCAGGTGTCGGCAAGTTTGACTAAAATTGCATCCGCTAAAGAAATTCTGGAGCAAATGTGGCAGGATTTTTTAGCGGAAAAGGAGAGGATTCAGCAATTAAAGTTTTAAACTCGATGAATCCATGATCAGCTAACATATATCAAATTTTAACAAGCTGATCATAGCTTCATTTCAAATGAAAAACAATAGATAATTAATGAATCCATTGTCAGCTAACATATATCAAATTTTAAACAAGCTGATGATAGCTTCATCACAAATAAAGAACAATAAGTCAACTCGATGAAACATATCAATATAATAATTACAGGAAAAGTACAGGGTGTTTCGTTTCGTGCGGTCACTAAAATGGTTGCCGATCAAATGGGTGTTCGGGGAATGATCCGTAATGAGAAAGATGGCAGCGTGTATGCCGAAGCCGAAGGTGATGATGTATTGCTGGAAGTGTTTTTAGAATGGTGCCACGATGGACCGGATCGCGCGATTGTAGAAAAGGTGGAAGTGACCCCGGGTGAAATGAAAAACTATGGTAATTTTGAAATTATAAAAAATAAATAATCATAATATAACATGAGGGTTCCACGTGTCGGTCATTAAAAAGTTCCTCGGTCAGACAGCCGTTTACGGCATCACCACGGTCTTCTCCAGGCTGTTTAATTTTATTCTTACCCCAATTTATACCTCGGTTTATGCCACGGCAACCTATGGTATATTTACTACGTTATACAGTTATGCAGCCATGACCAATGCCGTATTGGCTTTTGGTATGGAAAGTACTTTCTTTAGGTACCTGAATAAACACGAGGATAAAAAGCAGGAGGTTTACAACAATAGTTTTCTGTGTATCGCCTTTATTGCCACCCTATTTCTGTTGACAGGTTTTGTGTTTGCCGAAACTATTGCTGGTTGGATTTATACAGGTTTACACAACAAGATGCTCGATTACCAGCATTACGTGCGGATTTTTGTGGCCATGTTATTTGTGGATGCCATATGTGTAATCCCTTTTGCGAAACTGCGTGCGGATGCTAAACCTTTACGGTATAGTGTAATTAAATTTGTGAACATCGGGACCTTCGTTGGCCTCAACTTGTTTTTCATTTTCGTTGTCCCTTTCCTGATCAAAAATCACTGGCCTTTGGCAGATTGGTTTGCTTCCTGGTACCGTTTTCATTGGGTTGGTTATGTATTTGTAGCCAATTTAGTGGCCAGTGTGGTCACCATGTTAATGCTTTTTCCACAATTTTTGGAGTTGCAACTGAAGTTTGACAAGGAGCTTTTTGGGAAGATGTTTTCTTACAGCTGGCCGATCCTGATTGCGAACCTTTCTTTTATTGTTAACGAAAATCTCGATAAACTTGCCCTTGGTAAACTCTTGCCCGCTGCTATTGCCGATGCCCAGGTTGGGATTTATGGTGCCGTTGCTAAGCTTGCCATTTTCATGAGTATTTTTATCACAGCCTTTCGTTTAGGTGCTGAGCCTTTTATATTCAGTTATGCGAAAAACCTGAACGCAAAAAAAGCCTATGCGGTTATTCTTCACTATTTTGTGATTGCCCTCACCTTGTTGTTTGTGTTTTTAGTGGCCAACATTGAGCTGTTGAAATATTTTATCAGGCGCGACGATTATTGGGTGGGTTTACCTGCTGTTCCTTTTTTACTAGCGGGATACATGTGCCTGGGTATTTACATGAACTTATCGATATGGTACCGCTTATCTGACCAAACCCGATTTGGCTTGTATATTTCCGTTGCTGGTGCGGTGATTACCATTGTGTTAAACTTTGTATTGATCCCTAAGTATAGTTATATGGGATCGGCATGGGTTTCTATGCTTACTTATTTTGTGATGATGGTGATATCCTATGTATTGGGTCAGAAGTATTATCCCATTCCTTATAACTTCCAGCGGATCGTATTGTATATGGTATTATCAACAGTGTTAGTGGGACTGAGTTTCTGGGTTTTCGACCGTAATATCTATATTGGGAATGCATTGCTCCTGGCTTTTCTTGGGCTAGTGGTGTATTTAGAAAAAGATGAAGTCAGGTTATTGTTACGTAAAGATCTGAAAAAATAAAAACATATAAACCGTGTTGAAGGTACTTATAGTAGCTTCACAATTTAAAAAACAATAAATTCTACGATGAAACCGTCGAATTACGACAGCTTCATCACCTTTAAATAAAAATAGACACTACGATGAAACCGTCGAAATTACGACAGCTTCATCACCTTTAAATAAAAATAGACACTACGATGAAACCGTCGAATTACGACAGCTTCATCACCTTTAAATAAAAATAGACACTACGATGAAAATTAACATTATTAATCATTCTGAATTCCCTTTACCACAATACGAAACCGCACATGCAGCCGGTATGGACCTGCGTGCTTACATAGGAAATGAAATTAAAATTAAACCTTTACAGCGCATATTGATTCCAACAGGTTTACACATCGAACTTCCTATTGGTTATGAAGCACAGATTCGTCCACGCAGTGGCCTGGCTTATAAACATGGAATTAGCATTGTAAATGCACCTGGAACGATCGATGCAGATTACCGCGGAGAGATAAAAGTATTGTTGATTAACTTGTCAGATACAGATTTTGTGGTGAATAATGGTGACCGCATTGCACAAATGGTGATTGCGAAACATGAAACCATTACCTGGGAAAGTGTGGAAGAGTTAAGTGATACCGCACGTGGCGAAGGTGGTTACGGCCATACGGGCAAATAACATACAAATGAAGAAGCGATCATCAGTTTTTGATCGCTTTAGGAGGATAAACTATAAATGTCAATGAATAGGAAGTACCTGAAAAGTATAGTGATGATGGGCGCGGTGGTGCTTACTTTAGCAGCTTGTAAAAGTCGCAAACTGGTGGAAGTGCCTCCGGTGGTTAAAAAGGATACCGTCACCATTGTAAAATCTACAACCCTTCAACTGTTAAAAAATAAAACCAGTACTTACCAGACCCTCTCGATGAGGGGGAAGGCTCAGTTGAATATTAATGGCGACGAGAATAATGTTTCTGTTAACATCAGGATGCTGAAAGACAAAAAGATCTGGATGAGCGTGACGGCCATCGCCGGAATAGAAATCGCCAGGGTATTGGTTACACCAGATAGCCTGGTGGTGATCAACCGCCTTCAAGGATTGGTGTTACAGCAACCTTTTCGTTACATCCACCAGTATGCCAACCGGGAAATCAACTTTAGCATGCTGCAGGATATCCTTGCTGGAAATGCAATTAAGGAGTTTATGGTGGAGGATGTGGCGCTGACTTCACAAAATGGAGCCTGGTTATTAAAAGGTCAAAAAAACAGCCTGGGCTTCCAGATCCTCTTTAATACCTTACTCAAGGCATCGCAGACCAATTTGAATGACGTGAGAACAGGCCAGGCGCTCAAAGTTGTTTATGGCAGTTATACAGAAGTGAACCAGGCTTTATACCCAACTGGTATGCAGTTACAATCTTTCTCCGGTCGTAAAAAGATCAACATCGACTTTGATTTTACAAAAATTGAAAGCAATGTTACATTGGATTTTTCGTTTACTGTTCCTAAGAGGTTTCAAGTTATAAACTAAATTTTTTATACTTTTGAATTAAATGAAGCTATACAGATTACTTTTCTTTTTATTCCTGATGACCTTTGCTGTTCAGGGTTTTTCCCAAAACAGTGCACAGTTAAAACGGAAAAAAGAAGCCATCCAGAGAGAGATTGAATTGTTGCAGCGCAACTTGAAAAAAGCTGCCAACGCGAAAAAACTAACGTTAAGTGAGATCAGGGCTTTAAACACCAAGATCGATTTGATGCAAAGTAAGATCACCGTGATCAACTCTGAGATGAAAAATCTGGATAACCAAATTCATGAGAACAGCAACACCGTACGTTCCCTGAAAGAGCAATTGGCGCATTTAAAAAAGGAATATGCGGGCATGATCCGCTTTGCACAGCGTAACAAAAATGCTTACGATAAGATGATGTTTGTTTTTGCGGCACAGGATTTTAATCAGGCTTACAAACGGATTAAATACATGCAGCAATTTGGGCAGTACCGTAAAAAACAAGCCGCCTACATCCAGGGAACGGAGAAAAACTTAAATTATAAAATCGTTATTCTTGATAAAAGTCTGAAAGAAAAAAGTAACCTGCTGAGGGAACAAGAGAACGAAAGAGAAATACTTGGTAAAAATAAAAGCCAGCGTTCGGCAGTACTCAACAAATTTAGTAAACAGGAACGTCAATACAACCAGGATATATCCAAGCGTAAAAAGCAACAACAGGCCATTGACCGCCAGATTCGTCAGGCTATACAGCGCGAAATTGCTTTAGCGAAGAAACGTGAAGAAGAAGCAGCGAGAGCAGCAGCAGCCAAAGCAAAAGCAGAAAATAAACCGGCTCCTGATGCCCCAAAAACCAAAACTACAGCTGGCTATTTAACAGCTACGCCAGAATCGGCAAAGTTATCTGCTGCTTTTGAAAGCAACAGGGGCGGATTACCTTGGCCAGTTGCTCAGGGGTCTATTACAGAAGGTTTTGGAAGACATAAAGAAGGTCAGGCGAGTTACGACAATGCCGGTATTACCATACAAACGGCTGCGGGTGCTACGGTGCGTGCTGTGTTTAACGGAAAAGTATCCAGGGTGATGAACAATTTGGGAACCTATTTCGTGTTGATTAAACATGGGGAGTACTTTACGGTTTATCAGAACCTGACTTCAGTGAGTGTATCTGCTGGTCAGGATGTGAGTACTAAACAATCAATAGGTGTGGTGGCTGACACAGGTGACATCCCTGAATTGCAATTCCAGATATGGAGAGGTGCTGTTGCCCAGAACCCACAAGCGTGGATAGCGAGATAATTTAAAATTTTAATGCATATATTTGTATTAGCAAACTATAATAGAGGTTAAAATGTACACAGGAACATTATTAGAATTCTTAAATATGGGTGGTGGCGAGATCATGCTTATATTAGCTGTGGTGCTGTTGCTGTTCGGCGGTAAAAAATTGCCTGAACTTGCCCGCGGATTAGGAAAAGGAATCAGAGATTTTAAAGATGCCTCGGAAGGGGTGAAACGCGAAATCCACAGGAATATTAATTCCATGGATATTGACGACGAGCTGAAACGTGATGCACAATTTACACCATCACCGGTAGTAACTGAACCTTTAGATCATACAGATCCTGTAGAACATACAGCAGCTGTATCAGAAACAGCACCTGAAGAACACACCGCACCGGTATTGAATACAGATCCTGTTCAACATACAGTACCCCTGCAACCAAAAGCACCGGTGAGTCATCCTGAAGAAGAAATAAAACCAAATCATAACATTTAATATAACAACTATGTTAAACTCAACCATACTAATAGGCTTAGGTGCCCCGGAAATTGCCATCATCTTAGTTATCGTTCTATTGCTTTTTGGCGGTAAGAAAATTCCAGAACTGATGCGTGGATTAGGTAAAGGGGTAAAAGAATTTAAAGACGGTAAAGATGGTACTGATAACGATCTTTATGATCGTGATGGCAACAAAGTAAACAAGCCGCTTTAATTAATCGATATCACCTAAATACTTCCTGTAGTTTTGAAGAAATTTAACTCTTTAAAAGAGATAAGAATACTTATTGATCAAAAAAAGACCAGCATGCCTCAATTGCTGGACTACTATTTTAGTCAGATCACCGCAAATGAAGGGCTTAATGCCTTTAATGAGGTGTTTACGGCATCGGCAAGTCTTCAAGCTGCAGCAGTTCAACAAAAGATCGACCAGGGTACTGCAGGTAAACTTGCAGGCATGGTGATCGGTATTAAAGATAATATCTGTTATAAAGACCACCAGGTAAGCGCTTCGTCGAAGATGCTTGATGGCTTTATTTCTCCTTATTCTGCTACCGTGGTACAAAGGTTACTGGATGAAGATGCCGTGATTATCGGTCGTCTCAACTGTGATGAATTTGCCATGGGTGGCTCCAATGAAACTTCTTATTTTGGTCCGGTTAAAAATGCCGTAGACGAGGAACGTGTAGCCGGTGGCTCATCAGGTGGTTCGGCGGTTGCCGTACAGGCTGATTTATGCCTGGCTGCATTGGGTACGGATACGGGTGGATCGGTACGCCAGCCTGCAGCTTTTTGTGGCTGCATTGGTATGAAACCTACTTATGGACGTATTTCCAGGTATGGGGTAATTGCCTATGCCTCTTCATTCGATCAGGTGGGAACCATTACCTCTTCTGTTACGGATGCCGAAATTTTATTGGAAGTATTGGCCGGTGCCGATGAATACGACAGCACCGTTGCCCAACAGCCTGTACCGCTTTACAGCGAAATGGCAACTTTGGATAAAAAATACAAGATTGCCGTTTTAAAAGAAACTATACACAGTGAAGCATTGGATGGCAGCATTAAGGCTGCGATACAAGATGCGATTTTGAAGTTAAAAGCGCAGGGACATACCGTTACGGAAGTTTCTTTCGATCTGCTGGATTATATGGTCCCTGCCTATTATGTGTTAACAACTGCAGAAGCTTCTTCTAATCTTTCCCGTTATGATGGTGTGCATTATGGGTACCGCAATACACAAGCGGAAAACCTCAATAATTTATACAAACGTTCGCGTGCTGAAGGTTTTGGGGAAGAAGTAAAACGCAGAATTCTGTTAGGTACTTTTGTGTTAAGCGCAGGCTATTATGACGCCTATTATCAAAAAGCACAACGTGTAAGGCGTTTAATCAGGGAAAAAACCGAAAGCCTGCTGCAGGAATACGATGTTATCTTAACGCCGGTTGCCCCTACACCACCTTTTAAAATTGGGGAAAATATTCAGGATCCATTAGTGATGTACATGGCCGACATTTACACAGTTTTAGCTTCTTTGTCTGGAATACCGGCAATTGCCATACCTTTAGGCAATAATGCCGATGGTTTACCGTTAAGTCTACAATTAATGGCCGGACATTTCAAGGAAGAGATATTATTCTCGTTAGCTGATACTTATTTAAAATAATTCTGAATATATTAAATCAAATATGTAACCTTAAATTGAGCGTGAGCTTGAAAAAGCCTATGAAAACAAATGCATGTCTACTCTCATTTTGTATAATAGCTTTAATCAGCTTCAGGGCCACTGCCCAAAAATACGATCCTTTAGTAGTTGTAGACACTGTCATAGTGCCCATGATCGTAGAAAGTCCCACCTTTAACGAATTTAACGGTCTTTATAAAGACAGGCTGGATGCTGTTCAACAGCGTGTTCCATTAAATTACAACGAATCTGTTCATAAATACATAGATATCTACAAGTCCCGCGGTCACCAGTTTGGTAAAATGCTGGGCATGTCGGAATACTACTTTCCTATTTTCGAAAAGGCTTTCAAAGCCTATGATATTCCCGAAGAAATTAAATACCTGTCGATTATTGAATCAAACTTAAACCCTAAAGCTGTTTCCCGCGTAGGGGCAACCGGCATTTGGCAGTTTATGTTTGGCACTGCTAAAGGTTATGGCTTGAATATGGACAACTATGTCGATGAACGCCGGGATCCGGTGGAAGCCAGTTATGCAGCAGCCGCTTATTTCAGGGATGCCTATGAAGGTTTGGGCGACTGGCTATTAGCCATTGCTGCCTATAACTGTGGTCGCGGAAATGTAGAACGTGCCATCACCAAGGCCAACTCCAGAGATTTCTGGGAAATCAGGCCGTTTCTGCCTGCAGAAACAAGAAATTATGTGCCTGCTTTTATTGCCGCCTTGTATTTGATGAAATTCTCGGAAGCGCATGACATCAAACAACAGCCTTCGGCCCTGGCCATTGCGACAGATTCGATACAGGTGAACCGTTATGTGTCTATTCCCACGATAGCCGAAGCCATGAATATGGAGCCGGAGCTTCTATATGCATTGAATCCTTCTTACAAAAAGAATGTGATCAATGGTACAGAAGACCATCCGAAGCGACTGGTGGTGCCGCGTATTACGCTCGACAACTTTGCACGGGTGTATGATGTGTTGTATAACCAGGAAGGTGTCCGTGAATCAAGGGTGATTTTAGCCAGCAATGATGATCGCCGGGTATCGAAGAAAAAAGCGGTAGCTAAAACGCCGGTTAAGTATCATCGGGTGAGTCAGGGGCAGAGCCTCTCTTCTATTGCAGAGAAATACCAGGTGGAAGTACAGGACCTGAAGGTATGGAACAGGCTGAAAACGTCAGTGTTAATGCCCGGACAACGATTAATTGTGTCACAGCAAGCCGCACTCAAGTCTTCCTCCTCATCAAGATCGCCTAAACAATATATATCTTCAAGAGAAAAAAGCAGTGCTTCCAGCCAGTCTGGCAAAATCTAAGCCGTTTTATTTCGAGGCTCATGAAAGAATCGTAACTTTGGGCTTTTACGAAGACATTTCATATGAGTAAGACGAACAAGAAACAAGATGCTTTAGACTACCACTCACAAGGTAGACCCGGAAAAATACAAGTTGTACCTACAAAACCAACGAATTCTCAGAGAGATTTAACATTGGCCTATTCTCCGGGTGTAGCTGAGCCTTGTTTGAAAATCGCAGATAATACCGAAGACGTTTATAAATATACCGCTAAAGGTAACTTGGTTGCAGTAATCAGTAATGGTACTGCCGTGTTAGGATTAGGAAATATTGGTCCTGAAGCTGGTAAACCTGTCATGGAAGGTAAAGGCCTTTTGTTTAAGATTTTTGCTGATATCGACGTATTTGACCTTGAACTGGATACCACCAATGTAGATGATTTCGTAAAGATTGTTAAAGCCCTGGAACCTACTTTCGGCGGTATTAACCTGGAAGACATCAAAGCGCCAGAATGTTTTGAAATTGAGCGTCGCCTGAAAGAGGAGATGAAGATTCCAGTGATGCATGATGACCAACATGGTACGGCTATCATTTCTGCAGCAGCTTTATTAAATGCCTGCGAATTACAGAAAAAGAAATTAGATAAAGTTAAAATTGTAGTAAACGGTGCAGGTGCTGCCGCCATTTCCTGCTCGAGGTTATACGTATCCTTAGGTGCGAAACTGGAAAACATTGTGATGTGCGACAGAACAGGTGTGATCAGGGCTGACCGCCCAGATCTTGGCGACCTGAAAGCGGAATTTGCCACCAGCAGAGATATTAGAACCCTGGGTGATGCCCTGAAAGATAGCGATGTATTTATTGGTCTTTCTTCTGCCGATTGTGTGTCTGCAGAGATGCTAAAGTCGATGGCTAAAAACCCAATTGTTTTTGCCATGGCGAACCCTAATCCGGAAATTGCTTACGATTTAGCCATCAATTCCAGGAAAGATTTGATTATGGCTACCGGCCGTTCAGATTATCCTAACCAGGTGAACAACGTATTAGGTTTCCCTTATATTTTTAGAGGTGCCTTAGATGTGCGGGCAACCAGCATCAACGAGGAAATGAAAATTGCTGCCGTACATGCCATTGCGGAACTGGCTAAAAAATCAGTTCCTGAAGCGGTGATCATGGCTTACAATGAGAAGAACATTAAGTTTGGCAAGGAGTATATTATTCCAAAACCAAATGACTTCAGGTTATTAACCAATGTTTCGATGGCAGTAGCGAAAGCAGCAATTGAATCGGGCGTAGCCAGAAAAATTATTACCGACTGGGATGCTTATTTCGAAGAATTGAAAGGCCGTTTAGGCAAAGATGATTCGATTATGCGTGCCATTACCAATACCGCAAAATCTGACCCTAAGAAAGTAGTATTTGCAGAAGCGGATAACTATAAAATTCTGAAGGCTGCGCAGATTGTAAAAGAAGAGAACATTGCGATTCCAATTCTTTTAGGTAATAAAGCCGTTATTAAACAGATTATTGAAGAAAGTGCTTTAGAACTGGAAGGCGTATTAATTATTGATCCTTTCCAGGAACCTGAACGCATGAAAAAATATGCAGAGTCCTTGTACCAGAAAAAACAAAGGAAGGGCATAACCCTGGTTGATGCAACGAAATTATTGCGCGACCGGAATTACTTTGGTGCTTCTATGGTAGAATTTGGTGAAGCGGATGCGATGATTTCTGGTTTAACTAAAAACTATGCATCGACCATCAAACCTGCTTTACAAATCATTGGAACAGAAGAAGGGGTGAATCGTGTAGCTGGAATGTACATGATGATGACGACAAAAGGTCCGGTTTTCTTTGGTGATACTACTGTAAACGTGGATCCTACCGCTGAAGAACTGGTAGACCTGACTTTATTACTGGAACATTCGGTAAGGAAGTTTAACATTAAACCACGTATCGCTTTGCTGTCCTACTCTAACTTTGGTTCAAACGAAGGTGATGTGCCACAAAAGGTGAGAAAAGCAGTGAACATTCTTCATAAAAATCACCCTGAAATTGTAGTGGATGGCGAAATGCAGGGCAACTTTGCCATGAACAACGAATTGCTGAGAGATAACTTCCCTTTTAGCACCTTAGCTGATGGGCCGGCGAATACGTTGGTATTCCCGAACCTGGAATCTGGTAACATTGCTTACAAGTTGTTGCAGGAATTAGGTGGTGCAGAAGCCGTAGGGCCAGTTTTATTGGGCCTGAAAAAACCAGTCCACATTGTACAATTGGGAAGTTCGGTTCGTGAAATTGTAAACATGGTAACCATTGCCGTGGTAGACGTACAGACCAAAGAAAGTGAAGCGGCTGCTAAAACAACCGGCTTTTTAAAAAGAAAGACTAAAGTATAAAACATGTTTGAATATATTGACGGGAAGTTAACGTTTAAATGCCCCACTTATATCGTTGTTGAAACCGGTGGGATTGGCTATCACCTCAATATATCTTTAAACACGTATAGCCTGCTTGCAGATGCGGAGCGTTGCAAAGTATATACCTGGCTACACATTAAGGAAGATGCGCATACCCTTTACGGCTTTGCCGATGAAGGGGAGCGCAGACTTTTCCTCCACCTGATCTCCGTTTCCGGAATCGGGCCTAATACCGGAAGAATGATGCTTTCTTCCATTACCCCACAAGAAATTCAACAGGCCATTGTTAATGGCGACCTTGCCCTGATTCAGCGCATTAAAGGCATAGGTGCCAAAGGTGCCCAGCGCATTGTGCTGGAACTGCAGGATAAACTGAAAAAAGAAGGTACAGGCTCTTTAATGGCTGCACCATTGAACAATACAGTAAGAGAAGAAGCGCTTTCTGCTTTGATGATGCTCGGTTTTGCCAAACCACCAGCAGAAAAAGCAATAGACAATGCCATTAAAAATGATGGGGTAGATCTGACGGTAGAACAGATGATTAAAATTGCCTTAAAAAACCTATAACTTGTAACCCATCTTGCGTAACGTATCTCTCCTGATAACCTTTTTGGTTATTCTTTTTCAGGGACAGCAAGCTTTATCTCAGGAGGAAAGCACTGTTGCTCCTGATAGCCTAAAAAACACGTTCGGCTGGAAAGAACGGCAGGATCTTGGTTTTCGCCTGGGGCAAAGGGAGGTGGAATACGACGCCGTAAGTAAATTATACATGATACGGGAAAAATCAGGCGGGCGTTACCTGTCTGCACCACAGTATTTAACGGTAGATGAATACCAGCGCCTGCTGAATGCCGAAATGAAACGCCAGAACTGGCGCCAATACTCCAATGCTGAAATTTCCCAGATCCGTGAAACCGGTATTATCCCAAGTCTTCAAGTAAACGACGCTTCTTTTGAGCGCCTTTTTGGTGGCAATACCATCAGCATAAAACCACGCGGAGAAGCGGAACTGACCTTTTTTGGCCGGGTGAATAAAAACGAAAATCCTTTATTAAACGAGCGTCAGCGCAAGCAGACAAGTCTCGATTTTGACCAGCGCATTCAAATGGACCTGGTAGGCCAGGTGGGCACCAAGCTGCAGGTGAACATGAATTACAATACCGAAGCTCAGTTTGACTTTGAGAATCAGTTCAAGCTGGAATATACGGGTAGCGAAGATGAAATAATTAAAAAAATAGAAGCCGGGCAGGTGAGTTTTCCTTTAAACACAACCCTGATGACCGGTATGGCCTCGCTTTTTGGCGTAAAAACGCAATTGCAGTTTGGGCGACTAAGTGTAACCTCTGTTTTCTCACAGCAGAAATCAGAAAGCAGGGAAATTCAGATCAATAACGGGGGGCAACAAAGTGAATTCAGGTTTGGTGCCGATCAGTACGAAGCAAACAAACATTATTTCCTCGCTCAGTATTTCAGGGAGCATTATAACCAGGCGATGAGCAAAGCGCCGATGATTACGAACGGGATTAACGTGACGAAAGTGGAAGTGTGGATTACCAATAAATCGGGTGCCACACAAGATTCCAGAGATGTGCTGGCCCTGTTGGATCTCGGGGAAAATAATCCCTACTCAAATACCCTTGTTCAGGGGGGAGCGGGTTTCTCTGCTTTACCCTCAGGCTTTAATTCCTCAGCTTTTCCGCGTTTTTCTAATGATTTGCTGACTAAACTTCCTGCCGATGCCAGACAAAGCAATTCCAATGCGGCCATTTCATTTTTTCAGGCCAATGGGGGTACAGATAACTTTGCCCGACTAAGTTATGCACGTAAATTAACCGATAGGGAGTTTAAATTCCATGCCCAGCTGGGCTACCTGTCATTAAATAACCCCTTAAATGCAGATGAGGTATTGGCTGTGGCCTATCGCTATACGTATAACGGTGTGGAGTACCAGGTGGGAGAGTTGAGCAGCGATGTGCCTTTTGATCCAACAGTGCCTAAAGTGCTGTATGCAAAGTTATTGAAAAATGAGACGATCAAGACCTATTTGCCAAGCTGGAACTTAATGATGAAAAACATTTATTCCATTGGCGGGTATCAGATTAGTCCGCAACAATTTAAATTAGACATCTTCCGCATCGACGAGCAAACAGGGGTGGAGCAGGCTTTTATGAGGGAGGGAGAAAAGATTGATGCCGAAACGAAAACCCCACTGAAGAACAAAACCTGGTTGCAAGCCACCCGTTTAGACCGCTTGAACCAACAACAGGAAATCACACCGGATGGGATTTTCGACTTCCAGTGGGAAAACAACCCTTTTTCAGGAGGTGGTTACTTCGGTGAGCAGCCTGGTCTGGGTAGCGGTAACGCCTTAGGAAACACAAGCAGTAATTTTAATGCTAATGCTTCCAACGCTTCAACTAATCCTAACATTTCAAACAACACAAACGCGAATGGGGGTTTAACTGCTTTTGCAACATTGGGACAAAGCGGCTACATTACCATTGATGCAAAACAGGGAAGTATCATTTTTCCGGTCCTGGAGCCATTTGGTAAAGACCTGGCCAGTCAGTTTTATGCAGCAGAGCAAAACTTAATTGATAAATATACCTACCAGGCTTTATACGATTCGACAAAAGTTGTGGCACAAACGCAGTTTATTGCTAAAAACAGGTACATTCTAAAGGGTAGCTTTCAAAGTGAGAACACCAATGAATTTAACTTAAATGCCATAAATGTGGCCGAAGGGTCGGTTAGGGTGTTTGCAGGAACTTTGCCTTTGCAGGAGGGCCTGGACTATACGGTCAATTACATGAGTGGGACGGTGAAGATACTGAACCAGAGTTTGCTGCAAACGGGACAGCCGATCCGCATCACCACAGAAAACAACGAACTTTTCGGTCAGCAGCAACGTTCCCTTTTCGGCACACGCCTGGATTATAAGGTGAATAAAAACCTATACCTCGGTGCCACCCTGATGAACCTGAGTGAGAAACCACTAACCCCGAAGGTAAACCAGGGCGAAGAACCGATATCCAACACCATGTGGGGGATGGACCTGAACTACAGTTCGCCATCACGCTTTTTAACGAAGATGGTGGATAAACTGCCCTTCCTTTCTACCAAGGAACCCTCCAGCATTACCTTTTCCGGCGAGTTTGCCAGGTTAGTTCCTGGTCACCCGAAAGCTTTAAATGCCAATGGAACCACTGCCGGAACCAGCTATCTCGATGATTTTGAAGCTGCACGTTCGGTGATCGACCTGAAAAGTGCGTTAACCTGGCAGCTGTCGGGTACGCCACAGTTGTTTCCTGAAGCACAACTGGTGGATAACCTTGCCTACGGCTATAACCGCTCCTTAATTGCTTTTTACAATATCGACCCTAACTTTTATTACGGTAACGCTTCTACTTTGCCCGAATCTTTGCGACAGAACCGTACGGAATTATCAAATCATTACGTACGAGAAGTACTGGAGCAGGAAGTATTTCCCTTTAAAGACCTGGGTGCTGGTCAGGCTTTAGCCTTGCCGACCCTTGATGTGGCGTATTACCCCACAGTGCGTGGCCCTTATAACTATAATACCACAGGTTTTAACGCTGACGGCACCTGGGTAAATCCGCGCAATAAATGGGGTGGTTTGCTCCGCCGCATGGAAACCAACGATTTTGAAGCACAGAACATTGAATATATTGAGCTTTGGGTGCTGGATCCTTTTCTGTATAAACCAGCTTCCACAGGTGGTGATCTTTATTTTAACATCGGTAACCTGAGTGAAGACATTTTGAAAGATGGCCGTAAATCATTGGAAAATGGATTGCCAACCGATGGTGATGCCAGTCGCTACGACGAAACCAATTGGGGCAGGGTGCCAAAACTGCAACCTGCAGTAGCCACATTCGACAATAATCCGGCATCCAGGAAAATACAGGATGTAGGTTTAGACGGTCTATCTAATGCGGAAGAGCAGGTGAAATTTGCTACACCACTGCAACAAATTTTAGGGAAGTTATTGCCGGCGGCTGCTGCAGAACTGGAAAATGATCCCTCGACGGATGATTATGCTTATTTCAGGGGCACGGCCATGGACCAGCGCAATGCAGGTATTTTAAATAGATACCAGCGTTTTAATGGTACCGAAGGAAATTCTAAAACACCCAGCCAGTCGATGCAGGATTTTGGTGTCGAAAATTCTGCTGCAACGGCCCTGCCCGATGGCGAAGATGTGAACCGCGATAACAACATGACGCAGTCGGACGAGTATTTCCAATACAAAATCTCTATGCGCCCGGCCGATCTGGTGGTGGGTAAAAAATATGTAACCGATAAAGTGACTTCACAGGTGAAGCTGTCTAACGGACAAACACAAGCGGTCAATTGGTACCAATTGCGTATTCCATTGAGTGAATACGACCAGCGCATGGGCGGCATACAGGACTTTAAGTCCATCCGTTTTATCCGTTTGTTTATGACGAATTTTGAAGATACCACGGTGCTTCGTTTTGCAAAAATTCAATTGGTGAAAGGCGAATGGCGCCAATACAATGGGCTAAACGAGGCTTCGAAAGTAATTACCGATCCAAACCTAATTGCGGTTAACGCCGACCAGTCGACATTACATGTAGCCACCATTAACATAGAAGAAAACGGTAAGCGGGCCCCGATTCCATATGTTTTGCCTCCAGGCATAGAAAGAGAGCGCGATTACAGCAATTACCGCACAGAAACCATTCAAAATGAGCAGTCGCTAACACTAACCGTAAAAAACCTGCGTGATGGTTATGGGCGTGCGGCATTTAAAACTGCCATCAATGATTTCAGGGCTTACAAAAACCTGGAAATGTATATCCATGTGGAAGCAGAGGCTAACAGCGTGTTAAACGATGATGACTTGAGTGCCTTTTTAAGGATCGGTACCGATAACCAGGATAATTATTATGAGTATGTGCAGCCGCTGCTTGTTACCCGGCCGGGTACTGCAAACCCGTATGCCATTTGGCCGGAAGAAAATGTGATGCGCATTGAACTGGAACTGTTCCAGAAAGCCAAGCTGGCGCGTAATGCGGCCGTACTTCCTAACGGACAATTATGGCCGCCAAACTTGCCCTATGAATACCGCAATGGCGCCAACACGATTATTGTGAAAGGGCAGCCAGACATGAGTAAAGTGCGGGTATATATGCTGGGCGTCAAGAACCCATTACGCAACCAGGCGGTGCAGGCAAGTGATGATGGTTTGGATAAACATGCACAAGTGTGGTTTAATGAACTTCGCTTAACGGAGTTTGATGAACGTGGTGGCTGGGCAGCCAGTGCAAGGGTGAATGCGCGTTTAGCTGATTTTGCAGACATTAACCTTTCTGGTAGCACATCGACCATTGGATTCGGTTCGCTGGAGAAAAAAGTAAGTGAGCGTAACCGCGCCGACCATGTATTTTTTGACCTGAGCACCAGCATGGAACTTGGTAAATTCTTTCCCGATAAGTCGGGCATAAAAATCCCGCTGTACCTCAGTTATGCTAACCAGGTGAGCACACCACAATATGACCCATTAATTCCGGATGTGGAGCTTAAAAATACCCTTGCCGGCAAGTCCGACCAGGAGAAAAAAGCCATCCTGAACTATGCACAGGATCATACCACCAGGAATACCCTGAGTTTAACCAATGTGCGTAAAGAACGTACAGATCCAGATAAAAAGCCACAATTATGGGATGTGGAAAACCTGAGTGCCAGTTATGCCTACAGCATTTATGAACACCGAGATTTTGTAAACCAGAACGCTATACAGCGCAGTTATAGAGGCTCACTGAATTACAACTATTCGGCGCCAGCGGTCATGATCACACCTTTCGAGAAACTGATTAAGTCGAATACCCTGGCTTTACTTAGGGACGTTAACTTTAGTTTGTTGCCCTCATCCATAAATTTTAGGATCGAGCTGGATCGTTTTTATGCAGAAAACAGCCTGCGCGACAATAACCCTTCCAATGGTATCCCTATCAATACCACCTTTAATAAAAACTTCCTGATTACCCGGGTATATGGCATTTCCTGGAACCTGACCCGTTCTTTCCTGCTTGATTTTGATGCCACCAATTATTCCATTATTGATGAACCCGACGGGCGGATAAATGGTTTAAAAAGAGATACCGTATGGCAAAACCTGCAACGTTTAGGGCGCACCACCGATTATGCACACAACCTGAACCTGACCTATAATTTGCCAATCAATAAAATACCCGGCCTGGATTGGGTAAACGTAGCCACCCGTTATGGAACTACTTTTAACTGGCAAACGGAGAACCAGGTGACGTTGCGTGATCCTCAGGTAGATTTAGGCAACACCGTACAGAATTCCAGAACCATACAGGTAAACCCTACACTGAACCTGAGTAGCTTTTACAGCCAGCTGGGCTTACAGGGGTCCCGGGATAACACCGGTGCCGGGCGTAATCTGTTGATGGATTTGTTAACTACGGTGAAAACCATTAATGGGGCATATACACAAACCAAGGGCATATTTCTGCCGGGGTACCTGCCGAAAACGCAATATTTTGGTATCGATGAGGCCAGCGGAGCACCGGGTTTAGGATTTGTGTTTGGCAGTCAGCGAGACATTAGGCTCATGGCCATCAACAACGGCTGGATCACCACCGACACCCTGCAATCGCAATTGTACATCAACACGCTGCGGGAAGACTTTAGTTTAACCAGTACCATGGAACCCATACGCGACCTTCGCATTACACTGACGGCTAATAAAAACAGAACCCTCAACTATTCCAGCAATTTCAGGTATAAAAACGAAAGCGCAGGATTTGATAATTTGAGTCCGAATACTACCGGTGATTATAGTGTAACCTTTATCACCTTAGGCACGGCATTTTCTGATCAGAAAGGCACCCTGGCATCTAAGGTGTTTCAGGCGTTTATGGATAACCGGCAGGTGATTTCGCAGCGCCTGGGGGTATTAAACCCTAATTCTTCGGGTACCCAGAATGGCTTTGCCGATGGTTACCAGAAAGAATCACAGGATGTAGTTATTGCAGCCTTTCTAGCCGCTTATACCGGCAAGGAAGCCGGCAGCGCGCGTATGAATGGTATGCCCAATATCCCTTTGCCCAACTGGCGCATCAGTTATGGCGGCTTAAGCCGGATAGCTTTCCTGCAAGAACATTTTAAATCCATCGATCTTCGTCATGGCTACCGCTCTGTATACAGCGTAAACGGCTTTAATTCGCTCCAGAAATATGCAGAAACTGGCGGTGCGGTGAGCAGCAGGGATGTGAACAATAATTTCCTGCCTGCCTATCAGTATTCGCAGGTAACGATTGCTGAACAATTTTCGCCATTGATTGGGGTAGACACCCGTTTAAAAAATAACATGACCCTTAATTTTGAAATGGGACGCACGCGATTGCTGGGCCTCAGTCTGGCCAACAGCCAGCTGGCACAGCTTTCTGAAAACAACATGGTTTTCGGCCTTGGTTACCGAAGTAACAAATTCCGCTTTCCCTTTGGCCTGTTCAAACAGCTAAAGCTGGATAACAATATGGATGTGAAACTTGATGTGGCGCTGAGGGACAACAAGACCATTATTTACCGCGCTGATGTGGAAGCGGCAGAAGTATCGGCAGGTGCAAAAAACATTACGCTAAGGCCAAGTGTTGACTATGTGCTTAACAAATTGTTCAATGTGAAAGTCTTTTACGATTCCAATATTACGCAACCCTATACCTCACAAACCTTTAACACGTCGTACAGTAATTTTGGTTTTAGTTTAAGAATGATCTTTAATTAGCGTTGATATAGCGCAGAAGAATAATTAACTTTGGCAACTAAAATAGAAAAGAATGAATTTTCCATCAGAATTAAAATATACTAAAGACCACGAGTGGGTTCGTGTAGAAGGTAACGAAGCTGTAATAGGAATCACTGATTTCGCACAACGTGAATTAGGCGACATCGTTTACATCGACATCAATACTGTGGGTGATGAAGTAGAACAAGATGAAGTTTTTGGATCTGTGGAGGCTGTTAAAACAGTATCTGATTTGTTTATGCCGGTAACAGGTACCATCAATGAAGTGAATGCTGCTTTAAACGATAATCCTGAATTGGTGAATTCTGATCCATATGGTGATGGATGGATGGTAAAAGTAACCCTTGCTGATGTAGCTAGTGTTGACGGATTACTTGATGCAGCTGCTTACCAAACCTTAGTTGGCGCTTAATAGATGAATTTATTTAAAGCATTAAAGTACCAGGGCTGGGCAATTGCCTGGTCTATATTTATTTTAATACTTTGTTGCATGAAAATGCCAGACTCTGGGAGTTCTGGCTTTTTTTTTGAAGGTTTTGATAAAATGGTGCACCTGGGCTTTTTCTATGTATTAACCATCCTGCTTTTCTTTGGTAAAATCAGGTACCAGCATCACTACCGTTTCAGCATTGTCACCATATTTAAAATTATTCTGGTTACCGCTTCTATTGGGGCTGCCATCGAAGTGGTACAAATGCTATTTTTCCCTTATCGCTCTGCCGAATTGTGGGATTTTGCCAGCGACATGCTCGGCGTAATGATGGGCGTTTTCAGTTATGTGGTGCTCCATTTGGCCGATTATGGCAAAAATAATAAAGGTGATGTCGTAAAATCCTGATCATTTCCTCCTGCCTTTATAATCCCCTTATTTCTTGTATTTAAAATGTTACTTATTAATTAATAAGTAGCATTAATCTTTCCGCCTGTTCTGGCGTCTATACCACTAAAATAATCCGATACCACATTTTTATGATAAGAACTTTTACCGCAGGCTTTACCTTTTTTCTGCTCATCACCCTGGCTGCATTTGCACAGGCTCAAACGACCACTACAGTTTCAGGTAAAATATTGAATGCGAAGGATAAACTTCCGATTGATTATGCCACGGTTGCCATCAGGAGCCTTCAGGATTCCAGTGTGGTGGGAACAACCAATACCGAAAAGGATGGTTCGTTTACGGTGAATGGATTAAAATCTGGTAACTACCGCCTGTATGTAGCTTATCTGGGTTTAAAAAGCACCACAAAAGATTTTACCGCCAATGGCGCCCCTGTTCAATTGGGTGCGGTGGAAATGGAAAATTCAGGCCTCGACCTGAACACTGTAGAAATTGTGGGTGATGCCCCACCGGTGAATGTTAAAAAAGATACCATTGAGTTTAATGCAAGCTCTTTCAGGGTGCGTGAAAATGCCGTGGTGGAGGATGTGTTGAAGAAACTTCCCGGCGTGGAAGTGGCAAAAGACGGTTCTATAAAAGCACAGGGCGAAGCCATTACCAGGATTAAGGTTGATGGTAAGGAGTTTTTTGGCAATGACCCATTATTAGCCACTAAGAACTTGCCTGCCGATATGATTGACAAGATCCAGGTGATCGACCAAATGTCTGAGCAATCGCAGTTTACCGGTGTCGACGATGGCAACCGCGAAAAAGTCATCAACATCACCACCAAAAAAGATAAAAAGAACGGTATTTTTGGAAACAGCAGTATCGGTTATGGATCTGACGACCGTCACGATGTCAATGTAAACGTCAATAAATTTAATGGCGATCAACAAATGTCGGTAGTGGCACAGTTTAATAATGTAAACAAACAAAACTTCGGCGGCGGCGGCGGTGGTGGCGGAAGAATGCGAATGGGTGGTGACGGCGGGGGCCAGCAAGGCATTACCACTACGAACGCTGCAGGTTTAAACTATGCCAATATCTTTAAAAATAAAACAGAAATTAACGCCAGTTATTTCTTTAACAATACGTCCTTATTTAACGAACAACAAAGTCTGCGTCAAAACTTATTGGGAAATACAACCACTACCTTTGCCAATAACTTAAACAGTACTACCGAGCGTACAAATCATCGTTTTAATTTCTTGCTTGATACTAAAATTGACTCCACCACGTCCATTAAGGTGCAGCCTAATTTCAGCCTGACCAATACGGATTTAATCAGAAACAGTGATTATGTGAACAACTTTGCAAATTCTGAAACCATTGGTGACCAGGTGTTTAAAACCAACTCTTCTACACCTTCTTTTGGTAACAACTTATTGATCAGAAAGAAGTTTTTGCGCAGAGGCCGTACGCTGTCTTTAAACGTTAACACCAGCTTTAACCAAAGCGATTCAGAAAACTACAACGCTATACAGAATTTTACCACTAACTCTTTGGGTACTTCTCAGGAATTCACCGACCAGTTTAACGATTCGGAAAGCAAAACCATTAGCAATACTTCCAGGTTAGTGTATACTGAACCATTATCGAAAACTTTAAGTCTGGAACTGAACTATGAGAACCGTTACAACTTCTCAGATTCGGAACGTTTTACCTATAACTTTAACCCGGTTACGTCAAGGTATGACCAGATTGATGATACCTATAGCAATACCTACGAAAACACCACTTTAACCAATGCGGTGGGTTTCAGCTTTAATAAAACGGCTAAAAAATACACATGGAATGCAGGTTTGGCCGTGCAGCATACCGATCGTGAAAACGCAAACATTACCACAGGTAACATCATTAACCAGGATTTTTACAACCTGACCCCAAGTGCGCAATTCCGTTATACATTTAGCAACAGCAAACGTTTAAGAATCAACTACCGTGGTAATACACAACAGCCAAGCATTTCACAAATCCAGCCGATTCCGGATAATACCGATACACAAACGATCCCGGTGGGTAACCCTAATTTAAGACCATCTTTTACCAATAATTTAAGTGTCTTTTATAATAACTTCGACTTTGCCAATTACCGTTCACTCTTTGTATTTGTGAATGCCAATCAAACCATCAACGCTTTTGGTAACAACAGTACGCTGATTGCCAATGATCCTGATTCGACCAGAAATGGTAAAATTGCGGTATTGCCGGTTAACGTAAAAGGCGTGTTCCAGGTAAATGCTGGTTCATATGTAGGTTT
The DNA here is from genome assembly GCF_015752175.1 of Pedobacter sp. CAN_A7. Taxonomy (NCBI): domain Bacteria; kingdom Pseudomonadati; phylum Bacteroidota; class Sphingobacteriia; order Sphingobacteriales; family Sphingobacteriaceae; genus Pedobacter; species Pedobacter sp. CAN_A7. Next base: position 143,669 of record NZ_JADOUW010000004.1, on the reverse strand, counting down.
ACCCTTAATTACAGGTAATAAATTGAACCTGAACATTAACTTAAATGGTTCATATGGCCGAGGGGTTAACTTTACCAATTCCATCGAAAACATTTCTAATGATTACAGCATCACCAATGGTTATAAGCTGGTATCGGTATTCGACAAAATTGACTTTACCGCAGGCATCAACGGGACTATGAACCGCAGTACCTACTCGGCAAACCCTAATCAAAATACAACCTATTACACGCTGAGCCCGACCTTAGACATTAGTTACCTTTTGCCAGGCGATATTCGTATAGCAGCTGATGTTGACTATTTCCAGAATACAGGCAGGGGAGAAGCTTTTGATACCAATTACACTTTGTTAAATTCGTTTGTGAGCAAACAGTTTTTTAAAAATAAAGGAACGCTGAAGTTTGCTGTGAACGATATCCTGAATCAAAATCAGGGGATTTTACGTACATCGAATAATAATACCATTACCGACTTGAATTACAATGTGTTAAAACGTTACTACATGGTTTCCTTTACCTATTCCTTAAACCGGATTGGTGGAAAGAACATTGATGGCGCACCACAGGGTCAGGGAGGTCGTCCGGGTGGACGCATGAGAATGTAGGATAAGCCTTAATTATTTGGAATTATTATAAATAAAGGGTAATTTGCGGAAAAATATAGATAATGAAACTATCGCAACTGGGTAAGGGAGAAACTGGAACTATCGTGGCATTTACCGATTTGGAAATGTCTGTAAAACTAATGGAAATGGGTTGTTTACCAGGCGAAACAGTCGAGGTAGAACGCTTTGCTCCACTGGGAGATCCTATGGCCATACGCGTTGCTGGTTATCAACTTTGTCTGCGTAAAGACGAAGCATCCATGATTATAATTTCGTAAAAGATTTGGTAGCTGCTTTAAAAATTGCCCTGGTTGGGAATCCGAATACTGGGAAATCAACACTGTTTAATTTATTAACTGGACTCCACCAAAAAATAGGGAACTTTCCTGGTATTACTGTCGACAAAAAAATTGGTTACTGTAAACTACCCAATAAACAGGCTGCAGAAATTATTGACCTGCCGGGTACGTATAGCTTATACCCGAAAAGCAAGGATGAAAGCATTGTTTTTCAGGCTTTAGCCGATAAACAAAACCCCGTACACCCAGATCTGGTTGTATTAGTGGCTGATGCGACCAACCTGAGACGTAACCTTTTATTATATTCACAGGTGGCCGACCTGGGGTTACCAGTAATCCTGGTGCTCAACATGATGGACATGGCCAAAAAAGAAGGCCTGGAAATAGATGTGAACCTGCTTGCCCAAAGACTGGGTATACAGGTAGTTGCCATTTCTGCCCGCGGTAACAGCGGCTTAGATGAATTAAAAAATGCCATTGTTAACAGGAGTACCATGGCTACCCAGCTTGCGGGTGCCGATGTGAGCGTACTGGCACCTGATGCGATTACCGCTGCACAGGGCCTGTTAAACGCTGATAATGAATATTATGCGCTGCAGATGTTACACCAACACCAGCACATTTCTAATATCCCTTTAGGGGTTCATCAGGAACTGGACAAAATTAAAGTCCAGGCTGAATTTGAATCATCTAAACAACAGGCTGCCGAAACCATTTCCCGTTACCGCTACCTGAGCACCATCCTTACGGGGGTCATTAAAGATACCGGTGCCGCACGTAAATTTGGTTTCAGCGATAAAATTGATTCCGTACTTACCCATAAGATTTGGGGTTTTGCCATTTTTATCTTTATCCTGTTTTTCATCTTTAATGCCATATTTTCCTGGTCTACATACCCCATGGACCTTATTGAAACCAGTTTTGCCTGGTTAACGGAATATGGTCATGCTCACCTGCCCGAGGGTTTGTTAACAGATCTTTTTCTCGACGGGATCCTGGCTGGTTTAGGCGGGGTGGTAATTTTTATCCCACAAATTGCGATATTATTTGCTTTTATCTCCATACTGGAAGACACAGGTTACATGGCAAGGGTTACGTTTATGATGGATAAAATCATGAGCAAATTTGGCCTGAGTGGTAAATCTGTGGTACCCATGATTGGGAGTCTGGCTTGTGCAGTGCCCTCTATTATGAGTGCCAGGAACATTGAAAGCTGGAAAGACCGTATTATTACCATTATGGTGGCACCACTGGTGAGTTGTGCTGCACGTTTACCAGTATATACGTTATTAATTTCGCTGATTATTCCTAAAGAGCATCTGTTTGGCTTTATTAACCTGCAGGGTTTAACGCTAATGGGCATGTACCTGATCAGCATTTTTGCTGCGGTGATTGTGGCTTTTGTGATGAAATTCCTGATCAAGGCTAAAGAGAAATCTTACTTTATTATGGAGCTGCCGGTTTACCGCATGCCTCGTTGGAAAAATGTGGTGTATACCATGTACGAAAAGTCGAAAACTTTTGTGGTGGAAGCCGGTAAAGTTATTATTGCCATTTCCATTGTGTTGTGGGTGCTGGCCACTTATGGTCCGCCAAGCCGTTTTGAAGCCATAGACAAAAAATATGCTGAAATAGAAGCAGGACAGGATAGTGTGCGCATCAGCACGCTGGAGCGGGACCATTCGGCCGAGCGTCTGGAAAACTCTTATGCAGGTATTTTGGGTCATGCCATTGAACCCGCCATTCGCCCTTTGGGTTTTGACTGGAAGATTGGTATTGCATTGATTACCTCTTTTGCGGCCCGTGAAGCTTTTGTGGGAACCATGGCCACCATTTATAGTGTAGAAGGTGGTGATGAGAATGTGGACACCATTCGTGGTAAAATGGAAGCGGCTACCAATTCACAAACTGGCTTAAAGGTGTTTACCTTTGCCACAGGTTTCTCGCTGATGTTGTTTTATGCTTTTGCCATGCAATGTATGAGTACTGTGGCCGTGGTGTACCGTGAAACCAAGTCATGGCGATGGCCAATGATACAGGTGGTTTACATGACGGTTTTGGCCTATGTGGCGAGTTTAATCGCCTACCAATTGCTCAAATAAAAGCTTTATCTTCGTTCTTGTGGAAAAAGATCAGGTACTCGCCCAATACATGCCGCCTGCTGCGGCTCCGGTGATCGCACGCTGGATTGATTATTTCCAATGTGAGTTTAAAATTGCCAAAGGGCGACGCACTAAATTAGGCGATTACCGGCATCCATACCTGGGCGCCGGGCACAAGATCTCTGTGAACAATGATATGAACCCTTATGCCTTTCTGGTCACTACCGTGCATGAGTTTGCACACTTGCTTACCTGGAACGACCATAAGAATAAAGTGAAACCGCATGGCAGGGAGTGGAAACATAATTTCAAAAGAATGATGCATCCCTTCCTGGAACAGCAAATCTTTCCCGACGATATACAGCAGGCCATTAGCCTGTACCTCCATAATCCTTCTGCATCCAGTTGTACTGATTTACAGTTGTCACGAGCCTTGAAAAAATACGACCAAGCCAGTAGCGGTTCCCGCCTGGAAGAGATTCCCCTACATACCGTGTTTACCATTAAGGATGGGCGTAAATTTAAAAAAGGGGAGCGCCTGCGTAAACGTTACCGTTGCACTTGTTTAGATAACGGGCATGTGTATTTGTTTAGTCCCCTTGCCGAAGTGTTACTGGCACCTACCGGTTCTTAAATCATCCAGTAATTATGCTTAATAATTCAGTAATCTTTCTACCGTATCTGGAAGACGGCTTTTAGCGAGGAAACTTTCTTCCAGGGTTTTGTTCATGGGTATGGCCGTATCCAGACTCGCGCATCGCATCACAGGAGCATCTAAATACTCAAAACAATGCTCAGCGATCCATGCTGAAAGCTCGGCACCAAAACCTGAACTCAGGGTATCTTCATGTAAGATCACCACTTTTCCGGTTGCCTTTACCGCTTTAAACACCGCTTCTTTGTCCCATGGCTGTAAGCTGTAAAGATCAAGCAGGTACACCGATAGCTCGGGATACTGGTTAATGAAACTCAGCGCCCAGTGCACACCCATACCATAAGTAAGGATACAAAAACCTGTGCCCTCACGGATTACCTGTGACCCGCCAATTTTCAGCGTATAATGGCCCTCTGGCACCTGGCCACTCAGGCTGCGGTACAGTGATTTATGCTCGAAATAGATCACCGGATTAGGATCTTCAATGGCCGCCAGCAGCAATCCTTTGGCATCATATGGGAAAGCAGGGTACACCACCTTTAAACCTGGCGTTTTGGTAAACCAGGCCTCATTACTTTGAGAGTGGAAAGGGCCTGCACCCGTACCCGCACCGGTAGGCATCCTGATGACTACGTCAGCTTTTTCGCCCCAGCGGTAATGTGTTTTTGCTAAATTATTAACAATCTGGTTGAAACCACAGGTAACAAAATCGGCGAATTGCATTTCCACCACCGATTTATACCCTTTGATGGATAAACCTAAAGCAGCGCCTACAATGGCTGATTCGCAAATTGGGGTATTGCGCACCCTTTGGGTACCAAAAGTATCACTAAAGCCTGCCGTAATCTTAAAGGCACCACCATAAGCGGCAATGTCCTGGCCCATGAGCACCAGGTTTGGGTATTGTTCCATCCCCAGCTTCAGTCCCTCACTAATGGCATCCAGAAAACGCATTTCTTTACTTGGGCCCTCTGGTGTTTTGACTTGCTGTAGGTAGGGGAAAAACATATCTGCCGTTTCGCGCTGCGGATCGGCCTGTGGTTCTTCTTCGCAGAAAGCAAGCTCCACATCCTGATCAATCTGTTTTTTAAAGCCAGTTTTTAAGTCCTCGCATAGGGCATCTGATAAAATGCCTTGCTCGTACAGATAAGCCTCAAAGTTTTTCACGGGGTCTTTTTTCTCCCAGGTCTCCAGTAAATGTGGCGGCACGTATTTAATGCCCGAAGCTTCTTCATGGCCCCGCATGCGGAAGGTTAAACATTCGATCAGTACCGGTTTAGGGTTTTTTCTTAGTCGTTCGGCCACCTCGCTGAGGGTGTCATAAACTTCCAGGATGTTATTGCCATCGATTTGCAGGCCTTCCATGCCGTAACCCAGGGCACGGTCTACCAGGTTTTTACAGCGGTATTGTTCTGAAGTAGGGGTGGAGAGGCCGTAGCCATTGTTTTCGATTAAAAAGATGACGGGTAAGTTCCATACGGAAGCCACGTTGAGGGCTTCATGGAAATCGCCTTCACTGGTGGCTCCTTCGCCGGTATAGGCTAAAGTAACACCAGGTTTCCCCGCCAGGAGGTCGGCAAGGGCCATGCCATCGGCCAGTGCCAGTTGCGGCCCCAGGTGCGATATCATGCCTACGATTTTGTGTTCTTGTGTACCAAAATGAAAGGAGCGGTCACGGCCCTTGGTAAAGCCGGTCACTTTGCCTTGCCATTGTGCCATCAGTTTCCACAGGGGCACACCACGCGAGGTGAAAACACCCAGGTTGCGGTGCATGGGCAGGATATAGTCGCCTGCGTCCATGGCCAAGGTGCTGCCCACGGCAATGGCTTCCTGGCCAATACCGGAAAACCATTTTCCAATGCGCCCCTGGCGAAGCAGGATCAGCATCTTTTCCTCAATTAAGCGAGGATAGAGCAGCTGTTTATACAAATTTAATAAAGTACGATTGTCTTTATCTTTTCTGTCAAAGCGCATGGATACAGGGTTAGGTTAAACTTTTTTGCTCTCCTCGTATTGCTTGGAGAAAGATTTTGGTGCTACTACGGGCATCTCGCGGTATTTTCCCCATATTTTTTTGAAAAGTAATTTCAGAAAAAAGTTTTTCATCTTGCCGCCAAACATATCCATCATGGATCTTTTGGCCATGCCTTTTTTCCAGATCTTCCAGCCGAAGGCTTCTGCTTTCGTGTTTTCATGTGCTGCAACAGCATCTCTGCGGTTGGCCAGCAACATCTTGTGGATGTCGATTTTTACCGGGCATACCTCTGTACACTTTCCACACAGGGTGGAGGCGTAACTCAGGTGTTTGAATTCCTTCATCCCTTTTAAATGCGGGGTGATCATGGAACCAATCGGGCCGCTGTAGGTAGTGTCGTAAGTGTGTCCACCGATGTTTTTATACACGGGGCATGCATTGAGGCAGGCACCGCAACGGATGCAGTACAAGGCCTGGCGTTGCTCTTTTTGGGCAAGCAGGTTGGTGCGGCCGTTATCCAGCAGAATTACATACATCTCTTCCGGTCCATCGGTTTCCCGGGGCTGCCTTGGGCCGCTTAAAATGGTGTTGTATACCGTTAAGTTTTGTCCGGTACCATGACTAGCCAGTAATGGCCAGAACAAGTCGAGGTCGGCCATCGAAGGAATGATTTTTTCGATGCCTACAATGGCAATATGTATTTTAGGGAAAGTGGTACACAATCGTGCATTCCCTTCATTTTCTGTCAACGCAATACTTCCGGTATCGGCAATTAAAAAATTACCTCCAGTTATGCCTACAGAAGCGCTTAAATATTTCTCGCGCAAAAGTTCGCGTGCTTTTTGTGTCAGTTGTTCGGGTGTGGCGTCCAGAGGGGTGCCAAAGTGTTCATGGAAAAGCTTCGCGATGTCTTTTTTACTTAAATGCATGGCCGGCGTAACGATGTGATAGGGTGCCTGACCCAATAGCTGCACAATGTATTCGCCTAAATCGCTTTCCAGTGATTCGATGCCATTTTTTTCCAGGAAATCATTTAAGTGGATCTCTTCGGTGGTCATAGACTTCGATTTGATCACCGATGTGCCACCTGCTTTCTTGATGATGTTCAGGATTTCGCGCTGGGCTTCTTCCACATCATTGGCCCAAATTACCTTGCCGCCTTTACGCTGGAAATTAGCTTCAAACTCTGGTAAATGCTTATCCAGGTTTTCCATTACCCTCCATTTGATGACGTTAGCCTTCTTTTTAGAATTTTCGAGGTTCTCGAATTTTGATAGTCCGCGGGCTACTGCAACGTTGTATTTACCAATATTATGATTGATAATGGTACGATGGTCGAGATCAAAAGCCTTTTCATCAGCCTTTACCAAAAAATCTTCTGCAGTTTTCATCATGTTCAAATATAAATATTTAGCCTGCACCAAAAAATAAAATCACGTTTATTGCAAATTTAGCGGGAAGCGAGGTTTCTCAGGAGGTAACAAGCGTCCTAGGTGCGAGCTGGAATTTTCGTTTGATTACCAGGTAAGCGATCGGTACAGGGGTGTTAACCCGGCGTTATAAGGGTATTTGAAGGGCTGTAGCCGTTTGGAGGCCCTTCAAAGGCCCTTCCAACCCCCTTCTAAAGCCCTTATATCTGGGGCAGAAAAGGTAATGATTTTTTAGTCCTGAACTGGTTGTACAAAATCCTATTTTACCGTAAAATAAAAAAGGGGTGCCGCTGATCTCCAGCGGCACCCCTTTTAAAAGATGTTCTAAAATTATTTTCTTGGTGTTCCGTCTTCGTTTTTATCAACCACTGGGCGTTTAGCAGCATTCGCTATTTCCCATGCGGTAAAATACACCAATTGTGCTCTTCTGGCCATCATTGGGAAATCAATTAGCTCAATTTCATCACCTGGAGCATGGTATTCCGGGTGTACACCGTTGAAATAAAAGATCACCGGAATATCGTGTTTAGCGAAATTATAGTGGTCTGAACGGTAGTAGAAACGGTTAGGGTCTGTGCGGTTGTTGTAACGCATATCCAGGTCCATTTTCACATAATCGTCATTGGCTTTGATACCCAATTTATTCAAGTCAGAACTTAACATGTCAGAACCGATAATATAAATATAATCAGGGTTATTGGCATGGTCCGCATCTACACGACCAATCATATCGATATTTAAATTGGTTACTGTGTTTTTTAATGGGAAAATTGGGTTTTCAGAATACCATTCAGAACCTAATAGACCTTTTTCTTCGGCGATAACCGTCATGAACAAAATACTTCTTTTTGGTCCTTTACCAGCTTTTTTAGCTTTAACAAAAGCTTCGGCTAACATCAATACCGCTGAAGTTCCTGATCCGTCATCATCTGCACCATTGTTTACTTTATCTTCACCAGATTCAGTTAAACCAATGTGGTCGTAGTGAGCGGTGATCACTAGTACTTCTTCTTTCAATTTAGGATCTGAACCTTCTAAAAAGCCCAATACGTTCTCTGCACGGATTGGCACCTCTTTACGTACTGCTGAAGCACAAAAAGCAACGTCGATTACTTTAGTAGCTGGTTTTTTAGTTTCTTTTAGTAGTTTCTCTAAAGCAGCAACGGTACTGCCACCTTCTTTTAAAATTTCATTGGCAGTTTTAGTCGAAACGGTAATAACCGGTAAGCTTTTGGCGTTGGCTTGTTCTTTCAGGTAACTTGCTGTTTTCATTACCAGACGGCCTTCGCCGTTGTGGTAACGTTCTTTAGTTTGCTCTGTGTAGGTATCCAATGAAGGATCTACGATCACAAGCGCAGCAGCCTGGTTATCGGCAAGAAATTTCACTTGCTCGCGTTGTGCCAGCATTCTTTGACGCATTTCATTGCGATCGGCAGGTGCAGCACCACCCAATATCATGACTACCTTATCTTTCAGGTCTTGTCCTGCGAAGTCATTGTAGCCATCTTTGTTTACGCCATAACCAGCAAAAAGCACAGGTTTGTTGTTAAACGTAAAACCCTCTCCCGATACGCTTCCCGGCGTAATGATAAAATCTTTCAGCAATTCTTTGGCTTCGCCATTGATGGTCACAATGCTTTGTACCAGGTTATTGGTGGCCAGGTCTACAGGCTGGTAGTAACTGCCATTTACTGGTGCTTTTAAGCCTAAAGCTTTGAAATGATTTTTTATATATTCAGCCGCCATAAAGGCGCCTTTTTTACCTGTCTCTCTACCTTCATACTCATCAGAAGCCAATACCGACAAATGTTTGTAGGCATTTTCCTTGGTAATGGTCTTGCTAAATTTGATGGCCGTTTTGTCTTGAGCGCAAGCATTAAGGCCTAGAAATAACACCAGACTGGTGTAAATAAAGTGTTTGTTCATGAATAGTTTTCAGTTATGTTTAGAATAGTAATAAGTTTTCGTTAACAAGACATTTTCCCTACACGGGTGCCATGTCGGCCACCTTCAAATTCAGTATTTAAAAAGAGGGTGGTGATTTCTTTGGCCAGTTCTTCTGAAATAAACCGTGCTGGAATACACAATATATTCGCATTGTTATGTTTCCTGGCCAATTCGGCAATTTCGGTCTGCCAGCAGATGGCTGCACGGATACCCTGGTGTTTATTGGCCGTAATGGCTACACCATTGGCACTGCCGCATACCAGAATGCCGAAGGTAGCTTCATTGCTTTCTACCGCTTCTGCAACAGGGTGTGCAAAGTCGGGGTAATCAACCGAATCAGGTGTGTAGGTACCAAAGTCGGTCAGCTCATAGGCAGATAAAAAATCCCTGAGCATTTCTTTGTATTCGAAACCGGCATGGTCGGAGCCGATGGCTATTTTGATGGATGTTGACATGTGTAGTGATCTAAAGTTTAAGGTTGGGTTTCTGTGCCAAACACGGCTTTATTTCTTTTTTTCTCAATGTAGGCAGAGATAAAAATACTCAGTTCGTATAAAATAAAAAGTGGGAAGGCCACCACCAACATGGTAATCATATCAGGTGTAGGGGTAACAATGGCTGCGATGACTAAAATAAGTACTGCTGCATACCTTCTGCTGGCCCGCATAAATGCTGGGGTCATGATGCCAAATTTCGACAAGATGTAAATGACAACCGGCAATTCGAAGATGATACCGGTACCGATGGTTAAGGTGGCTACCGACGATAGGTAAGAGGTGATGGTAAAGGTGTTTTCGATTTCCTTGCTGACCGAGAAATTGGTAAGGAAGTTAATAGACAGCGGACAAATGATGAAATATCCAAACAGGATACCGATGATGAACAATAGGGAGGAGAAAAAGACGAACCCACTGGCTGACTTGCGTTCACTATCGTGCAGGGCAGGTTTAATAAACAACCACAATTCGAACAGGAGGTAAGGCACGGCAAAAACGATACCTGCCATAATACAGGAGTTAATTTGCAGGGTAAACTGACCGGCCATTTCGGTGTTGATAATTTTACCGTTGATTTGGGTAATACAAAAGTCTGAACCGAGGGAAGGGAAACGATCTACCAGGTTGCACATCATTCTATACGTCCAGAAATCTGGCTTTTTAGGCCCCATGATAACGGTTTCAAAGATGAACTCGTAGAAATAGAAGGCAAGCGCGGTGAAGATGACTGTAACCAGGAGGGCCCGCAATAAATGTTTTCTTAACACATCAATGTGGTCAAAGAAAGACATTTCCGTTTCGATAGCTTTACCTTTATTTTTAATGGAATCGATTAGATTCTGCGTTTTATTCTCACTCATGTAAATTGCTTGTTAAAACAAAAATACCATTCTGTTCTATTAGAATGGTATTTACGTTTTAAATATTACAAATAGTTTTTTATTATTCTGTGAATACGAAGGTTTCCATGAATTTGGTAGTAAAATTACCTGCACGGAAGTTAGGGTCCTTCATTAATTTCAAGTGGAAAGGGATGGTAGTTTTAACGCCTTCAATCACAAATTCACTTAAAGCACGTTCCATGGTGCTGATGGCTTCTTCGCGGGTTTGGGCCACGCAAATCAGTTTTGCAATCATGGAATCATAGTTGGAAGGAATTTGGTAACCTGCATATACATGTGTATCTACACGTACCCCATGACCACCCGGAGAGTGGAAATTGGTAATTCTTCCCGGACAAGGGCGGAAGTTGTTAAATGGATCTTCCGCATTGATCCGGCATTCTATGGCATGCATATGTGGTAAATAGTTTTTACCAGTAATAGGGATGCCTGAAGCTACTTTAATTTGCTCTTTGATTAAATCGTAATTGATTACCTCTTCTGTAACCGGGTGTTCTACCTGGATACGGGTATTCATTTCCATGAAATAGAAGTTGCGGTGTTTATCGACCAAAAATTCGATGGTACCGGCACCTTCATATTGAACGGCAACTGCACCTTTGATGGCTGCATCGCCCATTCTTTCCCTTAATTCAGGCGTCATGAAAGGAGATGGTGCTTCTTCAACCAGTTTCTGGTGACGACGCTGTATAGAGCAGTCACGTTCTGATAAGTGACAAGCCTTACCATATTGATCACCGATAATCTGGATCTCGATATGACGTGGATCTTCGATGTATTTTTCAAGGTACAAGCCATCGTTACCAAAAGCAGCACCAGATTCTTGACGGGCACTGTCCCATGCATTTTCGAAGTCTTCATCTTTCCAAACCACGCGCATCCCACGGCCACCACCACCGGCAGTTGCTTTCAGGATAACCGGATAACCCATTTCATTCGCAATTTGTATACCTTCTTTTACGCTGGTTAACAAACCTTCGGAACCAGGAATAGTAGGCACGCCTGCTTTTTTCATGGTTTCTTTAGCCGAAGCCTTATCACCCATGGAGTTGATTTGCTCTGGAGTAGCACCAATAAATTTAATTCCATAATCACGGCATACCGAAGAGAATTTTGCGTTCTCTGATAAGAAACCGTATCCCGGGTGTATCGCATCAGCATTGGTTAATTCAGCTGCAGAGATAATGTTGGGAATGCTTAAATAGGAATCTTTACTTGGTGGCGGTCCAATACAAACAGCCTCGTCAGCGAAGCGAACATGCAGGCTTTCTCTGTCGGCAGTAGAATAAACTGCAACAGTTTTGATCCCCATTTCCTTACAGGTACGTATAATACGCAAAGCAATTTCGCCCCTGTTGGCAATTAATATTTTTTTAAACATATAATTGATTAGATAATGATTTACCCAAAGGCAAATATTACATAGGTTCTACTAAAAATAACGGTTGGTCGTATTCTACTGGTGATGCATTATCAACAAGTACTTTTACTATTCTTCCTGAAATTTCACTTTCAATTTCATTGAATAATTTCATGGCTTCGATGATACAGATTACTTTACCTGATGGGAATTCATCGCCAACGTTTACGAAAGAAGGTTTATCAGGACTAGACGAACGGTAGAATGTTCCGATCATTGGTGATTTGATGGTCACGTATCTCGAATCATCTTCCAGTTTTGCTTCTGGTTTGTTCTCCACCACTGCAGGTTGCGCTGCTGCCGCTGCTGGTAATACTGCTGCTGGCGCTGCTACTGGAGCAGGAACGGTAGTGGTAATAACAGTGGGCGTTTGGTTGGTTTTAATGGTGATCTTGAAGTCTACTTGCTCGATGGCGACTTCATTTACGCCTGAACGAGAAACAAACTTTATAAGTTCCTGAATTTGCTTAATATCCATTTTATGTGATTTTAAAAAGATGTATTTCCTTAGATAATACTAAGTTAAGATTATTTTATTAGATAAAATTAATATGCCCATTTCAAGTAAATGGATCCCCAGGTAAAGCCACCACCGAAAGCGGCCAGGATAAGGGTATCGCCCTTATTAAGCTGACTTTCCCATTCCCATAAACAAAGGGGGATGGTTCCATTGGTGGTATTACCATATTTTTCAATGTTGATCATTACCTTTTCTGTGCCAAGGCCCATGCGGTGTGCTGTGGCATCGATGATTCTTTTATTCGCCTGGTGAGGTACCAGCCAGGTTACATCATCAGCACTCAGGTGATTACGTTCCATGATTTCTGCGGCTACATTGGCCATGTTGGTCACGGCAAATTTAAAAACCGCCTGGCCTTCCTGGTGTACAAAATGTTCGTGGTTATCGATGGTTTCGTGAGATGCCGGCGTGACCGAGCCTCCCGCTTTCAGGTTCAGGTGATTTCTTCCTGACCCGTCAGTACGTAAAATGGAGTCGATGATTCCGTTTCCTTCTTCATTGGCTTCTAACAATACCGCTCCACAGCCGTCGCCAAAAATGATGCAAGTGGTACGGTCTTCGTAATTGATGATGGACGACATTTTATCGCCGCCAACAACCAATACGTTTTTATGTTTACCTGATTCAATAAATTGAGATGCAGTAGCCAGTCCGAAAATAAAACCCGAACAAGCGGCTTGCAAATCATAGCCCCATGCGTTTACAGCACCAATTTTATCGGCAAGTATATTTGCTGTGGCAGGAAATTGCATGTCGGGGGTTGTGGTGCAAAAAATAATCAGCTCGATTGCATCGGCGCTGATTCCACGTTTTTTTAATAAGCCATTAACGGCATGAACAGCCATATCTGAGGTGCCTAAACCTTCTTCTTTTAGAATCCGGCGCTCCTTGATTCCTGTTCTGGAGGTGATCCACTCATCTGTGGTCTCCACGATTGATTCCAGTTCCTTATTAGTTAAAACATATTCTGGAACGTAACCATTAACCGCTGTGATCGCGGCCTGAACTTTGCTCATTTTTAGTGTTTTTATTTAAAAGCGTCTTGTATTTTGCCTACAAGACCTGTGGTAATCATATCTCTGGACTGCATGACCATGTTTTTGACTGCCAGTGGGCTAGATATTCCATGACCAATAATAACGGGTGCGTTAACACCTAACACCGGGCTTCCGCCGTAGTTTTCGTAATTAAAGCGATCGAAGAATTCATCTTTAAAGCCTTTTTTCATGGTAAGCACGTAGAAAGATTCGGCGAGTTTAAGCATGATGTTTCCGGTAAAACCGTCACATACAATCACATCAGCCTTTTTATTAAACAAATCTCTACCTTCAATATTTCCGACAAAGTTAATCAGTGAACTTTCTTTCAGTAAGGGGAAAGCGGCCAGACTTAATGCATTGCCTTTTTTATCTTCTTCGCCTAAATTCATGAGCGCGACTTTAGGTCTTTCCACCTGCATCACGGTTTCTAAATAGAGAGCACCAAGGATACCAAATTGTAATAGAAAGTCGGGTTTGCAGTCGGCATTAGCACCAACATCCACCATCAGACCTATGCCGCCATCAAGCTTTGGAACAAAACTGGTGAGACAAGGCCTAAGTACGTTGGTACATGTTTTTACACTTAATACCGCACCAACAAGCATAGCGCCAGAATTACCGGCACTGGCAAAGGAATCCAGCTTACCTTCTTTAAGTAAGTTGAATCCAACGGAAATACTTGAATTTGGTTTTTGAAGGATTGCTTTTGTGGCATGATCGCCCATACCGATGACTTCGTCAGTATGAACGTATTCGAAATGATCCGGGTTGAATCCTTGTTCAGAAAGTAAAGGTTTAATCTGCTGTGTATCGCCAATCAGAACCAAATGTTCTCCAGGCGATAGTAATTGATGAGCAGCTATTGCTCCCAAAACGTTTGCTTTGGGAGCATAGTCTCCGCCCATTATATCGAGACCTATTCTCATAGTAAAAAATCAGTTTGTGTAATCAGCATTAATTGCATTTTTTTGATTGTCTAAGGTAAACTTAAACACCAGCAAAACACAAACTATTTTTCAAGAAAGTTAACCTATAGAGGTGTTTTCAATAACTAATTTGCCATTGTAGTACAAGTTACCATCAACGTTATAAGCACGGTGAGGCACGTGTATTGCGCCAGTGGTTTGGCAAGTAGCCAGAGAAGGAGCTTCTGCTTTATAGTGTGTTCTTCTTTTGTCTCTTCTACTTTTAGAAATCTTGCGTTTTGGATGTGCCATTACTAATTTGTTTAATTATTATTTTAATTTTTTTAATGCTGCCCACCGTGGGTCTTCATTTTTTGTTTCTTCTTTTTGTTCTGCGCCGTAGGCTAGTTCATCCAGTTTGGCAATCATCTCTTGATCGCAAGCCTGGCCATCCCCATTCTCTTCGCATATCTTAATAAAAGGTACTGAAACGCTGATCAATTCGTAAAGAATTGCTGCGATATCGATACTACTTTCTTTTTTATTCAACAGTATGATCTCCAGATCATCACTTTCTTCGCCTTCGTCGGCAAACTTAACAATTTGACGCTCCTTAATTGCTATAGGGGCATTAAATTCTGCTAAACATTTGTCGCAATCTAATTTTACTGTTCCATCAATCTGGATTTGCAAAATTAGCATTGTTTCTTGTTTGTCTAACTCTACCGTTGCTTTTAAGTTGCCTTTTTTTATTAAAGCATACTCAAAGGCATCAAAAAAGCTGTTATCAATGTCAAACTCAAATTGATGTTTGCCAATTTTTAAGCCGGTAAAGGGGATTGAAAATTGTTTTAATGGTTTCAATTGTAACAAAATTTTAGCCCGCAAATGTATGAATTATTTTAACATTTATAAAATGAATTTATAAAATGTTTAGCACTATTAATTTGCGTCGTCTTTCACGTCCGAAGCAGTTTCAATGATTTTGCCTCCGCTTCGCAATTGTCCGCGCAACAAGCTCTCCTGTTCTCTTCTGTTTTTAACAATATGTGTGGCTGCAAAAACCGCTTCAATGAAGGATGTAGGGTCGGCAAGGTTCTTACCCGCAATGTCATAACCTGTTCCGTGGTCAGGAGAGGTGCGCACCACTTTCAGTCCGGCAGTATAATTAACGCCTGTGCTAAAAGCAATGGTTTTAAAAGGCACTAAACCCTGGTCATGGTACATGGCCAGCACGGCATCGAACTGTTTGAAGGTGCCATTTCCAAAGAAGCCATCGGCAGGGTATGGACCAAAACAAATGATGCCCTTATCAAAGGCTTCGTGTATAGCGGGAATAATAATTTCCTGCTCTTCCTTACCCAGTAAACCATTGTCGCCAGCATGTGGATTTAAACCCAATACCGCAATTTTTGGTTTTTCGATCCAGAAGTCTTTTTTCAGACTCTCATTAATCATTTTTAACTTCTGAATAATGGATTCCTTCGTGATGGTGGTTGCTACATCCTTTACTGGGATGTGCCCCGTAACCACACCTATTTTAAGCTCTTCGCTAATCAGAAACATCAGTACATCGGCACTGCCGCTGCGTTCCTGCAAATATTCAGTATGTCCGGGAAATTTAAAGGTATCCGATTGGATATTGAATTTATTGATGGGTGCGGTAACCAGTGCATCAATTTCACCACTGATCAAATCTTCAGTAGCTTTTTCTAAAGATAATAGTGCGTATTTACCGCCGGTTTCCGTCGAAGTACCCAGCTCGATTTTGACATCTTCTTCCCAGCAATTAATCATGTTTGCTTTTTTCGGGTTTGCTGCACTGGCGCTTGCCGCTACATGGAAGTTTAAATCGGGTAAACCCAGGGCTTTGCGGTGATAAGAAGCTACTTTAGTATGTCCATATACAATAGGGGTGCAGTAATCAAGGATGGCGTTGTTAGCTAGAGTTTTGAGAATGACCTCTAAACCAATACCATTAACGTCACCAATACTTATCCCTATTTTAATTTTATTGCTCATGTTCAAAATAGAATTTAGCGCAAAATACAAGATTTTAACAATAATGTTAGTCCGATACTGGTAAAACTTTGCTTATTTTGCGTGCTTAGATCAGGAAAGCATGAGTTTGGTTAGGGCAAAAAAACATTTAGGACAACATTTTTTAACGGATAAAAACATTGCAGGAAAGATTGTCAATGGCCTGGTGCATACCGACCAGTACAAACAAGTGCTGGAAGTTGGACCGGGAATGGGAATTCTTACTGATATACTTCTTGCCCGTGAAGACCTGGAGACTTTTATGATCGATATTGATGTAGAATCTTACAATTTCCTGAAGGATAAATACCCGCAGGTGGGCGAACGTTTGATCAATGGCGACTTTCTGAAGCTAGACTTACAGACTGTTTTCTCTGGTAAATTTGCCATCATTGGTAACTTCCCTTATAATATTTCTTCACAGATTTTATTTAAGATACTGGAACACCGCAGCCAGGTGGTAGAAATGGTGGGCATGTTCCAGAAAGAAGTGGCAGAGCGTTGTGCCTCCAAAGAAGGAAGTAAGGAGTATGGTATACTGAGTGTATTAATCCAGGCTTATTATGATATTGAATACCTGTTTTCGGTAAAACCAGGAACGTTTAATCCGCCACCTAAGGTAAACTCCGGTGTGATTCGTTTATCAAGGAATAAAACGGTTGAGTTGCCATGTGATGAGAAATTATTCTGGCGTACGGTAAAAGGCGGTTTTAACCAAAGAAGAAAAACATTAAGAAACGCACTATCGGGCACGATATCAAAAGACCGAATGGATGATCATCCATTCTTTGATAAAAGAGCGGAACAGCTGAGCGTGGCTGATTTTGTTGCTTTAACCCAACACCTTACCCATTTAAATAAGCTTGCTGAACAATAATTATGGCTGCTCCTAAGATATTAATTGTTGACGACCTTCATCCCATTTTTAAAACACAGGCCCAGGCTTTAGGCTATGAGGTAGACGACCGGCCAACAATTAGCCGCGAAGAAACGATGGCAGTGATTGGCGACTATACCGGTATAGCGGTGCGAACCAAGTTTAGGATAGACCAGGAATTAATGGATGCTGCTCCTTTACTGAAGTTTGTAGCCAGGGCAGGTGCAGGACTGGATAATATTGATCAGGCTTATGCCCTGTCAAAAAACATTACCTTAATTAATGCCCCTGAGGGTAACCGCGATGCCGTGGGCGAACATGCCACCGGACTGCTGCTGGCCTTAATGAATAAATTCCAAAGTGCCGGCGCTAAGATCCGTCATGGAATCTGGGACCGTGAAGGTAGTCGCGGATGGGAGTTGAAAGGCAAAACCGTAGGTATTATAGGTTACGGATTTATGGGTCAAAGTTTTGCAAAGAAACTGGCCGGTTTTGAGGTCAACGTGATTGCCTACGATAAATATAAAACAGGCTTCTCTGATGCTTATGCAAAGGAGGTAAGTATGGAAGAAATTGTGAAACACAGCGATGTGCTGAGCTTACATATTCCACTCACGACGGAGACCAGGCAACTGGTGGATGAAGAGTACCTGTTTCACTTTAAAAAACCCATATTTTTTATCAATACCGCTAGAGGTGAAGTGGTGAATACCCGTGCCGTATTATCTGCCATCAAGGCCCAGCGCATATTAGGCGCCGGCTTAGACGTGCTAGAAGTGGAGAAATTTCCGGCACTTGCTGCACAGGATTGGTATGAAGAATTAATGGCTACAGACCAGGTGATACTAACACCACATGTGGGCGGCTGGACCATTGATTCTTACCGAAAAATATCTGAGGTGCTGGCTCAAAAATTAGCCGCTTTATAAAGATATTTCCAGCTTAAATATTTGCTTTTGTAATAATTGGCTACTATCTTCGTTTGAATTCGAAGCAAGACTATGTTGGCTTATGGCCGGTATAGTCTTGTTTGTATTTAAGACAAATCCGAATGATAATTTCGGAAAAATTAACAGAACAAAAATATTTGTAATATAAAATTAATTGAGCTATGACAGAGGTAACGTATTATACGCAAGAAGGTTTAGATAAACTAAAGCAAGAGATACATTATTTGAAAACCACCGGAAGGCAGCTCATCTCAAAGGCGATAGCAGAAGCAAGGG
Organism: Pedobacter sp. CAN_A7; assembly: GCF_015752175.1. Classification (NCBI taxonomy): domain Bacteria; kingdom Pseudomonadati; phylum Bacteroidota; class Sphingobacteriia; order Sphingobacteriales; family Sphingobacteriaceae; genus Pedobacter; species Pedobacter sp. CAN_A7. The sequence continues at coordinate 125,230 of NZ_JADOUW010000004.1, read as the reverse complement.
ATAAAGGCGATCTTTCTGAAAATGCAGAATACGATGCAGCTAAAGAGGCGCAGGGTTTACATGAAGCTAAGATATCGAAGCTGAGTAATACGCTTTCGACCGCCAGGCTGATTGATGAATCGAAGTTGGATACCACTAAAGTATTGGCTTTGTCTATTGTTAAAATAAAGAATGTGAAAAACGGCGCCATGATGACTTACCAATTGGTAGCTGAGTCGGAAGCCGATATGAAAACGGGTAAAATCTCCGTAAAGTCCCCTATAGCACAGGGTTTGTTAGGGAAATCTGTAGGTGATAAAATCGAAATACAGGTTCCGGCAGGAAAAATTGAGTTTGAGGTGTTAGAAATTAGCAGATAAGTAAACAAGAGCAGATGGCAACTATATTTTCGAAGATTGTTAGTGGTGAAGTTCCGGCCCATGTAGTGGCAGAGACGACAGAGTTTTTAGCGTTTTTAGATGTGAATCCTTTAACCATGGGTCACGTATTGGTGATTCCTAAAAAAGAGATTGATTACCTATTTGATATGGATGAGGAAAGCTATTTTGGCTTGACCTTATTTGCTAAAATAGTTGCCGGAGGGGTTAAAAAGGCATTTCCATGTCTAAAAGTAGGGATGGCTGTGATTGGTCTGGAAGTGCCACATGTGCATATCCATTTGATACCAATGAATGCAGTAAGTGATATGAACTTTAGTAAGGAAAAGTTAACTCCAACAGAGGAACAGCTGGCAGAAGCTGCCGCAAAAATAAGAGCAGAACTTTAAGTTGTTTTAGCGTAAAGGATAGGAGGCCAGGTGTTTTACGCCTGGCCTTTTATTTTAGCTTGTCATTGTTATGGTGACGGTCGGCATCACGGATACTCTTTTTTACCATATTTTTTTCCAGGGCAGTGGTAAGATCAATGCCGGTTTGGTTGGCCAGGCAAATCAGCACAAATAACACATCAGCCATTTCATCACCCAGGTCTACGGCTTCATCACTCTTTTTAAAGCTTTGTTCACCATATTTTCTGGACATGATTCTGGCCACTTCACCTACTTCTTCCATCAGGATGGCGGTGTTGGTCAACTCGTTAAAGTAGCGTACGCCGGTGGTGGTAATCCATTGGTCTACCGTTTCCTGTGCTTCTTTGATGGTCATTATTCCTTGTTTTTAGTGTCTATGGTAATGGTTACCGGACCGTCGTTCAGCAAGCTGATCTTCATATCGGCACCAAATATTCCGGTTTGTATATCTTTTTGTAGTAATGTGCTCAGTTTTTTAATCATCTGCTCATACATCGGGATCGCTTTATCAGGTTTTGCTGCACGGGTAAAACCAGGCCTGTTGCCTTTTTTTGTTGCCGCAAAGAGGGTGAATTGGCTGATTAATAAAATGTTTCCGTCTATGTCTGCCAGTGCTTTGTTCATAAGTCCCTGCTCATCACTAAAAATGCGTATGGCTGCAATTTTCTGTGCAAGCCAGTCGAGGTCTTCCAGGGTATCGGCATCTTCAATGCCTAGCAATACTAATAAACCCTGTTCAATAACACCCGTTACCTGGTCATCTACACGGCATTCGGCCTGTGTTACCCTTTGTATAACTGCTCTCATCAAATTATTTGTGCTTTAGGCGCGGGTTTCATTGCCATGAAAAATACTTAAATAACTTTCGTATCGGCTAACTGCAATTTCTTCATCTTCCACGGCTTTGATAACAGCACAGCCGGGTTCGTTTACATGCCTGCAATTGTTAAACCGGCATTTATTCATCAGGGCACGCATTTCCACGAAGTAGTGGCCTAATTCTTCTGGTTTGATATCAAATATACCAAGCTCCCTAATGCCGGGCGTATCGATCAGGTAACCGCCAAATGGTAAGGTATGCATCTCGGCAAAGGTGGTGGTATGCTGCCCTTTATCGCTGGATTCGGAAATGATACCTGTTTTGATATCTCTTCCCGGTAACAATACATTGATCAGACTGGATTTACCTACCCCCGAATGGCCCGAAAATAAGGTGGTTTTATCTTTAAGTAAAGCTTCGATCTGTGGGATATTGGTTCCTTCCAAAGCAGAAACTTCATAACAAGGATAACCCAGCTGTTCGTAAATGCTTTTGTAAGCAGCCAGAATTTCCAGTCCCTCCTCACTAAAAAGATCAAGTTTATTAAATACCAACATGGTTGGAATGCGGTAAGCCTCGGAAGTCACCAGAAAGCGGTCAATAAAACCTAAGGAGGTTCTAGGTGAGGCCAGGGTAACAATAAGATAGGCCTGATCTAAATTGGCAGCAATGATTTGTGCTTGTTTAGATAGATTGATGGATTTACGAATGATGTAGTTCTTGCGGTCCAATAATTTGTGAATAACCCCGGTAGGGGCATTGGGTTCCATTTCAAACTCCACCTGATCGCCAACGGCAATGGGGTTAGTCGTTTGAATACCCTTAATCCTAAACTTCCCTTTGATCCTGCAGTCGTAATCCTGGCCATCTTCTGCATGTACCTGATACCAGCTCCCTGTTGATTTTATTACTAATCCTTGCATATTGTGCGGTAAAGGTATCAATTTAATATTTTTTAATAATCATTTGGTATTTAGAAAAATATAACTTTACTTTACGCTTAGCACAGTTAGTGTATAAAGTACAACGATGAATAATATCCTTTCAACCATTATTATTATTATTACCACCACCGGGGAATCTTGGAGGAAGGTAAGCTAATGGTTTAAAAAACAAAATAAATGTAACCACAAAAAGCACCTTCCTCTAAACAGGAAGGTGCTTTTTTTTTAACCTAAAAAAATGAATATCCTAAAATTCGGCGGCACCTCTGTCGGTTCAGCATCAAGCATCAGTGCTTTGCTGGCCATTGTAAGTGAAGCCCGTGAAAAAAACGATTGTGTCGTTGTCCTTTCCGCCATGAGTGGCGTAACCAACCTCTTATTAGATATGGCGGAGAAAGCCCAGCTGGGCGAGGATTATACGGCGCAATTAAGAACCCTCGAAGAAAAACATTTCGATGTTATCCGTAGCCTGCTACCCGCATCAGCACAAAATCCTGTATTTACCAAGCTGAAGATTTATTTTAATGAACTGGAGGATATTTTACAGGCGGTGTTTAACCTGAAGGAATTAACGGCGCAGTCAAAAGACCTCGTCTTAAGTTACGGCGAACGTTGTTCTACCTTTATGGTGAGCCACATTGCTAAACAGGAGCAGGCAGATGTATTGGCTGTAGACGGTTCAGAACTGATTAAAACGGATAGTGATTACGGACAGGCCAAAGTAAATATGCCTTTGTCGGAAATGCTGATCAATGAATTTTATAGTCACCACGTAGGAAAACTGCTCTTCGTAACCGGCTTTATTTCCAGTAACGATGAAGGCAGGGTAACCACTTTAGGCAGGGGTGGCAGCGATTATACCGCAGCCATCTGGGGATCGGCCTTAAATGCCAGGGAAATACAAATCTGGACAGATGTAAATGGCATGCTTACCGCAGATCCAAGGATTGTAGAAAAAGCCTTTTCTTTGACTGAATTGAGTTATACCGAAGCCATGGAGTTATCGTATTTCGGTGCCAAGGTAATTTATCCGCCAACAATGACCCCGGCGTTTTTAAAGAAGATTCCCATTGTCATTAAAAACACGTTTGATGCTTCTTTTCCGGGTACTTATATCAGACACGATGTAAAAGCCTCTGATTTACCCATTAAAGGACTATCGTCTATCGACGACATCAGCATCTTGAATTTGTCGGGAAGCGGTATGGTGGGTAAAACAGGTTTCAGCGGGCGACTGTTCTCTCTACTTTCCCGGGAGCAGGTGAATGTGGTGCTGATTACCCAATCGTCATCAGAGCATAGTATTACTTTCGCTGTTAAACCAGCGGATGCCATCAAAGCCTTAAACCTGATCAGTAAAGAATTTGAGCTTGAACTGCAGGCGAAAAAACTGGAATATCCGGAAGTAGAAAACGGACTTTCCGTTTTGGCTATTGTAGGAGAGAACATGAAACATACGCCTGGTATGTCGGCGAGGTTGTTTAATGCCCTGGGGCGAAATGGCGTGAATGTGCGCGCTATTGCGCAGGGTTCTTCAGAATACAATATTTCAGTAATTTTAGCCAAAGCTGATCTTTCCAAAGCGCTGAATGCGGTGCATGATGCCTTTTATTCAGAACTGAAAAAGACCCTTCATGTTTTTTGCCTGGGTACCGGAAACATTGGTAAAACTTTATTCCACCAGTTGGAAATTCAAATGCCATTTCTGGCTAAAAACAACGACCTGGAAGTTAAGGTAATGGGGATGAGTAATAGTCGCCAGATGTATTTAAGTAAGGGTGGTTTGAACTTACAAGATTGGCAACGTAAATTGGATGAGGTGGCAGAGCCTGCCGATTTGAAGCAGTTTGTAGCGCAAATGAAAGCGATGAATTTGCCGAACTGTGTGTTTGTGGATAATACGGCCAGTGCTACACCGGTAAACTATTATAAAGAGATACTGGAAAGCAGTATTTCTATTGTAACCTGCAATAAAATTGGTAATTCGGCTGATTTGGAGCAGTACCAGGCCTTTAAGAAGGCGGCCAGAACTTATGGCGTAGATTTCTATTATGAAACCAATGTAGGGGCTGGTTTGCCGATCATCCGTACGCTGCGCGACCTGATGATGAGTGGCGATAAGGTAGCGCGTATTGAGGCTATTCTGTCGGGTACGATTTCTTATATCTTCAACAATTTCAAAGGCGATAAGCTTTTCCATCATGTGGTGAAAGAAGCGCAGGAAAAAGGATATACGGAGCCTGATCCGAGAGATGATTTGAACGGAAAAGATTTTATACGGAAGATGCTTATCCTGGCGCGTGATGCCGGTTATGCAATGGAAGAAAAAGATATTTCTATCGAAAGTATGCTTCCTCCAGCTTGTTTGGCTGCCAGCTCTGTAGATGATTTTTACCAGGAACTGGAAAACAATGCTGCTTATTTTGAAAACATGAAAACACAGGCAACTGAAAATAACCAGGTATTACGCTACATCGGTAAGCTGGAAGATGGCAAGGTGGAAATTACCTTGCAGATGGTGGATGAGTCGCATCCTTTCTTTGCCCTTTCGGGTAGTGACAACATTATTTCTTTTACTACCGACCGGTATAAAGAACGCCCACTGGTGATCAAAGGTCCGGGTGCAGGAGCTGAAGTAACCGCGGCAGGCGTATTTGCTGACATTATAAACGTAGGTAAGAAATGAGTCCATCAATAAAAGTATTCGCCCCTGCCACCGTAGCTAATGTTGTTTGTGGTTATGATGTTTTAGGTTTTGCCGTTAACGCCCCAGGAGATGAAGTGGTGATGACCAGAAAAGACGCACCTGGCGTATTGATTTCGAAAATAACCGGTGATGACGGCCGTTTGCCGTTAGACCCTAATAAAAATACCGTGAGTGCCAGTGTGCAGCACTATTTGGAGCATATTGGTCGTCAGGATATTGGCGTAACCATCGAATTACATAAGAAAATGCCTATTGGTAGTGGCCTGGGTTCCAGTTCTGCCAGTACGGTAGCCGGTTTATTCGCCATTAATAACCTGATGGGCAACCCACTGACGAATAAAGAATTGGTGCCATTTGCAATGAAAGGAGAGGAACTGGCTTGTGGTTATGGCCATGCTGATAATGTGGCACCTGCCTTACTGGGTGGTTTTGTACTGATCAGAAGTTATGAACCTCTTGATGTGATTAGCCTGCCATCGCCAGAGGGTATGTATGCTGCTATTGTTTACCCCGAAGTAGATGTGCCAACGAAAGACGCCAGGCAAATGATACGGACGAAGGTATTGTTAAAAGAAGCCGTGACCCAATGGGGTAATGTAGGTGGTTTAGTGAGTGGCCTGTTTTTAAAGGATTACGACTTAATTGGCCGCAGTATGGTCGACGTGCTGGTTGAACCCACCCGCTCCATCCTCATCCCTGAATTTTATAAAATGCGCGCTTTGGCCATGGAAAATGGCGCTATTGGCTTTGGTATTTCAGGTTCCGGACCATCTGTATTTGCACTTACGCGTGATGAGGCAACGGCTAGAAACATTACCAACGCCTTACAGCAATTGCTAAAATCAATCAATATCAACAGTTTGGCTTACGTATCGCCGGTTAACCAGGCCGGACCCGTAATTCTCGACTAGAACCACCAACCTAAAATTAAACGTGATGAAATTATACAGTACAAATAACCGAAACCTGACGGTTGACTTTCCGGAGGCTGTTTTTAACAGTATGCCTCAGGATAAGGGTTTATACATGCCACAGGAAATACCTGCGGTGCCGGCAGAATTTATAGAAAACATAAAGGATTATACCTTGCCGGAGATCGCTTTTCAAGTGGCCGCTTCACTGCTTGGTGATGCCTTGCCTACTGCAGATTTGAAAAGGATTGTGGAAGAGGCTGTAAACTTTGATGCCCCGGCAGTACGACTGGATAAGAACACCTATGTGCTGGAATTATTCCATGGCCCTTCACTTGCTTTTAAGGACTTTGGTGCCCGTTTTATGAGCAGGATCATGGCTTATTTTCTGAAAGACGGGGAAGAGATGCTGGATGTATTGGTGGCTACTTCTGGTGATACCGGTGGAGCCGTAGCCCTTGGTTTTCTGGGGGTACCGAATACCCGCGTCACCATCCTCTACCCATCGGGGAAGGTAAGTCCGATACAGGAATTGCAACTATGTACAAACGGACAAAATATACATGCCATAGAAGTGGATGGAACTTTTGATGATTGCCAGCACCTGGTGAAACAGGCTTTTGCAGATCAGGAGCTACAAGAGAAAAGACGATTGACTTCTGCAAATTCCATTAATATTTCCAGGTTAATCCCACAAACCTTTTATTATTTCTATGCCTATGCGCAAATGCAGAAGCAAGGGAAAACAGAAGTGGTATTTTCTGTGCCAAGTGGTAATTTCGGTAACCTGGCAGCAGGCTTACTGGCAACCAAAATGGGTCTGCCTGTTAAACAATTTATTGCTGCCACCAATGCCAATGATACCGTGCCAAGGTATTTAGAAAGTGGGGTGTATGAAGCGCGTGCTTCTGTACAAACCTATGCTAATGCCATGGATGTTGGTGCACCAAGTAATTGGGTGCGAATTATGGATATTTTTAATCAGGACCGTGAAGCAATCAGGAAATTGGTAAGTAGTTGTACCTATACTGATGAGGAAACGCTTGCAGCTATCGAGGCCGTCTATAAGCGTTACCAGTATGTCGCTTGTCCGCATACTGCCATCGCCTGGTTAGCTTTAGAAGAATATACAGCTAAACATGAAGATGAAGTTTTTGCCGGGGTTTTCCTGTCTACAGCGCATCCCTGCAAATTTCCAGCAATCTTCCCTGTAGAAATTGCTGCGGCAATTGAAGTGCCTGAGCAGGTGCAGGAAATGAATTTAAGAGTGAAACAAGCGGTGCAAATGGAGGCTGATTTTGAGGCTTTTAAAACCTATTTATTAAACCTTTAAGGTTTAATAAATAGGTTTACTATTGTCATAGTTTATATCTATATTTTTCTTTTAAAATATAGCTTGGGCTATTTTTTTGGTAGGACCAGAGTTGCCCATGGTGTAAAAGTGCAATACCGGGGCACCCAATTCAATAAGGCCTTTACATTGGTGAATCATCCACTCAATGCCAACCTCTTTCACCTCTTTTTCTGATTTACAGGAAGAGATGGCTTCGCTAAGCGCCAAAGGAATATCCAAATGAAAAGTTTTTGGCAGACTGATCAGTTGTTTGCTATTGGTAATTGGCTTCAAACCTGGGATAATAGGTACATTAATACCATTCTGCCGGCATTTCTCTACAAAGTTTTTATATTTCTCATTGTCGTAAAACATCTGGGTCACAATAAACTCTGCACCCAGGTCTACTTTAAGTTTCAGGTATTTAAAATCAGTATCCAGGTTGGGCGATTCAAAATGTTTCTCCGGATAACCGGCTACACCAATACAGAAGTCGGTCTTTTCAGAGGTTTCTATATCCTCATGCAGGTATTTGCCATTGTTCATATCCATCACATGCTGCACCAGGTCTGAAGCGAAAGCATGACCTTCAGGTGTAGGTATAAAAGAACTGTCGCTTTTGCGGGCGTCGCCACGTAACACCAACACATTGTCGATCCCCAGGAACTGAAGGTCTATTAAGGCATTTTCTGTTTCATCTTTGTTGAACCCTCCACAAATTAAGTGCGGTACGGCATCCACTTTATATTTACTCATAATAGCAGCACAGGTAGCAACGGTACTTGGGCGTTTGCGGTAGGCTACTTTTTCAAGGAGACCATTTGCATGCTGTTTGTAAATGTAGTCTTCACGTAAATAGGTGACGTCAATAAAAGGTGGATTAAACTCCATTAAGGGGTCTATGGCATCGAATATACCTTTAATACTCTGGCCCTTTACAGGAGGTAATAATTCAAAGGAAAATAAAGGTTTTCCTTTTGCGCATTTAATATGGTCTACGATCTTCATGTTTCGTTTTCAGGTTGTTGGTATGGTTAGTAAGCTAAGTTAGGACTCAGCCATTTTTCGGTTTCTTCCAGGCTCAAGCCTTTGCGCTGCGCATATTCGGCTACCTGGTCTTTAGTGATTTTTCCAAGTCCGAAATACCGCGATTGCGGGTGTGCAAAGTAAAAGCCACTTACCGCTGCGGTAGGATACATGGCATAACTCTCTGTAAGTTTAAGGCCTATTTTCTCTTCTGCATCCAGCAATTCAAATAAGGTTTCTTTTTCGGTGTGATCCGGGCAGGCAGGATAACCTGGTGCCGGACGGATCCCAGCGTATTCCTCTTTTATCAGCTCCTGGTTGCTCAGTTCTTCATCTTTTGCATAAGCCCAAAACTCTTTACGAACACGTTCATGCATTCTTTCAGCAAAGGCTTCCGCCAGACGATCGGCCAGCGCTTTTGCCATAATGCTGTTGTAATCATCGTGGTCACGTTCAAATTCTTCCACCATCTCATCGCAGCCAATGCCTGTGGTTAAGGCAAAACCACCAAAGTAATCTGCTTTACCCGCTTCTTTAGGGGCTACAAAATCCGACAGGGCATAATAAGGTTCGCCTGCTACTTTTTCTGTTTGTTGGCGCAGCGTATGAATAGTCACCGCTTTGCCTTCGGCTTCAAGGATGATGTCGTCGCCTATGGTATGTGCCGGCCAAAAGCCGATCACTGCATTAGCTTTCAGGCGCTTTTCGGTCACAATCTTAGCAAGAAGGGTTTGTGCATCGTTAAATAGCTTAGTGGCCTCGGTACCGATTAATTTGTCGGTTAATATTTTGGGGTAACTACCTTTCAGTTCCCAGGTATGAAAAAATGGCGTCCAATCGATATAAGGAACAAGCTCTTCCAGGGGGTAATCTTCAAATACCCTTGTTCCGGTAAATTGCGGCGCAGGTGATATTTGTTCCGGATCTATTTGGAAACGGTTTTCCCTGGCATCGGTTATGCTTTTATAACGTTTATCTGAACGTTTATTTAAGTGTGCTTCTCTTGCTTTATCGTATTCCAGCTTTGTTTGCTGGATATATTCATCGCGCGTATCCTTGTTCATTAAGGTGCTGCACACGGTTACGCTTCTGGAAGCATCCAGTACATGAATAGCGGCGCCAGAATAATGCGGTGCAACCTTTACGGCGGCATGAATACGGGAGGTGGTGGCGCCACCGATGATCAGCGGAATGGTAAAACCTTCACGTTCCATTTCTTTGGCGAAATGGACCATCTCATCTAAGGATGGCGTAATTAAGCCGCTTAAACCAATAATATCCGCATCGATTTCCCGGGCTTTTTTAATGATTTCCTGTGCGGGAACCATCACACCCATGTCGATAATTTCGAAGTTGTTACAGGCTAATACCACACCTACAATGTTTTTACCTATGTCGTGTACGTCGCCTTTAACGGTTGCCATGAGCACGCGGCCAGCAAAAGAACTGGTGCTTCCATCGGGGTTGTCCAGTTTCTCCTGTTCAATAAAAGGCAGCAGGTAGGCAACGGCTTTTTTCATCACCCTGGCTGATTTTACCACTTGGGGAAGAAACATTTTACCTGCACCAAATAAATCGCCTACAATGTCCATTCCCGCCATTAAGGGTCCTTCGATCACCTGAATGGGCCTTGCGTATTGCTGACGTGCTTCTTCCACATCATCATCCAGGAATTCAATGATCCCTTTAACCAGGGCATGCGACAGACGTTCCTCTACAGTGCCTTTACGCCATTCTTCATCTTTAACAAGTACTTTACCTTTTGATTTAACGGTTTCGGCATAATCCACTAATCGCTCTGTGGCGTCAGCGCGGCGGTTAAGTAATACATCCTCCACATATTCCAGTAGCTCTTTAGGGATGGCTTCATAAACTTCCAGCATACCGGCGTTTACAATACCCATGTCTAAACCTGCCTGGATGGCATGGTAAAGAAAGGCAGAGTGCATGGCTTCCCGTACAGGATTATTGCCACGGAAAGAGAAAGAGATGTTGGATACTCCGCCGCTTACTTTGGCGTAAGGCAGGTTTTCTTTAATCCAGCGTGTCGCATTGATAAAGTCGACCGCGTAATTATTATGTTCTTCCAGTCCGGTACCTACCGTCAGGATATTAGGATCGAAAATAATGTCTTCCGCAGGGAAGCCTACCTGGTCAACCAGCAGGTCGTATGAGCGCTTACAAATTTCTTTTCTACGTTCAAAGTTATCGGCCTGACCTTGCTCATCAAAGGCCATGACCACAACGGCAGCACCATATGACATGATTTTGCGCGCACTCTCTACAAACTTTTCTTCGCCTTCTTTAAGGGAAATGGAGTTTACAATGCCCTTACCCTGTAAACATTTCAAGCCCGCTTCAATGACCGTCCATTTAGAGGAATCGACCATGATGGGCAACTTTGAAATATCGGGTTCTGATGCAATCAGGTTTAGAAACTTGGTCATGGCGGCTTCCGAGTCAATCATGCCCTCGTCCATGTTCACGTCAATAATTTGTGCACCACCGGCAACCTGCTGGCGGGCAACAGTTAAGGCCGCTTCATAATCGCCACTTAAAATCAACTTAGAGAATTTTGGTGATCCGGTGATATTGGTACGCTCGCCAATGTTGACGAAAATACTTTCTGGGGTTACAGTAACGGCTTCTAAGCCACTGAGGCGCAAATAACGTTCCTGCGTTGGGATTTTGCGGGGTTTAATATTTTTTGCCTTTTTTGCAATACAGGCGATGTGTTCTGGTGTAGTGCCACAACAACCACCAGCGATATTTACAAAGCCATGTGCCATAAAATCTTCCACTAAATGGGCAGTCTCATGCGGCTGCTCATCATAAGCACCAAATTCATTCGGCAGTCCCGCATTGGGGTAAGCAGAAATGAAACAAGGAGCTTTTGCGGACAGTTCTTCAATATGGGGCCGCATTTCTTTAGCACCTAAGGCACAGTTAAAACCAATACTTAAAGGGTTTGCGTGAACTACAGAATTTAGAAAAGCTTCTACGGTCTGGCCAGATAAAGTTCTGCCGGAGGCATCGGTAATGGTGCCGGAGATCATGATTTCTATTTTCCTGCCGATGACCGCTTCATAGTTTTTGATGGCAAATATGGCGGCCTTGGCATTCAGGGTGTCGAAAATGGTTTCAATAAGTAATACATCGGCACCGCCGTCAACCAGCCCCTTAATCTGCTGGTCATAAGCATCCACGAGCTCATCGAAAGTAAGGGCACGGTATCCCGGGTCGTTTACATCGGGCGAGATGGATAAAGTTCTGTTGGTTGGGCCTACGGCACCAGCAACGAAACATTGACGTTCCGGATGGTTGGCCATAAACTCGGTAACGGCTTCTTTAGCAATACGGGCACCTTCAAAACTCATTTCATAGTCGAGGTCTTCCATCTGGTAATCGGCCAGTGAAATTCGTTGGGTGCTAAAGGTATTGGTTTCGATAATATCAGCCCCGGCGGCTAAATATTCCAGGTGGATGGATTTAATAATGTCCGGTCTAGTCAGGTTCAGGAGATCATTATTGCCTTTCACATCACATGGATGATCTTTAAAACGCGTTCCCCTGAAGTCTTCTTCTGTTAATATATGGCGTTGTATCATGGTGCCCATGGCGCCATCAATAATTAATATTCGTTTTTCAAGTTCTTCTCTGATACTCATTTGTCATCTTTGTTAAAGCGTAGGGGAGCCTCCCAGGATGATGAATCACCTGCGGTTGGGTATGCCATACTAAAAGCTTATTCGGGATTCCGGATAGGAGTCGATTCAACTTATCTTTCCAAAACGTTTATACGTTTTAGTAGAATGTAGCACCTTGTAAGCACAGGTTGCTAAGACTTCGCAGGGTCTAATCCCTCCGTCTTTCTCTATAAGCGTTACAAAGGTGCAACAAAGAAAAATCATTTCCAAGAAAATGGCTTGTAAAGCTTATAAAATAAGGAAGGCCATGCAAATATGCACGGCCTTCCAAATAATATTCTGATTGAGATTATTTTCTGCTTCCAAAAATTCTTAATAAGAAAAGGAAGATATTGATAAAATCAAGGTATAAAGATAAGGCACCCATGATGGCTAATTTCTTAGTATCCGCAACTGCTACCTGATCGCCGTTTTCTTCAATGCCTTCGCCAATACGTTTCAGTTTTTGAACGTCGTATGCAGTAAGGGCAGTAAAGATGGCTACACCAAAGAAACTCATGATATAATCAAAAGTAGAGCTTCCCAGGAACATGTTGATCACACTGGCAATCACCAAACCAATTACACCAACCATAAGGATGGGGCCGAATTTACTCAAATCAGTTTCGGTGGTATAACCCAGCACGGCCATGATTCCGAAGATACCGGCAGCAGAAGCAAAACAAGCCACTACTGAACCAGCGGTATAGGTAAGCAAGATAAAACTTAAACTAATGCCCGTTAATACTGAATAGGCTACGAATATACCCAGCAAAGCAGGGTAAGAAAGGCGACTTAAACCTGCGCTCATCAATAACACCAAGGCTAATGGAGAGAACATGGCTACATAACCTAATATACTCATGCCAGCACGGTTCCCAGCGGCATCATATTTTATTAAATAATCCATTGCGGCAGGGGTATTTGCCATAAATACAGCTGCCAATGTCGATACACCCAAAGCAACGAACATCCATAAGAAGACATTAGCAAAGAAACGTTTCGCAACAACTCCTGTTTGTTGTTGAACATACTCTGGCTTATGTGCCCAGTTGTAATTATTATTGTTATCCATGTGTTTTAATTTTATTTAAAGATACGTATACTTTGTTCTTTACAAAAGCTATGCCCCGAGCCTTTTTGTCAGAATTTCTTCAACTTTCTTGAAAATCTGTAAAGGTTTTAACGTCCTCCATGCCATTTCGTCAAGCAATCCGCCGAAATTAATGTAGTAGTCGATATTAGATTCCCTGAATTCTTCGATCACATGCGGATTGAAATTTAAGCCGGTAATCCATCCATCTTCTACATCCTGGAACCATTCCTCGTAATAACTATCCTCGGAGGAATGAAAGTTCAATACATTTTCACCGATAAGGATGAATTTATTAATTCCTTCATCAATCATCAACTCTAAAATCTCTCTTTTCAAGAGCATAATGTCATTGTTAATGGCATCATTCCATTCGCCCATCAGTTCAATGATGGCATACTGGCGATCATAATCTACATAAAGCACTTTAATGTAAAGTGTTGTTGACCCAAAATCATCCCACTGCGGGTGGATCAGAAAATTATAGAGTTGTTTGTCGAAATAGAATTCTGAATATTCCGTGTTATAAAATGGCGAACGCTCATCTTCTGCAGCAATGTAGTCGTCGCGCCATTGGTAATAAGGTTCTATTTCGTGCATAATACTATTTATTTGCTGTGACTTGCTTCTACCGCCTTGCGTACACTGCCGTAACGTAATAATAAGTCTTCAGCAATAGCGTGACTGGTATTCAATTCGTCCATGACCATCTGGATACCGCGGTCAACCAGTTTATGATTGGTTAACTGCATGTCGACCATTTTATTGCCTTTCACTTTGCCCAGCCTAATCATTACAGTGGTACTCAGCATGTTTAAAACCAGTTTTTGTGCCGTACCAGATTTCATGCGGGTAGAGCCTGTTAAAAATTCTGGTCCCACCACTACTTCTACTGGATAATCACATGCAGCAGCGATAGGGCCGCCTTCATTACATACAATACAGCCGGTTAATATGCCATGCTCACGGGCGGTGTTTAAACCAGCCACCACATAAGGTGTAGTGCCGGATGCGGCCAGTCCGATTAAGCTGTCTTTTTCGTTAATCTGGTATTCCTGTAAGTCTTTCCATGCTTGTTCCACGTCATCTTCAGCGTTTTCTACGGCTTTGCGGATGGCGGTATCGCCACCGGCAATAATCCCAACAACAAAATCAAAAGGAACACCGAAAGTCGGTGGGCATTCAGAAGCATCTACCACACCTAAACGGCCACTGGTACCCGCACCGATGTAAAACAAACGACCGCCATTTTGCATGCGTTCGGCTACGGCAGTAGCTAGTTTTTCGATTTGTGGCAATGATTTTTCTACAGCCAGGGGTACGGTTTTATCTTCTTCATTAATCCCTTTCAATATATCAAGGACACTCATCTTATCTATATCGTTGTACCTTGATTCTTGTTCGGTTACTCTTATCATAAATGTTATTTTTGCTAAAAATCGTTAATTTCTTTCTAAACTAGAAATCATAACGAAAAACATCGGGTAATGTTTAGCAAATGGACCTTTAAATTCGCTTAATTAATTGCAAATCAATGCAGGTAAATTAGGATAATAACTTGGTTATTATTTAACTTTGTGTAACATCTATTTAATGAATAAACCTACCCGTCAAAATCTATACATCGCGCTCACTTATTCGATAACTTTAATAGGTGGAATGTTTCTTGGTTACAAATTTCTTAAAGACCAGGGTTATGCCATTCAAAAACCTTCTGCTGTAAGCGCAAACCACACTGCCAAAGTGGAGGAGATCATGCACCTTATCGACAAAAATTATGTTGATGAAGTGAATATTGATACACTAAACCACTTACCAATCGATAGCCTGCTCCACCAGCTGGATCCACACAGTAATTACCTGCCACCCGATAAAGCAACGGCGCAGCATGAATCACTTGAAGGTAACTTTGAGGGGATTGGCATAGAATATTATATCCTGAACGACACCTTACTCGTTACCAATGTGGTGAGGGGTGGGCCAGCATACTCGGCTGGTGTGAAGGTTGGCGACAGAATCCTGAAAATTGATAAGGTGAAGGTGAGTGGCCAGAAGCTGGAAAAAGAGGACATGATAGGCAAAATTAAAGGTAAAAAAGGAACGCCTGTTCAATTGGTATTGCTCCGTCCCGGAGGTATTAAACCCTTAAAATTAAGTATTAAAAGGGGTAGGGTCATGGTGAGCAGTATTGATGCTTCCTACATGCTTAACCCAACTACAGGCTATATCAGAATCAGCCGTTTTGGTGCAAACACAGATGTGGAGTTCCGTGACTCTTTGTCGGTATTAAAAACCAAGGGGATGTCTAAGCTTGTTTTAGACCTGAGGGATAACGGTGGAGGATATTTAAGTGCGGCTACAGGACTAGCTAACCAACTTTTTGCGGAGAATGAACTGATCGTTTATACCGAGGGTAAACATGAACCCAGAACGGATTATATTTCCACAGGTGGTGGCATATTTGAGCAGGGTAAACTTGCCGTACTCATTAATGAAAATACAGCCTCTGCAAGTGAAATTTTAGCAGGTGCAGTACAAGACCTGGATCGGGGGGTTATTATTGGCCGCCGTTCTTTTGGAAAAGGACTGGTACAAGAGCAGTTTCCTTTTGGCGATGGGTCGGCACTTAACTTAACCATTGCCAGGTATTATACCCCGCTAGGGCGTAGCATTCAAAAATCTTATAAAGATGGTTATGCGGCTTACCAGCATGAGTTAGACGCGCGTTTTGACGGAGGTGAACTGACGGCTGTTAAAAATACAAAAGCCATAAAACCTAAAGAAGTGGATGGTGGTGGTATCCACCCTGATATTTATGTGAAAATGGATACTGCTGGTGTAAACAAGTTCTATCAGCAGCTGCTCTCTCAAAAAATATTGTTTGATTTCGTATACGATGTGCTGGGTGGTAAGTATCAGCAGGAGTACCTGGACAAGAACCTGGGTAGTTTTAACATCAGTTCTTCTGATTTTAATTTGTTTATCAAATACCTGGAACGCAAAAAGATCACTATTGATTACCCGCAACTTCATGCTGCTAAAATGGTAATCAGTAATGACCTTAGGGTATTGTTATATAAATATCATTTGGGCGATTCAGGTTATTTCAAAGCCTTAAATCAACATGACCAAACGGTAAAACAGGCTTTAACAAGCCTGAAATAGGCTTCTCTTATTTCTGTCTGAAGTAAATCTGAATCGGTACGCCTTTAAAATCAAAGTGTTCTCTTAACTTGTTCTCAATAAAGCGCTTATAAGGCTCTTTAATGTATTGAGGCAGGTTACAGAAGAAAGCAAACATCGGCGACGTTGCATTGATCTGTGTGGCATACTTTACCTTAATGAATTTACCTTTGTTGGATGGTGGAGGATAGTTCTCGATAATGGGAAGCATCACATCATTCAATTTCGAAGTAGGTACTTTCTTCGCACGGTTTTTAAATACTTCTAAAGCCGTTTCAATAGCCTGGAAAATACGTTGTTTGTTTAATGCAGAAACGAAAACAATGGGTACGTCTGTAAATGGTTGCAGTTTGGTGCGGATCTGCTCTTCAAAAACTTTAACCGTTTGGTTGTTTTTCTCAATTAAATCCCACTTGTTAACTAAAATCACAATACCTTTTTTGTTTTTTTCTGCCAGGTGGAAGATGTTTACGTCCTGCGACTCTAAGCCTTCAACGGCATCAACCATAAGCAATACCACATCTGCTTCTTCTAAAGCTTTGATGGTACGCATCACAGAATAAAATTCAATGTTCTCCTTAACCTTAGTTTTTTTACGTAGTCCGGCGGTATCAATAAACATGAACTCATGCCCGAACTGGTTGTAGTGAATATGGATGGAATCTCTGGTAGTACCAGCAATTGGGGTTACAATGTTTCTTTCTTTACCGATTAAAGCATTGATTAGTGATGATTTTCCAACATTAGGGCGACCAACAATAGTTAACTTTGGTAAAGTATTTTGATCTTCAGCTTCGTCTTCAAAATGTTTGATCACGTCATCCAATAAATCTCCGGTTCCAGAACCCGTCATGGATGAAATCGAATAGATTTCGCCTAAGCCAAAGCTGTAAAAAACTGCAGCTTCATTTTCTAAGGCCGTGTTATCTACTTTGTTAACCACAATAAAAACCGGTTTTTTGCTTCTTCTTAATAAAGCAGCAATCTCATCATCAAGGTGAGTAATACCCGTAGTTACGTCTACCATAAATAAAAGTACGGTAGCTTCTTCAATGGCAATAACCACTTGCTCGCGGATGGCCGCTTCAAAAACATCTTCTGAATGGGCAACATAACCACCTGTATCAATTACAGTAAAGTTTTTGTCTGTCCATTCTGCTACGCCATAATGACGATCGCGGGTTACGCCACTAAAATCATCAACAATGGCTTTGCGACTTTCAGTTAAGCGATTAAAAAGGGTAGATTTGCCTACGTTTGGTCTTCCGACGATTGCGATAATGTTACTCATATATTTTTAGTGAATGGTATTCGTTATTAAGGGGTTGCAAAGGTAGGTTTAATTTTCGTACCCGAAACTTTTTAAATAATTCTTTTTACTGCGCCAATCCGGCAATACTTTTACAAAGGTTTCAAGAAAAACTTTCTGATCCAAAAATTTCTCTATGTCCTTACGGGCTTCAGTTCCAACCTTTTTTAGCATAGAACCACCTTTACCTATCAGGATGTTCTTTTGCGAATCGCGTTCTACAATGATTTCAGCGCTAATTCTGGTGATGTTTTCTTCTTCTTTAAACGATTTTACAATCACTTCCGTACTGTATGGAATTTCTTTCTGGTAGTTGTTAAAGATCTTTTCCCTGATAATTTCAGATACAAAGAATTTCTGGCTGCGGTCAGTAAGTTCGTCTTTATCATAATAGGCAGGGTGTTCTGGAATAAAGTCGAGAATCATTCCTAAAATTCCTTCCAGGTTATATTTATGCAGGGCAGAGATGGCGTATATATGTTTAGGGTTCAGCTTTTCCTGCCAGAAGGCCATTTTAGCTTCTACATCTTCCTGGGTAGCGTTATCGATCTTATTGATCAATACCACCATAGGAATGGTCGTGTTGATGATCTTCTCTAAAACATCATTTTCATCATGCTCTTCATTAATGTCGGTAACGAACAGTAATAAGTCGGCATCCGTCAATGCGCCTTTTACAGAACTCATCATCGAATCTTGCAATCCGTAACGTGGTTTTATAATACCCGGCGTGTCAGAAAAAACGATTTGATAGTCTTCTTCGTTCACGATACCCAGAATACGGTGACGGGTAGTTTGGGCTTTCGGGGTAATGATAGAAAGCTTTTCACCCACCAAGGCATTCATTAACGTTGATTTACCCACATTGGGCTTACCTATTATACTTACAAAACCTGCTTTATGTGACATGAAAATATTTTTTAAAATAAAGTTGCACAGCAAAGAAACGAATTATATCTTTGCATTCCAATTCAGAGGAAGAGTTAATCAAATAACATCAACTTTTAAATTGTACACAGTGCGGGGTGGAGCAGTTGGTAGCTCGTCGGGCTCATAACCCGAAGGTCATCAGTTCGAGTCTGGTCCCCGCTACCTAGAAAGTCGTAACACGTTGTTAAGGCACTTTCAAAAGGCCCGTTCGTCTAGGGGTGAGGACGCCAGATTTTCATTCTGGAAACAGGGGTTCGATTCCCCTACGGGCTACGGAAAATAATAGTTGCACGCTATTCTTTTTTATGATTACAACAAGTGCAATAGAGTGCGGGGTGGAGCAGTTGGTAGCTCGTCGGGCTCATAACCCGAAGGTCATCAGTTCGAGTCTGGTCCCCGCTACCTGGAAAGCGTTTAACTTCAATGTTAAACGCTTTATTTAAGGCCCGCTCGTCTACCGGTTAGGACGCCAGATTTTCATTCTGGAAATAGGGGTTCGATTCCCCTGCGGGCTACTTGATCTCGGATCAAAGCCAAAAAACTCTGCAAATATTTGCAGAGTTTTTTTTTTGTCTTAAATTTTAGAAAATCAAAATTTACGTGATGGAAAGCGCTTTTCTCCCACTCCTTCATCTATAGGGCACTCTTTTAACTGTGCCAAGAAAAGATCATTTGCCTCAATCGCATAGTATCTTCCACTGTACTCGGAAAGATAGTGGTAGTAGGTCTTTTTTTATTTTTAGAATAATGACATCTGAGTGTCTAATGGTCCTTTTCCCAGAAATGGGTAGTCTCCAATAATTTCGTATTTAATGTTGACAGATGTAAATGGTCTTCTTAGTAACAGCATGCGATCTGCGTGAGTACTAGATTGATACTCTGAATTTTCCCAGCTTCTCCAAGCGTTCATAAATTCAGGCTCTGAAATTCCTTTCGCAATAGTTAGATGAGCATTTTTTGTATTGTAATGTGGTGAATAATCCTTCACTGACTTCAGTATGGGGTTAGAAAATTTTTTGATGTATCTGGCCATTTCTGAAAATTCTTTCTCGTCTTTCAGTTTCACATAAAGTGCACAGGTTGATTTAGAAAAAAAATCAAAACCATAAAGGTCTATTTGAAATGGTGAAATATTTTCTATATTCCTTTCAAAACTTTTTATTAGTCTTTCTTCATACATCGCAGGTTGAATGATGTCAAAAATAGTAAAATGAGGTTTAGAATAAACTGCGGAAACCCAATCATGGTCATTCTTACAACGAATCTTCATGTCCATAGTATCTGATGTAACACATTTATTTGGCTTTATTACTCCTAAATACTGATAGTGAATGTTATTTTTCATATTCTATTTTTAAGCTAAAATACTAATATTTTTAGTATTTATCCTTGATTGATTCATAAATATTAATTAATAACAAGTGTTGAATCTGCCAACTCCCTGCTGCGTTAACAAATGTTTAAGTAAATGTTATCTCTTGTTTTACGTCATTTAATGACGTTCTATTTTATCATGTTTGTGCTATATACACGGTAACAAGGTTGGCCAATCTGGGTATTAAATCGAACACATATGAGAAATAATAAGATTACTATAAAAAATTGTATGCTTCTCATGGGTATGCTATTGATAAATAGTCATATTACTTTTGCCCAAAAAGGGAAAATCGAATGGTTCGCGCATAGAAGCTTTGTAGGGCTTCACCCGGAGAATACAATTGAAGGAATGAAACGAGCACTGCATTATAAGGCCGTTGTATTAGAAATGGACTTGGCAATAACGTCAGATAAACAGGTTGTAGTGAGCCATGATCCCGTATTGAATAGAAAGATTACATTAGGCCCCGATGGAGCTGAGCTTTCCACCGATCAGAAAATTGCTATCTATAACACACCCTACAATCAACTCAGGATGTATGATGTTGGTACGAAGCCGAATTCGAAGTTTCCAAATCAGCTCAGGTATAAAGCACACATTCCACTATTTTCTAATCTCATTGATAGCGTAGAACTTTATGCCAAGCAGGAGAAGCTAGCAAAGCCGGTTTATTTCATAGAAACCAAATTAAAACCTGAAACGGACGGAAAGTATCATCCTGCTCCAGAGGAGTTTGTAGATCTTATGCTAGCCGTGATTTTTGATAAAGGAATACAAGACCGTGTGATCATTCAGTCATTTGACGCCCGTACATTACAGATCATCCGCCAAAAACACCCAAATATACCTGTCGCTTTTTTGACAAAAATTAATACCACATTAGAAGATAATCTTAAATTGCTGGGATTTGTTCCAAATTATTATAGTGTAAAGTCTGATTTGATAACTGTTGCATTTTTGGAAAAATGCAAGAATTTAGGAATGGCTCCAATTGTAGGTGCGCTTAACAGTTATGACGATTTTGTGCGACTTAAAAAGCTAGGTGTGAGCGGATTTATTTCAGATTATCCGATTGAGTATCTGAAAAAGCATAACAAATAGTCTATGCAGCTAGCACCTTGAAAAAGATAGCCGTTTGAATAAAAGACAGATATATCTTTTATTATTGAGGCTGATGTTCTACCTTTGCCCTGCAAATGGGAATTTTTTCAAAAACATGTGAATATGCCATGCGCTCGGTATTCTTTATCGCGCATCGGACTGCTTCCGGCAGCCGTGTGGGTATCAAAGAAATTGCGACTGGTATTGATTCTCCTGAACATTTCCTGGCTAAAATATTACAGGACCTAAGTAGAAAGGGCATTGTTCAATCAGCAAAAGGACCAAATGGGGGCTTTTATATGGATTCTGCTGCCTTACAGCGACCACTTTCTGATGTGGTAGCAGCAGTTGATGGCAATGGACTGTTTACAGGTTGTGGCCTGGGGCTGGAATATTGTTCTGAAATTAATCCTTGTCCTCTACATCATGAATTTAAAGAAATCCGCAATAAAATCCAGCATATGCTGCAGCATACTTCCATATCAGAATTTAATGAAGACCTTAATTTAGGCATTACCTCCCTGAGAAAATAAAAAATTTAATCTAATAGAGGATAAAAAGGTATTAATATATTTATTATGACTACTGAACAAAAACAATTAATTACTGCAACAGTACCGGTACTCAAAGAGAATGGGGTGTTATTAACCACGCATTTTTATAACAGGATGTTTACCCATAACCCGGAATTAAAAAATCTATTTAACATGGGTAACCAGCAGAGTGGCAAACAGCAAACTGCCCTTGCCATGGCGGTGCTTGCTTATGCAGAAAATATTGCCAATCCAGGCGTACTCATGCCTGTGGTCGATAGGATTGGGCACAAACACGTGAGTCTTGAAATCAGGCCAGAGCAATATCAAACTGTTGGACGTCACCTGTTGGCTTCCATACAAGAAGTTTTAGGCGATGCCGCTACGCCAGAAATTGTTGGTGCCTGGGGGGCAGCTTATCAGCAGCTTGCAGACCTCATGTCTGGGCACGAAGCCAAACTTTATGGACAGAATATTGCAAAAGAACATGGCTGGACAGGCTGGCGCCCTTTTAAAGTGGGTAAAAAAGAAACGGAATCAACTGAAATCACTTCTTTTTATCTATATCCAGCTGATGGTGGCAAAGTCATGGCGCATGCTCCTGGACAATACATCAGCATCAGGGTGTTTTTGCCGGAAATGAGTTTATATCAGGCTCGCCAGTATAGTGTTTCCAGTGTTCCGGCGCAGGATTATTACCGGATCTCTGTAAAAGCCGAAAAAGGCGTTGATCTGGATACCAATGGGTTGATTAGTAACCACCTTCACCAAATGGTAAACATTGGTGATGTGATCGATATCACTGCACCTGCCGGGGATTTCAAGTTGGCTGAAGATCTTGCTGCACCGGTCGTTTTCATCAGTGGAGGCGTAGGCTTGACCCCGATGATGAGCATGCTTCAGCACCTGGTTGCAAAAGCGTATCAACATCCCATTACCTGGTTGCATGGTTGCCGAAATCGTTCGGTTCATGCATTTAAAGAACAATTAGATGAAGTAGTGCGCACCAGCGAACATATTAACCAACAGGTGTTTTATGATGCACCAACAGAATCAGATAAAAAAGAAGGCATCATGGAAGGGGTACTTGATCTTAAAAAAATTAAATCATTATCGCGGGTTCCTGGCACCAAATATTTTGTATGCGGACCAGCAGCTTTCATTCGTAAACAATACAACGATTTAATTGCAATGGGGGTGGATAAAGAAGCGATCCTCTTTGAGGAATTTGGACCTGCTTTACTGCAGTTAAAATAATAATAAAACAACTAAATACATCCTAAAGAGACTTGCCATATTAAACTGGCAGGTCTCTTTTTGTTTTATCACAGATGCAGCTGCACGCTTAAAGCCTTGACCGTATTTATACTGTTAAAATAGGTGTTTTATCTAAGAACCCTAAGAAAACTTAATTGTTATGTAACCGTGAATCATCCTGTTTAATCAAACTTGGAGTCACTAAGGTCACCTAAACTTAAATACCATGAAACGCAACTTAAAAAGTATCACCGGTTTTTCAATGGGCGCTGTAGATGGCGAGATCGGTGACGTAAAGGAGTTTTACTTTGATGATATGTCCTGGATTATTCGCTACCTGGTCGTAGACACCGGGTCATGGCTTGGGGGTCGTAAGGTGTTGATATCTCCCTTTGCCTTACAAGGCGTGGACATGCAACAGGAATCCATCCTGGTCAACCTGACTAAAGAGCAAATTAAACATAGTCCTGATGTGGATACCGAAAAGACAGTATCCCGACAACAGGAGCTCAACTTATACAACCATTATGGCTGGCCTTACAGCGACCCTGTAGGCATGGGTTTTTATGGAGGCTGGGGTTTTGCAGGAATGATAGATGCCAGGGTACCCTTTGAAGATCAGATTGCTCTGCAGAAAGTTAAGGAACATCCGGGTGATCCGCATTTGCGCAGTAACAAAGAAGTTCATGGGTATACAATCCATGCCACAGATGGGCATATTGGAGAAGCAGAAGATTTTATCATTGACGATGAGACATGGTCGATCCATTTTATGGTTATTGATACCGGAAAATGGCTTCCTGGCAAGAAGGTGCTGATCTCGCCAAAATGGATCAGGGAAATAAAATGGGCAACATCAGAAGTTTTTGTCGATCTCCCTGTGGATGCGATTAAAAACAGTCCTGCATACGACCCATCAATAAGCATCCCTGAAACCTATGAAGCCAAGCTTTACGACTATTATGATAAAAATAGAAATGTTCCCTTATAAGGGTTCAGTAGTTTGACTAAGGTTGGGGTTTCAACTTCCTTTTAAAGAAATCAACGGTAGCCTGGTTAACCTTCATTACATTTTCATATTTCATCCAATGGTGTGTATCGTCAACAATCACCAGGCTTTCCACTTCCACGCCTTTATCCACTAACCTGCGGTAAAGGTCTATACTTTGGCCAAATTCAACGTTTCGGTCATCGTCACCATGAATAAGCAACACGGGTGCTGTCCAGGTATGAATGTCGGCAGCCGGCGAGGAAGTCCATGCTACTTGAGCCGCTTCCTCCGCATCAGGTGCTTTTTCAAATCGATCCGGATAAAGTATACTGTTATTATCGCCAATGGTTCTGTCGCCAAGTCCATGTATACTCACTCCGGTTGCAAATAGCTTAGGGTCCCTGGCCAACGCCATATTAGTAAGGTAGCCACCATACGATCCTCCATAAACTCCTATTCTTGTGGCGTCAATACCCTTTTGTTTACTTAACCAAATGGCTGCGGCTTTAATATCCTGGTATTCTGCAGCTCCGGTAGTGCCTGTGCGTTTCGCATGTTGAAAGGCCTGGCCGTAACCTATGCCCATGCGGTAATTAACAGAGAGTACGGTAAAACCCTGGCTTGCTAAATATTGATTCATGGCATAAGCATTGGCATAATATTCTGAGTAATTCCATCCCAAAAGCATTTGTCGCGATGGCCCACCGTGAATATAAATGATGGCAGGTTTTTTTTGTTCATCGCCCTTACCAGCAAATAATTGTGCATGGATGGATAGCCCGTCTGGTGCGTTAAAAATAACTTGCTCAGGCGTTACCATAGATGAAACGGGATAATCTGAAGGTATATGAGCTAAAGCCAATACTTTCTGGTGCTGTTTGAAGTTATCCAGGTTTTTTAGGCTTATCACAGCTGGAAGCGGGGGCTGCTGGCCGATGGAGGTAATCAAGCTGAGGTATTGTGAGTCGCCGCTGAGCTGTGGGGTCCATTCCAGGTTCGTTCCCGGACTGAGCACCTGGAAATTAGCTTTGTCTACTGCCACCCGGGCGATGTGGCGCCGATCAATATCTTTTTTATCCGGACCGGTATTGGTGCTGAAATACAACCATTGTTTATCAGGACTCAGGACTAAGTGTTCTACAATAGCCTTTGCAGGTGTTAATAATAAGGCATTGCCACCAGCTATGGACATGCTGTATAATTGCGAATAGCCCTGGTGGGTGGACATAAAAACAATGCGATCTTTTGCTGCCCAATGTAAATTGGTTCCACCATTGGTGGCGGGTGGCGATCCTGCCAGCGTTTGTGGAGCTTTCCAAAGGGAAGAAGCTTGTCCGGTTTCAACATCTGCTTTCCAGATGGACCAAGGTTGATGTTTTTTGCTTAAAATGGAATCGGGCTTTCCGCCAATGCCCGCATAACGTATAAAGGCAAGGCCTTTGCCATCTGGGGACCATCGGGGCGACCGGTCTCTATAAAATGAAGGAGCAATCCATTTAATTGGCGCTTTCGCATGTGTATAGACACCGATAAAAGAATGGTCACTACGGTTCGACACAAAGGCGATGGCCTTGGCATCTGGCGACCATGTTAATTCGCTTACGGTACCGCGTGTGGAAAAGAGGGCGGTTGCAGGAGTAGAGCCATCGATCCTGGCCATCCAGGGCTGGCCCTTTTTTATAAACAGCAGCACATCACTTTTTGGCGAGATCAGGGGTTTTTCGCCTTCACCAATTTCGATATGCTTGCGTCCATCGAATGAAATGGCATGGATCTGCACTTTAGGAGGAATGGGATCTGCATTTACATTTACCGGTGACTCATCATTCCAGCTCGAACCATGATCGCCACCACGAATAAAAACTACCCATTTTCCGTCGGCAGAGATTGACAAACTGCTAATCTCTTGTCCGTCGTCTTTCCTATAATCCGTCAGCCTGCGGGCCTTGAAATCTGGCCCTTCAGCTACATAAATATTTCTTTTTCCTTGTTCATCAAAAGCCCAGGCCATTCTTGTGCCCGTTGCGGCAGTAGTGAGGCTAGTAGGGAAAGGGTAACTTTTAACAGCATCTAAGCGGTAAGGCTGGGCATTTAAGGAATGCAGGTTGGTAAAAAAGGTGATTGAGCAAGATATTAGCGTGAATAAGACAATTCTCATATGAAAATTAGGGTTATATGGGCAATTATGTGTTTTAGATATGTACAAATTATGAAATTATAATTATATTTAAGATATGTTTTAAGTTGCGTTGTAATTAAGGATTAAAACTATCCATATTTACTTCCTTACCTAAGAATATCGACTAAAACAGTATGGTAACCTTTAATTCAACTAAACAAACACACCTAAATCACCAATTATGAAAAGAACCTTTACTTTAAGTATGCTCAGTCTTCTTTTTTTCTGGAGCCATGCGGTCATGGCCCAAACGAAAGAAATAAGGGGTAAGGTTTCCGATTCGGAAAACGCACAAACCCTGCCGGGAGTAGTTGTTAAACTCAAAGGCTCCACTGCAGCTGTAGCCACGAATAACGACGGCCAATATGCCATTAACGTGCCAGGTGCTGGCGGTACTTTAACCTTTAGTTATGTAGGTTATATCACAAAAGAAATACAAATAGGCGCACAAACCGTAGTCAACGTATCCTTAGTACCCAACTCCGAACAACTCTCAGAAGTTGTAGTTACCGCATTAGGAATAAAACGTGATCCAAGATCTTTGGGTTACAGTGCGCAAACCGTTACAGGCGAGGACCTGACTGAAAACCGCCAGCCTAACGTGGTTAATGCCTTGCAAGGTAAAGTTGCCGGTGTTACCATCAGCAGCACCGGTGGTGCACCAGGTCAGGGGGCAAGAATCCAGATTCGTGGGGTAAACTCCATTGACCCTGCGCGTGATAACCAACCCTTATTTGTGATTGACGGTATTTTCATGGACAACAGCACATCAAATACTGGTTCTGGTGCCTATGGCATGAGTAACCGTGCGGTGGATCTTAATCCTGATGATATTGAGTCCATGAACATCCTTCGCGGTGGTGCCGCAACAGCCTTATATGGTTTGAGAGGTGCTAACGGTGTGGTAGTGATTACCACAAAATCTGGTAAAGCTGGAAACATTAAAATCGATTACCAGGGAACTTTTGGAATTGAGAATGTTAATACCATGCCGGAGTTGCAAACAAAATACAGCCAGGGATGGAGAGGTGTCTATAATAAGGATGATTTCTGGCCATCTTACGGGCCTACGGTAGAAGTAGCCAAAGCGGAAGACCCTACACACCCCGACAAATTATATAACCACATGGCCGATGCCTTTAAAACAGGTAGCCAATACCGCAATGGGGTAACCGTTTCTGGTGGAACGGAGAAAATGACCTTTTTGACTTCAATTTCACAATTACAACACAATGGTGTATTGCCTTCTACAGATTTTAAAAATCACCAGGGCAGATTAAATGCAACTTTTAAACCAAGTGAAAAATTTAATGCAGGTGCATCGATCAATGTATCCAATTCTGGCGGTTACCGTTATAATGCAGGTCGTTACATCGAGCAGTTGATTTACTGGTCGCCACGTCATGATGTTAATGATTACCTTATGGAAAATGGTACCATGCGTTCTTATGGAGAAACAACGAACCCACGTTACCTGGCAGAAACCAATCGCTTCAGCGATGATGTGTTGCGCCTCATTGGTAGTGCCAATGCCTCTTACCAACCATTTAAATGGTTAAATTTAAGCTACCGTGCAGGTATTGATACCTACCGCGACAACAGGCTGAATACTGCACCTGGATTTCAGGGTTTAGTGGGCGAGCGCCTGGTGGAAGACAATGGTACGGCAGCTTTTCCTGGCGAAGGTCTGGTAAACAATTACAATGGTACTTTCCGTAGCATCAACAGTACATTTATTGCAAGTTTAACCCATACGGTTTCAAAAGACCTCAGTGGTACCTTACGTTTAGGTCATGATTTATACAACCGCAAAACGTATAATACCTCCATGGAAGGCTCTGATTTGACGGTGTATAACTGGTATAGCCTAAGCAATGCAAAGTTTTTAACGGGTACAACCGATAGGGAATCTTATCGTTTAATGGGTATTTTTGGTGAGTTATCTTTGAACTGGAGAGAGTACCTGTACCTGACCATTACGGGCAGAAATGACGTGACTTCTTCTCTGTTAAGTCCGAATAACTCATTCTTTTACCCATCAGCCAGTTTAAGTTATATCTTCTCAGATCACATCAAACTACCTGAAGTGATTAGCAGTGCGAAGTTCAAATTGTCGTATGCCCAGATTGGTAAAGATGCCAATGCTTATTCTACCAGCCGTGGTTATTCAAATTATACCGGTTTACCAACAGGATATACAGGCTTCACCAGACCAGCATTATTAGGTTCACCTTCGCTTAAGCCAGAGTTTACCAATACTTATGAAGGTGGGTTGAGCATGCGTTTCTTGAATAGCCGGGTTGGTTTCGATGCCAATTACTACCATTCTTTGAGTAAAGACCAAATTATTAATGTACCCATCTCTTCCTCTACAGGTTATGTAACCGCTGCGGTAAATGCCGGAAGTATGAGAAATAAAGGTTTTGAACTTACCATATCAGGTACACCGGTTAAAACCAGTGACTTCTCATGGGAAACTTCCCTTAACTACTCTGCAAACCGCAATAAGATTGTTTCCTTACGTTCAGACCTGACAGAAATTGTTGGTGCTTCAGAACATGGTTACCTGAATGCCCGTGTAACCATGAAATTGATTCCTGGCGAAGCTTACGGTACTTTATACGGAACAGAATACAGACGTTATTTCACACCTGCTGAAATTGCTGCTGGCTTAGATAAATCTACTGAGGCTAGCGATCCGTCAAGACCATTGCTGATTGGTGCTAATGGTTTCCCGATCATCGGTATTGCCTCTGATCAAAAGAAATTGGGTAATGTACAACCAACTTGGATAGGTGGCTGGAATAACACCTTTAACTACAAAGATTTGTCGTTAAACGTATTGTTCGATGCTAGAATTGGTCATGAACGCTATAACCAATTGGCTAACTATTATGCGGCCTTCGGGATGTCAAAAGAGTCTGAAAATAGAAACGACCATAAGGTATTTCAGGGTGTACTTGCTGATGGTAGCGTGAACACTAAAGAAGTGTGGTTAGGACAAGGTATAGATCCTAGTACACAAATTAACTATGGTGATGGATATTACCGCCTGGTAAAAAGAGGTGCATCAGAAGATTACGTAGAAGATGCTTCCTGGGTAAGGTTACGCTCTGTTACTTTGGGTTATTCGCTTCCTAAACAATGGATAGAAAGAAGTTTTGTGAAAAACATTAAGTTATCTGTAACTGGGAATAACCTGATTCTGTGGACTAAATACTCTGGTTTCGATCCGGAAAGTACCACCACGAACAGCGGTTCTAACATCGATGGTTTCGCCGGTATGACCTATCCTGCGGTAAGAAGTTTCCTTTTCTCTTTAAATGTTGGCTTTTAGAATTAAATACGATGAACAAATATAATAAGATAGCAATCATCATCCTGCTTGTCGGTTTTGCCGCTATAGGGCAGGGATGTAAAAAATATTTCGAGTTAAACGAAAACCCTAATCAGGTGGTTGATCCACCATTAAATGCGCTGTTATCTACGGCAACCCATAAAGCGGGATTAAACGGCCAGCGCATTGCCAGTGTCAATACGTATTACTCACAATACCTGGCTAATCCTTCAGCCGGGGGAGCTACGGATACTTACCAGATTACCGATAATACCACGCAATGGGATAATGCTTATTATGCCATGGCCGATTTAAGTGACATGATCGCTAAAGCTTCAGCAAGTGGTGCTACAGAACACCTGGGTGTGGGTCAATTATTAATGGCTTATACCTTAGGTTTGGTTACTGATACCTGGGGAAGTGCCCCTTACAGTCAGGCTTTTGGAGTAGAGGGTAACCTGACCCCTAAATATGATTCGGAGGAAGAGCTTTACCAAACCGCACTGAACTTGATCAATGAGAGTATTGCTAACCTGCAGAAAACAGATGCAACAACTAATCTTGATCCGGCATCCGACCTGATTCACCAGGGTAACCGGGAGGCCTGGTTAAAAACCGCTTACGGCATCCAGGCAAGGTTTTTAAACAAGATTTCTAAAAAAGCAAGCTACAGTCCGCAAAGCGTTCTTGCTGCGGTAGAGAAATCTTATACCTCTGGCAATGATGATGCAGGAATGGAGGTGTTTTCGGGAATTAACCCTTGGGCACAGCTTGCCGTAAATAATGCAGGTAATTTATTGGGTGGCTGGTTGTCTGATAATTTTGTGGACCATATGAATGGTGTAAAATACGGCATCATTGATCCAAGGATTGCCAAAATCACCGACCCAACAATTACGGGAACATTTGTAGGTACCCGCAATGGTGCCGGAAACGCAGGCCTTGCCGCAAATACGGTACATGACGAGGTTTACGTGAGTTTGATTTCTCCTTTAACCAACAGAACTTCGCCTTTATATGTGCTTAATTACGATGAATTGAAATTTATCGAAGCTGAAGCGGCTTTCCGCCTGGGTGCCAGCGGACTTACGCGGGCCTATGCCGCTTACCTAGCTGGTATAACTGAAAACATGAATAGGTTGGGTGTAAGTGCAACAGACCGCGATGCTTACCTGGCACATCCTTCAGTTGGGGTTGGCGCAGCTAACCTGACTTTGAAATTAATATTTAAAGAGAAGTATGCAGCTACCTATTTAAGTCCTGAAGCCTGGAATGATGTACGCCGTAATGATTATGACTACACAGGTTTCCGCATGCCAGAAGGTGCTGTGATTGATAACTATATCCGTAGGGTGGCTTATCCAACCGCAGAAAGATCTAAAAATGGATCTAATGTACCTGCAGAGGTGCCTTTAGACACCCCATTATGGTGGGATAAACCATAAAATATCTTTATTGAGAAAAAAAGCGCCTGGATCATCACCAGGCGCTTTTTTTTACTGCCTGATTCCTGTTTTTGAACAGCAAAACCTGATCATAAGGCTATCATTACAAAATGCGCATCAGGCAGATAAAACCTATATTTGAAGAATAACATTTAGCAGTAGCAGTATGGAATTAGGTATAATGACTTTCGCGGATATGAAGCCGGAAAGCCAGACAGGAAATGGTGTCCATGGCGCCCAGCGTTTAAAGGATCTATTAGAAGAAATACAGTTAGCCGATCAGTTAGGCTTGGATATTTTTGGTTTAGGCGAACACCACCGTGCTGATTATGCAGTTTCGGCTCCTGCCGTAGTGCTCGGTGCTGCTGCGGCTTTAACCAAAAACATTAAACTAAGCAGTGCAGTAACGGTACTCAGCTCTGACGATCCCATCAGGGTGCAGCAGCAATTTGCCACCATCGACCTGCTGTCGGAAGGCCGTGCAGAAATTATGGCCGGCCGGGGCTCTTTTATCGAATCCTTTCCTTTGTTCGGTTACCAGTTGTCGCAATACGATGAACTCTTTACTAAAAAATTAGCGCTATTGCTGCGTCTTCAAAAGAATGAAGTTCCTGGTGTTTATCCACATCCTTATCAAAGTGAAATGCCGGTCTGGTTGGCTGCAGGCGGTACGCCAGCGTCGGCCGTGAGGGCTGCAACTTTAGGCATACCTCTTATGCTGGCCATTATAGGCGGCTATCCAGCACAATTCGTGCCTTTCGTTAACCTGTATCGCGAAACAGCTGTTAGCCTGGGACGTGATGTGAATACGTTACAAATTGGTGTTAATAACCATGTGTATATTGGCGTAGATGCTCAAAGAGCAGCAGATGAATTCTTTCCTTATTATGCCGCGATGATGAACCAGGTGGGTAAGGACCGGGGCTGGCCTCCACTTACCCGTCAGCAATTTGAACAAAGCAGATCGCAGCAGGGTGCTTTAATGGTGGGCAGTGTGCAGCAGGTGATCGATAAAATTTTATATGAGCATGAATTGTTTGGCAATACACGCTTTCTGGCACAAGGTAGCTTGGGACAGGTGCCACACCACATGACCATGAAATCGATAGAGCTTTTTGGGACACAGGTGGCACCTGCAGTGCGCAAAGCCTTGCAATAAAGCGCATTCTTGCCGGAAAAGCGGAAAAACCTATATAGGGATCGACATTTAATCTTGCAATAAGTTAAGGTTGACTTAACATTAGAAAAACATCTGTTGTCTATTTTTGTGGCGAAACTAGAACATATGAAAAGATTATTCTTCCTTGCTGCGGCACTATCGTTAACGGTGAGCATACAAGCTCAGGACCTTGCAAAAGGTTATATTTATGCAGATGCAAATGGTAACAAAAAACACGATCGTTCAGAAAAAGGCATTGGCCAGGTAGCCGTAACCAACGGCACAGAGGTTGTGCTCACCAATGAAAAAGGTTATTATGAGCTATCAGTAAGCAACGACCAGATTATTGCGGTGATTAAACCTGCCGGTTACCAGGTGCAGGTTAACGAAAATAACCTGCCTCAGTTTTTTTATAACCATAAACCACAAGGTTCGCCGGCCTTAAAATATAAAGGAGTAGCGCCTACGGGAAAACTTCCTAAATCTGTTGACTTTCTTTTGACACCAGTGGAGGAAGCACAAAACTTTACCGCATTAATTTTCGGTGATCCACAGCCTTATACCCTGGAAGAAGTAGCTTTCTTTGATAAAGGCATTGTTAAAGAAGTTGAAGGCATTAAAAATGTTGCTTTCGGTTTAAGTATGGGCGATTTAGTGGGTAATGATCCTGATTTATTCAATCCTTATATTAAAGCGGTACAGAAAATTGGTATACCCTGGTATAACCTGCTAGGTAACCACGACATTAATTTTGACGTGACCGATGATAAACTTTCTGATGAATCTTTTGAAGCGCATTTTGGTCCTGCTGATTATGCCTTTAATTATGGAAACGTGCATTTCATCGTATTGGATGACGTGATTTATCCGGATCCGCGTGGTGGTAAATCTTACTGGGGTGGATTGAGAAAAGACCAATTAGAGTTTGTGAAAAATGACCTGAAACATGTACCTAAAGACAAACTAATTGTATTGGCATTCCATATTCCTTTTGGAGAAGCTGGAAAAGATGCAGGTTTCCGTGAAGCAGACCGCATCGAATTATTTAACTTACTAGCCGATTTCCCGAACACACTATCGCTTTCTGCACATACCCATAACCAGAAGCAATTGTACTTTAACAAAAAAGACGGTTGGAAACAAGAAAAAGCGCACCATCATTATAATGTAGGTACCACATCGGGTAACTGGTATTCAGGAGAACTTGATGAACTAGGAGTGCCAATATCTACCATGAGCGATGGAACGCCAAAAGGTTACGCCTTCCTGAATTTTAAAGGCAACCAATATGATGTAGATTATAAAGTGGCTGGTAAAACTAAAGAATACCAGATGGAGATTTCTGCACCTAAAGTGATTGAACATAATAAAAAGACATCTGCTGCCATTTATGTAAACTTTTTTATGGGTGGCGAAAATGATAAGGTAGTTTACCGCGTAGGTCAGGGCGAATGGAAAGACATGACTTATGTGCCGCAAAATGATCCTTCATTTTTAGCACTGTTGCATAAATGGGATCATACAGAAACCTTATTAACGGGTAAACGTCCAAGTGCTCCTAACATCAGTCAGCACATCTGGAAAGGTGCAATCCCTTTTAAGTTGGCGCCAGGCACACACCAAATTACCGTTAAGGCCACAGATCGTTATGGTAAAACATTTGAACAAACCAAAGATTACCGCATTGTAAAACCATAGTCGATCACTTTGCCATCAACTAATAACTGCTGGTCTTTGTGTGTTATTTTACCGCCAGAAGGGACACTGATCAATATCGCCGACTGCCTTGCTGCAATCGCGATTTTGAAGTTCTTTTTTACCCTTCTGGCGATAAATTTCTTTGTTAACAGGTTATAAATATCTGTTGTTTGTCCCTTTACTGTCCTTAAGCGGATGGTTTTAATCTCCCCATAAGGATTGTAATATAAATAACTGGGATAATTATGGTCGGCAAAAAAGTCTGTAGTTTGCAGGTTTACCTGCAGCAACCCTTCTACTGCTGTCTCCTGCACCATGCCACCAAAAATGCCTACATGTCCGCTGCCATATACACTAAATTGTGAAACGGCAGGGTTCTTCCCTGGTACCCATTTCGGGCCATCGCCCTGGGCAACGGGAGCCTGCAGTTCAGTGTACAGGCTATCGTAAGTTGATGCTTTCGCTATACCTTCATAAGCAATAACCCCCTTGGTTACGTCGGCTTCATCCGGCAGGGTTTGGTGTTGTCGTGGCAAGTGTTCCGGGTAAAAGAAACGTGCTGCATTTACGGCATTCAGCATCCATTTTCCAATGGCATTCGCGTATTGTGGCTGGTATTTTAGTAAAGGCACCAATGGCCAGGCAGCATCGAAGGTATTCATTAAAAAAGCATAACCTCCATGGTCTACAGTGCTACCCACTGTGCCGGAAATTTCAATACCGTTCCAATTTCCTGTTAGTACTCCCCAGCCCTCCCGGCATACCGCCGTACCGTCAAAGGTCCAGTCGAGCATTTTATGCACATCAAATTGGGTTCCCTGCTCAGCATTCATGCGGGCGGCCACATAAGCACCAAAAGGCATCAGTAACTCGTAGGTAGGATTAATGGGCTGACTTTCGAGCGCTTTCATCGCATTGATGGCTCCTTTTAAATAACGTGGATCATTAAAATGCTTGTATGCCGAATACAATACGTAGGCATGGCCTGCTGCGGCATCGGGCTGGGCACAAATGTTATTGGTCATCGGTTTCATTTGCCGATAGTCAAAATAGGAGTAGCTGTAGTTGCCATTCAACACAGAATCGGCCAGGTAAAACTGGTCGGCAATGGTTCTGGCGAGCCGCTTAAATTCCGGTTCATCAGGATAAAGGTCGTAAATGGCATAGAAAAGTACATTGGGGTAAACATCATACCACCAGTCTCGCCCATAACCGCCACCCAACAGCGCCACCTCAGGTGCAGTATTGTTCATCATGATATTCCAGCCATTATCGCTGTTAAAATAGTTGCGCAGCATGCCTACATAGTTTAATGCGCTGCCTTTTTGTTTATCGATCCCGACCAGACTGGCGCCTAACACGGCGCCCATATTGGCCAGCGCTTCATGAAACATCCCTTTATTTGCCGGTCCCTGCCGCACATCACCTATCGCTGTATAAACACCGACCACCGGTTGGGGGAAGTTTTTGCCGGTGCTGTCAATCCAAACTAATGGCCAATAATTACCCCGGCTATTAAAATTATACACGGTACTGTCAAATTTTAAGGCCAATTCTTTCCAGTCGATAATGCGCAGGGGCTGCGGAATATCAGCCATTTCACCGACCCGACTTATCGTAATTTGTCTTACCTGTGCTTCCGCTAAAGGGCTGAGCAACAGGAAAAGCAATAAATAGGTTAAGCTTCTTTTCATAGCGAGGATAGTTTAACTTGTTTCAGGGATTGGCTTTATCAAGTTAAACAAAATGGCGATTAATAACACTAATATGTCATGTATAAAAAGAACATGAACAAATTAACCGTGTTATTGGTTATTGGAGGGTAATTAACATCATACGCTATGACATACAAAGAATTGCTTCAAAACCTTGCCGACCAAGCTTCGGAGAATTATAAAAACTACTTGCAGTCGAAAATTGCTGCCCAAGAAAATACTACAGACGAACTTTTGCCACAAAAAACTCAACAATTTAAGGACACTGCGGAGCTGTTAGAGAAGAAATTTTCGGCCGTTTTGGCAACCGTAAAAAGCGGGGAGGAACTTAATCAGGCTGTTCCTGACGAATCTTTAAACGATTTCCTTCCTTAAAAGCGTTCTTTTAATCTCTAAATCTTTGTTAGCTTTGTTATAATATGTTATCGAAGAAAACAAAGTATGCCATTAAGGCATTGGTAGCGCTGGGTAAAAATGTCGAAAATCCACCAATGCAAATTGTGAAGTTGGCAGAACAAGAGATGATTCCCAGGAAATTCTTGGAACAAATTCTGTTGGACCTTAGAAATGCAGGCTATTTATATAGTAAAAAGGGTGCCGGTGGTGGTTATAGCTTAAATAAAGAAGCAAAGGACATTTACCTGGCTGATGTGTTACGTATTACCGATGGCCCCATCGCTATGGTTCCTTGTGCCAGCATCAAGTTTTATCGCAAGTGCGATGAGTGCCATGATGAGGTTACCTGCGGTATTCGTAAAACATTTATTGATGTGAGAGATGCCACACTGCTGGTACTTTCTAACACCTCCATCGCTGATGTGATTGCGAGGGAAACCACCCCACCAACTGAAATTTAAATGTATAACGGGATAAGCCCTTTATTTAGCTCAAAACACACAAAGCAACATAATGAACATTAATTTTTTAACTAAAAAAACTTATGGCATCGCCTTGTTATCGGCCATGCCTTTTTTTGCCTTTGCTCAAAAAGACAACTGGCAAAATCTAGACCTGAAAACTGATTCTACTTTTGGGATTAGTACAGAAAAAGCATATACAGAATTACTAAAAGGTAAAAAGGCAAAACCTGTTGTGGTTGGCATACTGGATAGTGGGGTAGATTATAACCATGAAGACCTTAAAACGGTCATGTGGACCAATACCAAAGAGGTTGCAGGTAACAAAAAAGACGACGATAAAAACGGCTACATTGACGATGTGTATGGCTGGAATTATCTGGGTTCTGAAAAAGGTTCTATTCACCATGAAACATTAGAATTAACACGTATTCTGAAAAGAGACGAAGCTAAATTTGGACAAGCAGATGCCACTTCTGTGCCAGCCGCAGATCTTCCTGCTTTCGAAGCTTACCAGAAAATGCGTGCAGAATATGAATCGAAACTCGCGGAAGCCAAAAGTGGACTGATCAGTATTGAAGGCTTTAAAAGCGTGATTGATGCGGTAGTTAAAAAGATTGGAAAAGAAGAGCCTGCAGTAGCAGATTTTGAAAGCTTAAAGCCAGACAATGAAATGGAAGGCCGCGTGAAAGACATTATGTTGGCGCAATTAAAAACACAAACCTTTAAAGAATTTTACGATAGTCAGATTCTTAAAGGCCTTGAGTACTACAGTGGACAGGTAAATTATAACCTGAACATGGATTATAACCCGAGAGCAGAACTGCAGGTAGATAATTACGCTGACAGCAGGGAACGCAAATACGGAAATAACGACGTCATTGGTGCAGATGCCAGTCATGGTACTCACGTAGCGGGTATTGTTGCGGCCATTAGAAATAATGAGTTAGGCGTTAAAGGTGTTGCCGACCAGGCGGTTATTTTAACGGTAAGGGCTGTACCAGATGGGGATGAACGCGATAAAGATGTGGCGAATGCCATTCGCTATGCAGTAGATAATGGTGCGAAAGTATTAAACATGAGCTTTGGTAAAGGTTATTCATGGGACAAAAAAGTGGTAGACGAAGCCGTGAAATATGCCATGTCTAAAGACGTCTTAATTGTACAGGCTGCCGGAAACGACAATAAAAACTTAGATGTAGAGAAAAGCTTTCCAGACCGTCGTTACGAAGGTGGCGGTGTAGCTGGCGCATACTTGGTTGTAGGTGCATCAGGTTATGTGGATGATGAAACTTTAAAAGCAAGTTTCTCTAATTATGGTAAAACAACAGTGGATGTATTCGCTCCTGGTGTAAACATTAACTCAACAATTCCAGGTTCACAGTATGCAAAATTCAATGGTACAAGTATGGCTGCTCCTGTAGTTGCAGGTCTTGCTGCCCTTATTCGTTCGTATTATCCTAAGTTTTCTGCACAGGAAGTGAAAGATATCATCATGAAATCTGTAGTGAAAGTTAATCACAACGTAAATGTTAAACAAGGTGAAGAAACCAAATCTCTTCCTTTTGCTGATTTAAGCGTTACTGGTGGTGTAGTTAATGCTTATGAAGCTTTAAAACTTGCTGCTGAAACGAAATAATGAGTCATTGAACATACTAAAGGGTGCCGGTCATGCTTGACTGGCACCCTTTTTCGTAACGCTATTTTTCAGGTAGTCAGGCGAATACATGGGAATCTGCCTTTTCACAGTGGGTACAACCTCATTAGGATATTCGTATTTGTACGTGGTTTTTAGTATAATTACAATAATTAATAAATCATAAAAAACCGATGTCAACAGCAACATTTGATTTCTTTCAATTGTCTCCACTTCCTATGTGGATCTATGACATCAATACGTTTGCATTTTTAGCCGTTAATGAAGCTGCTGTACATTTTTATGGATATGAAAAAGCAGTATTTCTGCAAATGATCCTGCATGAAATCGAGGGTCCAAACGTACCCACCAAATTAGGAAAAGAGATTAAACTACACCGAAAAAAATGTGGTAGTGTGGTGTATACCCATGTTATTCCAAGCTCATTTCAGTGGGAGGGTCAAGATGCCAAACTGGTTATTATTTACGACTATACCGAAAGTCTGGAGAATGAACGTCGCCTGGAAGAAAGCGCGCAGCGCTTTAACACCGTTTCTAAGGCTACTAGTGATACCATATGGGATCACCGTATCGGTTCGCAGGAAATCGTTTGGAATAGGGGTATAAAAGGGATCTTTGGCCATAAAAATATCAAAGGCGATACCACCTCTTATGAATGGTGGAACGAGCAGGTACATCCCGAGGATCGCGAAAGGGTAATCGACAAGAAAATAAAAATCCAACTTGACGGAACTAACAGGTGGCAGGATGAATACCGTTTTCGTTGCGGCGATGGCACTTACCGCTATGTATGCGACCGGGGTTTTATCGTTTATGATGAACAGGGTGCACCTGTTCGAATTATTGGCGCCATGGAGGATATCACCAAAAGAAAGGAATATATCCGTGCTATAGAAGACCAGAATAAAAAATTCAAAGAAATCGCCTGGATACAGTCGCACATGGTACGCGCACCTTTAGCCAGGATTTTGGCCCTGGTAGACCTGATCCGCCTGGACCATCCAGATGATGATTATGAAATTATGCTAGATTACCTCAGCAATTCTGCTAAAGAACTGGATTCCCTGATCGTTAATATTGCAGATAAATCTCCGGTAGTCTAAAATCTCCGGTAGTCTAAAACTGTATCGGTTCAAACTTCTTAAAATCCCAAGTATTCTTATTGTTCTTCGCATACCAAACCTTAAAGCTCTGGTTTGGTGGTACCGTAAAATGGAAAGATACTTCTGCTTCTGCAGGGTCCTTTGGCAAAAAGCCAGGCAGCAGGGTTTCCGCGATCATTTTTACTTGCTCTTCTTTTAACATGGTGACTATGATTAAATTCCTTTAAATACTTCAGCCACGATTTCATAGGAACGTAACTTTGCAGGGTGATCGTAAATATGTGCCGTTACCATGATTTCATCCACCTGGGTTTGGTCCAGGAAATCTTGCAGCTCCGACTTTAACGTTTCTTTGCTTCCAACAAAAGTGCAAGCCAACATCTGGTTCACCTGTTCCTCTTCATAGTCGTTCAGTACATCTTCCAGGCTGGCGGCCGGTGGTTGTAACAACTCTCTTTTTCCACTAATGACGCCTTTAAACATGCGGTATAAGGACGTGACCAGTTTCTGTGCTTCCGCATCGGTATCTGCAGCAACCACATTTATACAAGAAATCACATAGGGTTTATCTAAAAATTCCGAAGGTTTGAAGTTTTCCCGGTACAGGTTAATGGCCGTTAAAAACTGGGCAGGTGCAAAGTGACTGGCAAAAGCATAAGGTAAACCTAAAGCGGCTGCTAAACGGGCACTGTCGGTACTCGAACCTAATATCCAGATGGGGATGTCTAATCCTTCGCCGGGGATGGCACGTACGCTGCTTCTGCTATTATCTGCTGATAAATAGGCTTGCAACTTTAACACATCCTGTGGGAAATTCTGTGCAGCGATCATGCGTTGTTCACCACGGATGGCCATGGCTGTCAGCTGGTCAGTGCCAGGTGCACGACCTAAACCGAGGTCAATACGATCCGGATATAAAGATGCCAGCGTTCCAAATTGCTCTGCAATAATTAAAGGGGAGTGGTTAGGTAACATAATGCCGCCAGAACCCACCCTGATGGTTTCTGTACCTCCTGCAATGTGCCCAATAACCACTGCAGTAGCAGAACTGGCCACACTGGGCATGTTATGGTGCTCGGCAAGCCAATAACGGGTAAAGCCCCATTTTTCGGCATGTTGTGCTAAGTCTAAGCTGGTTTTAAATGTATATGCTGGTGTTTTGCCTTCGATGACTGTCGCCAGGTCAAGAACAGAGTAGGTGGTAGAATTAAGTAGTTTCTTCATAAGAATAACGTTGATGCAAAAATACACAGGATTTGTTGTATAGCCCAGTTCCCTATTAGGATATGACTTTAAAGTAGCAATTTGAATCCCCCCTTAAAACGGGTTAAATAATTATTTATTTGATTAATTATTATTTACACTTGGTAGTTCATGAAAAGAAAAACAGTCCAACTCCTGCTGCTGCTATCACTCCTGTTAAGCGGCTTTTATGCCGATGCGCAAAACTGGCTGCCTGGTTACCGCTACCGAAAGTTAATTACCATTGAAAAGAGTAAAATCGAGAATGACCCAACCAGTTTTAACCAGTGGGTCAATCATTATGTATTGCTACAGCTTGAACATGCAGACCTTCAGTATGAGGAAGGGGCATTTGAACCGAAAATCTCACATCCCCAGGGACTGGATATTTCCTTTACCTTGTCAACCACTTCCCAAACAGCCTTAAAATTCCAGCTTGAGAGTTACGATGCTGCTCGTGGGAAGATTACCTGTTGGGTACAAATCCCATCGTTAGTTACCAAAGGCGGTAATGCTTCTACCAAAATTTATATGTATTATGGTTCCACGAACAATCATAATCCGGCAGCTCCGGCGACAATAGCCATGTGGAATACAATGTACACTCATGTAGACCATTTTAATGAAGGTGCTGAAGGAGTAATCAGTACCGGCGCAAGTTTTAATGGCAACAGGCGGATATTAATAAAACCCCTTGTTCCAACAACCTTTACTTTTTCTGCCTGGATCAAATATCAATCCAACGCCCAAGAACAAATGATTATTGCAAATGATACCGCAGGTCGTGGGGGATTTCAACTTAAAGTAAATACCGAAGGAAAATTGGTTCTTACAACTTTCAGCACTGCAGGTTCGCGAACACTGGTGAGTACGACCATTCTTCAACCTAATGAATGGTATCTTGTTAGTCTTTCTTACAGAGACCGTGTAAAGGAGTTCCTAGTAAATGGGGTAATTGCCGGCAACTTTGCAACGGCGCACCAAATTGCGCCCGGAGGACAGGTGGTTATCGGTAGTTCAAAACAGCAACACCAATACTTTAATGGGTTAATGGACGAACTTAGAATCAGTTCGATCGAAGTTACTAGACCATGGTTCATTACCGAATATAATATGATTAGAACTCCTGTCGGAATGTTTACAGCTGGAGCAGAAGAAGTGAATATGACTTTGAATACTACCTATACTTTCACCGGGGCCCTTGACAGCAATTGGCTGGAACCCGATAATTGGGTCCCGAAAGCTGTCCCCGTACCGGGTAGAAACATCCGCATCAAGGCAGGGGTAAGGGCTTATTACACCGGCGATTTAATCGTAAACAAACTGCTCCTGGAAAGTGGTGCCCAACTGAACCTAATTAAGAACCTCTACGCCACACAAAAAATCGAGCTGCAAGCCGCTAGTACCCTCACCGCTGCAAGCACCTCTACCTTACAGCTGCAAGGCGATGTATTAAACCACGGCACACTGCAAACTGAAGGCAAACTCCTGTTTCTTGGAAACCAAAACTCAATAACTTACTACGGTACCGGGCTGGCGGAAGTAGGCGTCTTAGAACTAAACTTAAACACCTCACAGGCCTTGCTTAAGCTACAGTCGCAAATAAACGTGAGCCGATCATTAAATTTAACCCGCGGCCATGTAGAAGCAAATGGTAATATCCTGCTCTTGGCTAGCGCCACACATAGTGCTGCCGTAGCGCCAATAACTAACCTGGGCAGTATCAGTGGTGAATTGCAAGTACAAAGTTATGTGACAGGTACTTTCCCTGCACCTGCAACCGGTAGGGGCTGGCGTTTGTGGAGTGCCCCAATATGGCACAATGGTACACCCGGAAATTATCAATACCGCATTACTGATGTCCAGCAGTCGGTATTTGTTACCGGTAAAGGAGGAACAGCCAACGGTTTTGATGTGTCGCCTAACAATGGTGCTACCATTTATACCCATGATCAAGCCTTAACCGGAACACTTGCACAGAAATATGTGCCTATTGCAAACTTGCAAACAGCAATTCCGTTAGGGCGGGGTTTCTTTATCTATTCCAGAGGCAGTCGCCTCTTGCCTAATGCTTTCCAGCAGCAGGTACAAACACCCCCTTTTTCAAATGCTGCGCCTTATGTCATCACTTATAAAGGGCAGTTATTTACCGGCAACCTCGAGGTAGCCGTTGCTAACCGCGATGCGGATGGAGAAGGTAATGGATTTAACCTCTTAGGCAATCCTTATGCCGCAGCCATCAGGTGGGGTAGTCTGCAGAAAACCAATGTAGGTCCATTTGTCTGGTTGTTTGATCCCTTAAATAACACCTATATCGTGAGCGATGATCCCAATACCATTATCCCTGCAGGTGCTGGTTTCTTTATCCGGGTACTTAAAGGAATCAAAACCGGTACCGTTCATTTTTCTGAAAGTGCTAAAGTGATATCCTCCTTATGAAAAGATTGCTGTTACTACTCCTGTTTATGAAAAGACTATTTTTACTATGCTTGATGTCGGCTTTCTGCCTGGCGCCAGCATGGGGGCAGCATAAAAGCGAACGCCTAAACGTCACCTTGAGCAGAGGTGCTTTTTCTGATCACTTTATTTTGCTTTTTAAAACAGGCGGTAACGACGAAACAGATGATCAGGATGCACCTAAAATAAGCGATGGCCACTTAAGTATAGCGAGCATAACTACAGCCGGGCATAAAATAGCGATAGAAGAAAAGGCTTTTCCAACTGGGCCGCAAGTGATCGACTTATACAGCCGGGTTTATGCAGCGGGCTCTTATTCCCTAATGCTGGAATGGGCAGCGCGAGAAAATGAGGGATTCAGTGTTACCCTATACGACCATTTACTCGAGTTGAAAACCCCTGTACATGGGGGGCAGCACCTATACAGTTTCCAGATGGATTCTGCCCAGTTAGGGCAAACAAGCCGTTTTTCGCTACTATTAGACAAGCGTGTACAGGCGATTGAACCCCTAGGGGTTAAAGAACAAGATTTGATTGCCTACCCAAATCCTTTCACCAACCAGCTTTACCTGCAGGTAAAAGAATTTGCCGCGGAGGCCGAACTGCAGCTCACCGATATGATGGGCCGTAAACACTGGCGGAAGACCTTTACACAGGTACAGCCACTTCAGCAAATCGAAATTCCCGTGCAGCAATTAACCCCGGGGCTTTATTTGTTAGGCTGGCGTGATCTGGCAAACCCAAAAGCGGCAACCACCTTAAAAATTATCAAACGATGAAATTCCTCGCCTAAGAAAATTGAAAGATATGAAAAAAATGATGTTGACTTTTGGTG
Organism: Pedobacter sp. CAN_A7; assembly: GCF_015752175.1. Classification (NCBI taxonomy): domain Bacteria; kingdom Pseudomonadati; phylum Bacteroidota; class Sphingobacteriia; order Sphingobacteriales; family Sphingobacteriaceae; genus Pedobacter; species Pedobacter sp. CAN_A7. The sequence continues at coordinate 81,557 of NZ_JADOUW010000004.1, read as the reverse complement.
TGGCCCTATTGGCGACAACCCTTTTCGCTCAGGACCCAGGACTTCCCGGTGGAGACCCTGATACTCCAGTTCCCATAGATGGGGGTTTGTTTGCCTTACTGGCGGCAGGTTTAGGTTATGGCCTAAAGAAAATGCGAGATGCCAGTCGCCTACCTGGTGACGGTAAAAAGTAAGGAACTCCTTAAACCAGGAGTCCTTCTTTTTTAAGAATATAATTGTAAATCCCTTCGATAGGTTTTTGCAGAATCTTTCCTGGTTTAACACCATGCGCTTCACATACTTTGATCAGCGTATCGCGATAGTAATAAGCGATGGAACCTACAAAATGGCAGTCTATCGTTTTGTAATTAGCGTAATCTTTAATATTAGTCTGCACAAACTCTTCGAATACATCATAAATAAGCTGTGCAATAAAAGGATGATCCGTATGTTTAGTCATGAACTTGCTTAAGGATGCCAAATAGGTGTTTGGATAAGGATTTTGGTAAACCCTGTTAATCACCGATTCTTTGGTAATGCTATATTCTTCAGCAAATAAAACGCCTAATTCCTGGGGCATCTTTCCGTACAGATAGCTAGTAACCAGTTTTTTGCCCATATGCGTGCCAGCGCCTTCATCGCCAAGAACATAACCCAGTCCATGTTTACTCTTGTGCACCGTGTTGCCATCATAATAGGAGATGTTAGATCCAGTGCCAAGTATGCAGGTAAGGCCTTCCTTATCGCCACATGTGGCATAGGCCGAACCTAACAGATCGTGTTCCACACAAATAAAGGCATTGGTAAAAAATAACGACAAACCATTAGAAATTACTTCATGCTTGTCGGGAGAGGAACACCCGGCGCCGAAGAAATAAATTTCCGTCACCTCATCAGGGTTAAAACCCAGGTCTTTTTTCTTCGAAAAAATCTTGTAGATATCCTGAGCATTTAAAAAGTATGGATTTATACCCTGGGTATGAAAACGAACGGGATCGCCTGGTCTGTTACCCATCCAATCCGTTTTAGAGGAACCACTATCTGCAACTAAAATCATGTGCTAAATTTAATCAACTTATTGAACATTCAAAGTACCGCTAATCTCTTTTAAGCTAATCTCTGTTAATTTAGCCAGGTATTGTGCATCCAGAAATCTGGTGATGGCCTGGATCGAATTCCGTTGAGCTTCGCGCAATTCTATAGGTGCAATACTTCCTAAACGATATTTATCCAGGGTTATATCCAGATTCTGTTTAGCAATCTCCACATTGCCCTCTTCAACTTTAAGCAGGTCAAGGTTAGTCTTGTAATTTTGATAAGCACGTAACAACTCGGCGTTTATGGTTTGCTGCGTCCGTTCCAGGGTTAATTCCGAAGAGTTAATCAGCACCTTCGCATTGCGTTCATTCTGACGCTGCAAAAAGCCATTGAAAATGTTCATGCTGGCAGTTACCCCATAGGTAAATCCCCGGCCGGTAAACTTCTGGTTAAATCCGGTAGGGTTTGCACTGTTTGAAAACTCATACCCTCCATTAAGTCCAATCACCGGATAGCGCTGCCCCTTAACTTCTTTTAAACTAAGCTCGGCAACTTTTTTATTGATAAAAGCATTTTGCAGGTCAGGATTTAATTTCATCGTGGCCTCTTGCAGGTTACCGTAATTCAGTTGGTCGTCAATATTAATCTCTTCCTGGGCGTATACCTGGATATTCAGGTCGCGGGCCATCACCTGGTTTAGGTTAACCATCGCATTTTGAACCAAATTCTTTTGTTGTAAATAGGCAGAGGTATCAGTGTTGTAATCCACAGTTGCCGTTAATACATCCAGTTTTGACCCCTTACCAATTTGCAGTTTACTGTCTGCAATACGCATCCTGAACCTGGAAATGTCTAAAGCGCTGTCAGTAGCCAGTACCAGTTGCTGTTGTCGCACCAAATCATAATAGGAGTTAATCACCTGTGCAATGGTACTCAACACCGTTGCTTTAGCGTTAACTTCGCCTTGTTTTTGCAGTTCTTTCAGTTTGTCGTAAGTAGCAAACATGCGTAAACCATCAAATATCGTCCAGTCCAGCGCCACACCATAATTCATGTTAGTGTTGCGCACACCATCATTTTTGCGTTCTTCGCCGGATGAGGTAGTCTGTACTGTATTTTGCCTGCTTCCACCATTGCTAAAGTTACCTTGTAAACCTGGCAGTACGCCTGCATTACCCAGGTTAACATTGTTCTTTGCAATGTCCAGGTCGTTATTAACCAGCTTGATGTCGTAATTATTTTGTAAGGCTATGGTAACGGCTTCTCTTAATGATAATCTTTCCTGTGCTGCGGCGGTTTGAATACCGAGGGCAACGAGTATAAAAAGGAGGATGTTATACGGTTTCATGTATCTCTTGTTCAATTTCAGCCTTTTTTAAGGATTCTTGGAGTTCTTCATTTACTTTGTGTTCTTTAGACCAGGCAGAATAAATAGCTGGAATAACAAATAAGGTAAGTACCAGGGAGAAGGTGGTACCACCCACAATCACAATACCCATCCCCATCCTGCTTTTTGCAGCTGCACCTAAGGCCATGGCAATCGGAAGGGCACCAATTGCAATCGCTAAACTGGTCATCAAAATCGGGCGTAACCTGGAAACCGAAGCTTCGCGGATGGCATCATGTACATTTTTGCCCTGCTCTTTAAGCTGGTTGGCAAATTCTACAATCAGGATCCCGTTTTTAGTTACCAAACCAATCAGCATGATCGTTCCAATTTGGCTAAAGATGTTCCAACTCTGGCCAAATAACCATAAAGAGAGAAAGGCTCCGGCAACAGCCATTGGTACAGTTAGAATAATGATCACCGGGTCTTTGAAACTTTCAAACTGTGCCGCTAGAATCAGGTAAACGAGTAAGATGGCTAAACCAAAAGCAAAAAGAGTATTCGAAGAACTTTCTTTAAAATCCCTTGATTCTCCGCCCAGGTCAGTAGAGAAAGTTTCGTCAAGCACCTTCGCCGATATCCTGTCCATGGCCTCAATACCATCACCAATACTTTTCCCTGGGGCTAGTCCTGCAGATACAGTAGCAGATATAAAACGGTTGTTCCGGTAAAGTTGCGGCGGACTACTTTCTTCCTTCGCAGTAACCAGGTTATCTAGTTGTATCAGTTCGTTTTTTGTATTCCTTACATAAATAGAGCTCAGGTCTAAAGGATCTTTACGGTTCGCTACTTCAAACTGACCAATTACCTGGTATTGTTTCCCATTCATAAAGAAATAAGAGAAACGCTGACCACTTAAGCCCAGTTGTAGTGCGGTACCAATATCCTGGACCGAAACACCCAAGTTTTTAGCTTTATCACGATCAATCGTTAAGTTGATTTCCGGTTTATTAAATTTTAAGTTCACATCCGAGGTGGTAAAGGTTGGATCGTTAGCAACCTCTTCCATAAACAAAGGCACTTTTTCGCGAAGTTTCTCAAAGTTTTGCGCCTGAATAATATAGTTAACCGGTAAACCACCGCGACGGCCTACAGAAATGGTTGGTTGTTGTGTAACCACCACCTTACCTTCTGTATAAGTTTTGGTGATCTGGGTCAGTTTTGTTGCAATTTCTGCCTGTGAACGTTCTCTATCGCCAGAGGGGGTTAATCCCATCCGCACGAAACCACCATTGGTAGAGCCACCACCAAATCCTGGCGAGGTAATGGTAATGTTTACTTTTTTCTCCGGCACGGAGTCGCTCACCATGTCCGAAATCTTTGTCATAAAACGGTCGGTATAAGCAAAAGAAGCACCTTCAGGTGTAGAAATGTTCATGTTAATGGCGGCGCGGTCATCATATGGTGCCGTTTCTTTCGGCAGCACATTCCAGAATAACGCAATTAAACCCACACAAGCCAATAATATCGGAATGGCTAACCATCTTTTGTTAAGGAATTTATTCAGGTTCTCCGCATAGTTATCGTTCAACTTGACGAAGTATGGTTCAGTCACCTCATAAAAGCGTGATTTTTTGTGGCCAGTTTTCTTCATCAGGTAAGCGTTCAACATCGGTGTTAAAGTCAGCGACACAAAGGCCGAAATGAGCACTGCTGCGCCGATTACGATACCAAACTCCCGGAAGAGCCGCCCGACAAATCCTTCGAGGAAAACCACCGGTAAAAACACTGCGGCAAGGGTGATGGAAATAGAGATTACAGCAAAAAAGATTTCATTGGAACCTTTAATGGCGGCTTCAAAAGGAGAATAACCTTCCTCCACCTTTTTAAAGATGTTTTCCGTGACCACAATCCCATCATCCACCACGAGCCCGGTGGCCAGTACAATCGCTAAAAGCGAAAGCACATTGATGGAGAAACCACAGATGTACATGATGAAAAAGGTAAAAATCAATGATACCGGAATATCAATAAGGGGCCTAATAGCGATGGCCCAATCCCTAAAAAACAGGTAAATAATCAGGATCACCAGGATCAGTGAGAGAATAATAGTTTCCGCTACCTCAGTTACGGACGCCTTAATAAACAAGGTGTTGTCTAAAGAGATGTTTAAATTAATATCCTTTGGTACATCCTTTTTTAATTGTTCAAAGCGGGTGTAAAATTCTTCAGAAATCTCCAGGTAATTGGCTCCCGGCTGAGGCACCAAACCTACGGCCACCATGGGTTTTCCAGATTCCCTTAATACGGTTTCTTCATTTTCAGACCCTAAGGCCGCATGGCCTATATCTTTTAACTGCACCACACCGGTCGAGTCATTTTTTAGGATCAGGTCGTTAAACTCCTGTTCAGTGGTTAGTTTTCCTAATGTTTTTACCACCAGTTCGGTGTTTGCACCAGTAATTTTACCTGAAGGTAATTCAACGTTTTCCTGGTTTAATGCAGTTATAATATCTTGTGAGGTCAAACCATAAGCAGCTAGTTTATCAGGTTCTATCCTGATCCGCATGGCATATTTCCGTTGCCCCATAATCTGCACGGCACTCACACCAGTAATGGTTTGCAGGCGATCAGCAATCACGTTCTCTGCAAAATCACTCAGTTCCATCACATTACGCTTGTCACTTTGCACAGTCATGGTAATTACGGCATCCGAGTTGGCATCAGCCTTACTTACTACCGGGTTACCATCAATGTCTTTTGGCAATTGCCTGGCGGCCTGCGATACTTTATCGCGCACATCATTTGCGGCGTCATCAATATTTTTATCCAGGTTAAACTCAATAGTAATATTACTACTTCCCTGGTTACTTGAAGAGGAGATGTTTCTGATCCCATCTATCCCATTAATGGATTTCTCCAGGGGCTCTGTAATTTGCGATTCAATAATATCAGAGTTGGCGCCCGGGTAGGAGGTACGCACATTAACCACGGTGGGGTCAATATTCGGATACTCTCTTACACCTAAAAAGCTGTAACCGATGAACCCGAATACCAGGATCATCAGGTTCATCACAATGGCCAAAACTGGCCTTTTTATACTGGTGGTTGAAATACTCATGATCAGGGTCTTTAGTTTTTAACAACCGATACATTTACCGGCGCGTCTGGTTTCAGCGCCATCGCGCCGGTGGTCAATACGGTGTCACCTACTTTTAGTCCCGAAGTAATGACAATGTTATTGGCAGTACGGGTGCCTGCTTCTACAGGCACTTGTTGTGCTTTCCCGTTTCTGCTAATAAACACGGTTTTTCCTTCCAATACTGGAATGACCGCTTCATTAGGAATTAAAATAGCATCTTCAAGTGTATTTAAAGAGAGTTCAATTTTAGCAAAAGCACCAGGCAGCAATTCCATGTTTGGGTTATCGGCAATGGCTTTAATCTGTAAAGTCCTGGTCTGGCTGTTTATGCCTGGTTCTACGGCAAATACCCTGCCTACATAGTTTCTGTTTGAACCACTTGTTTTAAAATTTATGGCTGAATTTAATTTAATCTGTCCAGCATATTTCTCCGGTACAGAAAAACTTATTTTAATCGGGTTTATGCTCATCAGGTTGGCAATCACCCTTGTTGGGGTAATGTACTCTCCACTAGAGATATTACGTAGCCCTATTTTTCCACTAAATGGGGCATAAATAGCCGTTTTTGCCAGTTGTGCACGTATCAATTGCGTTTCTGCTTGTAGCGAGCGTAAATCGGCAAGGGAAGTGTCGTATTCTTCCTGACTAATTGCGCCTCTTTCCAATAATTGTTTTGCACGGTTTTCATTGGTCGAGCTTAGTTTTTGTTTCGTTTGCGCCTGTTGTAATTGCGCTTGTATATCACGGTCGTTAATTTTAACCAGTAAAGTTCCTTTAGTTACATTGGTGCCTTCCTTAAAGAAAATGCCGGTTACCAGTCCAGGCACCTCGCTTTGCAAAGAAACCGACTCATTAGCCTCAATGGCACCGGTAATGCCCAAATCGTTGCTGAAACTTGCCGTACGTACCACCACTCCATTAACATTTAAGCCAGGCGCAGGCCCGTTTTTGCTTGCAGACGGACCACCACCACTAATCTTTTTATTAGCGTTAATCCGGTAGTAAACGAAAAAAGCAAGGCCGAGGGTAAGCAGGATATAGATGATGTATTTAAGCTTCATAGAAATGGTTAATCAATTGTTAAGACAAAAATATCTTAAATATGTTGTTAGGTTAGCGTTGTATTAAGTATGTTACAGCTTAATTAATTAGGGCCATGTAAAGCAAAAAGATAAGTACTAAATTTGCCAGCCTATAGAAATAAGAAAACAGATCGTTAAATGAAAAAATCATTAGTAGGGTTAGTGGTATTTATTGCCTTGGGTATGACCGCCAAATCACAAGTGAAAATAGGCTTTGAAGTAAGCTTTATCGAACCGCAAGCACATTATGCAGAAGTGCAAATGGATCTATCGGGATTGCAGAAAGAATATACAGACGTAAAAATGCCAGTCTGGGCCCCAGGATCGTACCTGGTACGCGAATTTGCCAAAAACGTAGAAGGCTTTACAGCCTCTGCTGCCGGTAAACCGCTTAAAGCAGAAAAGATTGATAAAAATACCTGGAGGGTATTCCATGCAAAAGCCAATGCCGTAAAAATCAATTACCGCGTATATGCTTTTGAAATTTCTGTTCGTACCTCTTTTGTTGATGCAGAACATGCCTTCCTTTCCTCAACGGGTATATTCATGTACCCTGCAGGCTTGCTAAAATCAGCAAGTACCGTTAAAATTATTCCTTACAAAACCTGGAGCAAAGTGTCAACTGGATTAGCTCCGGTTAGTGGCCAGCAGTTTACTTTCCATTCCCCAGATTTTGATACCTTGTTTGATAGTCCTATAGAAGTAGGAAATCAGGATGTTTTTGAATTTGAAGCCAGTGGTGTGCGTCATGAAGTGGCCATGGTAGGTGGTGGAAACTACGATGCTGCCCGTTTGAAAGTAGACATGGCAAAAATTGTAGAACAAGGAACAGCCATTTATGGCGAAAACCCAAATAAACACTATACGTTTATTGTACACCACTTTTTGCGTGGTGGCGGTGGTTTAGAGCATTTGAACTCTACGGTACTTGGTGCATCTCGCGACCAGTACACTTCTGAGCGTGGTTATACCGGCTTTTTAGAGCTTGTTGCACACGAATACTACCATTTGTGGAATGTAAAACGTTTACGTCCGGTGGCATTAGGGCCTTTTGATTACGATAAAGAAAATTATACCACCAACCTGTGGATCTCTGAAGGTTTTACTGCCTATTATGAGAATAAACTGATGTTACGTTCAGGTTTTAAAAATGAGGCACAATTTGTAACTGGCCTGGCAACCGCTGTAGCTAACGTAGAAAATACCCCAGGAGCGAAGGTTCAATCGGCTGCAGAAGCTAGTTTTGATGCCTGGATTAAATTTTACCGTCCGAATGAAAACTCCAACAATACCACTGTTTCTTATTATGCCAAAGGCGAAGTAATTGGTTTAATGATGGACTTAGAGATTGCCAATGCCACTAAAGGAAAGAAAAGCCTTGACGATGTGATGAAAGCTATGTATGAGCAGGGTAAGACTTTAAAAAGAGGTTATACCGATGCAGAATTCAAAGCGATGACAGAGAAAATCAGCGGCATTAGCTTTACTGATTTCTGGGCTAAATATGTAAACGGTACTGCTGCTGCAGACTATGTGAAATACTTTGGTTATGCAGGTGTTAACGTTAAGAATGAAAACGAAGGTAAAAGCATTCCTTATTTAGGCGTATCTTCCAGAAGAATAGAAGGAAAGATTTACATTAATTCCATCTCCCGTAATTCAGCGGCCTGGGTAGCAGGCTTAAATGTAAACGATGAGGTTGTTAGCGTGGAAGGCGTTCCGGTAGAAGCTATTATCGAGCGCATGCCAGTCATAACAGGCAAGAAAGTAGGTGATGTAATAAAGGTAGATGTGATTAGAGATGGCGTGAATAAATCCATTCCGGTAACTTTAATGGCCAATCCTAACATTAAATTAGTTGCAGAACTTAATGCAAACGCCACTCCTCAACAAGTAGCTGTACGTAAAGGCTGGTTCGGAATTTAGTAATAAACACTTAAAATATTAAGGGTGTCCGGCAATCGGATGCCCTTTTTTGTAGCAGTGGTTTTCGAGGCAACTGCATGAAGGAACTAAATATTAAGCATAAATTCGGTCGACATGGAGGGCACCTAAATCCATATTAAGTCCATATTCAGTCCAAGTTGAAACCAAGTTTCTCTAGAAATACTTGGATTCAATACGGTTTTAATATGAAGTGAATTTGAATGGAGGGATAGCCACTCTACTGTCGCTGCAGAGACGCCATTGACCTGAATTAAATTAACTACCTTAATTAAGGGGTTTTCACATAAAAAAAAGGTTGCCGGAATATTCCGGCAACCTTTTTTTAAATCCTGACTGGCTATTAAACGCCAGATATTGTGTTTTATTTAGAACGTGAAACGAACCGATAAACCTAGACCAGCACCATCAAATTCAGTATCCGGAGCAAGTTCAATTGCTGGTTTCCAGTCTAAAGAGAAGTTAATTGGCGCAGTACGGATTTTGTAATCCAAACCTAAAACACCATCAAGTGATAAGTACAAATCATTGTTATCCCAATGTTTGTGGTTAACAGAACCGATGGTACCACCGATACCATAGTACCAGTTTAAACCAGGTGCACCAGCAATTGGGTTATAGATTTCATATAAACCAGTTAAGCGGAAATAATCCATGTCGTTATGTGACCTGAAGTTGGCAATGATGTCGATCATTTTGTTGCCACCTAAACTTGTTTTGAAAGTTACACCGTTAGCCGTTCCAAAACGTCCACCGATTGCATTTTTATAATCTTGTGCATTCGAAGTCGAGTGCAGGCATAGGGTCGTAATAAATACTAAGCTTAAAATAGTAAAGATTTTTTTCATGATGTTTATTAAAATGTATGTTAAAGTGAAAGCAGTGAGCAAATACTATGCCGACTCTTCGTTAAGTCTTTTTATTTTATGGAGTATTGTGCCCCCATCATAAATGGTATAGATAAAACAGACCAAAATTAAAATCGGTTTTTTTAAAAAAGATAATTTGTTAGATTTGATATTCTAGAGAAAAACCAAATCTAACCCGTAGCCCTATGTCTGAGATCACACGTGTATTCGACCTCCTCCAATATAATCTTCAGAAATTTCCAAAAGACGAGTTTATCAATGGTAAAAAAGATGGAAAATGGAATGTTAATAGTACCCAGGGGTTTATCAATAAGGTAGACGACTTGAGTCGCGGACTCATAGAACAGGGTATAGTTAAAGGATCCAGGGTAGCGGTCATGGCCCATAACCGTCCGGAGTGGAACATCACGGATTTCGCTATTATGCAGATTGGTGCTTATCAGGTGCCTTTATATCCAACGTTACCTGAAACAGACATTAAGTTTATTCTGCAGAATGCCGAGGTGAGTCTTGTTTTTGTGGAAGATGCCAAATTATATGAAAAAGTAAAAATGGCTGTTGCACAGCTGGCACAGCCGATTGCGATTTATACCATAGAAGAAGTACCTGGCGCCGACAACTGGAAACAGCTTACTTCTGCCGGTGCATTAAAGACCGACATTGATTTGGATACTTACAGGCAGTCGGTAACTGGGGAGGATATATTAACCCTCATTTATACTTCAGGAACCACAGGCACACCTAAAGGGGTGATGCTTACCCACAATAACCTGATTCAAAATTTTAAAAATTCTGCGGTAGTGGTGCCAAAAGGCATGACCAAAGGATTGAGTTTTCTGCCTTTATCGCACATCTTTGAGCGCATGATCGTATACCTTTATTTGTATTCAGGTATTTCGATTTATTATGCTGAAAGCATGGAGACGATTGTGGCCGACATACAGCATGTAAAACCCAATGTTTTTACTACAGTTCCGCGTTTACTGGAAAAGGTGTATGAAAAAATCATGGAAAAAGGTAAAGCCCTTACCGGCGTAAAAAAGGCAATGTTTTTCTGGTCGGTAGGTCTGGCCGAACAATATGAGCTGGAAGGTAACTGGTTTTATAACCTCCAGCTAAAAGTGGCCAGAAAACTGGTCTTCAAAAAATGGCAGGAAGCCCTGGGCGGTAACATTGTGGTTATTGTATCGGGTGGTGCTGCGCTAAACCCAAGGCTGGCCAGGATATTCTGGGCGGCAGGTATGCCAGTGTTTGAAGGTTATGGTTTAACGGAAACCTCGCCGGTGATTACCGTCAACCATTTTGGCCATACCAAGTTTGGTACGGTGGGTGTGGCCTTAGATGGCATGGAGATAAAGATAGCACCTGATGGGGAGGTATTAGCACGTGGTCATGCGGTGATGAAAGGTTATTACAAACGTGATGACCTGACTTCAGAAACTATTGACAGTGAAGGCTGGTTCCATACCGGTGATATCGGCGAAATTCTGGAAGGTAAATTTCTTAAAATTACCGACCGGAAGAAAGAAATTTTTAAAACAGCAGGGGGTAAATATGTAGCACCGCAGATGCTGGAAAATAAGTTTAAGGAAACCATTTTAATTGAGCAGGTCATGGTATTGGGGGAAAACCGGAAATTTCCAGCTGCGTTAATTGTGCCTAACTTTGTGGCCTTGCGGTCATGGGCAGAGAAAAAAGGTGTTTCTTACACCAGCGATGCCGAGATGGTTAAACATCCGCAGGTGCTGGAGAAATTTGGACAAATTGTAGAAAACAGCTGCCAGGACTTTGGGAAATGGGAGCAAGTAAAGCGTTTTGCATTATTGCCTAAACAATGGAGTGTAGATGGTGGAGAGTTGACCCCGAAACTTAGCTTTAAGCGAAAGGTTATTTTAGAACGAAATATTGATATTATTGAAAAATTGTATAAAGATGCAGAAAGTTTTAAAGGGTAGGTCTTCAACCTTTATCCTTATATTATTTATCCCTTTTTTAATCACTGGCTGTGCCGGCGGACAACTGGGGAAACAAAGCAGTAAAGAATTCCGCAACGGAATGGTGGTTTCTGCCCGGGAGGAAGCTTCTCAAGTAGGGATTGACATTTTAAAAAAAGGTGGGAATGCTGTAGATGCCGCAGTAGCCGTACAGTTTGCCTTAGCCGTGGTGTATCCTAATGCAGGAAACCTCGGTGGGGGTGGTTTTATGGTGTATCGATCTGCCAAAGGCGAAACCAACAGCCTGGATTTTAGGGAAAAAGCACCTGCTGCAGCATCGAGAAACATGTATCTGGATTCCCTGGGGCAGCCAATCGTAGACAAAAGTTTGTATGGTACGCTTGCCGCTGGGGTACCGGGATCGGTTGCTGGTATGTATGAAGCGCACCAGAAATATGGAAAATTAAAATGGGCCGATTTGATTGAGCCCTCAGTTTTGCTGGCACAACATGGTTTTAAAGTAACGGAGAAGCAGGCTAAGGAACTAAACGAATTACACGATGATTTTTCGCGATTAAACCCTTTGGGAACCGCTTTAATAAAAGAGGGTACATGGCAAGCTGGTGAAAAAATGGTGCAAGCCGAACTGGCGCAAACCCTGATTCAGATTCGCGATCATGGACGTGATGGTTTTTACCAGGGTACGGTAGCCGATGCGGTGGTTGCAGAGATGCAGCGTACGGGTGGCATTATCACTAAACAAGATTTACAAAATTATAAAGCCATCTGGCGTAAGCCCATCATCGGGCAATATAGAGGTTATAAAGTGATTACTATGCCGCCACCATCCAGTGGAGGTATTGCCCTGCTTCAATTGCTAGGTTCAGTAGAAGGTTATCCTTTGAAAAAATGGGGGCATAATGCCGATTCAACGGTGCAATTAATGGTAGAAGCCGAACGCCGCACTTATGCCGACCGTGCAGCACACCTGGGTGATCCTGATTTTTACAAGGTGCCGCAAAAACACCTAATGGAAAGCAGTTACCTGAAACAGCGCATGAGTAATTTCAGTTGGGCAAAAGCAACGTTAAGCTCAGCCATAGGTGCCGGAGTGATGCCACCCGCGGAACATGAAGAAACCACTCATTTTTCTATTGTAGACCGTGAAGGAAATTCGGTATCCCTTACTACCACTTTAAATGGCTCTTATGGCGCTTTAGTGGCGGTTAAAGGTGCAGGTTTTCTCTTGAACAATGAGATGGACGATTTTTCCGTGAAACCAGGTGCACCAAATATGTACGGTTTGGTAGGTGGCGAAGCAAATGCGATCCAGCCGGATAAACGTATGCTGAGCTCCATGACACCAGCAATATTAGAAAAAGAAGGAGATTTGTTTATGGTGGTAGGTACACCTGGAGGATCTACCATTATGACTTCGGTATTTCAGACCATATTGAATGTAATTGATTTTGATATGAGCATGCAGGCAGCTGTAAATGCGAAGAAGTTTCACCACCAGTGGTTACCTGACGTTGTGCAGGTGGAGGAAGGCGCTTTAGATAGTGTTACCCGTGTGAAATTAGAATCAAAAGGATACCCCATCAAGGTGCGTGGGCCGATTGGTAGGGTAGATGCGATATTAAAAAATAAATGGGGCTATTACCAGGCTGGAGCTGACCCTAGGGGTGATGACAAAGCCGTTGGATGGTAAATTAGATTTTGTGGTACAGAAATTGTAATGTGATATGTACTGTGTTATAAGTATAAAATTTAAATTATGAAACAAAATTTATTAAAATGCCTGCCTGCTGCTGTTGCCGCTTTATTTATGGCAAATAGTGTTCAAGCTCAAGATTCGCTTGGTACATCACCAAAATTAAATACCTGGTCAATTGGTATCAATGCAGGTGCTTTATCACCTATTTCACCGCTTGGAGGAAAAAATGATTTCTCTAACTGGAAAACTAACTTAGGTTACGGATTATACATTAAAAAGCAAATTACGCCTGGTTTTTCCATTAAATTAGATGGTGTTAAAGGAAAATTAAGTGGAGATAATTTAGAGCCGTATGAAAGCGGATATTCTAATACCGATGCAGTTACAGCATATGAAACAGAATTAAGCTGGTCGGCTGCTTTAAATGCACAAGTGAATATGTTAAACCTTAACATGTTTAGAAAGCAAGATAACGTACAATTGTACGCATCAGCTGGTGCTGGTTTAGCGGGTTACAAAACTGAGATAACCACTGCAGCTGGAACAACAGAATTTGGCGACGGATCGGCAACTGAACTGGTAATTCCGGTAGGTGTTGGTGCTAAGTTCAGGGTTACAGATAAAATCAACTTTGATTTAGGCTGGACTGTAAACTTTGTTGATGGCGATAACCTTGACGGTGTTTACAAAGGAAGTACTAATGATAAATATAACTATGCTTATGCTGGTTTAGAGTTCTCTCTGGGTAGCAGCGACAAACAATTGGCATGGCATAATCCTGTAGCTTTAACTTATGATGAGGCTTTAGCTGCAAAAGCTACTGCTAACGCACTTAAAGGTGATCTTGATGCTCAAAAAGCAGAAAACGCACGTTTAAGAGCTGATATGGATAACTTATTAACTGATACAGATGGTGACGGTGTTGCTGATAAATTAGATAAATGTCCTGATACCCCTAAAGGTGTTGTGGTTGATGGTTCTGGTTGTCCGTTAAACGTTCCTGCTCCGAAAGTAATTATCACTGAAGCAGATCGTAAAGTGGTTAACGAAGCGATTAGAAACTTAGAATTTGATTTAGGTAAATCTACTTTAAGAACAAAATCATATGCTACTTTGAATAAAGTTGCTGCGTTATTAGTAGAGAAAAACTTTAGCTTGAAATTAGCTGGTCACACAGATAACACAGGTTCAATGAAATTGAATTTAGGTTTATCTAAAGATAGAGCAGAATCAGTAAAAGCTTACTTAGTTTCTCAAGGTGCTAATGCATCTAGAATTGAAGCAACAGGATATGGTCCAAACCAACCAATCGCTTCTAACAAAACGGCTTCTGGTCGTCAACAAAACAGAAGAGTAGAGTTTACTTTATTTTAAATATTAAACCTTCGGGTTATTGAAGCCGCACTGTAATAGGTGCGGCTTTTTTTGTGGATTACATTTTTGGCGGTATAATAGGTAGTGCAATGTGTGGTGATATCATTAATATGAATTTAATAAATGGCTGTTCCAATAGGGGATCCAATCCTATTTAGGTTGAAAATATTCCCCAAAAAAAGAGCTTGTCGTTAATCAAAACAACAAGCTTTTTTTTGCATAAATTATACTTGTTTTGCAGGTTAATATTAATTAGCTTTGTTATGCAAGCATAATAATAAATGAAACAGCAGGAAACAATAGATTATTTATTAAAGGTGGTTTGGCAAAATATGGCCAATTCTTATAACCAGATTGCTTCAGGGGTTGGTATTACACAAGCTATTGGCTACGTGTTAATTAATATCGAGAAAGAAGGAACTCCAGTTTCTAAACTGGCAGGTTTGCTGGGAGTGAAGGCCACCAGCCTTTCCAGAATGTTGAATAACATGGAAGAGCAAAACCTGATTTACCGGGAAATTGCTGTTGGCGACAAGCGCTCCGTCAAAGTGTTCCTAACCGAGTTTGGGATTGAGAAACGTCAGGTGGCAAAAGGAGTGGTGATTGCCTTTAACGAATACCTGAACGCCAACCTTAGCATTACCGAAAGAAACCACCTGGTGTCGACCTTGCAAAAAGTTAATAAACTCACTTTAGCATATACAATAACTACAGAAGATGATAAACAAAAAGATTAATAAGGTAGCAGTTCTGGGCTCTGGCATCATGGGCTCCCGTATTGCCTGTCACTTTGCGAATATAGGTGTAGAGGTATTATTGTTAGATATTGTTCCTAAAGAAGGACCAAGAAACAGCATTGTGGATACGGCATTACAAACCGCATTGAAGACTAATCCATCACCTGTCTATTCAAAAAAAGTTGTACAGAAAGTTACTACAGGAAATTTTGAAGACGACATGGCCAGGATCGCTCAGTACGACTGGATCATTGAAGTTGTTGTTGAGAATTTAGACATTAAGAAAAAAGTATTTGACCAGGTAGAGCAATTCCGTAAACCGGGAACCCTGGTTACCTCCAATACTTCTGGTATACCAATTCATTTAATGGCCGAAGGCCGAAGTGCTGATTTTAGGGAGAACTTCTGTGGATCTCACTTTTTCAATCCGCCACGTTACCTGCGTTTGCTGGAAATTATTCCTACTAAAGAAACGAAACCAGAAATTGTGGAGTTTCTGATGCATTATGGCGACAAGTTCCTGGGTAAAACTACCGTATTGTGTAAGGATACCCCAGCCTTTATTGCCAATCGTGTAGGTGTATATTCCATCATGGCACTTTTACACCTGGTGGAAAAGATGGACCTGACGGTAGAAGAAGTTGATAAGTTTACCGGGCCAGCTTTAGGCCGACCGAAATCTGCCACCTTCCGTACCACAGATGTAGTAGGTTTGGACACCATGATTAAAGTGGCCAAAGGTTTATATGATAATTGTCCGGAAGATAAAGCACACGACTTATTTAAGTTGCCTGCTTATGTTGAAAAGATGGCTGAAAATAACTGGTTGGGCGATAAAACCAAACAGGGCTTTTATAAAAAAACAAAAACAGCCGAGGGTAAAACAGAGATCTTGGCGTTGGACTTAAAAACGCTGGAATACCGTCCTCAACAGAAAGTTAAGTCGGCCACCTTAGAATTAACCAAACCTGTAGAGAATCTGCAGGACAGGATGAAAATCTTTGCCACAGGTAAAGATAAAGCGGCTGAACTGTTCCGAGCTTCTTCCTTTGGTTTATTTGAATATGTATCTGACCGTATTCCCGAAATATCAGACGAGTTATACCGCATTGATGATGCAATGCGTGCTGGTTTTGGCTGGGACCTGGGTCCTTTCGAGTTATGGGATGCGGTAGGTATAACAGCAGCCGTGGATGGCATGAAAGCATATGGCCATACGCCGGCTGCATGGGTACAGCAAATGTTGGATGCCGGGCACACTTCATTTTATAAAGTAGAAGACGGCGTTAAAAAATACTATGATATTCCAAGCCAATCTTATAAGGCGGTTCCAGGTGCCGGTGATTTTATCATTTTAGATAACCTGCGGGCCAATAAAACCATCTGGAAAAATTCAGGTGCTTCTATTATTGACCTGGGCGATGGGATTATTAACCTGGAGTTTCATTCTAAAATGAATACCATTGGTGGCGACACCCTACAGGCGATTAATAAAGCCATTGACCTGGCCGAAAAAGAATATAAAGGTTTAGTGATTGGCAACGATGGGGCTAATTTCTCAGCAGGTGCAAACGTGGGAATGATCTTTATGATGGCCGTGGAACAGGAATGGGATGAGTTGAATATGGCGATCCGGATGTTCCAGAACACGGCGATGCGCATACGTTATTCTTCAATTCCAGTAGTGGTTGCGCCGCATAACCTGACTTTAGGTGGAGGTTGTGAATTTAGTTTACATGCCGATCACGTACAGATTAACGCAGAAACTTATATGGGACTGGTGGAATTTGGAGTAGGCCTGATTCCGGGTGGTGGCGGAACCAAAGAATTCGCCCTGCGTGCCTCAGATGAATTCAAAGACGACCAGATTGTGCAAAACGTGTTAAAAGAGCGTTTTCTGACGATTGGTATGGCGAAGGTTTCTACATCAGCTGTGGAAGCTTTTGAACTGGGCTACCTGCAAAAAGATAAATATTCGATTTCGATGAACCGGAGCCGTTTAATTGCAGATGCGAAAGCTAAAGCCATTGAACTGGCCGATGCAGGATATACACAACCGGTGAGGCGCAAAGATATCAGGGTATTGGGAAAACAAGGTTTAGGTATTGTTTATGCGGGTGCAAACTCCATGTATTCTGGGCAGTATATCTCAGAACATGATAAAAAGATCTCAGAGAAACTAGGTTATGTATTGTGTGGAGGCGATCTATCGGCACCTACGGAAGTCACCGAGCAGTATTTACTGGATTTGGAAAGGGAGATGTTTTTATCGCTATGTGGAGAACGTAAAACTTTGGAAAGAATACAGAGTATTATGACCAAGGGAAAACCGCTAAGAAACTAATTATACACAGATTATTATAAAGACATAGACATGCAGGAAGCATATATAATAGCAGGATATCGTACAGCAGTGGGCAAGGCCCCACGTGGTGTATTCCGTTTTACAAGAGCTGATGATTTAGCCGCTGAGGTGATCAAACACCTGGTGGCTTCGGTGCCTAACCTGGATCAGGAGCAAATTGATGATGTTATTGTGGGTAATGCCACACCTGAAGCAGAACAAGGTTTAAATATTGGGCGCATGATTTCTTTAATGGGCCTCAATACTGATAAAGTACCTGGTGTAACCGTAAACCGTTACTGTGCTTCGGGTTTAGAAACCATTGCCACTGCCGTAGCGAAGATTAGAAGCGGTATGGCCGACTGTATTATTGCAGGTGGAGTAGAGGTGATGTCGGGTATGCCTTTTGGCGGCTGGAAATTAGTTCCAAATGCAGAGGTGGCTAAAAACAATCCAGACTGGTATTGGGGTATGGGTTTAACCGCAGAAGCGGTGGCCAAAGAATATAAGGTGAGTCGCGAAGACCAGGATGAGTTTGCTTATCACTCGCACCGCAAAGCGGTAGAAGCCATTAAAAATGGTCACCTGAAAGATGGTGTCGTACCCATTACCATTACTGAAAATTATGTTGATGCCAACATGAAGAAACAAAGTCGCAGTTATGTGGTGGATACAGATGAAGGGCCTCGTGCAGATACTTCCATAGAGAAATTAGCAAAGTTAAAACCGGTATTTGCAGCAAATGGTTGCGTTACTGCCGGTAACTCTTCGCAAACTTCTGATGGTGCTGCTTTTGTGCTTGTTGTTTCTGAGAAACGAATGAAAGAGCTGGGTGTAGAGCCTATTGCTCGACTGGTGAGTTATGGTGTGGCAGGTGTGCCGCCAAGAATTATGGGTATCGGACCGATCTATGCGATTCCTAAAGCTTTGGAAATGGCAGGGATGACACTTGACCAAATGGACCTGATTGAGTTAAATGAAGCCTTTGCTTCGCAGTCTCTGGCCATTGTTCGTGAATTGGGTATCAACACTGACATTCTGAACGTAAATGGTGGTGCTATTGCGCTTGGTCACCCATTGGGTTGTACCGGGGGAAAACTAACCGTACAGCTTTTTAGCGAACTGAAAAGAAGAGAAAAAAAATACGGCATGGTGACCATGTGTGTTGGTACCGGACAGGGTGCTGCGGGTATTTTCGAGATGTTATAAAAGATAAAAATCTGCAGGCTTTTGAATAGCTGCATAAAATAAAATATATGGAAACGACAGACAAAAAAACAATAAAAGGTGGGGAGTTCCTGATTAAGGATACCACTTACCAGGAGGTCTTTATTCCTGAAGAATTTGATGAAGAGCAACAAATGATTGCCCAAACCTGCCGTGATTTTTTAACGGCAGAGGTTTTTCCTAACCTGGATCGCATTGATAAAATGGAAGAAGGTTTAATGCCTTCGTTATTAGATAAAGCCGGTGAATTAGGTATTTTAGGCGTTTCTATTCCTGAAGAGTTTGGTGGTTTTGGCAAAAACTTTAATACCTCTATGTTGGTGGCAGATGTGATTGGTGCTGGACATTCCTTTGCCGTAGCTTTATCAGCCCATACAGGTATTGGTACGTTGCCAATTCTATACTATGGAAACGAGGGGCAGAAAGCAAAATACATTCCTAAACTGGGAACCGGGGAGTGGAAAGCTGCCTATTGTTTGACAGAACCTAATTCAGGATCAGATGCTAATTCTGGTAAAACAAAAGCAAAATTAAGTGACGACGGTAAACACTATGTGATTAACGGGCAGAAAATGTGGATTACCAATGGTGGTTTCGCAGATATCTTTATTGTTTTTGCAAAGATAGATGATGATAAAAACCTGACTGCTTTTATCGTAGAGCGTGAGTTTGGTGGCATTACTATGAATCCTGAAGAGCATAAAATGGGCATCAAAGGGTCGTCTACCAGACAAGTATTCTTTAACGACTGCCATGTGCCGGTAGAAAACATGCTGTCAGACCGCGAGAATGGGTTTAAAATAGCGGTTAACATTTTAAATATTGGCCGTATCAAACTGGCTGCAGCAGCTATTGGCGCATCGAAATCGGTAATTAACAGTGCAGTGAATTATGCCAGCGAAAGGGTTCAATTTGATCGCCCTATTTCTAAGTACGGTGCTATACGTCATAAACTTGCCGAAATGGCGACTAAGGTATATGCTGTAGAATCTGCTAATTATCGCGCTGGACAAAACATTGATGATGCTTTTGACAGCCTTGTTGCAAGTGGTATGGAAGTGAATAAAGCGAAGTTGAAATCGACGGAGCAGTTTGCAGTAGAATGTGCAATTTTAAAAGTGTGGGGCTCTGAAGCTTTAGATTATGTAGTGGATGAAGGGGTGCAAATTTACGGTGGTATGGGCTTTTCTGCCGATGCACCGATGGATCGTGCCTACCGTGATGCCAGGATTAACCGAATCTTTGAGGGAACCAACGAAATTAACCGCCTGTTAACGGTTGATATGATGCTGAAACGCGCCATGAAAGGCGAGTTGGATTTAATGACGCCTGCGACTGCAGTTGCTGGCGAATTAATGTCTATTCCTGATTTTAGCGAAGAAGATGATACCTTATTTGCTGCCGAAAAGAAAATCATTACGAACCTGAAAAAAGCTGCTTTAATGGTAGCCGGAGCTGCTGTTCAAAAGCTGATGATGAGCTTATCAAAAGAGCAGGAGGTATTGATGAATATTGCGGATATGGCTAGTTATGTATATGTTGCAGAATCTGTGATGCTGAGGACGGAGAAATTGGTGAGCATGAGAGGTGAAGAAGCTTGTGGCGGACAACTGAACATGATGCGTATTTACTTTATGGAAGCTGTTGACGGTGTTCAGAAAGCTGGAAAAGAAGCACTCTGGGCTTTTGGCGAGGGCGATGAACTGCGCATGATGATGGTGGGTTTACGCAGGTTTACTAAAATGGAAGCCTTTAACGTAAAAGATGTACGTCAGAAAGTTGCACAAGAGTTGATTGCAGCAAACAAGTATTGTTATTAATTACCATAATCTCGAATAATATAGGCGTCCTTAGCATTAGGGGCGCCTTTTTTTATGGTATTTGTTAAAAATGGTTAAAAATTGTGCTATCCCTAATAAAAGACTATTTTTGTAAATGATGTTCAAAAAGAAGATTTTATTGGCAATAGCCGTCTTAACTATTGCTATTTCAGCTTGTCAGAAAGAAGTAGAATATGATAGTACTGCCCAATACAGTATAGATACAGCAATTATTCACAAATTTATTGCAGAGAAAAAACTAATCGGCGTTAAAGAGCATGAAGGTCTATTCTACCAGGTGATCAAGCCAGGTACAGGCACAGAAAACATTGCTTTAGTTGACACGGTGGAAGTAAACTATACAGGCCGTTTGCTGGATGGAACTGTTTTTGATTCGTCTGACGGTACACCGATTAAATTTGTACTTGAAAGTGTAATCGAAGGATGGCAAAAAGGGGTTCCGCTGATCAGACAAGGTGGAGAGATCAGGTTGATCGTTCCCTCGACAATGGCGTATACCAACAGACCGGTTGGTCCGATTCCGGCGAATTCGCCATTGGATTTTACCGTTGATTTAGTAAAAGTATATAAACAAATACCAAAAAAATAAGTACCAATGCTTAAAAAAATAACTGCAGCTTATACGCTTGCATTGATGGGGTTAATAGTGGTTTTAGGGTCTTGTAAAAAAGAATATGAGGCTATTGAAACAACCGATGACGCTGTTATCCAACAATATATTACCGCTAATAACATTACAGCAACTAAAGACACAACCGGCTTTTACTACCAGGTGGTTAGCCAGGGTGATACCGGCACGTTTTTTAAATCCACAGATTCTGTATTTTATCACGTTGCTGTGAAATCGTTGGCAAATGGTACGGTTTATTATACAGATCCGGTGAATACTAACCTGGCTACTTATGTGGGTTATGCGAATAAGTTAGTGACTATTGATGTTCCTGCAATCAGAACAGCCATGTTGGCTTTAAAACCAGGTGGTGTAGCAAGGGTATTCTTGCCATCTTACCTTGCTTTTGGAAGAAATGGACTAACGAATATCAACGTGCCGCCAAATGAGGTTATAGATCTTGTGATAACGACTTTGCCGGAAAGAACCCAGGCAGCAGTTGACGACCGTGTGATCAGGGAATTTATTGCGGCTAAAAACATTACTGGCATGGTAAAACATCCTTCAGGAGTTTATTATGCGATATCTGCTCCTGGATCAGGTGGTCAGCCAATCAGTCTTCGTTCTTCGCTTACGGTTAACTATACAGGTAAAACCCTTGACGGTGTGACTTTTGATTCGTCTACTGATGGTACGGCAGTATTACCACTTAATGGGGTGGTTGCAGGCTGGCAAGAAGTCCTTCCTTTGCTTAAAAAAGGTGGGAAAATGAGAATGTTGATCCCATCGCCGTTGGCTTATGGCAGGGGAGGAACTCCAGCGGGTACTTTAGCAAATACAGTATTGGATTTCGATGTAGAAGTACTGGACGTAGCGAATTAAAATAACTATCCGCGATCTAAAGCGGCTTTAAATACTTTTAATATTCTTTCTCTTGCAAAAGCATGTTCAACAATCGGTTGTACATGCTTTTGTTGTTTATAAGCAGGGGCCCAACGATGGATATAAGTGTTTTGCGGATCAAACTTCTTTGCCTGAAGCTCTGGGTTAAATACCCTGAAATAGGGTGCTGCATCATTGCCACAGCCACATGCCCACTGCCAGCCGCCAATATTGCTTGCCATTTCGTAATCCAACAATTTCTCTGCGAAATAAGCCTCACCCCAGCGCCAGTCGATTAGCAGGTGTTTGGTTAAAAAGCTGGCCACCACCATGCGTACCCGGTTATGCATAAAGCCGGTTTGGTTCATTTGTTTCATGCCGGCATCAACAAGCGGGTAACCCGTTTCTCCGGCGCACCAGGCCGCAAATTCGGCTTCGTTGTTTCTCCAATTGATGTTATCGTAGGGAAGTTTGAATGAAGTATTCACCGTTCTGGGGAAATGCCATAAAATCATCATGTAAAATTCGCGCCAGGCCAATTCAGAGACCCATTTATGGGCCTGCTGTTCCAGTCCGGTACGCACTGCGGCGCGTATGCTCACCGTTCCAAACCGCAGGTGCATTCCTATGCGGGTGGTGGCGTCGTCGGCCGGGTAATCCCTTCTGCTCTCATATTGATCAAGCCTTTCTTCAAACTGTGCCGAAGGGAAATGTAAATCGGACTTTTCAAAACCCAGGTCAGTGATGGAAGGAAAAGGTAAAGGATCTGTT
The DNA here is from genome assembly GCF_015752175.1 of Pedobacter sp. CAN_A7. Classification (NCBI taxonomy): domain Bacteria; kingdom Pseudomonadati; phylum Bacteroidota; class Sphingobacteriia; order Sphingobacteriales; family Sphingobacteriaceae; genus Pedobacter; species Pedobacter sp. CAN_A7. The sequence goes on along the minus strand of NZ_JADOUW010000004.1, from coordinate 58,739 downwards.
TTTAAGAGGTTGTCCCAATATTTTTCTACCGGATAGGGCTTGAGGAAAAAAGGACTAAGTGTAGTTTGCCATTTCCTATAATATGGGGTGAAAACCGTATATGGAGTGCCATTGTCTTTAATAACTTCGTTTTTTTCAAAAATAACCTGGTCCTTATAAGCATGAAGTGGAATGTTTTGCTGTTGCAACTGTTCCTTGATCTGTTCATCACGCTGGCGGGCACTAGGTTCATAATCGTGGTTGGTATAAACCCCTTTCACCAGGTATTGTTGCGTTAACTGTGAAAAGACCTGCTCTGGTGTGCCATATTTCACCAACAGGGAGGAACCCTGGCTTTGCAGTTCCAGATTCATATCCTGCAGCGTTTGGTAAATGAAAGTAACCCGGGCATCCTTTTTATTTTGCAGCGGCAATAAAATATTAGTGTCGAAGATAAAGAGGAGTAATACTGGATGGCCACTTTTTAAGGCATGGTATAAGGCGGTATGGTCAGTTAAGCGCAAGTCTCTACGGAGCCAGCAAATAGCGATTTCTTTCTGCATCAGGAAGTATAAATATCATTTAAAGCATCATCTAACTGAGTGAAGCTGAAAATATAACCAGCGTCAAGCAGCTTTTGTGCGGAGGTGTTCGTGCTCATTAAGGCTACTGCACTCATTTCTCCAAGGATCGTTGTCAGCACAGTTTCTGGAACTTTTACTGGCCAAACGGGTCTGTGGAGAATATGGGCAATACTTTTTGTTAGGGTTTGGTTGCTTACCGGATACGGTGCGCAGGCATTGTAGGCACCGTTCATATTGGTGTTGGAGATGGCTTCCATGTAAATGTTAGTGATGTCTTTATAATGTATCCAGGGTACCCATTGTTGGCCGGTGCCTAAGGGTGAACCTACAAAAAAGCGAATGGGTTTATCCATGGCTGCCAACCCACCTTCATTGTGTTTAAGGATAAAGCCTGTTCGAATTTTTACCACCCGAAGTCCTAATTGCGCTCCCTGGTCTACCGCTTTCTCCCATTGTTCACAACATTCGGCCAGAAATCCGTAACCATTTTCATGGGTTTCTGTTAAAATTTCATCACCACAATCTCCATAATAGCCCACTGCTGAGGCGGAAATCATGTCTTTCACTTGATGAGGTGTTTCCCTCAGGGTTTTGTATAACAATTCGGTTGACCGCACCCTACTGTCGATTAATTGTTCCTTACGCTCCTTTGTCCATTTTTTAGTGGCTATATTTTCACCCGCCAGGTGTACGATGGTATCTACACCATCCAGGCAGGCTGCATCAATTTTCTGGCGATATACATCCCACAGGAATACCTTTACCCCCGCAAGTTTAATGCGCTTTCTACTTAATACCGAGACGGTGTGTCCTTCTTTTATTAAGGCCTTTAACAGGTCTTTTCCGATCATTCCTGTAGCTCCGGTGATTAAGATGTGTTTTTTCATGGGGTTTAATTGTTTTTCACAGGTTGTAATCTACTATTAAAGAATCTTTATTGTCACAAATTGTTTTGCTTGTGTAATTATTATAGAGGCAGTTTGCTTAAAGTTACGAAAATGAGGTACTTTTACCCTAATCCCTAAATATGCCTATTCAAAATGAAGCCCAAGAAGATATTAGTCTGGTTTAGAAATGATCTCCGTCTGCATGATAACGAAATGTTGGTGGAAGCTATTGCTAAGTCTAACGAAATTTTACCGGTTTATATTTTCGACCCACGCACCTTTCAGCTTTCCGTGGAGCCCCCTGTTTTTAAATCAGGGAACATCCGGACCAGGTTCCTGCAGGAGAGTGTAGCAGCGTTGCGTGAATCATTTCAGCAATTGGGTGGCAATTTACTCGTGTTAAACGGTCATCCCGAAGACATTCTGCCTGACTTAGTGGAGCAATATGATATCGCAGAGGTCTATCATCACCGCGAAGTGGCCTCAGCTGAAACGATTGTTTCTGCAGATGTAGAGGATCGCTTATGGAAAATTCAGGTTAATCTTCGTCATTTCATTGGACATACCTTATATAACAAAGAGGATTTACCTTTTCCCATTAAAGATATACCCGATGTTTTTGCTCAGTTTAAGAAAAAAACTGAACGCGATGCTATAGTAAAGGCTTGTTTTTTGTCCCCTGAAGTTATCAATTTCACTGAAGTAGACGATTGGGGATTGATACCTGATTTACAGACCTTGCTGCAGGTTGATGCTTTGGTGGAACCAATACAGCATGAATTAATTGGTGGAGAACAGGCGGGTTTACAACACCTCAGTGAATTACTAGCTCCAGGCGCTGCCATATACCTAAAAATAGCAAAAACTGGTGCGGGGAAAGCTGGGTTTTCTTCCCGTTTATCACCATGGTTGGCGGTGGGTTGTTTATCGCCAAGGATGGTCTACTGGATGGTCAAAGATGCCGAAGAGGAACATGGTGGACATGCAAATTTCAATCAAATCATTTTAGGTTTACTTTGGCGCGATTACTTTAGGTTTATGCTTAAAAAACATGGCTTTACATTTTTTGAAGAATTAGCCGAGCAACCGGCGCAGGTGTTAACTCAAGCAGAGGAAAATAGCTTACTGGAGCAATGGAAGTCGGGTGCAACAGGCCATGGGTTGGTTGATGACTATATGCAGCAATTGAATGAAACTGGTTTTGTAACCAATACCGGCAGGGTATTATTAGCCACCTACCTAATTTATGTCTTAAAAGTGAATTGGATGAAGGGGGCAGCGTATTTTGAAGAAAAATCAATAGATTACGCCCCTGCAAATAATTGGTGCAACTGGGCTATTGTAGCCGGCGGAGGAAAGGCTGGCCATGCATCAAAAAGCACATTTAATTTAGACAAGCAATTAAAAATGCTTGATATTAATGTTTCTATATAAACGTGGTCATTGTCTTATGGGCAATTATTGTATTTTAAACCAATTAGTTTAAGTTTTGTTATCATACTGTGAAAAGATTTTCAATTAGTGATATAGAGTCATTTACTGGCATAAAGGCGCACACTTTAAGGGCTTGGGAAAAAAGATTTAATTTGGTGCCGCCAAAACGGACGTCGACAAACATTCGCTTTTATGATGAGCAGGACTTGAAAATGCTGTTGAATATTGTCACCTTAAATGAAAATGGCTATAAAATAAGTAAGATAGCCAGCTTAAGTTCAGAGCAAATTAACCACTTGGTTGCCCAAATGAAAGCCGACTGGAATAATGATGCCGTTCAGGTGCTTAATCTTTCTGAAGCGACGCTTCGTTATGATGAAGAAACTTTTTCAAAAATATTATCGGGATGTATCAAGGAGATGGGTTTGGTAAAAACCATGGACATTGTATTGTTCCCTTTTATGAAAAGGGTGGGTATGTTGTGGCAAACCAGCACACTGGATCCTGCACATGAGCATTTCGCAGGTAACCTGATTCGGGATCAGCTCATTATTGCCATTGCTAAGGTGAAAAAGCCGATTAAGAAAAGCCCTAAACGTTTCCTTTTATTCCTTCCCGAAGCAGAGACTCATGAAATTGGATTGCTTTTTGCAAGGTACTTGTTGAAGAGATGCGGGCATGATGCCCTGTATATTGGTCAGGATATTCCATATAGCGATATTAATAAAGTTATCGATGCTTTTAAACCCGACTATGCGTTTATGGTGCTTACTTCTTTAAATTTAGGAAAGGACGTAAACAAGATAATTGGTAAAGTAATGGGCAATTTAGGAGTTCCACTGTTGGTTGCCGGCAGTTTAATTTCTGAATTTGACATTGTTATGAACGAGCGGTTGATACCCCTAAAAAATGTTTGTGATATGGTCGACTTTCTCGAAGAAATATAAAGAATTTTGCCTGTTTTATAAGGTAAAATCCTAATTTTACCGTACTTATAGAATTTCAAAAACATAATGGATAATTTATCTTATCTCAGCGGCGAAAATGCTGAATACATTGATTCCTTATACAAAGCTTATAAAGAAGACCCCGATGCTGTAGAATTTGGATGGCAGAAATTTTTTGAAGGATTTGACTTCGGAAGGAGTTCTTCAGATGGTTCAGTAGCTACTCAGGCGCCTGAGCACTTTTTCAAAGAGGTTAATGTACTAAATCTTATTAATGGCTACCGCAACCGGGGCCATCTGTTTACCAAAACTAATCCTGTTCGTGAAAGACGAAAACACTTGCCTACCTTATCCCTGGAGAATTTCGGTTTAAGTGATGCAGATTTAAATACAGTTTTTAATTCAGGTGTAGAAATAGGCATTGGTGCAGCTAAATTGAGCGATATTGTTGCTTTTCTAGAACAAACCTATTGCGGCTCTATTGGTGCACAGTATAAGTATGTTCGTACCCCAGAAGTTCTTACCTGGATTGAAGATAAAATGGAAAGCACCCGTAATACGGCGAAGTTTTCTATTGATGAGAAAAGAAGGATTTTAAAGAAGTTGAATGAAGCTGTGAGCTTTGAAAACTTCTTAGGGACTAAATTTCTTGGACAGAAACGTTTTTCATTGGAAGGTGCAGAAGCATTAATTCCTGCATTGGATTCAGTGATTGAAAAAGGTGCCGACTTAGGAATCGAAGAGTTTGTGATTGGTATGGCACACCGTGGACGTTTAAACGTTCTTGCCAATATCATGCAGAAGACCTATAAAGATATTTTTGCTGAATTTGAAGGTAAGGGCTATAGCGCTACTTCTCCGTTTGGTGGGGATGTAAAATACCATTTGGGTTATTCTACTGACGTGACGACAAACGCGGGTAAAGAAGTTCACTTAAGTCTTTGTCCTAACCCTTCACACCTGGAAACCGTTAATGGTGTGGTAGAAGGATTGACACGTTCTAAAATTGATTTTAAATACGGTGGCGACAATGCGCGCATTGCACCGATCTTAATACATGGTGACGCTTCAGTTGCTGGTCAGGGTATCGTTTATGAAGTAATTCAGATGGCTGGTTTGGATGGTTATAAAACCGGGGGTACTATTCACCTGGTGATTAACAATCAAATTGGTTTTACCACCAATTACAAAGATGCACGTACCAGTACCTATTGTACAGACATTGCTAAAGTTACCTTGTCGCCAGTATTCCATGTGAATGGTGATGATGTGGAAGCTTTAGTTTATGCCATTAACCTGGCTATGGAATACCGCCAGCGGTACAAAAACGATGTCTTTATTGATATTTTATGTTACCGCAGGTTTGGGCACAATGAGGCAGATGAGCCTAAATTTACCCAGCCACTTTTATACAAAGCGATTGAGCAGCATGCTAATCCCCGTGATATTTATATTAAGCAATTAATTGGAGAAGGCTCACTGGAAGCAAGCATGGCAAAAGAAATGGAAAAAGAATTCCGTGGTATTTTGCAGCAACGTTTAAATGAAGCCAAAGAATTAGTGTCTACTTATCAGGATGTTAAATTTGGTGGTGCATGGGCAGATATGCGTATTGCATCTGCAAAAGACTTTGACAAGTCGCCAGACACTGCTGTAGATAAAGAGACTTTATTGTCTATTGCCAACAAAATAAGCACTTTACCTGGGGACAAAAAGTTCTTCAAGAAAATTGAAAAGCTCTTTGATGAGCGTAATAAAATGGCTACGGCTACCCACATATTCGATTGGGCAATGGGTGAGCAACTTGCTTATGGTACATTATTGGCCGAAGGTAAAAGAGTTCGACTAAGCGGTCAGGATGTAGAACGTGGAACTTTCTCTCACCGTCATGCGGTGTTAACGCTGGAAGATCAGGAGGAGGAATATATTCCATTAGCACACTTGTCACCAGAACAGGGGCCATTTGATATTTACAATTCCCACTTATCTGAATATGGTGTTCTAGGATTTGAATATGGTTATGCCATGGCTAATCCAAATGCATTGACGATCTGGGAAGCACAATTTGGCGACTTCTTTAATGGGGCTCAGATTGTAGTGGATCAGTATATTGCAAGTGCAGAAACGAAATGGCAGCGTGAAAATGGGTTAGTGATGCTGTTACCTCATGGCTACGAAGGCCAGGGGCCGGAGCACTCTTCAGCCAGAATTGAACGTTTTATGGAGTTGTGTGCAGACCATAACATGCAAGTGATTAATTGTTCAACTCCAGCAAACTTTTTCCATGCTTTACGCAGACAGTTTGCACGTGATTTCAGAAAACCTTTAGTGGTATTTACGCCGAAAAGTTTATTGCGTAACCCGGCATGTGTATCTAAATTAGAAGAATTTACAGAAGGTAGATTCCAGGAAGTTATTGCAGATCCAAATATTGCGGCAACTGACGTCAACCGGGTTCTTTTTTGCAGTGGTAAAATCTATTATGAGTTGTTGGAGAAACAACGTAATGATCAGATCAAAAATGTTGCGATTATTCGTTTAGAACAACTTTATCCTTTACCGCTTCAGCAAATGGAAGCTGTTTATGCAAGTTACCAAAATGCTAAAGAGGCGCTTTGGGTACAGGAAGAGCCTGAGAACATGGGTGCCTGGCCATATCTGGTGCGTAAGTTAAGAAAAACTAGCTTTAGTGCTATCGAAGTGATTTCCAGAAAAGAAAGCAGCAGTACCGCTTCGGGCTTTGCCAAACAACATGCCGATCAGCAAGCTTACATTTTAGCTAAAGCATTTGAAATGCCTGTAACGGAAAAAGAACAGAAAATTGCCAAGAAATCGGTAAGTAAAATATACAACGTAGATTAAAATAATACATCAGTTATGAGTATAGAAATAAAAGTTCCGCCAGTAGGAGAGTCAATTACTGAAGTTGTTTTATCCAGCTGGATAAAGAATGATGGTGACGCAGTTGAAATGGATGAAGTTATTGCTGAATTAGAGTCAGATAAAGCGACATTTGAATTAACTGCTGAACAAGCGGGAACTTTAAGAACAGTGGCCCAGGAAGGTGATACCCTTGCTATTGGCGCTGTAGTATGTAAAATTGAAGATGGTGGCGCAGCACCTGCGGCACCGGCAGAAAAAGAAGAAAAAGCTGTTGTTGCAGAAGAGAAAGCGGTCTCTCCGGTAGCTGAAAAAACTGGCGACAGTTATGCTACGGGTACACCTTCGCCTTCGGCTGGAAAGATCCTTGCGGAGAAAGGTGTAGCGCCTGCCGACGTTAAAGGTTCTGGTGTAGACGGAAGAATTACTAAAGAAGATGCTTTAAACGCTGAAAAAGCTCAGCCTAAAGCTGCTGCTAAACCAGCACCAGCATCGGCTCCGGCCGCTGCTCCAGTTGTTGCAGGTTCTAGAAATGAGCGCAGACAAAAAATGACGCCATTGCGTAAAACTGTTGCTAAACGTTTAGTAGCGGTAAAAAGTGAAACGGCCATGTTAACTACTTTTAACGAAGTGGACATGAAGCCGATCATGGACTTACGTGGTAAATACAAAGATAAGTTCAAAGAAAAATATGGTGTAGGTTTAGGCTTTATGAGCTTCTTTACCAAAGCAGTTTGTGAGGCTTTAAAAGACTTCCCTTCTGTAAATGCACGTATTGACGGTGAAGAAATTGTGTATAACGATTTCGTTGACGTATCCATTGCGGTGTCTGCACCAAAAGGATTAGTTGTTCCGATTATCCGTAATGCAGAAAGCAAAAGTCTTGCTGAAATAGAGAAAAGTGTTGTAGAACTAGCTACTAAAGCCCGCGACAACAAGTTGTCTTTAGAGGAAATGACAGGTGGAACTTTTACCATTACCAATGGTGGTGTTTTTGGTTCAATGATGTCAACGCCAATCATTAATTCTCCACAGTCGGCAATCTTAGGGATGCACAATATTATTGAGCGCCCAATTGCAATTAAAGGAGAAGTGGTTGTTCGTCCAATGATGTATTTAGCTTTATCATATGATCACCGTATCATTGATGGAAGAGAATCTGTAGGTTTTCTGGTAAGGGTTAAACAATTGTTAGAAGATCCAGCTCGTTTATTGTTAGGCGTTTAATCCTAATAACGGTATAAATAAAAAAACGGCCTTTCCAATTGGAAAGGCCGTTTTTTTATTTAGCTTTTTCTGACGCCACCAGAGCCTGAAACTGTTTTTTCAACCTGTGGGTCTCCCGTATAATGAACATTTCCGGAGCCTGATACTACGGCATTTAACTTCTTGTGGGCGGAAATGTAAATTGATCCGGAGCCACTAACAGTTGTGGATGCTGTTTCTGCCCGCAAGTCTGTTCCTCTGAAGTTGCCAGAGCCACCAACAGTAATGTTGGCATCATTGGCCCTGCCCTGAATATTTACGTTGCCAGAGCCACTAACTACCGCTGATAATGATTTAACATTTGCGGATGCCCGGATGATCCCTGATCCGCTAACGGTAGCAGCAAGTTCCGTTGAATTAATCTGGCCTTGCACATCTATACTTCCAGAACCACTCATGGTTAAGGAGGTTAACTTTTTGGCCGTAATGTAAGCCGTAATGCGGCTGTTTCTGAACTTCTTGTTCCACTCTCCCCATTTATTTTTGGTTCTGATGATTAAGACACCACCTTTAACTTCAGTAATCAGTTCGTTAATGGCTTCCTGGTCACCTTCGAAACGAAGGCTCTCCTTATTGCCGATCTGAATAATGGTTTTAATAGAACCACTAATTGCGACGCCATCGAAGTTGCTAACGGCCCGCTCCTGGGCAAAGGTTGTATTCGCTGATACCACACAAACCAGTAGTACCAGGATTAAGATTTTAATACAATGTTTCATAAAATTATTTTATAAGGTTAGGTTATCTATAAGACCCAACTATTTGCATTTAGTTGCACGCCCGACCTAAAAATTATAAAATATTTTTTATTAATACATAGAAGTTTGGATCAGCATTAAATTCGCTGGGAGGTAATGAACGATCAATACTAGTGGTTTTCCACTTTTCAGTAGGAGAGATGAAGCTGTATTTACCTTTTGTCAGCGTGACTTTCAGCGGCATTTTAAATCCCTTAACGCTGTTCGCCCAGCGGTAACTTAACTTACCCTGGTTAATTTTATATTCCAGCACCGGTATCTCCGTATGACGTAAATATTGGTCAAATACCTTATCCAGTTTCAGTCCGCTCTGCTTACCGATATATTGCTCTACTTGTTCCGTGGTGACCGTTTGGTGGTAAAAAGTTTTATTCATGCCCCTTAATAAGGTCCTGAACTTATCGTCATTATTGATTAGCTGTCTTATCGTATGGATCATGTTTGCGCCCTTATAGTACATGTCGCCGGATCCTTCTTTATTAACTCCATAATGACCAATAATTGGCACATCATTGAGAATCTTCTTCCTGACCCCAATTACATATTCTTCGCCAGCAGCCTTGCCACTTTGGCTTTCCACAAACAGCGCTTCCGAATAATTAGTGAAACTTTCATGGATCCACATGTCGGCAATATCTTTGGCGGTGATGTTATTGCCAAACCACTCATGACCACTTTCGTGAATGGTAATGAAGTCGAAATTCATACCCCAGCCAGAGCCAGATAAATCAGTGCCGGCGTAACCTTTTTTGAACTTGTTGCCATAAGCCACTGCGCTTTGGTGCTCCATGCCTAAGTGTGGGGCATGTACCAGTTTGTAGCCATCTTTGTAGAATGCGTAAGGACCAAACCAATGCTCAAAACTCTTTAACATGGGTTTTACATCTGCATCCCAATGTGGTCTGGCTTTAGCGCTATCAGCTTTTAATGCCCAGTAATCCAGGGCTAATTTGCCGTTTTCACCATCAAATTCATCTGTCCAATGGGCGTAGTCGCCAATATAAAAGGTAATGTTATAATTGTTAATCGGGTTACCTACAAACCAGTTAAACTGCGTGTAGCCATCGGCCTGTTCCACTACACTGCGTAAGCGGCCGTTAGACACTTCCTTTAAACCCTTTGGAACACTCATGCTGATGAATACACTGTCCACCTCATCACTCTGGTGATCTTTATTAGGCCACCAGCTGCTGGCACCCAATCCCTGGCAGGCCACAGTTACCCATGGTTTACCTGCACTGTCTTTTGCGAAAACAAAACCACCATCCCAGGGTGCTTTTTTAGCAACAATCGGGTTCCCGGAATAATGAACAGTAAATTTATCTTTTGCCCCTTTTTTAATGGTCTGTGGGAAAGTCACAAAAACGGCATTAAATTCTCTTGTAAATGCAAGCGGCTCCCCATTGTAAATCACCTTTTCTATTTTCAGGTTTTCAAACAAGTCAAACTGCAGTTTCTTGAAATCCTGCACAGCCGTAAAAGCAAACTCATTGCTTCCGGAGATAAAACGCTGGTCAATATCAACTTTCACGCTCAGGTGGTAATAATTGATATCGTAACAAGTACGCAGGGGTGTTAGCGTGCCCCTTAAGGTATCGGCACGGGAGAACTTTTCCGGTTTTGGCTGCATCAATTGAGCAGTAGCCGAAAGGGTGAAAAGGAGTAGCACAGGGAGCGCAAGTAGTAATCTTTTGAAGGACATGTTATGGTTTTAAAATGGTCACGACCAAGCCTGTTGCATGGCTTGTATCATGGTGAATACGGTGTGTTGCTTTCTGGAAATCCTGGTTGTCGGCAGTATAGATATCCATAAATTTTTGTGGGTTGCGGTCGGCCAAAGGGAACCAGGAGTTTTGCACTTGTACCATGATCCGATGGCCTTTTTTAAAAGTATGGCCAACATCAGGGAGTTCATAGTTAACCTGTGTTACTTGCCCGGGTACAAAAGCTTCGGGTTTCTCGAAACTATTCCTGAATTTACCGCGCATGATTTCTCCGCGAACGAGCATCTGGTAACCACCCATCATTACCGATGTGGAAAGGGTAGAAGTGGCATCTTCCGGATAAACATCAATGAGTTTAACCACGTAATCGGCGTCAGTGCCTGTGGTGCTTACAAATAAATCAGCAGTCAGTGGACCGGTAAGGGTAATGTCTTCAGTTAATACTTCGGTTTGGTAAACTTTTACATCTGGTCTGCGGGCGGCAAAGCGCTGGTCATCGACCATATATTCCCGCGTTCTGCGCTCTTGTACGCCATCCTGATAAGGAACCGGTGCATTAGGATCACTTTCATATTCATCGAAGCTGGTGGCTACTGTAGGTTTGTTAAAACTTAACCCGCCATTAGGCTGGAAATACAAAGTTTTCTTTTCTGTGTCTGCAGGAGGCCAGGTGTCGAAGTTTTTCCATTGGTTGCTTCCTGTTAAAAAGATCGTCGCTTCAGCCAGTTGATGTTTTGGGCCGTCTTTTAGGTAATGCATAAAAAAAGGATATTCTATTTTTTCCTGGTAATGTGCACTGGTCGGATGTTCAAAGTTGATATCACCAAAGCTGTCTCCGGTACTTCTTACCCAGCCGCCATGAAACCAGGGGCCTACCACCAGGTTGTTGTTGGCCTTTGGATTTTGCTTTTCTATGGCCTCATAGGTTTTGAATGTTCCGTAGGTATCTTCGGCATCAAAAAAGCCTCCAACCACCAGTACGGCTGGTTTAACATCTTTTAGGTGTGTCCTGATGTTCCTGGCTTTCCAGAAATCATCGTACGTACCATGCGCCATCAAATCATTCCAAAACTTTATACTGTCGCCGAAATATTTAGCATTCACATTTTTCAAAGCGCCAACACTAAGAAAGAAACGGTAATTATCCTTAATAGGGAGTGGTAAAGGTTTCGGACCCCGGTCTGGAGTAATAGGTTTAGGGCGTGGCACGCCAAAGGAAGAGTAGAAATTAAAGGCATCGGCCAGCATCAGGGCACCATTATGGTGGAAATCGTCGCCTATAAACCAATCCGTTACAGGTGCTTGTGGTGATACCGCTTTTAGGGCAGGATGTGCGCCAGGTAAGGAAGTGGTGGAATAGAAGCCAGGATAGGAGATGCCATAAATACCGACCTTACCATTGTTATTGCCAACGTTTTTAATTAGCCAATCGATGGTATCGTAGGTATCGGTGCTTTCATCAATGTCTTTCTTTCCCTTTTTTCCGGTAAGCTGAGGTCGTACGTCTACAAATTCCCCTTCACTCATCCATTTACCCCTTACGTCCTGGTAAACATAAATGAAACCTTCTTTTAATAGTGCAGAAGAGGGGCCAAGGGTAGTTTTAAACTTATCCTCACCGTAGGGCGATACAGTATAGGGTGTTCTGTTCAAAAGAATAGGATATTTTTTAGCCTTTTCTTTTGGGATGTAAATTGCTGTAAACAATTTAACCCCATCTCGCATGGGAATTGTTCTTTCTATTTTCGTGAAGTTTTGCCTGATATAGGCGGAGTCAGTTTGTTGTGCAAAGGCAGAAAGTCCAAAGAACAACGTGATGACCTGTAAAAATAAGGCCTTTAATAGCGTCATAAGTTTGAGGGTTTGATAGGCTAAACCTACAAAAAATAGGTCTTAAAGCATATTGTCCAAGGTAAAAATATTGGAACATTGAAAATCCTTGTACCTTTAGAAAATAATTGCAAACAGCGGCGCATGGCAGATAAGCGACTTTTATCTATAGTTAAATTTGGAATAACCGGTATGTCTGGTATGGTCATCGATTTTTCGTTAACCTGGTTATTTAAGGATGTGTTACACGTAAATAAGTTTCTGGCTAATGCCATTGGTTTCAGCGCTGCGGTCATGAGCAACTATTTCATTAACAGGATTTGGACCTTTCAGAACAAAGCTAAGATCAGCAAGCAACTGGCCGCTTTTATTACGGTATCCATTATTGGTTTGTTGCTCAACTCGATGGTGGTTTATGTATTTAACAACCTGTTGTTGCTTAATTTTTACCTGAGTAAAATTATAGCTGTAGGTTTAGTTTTCCTTTGGAATTTCAGTGCCAATTATTTTTATGTGTTTAAATCTACTAAAGAACAAAATACTGCCGACTTATGATGGATGATTCGCAGACCGCATTAAGGTTTAAATGGCTATATGCATTTATCGGACTCGCAGTGCTGGTTAATTTCAGCGGATTATGGGTTACCATTATTGGTCCTGATGGTGCTTTGTATGCCTCCATTGCCAAAACCATGGCGATAAACAATAACTTCTCTGATCTTTATGTGGAGGGTAAAGACTGGCTAGACAAACCACATTTCCCTTTCTGGCTTGCTGCCATCTCCTTTAAAATCTTTGGCATCAGCACCTGGGCTTATAAATTGCCTGCAGTTTTAATGGTCATGGTAGGAGCTGTTTATACGTACCTCTTCGCCAAATCGCTTTATAATAAAGAAACGGGCCTTTGGGCGGTGTTAATTTTACTAACCGCAGAACACCTGATTATTTCCAATACAGATGTGCGTGCAGAACCTTACCTCACGGGTTTGATCATTGCCAGCGTCTATCATTTTTATAAAGCACTTGGGCACAAATGGTTCTGGCCATTGGTGTTCGGCTCTGTATTTGCCTCCTGTGCCGTGATGACTAAAGGCATTTTCGCCCTTATCCCTGTATTTGGTGCCATTGCAGGCCATTTAATCATCACCAAACAATGGTCATTACTATTTAACTACCGCTGGTTAATTGCCGCCGCGCTGGTACTTTTGTTCATGCTGCCCGAATTGTGGTCTTTATATCAGCAATTTGATGCCCATCCGGAGAAAGTGATCTTTGGCCGAACTGGTGTTTCAGGCCTGCAGTTTTTCTTTTGGGATAGCCAGTTTGGTCGTTTCTTCAATACCGGGCCTATCAAAAAAGCCAGTGGTGATCCGTTTTTCTTCCTTCATACCACCTTATGGGCATTCCTTCCCTGGTGTATCTTGTTTTATGTAGCGGTCGTGAAATTTGTTCGTCAGCATTTCCGTAAACCACAGGCTGCACATTGGTACAACTTGGGTGGCGCGGCTTTAACTTTTATCATCTTTTCTGCATCTAAATTTCAACTGCCACACTACATTACCATTATATTTCCTTTTTTTGCCATCCTAACCGCGCAGTACATTTATACCTTACAGCGTGCAGGAAGTAGCAAGGCTATCCAGGTTACTCAGCTGCTGATCATTTGTTTAATGATGGTGGCCATTGGCGCCCTGAACTTTTATTTCCAGCCAGAGGGGGTCTCGTTGAGCACCATCGTTCTCCTTATTTTAGCTGTCGTTTTAATCGTGATCACTACCTTAAGCAGACATCAAGGGAGCTATAAAATCTATTTCCAGTCGGCAGCCGTAGTACTTTTTGTTAACCTCTATTTTAACCTGGTCTATTATCCCCAGTTGACCACCTACCAGGCCGATAGCGAAGCTGCCTTTTACCTGAATACACATAACCCTGAGAAACTGCCGGTGGTGAAGGTGATTAATGGTTACAGTTATGCCATCGACTTTTATAGTCATGAACCCTTAATCTATTACCGCATAGGGCAGGATAATGAGCTTCCAGAGAGGCCTTTTCTGTTGTTTGGCGAAAGTGAGGCTATCAGCCAGCTTGCTGCAACGGGCTTACATGGAGCGGTTGTAAAAACCTTTAAAAGGTATCCGATTACTAGGGTAAAAGGGGCTTTTCTCCATCACCAAACCCGCGAACAAACCTTAGGTTCCTCGCAGCTTATACTTATAAAATAAGAATATATTCTTAACTTTGTTTACACAAAAATTTTATTTATGCAATACGATGTAGTTGTTATTGGTTCTGGTCCCGGCGGATATGTTAGTGCAATCAGATGCGCTCAACTTGGTTTAAAAACCGCAGTAATAGAGAAATATAAAACTTTTGGTGGTACCTGCCTTAATGTAGGATGTATTCCATCAAAGGCATTGTTAGATTCTTCAGAGCATTATCACAATGCTGCACATACCTTTAGTACGCACGGTATTGAGTTGAAAGACCTGCAAGTGAACATGCCACAAATGATTGCCCGTAAAAACGATGTAGTCGCACAAAATACAGCAGGCATACAATACCTGTTCAAGAAAAATAAAGTTGATACTTTCCAAGGTGTAGGCTCATTTATTGATAAAAATACCGTTAAAATCACTAAAGATGATGGTACTACGGAGCAGGTGACGGCAAAAAATGTCATTATTGCCTCAGGTTCAAAACCAACTGCGCTTCCATTTTTACCTATCGATAAAAAACGAATTATAACTTCTACGGAGACTTTAAACTTAGCAGAAGTTCCTAAAACTATGATTGTTATTGGTGGTGGGGTAATTGGATTAGAGTTAGGATCGGTATATGCCCGTTTGGGAACTAAAGTATCAGTTGTAGAATTCTTACCGTCTATTATTGCGACCATGGATGCTGGTCTTGGAAAAGAACTACAACGGGTGTTAAAGAAATCTTTAGGCATGGAATTTTATACCAAGCATAAAGTTACCGGCGCTACTGTAGCTGGTGAAACCGTTACCGTTACTGCAGAAAATGCAAAAGGCGAAGAGGTAAAATTGGAAGCAGACTATTGCATTGTTGCTGTAGGCCGTACTGCATATACTGCTGGACTAGGTTTAGAGAACATCGGTATTAAAACCGAAGACCGTGGCAATAAAATCCCGGTTAATGAACACTTAGAAACTTCAGTTGAAGGTGTTTATGCAATTGGTGATGTGGTAACCGGCGCTATGCTTGCTCACAAAGCTGAGGATGAAGGTGTTTATGTTGCAGAGACTATAGCCGGACAAAAACCACATATTAACTATAACCTGATTCCTGGTGTAGTTTATACCTGGCCTGAAGTTGCTTCAGTAGGTGCTACTGAAGAGCAGCTAAAAGAAAAAGGGACCAAATATAAAGCAGGATCTTTCCCTTTCAAAGCCAGTGGACGTGCTAAAGCCAGCATGGATACAGACGGTTTTGTAAAAGTACTTGCTGATGCCACTACAGATGAGATTTTAGGCGTGCATATGATTGGTCCGCGTGCGGCTGACATGATTGCTGAAGCAGTGGTAGCCATGGAGTTCCGTGCTTCGGCCGAAGACATCGCAAGAATTTGCCATGCACACCCAACGTATACAGAAGCCTTCAAAGAAGCAGCAATGGCTGCTACGGAGAATAGAGCAATACACATTTAATACAAATTCCAATATTAATAAAAAGGCCCCTGAATCATTTGATCCAGGGGCCTTTCTGTTTTGAGACGAAACTTAAATTGTTGCTTCGTCTAATTCGTATTCTTTTACTTCTTTATGTTGGTAAGGTTCTACCATTAACTCGTCAACAGACTTCCCTTTTTTGTTGAAACCGAAACGGTCAAGGATTCTATCGAAAACCAGGTACATTACCGGAACAATAATCAACGTCAGGAATAGGGAACTGGTTAAACCACCCACAATTACCCAGGCTAATCCATTTTTCCATTCTGCACCGGCACCGCTGGCTAATGCAATAGGTAACATACCGATAACCATGGCCAGGGTTGTCATCAAAATAGGACGCAAACGGGCATGATTAGCTAAAATCAAAGCTTCTCTGGTTTCGCGACCTTCTGCTTTCATCTGGTTGGTAAAATCGACCAGGATAATTGCATTCTTAGCCACCAAACCAATCAACATGATCAAACCAAGGATGGTAAATATACCCAGGGAATTATTAGTTAAAGCCAAAGCAAGTAAGGCTCCAATAACGGATAATGGTATGGAGAACATCACCACAAATGGGTAAACGAAACTATCGTAAAGGGCCACCATAATCAGGTAAACCAAAATAATAGACGCTAATAAGGCAATACCCAGGGTACCAAAACCTTCACTTTGGTTTTCTTCATCACCACCCCATAAATAACTCACACCTACTGGTTTGACTAATTTTTTGTCGGCTTCTAATTGTTCTAACTTAGACCTGAATTCTGCAACAATGGTACCCGTAGGGCGACCAATGGATTGGGATTTAACAGATACAGATGTACTTTTGTCACGTCTTTCCAGCTGACTAGGGCCAGATCCTTCAATGATGTTTGCAAATTGTGAAAGCTTCACCTGCTGACCTGCGTCGTTGATAAAGATCAAATTCCGCACATCTTCACTGCTCTGTCTATTGAAAGCCTGGTATTGGATATTAATATCGTACTCATACTCTCCTTTACGGAATTTACCATCCGTGTTGCCACTAAAAGCAGTTTGCATGGTTCCACCCACCGTTTGTAATGATAAACCCAGGGCAGCCATTTTATCGCGGTCTACCTGTACATTAATCTCCGGACTACCTTCTTCAACTGATAGTTTAACCTCAGCAGATCCGTCAATATCCTGGAGTACTGTCATTGCTGCTTTAGCATATTTCATGGCACTGTCTAAGTCAGACCCCATGACCACCAATTCAATTGGTGCATTTTCGGCAATACCTAAAATACTAATCGGTACTGTTTTTACTTTTACACCTGGCAGTTGTTTTGCTAATTCGCGGCTAATTTTTGTGGCGTAGATGTTAGAAGCATCTTCGCGGTCTTTACGATCAACCAACTTGACGTTGATTTCCGATTTATAAGCTGTTGCCTGTGTTCCTCCAAAGTCGCCACTGGCTTGTCCAACAGTAGTAATCATTTGCGTGATTTCTGGCTTTTTAGTTAAAAAAGCTTCTGCTTGTTGGGTAACCTTATTGGTTTGTTCTACCGAAGCATCCTTTGGAAGTTCTAATTGTACAAGGAACTCCCCTTTATCACTTTTAGGGAAAAACTCTGTACCAATGTATCCACCACCTACTAAACCGCAAGAGCTGATTAACAACAAGAATGTTCCACCAATGGTGATGGCTTTGTGATCTAAAGACCAGTTTAAGATACCCGTAATCCAAACGGTGAATTTATGGAGTTGTTTTTCGAACCATAGGATGAAACGGCCGAAAGCATTTTTACCTTCAATTTTCTCCAGTTTACCAAAACGTGACGACAATAGCGGTACGATGGTAAAGGAGGTGAGTAAGGATAGGAGCGTAGCTATAATGACCACTACACAGAACTGACGTAGGATGTTAGACACCAATCCAGAGCTGATCGCAATCGGGAAGAACACCACCACAATAACCAGGGTAATGGAAACAACCGTAAAACCAATCTCTTTAGTGGCATCAAAAGCAGCACGCACTTTGTTCTTGCCCATCTCCATGTGGCGGTAAATGTTTTCCAATACCACAATGGCATCATCCACTAAAATACCTACCACTAAGGATAGCCCTAACAGCGACATCAGGTTAAGGGTATAACCTAACATATCAATACCGATAAAAGTAGCAATCAGGGAGGCAGGAATAGACACCATCACGATCACCGCGTTCCTGATACTATGCAGGAAAAACAACATCACGAAGGCTACCAATATAATCGCCAGGATTAAATCGTGGATAACTGCATCAGCAGATTCCAACGTGAAAATAGAACTGTCGTTAACAATGTCAATTTTCAGGTTATTCGCTTTATAATCATTTTGCAGGGTTTCTACAATTTTGTGTACACCCTTACTTACTTCTACTGCATTCGCATCAGATTGTTTAATAATCTGTACGGCAATCGCACCTTTCTGGTCAATTCTTGCCAGTTTATCTACTTCTTTCTGGGTATCCTGTATATCAGCAATGTCAGAAAGACGTACCTGAGCACCGGCTTTACTCGTGCTCACTACCAGGTTACGTAACTCCTCAACATCTTTATACTTACCCGATAAACGGATTAAAATATCCTGGTCCTGTGTTTTCACACTACCTGTCGGGAAGTCAAGGTTAGATGATAAAATAGCTTGTTGAACCTGCAGAATAGATAAGCCATATCCTTGCATTTTGTTACCGTCCAAACCTACATAGATCTCACGTTCCTGTCCACCAACTAAATTTACCTGGGCAACACCACTAACACGCGAAACAATTGGGGCAATTCTTTTATCAATAAGGTCATAAAAGGTTGCGTCATCCATACTTGCCGAAGCCGACATGGTGATGACCGGAAGGTCATCAAGCGAGAACTTATTTAAGGAAGGAGTTTTCACCTCTTCCGGTAAGTCGGCAAGAATAGCATTCACTTTCCGTTGTGCCTCATTTAAGGAAAGATCCACATTAGCCTTATCGTTCAAGGTAATGGTCACCACAGATAAACTTTCATACGAAACTGCATTCAGTTTTTTAATGTTCTCCATGGATGACACGGCATCCTCTATCTTTTTGGTTACTGTATTTTCTACCTCATTTGGCGAAGCTCCCGGATAGATGGTCGATATAGAAACCACATTGTTAGAGAACTTCGGAAGAAGCTCATAACTCAGGGAGAAGTAACTTAATAAACCCAGCAAGGTGAGCGCCGTAAAAACAACGATAACCAGGGATGGGCGTTTAATAGATATTTCTGTTATTTTCATCAGAATAGTATTTAATTATTTTATCGGTGCCACAACAGCGCCATCTGTTAAATTGATCTGACCGCTGGTAATCGCCGTTTCGCCTTCTTTTAATCCATCAAGAATTTCTACTTTTTCTCCTAGAATCCTTCCGGCCACTACCTTACGCAACTTTGCTTTATTGCCATCTTCTAATACAAAAATCTCATTGCTGCTTACACTACCCACAAATGCGCCACGCGGAATGGTAATAGTTGGTGCCTGTGTAGGAAACTTGAAGATTGCCGTACCGTACATACCTGCTTTAATGGTATTAGGTTTGTTGTTCTCTACTTGAATTTCAATAGGGAAGTTCAATGAATTGTCAGCTTTGGCAGCAATAAAACTAACTTTTCCGCTAAAATCAAGGTTAGGGAAAACCGTAGTTTTAATCTGTACCGGATCGCCAATTTTCAGGTTTGCTACCTGGCTTTCGTTTACATTGACTTGTAGTTTTAAGCGACTAACGTCAACCAATTCAAATAACTGAGTTCCTTGTGACGTTACAAAAGCACCCACTTCAATGTATTTTTTGTTTACGATACCATTGATTGGCGATTTAATATTGGCATCACTTACACGGCGTTGCGATGCTTGCAACCTTAATCTTGCATTTTTAACCGACAACTTAGCCTGATCCAGTTGTTGTTGGGTAACACCACCTGTTGCGAAAGAGCTGCTGTAACGTGCTTCATCTTTAAGCGCATTTTGCAATGTTGCTTCTGCAGTCTCGCGGTCGGTATTTAAAATCTCCGCATCAACACGTGCTAGTACTTGTCCTTTTTTTACGTAATCACCTTCGTCAACAAATATTCTGGTCACACGGCCAGCATTCTCTGATAAGAAGTCAATTTCTTTATATGGGGTAAAGACACCGTTTACACTATAATCCAGGTTGGCGGCTTCTTTTTTAACTACAGCTGTACGTACACTAACGGCACCACCACCTTGAGCAACAATTGCAGTTATAGCTTCATTTTCTTTTTTATTGTTCGTCAGTACGAAACCGATTCCCGCCAAGGCAGCAATAATTACAATAGCTATAATAATTCCTCTTTTCATTTTAATAGTGATTTTATGTTTCCGTTTGATTTAATAAGTTGTATTTCGGCAATTTTGTAATTTAACAATGCCTGTGTATAGCTGTTTTGTGCTTCTGTAAGCGCATTTTCTGTATCTAGCAGGTCTGTTAGTGCTGCCAGTCCGTTGTTATAGTTGTTCTGCGTGCTTTTGTAAATTTCCTCTGCCAGCACCACGTTTTCACGTTGTGCGTTAATGGTCACCATGCTGTTTTTTAATTGAATTTTAGCATTTTCATAAGCCAGGTTTAAGGAGTTGGAGGTTTGACGTCTGTCTTCGTCTGCTTTTTTAATATCTACATCAGCTTGTCTCACTCGCGAACGGGTGGCGAATCCATTAAAAATAGGAATTCTTAAGCTTAAGCCTATGGCCGAAGCATCATACCAGAAAGCTGTACTGTTTGATTTAAACAAGTCAAATTTATCACTTTGACCGGTGTAAGACAAGTTACCAGTTAAAGATAAGGAAGGATAATACTCAGCTACATAGGCTTTACGTTGCAAGACCAACAGGTCGCGCTGTACATCCATTAATTTCATTTCCGTGCGGTTACTGATATTCACACTGTCAGACAATGCAGGTAAAGTAGTTACGGCACTCAGCTCTGTAATTGGTAGGTTGATTGCTGTGTTTACCGGCATTCCCATGTAAAATTTCAACTGATTTTCCAATTGCGTTACTGCATTGGTGGTTTGTTCCTGTTGTGTCTGTAGGTTGGTCAGGTTCACTTTAATCCGGTCTACGTCAATCTTTCTGGCTAAACCATTAGCGTATTGATTGCCAATAATTTTTTCTACAACCCTTACATTTTTAATATTGGTGTCTATTACGTTTAAGCGTTGTCTGTTTACCAATACCTGGTAATAGGTGTTAGCCACTTGTTCAATAACCTGTTCTTCTGTTAAGTCGGCAGACAAGTTGTAATAGTTTTCACTTTTTTTAGCCGCCTGTAAACCAGTAAAAACCTGTTGATTAAACAGCTCCTGGTTTAATTGCACGCCTGCATTGGCATTCCATTTTCTTCCTAATTGGAACGACTGGTCGCCAACCACCAACTGGCCAATAATAGGGTTATACGTTAAACCTGCATTTCCTGATATTTGCGGCAATGCTTGTGCGCGGATTTCCTGGGTTTTATACCTGCCACCGTCAATGTCTAAACGCGATTTGCGAAGGTTTTCACTGTTTTCAACCGCGTATTGGAGGGCTTCTTTAAGCGTCAACTCCTGTTGCGCCTGTGCGTTCAGGCCTAACAACAGACCCAGCAACAGTAGCGGTATAGTTTTTAATTGTTTGGTTAATCGATTCATTATTCTTGATTGTCGTATGCTTATTTGAGTCCTTTGATAAATATTTTAGAAAGGTCAAGTTGTTTCTCTAACATGAGCTTTACATCTTTTTTGCTGGGCATCAGTTCCTTGTTTCCCTTCATCACACAAAGTGATGTAATACCCGCCAGGCACTGCAGGTAAAGTAAGGCTGTTTTTTTAGTGTCAATGGTGGCAATTTCTCCCTTATCCATCGCTTCCTGCAAAAGTTGGCTATGAATTTCCATATCCTTATTTTTCATTTCCATTACATACGTTTTGATCTGCTCCGTATTTAGGGAGCTATCTGTAGTGCCTGCAGATAAATGCAGCATGTAATATTTTTGAAAAAACCGTTGTTTGATTTCAATCATTGCCGCAAATTTATCTTCCAAACTTGCTGTGGTCTTCTCCTTCGCTAAAAGTTCAAAGTAATCTTCAAAAATTTTACTGACCACACCCAGGATCAAACTGGCTTTATCAGGAAAATAATAATACAACGCAGGTTTTGAGACGGATAGATCATCCGCAATCTCGTTCATAGTTGTCTTGTTGATTCCATAATGTGTAAAACGTTTGATGGCACCAACGATTATTTGCTCTCTTTTTTTATCTGTTTCAATCATTCTACCTTTTTACTTTCTGACTTTTAACTTGTCGGGGTCAAAAATACAGCCATTATTTCTTAGTAAAGAAAAGTCTTTGCAAGCTGTATTTAAGATGACATTACTGTGACTGTTAGCTGGGTTTTAAACCCTTTAGAAAAACCTCTGCAAAACGCTTTTCTTTGATGAAGATTTCTTTGAATTGGCCTTTGTCGGGAAAAAAACGCTTTTCTTTATTGAGGATGTTGAAATGGATTCCAGAAAGTGCTTCGATGAAAATTTCTGTAATTAACTGGTTGTCTTGAGGTTCAAACTCGCCACTTGCCGTGCCACGAACGAGCAATTCTGTCAATATTTTAACTTCAAACGCTTTAGCGCGGTTAAATTTGTCATGAAGGTCTTCTGGTAATTCCGTATAAGATGACCTGGAAGGTTCCAGGAGGTTATAATATTTCTGGATATACCCTTGTCTTTTTTGCAGCAGCATCATCACGCCATCAGTGGCAGAAGTGGTTTTATCCACGGCCTTAATTAACTCCTTACTAATGGAATGCATGAGGTGTTCGATCACACTTACATATAAACTTAGTTTGTCAGGAAAGTAATAATACAATAACGCTTTTGAAAAAGAGATGTCTTTTGCAATGTCCGTCATGGTTGTTTTAGCCAAACCATAATGGGCAATTCTTTTTAAAGCGGCATTTATAATAAGTATCTTCTTTTTATCCTGGTTTTCCATTGTTTAATTAAGACCCCACGTTTTTTATAATTTCATCAATATGGTGATGTAAATATGCATTTTTTTTTAAATATTAACTTTGAAACAATAATAAACGCATAACAATTACATTTGCAGCATATACAAAACTACATACATGCCACCTATTCAAGAAAATATCTCTTTAAAACCTTTCAATACCTTTGGTATTGCTGCACAAGCAAAATACTTTGTTGATATTCAAAGTGAAGCTGACCTGGAATCCTTCTTAAAACATCCCATGGTCAAAGAAGAAACCTTACTTATTTTGGGTGGCGGCAGTAATGTGTTGTTTACAAAAGATTTTATGGGCCTGGTGCTTAAAATTAGCATTCCTGGTATTACTGTAGAAGAGGATGGCGATGAATCCATCGTAACGGCAGGTGCAGGGGTGGTGTGGAACGATTTTGTTCAGTATTGCGTACAGCACCAATTGGCTGGAGTAGAAAACCTAACTCTCATTCCTGGTACTGTTGGTGCATCGCCAGTTCAAAACATAGGTGCATATGGAGTAGAGCTAAAAGATGTCTTCCACAGCTGTACAGCCTATGCCGTGGAAACGGGAAGGAGCAGGGTATTTCGTTTTGAAGATTGCCAGTTCGGCTACCGCGATAGTATTTTCAAAAATGAACTTAAAGGTGCTTATATTATCAGTTCAGTGAGCTTCCGGTTAAGCAGACACGCCAGAATCAATAGCCAGTATGGGGCCATCCAGGCTGAACTGGCCAATAGAAATATCACAAGGCCTACCATTGCAGCCATTTCAGAAGTCGTTTCTTCTATTCGGGTAAGTAAACTTCCAGATCCGGCCACCATTGGTAATGCCGGTAGTTTCTTCAAAAACCCGGTTATTCCTGCAGCTCAACTTGATGAAATTGCAGCGCGTTTTCCTAAGGTAATCTATTATCCAGTAGGAAAAACGCATTATAAATTAGCCGCAGGCTGGTTAATTGAAAGCTGTGGTTTTAAAGGTGTCATCTCCGGACAAACAGGAACCTGGAAAAACCAGGCTTTAGTTTTAGTTAACCATGGTGAAGCCACTGGCGAGGAAGTGTATAGTTTTTCAGAAAAAATCATAGACGAGGTGTGCCAGAAATTTGGTGTTACGCTGGAGCGCGAAGTAAATATTTTATAATTTGCTTTAAATTTTATGGTTTAACCTGTTTTTAACTTTCAAGTATAGCCAATTCATTTTTTGGTACATATGTTGTAGAGGGAATAGTAGAAGAAATTAAACAAACTTAGTTGTGCCTTCGCATTAAAACAATGTTTGTTACGTTTTTAACCCTTTTAATATTAGAACATTATGACGAAAAATGAATTTAACCTACAGCTTCATGATCACTCTGTTTCTTTACAGTCATTCGCTTTGAATTTTACTAAAGATGTGGAGGATGCTAATGATTTAGTTCAAGATACCATGTTAAAAGCAGTGACTTATTACAGTAAATTTAAAGAAGGCACAAATTTAAAAGGGTGGTTGTTTACCATTATGAAAAACACCTTTATTAATAATTACAGAAGGTTGGTTAAAACGAATGCATTGATTACGCAGTCGGAAGATATTTCTTCAGCAAACCTTCATTACAGTGCCAGCAAAAACAGCAGCGATAGCAAGTTTGTAATGGGTGATATTAACAAAGCCCTGGCTACACTGCAACCAGAATATTATGTTCCATTTATTAAGTACTTTGAGGGTTACAAGTACCATGAGATTGCAGAAATGTTGAATATTCCAATTGGAACCGTTAAGACAAGAATTCATGTTGCCCGTCAGATATTGAAAAAATATTTAAAAACATACTCTAAAGAAATTCTAGGTGCTGATATCGTTTAGCTAAAAGAAAATAAAAGCTTAGAAACGCTTTTCCTAACAAGGGAAAGCGTTTTTTTTATGCGTATCCCAATGTAAATCCTATTTTTGAGCAGAACCTAATGATGATTAATGAATAACGGCTACATAATAAACCTGCTTCTGCTTTTACTTTCCTTATATTTATTTTATTCAACGCGTGCTCATCTCGCAAAAGAATGGAAGTTTGTATTGTATTCGGTGTTATTTACCGGGGTCTTTTCACTTGGTATAAGTGTCGCTTTTGTGCGATACCAGCTAATCCATTATGATTTTAATCAAACTGCAGGATTCGAAGTATCGGCAATTCCACTGGCCGCTGTACTTTTATGTTTTACACTGCCTACGGCAAGTATTGCCATTTACAATGCCTTAAATCAGCGTTATCAGGAGAATAGTTTAGATCGTTATACCCTGGCATTTAGTAATATGCTTATCGGTCTATGTATTGCTTTTGTGTTTTTTGCCTATACCATGGCCTATTCGGTCGTTACCTTTATGCTATTGTTTTTCATACTCCTGTTTATGGAATACCGCAATAAATTACGTTTCATGTATCGGTTTTACCGTGCCTATGGGGTCATTGCGTTGTCGTATTTTCTGGTCAGCCTGGCGCTGGGTACCATCAACGGCGCAGCCTACAACGTGGCACATACCGTAAAATTTAACCTTGCAGGAGTACCCTTTGAGAACTATGCTTTACTTTTTGTGATGGTATTGTTTGCTGTTTATCTATTTGAATTGTTCAAAAGCCGGAAACATGGAACTGCCTGATTATACCAAACAACAATTAGCCCTGCGCAACGGGCAAGATAAACCACAAATTTGGGTGGCCTATAAGGGCTTAATTTATGAAGTGACGGAAAGCCGTTTGTGGCGCAATGGGAAGCATTATGAACACTGGGCAGGCCAGGATTTAACAGATGAACTGGCAGATGCGCCGCATACTGCCAGTGTATTTGAAAAATTTAAGCCGGTAGGCCGGCTTAAATAGTGTTGTTCATTATATTGTGAAAGAACTCAGTTTTACAAATTCTTTAATTCGTTCTTCAATTTGTGCATCTGTCAAATTAAGGATACGCTCTGTACCAAATTTCTCTACACAAAATGACGCCAGGGCAGAGCCGAAGATAATCGCATTTTTCATGTTGTTGAAATTAATGGTACCTACCTTAGCCATATAGCCAATAAAACCGCCAGCAAAGGTGTCTCCCGCACCGGTTGGATCAAAAACTTCAGCTAATGGTAATGCCGGGGTAGAGAAAACCTGGTCCTGGTGGAATAATAACGCACCATGTTCACCTTTTTTAATGATCAGGTATTTTGGTCCCATGGTCAGGATTTTGGTAGCCGCTTTCATTAAGGAGTATTCGCCTGATAACTGACGTGCTTCTTCATCATTGATGGTAAGTACATCTACCATTTTAATGGTTTCCAGCAGGTCGTCCATGGCAATGTCCATCCAAAAGTTCATGGTGTCCATTACAATCAGCTTTGGTCGGTTTTTTAAGCGTTTAATCACCGTTTGCTGCACTTGTGGGGTAAGGTTGCCCAACATCAGGTATTCGCAATCCTGGTAGCTCTCTGGTATAACAGGATCGAAATCTGCAAGAACATTCAATTCCGTAATCAGCGTATCGCGACTGTTCATGTCATTGTGGTATTTTCCAGACCAAAAAAAGGATTTTTCACCTTGTTTCACTTGTAAACCTTCGGTATCAATGCCATGGTTGTTCAGGATATCAATGTTTCCCTGCGTAAAGTCGTCACCCACTACACCAACGATTTTAACGTCTTTATAAAAGTAAGAAGCAGCTAAACCGGCGTATGTTGCAGCGCCGCCTACTATTTTATCCGTTTTTCCAAAAGGGGTCTCTATGGCGTCGAAAGCGACAGATCCTATGATAATCAGGCTCATATATAAATTGTTAAAGTATTTTAAATTTTTTTCATTGCAAAGATTGCATAAATAATTTAAAAGCCCTAATATTGCATTCCCAAAACAAAGGAGGCTTGCTTCAAAATCAGAGTCTTCGCGTAGAGGGGAAAAGGATCCCGAATAGCTCAGTTGGTTAGAGCATCTGACTGTTAATCAGAGGGTCGCTGGTTCGAGCCCAGCTTCGGGAGCATAAAAGGCAAGCACGGTAAAACGTTCGCTTGCCTTTTTTTTGTGCGTTAAATCTTTAATTGTCTTTGCAAGAAAGACGATTTTGTATATTCGTGTATGATGAAAGAGATCATAAAGGAAATTTTAATTCAATAGCTTTACCTGTACAAGTAAGCTGGACGCTCATTGATCCGGACACCAGGAACCGGGAAATATAAGGATTACTTAAAGCTGCCCGCTTATTGCAAGGTTAGTGAAGCCTTGATCATCACACTCAATGAGGAAGAGACGTTGACTATTGATGGGGTAAATATACAAATAATGCCCGCCTGGAAATGGATGTTACAGACTTAACATTAGCTTAACAATCCAACCTTAATTTTAGCAATCCTACGCTAATGCTTAAAAATTAAGATTTCATGAAATTCCTTTTCTCAGGTTTACTTCTGTTACTGATGTTTTCGTGTTCTTTTTTACTCCAAGCTGCACCCAAAGAAGGCGAGGAAAGGAAGATGCATCGTTCCCCTACAGTGATTAAAAAAAATCCTGATGCTGCTTTTTTGCAAATCAAACGCCAGCTTAAAGAAGCGCAAAAAAATGGCGACAGATACACCACTGCCGTATGTTATGCGCAGATTGGAGAACTGTTTTATGGCCAGTCGGCCTATTCACAAGCATTAAATAATTATTATAAAGCCGATAACTTGTTCAGGAAAGAAGATCATACCGAAGAACTTGCTGCCAATTTAAACAGGATAGGCGAAACCTATTATTACAATAGGCAGTATGATACGGCCTTAAAGTCTTTCCAACAATCGCTCCTCCTCTATAAAAAGTTGCAGCATAAAAGAGGGGTAGCAAATTCCTATGGCTATATAGGCCAAACCTATGAGAAAACTAATGATTATAGGCAGGCCTTTAAATACCAGCAACTTGCCTTGCAGGAATTTAAAAATTTAAAGGATCAAACAGGAATTGCTAAAATTTACGAAAACCTCGGAAGTATATATGAGGATAAACTTCAGCTGGATTCTGCACTTAAGTATTTTCGGCTGTCCCTTGGGTTAAGTGAACACCGGGGCGATCATATGGCGCAAATCGAAATCGTCAATAACATTGCTGATGTATATCGTAAAACGGGGCAATACGCCTCATCATTGGTTTACGCCAGGAAAGCCGCAAAAATGGCTAAAGCGTTGAATGAACCTTATCAACATGCAAGTGCTTATCGTGACCTCTCTAAAACGTATGACCTGATGGGCAAGCATGACAGCGCGTATTATTACAGCGAGGCCGGGCGGAAGATTTTTATGAGTATATTTTCTGAGGACAATAGGAAGCAGCTGCTGTTATTGCAAACACTATTTGAAATTGAACAGAAAGATAATGCCATTGTGCAGCTGGAAAACGACCGGCAGCGGAACAGGTTAATCGTCATCGGTGCCGTTTTAATTATTATACTTCTGTTGTCGCTGGGGGCGAGTATTATTAGTCGGCAGCGATTAAAAATCAAAAATGAGCAGCAACTTAATGAACAACATCATACCTTAAACGAAGCACAGAAAAAAGACCTCGAACTCAAGAGTAAAGAATTGACCACCCATACCTTACACCTTATTCAGAAGAACCAGCTACTGGAAGAATTAAAACCAAGCTCAATGGTATGGTCAAAGATGATAAAAGAGACCAGCGCAAAGAACTGAAACAGCTCATTACCCTTATCAATTTCAGCAGTAACCTGGATAAAAACTGGGACGATTTCAGGGTCATCTTTGAAAGTGTGTATGAACATTTTTTCGACAGCCTGAAGAAACATGCTGATAATTTAACGGCTTCCGATTTTAGATTGGTTGCCCTGTTAAAAATGAACCTTAGTTCTGCTGATATTTCAACCTTGCTCGGCATCTCCCAAGACAGTCTTAGAATTTCAAGGTACAGGTTGCGTAAAAAACTACATCTCCAGGAAGGAGAAAAATTAAGCGCCTTCATCCAAAACCTATAGCTGTAATTAAGCTAACCTTAGGTTAACATAAACTTAATGGCCTTAAAGTAACATTGTAATGTACTTAAGTACAGCTGATTGCATGTGTAATTACAGCCCATGTTGCCCCCTTGTTAATGCCATTTTAAAGCCTGTATATGTTTTGTAACGTCATAATATTGCTTGCCGTTGCATAGGATTTCATCTTTGGCTAAAGAAAAAACAAAAATATGAAACTAAGGTCATTACTTTTTTGTGTCCCACTTTTACTCTTCGCAACGCTGGCTATGGCTCAGCGTGGAATTATAAAAGGAAAGATAACCGGGCAGGAAAATAAGGAACCACTTGCAGGCGCTACGGTGCTGCTTTCGGGTACCAACAACAAAACTTCCACTAACCTTAACGGAACGTACGAGTTTTACGTCAATGCAGGAGAGGTGAGGTTAACCATCAGGTATCTCGGTTACCAGGATACGACCATTAGGGTAAGCTTGAAACATGGTGAATTAAAATTGTTAAACATCCAATTGCATGACCGCCAGCAACACCTCCAAAGTGTAGTGATCACAGGTTATACGCAAGGGCAGGCCAAAGCTTTGAATCAGCAAAAGAATGCAGATAACATTAAGAATGTTATTGCAGCCGACCAGATTGGCAGGTTTCCTGATCCAAATGCTGCCGAAGCCTTACAACGGGTACCCGGTGTAAATATAGAAAGAGACCAGGGGGAGGGACGTTATGTTTCCGTTCGTGGTTTAGCTCCGCAATTTACCAATATGAGTATCAATGGCGAGCAAATTCCTTCTCCGGAAGCTGATGTGCGTTTTGTGGCGCTGGATGCTATTCCTGCAGATCAGCTGGCCTCCATTGAAGTCACTAAAGCATTAACGCCCGATATGGATGGTGATGCCATTGGCGGTTCCATCAACTTAATCACCAGAACGGCACAAAGTAGTAAAGCCGAAATTACCGGCTCCTTAGGCAGTGGTTATAACAACCTCATGGGCCGTACCAACCTGCAGGGACAATTGCAATATGGCCAGCGTTTCGGAAAAAATGAAAAATTAGGCGTGCTCCTTAACAGCAATTATTTTCATAACGACCTAGGTTCTGATGGGGTAGAAAGGGCAGTGGAAGACAATGAATTAGAGCTTCGTGATTATGAATTGACCAGAACCCGTTTAGGTTTAAGTTCTGCTGTAGATTATAAATTTAGTCCTAATCATGAGGTGTACCTTAAAGGGCTTTATACACGTTTTACCGACCGTGAATTTAGACGACGTTATATTTTTATCCCAGGCGATGAAGAAATTGTGAAAGCCACCAAAGATCGTTTTGAATCTCAATCCATTGTTTCCATTAATGCAGGGGCTAAACATACTTTCAAAAAGTTTTTGGTAGACTATGAAGCGCAATACAGCTATGGCGAACAAAATACCCCTTATGATAATGAAGCAGAATTTATAGCTGGCATCCCAAGTACTTTAGATTTTAGCAATCCCGATTTTCCCGCTGTTGAAGCTCAAGATTATACCAACAATTCTTTATATGGATTTGATGCAGTGGGTTTTGGTAAAACGTTGGCTAAAGACGAGAATCTTACCGCTAAGTTTAATATCGGTGTGCCTTATAAGGTAAATGGTCATGACGGCTTAATCAAATTTGGTGCTAAAGTGCGGTCCAAAACCAAGGAGTATACCATTCAGCAAAATACCTTTGAGAACCTCGGTGGTGTTCCTGATTTAAGTAATTTTGACCAGGATCCTATCAAAGATGAGTTCTTTTCAGGAAGGTATAATTTAGGTAGACCTTTGGATGTAAGTAAATTAATTACTCACTTCAATGCTAATCCAGCCCAGTTTGAGTTACAGGTAGAAGATAAAGCCATAGACGAAGCGCTTGAATCTTTTACTGCTACAGAAGATGTGATGTCGGCTTATATAATGGCGCGCCAGCAGTACAAAAAGCTGATGATTTTGGGTGGCTTTCGCTATGAACATACCAAAGTAAGGTATAATTCAAGTGATGTGATCATTAACGAAGCAGGTGACCTCGATGAAATTGTTCCGGTAACTGGCAGCAGTGCTTACGACTTCCTGTTGCCGCAGCTACATTTAAAATACGAAATCAATAAATACAGTAATATCAGGGCTGCGGTTACCTATTCTTACGCGAGACCAAACTTTGCAGAGATCGTTCCTGCACAGGAAATAAACCGCGAAGACCGTATGGCTACGGCAGGAAACCCTGCATTATTACCTGTAAGTGCAGTCAACTACGATTTAATGTTTGAGCGTTATTTTGGTTCAGTAGGGATTGTTTCTGCAGGTTTATTTCACAAAAAACTAGATGATTTTATTTACAAGCGCATCCTGTTTAATTCTCCCTATCCCTTAACAGGCACGCCTACCATGACTGGGATCGATGTGATCCAAGCCCAGAATGGCGATGAAGCACAAGTGACCGGCTTAGAGTTTGCTTACCAGCGACGTTTAACTTTTATCCCTCTTTTACACGATTTCAGTGTTTATTTGAATTATACCTACACCCATTCTAAGGCTAATATTCAAAGCAGGGGTGCTGATGAAACCACAGCAAATGCAACCGAAGAAATCAGGTTGCCAGGCCAATCGACTCACGTAGGAAACGCCTCTATCGCCTATGAAGGTAAAAAGTTCTCTGTAAGAACCTCGCTGAACTTTAATGGCGAATTTCTATCGGAAGTGGGGGGCACAAAGAAAGAGGATATTTACATGAAAAGTCGCATGCAACTTGATGCCAGCGCCAGTTACGCCATCAATAACCGCATCCGTTTATTTGCCGAGGTATTAAATATCACTAACCAACCGCTGGAAGTTTATCAGGGAAATACCTCGCAAACCATACAGCGGGAGTTTTATTCTTTCTGGACCAGATTCGGTATAAAATTCAATTTGTAACCTCTTTCGTAATTTATAAAACACATGAAAAATTCAATATATATACTTTTATCTTTCCTGGTGGTTCTTTTTTCTGCCTGTGATAAAAAAAATGATAATCTGGTTAACCCATTGGTAGAAGGTGATTTCCCCCAGATTTTATTGCTTGCAGATGAAGGTGATGGCGAATTAGAAGATGAAGACAAATTCAGCTTTGTGATTACCCTTGCCGACCGCAAGGATCCTGAAGGAAAAGAATTAGGCGGTACAGTTATTCCGCTAAAGGAAGATGTTACCGTTTATTTTGAAGTGAGTGGCGACAAAACTTTCAGTCCGACAGCTCCTTATATTTTAGCGGCCAATGCTTTTTATGAAATAGATGATTGTACCACATCAGAAGATGAAAATGTGGACTTGAATGTCGTTTATGACGCCCTTACTGGTAAAGGTAGTGTTACCTTCCCCAAAGGAGTAACGGAAATTGAAGTAGAATTTGAAACAAATCCTGACCTGGTGAGCGATGATCTATTCAATACCGAAAGCCGTAACCTGGAAATTAAATTAACAGCTGTTGATGCTCATTCAGAAAATGTGGTGGTTAATCAAGATAACAGTTTCCAATACATGGTCCTGGATGAGGAAGGTATTTATAGTGAATATGAGTTGTCCGTTAACCAACCTGCTGAATTAGCAAAATACCTGGCACTTTTTGGTCTAGTAAATGAGGATGTAAAAGCCTTAAAAGCTGATGAGGTAAAAGAGATCATTGTTGAGTTCCAGTACGGCGAATTCAAGGCCATTGTAGTACTTAACGAAACAGAAGAAGTAGAGGAGTGTGGATCAATTGAAACTAAAAACAAAGAAATAGAAATAGAAGGGGAGTTTGAAGAACTGGAAGATGATCAACAGGAGGGAGACCTGGAGTTTGTCGGGGCTGTTGAACAAGAGGATGGATCAGAGAAAGAATTTGTTTATAAAGGGTCCTTTAAGATAGACGGCGATCGTTTAGCGCTACGTTTACAAGGAGAATTTAATGACGAAAAAACTGCTGAAATTACGCTAAACCTTAAAAAATAAGCCATGAAAATTAAGTCATCAGTTACTATAGTTTTTAACTATACAGCGCTTCTATTTTCAGCTTTATTATTATCCTGCGGAATTAACCAGCAGTCGGGTCAAACTCAAAAAAAGGCATCAGCCATCTCCGAAACCATTAAAGAGGAGAAAGCTTCTGGATACCAGGGCGGGTTTATCGAAAATCTGCAGGTGCAGGAAAATGCACTGAACTTTTTAGTGGTTGGCGACTGGGGCAGGAACGGTCAGTATCATCAAAATACGGTGGCCAAACAAATGGGAAATGCCGCCATGACCATGGATGCCGATTTCATCATCTCTACCGGTGATAATTTTTATCCGGATGGTGTGGTGAGTACCAGCGATCCACAATGGCAATCGTCTTTTGAGAATGTCTATACCGCCCATTCTTTATTTCAGGACTGGAATGTGGTGTTAGGAAATCATGATTACAGGTCTAATCCGGAAGCCCAGATTGCCTATTCTAAAGTAAGCAGACGATGGAATATGCCTGATTATTATTATGCTAAAAAAGTAGCCATAGATGGCGATGCTACACAACAGGTGCTATTTGTTTATATCGATACGAATCCTTTTGTCAAAAAATACCATCACGATGAAAAGACAAAAGATAAGGTGTCGCAACAAGATACACTTGCCCAGAAAAAATGGATTAACCAGGTGCTAAGTGATCCTGATCCGGCTATTAAATGGAAAATTGTTATTGGTCACCACCCGCTTTATTGCGGAGGTAAAAGAGCAAAAAGCCAGGATACCTATGATATCAGGAATACCTTCGAGCCTATCTTTAAAAAACACCAGGTAGATGCATACCTGTGTGGCCATGAGCACGATCTGCAACATATCAAACCTGAGGGGAATACCCATTATTTTGTGTCGGGTTCAGGCTGTGAAGTCAGGCCCACTGGCAACATTGCCGGAACTAAATTCGCTGCCGCCGATTTCGGTTTTCTCACTTTCTCTGCAACAGCCAAAGAAATGATCGTACAGGCTGTTAATGATCAGGGAGCGATCATTTATACTGGCAACCTTAACAAAACTAACCCATAAATTTATACCTCAATTCAATCAAATGATACTTAACAAATTGATATTAAGTGCAGCTTTTTTAACCCTATTCATTTCCTGCACCAACAATACCTCCACATCAACAAACGCAGGTCCAACAATACAACCTTTATATGTCACAGAACCTGTGGAATTTGATACTGACGATCCTGCCATCTGGGTAAACCCAGCTGATCCGGCCCAGTCCTTAATTATTGGTACGGATAAAGATGAAAACGGGGGTCTATATGTCTACGATTTAAAAGGAAAAATCATTGCCGAAAAAAGAGTGAAAGGATTGAAAAGACCAAACAACGTAGATATTGCCTACGGACTTACCCTTGGGGGCAAAAAGGTTGATGTTGCCATCACCACGGAAAGGATGACCAATAAAATCAGGGTCTATTCTTTACCTGATATGCAACCTGTGGATAACGGTGGCATAGAAGTTTATGTTGGCGAAACGAATAAAATGTACCGCGATTTAATGGGTATAGCTTTGTATACCAGTCCTACCGGAGAGATACACGCAATTGTAGGTAGAAAAACAGGCCCGAAAGACGGAACCTATTTATGGCAATATGCATTGGCAGATGATGGTCAGGGCCAGGTTAAAGCCACACTGGTACGAAAGTTCGGAAATTTCAGTGGCAAGAAAGAAATCGAAGCCATCGCGGTAGATAACGAATTAGGTTATATCTATTATTCAGATGAACAGGTTGGCGTTCGTAAATACTATGCAGATCCTGCTAAAGGAAACAAAGAATTGGCCTTGTTTGCAACAGAAGGTTTCACAGAAGATAATGAAGGCATTAGTATTTATAAAACTTCAGCTACCACAGGGTATATTTTAGTGTCGGATCAAAGCGCAAACCAGTTTAAAATCTATAGCCGTGAAGGTAAGGACGGTGCCCACCACCATGAATTAATTACTAGTGTTAAAACCGCAACCAACCAAAGTGATGGCTCAGATGTGGTTTCTATTCCATTAAACAACGATTTTAAACATGGTCTATTTGTAGCCATGAGCGATGACAAAACTTTTCACCTGTATCGTTGGGAAGATATAGCAGGGAAAACTTTAAAGGTTAATCCTTAATACGGCAGCAGTTAAACAGGGCGTATGCTGAATATTTTAGGGCTTGATGTAAACCTATTTCAGGAATAACAATGCCGTGTGTAAACCAAAATCAGGAATTAACATGAAATAGCAGGCCTAGTGTGTCAAGTGAAACCCGTATAAGACAGGCATATATAGCCAATTTGTACGATAGTTTTTGTAAACACCAATTCTTAGATAGAAGGGGGTTAGAAGGGGGTTAGAAGGGCCTTTGAAGGGCCTCTAAACGGCTATAGCCCTTCTAACCCCCTTCTAACGGCGGCTTAACACCCGTTTGACGCTCCTATACCTGAGAATTGCAGGTCCGCACTTCTGCAGTTGTTTTTTTGCTGGAAACCAATGGTTTATCAATTTTGTTGATTTTATTTCAAATTGCTGTTGCAGAAACCAGAAAATAGTCCTAATATTGCAATCCCAAAACGAAGCAAGTTTTAATCACTTAAAATGGAATTTGGATGGGAATAAAGACTCCTAAGTAGCTCAGCTGGTTAGAGCATCTGACTGTTAATCAGAGGGTCACTGGTTCGAGCCCAGTCTTGGGAGCAAAAAGGCAAGCACGGTAAAACGGTCGCTTGCCTTTTTTATTTAATCACTTTTTCCACATTAATATTTTTTTTCGATAGATGCAGTAGTCGCCTATTTTGAAAATCTACGTTTAATATAAGTAAGCGCACCTGTAGACCATAAGGCCCAAATGATGAGCACAGGTTGGAAAAATAACCTGATTAAACGTGCGCGATCAGTGTTTAGTCCAAAAGCATCTGTATGATTTAAATATTGGGCAATATTGCCAGGGAATATGATGACATAAAATAGGGCAAGCGCAATTCCTACTGTAGCTTTTTGTTTCGTCCAAAATATTATAGCTAGTCCCAGGGAAATTTCTGCAAGCCCAGATAAAATAACAATCACATCCTTATGGATAGGTATCCAATTTGGTACCTGTGCCTGGAATTCTGCCCTTTGGAAAGTAAAATGCCCGATAGCAGCAAGGATCATGAATAGCCCCAGAACGATGCTAAATATCTTTTGAACCAAATTAATTTTGATGTTTTCCATAAAGTCATTTTTCATATTAATTTTTTGGAAGATTATTTTTTTGCCATAAATAGTGCAGGAATTGTAAATTACATCCCATTGGTAAACCATAATTATACCTAGTTATATACATCCGGTAGAATACAGCAACCTCTCCATTTTGTTTTTAATTATTCTAAATAACCTTTGCAAATCTCAATAACCTTAGTACTTTTGCGGCTGTTAAGAATAAATCTAAATAATAAATGAAGTTACTATATTCCATCCTTGTATTAAGCTTAATGCAGATTACCGTTGCCTTTTCACAAAATGTACAAATCAAAGGCCGGGTTATCAACGAAAAAGGGGAGGCCTTGTCCTCCGTAAACATGAACATCTCACCTTCTTCGGCGGCTGCCAGAACAGATGAAAATGGAAACTTTAGTTTTAATAACATACCTCAAGGAAAATATACGATTAAAGCGAAATTGGTTGGCTATCAGCAGAAAACTGCGGAAATCGAAGTTGGAACAGAAACGAAAGAAGTCTATTTCACATTACAGCCAGCATTAAACGGATTATCTGAAGTGCAGGTTTTTGGTACGGCCAATAAACCAACAGAAAAGTTAGATGCCATTACCAGACTACCGCTAAAAGCTAGTGAGCAGATCCAGAGTATATCTGTCATATCGAATAAACTGATTGAACAACAAGGTGCCCTGAGTGTAATTGAAGGTGTACGTAACGTACCCGGCGTTTACACCTATTCTACTTATGGTGGCGTAAAAGAAAGTATTTCTTCACGTGGTTTCAGGGGCATCCCTGTTTTGAAAAACGGTGTGCGGGTGATGACGGATTTTCGCGGACAAGGCTTTTCGACGGATATGCAGGGTGTGGAGAGTATCCAAGTGTTAAAAGGTGCCAGTGCCATCACCATGGGTGCTTCTACAGATTTAGGTGGACCAGGTGGAATTGTTAATGTGGTGACTAAAACACCTAAGTTTGAAAATACAGGCCAGGTGTCTTTCCGTGCAGGAAGCTGGGGTTTGATCAGACCAACTTTTGACGTTCAAGGTGTGGTTAATGAGTCTAAAACATTGGCCGTGCGTTTAAACGGTGCTTATGAAAATGGGGGTAAATTCCGTGATTTCATGGGTAATGAGTCCTTTTATATTAACCCATCGTTGGAATGGCGCCCAACTGAGCGAAGCACCTTAACTTTAGAAATGGATTACCTGAAGGAGAAACAGGGAATTGATGTAGGGACGGTAAACTTAGCTGTAGGTAACAAACAGAACCAAATTTATGACCTTCCGACTGAACGGTTTTTAGGGTTTGAATCAGATAAAACGGATACTAAACACAGCACTTATACCGCGCGTTTTAAACATGACCTGAATGATCAGCTCTATTTACGTGCTGCGGTTTTCCACTCTAATTATGATAGTGATGGAATTAAAAGTGGATTAGCTGCAGCAAAAGGTGCAGGCATCAATGTAGATCAGGTTAACATATATAATCGCTCTATTGCTCATAACTCAACCCGTGAAGATAAAAACACGGTATTCCAGTTGGATTTAGTTGGCCAGAAAGTTAAAACCGGTGGTATTTCACATACTTTCCAGGTAGGTGCAGATTACCGTTACATGGACCTGTATCAGCCAACTTATAACACCATTGCGGTAGATCAGATCAATGTATTAGATCCAACTACGGTGACCAACATCCTTCCTTCAGGCTTAACTCCTTTTTCCATCACCAATGAAACACAGTCGTACGACTACCGTTTTGGTATCACCATTCAGGATGTGATCCAGGTTACAGACTGGGCCAGAGCTTATGGTGGAGTTCGTTACAGCACCAATAAAACCAAAGATGATGGGGTAGAAAGTGTTACTTCAAGTTTCTGGAACCCGATGGCTGGGGTAATGTTTACTTTAAAGCCAGGATTCAATGTATTTGGATCTTACACCAATAGCACCAACCCACGTTCAGCATCAGTGGTTGACATTAATGGCGAAGCACTAGGGTCTGAGCGTATTGACCAGATCGAGGCAGGTATCAAATCTGAATGGTTCAATGACCGTTTACGTTTCAATGTCACTTTTTATAAAATCAACAATAGCGACATGAACCTGGAGGTTTTCAATGTTGATGAGAATGGTATTGTACAACCCACTGGTTATTATGCTAAAGGCGGTAACGACGAACGTAAAGGGGTAGAAGTGGAGTTAACAGGTAAAATATTGCCAAATCTGGAAGTAGTTACCGGTTATGCATATATAGATGCACAATACAAAGATCACTCGACCTTTATTCCAGGCTCTGCACCAAACAACACACCAAAACATACCTATAACATTTATGCTAATTATACTTTCCAAAACAATGTTTTAGATGGATTGAATATTGGTGCAGGCGTTTATTACCTGGGCGAGCGTCCATATAATGACTGGACGCAGGATGGGGTGCAATACCATGCCATTGACCCGAATACGGCACCATGGTACAATAAAGCATATACCATTGTCAATGCACAGGTAGCTTACCCACTGACAAAAAATATCGGTCTGCGGTTATTGGTCAATAATGTCTTCGATAAAGTAGGATACGACGCTTATCGTACCAGTTTTATTGACAGGGTAGCACCAAGAAATTTCTCAGGGGTACTTACCTATAAGTTCTAAGCATCACCTGGTA
Source organism: Pedobacter sp. CAN_A7 (assembly GCF_015752175.1). Taxonomy (NCBI): domain Bacteria; kingdom Pseudomonadati; phylum Bacteroidota; class Sphingobacteriia; order Sphingobacteriales; family Sphingobacteriaceae; genus Pedobacter; species Pedobacter sp. CAN_A7. The sequence goes on along the minus strand of NZ_JADOUW010000004.1, from coordinate 19,911 downwards.
TTAATATTTAAAAATCCCGCCCTGGCGGGATTTTTTGGTTTGTGTTCGAATTAAATCAAAAGTGAATTTTAATTGCAGTTGGGGTTAAGCTGTGGTTGCCCGAACATTTAGCTCTCTTTTTGTGTTTAAACATAAGGGGTATAACCCTTGATAGATTATACAGGATGGAGGTTAACTTAGAAATTATTGGCTGTGGAGATGCTTTTGGCAGCGGTGGAAACCATTACACTTGTTTTTATGTATCAAGTGGTGCGCTGCGGTTATTAATCGATTGTGGGGCTACATCAGGCCCAGCTTTGAAAAAAAGCCATGTAGATATTGCTACGCTCGACTATGTGCTGATATCTCATCTACATGGTGACCATTTTGGAGGATTACCTTTTTTGTTGTTAGATAGCCTGCAAACCCCGAGGCTTAAACCATTGTATATCATTGGTCCGCCAGGCATTAAAGAACGTACCCAACAGCTTTTTGATCTTTTGTATCCAGGCTCGGCAAGAAACCTGGACTCCAGCCAATTTATTTACACCGCATACACCACAGCGCAAGCGTTAATCACAGACCATTTTACACTGAAGGCTTTTTCAGTTGTTCATACAGAACAAGCCATGCCACATGGCTTAAGGTTTCAGCTCCGTGATAAAGTGATCAGTTATTCTGGCGATACTTCCTGGTGCGACAACCTGATCAATTTAGCGAAGGATGCCGATCTGTTTATTTGCGAATGCACTTTTTTCAACCTTGTTGTAAAGGGACATTTGAACTACCATACCATGATGCAACACCGCGGCGAACTGCAATGTAAAAAGTTGTTGCTTACACATTTTGATCAGGAAATGCTTGATGCTACTGATCAGGTGGAACTGCCTTGTGCCCATGATGGAATGAAACTAATTATTTGATAATTTTAACCTGACTATGAAGCTACAGCGACTTGTAAACGTATTTTTCTTATTTACCCTGGTGGTGGGCATTTTGTATATCGCCCGCGAATTTTTAATTCCCCTGGCACTTGCCGGCATACTAAGTATGTTGTTTGTTTCAGTGTGTAATTGGTGCGAAAGTAAAGGTATGCACCGCGGAGTATCTGCTTTTTTAGCAGTATTAGCGTTATATACCTTTGTAGGTCTGGTGTTCTTTTTCCTTTCCTGGCAGCTCAATGACTTCGCTTCACAAATGGGCAATATGCAGAGCAAATTAATTGGTTTCGTTGACCAGATTAGAAACTGGATCAATACTACTGTAGGCATTACGCATGCACAGCAAAAGGAAGTAATTAAAGAAAGTCAGGCTGGCGGTGGTGGCGATATGCTTTTCGGTTTTGCTGCTGGGGTTACCGGTGTGCTGATCAATACGGTTTTGGTAACCGTATACCTGTTTTTATTGTTGTTTTATCGCTCACACCTTAAAAAAGCACTGATAAAAATGGTTCCAAGAGGTGAAGAAAGCAACACCGGTGACATAGTTAACCAATCTGTGCAGGTGTCAAGACAATACCTGGGTGGTATGGCCATGATGATTGGGATGTTGTGGGTAATGTATGGCATAGGTTTTAGCCTAGTAGGTGTAAAAAGCGCTATTTTCTTTGCGGTATTGTGTGGCCTGCTGGAGATCGTTCCTTTTATTGGTAACCTCACCGGCACTGCGATTACGCTGCTTGCCGTTACTGCACAGGGGGGAGATAGTAAAATGCTTATTGGCGTAGTGGTAACGTATTTAGTGGTGCAATTTATACAGACTTATGTGCTGGAACCTATGGTTGTAGGTAAGCAGGTTAATATTAATCCATTGTTTACGATTATCGCTATCGTTATTGGGGAAATGATTTGGGGTATTGCGGGCATGATTCTGGCCATCCCGATTCTGGGCATGCTTAAGATTTTTTTCGATCATGTGCCCATACTTAAGCCATATGGTTTTTTGATAGGTGGTGATTGATGTTTTATGTATCTTAGGTATAAAACTCATCACTTGTTATGAATAACAAATCCCGAAAAAAATCAGTTGTATGTTTTGGAGAGATATTATGGGATAACCTACCTGAGGGACGCAGACCGGGTGGCGCACCTATGAATGTGGCCTATCATTTACACCGACTAGGCATCGATAGCCAGTTAATTAGTCGTGTTGGTCAAGATACTTCAGGCGATGCTTTGATTAGCTTTTTGAATGAAATGGACCTGCCGGTAAACCGGATACAGGTTGATTATTTGCGGGAAACCAGTGTAGTGGAAGCTAACATTGACCCCGAAACAAAAGAGGTGAGTTATGAAATTTTATCCCCGGTGGCTTGGGATTTTATCAGCTGGAAACCTGAGTATGCTCCTTTACTTGATGAAGCCGCAGCTTTTGTTTTTGGGTCGCTGAGTGGCCGAAACACTGTCTCCAGAGAAACGTTGTATAAAATGCTGCAATATGGCAGCTACCATGTTTTTGATGTGAATCTTCGTGCACCCCATTATGAACCTAATGTTATTGACGACCTGCTTAAAAGAGCAAATTTGGTGAAGTTAAACAGCAGTGAGTTATTGCTGATTGCTGGTTGGTACAGTAAAAATTGCCGTAAGGAAGAAGAAGCGATTGATATGCTGTTTAACCGTTTTAAGATGGCAGAAATGGTCATTACCAAAGGCAGTAAAGGGGCTACTTATTACACAGAAAATTATCGGTATGATTACCCAGCTTATCCAACAAGGGTGGCTGATACTATTGGTAGTGGCGATTCATTTCTGGCCGCTTTCCTTGCCATGAAGCTAAGCGAGCAAACTGTAGAAGCTACACTTGATTATGCCGTGGCCATGGGGGCATTTATTACTGCCAAACCAGGTGCCTGTCCACCATATTCTAAATATGATTTTACGCGTTATATTTGGAAAAAGAATTTGAATATTGACTAATCCGGAATTACCTGGATTAATTCGCCACCATTTGGTTCTCTTAGCCAGCCAAATGACCTGGCGCTAATCTTGTTGGAACTTAGCAAACTTTCAAATTCATCAACACCCTCGTCGGCTACGACTACCAATAACCCACCACCAATTTCTGGATCTGCAAGTATCTGTTTTTGTTTTTCTGTAAGCAGACTAACCTTATCTTTATAATTTTTCCAATTTTTCAATGAGTCTGGGGGACAGCAATTTTTGCTCACGTAATACATAATGGAGTGGATAGTTGGCACACTTTTAAAATCGATAACGGCAGATAGTCCACTTTTTTCACATATATCTATTAGATGACCTAATAGACCAATACTTGTAACCTCCGTCATGGTCTTTACCCCTTTAATTTGCGACCATGTCTGACCTAATTTGTTAAGTGTAAGCATGCTTTTTAACATTAAATCCGAGTCTTCAGGTGTTAATAACCCTTTAACTTTGGCGGTGGCAAGAATGCCTAAGCCCAGGGGTTTTGTGAGATAAAGGCGGCATCCAGATATTGCATTAGAATGTTGAACTAACTCGTCACTATTTATAAGACCATTCACCGCTAAACCGAATACCAGCTCGGCAGCATTAATTTGATGCTGGTCAGAAAGTATAATTCCAGCCTCTGAACAAATCACTCTTGCGCCTTTCATGATCTGATTTGCATCTTCCAGAGAAAACTGATCAGCAGGCCATCCTAAAATGGCTCTAGCAGATAAAGGTTTACCGCCCAGGGCATACACGCTATTAATCACGCTTGCACCTGCGATGCGCCCAAAATCACTAAGGTCGTCAACTATGGGCTTAAAGAAATTTGCAATGGAGATAAGGGCGGTGCCGTTTCCTAAATCTAAAACTGGTGTATTATTGTTGAAAACGGTATTCATTATGATGTAGAATTATAGGTGAGACACTTGAGTCAGGATCAATTAGGTTTAACCATTATATACACAACATGATATATTAGAATAAAGTTTTCGTTATTCTTCTTTTCAGCTTGATTGACCTCTTTTACTGTTATTTAACTAGCATATGGTTTCATAATCCTTGTTTTTACTTTAAAAAAATCTGTAAGTTTGCTTATACTAACCAACCATAAACTAACTTAGTTAATAACCTTGCGCCTCAATACAATTCTTTTCCTTGTTATTTTCTTTGTCGTTACAGCGGTTTACGGACAACCCAACCAGATTCAGTTTTCCAGTATCGACTTGCGTGATGGCCTTTCTCATAACCAGGTTAATGCAATAAGAAAGGATGCCAAAGGGTTTTTATGGTTTGGAACATTCTCAGGTTTAAACCGTTATGATGGTTACGCCATTAAAGTTTTTAAACACGATCCTCGAGACCTTACTTCCATTAGTAATGATTTTATCACTGATATTTTTGAGTTACCTGACCATCGCCTTTATATTGAAACCAGAAGCGGGCCAAATATATATAATGGCCTAAACGAAACTTTTAGCCGTGATGTAAAAGCTTACTTGAAAGGCTTAAACATAGTGACAAAAACGATTAGGGATATTTTAAAAGATGACGAAGGTAACTTTTGGTTTAATGCCGTTGAGGAAGGGATCTTTAAATATGAGGTGTCCACAAGAAAGACGATACATTTAAAGTGCGATGGGAAGAGTAAAGGTTCTTTAGCAAAAGCACCGGTGTCTGCTATACAAAAAGGTCCGAAAGGTGAAATCTGGGTAATCCATCAGGATAAAACCTTAGAGAGACTTGATGGGAAAACAGGGAAAGTTCAACAACGTTTATTGGTATTCCAAAAAATGAAGACCACGGATTATCAGGACTTTAAGATGTTTTTGGACAAACAGGGTGACTTTTGGATATATACTTTAAACAACCAGCGGGGGATTGACTATTATGCCCCAGCTACAGGTGAAAAACGTTTTGTTGACAAAGGTGTAATGCGCCTGAACAATAACCTGATCAATGGAATTCTACAGGATAATAATGGATTAATATGGATTGCCACTGACCATGGGGGCGTAAACCTATTAAATAAACGTGATTTTAGTATCCGTTACCTGGTTAACCGGGAAGATGACCAAAAGAGCATTGGGCAGAATAGCATCACCAGTATATATAAGGATACATCGGGAATTATCTGGATCGGTACCTTTAAAAAAGGAATCAGTTATTATCATGAGAAGATTTTAAAGTTCCCGCTTTACCGTCACCAGGGTTCAAACCCGAATGGGTTAACCTATGATGACATAAACCGTTTTGTTGAAGACGACCAGGGAAATCTTTGGATTGGTACCAATGGCGGCGGACTGTTCTATTTTAACCGTAAAACCGGTCAGTTCAAACGGTACCGCCATGATGCTAGTAACCCTAACAGCATTAGCAACGATATTATTGTGAGTCTTTATATTGATAAACAAAAGATACTTTGGATCGGTACCTATTTTGGGGGACTTGACAGGTATGATGGTAAGCAATTCAAGCATTATAAACATCAGCCTGATAACCCTAAAAGTTTAGCCGATGACCGGGTTTGGGACATCCTGGAGGACAGTAAGGGCCGGTTTTGGGTAGCCACTTTGAGTGGTGGGCTGGATCGCATGGATCGGGAAACAGGCGTTTTTCATCATTATAAAGCAGATGCGCCTAATAGTGTAAAGTCTAACTTCATTTCTTGTTTGATTGAAGATAAAGCTGGCAACATATGGGTGGGTAGTGCCGATGGGATTGATGTGCTACAAACCAATGGTAAGTTTATACATTATGAAAATACACCGGGACAAAGCAAAGGCCTGATCAATAATATTGTTTACGACCTGATGCAGGATAGTCATGGTTACATATGGATAGCTACCCGCGATGGGTTGAGTAGGTTTGATCCGAAAAGTAAGCAGTTCAGAAATTTTGAAGAGAAAGATGGCCTTACAGAAAAAACGACCCTGAAAGTTATTGAAGACAACCAACGGAATTTATGGGTAAGTACGGCCAATGGTTTATTTAACATTAGGGTAAATAAACCAGCCACAGGTGACTTCACTTATTTCTTCAGGAAGTTTGATGAACAAGATGGCTTGCAAGGAAATGCTTTTAATGCAAATGCAGGGTATAAAACCCGGTCTGGTGTATTATTGTTTGGCGGGGCAAATGGTTTTAATGTTTTTAGGCCTGAAAATATTAAGAAGGATGACAGCAAGCCCCAGGTAGTTTTATCGGATTTACAATTAGCTAATAAAAAAGTAGGTGTGGGTGCCATAGTCGACAACCAGGTGCTCCTGAAGAATTCACTTCATTTTACAGATACCCTGGAGTTGAAATACAGCCAGAATGGTTTTGCCCTGGATTTTGCAGCACTCAACTTTTTTAGTCCGCAAAAGATCAGGTATAAATATAAACTGGAGGGTTTCGATCAGCAGTGGCAGGAGCTTCAGGAAAATAACCGACGGGCAACTTATACGAACATTGACCCTGGAGAATATGTGTTCAAGGTGGTATCTACCGATGCATCGGGAAATTGGCTGGATAACGAAACCAGTTTGAAGGTAATCATTTTGCCTCCTTTTTGGAAAACTAAATTGGCCTACCTTATTTACATTCTTTGTATTGGCGGCACCTTGTTCCTGTTGAGACGCACAGGGATAAGAAAGGCGCGAAATAAGTTTTTGCTGGAACAGGAGCGGCAGCAAGCAAAGCGGATGCATGAGCTTGATTTGCTAAAAATTAAGTTTCTCACTAATGTGAGTCATGAGTTCAGGACGCCTTTGTCGTTAATCATCACGCCCCTGGAAAAATTGATTAAAGAAGCCGCTCCGGGAGAGAAAACCCAGCTGCAGATGATTCAGCGAAACGGGCGCAGGTTGTTAAACCTGGTTAACCAGTTGCTGGATTTCAGAAGGATGGAGGTTCATGAGGTGAAGTTGCAACTTAAGCAGGATAACCTGGTGTTATTTATTAAGGAGTTATGTTATTCATTTACGGATGTGGCCGACCGCAATAACATCAGGTTAAGCTTTTCTACAGACCGGAAAAGCATGGTGACCTTTTTTGATCCTGATAAGGTGGAGCGTATTGTTTTTAACCTGCTGTCTAATGCTTTTAAGTTTACACCTGCAGGAGGCAGGGTAGCCCTGATGTTGCATGCCCGGACCATAGAACAGGATAAAACCGAATTAAAGATTGTGGTGCAGGATACGGGTATCGGTATGGAAAAGGATAAACATGAGCTGATCTTCGAGCGGTTTTTCCAGGATGAAATTCCTGACTCTATGGTAAACCAGGGTAGTGGTATTGGATTATCCATCACTAAAGAGTTTGTAAAGATGCATGGCGGTACCATCACTGTTGATAGTGAAGTAAATAAAGGGAGTACGTTTACTGTTACCTTGTGGTTTGCGGAGGAAGCGGTGCAGGCAGAAGAAGTGGTGATATCACAACCACTGATTGAACAACCGCAAAGTAACCAACAGGAACAAGAAGTTGATGCGAAAAGCAAAAAACCTGTACTGGTGTTGGTTGAAGATAATGATGATTTCAGGTTTTACCTTAAGGATAACCTGAAAGAGTATTACCAAATTGTGGAGGCCGTAAATGGTAAGGATGGATGGCAGAAAATTCTGGCTTGCCATCCCGACCTGATTGTGAGTGACGTGAGTATGCCGGAGATGAATGGAACGGATTTGTGTAAGAAAATCAAGTCGGATAAACGTACGGCACATCTCCCGGTGATTCTATTAACAGCATTGACCACAGAGGCGCAACAGTTAAATGGTTTGGAAACAGGTGCCAACGACTACATGACTAAGCCTTTTAACTTCGGGATTTTACAATCAAAGATTAAAAACTTGTTGCAACAGCAAGCTTTGTCGAAAAAAACCTATCAAAAGCAGGTAGACTTTAAACCTGCGGAGACGACCATTGAATCGGTGGATGATAAGTTTATCAGGCAACTTTCTTTACTTCTGGAAGCGCATTTAGGAGATGCTTCTTATACGGTAGATCAGTTAAGTGCCGATCTTCACATGAGCAGGGTAGGGCTATATAAAAAGATACTTCCGTTAACCGGAAAAACACCGCTAGAGTATATCCGTTTGTACCGTTTACAAAAATCAAAACCCTTATTGCTGAAGTCGCAAATGACTATTGCCGAGGTAGCTTATACCGTTGGATTCAGCAATCCTAAACACTTCAGTAAATATTTTAAGCAGGAGTTTGATGTGCTGCCATCCGTATATGCGGCATCAAATTCTTAGCAAAATAGCTTCTGAATGGTCTTAAGCCTGTACTGTTAACATATCGATACCTAATTGTTATCATATGCATACCCTGTGCTAAGTGCAATCCTGATATTTTAGGGACTAATAAACCGAGTATAAACAGTATTATTACTATGCGTAAAATCAGGGTCAAATCCGTTATTCTTTTCGGCAGTATTTTCTTTTGCCTTCAGGTGAACGGACAAGAAAAAAACGTCTATCAACAAACATCTTCAGGGGTTGAAATTTCAATTCCAAACTCCGTTACCGGCGTTAAAAAGATTCGTCTTCAACCGGTAAACGATCAGATTATTCATGTTACTTCTATTTCTGGAAAAGATTTTCCTGCAGATAAGAGTTTGATGTCTGTTAAACCATCAAGTACAAATGTTAAGTTTTCTGTACAATCAGAAAATGAAGTTGTGGTATTAAGTACCGCAGCATTAAAAGTGCAGGTATCTACAAAAACAGGACTAATTACATATCTTGATCAGAACAACCAGTTACTCCTGGCACAAAGTAAAAATGCTATTCCGGCGTTACTGCCTAAAGTATATAATGGTGAGCCGTCATTCCAGGTTGCACAGTTATTTGATGCGCAAGAAAATGAAGCCTATTATGGTTTAGGACAGCACCAGCAGGGCCTGGTAAATTACAGAGGTCGCCGTGTTGATCTTGTACAATACAACACGGAAATTGCTGTGCCATTTGTGATATCAAATAAAGGTTATGGTATTTTATGGGATAACTACTCCATTACCCGTGCTGGTGATATGCGAGAGTATGATGATTTAAATGCTTTACGCTTGATTTCTAAAGATGGCAAAGAAGGATGGTTAACCGCTAGTTATGCATTAAAGTCGGCACCTAAAAAAGTTGTGCTAACGCGTCCGGTTTCTGAGATCTCTCAGAACTGGTTAAGCGATCAGCATAAATTTCCAGCTGGTGTAGCTATGAACGATGCTATAGTTACTTATGAGGGCGATGTGGAAAGTGGCTTAGGCGGCTTATACCAATTACAGTTAAAGTATGCTGGTTATATTAAGGTATGGTTAGATGGTAAACTTGTTGCCGAATATTGGCGCCAAGCATGGAATCCAGGATCTGCAATTGTGGATATGGAATTGGTAAAAAACAAAAAAGTTAAGTTTAAGATGGAATGGCTGCCAGATGGCACAGAGTCTTATATAGGCTTGACGGTATTAACTCCGGCTCCGGAAGAATTGAAAAACACTTTTGCCTTACACTCTGAATCTGGTGCTGCGGTTGACTATTACTTTATTGCAGGTTTAAATGCAGATCAGGTAATTTCTGGATACCGTACCGTAACAGGTAAAGCAGTGTTAATGCCTAAATGGGCCATGGGATTCTGGCAAAGCCGTGAACGGTATAAAACTGAGGACGATATTTTGTCGACCGTAAAAGAATTCCGTGATCGTAAAATTGCCTTGGATAACATTGTTTTGGATTGGTCCTACTGGAAAGAACCAGAATGGGGAAGCCAGGAGTTTGATCCAGCACGTTTTCCAAACCCGGATAATATGATCAAAACGGTACACAAACAGAACGTGAACATCATGATTTCTGTATGGCCGAAGTTTAATAAAGGTTTTGATATCTATGATGAATTTGATAAAAAAGACTTCTTATATAAGAGAAATATTGAAGAAGGTCGTCGCGACTGGATAGGCAAAGGTTATGAAAACACTTTTTATGATGCTTTTAATCCGAAAGCAAGAGAAGCCTTATGGAGCCTGATGAATAAAAGGTTATACAGCAAGGGCATTGATGCCTGGTGGATGGATGCCACAGAACCGGATATGCACTCTAATATTTCTGTACAACACCGGAAAGATTTGATGAACCCAACATATGCAGGTTCTTCGACTACTTATTTTAATGCATTTCCATTAGTAAATGCTAAAGGTATTTATGAAGGTCAGCGCCAGGTGAAACCAAATGATCGGGTATTTATTTTAACCCGTTCTGCCTATGCAGGCTTACAACGTTATGCTGCCGCCGCCTGGAGTGGTGATATTGCTTCCCGTTGGGAAGATATGAAATCACAGATAGGTGCAGGTGTTAACTTCTCGCTATCAGGAATGCCTTACTGGACGATGGATATTGGTGGTTTTTCTGTTGAAAAACGCTACGAAGAAGCAAAGGGTGCTGATTTAGAAGAATGGCGTGAATTAAATGCACGTTGGTACCAGTTTGGAACCTTTGTTCCTTTATTTAGAGTACATGGTCAGTATCCGTTCAGGGAGATCTACAATATTGCACCAGCCGATCATCCTGCTTATAAAAGCATGGTATATTATAACCAGTTAAGGTACCGCTTAATGCCTTATATTTATTCATTGGCCGGACAAACGTATCAAAAGGACTATACCATGATGCGTGGTTTAATGATGGATTTTCCTCAGGATTTAAAAGCGTCTAACTTAAACGATGCCTTTATGTTTGGCCCTTCCTTATTAATCAATCCGGTATATACTTATAAAGACAGAAACCGCAAGGTTTACCTTCCATCGGGCCAGGGTTGGTTTGATTTATATTCTGGTAAATTTTATAATGGTGGGCAGGAAATCAAAGCTGATGCACCCTATGAAACGATGCCAGTATATGTGAAAGAAGGTACGATATTACCAACAGGCCCATCTTTACAATATACATCAGAAAAACCTGCCGATCCGCTTACCTTATTTGTGTATACAGGTAAGGATGCTACTTTCTCGCTTTATGAAGATGAAGGCACTAACTACAATTACGAGAAAGGTGCATTTGCAACCATCGATTTTAATTATAGCGAAGCAACAAAATCATTAACGATTGCTGCGCGTAAAGGCACTTTTAAAGGAATGTTGCAAAACAGAACCATCAGGGTAGTGGTGATTTCGGCTAATCAAGCAAAATCACTCGATTTTAACCAAAAGGCTGATCACGAAGTGAAATATTCAGGTAAACAAACAGTAATTAAATTATAACCAAATAAAAACCCCAATAAATGAATCAATTATTTACAACATTATGATGAACGGCATGAAAAAAAAATCGGGAATAAAAAGAGAAAGCGTTTTTCTGCTGCTTTTTCTTTCATTACTTATGATAAGTCCCGCATTAAACGCACAAGAGAAGCAGATTAGCGGAAAGGTAACGGGTACATCGGATGGTATGCCGATACCAGGTGCCATGATAAAAGTTAAAGGCAAAACCGGTGGAACCGGAACCAATAATGATGGTGCTTATGTGATTAATGCACAAACAGGCGATGTATTACAAGTAAGTTCTATTGGTTATACCACTAAAGAGGTTACCGTAGGACAAAGTAACATTGTTAATGTAGGTCTTGCTGAATCTAACAACGAACTGGATGAAGTGATGGTTGTTGGTTATGGTGTGCAACAGAAAAAACTGATTACTGGCGCTACAGTGCAGGTAAAAGGAGAAACTTTGCAGAGACAGAGCACAACTAACGCATTGCAAGGTCTGCAAGGACAAAGTCCGGGTGTACAAATTGCTTCTACTTCTGGTCAGCCAGGAGAAGGAATGAAAGTAACCATCCGTGGTTTGGGTACAATTGGTAACTCTGGTCCGCTTTACGTAGTGGACGGGGTTTTAACTAATGACATTACCTATTTGAACTCTGCGGATATCGAATCGATTGATATTCTTAAGGATGCGGCTTCTGCGGCAATCTATGGTTCGCAAGCTGCAAATGGTGTTGTTTTGGTTACCACCAGAACAGGTAAAAAAGGTCAGTCTGCACAGATTACTTTTGATGCTTATGCAGGTGTACAAAATGTACCAAAGAAGATAGACCTGTTAAATTCTTCTCAATATGCATCAATTATGAACGAAGCTGCCATTAACGGTGGAAAACAGCCACTTTTTAGCAATGCAGAAATTGCTGCTTTAGGTGAAGGAACGAATTGGATGGATGAGATGTTTGTTAAGGATGCCTTAACTCAAAACTATTCATTTGGCGCCTCAGGTGCTTCTGATGCTTCGGTATTTTCTACCGGAATGTCGTACACTGGCCAGGAAGGTATTGTTGGTGGTAAAGGTTTATCTAACTACGAACGTTATAGTTTTAGAATTAACAGTGAGCACAACTTTTACAAAGATGTTATTAAGGTTGGTCAGCATTTAACTTATACTGATATTAAAAACAATGGTATTGGTGTTGGTAATCAATATAACAACTCCTTACGTGCTGCATTTAGTGTGAGTCCGTTTGTGCCAATGTATGATGAAGAAGGAAACTTCTTTGACAACAGTAACTCTACCTGGAATAATGGGGAGGCAAATCCTTATGCACAAATGGTTTATAATAACCAGAACACAAGGAATAGCCAGCGTTTATTAGGTGATGTTTATTTAGTAGTACAACCTATTAAAAACTTAACATTCCGCACCAGTTTAGGTATGGATTATAGTGCAGGCGAAAGTCGCTCTTTTACCCCAATTTATCAGCTTTCTGCTTATGCTTATAGCATTACGACCAGGGCTACGCAATCGATGAACAAAGGAAAATCGTTAATCTGGGATAACTTATTAACATATAAATTTGATGTAAAAAACGACCATTCATTTGAAGTGATGGCAGGTAGTTCTGCTTACCAATCAGATGGTTCTTCTCTTTATGGAAGTAACACAAATTTGATTTTTGAAGATTTAGACCATGCCTGGTTAAGCAATGCAACGGGTAAAACAGTAGCTGGTATTTCTATTACCGGTGCGCCATATGATGCTGATCGCAGGATGTCGTATTTCGGTAGGGTAAACTATAACTACAAACAAAAATACCTATTGAACGCTACCTTCAGAGCGGATGGATCATCAAGATTTGCTGCGCAAAACCGTTGGGGTTATTTCCCTTCTGTGTCTGCAGGATGGGTAGTTACAAGTGAAGATTTTATGGAAGGCCAGAAAGGCTGGTTAGATTTCTTAAAAATTAGAGCGAGTTGGGGACAAGTAGGAAATCAGAATATTGCTGCTTTCCAATACCTGGCGCCAATTAAGTTAGATAATACAAATTACAACTTTGGTGAAGAGGGTATTTTAATTCCTGGCGCTTATCCAAGCAGAATTAGTAATCCTGGATTAAAATGGGAAACTTCTGAGCAGGCTAACGTTGGTTTTGACGCTAACATGCTTGATGGAAAGTTTACCGTTAATTTTGACTGGTATAAAAAAACGACCAAAGATTGGTTAATTTCTGCACCAATTTTAGCTACTGCAGGTGCTGACGCCCCATTTATTAATGGTGGTAATGTGAAAAACAGCGGTATTGAGTTGGCTTTGACCTTCAAAAACAATGTTGGTGATTTCAATTATTCGATTGGAGTAAACGGTGCTTACAATAAAAATGAAGTAGGAAACATTCCTACAGCAGATGGTATTGTACACGGTTTAACGGGTCAACTATTTGATAATTCATTAGAATTCTACCGTGCACAAAGTGGCTTCCCTATTGGTTATTTCTGGGGTCTAAAAACTGCAGGTATTTTCCAGAATGAAGCTGAAGTGTCAAACTACAGATCTGGTAGTAAAGTAATACAGCCTACAGCGATGCCTGGAGATGTGAAATATGTAGATCAGAATGGTGATGGTGTAATTGACAATTCAGATAGAACAATGATTGGAAATCCTAACCCTGATTATACATTTGGTATAACCTTATCAGCTGATTACAAAGGTTTCGATGTTTCTGTTGTTGCTTCAGGTGTTGCAGGAAATGACATTGTACAATCTTATAGAAATCAATCGAATCAATACGGAAACCACACCGCCAGGATTTTAGACAGGTGGCACGGAGAGGGAACTTCTAATACGATGCCTCGTGTAACAGAAGATAATAGAAACTGGACAAATTTCTCTGATTTATACATCCAAAAAGGAGATTATTTAAGAATCAGTAATGTAACCGTTGGTTATGATTTGGGGAGAGTGATAAAGAAAGGTTATTTAAAACAAGTGAGGTTATATGCCGCAGCTTTAAACCTTTACACATTTACCAAATATGATGGAATGGACCCGGAAATCGGTTACGGATCTGAAGGCTTTTCATCTGGAGTGGATGTAGGTTATTACCCAAGACCAAGAACATTTATGTTCGGCGCAAATATTAGATTTTAATTATCCTGATTTTAAATATTATGAAAGCTATTAAAATATGTACTATAGCAGTCCTCCTTTTATCATTAGGGGCTTGCAAAAAAAGTTTTCTGGATACCGAACCTATTACGACGGTAACAGATGTGAATTTCTATAAGACACCAAAAGATGCTTATACCGCATTAGTGGGCTGCTACGATGGCTTGCAAGTGGTATGGTCTGAAGGTGTTGCATTGCCGGTTGCGGCAGAAGTAATGTCTGACAACGCTTTTGGTGGTGCCGGAAATTCTGATGGTTTTAACTACCAGATGATTGATGAATTCGATAAGGCACGTTCTCCATCGGATCAAAACTTGTACGAACGTAACTGGGTTTTGTATTACAAAGCACTTTACCGTTGTAACATGTTGATCAGTAAAATGGATCAGATTGAATGGGGAACTGATGCCACACTAAGAAACAGGTATGAATCTGAGGCTCGTTTTCTTCGTGCTTACTTATTATTTGACATGGTTCGTTTATGGGGAAATATTCCTTTGTTAACAGAACCTTCGGCAGAAAATCTTCCACAATCCAATCCGGATGAGGTTTATAAAGTAATTGCTGGTGACTTAAAATTTGCTGCAGACAACATGCCTGCAACTGGATATGCTGCTCAACCGGTTACAGAACGCGGACGTGTAACTAAATATGCTGCAGAAGCATTATTAGGAAGAGTATTCTTGTTTTACACTGGTTATTATGCTAAAGGCGACCTTGTAGGCTTAGTTTCTAAAAACGAAGCATTAACTTATATGGAAGATGTAATTACTAACGGTGGTTACGGCCTGGTTGAAGATTTCGCAAAACTTTGGCCAGCAGCCTCTGTAGGCAGTTATGCTGGTGAAGACAATAAAGAAACTGTTTTCGCTATTAAATATACTTACACCAGTGATTATAATGGTAATACTGATGGTAACCACTGGATGGTTATGGTTAGTATGAGAGAGCAGGCGATTTTTCCTTATGGAAACGGATGGGGTGGACAGACGGTTAGTCCGAAGTTGTGGAGTGCGTATGCTGCTACAGATACGCGTAAATCGGCTTCCATTATTTCTATTGTTGATGAAAAATTACCTTTTACCAATCAAGGTAAAACAAGAGAATACACCGGATACTGGGGTAAAAAATATAGTGTAATGATTGGTGAGGACGGAAAGCCATTGCCAGAAAGTTATGGTAACTCTAATTTTCAGATTGCGCAATTTCAGGATTATGTTTCTATCCGTTATGCTGATGTATTATTAATGGCTGCCGAACTGGGAAGTGCAAATGCACAAAGCTATTTTAACATGGTAAGACAACGTGCCTATAAAGAGGCTTTTACACCGTTAACAGTATCAGCAGATAACATCATTAAAGAAAGACGTTTGGAGCTTGCATTAGAAGGTATCCGTTATTATGACTTGTTACGTCAGGGTATCGATAAAGCAGCGCAACAGATTGCGGAAACAACTACGGTATTAAATGGTGGTGCACCTGCGCAAAAGTCCATTGCTGCTGCTAATGTAATCGCAACTAAAGGTTTGCAACAAATACCTTATACACAGATCAATTTATCTAATGGTACACTGGTTCAAAACCCAGGCTGGTAGTTATTCATCAATTTAATTGTAATAAAATGAAACGATATAGAAAAATCCTTGCGCTGCTGATGCTGCCATTGTTGATGATCGCCTGTAAAAAGGATGAGCACAAGATGGGTGAGGTACTTGATAAAGCTGATATTAATTTTACAGTAACCCAGGATCTACAGGCGGACCCTGGTGGAAACACGGTAATCCTAAAAAACCTTACTCCAGGTACCCTGCCAATGTGGGATTATGGAACAGGTACCTCTAACAGAATGACGGATACGGTGAAGTTTGCTTTCGCTGGTGATTACACCATCAAATTTGCAGTATCTACCGGAGGCATGGTTGTTAACATGGATTCTGTAGTTGTTAAAGTAACTTCTGACAATTTACAATATGTTAATGACCCATTATGGACTGCCCTTTCTGGTGGCGTTGGTAATGAGAAACAATGGTTGCTTGATACAGATGGTATTTTCTTTGCTGGTCCTTTATCTTTTTATGGGGTAAATAACGGCTGGCTAAAAGAAAATGGTGGCTGTTATGGTACCGACTGCTGGAACTGGGGCCCTGGCACAGCAGATATTTATCCTGGAATGATGGCACAAGGCGATTATGGGGTAATGACTTTCGGGTTAAAAGGTACAGCTTCGTTTAAAGCAGTAAAACCGATGGAAAATGGGATTACCCAAAATGGTACTTATTACTTAAATACCACCACCAAAAAACTGACGGTTAATAATGGCTCTATTTTACGTGGTTACAAACCAGCTAAAAATGGTATAACTGGCATCAGTAACTGGACTAACTACACCGTTCTTTCTTTGGATGAAAACACCATGCAATTGGGTGTGATCAGAGATAAAGATGTGGATGGCGAAGGTCAAGCGATGATTGTTTATAATTTCATCACTAAAGCTTTTAAAGAAAGTTATGTGCCACCAGTAACCGGACCAGATGAAGGTTTTGACCCAACTTTTAAAGCAGGTGAATTAGTTTCCATGTTAACGGGTACCTCATCGGGCCGGTTATGGAAATTAGATGCCACAGGTAATCCAATTGACTGGATTGGAAAAGGTAAGGGATGGACTAAAGGGCATGCTGATTCAAGAGACTGGGGCTGGAGTGACAGCTGGGATGCTGCTGCTGCTAATTCATGGATTTTATTTAATAAAATTGGTGGACAAAACTATACGCGTAATCAAAATGGTGTGATCACCACTGGAACGTTTACCGTAAATGAAGCCACAAATGAAGTGACTTTAGTGGGTAACTTATTGATACAAAATCCTGGCAACTGGATGTCTCCTGCTAAAAACACTTTCAAAGTGGTGAAAGCATTCCCAGGAAAAGTAGAAAGTAAGGGTATTTGGTTTGGTGTAGATTATAATGCAGAAAAAGACGAGTGGTTTGCCTTCCACTACGTATTGTAATCTTAATAAAAAAATAAGTTCATTAACATAGATATACATTGAAAAAGCGCTTTTTTACCCTAGTCTACATTTTCTGCTTATTTTCTAATGCCATCATGGCGCAAAATAAGCCCAGAGAAGAGGCTGACTTCAATCAAGGCTGGAAGTTTTACCTGGGCGATAATGCTCAGGCATCAAACACTTCATTTGCCGATCAAAGCTGGCGGACGTTAAATTTGCCACATGATTGGGGAATTGAGGGATCATTTAGTAAAGATCATCTGGCCACTGTAGGTGGGGGCGCTTTGCCTGGCGGCATAGGTTGGTACCGTAAAACATTTACGGTGCCAGCCCTTGCTAAAGGCAAAAATATAGCCATTGATTTTGATGGTGTTTACAAAAATAGTGAAGTGTGGATTAATGGACATCTCCTGGGTAAAAGACCTAACGGTTACATTGCTTTTAGATATGACCTGTCACCATACCTAAAATACGGCAGTAAAAATACCATTGCTGTGCGGGTTGATAATTCTCAACAGCCTAATGCAAGGTGGTATACAGGCTCTGGCATTTACAGAGATGTAAAGTTAATTACGACAAACACAACACATGTTGAACAATGGGGTACGTTTGTAACGACGCCTGTTGTTAGTAAAACAGCCGCGACTGTTAAGATTGAAATGAACATTAAATCGCCGGCTAAGAAAACACAGCAGGCGGTTATCAAAACGCTGATTTTTGATAAAGAGCGGAAGTTAGTTGCAAGTGCGACGGAGCCGATAAATCTTACCGGTAACACCAGGTTAAGTGAGGAAATTGAAGTGGCCAACCCAAAATTATGGTCAGATAAACAACCTTATTTATATACGGTGGAAACACAAATTCTGGTAAACAAAGTATTGGTTGATGCATACCATACTACTTTAGGTATTAGAAGTTTTAGTTTTGACGCTGAGCAAGGCTTTATCTTAAACGGTGAAGCATTAAAAATAAGGGGAGTGTGTAACCACCATGACCTGGGTGCCCTGGGTACTGCATTTAATGTACGCGCGGCAGAAAGACAATTGGAGATTCTGAAATCGATGGGTGTTAATGCACTTCGTACGGCACACAACCCTCCTGCTGCAGCTTTATTAGCACTTTGTGATAAGATGGGTTTTATTGTAATGAATGAAGCTTTCGACATGTGGGCCAAGAAAAAGTCTGATTTTGATTACCACCTGGATTGGGACAAGTGGCACAAGAAAGATCTGGAAGATCAGATCTTACGCGACCGCAACCACCCATCTGTATTTATTTGGAGCGTTGGTAACGAAATTCAGGAGCAATGGGGTACCGGAGCGGATACTGTAGGGCGTGTAATCACCAGAGAACTTGCCGCCATTGTTAAAAATCTGGATACTACCCGTCCGATTACGACGGCAAACAATGATATTAATGTATACAATAACCTGATTAAATCGGGCGCTTTAGATATCATCGGTTATAATTACAACCATGATAAGTGGAAAGATTTCCATAAAACATATCCTGGGAAGAAGTTGATTGCAACAGAAACCACTTCTGCTTTACAAACCCGAGGTCATTATGATAATCCTGCAGATAGCATCCGCATTTGGCCTACCGCATGGGATAAACCTTTGTTAACGGGCAATGCTGATTTCAGCTGTTCTGCATACGATAACTGTTATACACCATGGGGTTCATCACATGAACAGACATTAATTGCTTCTGAGTACAATCCTGCAGTGTCGGGAATCTTTGTATGGACCGGTTTCGATTACCTGGGTGAACCTACTCCTTATGTTTGGCCAGCCAGAAGTTCTTATTTTGGTATCATGGACCTTGCAGGTTTTCCAAAAGATGTTTACTATCTATACAAAAGTGTTTGGACTGACGAAGCTGTTTTACATGTTTTTCCACATTGGAATTGGAAAGCAGGACAAACGGTAGATGTACTGGCTTATTTTAGTCAGGCAGATGAGGTAGAGCTTTACCTGAACGGCACTTCTTTAGGTAAAAAATCGAAACAAGGCCAGGACATGAAAGTGAGCTGGAAAGTGAAATATGCAGCTGGTGAACTAAAAGCGGTTTCACGCAAAAAAGGAAATGTGGTTTTGGAGAAGGTGATTCATACGGCTGGACCAGCAGCGAAATTGGTATTGATTGCTGATCGCAGTAAACTTTCAGCAGATGGGAAGGATTTATCTTTCATTACTGTTAAGGTGATGGATAAGGATGGAAACCTGATTCCTGATGCCGACCATTTAATTAATTTTAGCATAGCAGGTGATGCTACGCTTGCTGCAGTAGATAATGGAAGTCCTATTAGTCATGAGTCTTTTAAAGCCAATCACCGTAAAGCTTTTAATGGTTTAGCACTAGCAATAATTAAAAGTGGGATGAATTCCTCGACCGTTAAGGTTACCGCAAGTAGTAAAGGATTAGTATCAGGCGAGATTACACTGGAGATAAAGTAGGTCTCTATATGGCGCATAAAAAAAGCGGCTGTCTCCAAGTGGACTGCCCCCAAAAGTTTAGACAAATTTAATTATTAGATTTGTTATAATGAGCCCGATATTCCATCGGGCTCATTCCATTTAAATTCAATTTT
>NZ_JADOUW010000003.1:0-770398 GCF_015752175.1 Pedobacter sp. CAN_A7 | reverse complement strand
TTCCGAACAGAGAAGTTAAGCCCACCAGAGCCGATGGTACTGCGGTAACACGTGGGAGAGTAGGTCGGTGCCAAATCTTAAAGAAAGCCTGTAGGTAACTACAGGCTTTTCTTGTTTATAAGAAATTTTATTCAATGATCCTTCTACTTTTCATTCTAGCTGGATTACCCTGATATATCATATAGTCATCCATATCTCTAGTGGCTACAGAACCTACTGTAAGTATAGAATGTGTTTTTGCCCGTGTCCCCGGGCATACCGTGGCTTTAGCACCAATCCATACACCGTCTTCTAAAACAACCGCGGCAGTTATTAAATCAAATGATGATTTGCTATAATTGTGGTTACCTGTTAATAACATCGCATGCTGTGATACACATACATGATTACCAATAACTACTTCCGCTAAATTCTCAATCATACAGCTGCCTAACCAGCTATGGTCGCCTACAGTTAATTTCCAGGGATATTTGATGTCTATAAAGGGTTTTATGCGTACATCTTTTCCTATCCTTGCTCCATATAACCTTAATATATAAACTAGTAATGTGCTCGATGGCAATAGACCTGATCTAAACAGCAGTAAACTGGTTAGGTACCATAAATGTATTTTCAAAGCTGATGCACCAGGATTATATCCTGATTTAGGAAATGCTTTTCTAAGCTGAATAGTTTTCATAAAGATTCGTTTTCTGTTTGTCGTCATTTAGCCAGTAGTAACATGCCACTAAGATTAATCCATAGGTGATTAAATTAAATAGTTCATGTGCATTAAGCTTAAAGAACAATGGACTGGGTTTCCAGAATAATGCAATCAGCGACAAGCGCAACATGTTAAGCAATTGAAACCCCAATACTCCTGCTAATAAAACCACGAACTTGTTCCTTAATGGCCTTGGGTAGGAGAGAATAAATGCTGTATATATGCTTAATATCCCATAACCCAGACAAGAATAGACGAGAATAAATCCCGACCTTCCCGTTACATGCAGCCTGAACTCCCGAGTGGTCACCTCATAGCCTAATGCCCCTAAGATAGCTGCAGTACCGGAGATGTTAAAGTCGCGCCATGCCTTTATGTAGTTGAAATGTTGATCAAGATACTCGAAGTAGTGACCTCCAGGTGTAGTTAACCCAATAAAAGCAATATTAAAATAATAAAGGAGTAGAAAAAGCAATGGAAAGGATACCACAAACTTTAATGCAGGTAATGCTGTACGATTGTTTTTAACATTTACCTCTTTCTGCTTTTGTACATCCAGAAGTTCCTCTAATTTCATATCAACAACCAGCCTAAACCAAAATCCCTGCATAAAATGAAAAAGCATACCTTTCCTTCCATCTAAGAATCCTTTTTGTATGATCATTCTGTAGCCGAAGTATCCGAATGTGCGGCTATAGGTTGGTAAGTTCCACCATAATTTTTTAAACCAGGCCGTTTGTTGATCGGGATTCCCCCAAAATTTTGGTTGAATCAGTTGTGACCGCATCTGCTGTTTTCGCTCCAGTTCTTCAGTCGCGAGCAGATCGCTATACCGATTGTGCTTAGCAATCCAAAAACTGATTTGATTCTCCTTCAGGTTCTCTTCCAACAAATGCCCATTATTCCATTTCGCTGTTTTACCCGGCACAATGAAACGATGGTCCATATTCTCATTTAAATCTGAATATCCAATTCCATACCTAAACATTTTTAACAAGTATTTTGGATAATAACCGCCATGTTTAATCCATTTCCCCTGGAATATATTCTTACGGTTAAAATAGATCCCATCAATGTCACTATAATCTTCATCCTTAAATTCAATAAGTAGTAGATATAATTCTGGGGTAAGGCATTGATCAGCATCTAAAGCAATTACCCATGGCGTTTTAATGTCAAACATACGTAAAGCCATATCCCATTGCTTGGGGTGGTTTTCAAAAGCATGTACCGCATAAATCAAGTTATATTCTTCACAAATGGCAATGGTTTGATCTGTACTTCCCGAATCTAGTACAAATATGTTTGTGGTCAGCCCAGCCAGCGACTTCAATAATCTTGGTAAATGAAGTTCTTCATTGAAGGTTAGTATTATGAAAGAAAAATCAGCTGCCATGATTAAGAATTTGCTCGTACATCTGTATATAATTAAGTAGAATTGCTTTTGGGGCATAATCTTTTCTTATGATCCGCGGAGCTTCCTTTTTTATATATGCCCTTTTTTTGTGGTCTAAAGCTGCGAGTTGTATACAATTCTTCAAACTTGTGGGGTCTGTGTGGGTAACCCAACCCATATTGTTTTCGGCAATGTAGTCGGCTAGGCCTACTTCCATTGAAACAATGACTGGTGTTCCTACTGCAAGGCTTTCAATCACCACATTTGCAAAGTTTTCATTAAAAGAGGGAAGAATAAGAAAATCACTTTGACGATATAAGCCGAATTTCTCCTTATCATTTACCTCACCTAACCAATTAATCTGTTGATGGATATTTAAAACTTCTGTAAGTTTTTTCAGTTGTAATATGTAATGGATATCTCCGGTACCTGCTATAGTTAATTTCCAGGGAAGATCTAATGTGCTTAGTGCTGCAAAAAGACAAAATAGTCCTTTCTTCTCTTCGATACGAGAAAGAAATAACAATTGTAAGGTGGTAGTGAAAGGCGCACTAATCGAAATAGGATTAGCCAACAACGGGAGGTTAACCATATTTGGGATGATATAGATTTTTTTACACTTTATGCGTAAACTGCGGATATCACTGGCTTCTTTTGTAGTGGTGGCGTGTATAGCTAAATTTTCTAACAACTTACTGCCAATATGCTGATGGATTAATGTTTTATAAAAGCTGTTTCTATTATTGAAGGTGTAGGAGGTGAGCATTCCTCTTGCCGATAATACCACGGGCACGTGATAACACCTGGAAATAAATAATGCCGATAATGCCACGATGTTCCACCAGGAGTGGATATGTATTAATAATTTGTGTGCTGGCTGTTGCTTCGCCGCTTTAATTAATTTTATTAATTGCCACAACAGCGCTGGGGAAAAGTGTGTATGATCTTTGGTAAAACGCTTAAAATACTGCACATCTACTTTGTCTACTTTTAATACTTTTTCTGTTTCCACCGGAAGTTCATTTGATCCATTGGCAGTGGTTGTAAGTACCCGAACTTGAAATTTGCTGTTCAACAATTCTTCACATAATTTAGAAATTGACCTTGTAGGTCCGCCATATACATATGCTGGTTTATAGGATGGTGTAATTTGCAATATTGTAATCATAAACGCTCTGGTTTTAAGAGGTGAGTGGACTTTAACACATAAAATATGATCAGCATGAGGATAAATCCATAAACTAAATTGTTAATTAAAAACTCCCAATTATTACCTCTCCAGAATTGTTGAAACAAGCTATTAAAAAGCACAACGCAGCCTAGCTCATACCCACCAAAAAGTGCTTCTGCTTTGTTACAGAGCCATTGTATAAGTATTCCGTAAACAAGCATAGAAAGTAACACGCCCATTGTTCCACCGCTGAGGTAGCCATCGAATACTGGACGTGTTTTTGCAGACACTGTGGATAACCTGTTAACAACTCTCGACTTATAAACACGTTCCATCGCCACTTTCTCTGTATTAGGTTTTTCGCTCCACAACGCTCGTGGGATGAGTGCATGCATTGCATTGTTAAATATGCTTGTACCATAATAGGGTTGTTGTGACGGTGTATATTTTACATACATACAAAACATATTAATTTCACTGAGCCTATTGGTTAAAAATTCCCAGTTATTCTGAAGAATGAGTTGTTCATAACGGTCTTCTGTTAAGGTGTCGTATGCCTCTGTTCTTGCAGTTTTGCTTGTTTTATTTCCATTCCATGATTTTAATCTGATGGTGGTGGTCAGTGTGGGAAGGATATACAACAAGATGTACAAACAAGGAAGAAAGATTAGGGTAATGGTTTTTTTAAAGTGGGGATAAGCTAAAAAGCTGATGATTATGAAGTGAATAATTAATATTTCTTTGTAACCAGTCAGTGTTGCATTTAAGGTATTCAGTCCAAATAATATACCGCCATACAAAGCCACCATAGGTTTTTTGTAGACCAAACCACGGATAAAAAGTAATGCTTGTGCTGTGGTTGCCAGAGCCAGAAGATAGTATTTAAATTGAATAATTGTTGGTGTATAATTTAAGGCATATGCCACAATCGATACAATTAAACTCCATTTAATTAAAAAATGATCAATTGGGATTTGAAGTTTATACCTCATGCCATTGTCGGGTTTTAGGTTGAAGATCATGCCGGTCACTAATCCGATGTGACCTAAAAGAGAAAGCCTTTGACATTTAGCAAGTAGATAAGTTTGTTCAGAAATGTTAAATGAATAGCTATCCTTCAAGGTAAAATACGTGTAGCCAAGGTGGTCTGCAAAAAAGAATATAGAGGTACAGCACATAAATCCTGCAAAGATCAGTTGAATAATCATCATGGGTTTCATTACTTCATCTGTGGAACTAACACACTTTAATGGTGACCAAATAGTAATGTAGAAAATAAAATAAGATCCGAAATAGGCAATTAAATAGGATAACACCGGATGATGTGTAAACAGTAAAGCGAGTAACCATGGCATACCGCAATACAGTATAACATTTATTTTAAACTGTGTGTCTTTATGCATACAAACAGTTTATAATTGCCCGGGATTGATTGTTGAAATTCCATTCGCTGATATCCAGGGCGGCTTGACGGCCGGCCTTTTCCAGCAGGAGAGGATGTTTTAAAAAATATTCCAGTTTGCGTGTTAAATCATTTACATCCTGATGTTTAAATACGCTTCCATTGTATTGGGTAACCAAGTCTACAGCTGCCCCACATCTATCTGAAACTAATACAGCCTTTCCACATGCCATGGCTTCATTTATGGAAAGACCCCATGTTTCATGGTTAGATGGCAAACAAAACAAATCACAAGCCTTGTAATACGCAGGGATGTCTTTTTGATTTTGAAAGGGGAGCACATGAATATTGCTCCTGTATTCAGCAGCATTTCGTAAGTTACCTTCAGTTAGCCCACCGCCGATAAATAGGAGGTGGGTATTTGGCACATTTGCTTTCAAAAAAGCACGGAGCAGTAAAATTGGATTTTTGTTCCTGGAAAACTTACCTGCAAATAAGACGAGAAGATCATCTTTTTTTATGCCTAAGTTTTCCCTAACTGATAAAGAAGGTTCATAGATAGAAAACCTCATGTTATCGATAGCATGAGGAGAAAATATCAATTGTGATTCTTTTAATCCATATTTTTTGAAGTATTCTTTGTTGTTTGTCCCGGTATAAAGTGCAGTTTGGACATGTGCATACACCCATTTTAAAGCATATTCTTTTAAAATACTCCTATACCAGGGAACATTTTCTAATAAGTTGGAATCACCCCTAAAAAGAATAGGGATTTTATTTTTGAAATAAGTTAAAATGTGAAGATGCGCACTGGAGGCCCAGCCATAAATTAATAAATAATGTGGATCAAATGAAATTAGGTTTTTGATCACGGGTCTTTCTTCATTAAATGAAAAATCATATCCCTGAAGTAATGGGATGTCCCAGATAATTTCCTGTTGGAAGCCTGGGTCATAAGATTTCCGCTTTTTGTTGGTATAGAACACTTTTAATTCTACTTCCTTTGCTAGCAATTGAAATACAGGGGCATAGTATTGTATAGGGTGCGTGGCAACCAAAGCTAATTTCATAATAAATTTATAAAGTGAGTGAGCAGTTGTTTTACCTTTTTATTGTAGGATGGGAAGCTGAAATGCTCGATGCACATCTTTTGCAAGTCTATTGCCCTGGCGTTATCTTTTTTATTTTGTAAAGATGCCAGTATGGCAAGTTCAAGTTGCCGTTTATTTCCCGGATTAACTTGAGTTCCCATTTTTCCAAACAAGACGGCTTCTGAACTTCCATCAATATTTCCACAAATTATCTTACATCCACATGCTGCTGCTTCAAGCAATACTAATCCAAATCCCTCTTTCTTGCTAATGAGTAAAAATATATCGGCTAATAAATAGTGATGACTAAGTTCTTCGTCATTGATGTATCCAATTAATTTTACATGCTGCTGTAGGTTCTTATCTATTATTTTAGCGTTTAAACGTGCCATTTCTGGGAGATCAGCTTTGCCACCAAGTAGGTAACATATATTGGGAAATTTTTGAAGAAGTGCTGGCATCGCATTCAATACCTGATCATAGCCTTTATCGTGCTCATGGCATGTCAGGCGGTTAATACCCAGTAAAATAAGCGTATTACTATCTATTTTGTATCTTTCAAATAGGTGTGGAGGTTTCTCGAACGTATTAGGTATGTGAAAAAATGGATCAAGACAGTTAGGTAGCACAGAAATATTTTTGCCACGGAGACCATGAAGTTCCTGTAATTTTCTTGCTGTAAATTTACTTACCGACCAAAGCAGGCAGTAATTTTTAAGGAAAGCAATTTTCCACCATGAAGTTGGCCGCCAGACTTCAATTCCATGTGCTAATACAATAATTTGCGCAGTAGGATTAGTGAGCTTAATTACACAGGCAATAGGAATAAGATTGATATGGCTTAAAATAATGACTTTTGCTGTTAACGATTGCATTAATGAATGATAACAAAACTGCCATCGTTGATAATTAAAGCCTTTAAAGTTACTAACGGATAAATATCTAGGGTCTAAGTCGTATGTGTGATCACATAGTGACAATACTTGTAAATTACCTGTCGGAAGAACGAGGTCCATTAATGTTTTGCTTAACGTTCTGCATACTTTTTGTATGCCTCCAGTATTGCTAAATGTACTTAAAGTTAGAAACAGGACTTTATTATGGCGATGTCTCATCATTATTGGTCAATGAGTTTATAATAACGATTGTAAACCTGTTTATCAGGTGAAAGTGAATAATAGCCTTTAGGATTATGATTTTCTTTAAAAGCATTCAACACAATAGCCATATGGCGTAAATTGAAATCCTGAGCAAGTCGTTCTGGCAATTTTGCCGCCCTTGAACGGGATACGCCATAACGAAGCACAAAAAGATTAATGTCTGCCATTCGCATGAGGGGTATACTATCTGAGACTAAACCTACTGGCGCTGAATCCAGAATAATATAATCGTAGTTTTTCTTTAAGCTGTCTAGCAAGTATCTCATTTGATCAGAATGAAGAAGTTCGGCAGGATGATCTGGAACTGGACCTGCAGGTATAAAATCCAGGTTTTTATATTTAGTCTTCATGCATAGATTATCCATTGTTATAATACCGGTTAAATAACTACTTAAACCCATGTCGTTGGGCATTTGGAAAGTTTTATGTAGTTGTGATTTTCTTAAATCAGTGGCAATGATTAATACCCTTTTGTCAATTAAACAAAGGGTTCCTGCAAGGTTTAAAGAAGTGAACGATTTACCTTCACCTGCAATTTCTGAAGTAATACAAACTACTTGTCCGTGTTTTCCTGCGACTAAATAATCAAGGTTTGCCCGCATGGCCCTTATAGATTCAGAGAATAGGGAGGCAGGACTATCTATCGATAATATGTTGTTGTTGTCTGGTTTTCCAACTTGATTTCTTATTGATCCAATAATCGGTATGCTGGAACTTTCTTCAATACTTTCTACATCGTATAGGTATGGATTAATCTTACGTATGATAAAAATGGATAAGATCCCGATAAATAATCCAGCAATTGTAAAGTCTTTATAGGTATTTAAGGCTACAGGATAGACAGGTTTAGCACCCAACACTGCTTGATCAATGATTTGGGCGCCAGATGTAACTGATGCCGTGGAAATATGTGCTTCAAGTTTCTTCTCAGAAAGGTAATCGTACACCTTTTGATTAATGTTGTAGTCAGACTGTAAATTGATATAAGTCCTTTCTAAAACTGGAATGGTTTGTATACTTTTCCTAATACTGTTGCTCTGTGTGACAAGGTAATCTTGAAGTTTTTTATTCTTAACATGCTGACTATTTATGTTATTATTCATTGCGTTTTTTACCGAAAGAAGCGCCTCATCCAGTTGTAATATGACCTCAGATTGAGCTGGAAAGCCGGTAAGATCTTTGTTTCTTTGATCAGTCAACAAATTGTATTTCTGTATCAGACTGATTAATAAAGGGTCATCTACACCTTGTAAGTTGAAGTTGGGGTTGTTTGTCCCTTCATTACTTCGAAGGTCTCTTTGTAATTCACGAGTCAACAGACTTTGTATATCAATTCTTTGTTGCTCTGCCTCTAAATTAGTAAGCAGTTGAAGTAATTTCTCTCCATTGGACGAAATGTTAAGCATTTGGTTAGCTGTTTTAAACTGTTGCATGCCCTCGCCTGACTGTTGTAAAACGACAGCCATGTTCTTTAACAAGGTATCGATATAGAAAGAAGTTTGTTTAATCGCTAAGGAGCGTTGAGTTTTGTCATATAGTTGATATTCTTTCAAAATGGCATTTAATATGTCTCTTGCGAAATAAGGATTTGCATCTGTATAACTCAAGCTGAGTATGTTCGTGTTTTGGTTATCATCGATAACTAACGATTGTTTTACTTGTGCGAAAGTTGTGTTAAGGTTGCTGAATTTGAAATAATAGCTTTTATACGGTCCTGATATTGCGCTAACCCGGAAAGCAAAGCCATTGAAGTGGAGCTCCTCGCCATAAGCATAACGTTTACTCACCTTACTTTTATTTAGAGTGTAGCTTAGCTTATATTCTCTCTCATTAATTTTTTCAAATAAAAACAAGGTATTCCTCCACTTTCCATTTGGTATTTTATGGGTTTGGATAATGATTGGTTGTTGAGGATAAATCGATGAAATTCCGAAATATTCACGAGGCAGATAGAATTCGATGGGATAGTTTAATGAAGAAATTGCTTTAGTTAAAACATTGCGTGAATAAAGAATAAACTTTTCAGATTCAGATTTACTGCTTCGGTCGTAAATGTTTTTTATGCTGATTAGCTCAGACAATTCAGATTTTTTATCGTCTACTTTAATTGAGGCATTTGAACGGTAATCTGGGTTAGCCATTTTTAAAAATAAAAAGGCAGCAAGAATAGAAAGCAACGTTGCAACCAATAAATAATACCATTTAGCGGTGATTATTTTATAAAATCTTAAATAATTAAAGTCTTGATCCATGTCCCTAATGTAATTGGATATTTTTTATAAAAAGTAATTAAAAAATATATTTTTTGTATACAATTAATTTCCATTAAGTTTGGGTAAAGGGATTGTATAATGATGAAAGTAAGTATAGTGACGGTTGTATTAAATTGTGCACCTTATATTTCGGCGTGCATACATTCAGTGTTACAACAGCGGGATGCAGACATTGAATATATTGTGATTGACGGTGGGTCAGATGATGGGACGGTAGAAATCATTTCTCAATACCTGGCAAATATATCAATATTCATTTCTGAAAAGGATGAGGGGTATTATAGTGCTTTAAACCGTGGAATCAGGATGGCGACAGGCGACATCGTGGGCGTGCTTAATGCAGATGATGTGTTAGCTGATCCCTATGTGATTTCCTGTATTGCAGGCTGTTTCGAACAATCACGTTGTGATGCGATATATGGTAATCTTGTCTACACAGCACGCCATGATATTAATGTAGTGATCAGAAATTGGCGTTCTAAACCTTTCCTTCCGTCCTTAATTAAATACGGATGGATGCCGCCACATCCAACATTATATTTAAGAAAAGAGATTTTTAATTCCTATGGATTATATGCCAAAAATTTTGGATTGTCTGCTGATTATGAGATGGTTATACGGTTGTTTTACAAAAAAAAGATTCAGACTGTCTTTTTAAACCATTTAATCGTTAGGATGCGATCAGGAGGACTAAGTAATCATGGAATCCGGCAGTTTTGCAGGGCAATAATTGCAGATTATAAAGTATTGGTTTTTAACCACGTTCCATACCCTTTTGTAGCCCTCGCCGGAAAAAAACTCAGAAAACTAAAACAGTTTATCTGATGCAATACTATATCTGCTCCGTTTTCTCTTTTTTAATCTCCATCACTGTAGTCCCATTAGTCATTAAATTATCGCTTAGGTACGGTATATTTGATCGAAATCATTTGGGTAATGGAACTAAAATTTCCAGGCTGGGGGGCATTGCTGTTTTTCTAAGCTTCATCATACCCATAGGGGTGCTCATTTCCATAAGGGGTGAATACCAGGTGTATCTCTCTTTGATTCCGTTAATTTTACTGTTCTTTTTAGGGCTCTATGATGACCTTTTCAACCTTTTACCACTCATCAAATTATTTTGTCAATTCGTTATTGCCATTCTTGCCATAGAATATGGTGGCATTGTTCCGTTTAATAACTTGATTGGATCATCCTTTTGGAATCCGATTTGTTGCAATCTTTTATCTGTTTTATTTATGGTATGCATGATCAATGCATTTAATTTGATCGATGGAATAGACGGTTTAGCTACTATACTGGGTATTCTAGTCGTGTTGTTTATGGCAGTAGGTCTGCTCTATTATGGTGACCTCCCTTATGCAGCTTCAGCATTTATATTTTGCTGCACGCTAACTGGCTTTCTATTTTATAATTTTTCGCCTGCAAAGATTTATTTAGGCGATTCAGGGTCTATGATTACTGGTTTTATTGCAGTCATGCTTTCCTTCAGACTTCTCGAGTTAGATCGTGAAATGTCGGGCTACGTCTCCGGAAACTGGGCTTACCTGCTTGCCCTATTTATGGTGCCATTTTACGACACAGTAAGGGTGTTTATCTCCCGTTTATTAAACCGAAAATCGCCTTTCAAAGGAGATCGAAATCATATTCATCATCGTTTAAGGCAGTTGGGCTGGAGTGATTCCCAGATCGTTCTGGCATTAACCTCATACACCCTTTTTATGGTGTTGTTAACCTTTGTTTTTCAAGGGTTTACAGAATCTTTGAAAATGTTTATTTTGATTTTAACGACAATATTATCTAACAGGGTGCTGTCATATAAGTTGCAACAAGAAATAACTGGGGTTAGAATAGATAGAAATATCTAATACCTATTCAGATTATCGGTATTTTTGCCGCCTGATGAATATGAAAATAGCTATTAATGGTTTCGGTAGAATTGGACGTGTTTTTTTACGTCGCGCACTGGAAGAAAATCTTAATATCATTGCTATCAATGATTTAGCTGATGCAAATACCCTGGCACATTTGTTTAAATATGATACTGTTCATGGAGGTTTTAAAGGGGAAATCATTGTAGAGGATGAAGCCATTATTATTAATGGTAAACGAATTTTAATCTACTCAACTCCAAAGGCAGAAGAATTACCCTGGCTGGCTTTAGAAATTGACTTGGTATTAGAAGCAACTGGCAAACATACGAGCAGAGATAAAGCATCGTTACATTTACTTGCCGGGGCTAAGCAGGTCTTAATCTCAGCGCCTGCCTCTGATAAAGATATCCCAATGGTTATATTAGGGGTCAATGACGCTAATGTTGATCTGTCTGCACCTATATTGTCAAATGCATCATGCACAACTAATAATGTTGCCCCCATGGTAAAGTTACTTGATGACAATTGGGGTATAGCAGACGGCTACATCACTACGGTGCATTCCATGACAGGTGATCAGAATTTACACGATGCTCCACACAAAGATCTCCGTAGGGCAAGGGCAGCGTCTGCATCGATTATTCCTACAACTACTGGTGCTGCTAAAGCCATTACTAATGCATTTCCCCATTTAACTGGTAAACTTGGGGGTGCAGGAATTCGTGTACCTGTACTCAATGGGTCACTTACTGATTTTACTTGTATATTGAAGAAACCAGCCACCATCGATGAAATTAATAATGTATTCAAATTTGCCGCTGAGAATGAAATGAAAACCGTATTGGATTACACAGAAGATCCATTAGTTTCTGTTGATGTTTTGGGTAACCCACATTCTTGTGTTTTTGATTCATTGCTTACCTCTATTGTAGGTGATTTGGTTAAGGTAGTGGGTTGGTACGACAACGAATCAGGTTATTCTGCAAGACTTGTTGATTTAATTAAAAAAATCGCTGTTCGTCAAGACTAATTATTTTGCAGATGATGAGCTATTAGCTATGAATGCTTCTTATATTTGGTGAAATGCTAGGTATAATTAGCATTATTTTAACTTGTAATACAACTAAATAAGATTATGAATACAGTAGATCAATGCAACTTTAAAGATAAAAAAGCACTTGTAAGGGTGGATTTCAATGTGCCTTTGGATAAAGAGTTTAACATCACAGACGATAAGCGCATGCGTGCAGCTTTACCCACCATTAACAAAATCCTTAACGACGGCGGCGCTGTTATTTTGATGTCGCATTTAGGAAGACCAAAAGGTGGTCCTGAGGCAAAGTATTCTTTAAAGCATATTCTTGGTGACTTATCCAGAATGCTTGATTTGGAAGTGAAGTTTGCTGAAGATTGTATTGGCACTGATGCACATGATAAAGCACGTAACCTTGTTCCTGGGCAAGTGTTGTTGCTAGAAAATTTGCGTTTTTATCCGGAGGAAGAAAAAGGGGAAAAGAATTTTGCTGGTAAATTAGCAGAACTTGGTGATGTCTATGTAAATGATGCATTTGGTACAGCACACCGTGCTCATGCATCCACAGCGATTGTTGCTGAATTTTTTCCAAACGCAAAATACTTTGGTTATTTAATGGCTGAAGAATTGAAAAATGCAGAGAAAGTAAATCACCATGCGGAGAAACCCTTTACAGCCATCATGGGAGGTGCTAAAGTGTCAGATAAGATTCTTTTAATAGAAAGTTTATTAGATAAAGTTGATAACCTAATCATCGGTGGTGGTATGGCCTATACTTTTGCTAAAGCACAAGGCGGCGAAATTGGCACCTCCTTGTTAGAAGCAGATCGGATGCCGCTTTGCCTAGAGTTATTAGAGAAAGCAAAAGCTAAAGGTGTAAATATTATCTTGCCGCTTGACACTGTTATTGCCGATAAATTTGATAATGAAGCGGCCAAACAAGATGTGAACACTGGTGAAATACCTGAAGACTGGATGGGATTGGATATTGGCCCTAAAACCATAGCCTTATTTACAGAGGTTATTAAAAAATCTAAAACCTTACTATGGAACGGTCCTATGGGTGTTTTTGAAATGGAAAATTTTGCTCATGGAACCCGCGCTATAGCTCATGCGGTGGTTGCTGCAACACAGGAAAATGATGCTTTTTCTTTAATAGGTGGTGGTGACTCTGCTGCCGCAATTGCCAAGTTCGATTTAGAGGATCAGGTAAGTTATGTGTCTACTGGTGGTGGTGCACTACTCGAATACATGGAAGGAAAAGAATTACCTGGCGTAAAGGCAGTTAATTCTTAATAGCGATACTTAATAAATAATTTTAAACGAATAATAGGAAAAGGCACTCAATAATTTGGGTGCCTTTTTTGTTGCATTAAACCTCTTTTAAGCCTTAAAATGGAATATTTTAAAGTAAATGAAATATGTTGAAAACTTTTTGTGGTAAGATGTGGTAAAAAGTGGTAGAAGTATCTATTTTTACACTACATAAAAAGTGTACATATTAGAATGGACCAACTATTAGGAGAATTTGATTGTAAATTAGACGCGAAAGGCCGCTTGATGGTCCCTTCGAGCCTGAAAAAGCAATTGCCTAATGTGGAGCAGGATGGCTTAGTCATTAATAGAGGTTTTGAAAAACACCTGGTTATTTATCCTAAAAAAGTATGGAGAAATATTGTAGAAGATTTAAGCAAGTTAAATGCTTATGAGCAGAAAACCAGAGAGTTTATCCGCTACTTTACAAGGGGTGCAACGGAATTGACGTTGGATGCAACAGGTAGAGTAAATTTACCTAAGTCATTGCTGGAATCGGTTGGAATTTCTATTAATACAGAAATTGTGCTGGCTTGCCAGTTTGATAAAATAGAGGTATGGTCAAAAACAGCTTACGAAGCTTTGTTTGACCAGGAGCCGGCAAATTTTTCCAGTTTGGCGGAGGAAGTGATGGGAAATTTGAAACGGAGGGATGATGGAAAATAATTATCATGTGCCAGTA
Organism: Pedobacter sp. CAN_A7; assembly: GCF_015752175.1. Classification (NCBI taxonomy): domain Bacteria; kingdom Pseudomonadati; phylum Bacteroidota; class Sphingobacteriia; order Sphingobacteriales; family Sphingobacteriaceae; genus Pedobacter; species Pedobacter sp. CAN_A7. The sequence continues at coordinate 756,299 of NZ_JADOUW010000003.1, read as the reverse complement.
CTGCTTGATGCATGTTTAGATGGCTTAAATATAAAGCCAGCTGGTGTTTATGTAGATGTAACATTTGGTGGTGGCGGACACTCAAGAGAAATATTAAAAAGGCTTAACAAAGACGGAATCCTAATTGCTTTTGATCAGGATCCTGATGCCCAACGAAATAAGATTGATGATCCGCGTTTTTTGTTTGTAGATCAGAATTTCGCTTTTCTTCGAAATAACCTTCGCTTATTGGGTTTCAAACAGGTAGACGGTATTCTTGCAGATCTGGGGGTATCATCACACCAGTTTAATGAGCCTGAAAGAGGGTTCTCTACTCGATTTGAATCTTCTCTAGATATGCGTATGGATCAACAAGGTGATCTTACTGCGGCTGACGTATTGAATAAATATGCCGAGGAAGAACTTCATAAACTATTTGGCATATATGGCGAGGTTAAAAACGCAAAGTCATTAGCGCGGGCAATTGCCACGGCCAGAATGGCGGCTCCAGTGTTAACCCTTACTGATTTTAAAAAGGCAATTGCAGCGCATATTCCTAAGGGAAAAGAAAATAAATACATGGCGCAAGTATTTCAAGCGTTGCGTATTGAAGTGAATGGCGAGATAAAGGTATTAGAAAGTTTTCTGGAACAGAGTGCTGAAGTGCTTAAGCCTGGTGGCCGACTGGTGGTGATGTCGTACCATTCATTAGAAGACAGACCAGTTAAAAATTTTCTGGCTAAAGGCAAATTTAGGGGTGAAGTTGAAAAGGACTTCTTCGGTAACCAACAGAAGCCTTTTACGGTTATTACCCGTAAGGCCATTGTTGCAGACGAGGAAGAATTGGTAAATAACAGCAGAGCACGTAGTGCGAAACTAAGAATTGGGGAAAAATTATGAGTAACCGATTTTTAAAAAATAACGATGAAGAATTAACGGAGGATGAAGAGCCCCAGTTAAAAATTAAGAAAGAAAAGGTAAAAAAGTCAGGGGAGTCTACTGATGCCTTTTTTAAGAAATTTTTAACAGAAGGTGTTGTCACCAAGGAAGCTGCGACTGAGATGTTGCCGTTTTTGTTGTTTATATCCTTTTTATGTATGCTTTATATTGCCAACAGTCATATGGCCGTGAAAAACATAAGGGATATTGACAAACTAAGTAAAGAAGTAAAAGAATTAAGTTGGGAGTATAAATCCTTGAAAGCAGACCTTATGTTTAAAAGCAAATTAACAGAGGTAGCTAAAAAGGTAGATACATTAGGAATAAAGGTGTTAACTGTACCACCAAAGAAATTAATAGTAGGTAACGATGAACATTAGGGCGAATATCTTATTGCGTGTTTATCTAGCTTTTGGGCTGATTGTACTGCTTGCCGTGGCAGTGTTGGTCAGACTATGCGATGTGCAATTTGTAGAGGGACCAAAGTGGCGTGCCATGGCCGATAGTCTCTCTACAAAGTACATTAACGTAGAAGCTGCAAGAGGTAACATTTATTCAAACGATGGAAGCTTGTTGGCTACCTCGGTTCCTGAATATGAGTTGCGTATGGATGCTTTTGCTGGTGGAATACAGGATAATGAGGTTTTTTATAGTAAAGTTGATTCACTGGCTCAAAGTTTATCAGGCTTTTTTAAAGATAAAACGCCAAAGGAATATGCCCGTATGATGCGCGTGGCCAGAAGAGACAGTTCACGTTATTTGTTGCTTAAAAGAAAAGTTAACTATCAGGACCTTAAAAGGGTGCGTACTTTTCCGCTGTTCAATGTGGGTAAATACACTGGTGGTCTAATTGCCATTCAGCAAAATAAAAGAATTTTGCCTTTTCAGGCATTAGCAGCAAGAACAATTGGCTATACCAATAAGAACGTTTCCAATCCAGTTGGTCTGGAGGGTGCTTATAGCGATTACATCAACGGAGAAAGTGGAAAAAGGTTAGTACAGCGAATTTCTGGAGGGGTTTGGATGCCCGTGAATGAAGAAGCGGAAATTGCACCTAAAGATGGCGCAGACATTATTTCTACTATTGATATTAACATGCAGGACCTGGCACAAAATGCACTTGAGAAACAGTTGATTGCCAGTGATGCGCACCACGGTTCGGTGATATTAATGGAGGTTGCAACGGGAGAAATCAGAGCAGTAGCTAATTACACCCGGGTTTCTAAAGGGGTGTACAAGGAACTGTTTAATTATGCTATAGCAGGTAATCAGGATCCTGGTTCTACTTTTAAACTCGCATCCTTTATGGCTTTGTTAGAAGATAAAAAAGTTGATACTAATACTTTAGTTGCCACAGGTAATTATAGAATACCTGGTCACACCATACGTGATTCGCACGGAAGTATAGGCGTTGTAACGGTGAAAAAGGCTTTTGAACAGTCGTCGAATGCAGCGATTGCAGAGATGGTCAATGTACATTACAGAGATAACCAATCACAGTTTACCGACCACTTATATGATTGGCATTTAAATGAAAAATTAGGCCTGCAAATTTCTGGAGAAGCGCAGCCTGTTGTGAAGAATCCGAAAAATAAAAGTTGGAATAAAAATATGTCATTACCTCAAATGGCTTATGGTTATGAAATGCAGCTTACACCATTAAAATTGTTATCGTTTTACAACGCTGTAGCTAATAACGGTAAATATGTGGCGCCGATCTTTGTAAAAGAAGTGCGACGACTGGGTAATCCAATTGAGCAATTTCAGGCCAGGGTAATTAATGAACAAATTGCTTCCAAAGAAACGATTCGGAAAGCACAGGATTTACTGGAAGGTGTGTTTTTAAATGGTACCGGAAAAAGTTTAGCCTCTCCGCATTATCGCATAGCCGGAAAGACGGGTACTGCACAGGTGGCTGATGGAAATAGGGGTTACCGTGCTAAAAGGCAATACCAATCGTCTTTCTGCGGTTATTTCCCGGCCGACAAACCGAAATATTCATTAATGGTGACCATCAATGATCCTAAAGGATTGTATTACGCAGCACTTGTTGCTGGTCCGCCATTTCGCGAAATAGCTGATAGAATCTACGCCAGCGATATGCAAATGTACAATGAAGTTACTGAACGTTTAGTTGGCAACACAGTGCAGCCGGCAGCTAAAGCAGGACAAACGAAAGAAATTAAAAAAGTTTACCAATCTTTTGGTATTAAAGCATTATACGCGGCTAAATCGCCATATTTCAATAGTGTTGATACCAGTAACGGATTGGTTTATCAGGAATACAAAGAAGTTAAAGGCCTGATGCCAAATGTTAATGGCATGGGACTTAAAGACGCCTTATACTTGGTTGGAAATGCAGGCTTAAAAGCCCGGGTAAAAGGAAGTGGAAAAGTGGTCAGCCAGTCTATACCCGCGGGAAGTAAGATAGGGAAGGGGCTATCAGTTCAAATAGAATTAAAATAATAAGATGCAGTTGGAAGAAATATTATATGGCGTAGCAATAGTAAACCTGGTTGGAAATACCAATAGGGATGTACATGCCCTGAGTTTTGACTCCAGACATGTTGTTGCCAACTCCATATTCTTTGCTATAAAAGGAAGCCTTTCTGATGGGCATGTTTACATCAGTCAAACGGTAAAATCGGGTGCTACGGTAGTGATATGTGAGGTAATGCCTGAAGAACTTCAGGAAAATGTCACCTACATAGAAGTAATAGATTCTCACATTGCCCTTGGCAAAATGGCAGCTAATTTTTATGGCAATCCATCTACTAAAATCAAATTAATCGGTATTACGGGTACTAACGGTAAAACAACCATTGCTACCTTATTATTTAAATTATACCGGGAGTTAGGTTATCAGGTGGGGTTGATCTCAACTGTTCATAACCAGATTAATGATACTATTTTAACGGCAACTCATACTACACCAAATCCTATTGCTTTGAATGAGTTGTTAAGCCAAATGGTAAATACAGGTTGTGTTTATTGTTTTATGGAGGTGAGTTCTCACGCTGTTTCTCAACACCGCATTGAAGGTTTACAGTTTACAGGAGGTGTGTTTTCTAATTTATCTCATGATCACCTCGATTTTCATAAAACATTTGATAACTACCTAAAAGCCAAAAAAGCTTTTTTTGATGGCTTGCCAAAAAATGCTTTTGCCTTAGTTAATGCTGATGACAAAAATGGGGTCATCATGCTTCAAAACTCTAAAGCTTCAAAGAAAACCTATGCTTTAAAGCAGATGGCAGATTTTAAAGCCCGAATCATCGAAAACCGCTTTAGCGGTTTAAACCTGGATATAGACCAGGTTGATGTATTTTTTAAGCTGGTTGGTTCTTTTAATGCCTACAATTTATTGGCAGTTTATGGAACCGCCATGTTGTTAGGCGAAGACAAATTAAATGTATTAACCCTTCTTAGCAGCCTTACTGGTGCAGAAGGCAGGTTTGACTACGTGAGTAACAAACATAACATCATTGGTATTGTCGATTATGCACATACACCTGATGCAGTGCAGAATGTGCTCAGTACCATTCAGGACATTAGAAAAGGTACAGAACAGGTAATCACCATTATTGGTTGCGGTGGTGACAGGGATAAAACAAAACGCCCAATCATGGCACAAGTGGCTTGCGACTGGAGTGATAAGGTGATCCTCACCTCAGATAATCCCAGAACAGAAGATCCTCAGGCTATAGTTCAAGAAATGGAAGTAGGCGTGTCACCAACAAACAGGCGTAAAACTTTAACTATTGTAGACCGAAAGGAAGCCATAAAAACTGCATGTCACCTGGCAAAACCTGGTGATATTATTTTACTTGCCGGTAAAGGACATGAAAAATACCAGGAAATTAATGGCGTTCGTCATCATTTTGATGATAAAGAAGTGCTCATGGAACAATTAAACCTTATCAGCTAATGTTATATCATCTATTCGAGTACTTGCGTCAGAATTACGACATACCAGGATTAAGGTTGTTTCAATACATTACCTTCCGGACATCCCTTGCTATAATTATTTCTCTGATTATTACCACCGTATATGGTAGAAGGTTGATTAACTACCTTCAAAAAAAGCAAGTGGGTGAATCGGTAAGAAATTTAGGTTTAGAAGGCCAGATGCAGAAACAAGGTACACCAACTATGGGAGGGTTAATTATCTTGCTTGGTATTCTTGTGCCGACACTCTTGTTGGCTAACCTAACAAATGTTTATGTTGTGCTTATGATTGTAACCACAGTATGGATGGGGGCAGTTGGATTTTTGGATGATTATATAAAAGTATTCAAAAAAAATAAAGAAGGATTAGCTGGTAAGTTTAAGGTGGTAGGCCAGGTTGGTCTGGGCCTGATCATTGGCTACACCATGTATTTTAACCCGAACATTGTTGTTCGTCAAACGGTAAGTGAAAACGATAAACCAGCTGCTAATGCACCTATTGTACTAAGGGAAAAAGGGGGGAACTATTATTATACACAGGATGTAAAGTCTACAAAAACAACAGTTCCATTTTACAAAAAGAACGAATTTGATTATGCCATGGTCTTGAAGTTTTTAGGCTCTGGTTATGAAAAATATGCACTTGCTGTATTTTTATTATTTTCCGTTGTTATTGTTACAGGTGTTTCTAATGGGGCAAACCTTACTGATGGAATTGATGGCTTGGCTACCGGTACTTCTGCTATAATTGGAATTACGCTTGGTATATTAGCTTATGTATCTGGTAATACGGTTATTGCCGATTACCTGAATATCATGTACATCCCAAATTCGGGTGAGCTCATGATTTTTGCGGGCGCTTTCGTAGGTGCATGTGTTGGCTTCTTATGGTATAATTCTTATCCCGCACAGGTATTTATGGGCGATACTGGAAGCTTGGCTATTGGCGGTATTATTGCAGTTTTTGCGATCATGATCAGAAAAGAATGGTTAATTCCGATACTTTGTGGGGTATTCCTGATCGAAATCTTATCTGTCATGATACAAGTAAGTTATTTCAAATACACCAAAAAAAGGTTTGGTGAAGGGCGTAGGGTATTTCTGATGTCACCATTACACCATCATTACCAGAAAAAAGGATATCACGAAGCCAAGATCGTTACCCGATTTTGGATTGTCAGCATTTTGCTAGCCATTATTACCATCATCACTTTAAAAGTTAGATAATGGAAAAGCGCATCGTCATATTAGGAGCTGGTGAAAGTGGAGTAGGCGCAGCTATGCTTGCGCAAAAGCAGGGCTTTGAAGTTTTTGTATCTGATTTTGGAGCTATAGCGCCTAAATACCAGGAGAAATTAACTTCACTAAACATCCCCTTTGAAACAGCACAACATACTGAAGCACTTATTTTAAATGCTACAGAGGTTATAAAAAGCCCGGGTATTCCAGAAAAGACACCCATCATTAAGCAATTGAAAGCACAGGGTATACCTGTAATTTCGGAAATAGAGTTTGCCAAGCGGTATACCCATGCTAAAACCATTTGTATTACCGGATCAAATGGCAAAACCACCACCACCATGCTCACTTATCATATCCTTAAGAAAGCAGGGTTAAATGTGGGACTTGCGGGTAATATCGGACATAGCTTTGCGGCCCAGGTAGCCACAGAAAATTTCGATTGGTATGTGTTAGAGATATCAAGTTTTATGCTTGACGATATGTTTGCCTTTAAAGCTGACATCGCAGTATTATTAAATATTACACCCGACCATTTGGATCGTTATGATTACAAAATGGAAAATTATGCCGCATCAAAGATGCGTATTGTTCAAAATCAACAGGCAAGTGATTATTTTATCTATTGTGCCGATGATGAAGAAACTTTAAATGCTTTAAAACTCATCACCATAGAAGCTACTTCTTATCCTTTTTCCATCCAACAAACGGTCGAAAAAGGTGCGTATCTAAAAGGGGAGGAGATGATGATTAATATTAACCCAGAAAACCCATTTACCATGTCAATTACAGAATTAGCCCTTCAAGGCAAGCATAATATCTACAATTCCATGGCATCTGGAATTGTAGCCAGAATTCTCGATATACGCAACCTGACCATTAGGGAGAGCATGCGTGATATGCTCAACATTGAGCACCGTTTAGAACATGTAGCAAGAATCTCGGGTGTGGAGTATATCAATGATTCTAAGGCAACCAATGTCAATTCTACCTGGTATGCTTTAGAAAGCATGAGTACCCCGGTGGTGTTAATTTTAGGGGGTGTTGATAAGGGCAATGATTATAATATGCTAAAAGACCTGGTACATAATAAAGTAAAAGCAATTGTTTGCTTAGGCAAAAATAACAAAGCCATTCATGAGGCCTTTGAAAATGATGTTGATCTGATTGTTAATACATTTTCCGCTCAGGAGGCGGTGCAAGTTGCTTATCACCTGGCAAAAAAAGGAGACACGGTATTATTATCACCAGCCTGCGCAAGTTTCGACCTGTTTAGCAGTTATGAAGATCGGGGAAATCAATTTAAAATGGCCGTAAAAGAATTATAATCAGTTATGACAGCGATAAATGCACTTCTGGAAAAAACTAAAGGCGACAGATGGATCTGGTTGATCATTATTCTGCTGTCTTTAATTTCTATCCTTGCCGTTTATAGTGCAACAGGTACGCTGGCTTATAAACACGGAGAGGCGGTAGAGAAATTATTGCTGACCAAACATGTCATTTTTGTGATCATGGGGATCGGTATGATTTATGTATCGCATTTACTGGATTATAAGTATTATGCTGGGATTTCTAAAGTCCTCATGATTGTCACCATCCCTTTATTGTTATATACCTTGCTTTTTGGTGCCAGCTTAAATGAGGCTTCGAGATGGGTGAAAATCCCGATCATAGGCTTAACCTTTCAAACTTCTGATTTAGCGAAATTAGCGCTCATTACTTTTTTAGCGCGGATGCTAACACGGAAACAAGAGCATATTAAAGACGTGAAGAGTGCTTTCGTACCCATAATGGGTTCTGTGCTTGCCGTATTTATTCTCATTGCACTGGCTAACTTATCTACTGCATTGATGCTTTTTGGCGTTAGTATTCTTTTGTTAATCATCGGCAGGATTAGCATCAAACAAATTGCCATAGTTTGTGCAGGAGGCTTTGTGTTGTTGTTACTTGTGGTATTCTTGGGTCCGCGTCGAGACACTTATAAGTCGAGGATCAATTCCTTTCTGCACCCAGAATTGCAACATTCCGATAAAACTTATCAGGCAGATCAGGCAAAAATTGCCTTGGCCTCAGGTGGCGTGTTTGGACAGGGGCCAGGAAACAGCATACAGCGTAACTTTTTACCACATCCTTATTCCGACTTTATTTTCGCGATTATCGTGGAAGAATATGGCTTAGTAGGGGCACTGGTCATCATCATATTGTACCTGGTGTTGCTCTATCGATGCGTCAGGATCGTTACTCAAAGTCCAAAAGCCTTTGGCGCCCTGCTGGCGGCAGGATTAAGCTTTAGTTTAACCATACAGGCGTTTGCTAATATGGCCGTAGCCGTAGGCTTAGGGCCGGTAACTGGTGTTCCATTACCCTTAGTGAGTATGGGTGGAACCTCAATGATTTTTACCAGTATTGCTTTTGGTATTATATTAAGTGTAAGTCGTGATGTAGAAGAAAACAGTAAAAAAGTGATTATAGGAGAAATACCTGTTAACGCATAATTATAGAACTATGAGATCAACAAGAGTTATCATTTCCGGAGGCGGTACTGGTGGGCATATTTTCCCGGCCATTGCCATTGCTAACGCTTTAAAGCGCAGGGAGCCGACGTGTGAAATTTTATTTGTTGGTGCTACAGGCAGAATGGAGATGGAAAAGGTTCCTGCTGCAGGCTACCAAATTGTTGGTTTAAACATTAGTGGTATACAAAGAGGTTCAATAGTAAAAAACCTTGCTTTACCGTTTAAAGTGCTATCGAGTGTTCGAAAAGCGAGTGCCTTGATCAGCCAGTTCCGGCCAGATGTAGTAGTTGGTGTAGGTGGTTATGCATCAGGACCCTTACTGTACGCGGCTTCGCTAAAAAATATCCCTTACCTTATTCAGGAGCAAAATTCATATGCCGGTATCACCAACAAGTGGTTAGGTAAAAAAGCAGCTAAAATATGTGTGGCTTTTGACAATATGGATCAGTTTTTTCCTGCCGATCGCATTCTTAAAACAGGAAACCCGGTAAGGAAAGACGTGGTGGAAGTAGAAAATAAGCACTTTGCAGGTGCCGAGTTGTTGAAACTCGATCCCTTAAAGAAAACCATTTTAATAACAGGTGGTAGTTTGGGGGCTGGCACCTTAAATAAAAGTATTGAAAAACACCTTGATTCCATACTTGCACAAGACGTACAAGTGGTATGGCAAACTGGAAAATATTACTACCAGGGGATTGTGGATAGGCTTGGTGTAGATTACCATCCCAATGTGCGTATTCTGGAATTTTTGCATCGAATGGATCTGGCCTATGCCGCTGCAGATGTCATTATTTCCAGGGCAGGTGCAGGCACTATTGCAGAGCTTTGCCTGATTAAAAAACCTGTTATTCTGGTGCCTTCGCCTAATGTTGCCGAAGACCACCAGACTAAAAATGCCCTGGCTCTGGCTAAAAACGATGCCGCATTAATGATTGCCGACCGCTCGGCTGAAGATACATTGGTTGAAAGTGCGTTAAACCTGTTGAAGGATACAGCACGATGCGAAACGCTTTCGGCTAATATTGGTAAGATGGGTCTTCCGCAAGCGGATGAGCTGATCGCTACAGAAGTGTTTAATTTAGCAGATAAGGTAAGGATATAATGGAACTGGAAGCAATAAAAAAGGTTTATTTCATTGGTATCGGTGGTATCGGTATGAGTGCACTTGCCCGTTATTTTGCAAAGCGTGGATGCCTTGTTTCTGGCTATGATAAAACACAGACACATTTAACACTGGCTTTAGCAGCAGAAGGTATTACTATTACTTATCTCGACGAGGTTTCGGCTATACATCTTGAGTTTCTGGAGCCAGCTGCCGATTTACTTGTTGTTTATACCCCAGCCATTCCTCAACAGGCTCAGATCCTAAATTATTTTAGGAACGATGGATACAATTTAAAAAAACGGTCTGAAGTTTTAGGCATTATCAGTAAAGGGCAGTTTTGCATTGCTGTGGCTGGAACCCATGGTAAAACAACCACCTCTTCAATTATTGCACATCTGCTTACACACAGTGGTTATGGCTGTACCGCTTTTTTAGGTGGTATTGCCAGCAATTACAACAGTAACTTCCTTTTAGGTGATAATCAGGTTGTCGTAGTTGAAGCTGATGAGTACGATCGTTCCTTTCTCACCCTGCACCCTTCCATTTCGATAATCACGTCAATGGACGCCGATCATTTAGATATATATGGAGATGCAGAACAATTAACGGAGTCATTCCAGCTTTTTGCCAGACAATTGAAAGTTGATGGCACTTTGTTTGTTAAGGCAGGGTTACCTGTACTACATAGTTTATCTTATGGGCTGCAAAGTGATGCGCAGTACCAGGCTAAAAACATCAGGGTAGTAGATGCAAACTTTGTTTTTGACTACGAGGATGCACATAAAGAAATTAAAGACCTTTGCTTGCTATTACCCGGTAAGCATAATATAGAAAACGCTGTTGCCGCTATTGCAGTGGCTTTAACACTTGGTATTTCTACAGAAAAAATAAAAGAGGCAGTAGCTACTTTTAAAGGTATAAAGAGAAGGTTTGAATACCAGGTAAAAACGGCAGAACACATCTATATCGATGATTATGCCCACCATCCGGAAGAATTAAAAGCTTGTTTTGATGCCGTCCGTCAACTGTATCCTGATAAGACACTCACGGTTATTTTTCAACCTCATTTGTATACACGGACAAGAGATTTTGCAACAGGTTTTGCAGAGGTGCTCAGTACGGTTGATGAATTATTATTGCTCGATATTTATCCTGCAAGAGAATTGCCACTGGAAGGCATAGATTCAGCCTTTTTGCTGGCCAAAATAACGTTAAAAAATGCTGCGGTATTCAGTAAGGAAGCCGCATTGGAAAACATAAAAAATAAAAAGCCTGCCTTGTTATTAACAGTGGGGGCTGGAGATATAGACACATTGGTACAACCGCTAAAACAACTTTTAGGTCATGCTTAAAGAGATCAACTGGAAATTTGTGATGAAGACCGCCGCCTGGTTATGCAGCCTGGTTGGTGTTGTTGTGCTCATGAGTTTCATCAGTGTGAACAAACAGGCAACTAAATGTACGGAAATCAAAATATTGATTCCAGGTGCGGATAATTTTGTGGAACGTGAAGAAGTAGATGCCATGCTGAAGCTGCACCATGGACAGCTGGTTGGCCGTAATCTTAAGGATATTAATCTGAACGAATTGGAAGATAAAATTCGCGCAAATCCCTATATAGAGGAAGCAAAAATTTATGCAGATATGAATGGTGAGATCCATATTGAGATCAGTCAGCGGAAACCCATTTTAAGGGTGATCAATGCTGGACAACAGGATTTCTATATCGACAGTAAAGGCTTTAAAATGCCTGTTTCTACTAATTTTACTGCCAATGTTTTGGTGGCAAATGGAAGCATAAGGGAGCCATTTAACGGTCGCCTGGACACCCTAAGCACTAAAATGGGTAGGGATTTGTTTAAAACGGCAAGTTTTATTAAAGCGGATACGTTGTGGACGGCACAAATTGAACAGATGTATGTGAATGACCGCCTGGATATTGAATTGGTGCCCCGGGTTGGTAACCAGCGAATTGTTTTAGGAAATGCCGATTCACTGGAAGTTAAAATGTATAACTTACTTACTTTTTACAAAAAGGCGATGCCTAAAGTAGGATGGGATACTTACAAGACAATAAATATTAAATACACAAACCAGATTGTTTGTGAAAGAACTAAACCGGACTCTATCCTTGTCTACGGATATATGGAAGCACTTCCGGTACCAGTTTCCAGTGCAGGGGACATCTACAAAAAAGTGGATACTTTTGCGCGGGATGCAAATAAACACGACTTAGAAAATTAAAAATATACTCAATATCAACAATATAGTTATGGGCAAAGAAAAATCTACCGTTCAGTCTCCAATCGTAGTTGGACTGGATATCGGCACTACAAAGATCTGTGTCATTGTGGGGCGCAGAACAACACATGGTAAGATTGAAGTTTTAGGCATAGGAAAAGCGGAATCTGCAGGGGTAACCCGTGGAGTAGTTTCCAACATTCAAAAAACCGTTCAAGGTATTACCCAAGCCGTGGAGGTAGCCAGCGGACAATCTAATGTGGAGATCCGTGTGGTTAATGTAGGTATCGCCGGTCAGCACATCAAAAGCTTGCAACACCGCGGAATACTTACCCGCAGGGAGCTTACCCACGAAATTGGTAAAAAAGACATTGACAAATTAATTGATGATATGTTCAAACTGGTTATGCCCCCAGGAGAAGAAATCATCCATGTTTTGCCGCAGGAATTTACCATTGATAATGAACCAGGTGTTAAAGATCCGATCGGTATGGCGGGTGTTCGTTTAGAAGCGAATTTCCACATTATCTCTGGTCAGGTTACTGCTGTTAAAAACATCATGAGGTGTGTAACGCATGCTGGTTTAACCACGCAAGAATTAATTTTAGAACCCCTGGCTTCTTCAGAATCTGTATTGAGTGATGAAGAGAAAGAAGCAGGTATCGCTTTAGTTGATATAGGTGGTGGTACAACAGATATTGCAATTTTCCATGAAGGTATTATTCGCCATACGGCTGTTATTCCTTTTGGTGGTAACAGTGTAACTGAAGATATCCGCGAAGGTTGTTCTGTGATGAGAAACCAGGCGGAGTTGTTAAAAACCAGATTCGGTTCAGCACTTGCCGAAGAAAATAAAGAAAACGAAATCATTTGTGTACCTGGCTTAAGAGGCAGGGAACCGAAAGAGATTTCTGTAAAAAACCTAGCTTATGTGATCCAGGCCCGTATGGAAGAAATCATTGAGCATGTTTATTACGAAATCAAATCATCTGGTTATGAAAAAAAATTGATCGGTGGTGTAGTAATTACCGGGGGTGGCGCGTTATTAAAACATTTGGCCCAATTAGTGGAGTATGTTACTGGATTAGATTGCCGCGTGGGTTATCCTAATGAACATTTGTCAAAATACGAAGATATGCCTAAAACCATATACGACGATTTGAAAAGCCCAATGTATGCAACCAGTGTAGGATTGTTAATTAAAGGAATCCAAAAAGCTGAAGAGCTTGCTGAAGAAATGAAACAACCTGGTGTTTATGTTGAAAAACCACAGGAGGTAAAGGAAAAAGCAAAACGTAGCGGTACAGGTTTGTTTGATAAGTTATTGGCAAAAACGAAAGACTTTATCAAAGACGACATGAATGTTAGTGACGAAGATTATATAAAACCGTAATATTTATTCACAATAAGCAACTTTTCCACATTCTCAACAAATGTTGAAAACTATTGTTGAAAATTGGTAATATTACATTGAGTAGATGAACAGCTAAGGCAAATTTATAAACAACTGATTCATAAAGATATGCAGTTCGAAATGTTAAAAGATAAGTCATCCATCATCAAGGTAATTGGTGTTGGTGGCGGTGGAGGTAATGCGGTTAACCATATGTACCGACAAGGAATTACCGGGGTAGACTTTATTATTTGTAATACAGATGCTCAGGCATTGGAGTTCAGTCCTATTCCTAATAAAGTACAATTGGGCGCAAGCTTAACTGAAGGGATGGGCGCTGGCTCTATACCGGAAGTAGGTAAAAACTCTGCTATAGAAAATATAGACGACATCAAACAGATGTTGGGTAGTACCACAAAAATGTTGTTCATCACTGCAGGGATGGGTGGAGGTACCGGAACCGGTGCCAGTCCAATTATCGCGCAGGCAGCTAAAGAATTAGATATCCTTACTGTTGCTATTATTACTACGCCATTCTCTTTCGAGGGAAAACGTCGTAAAATGCAAGCTGAGGATGGTCTTGATGAATTAAAAAAATACGTTGATTCTTATCTGGTGATTTCTAATGATAGATTACGTGAGATTTTTGGTAACCTGACTTTAGGTTCGGCATTTGCTCAGGCAGATGACATTTTGACTACTGCAGCTAAAGGCATTGCAGAAATTATTACTGTGCCAGGTTACATCAACGTGGATTTTAAAGATGTGCGCACGGTTATGAAAGACAGCGGTGTCTGCATCATGGGAAGTTTTGCCTGTGATGGCGAAGACAGGGCGCTGAATGCTGTAGAGGGTGCACTAGCTTCTCCATTATTAAAAGATAACGAAATTGAAGGTGCCCGTTACATTTTACTAAACATCAGCTCAGGCTTACGTGAAGTAACTATGGATGAGGTAACCATCATTACAGATTACATACAGGATAAAGCAGGTTTGTCTGCAGATTTGATCTGGGGTAATTGCATTGACGAAAATCTAGAAGATAAATTATCAGTAACCATTATTGCTACGGGTTTCCAAACTATGGAACAAAGGGTTCACGAGAAAAAGAATGTGAAGAAAATTTCACTCTTAACTCCGGAAGAAGCTCCATTAGTAAAACCAATTGAAGCAGTAAATTCTTTTATTCAAACCAAACCAGAGGTTTATACCAATGAACCGGTGATGAAATCGAACGAAGGTAAAAAACAGTCTGATTTATTTGCTGACTTGTCTAACGGAAGCAAATCCCGCCGTACTGAAGACGCTGAAAATAATATTATCCGCCATACTTTAGTTGAAGAGGAAATACAACCCGAATCCACTAATGAAAAAGGTTTTGAGTTTGAAATTAAATTGGCGGAAACAGACTACGTTTTTGATACTCCTAAGACCAGTTTTAATTCCGCTCCTGTAGATCAACAGCCAGCTGAGCCGCAACAAGAGATTGGGTTAGACGATGATAAAAATGATGATTCTATTGAAGATCAACTTAAAAAATCTAAAGAAAGAATTTTAAGATTGAAAGATTTAAGCATGAAACTGCGCACCACCAATGGTTTGCAAGAGCTTGAAAACGAACCTGCTTACAAACGCAAACAAATGCAATTGCAACAGGTGCAACATTCTTCAGAATCGCAGGTGTCCAGATTTACGTTAAGCAACGATGAAGACGGAACAACTGAAATTAGACCAAATAATTCATTTCTACACGATAATGTGGACTAATCTAATATAATGTGATATAAAAGCCTTAGCAATACTTGTTGCTAAGGCTTTTGTCATACTAGAACATTTGCGTTTTATAACATAATCAGGTATTCTTCCTTATTGGATATCAGTCATAAAACCTTAAATTTGCACAAAATAAGTTAACTTAATAACATATAAAATTGGATATTTTTGAAAAGATAGCAACGCATATGGGCCCACTTGGGCAGCATCAAAAATGGTCTCATGGCTATTTTTCTTTCCCAAAATTAGAAGGTGAGATTGCACCTCACATGAACTTCCGTGGGAAAGAGCATTTGGTATGGAGTCTGAATAATTACCTGGGTTTAGCTAATCACCCTGAAGTAAGAAAAGCAGATGAGGCCGGTGCCGCAGAATTTGGCATGGCCTACCCGATGGGTGCAAGAATGATGTCTGGTAATACAAAATACCATGAACAACTAGAACAAGAACTGGCTTCCTTTGTAGGTAAGCCAGATGCATTTCTATTAAATTATGGATACCAAGGTATGGTATCTATTATCGATTGCCTGGTGGACCGTAATGACGTGATAGTTTATGATGGTGAATGTCATGCCTGTATCATTGATGGTTTGCGCCTACACATGGGTAAACGTTTCGTCTATAAACATAATGACATTGAAAGTGCCCGTAAACAACTGGAACGCGCCTCTAAACTGGTTGAACAAAGTGGTGGTGGAATCTTATTGATTACTGAAGGAGTTTTTGGTATGTCGGGTGCACAGGGAAAATTAAAAGAACTGGTAGACCTAAAAAAAGACTTTAATTTCAGGTTGCTGATTGATGATGCACATGGTTTTGGAACCATGGGTGCAACAGGAGCAGGTACTCACGAAGCCCAGGGTTGTATTGAAGGGGTGGATATTTATTTTGGTACCTTCGCAAAAGCTATGGCTGGCATTGGTGCTTTCGTAGCGTCTACAGAACAGATCACTAATTTCTTTCGTTATAACATGCGTTCACAAACTTTTGCCAAGGCTTTACCTATGCCAATGGTAATTGGGTTGCTTAAACGCCTGGAATTGCTTATTGGTAAACCTGAGCTAAGAGAGAACCTTTGGAAGATTGCCACCGCTTTACAAACAGGTTTGAAAGCACGTGGATTTGATATAGGCATTACCGATACGGTGGTTACCCCAGTGTTTTTAAAGGGTGAATTGCTTGAAGCAACAGCATTGACCATGGATCTTCGTGAGAACTACAGTATCTTTTGTTCTATTGTGGTGTATCCGGTTATTCCTAAGGGCTTAATAGAGTTAAGGTTAATTCCTACTGCTGTGCATACAATTGCCGATGTTGAACGTACACTAGAGGCATTCAGCGCAATTGCTGAACGTTTAGACAGTGGTTATTATAAAGAAAATAAATCCGAAGTACAAGCTTAGGTTCATTACCTAAAAAACGCCCTTCAAACACGTTTGAAGGGCGTTTTTGTTTTAAAGATTTTAATTAACTGTCTGAAACACAAATAAATGCTTCAAATATTAGTGTGGTGTGATGTGAATAACCACTGTTTTGTTGAGAAAAACCACTCTAAAGGCGTTTTTTTATTCGCCTAAAAATTTTTTTATTAAAATAAACATCCTACTTTAGTAATAGTATTAACCAAACTCTAAAACCCTAAAGAATTTTAAAATGGCAAAGATCGAGAAATTCAATGAATTAAAAGACTTAATCAATGGTCTGGAAGCAGATGCTGACAAGTTTTACAACAAAGCAAACAGCGCTGCTGGTACCCGTGTAAGAAAAGGGTTACAAGATGTTAAAAACCTTGCCCAGGCGATCCGTTTAGAAATCCAGGCCGCTAAAAACAAAGAAGCTTAGTAACCGCATGTTTCATAAAAAAAGACCGTCAATTTTGAGGGTCTTTTTTTATGCTTTATCTTCTGCATAGGCGTTCGGTCCATTTCATTTCTGTAATTCAGGCTTTACAGGTTCTGATCTTATTCCAACTGCTTATCACTAGTTATTTTGACTAAGGCGATGTTGCTAGGCATCAGCGAAAAAAACTAGTTTAAGCTTTTTACCTGTTCAATGATTTGTGTCTCCAGTTCGGTAGATACCGATACCAATGGTAGCCTCACCGCATCGCCGCAAACCCCGAGTTGTTTTAAAGCGGCTTTTACGCCTGCAGGGTTTCCTTCAGCAAAGATCATTCTGGTCAGTTCTACTAAATTAAGATGTAAAGGAGCTGCGGTAGTATAATCACCCTTTAAACATAACCTGATCATGTCAGAAAATTTTTGAGGTAGCGCATTTCCGATCACAGAAATCACACCCACGGCACCTAAGGCAATCATAGGTAGCGCTGCAGGGTCATCACCCGAGATCAAAAGAAAGTCTGCTGGTTTATCACGTAGAATTTCATTAAACTGATCGAAATTAGCTGAAGCTTCTTTGATAGCGATAATGTTTTCGAAATCTGTAGCTAATCGGCAGGTGGTTGCAGCTGTCATATTGCTTGCGGTCCTGCCGGGTACGTTATATAAGATAACCGGTAATGCACTGGCTTCACTTACTGCTTTATAGTGCTGATAAATGCCTTCCTGTGTTGGTTTATTGTAATATGGACTTGCCGATAGGATAGCGTCGTAACCATTGTTTTCAAAGGCTTTAATTTCTGCTACTAATTCAGCAGTGTTGTTGCCTCCGAGGCCTGCAACTAAAGGTACCCTTCCATTATTAATCTCTGCTGTATAGGCCCAAATCTTCTTCTTTTCTTCCTTATTGAGTGTTGATGCTTCGCCTGTTGTACCTAATGACACGAGGTATTCTACCTGTCCATTAATCTGGTAGTTAATCAGGTTTTTTAACCCGTCATAATCTACTGATCCATCTGCATTAAAAGGCGTAACAAGTGCTACACCGGTTCCATGAAATTTTTTCATTTTAAATTTTTATTTCAACATCTCTAATAAATCATCCGCTGAGATCAGAGGAATATTCAATTTTTTCGCTTTCTCCAATTTAGCCGGACCCATGTTATCGCCTGCAACCAGGTAACCTAATTTTGCAGATATACTGCTCAATAATTTACCACCATTACTTTCGATAAGCTCTTTTAAATCTTCTCTATTGAATTGTTCAAAAACGCCCGAAATTACAAATGTTTTTCCAGTTAACTTATCACTTTCCAGTGTAATTGCAATTTCTTTTGCCATAAACTGCAGACCATACGCTTTTAGGCGTTCAATTTGATGTAAATGTTCCGGCTTGCTGAAATATTCGCGGATACTCTCCGCGATACGTTGCCCAATTTCATCAATTGTGGTGAGTTCTTCTACAGTTGCTGTTGCCAGGCGATCTATACTGCCGGTGCCATAGGCAAGTTTACGTGCAACGGTTTCACCAACGTAACGGATACCGAGGCCAAATAACACTTTTTCAAAAGGCATCTGCTTGGATAGTTCTATGCCTTTAAGCATATTTTCGATAGATTTTTCGCCAAAACGATCGATGGTTTTTAAAGCCTCGGCTTGGTTTTTTAAGGTATATAGGTCACTTATGTGACGAATGAGACCCCGCTGATAAAATGTTTCTATGGTTTCGTCGCCTAAGCCATCGATGTTCATCGCCTTGCGGCTGATAAAGTGCTGGATTTTACCGACAATTTGTGGTGGGCAACCCTCATCGTTAGGACAGTAAAAGGCAACTTCTCCTTCTTTACGGATTAAATTGGTATTGCACTCCGGACAAGTAAGAGGATAAATAACAGGCAGCGCGTCAGTTTTCCTTTTTTCCAGGTTAACGTTGATAATCTTAGGGATTATTTCACCGCCTTTTTCAACAAATACCGTGTCGCCCAGGTGCAGGTCAAGGCGTTCAATTTCGTTGGCATTGTGCAGGGTGGCTCTTTTGACCGTCGTGCCAGCTAATTGTACCGGTTTTAAATTTGCAACAGGCGTTACTGCTCCTGTACGACCAACCTGGTAAGTTACTTTTTCAAGTACAGTTTCGACCTCCTGAGCTTTATATTTATAAGATATCGCCCAGCGTGGTGATTTGGAGGTGAAACCTAATTCCTGCTGTTGCGAATAACTATTTACTTTAATTACGATACCATCAATATCATAACTTAATTTATAACGTTCATTCTCCCAGTGTTTAATAAAGGCAAATACCTCGTCCATTGAAGAGGCCAGGATATTGTGCTCACTGATGTGGAAGCCCCAGGTTATTAGGGTCTGCAAACTTTCCCAATGGGTTTTAAATAATGTCTTGTCGGTATTTAGCGCATATAAAAAGCAATCGAGGGGGCGTTTGGCCACTTCTCTGGAATCCTGCATTTTTACAGTGCCGGCGGCGAAGTTCCGAGGGTTGGCGTAGGTAATTTCCCCAATTTCTTCACGTTCCCTATTCAACTTTTCAAAAGCAGCACGATGCATTAATATTTCACCGCGTATCTCAAAGAGTTCAGGTGCAGCGTTAGTTCTCAGGTGATGGGGAATATTATTAATTGTTTTCACATTGCTGGTTACATCATCACCTTTGCGGCCATCGCCACGTGTAACTGCACGAACTAGCTTATTGTGTTCATAGGTGAGGCTGATGGACAACCCATCAAACTTCAATTCACAAACATATTCAAAATTGTCGCCCAGCGCTTTACGCACGCGATCGTCAAAATCACGAAGGTCCTGCTCATTGTAGGTGTTACCCAAAGACAGCATAGGCCACTTGTGGTTAACCGTTTTAAACGTTTTGGTAATGTCGCCACCAACCTTTAAGGTAGGGGAGTCCGGATCGGCAAACTCAGGGTATTCCTTTTCAAGTTTGGCAAGTGCTTCTAGTTTTTTATCAAACTCGTAATCTGCAATGGTGGGCATTGCAAGTACATAATAGTTGTACGTATGCTGATTAAGTTCGATAACCAGGGCATCCATCGTGTCTTTAATAGCAGATTTTGACATAACAGCGAAGATACAAAAAGATGCTGATCTTGTTTAACAGGTACGGATAGGTAAGGCCAAACTGCCCTCAATTTCTCTGAAAATATCAAGGTAATCCTTCTCGATGGTATTTTTATAAGAGATTAGACCGGCAGTGAGAAGCTGTAACTGTGCGTCTGTAAAAGGATCATTCCACAGTCGCATGCAAATGCGGTTTAATGCGTAGGTGATATTTTCAATTTTCTGGTAGCTCAATAAATACCTGCTGGTAATAAAGCTGTTAAGGAATTGAAGAAAATGATCGAGGTCGAGGATACCGGCTTTCGTCAAAAATGATTGCAGCGCCTCACTGTTAGCCTGCTGAAGCTGTTCATAAAACCGGTTTATGTTAATAAGTCCGTGTACAGTGAGCAAGTGATCCAATACCAATTCCAGTCCGATGTGGGCTAAAAAGAAAGGTTTAACTGGGCCAGAATGCATGGCCGGCATGATGAATTGTTTAAGTATGGCTGTTTGAGAATTAAAGAAATTAGAACAGTGAAACAAACGATCTACTTCCAGATGTCTGTTCCAGCCCCGTAAAATAGACGACTCTTCTGGATGGTCTACAAATAAATGTTCTTCTTTTTGCGGGTTAAGATTCCAGTCCTTATGTGCGTTTTTAATAAAATCAGGCAAAACAATCCCTATGACCAGATGGCTATCCAGCTCTTTTCTCTCGAAGTAATAATGGGATAAGAAGTTCATCGGATTAAAAATACTGAAAATGTTTCGAAAGTAAAGCTATCAGTTATTGAATTTAAAGGAAAAGCGAAGTTCAACCAGCTTTTTCTATCTTTGCCACAAAAGCAGTAAAAATGACCAATTTTGTAGAGGAGTTACGTTGGAGGGGCATGTTACACGATATCATGCCTAATACCGAAGAGAAATTAAATGAAGGCATGACATCGGGTTATATTGGATTCGATCCAACGGCAGATTCACTCCATGTAGGTCATTTAACCCAGATCATGACGCTTATCCATTTTCAGCGTGCAGGACATAAGCCTTATGCTTTAGTCGGTGGAGCAACTGGTATGGTTGGCGACCCATCGGGTAAATCTGCGGAGCGTAATTTGTTAACTACAGAATCTTTAGCACACAATTTATCAGGGATTAAGGCACAGTTGAGTAAGTTTTTAACTTTCGGAGAAGCAAGTAACGATGCGGTGATGGTTAATAATGCTGATTGGTTTCAGCATTTTAGTTTCCTTGATTTCATTAGAGATGTGGGTAAACACATTACCGTTAACTATATGATGGCCAAAGACAGCGTAAAAAAACGGCTGGATGGCGAAGGTGGTGCAGGTTTATCTTTCACCGAGTTTAGTTACCAGCTGATTCAGGGATATGATTTCTACTATTTGTGGAAGAACCACAATTGCATGGTGCAAATGGGTGGATCGGATCAATGGGGAAACATTGTTACAGGAACGGAGTTAATACGCCGGAAGGAAAGTGGTACGGCCTATGCCATTACTACCCAATTGATTAAAAAAGCGGATGGTACTAAGTTTGGAAAAACAGAAAGTGGCGCAGTGTGGCTGGATGCCGTGAAAACATCACCGTATAAATATTATCAGTTCTGGTTGAATGCGACAGATGATGATGTTAAAAAATGGATCAGAATTTTTACCTTAAAAACCAGGGAAGAAATTGAAGCATTAGAGGCTGCGCATGAGCAGGCACCACATTTACGTGTGTTGCAGAAAGCGCTTGCTGAAGATATTACAGTAAGGACGCACTCAGAAGCAGCGTTGGAAACAGCCATTAAAACATCGGAATTTTTGTTCGGTAATGGTTCCTTAGCTTTCTTTTCCACCTTGACAAACGAGCAGGTGTTGGAAATTTTTGAGGGCATTCCACAATTTAAAATCGACAAAACAGAACTGGCCGCTGGAATTGATGCATCGACCTTGTTGGCTGAAAAAACCAATGTATTTGCTTCTAAAGGTGAAGCTAAAAAGTTAATTCTAGGAGGGGGTGTTTCTTTAAATAAAGAAAAAATAGCTGCACCAACTACAATATATAATACAGGTAGTCTGTTGAATAATAAGTACCTGATTGTTCAGAAAGGTAAGAAGAATTACTTCCTGATCGAAGCAGAATAATTTTGAACATACTAAAATGCGCTTAAATTCATTTTAGTGTGTTTTATTCTCATTATTGCTTGTTAATCATTCCCCATTTGCGTACAATGCTGTTTACGTTCTGTATTTCACCATACGCATCAGCAAGTTTCATACAACTTATCAGGCACTTAATACCTTAGTTTCTCTATTAAAGTCCTTTACTCTGTCGACTAGCTTGACTTAAGTATGAAGAAAGCTAAATAGCTTTTGAATTATTTTATCTCACAAAGCAATAATTTGTAAACTTTCATTATTTAATAAAATATTTATCAAAATTCATGATTGCATTTGGTTAATTACATGTAAATTTGGTATTAAGATAATGTTATTTAATAATTGGTAAAATAATTTCTATTTTATTGTTTAAGGACTGCTAATATGAAGTAAATGATTAAACACTACATGTATGAGAAACAAAATACTAATTGTCGAAAAAGAAGTACTGATGCTTTATTTTTTAAAACATCGGTTAAGAAAAGAAGACTTTGATGTGGATATCGCGGTTGATGGACGAGAAGCGATGTTATTGATTAGTCAAAATCAATATGATGCCGTCATTGTCGATTTAACATTGCCTTTCATGTCTGGATTTGAACTGATTTTTAAAATCCGGACAAGTGAGAATAATTTTGCCACACCTATATTAGTTTTGTCGGCATTAAGTGATGAAAACGCTATTGTAGATGCCATGGGTGTTGGGGCAAATGAGTTTCTTAAAAAGCCATTTGCTACAAAAGTATTATTAGCTGTGGTAAATAAAATGGTATCAGGGTATAATTTAATGCCCCAGGTTTATGGCAACTGAAATATCGTTATTAGAACAGCTCCACGAGCGTTATCTTCATTATCCTTATTTTATCCAGATCGCTGTAGTGGGGATTCACCTGTTTATCATTTTTATTGTATTGATACAGCTAGTTTTGCTCTTCAAACGGTTGTTTAACTCCTCTTTTGAACAACGTAAAAACAATTACCTGGAACAGATTATCCAGGAGCTTGTTGGTAATTTAATGATACAAGACGTAGTTGCCGAGCAGGATGTGCAGGCAATTGTGGGGCGCTTGAAATATATGGCCAAAAAGGATCCACTATATAACCAACTGCTTATTGATACCCTGGTTTATTATCACCGCAATATGACAGGAACAACTGCAACGTTGTTATCTGCAATTTACCAGAGAATGGATCTAGAAAAAAGTTCAGTGGCTAAACTGCAAAATAACCCATGGTATATTCAAGTTAACGGACTTCAGGAACTTCAGGAAATGACACCGTCTTTTAAATCTCTTAACTATATACATGGATTTTTAGACAGTGAAAATAATGATTTGCGTATTGTAGCACAGGCTGCTCATATCAATTTGAATCAGGAACACCCTTTTAGTTTTCTGGAAAAGGCACAGCAACCGCTTTTAGATTGGCATCAGGTATTATTGTTTGACCTTATTTGCAATAATGATAAGTTACAGGTTCCTGACTTTAGTGCGAACTTAAAGTCAAGAAACCAATCTGTTATCATTTTTAGTATTAAACTGATAGAATATTATCAGCAACTGCATGCAATCCCTACACTTATGGAAATCATGGATCATCCGGAACCAAAAATTAAGGAAGCTGTTATTGGTGCTTTGGGGAAGCTAGATGCGGAAGATGGTGAGCAAAAGATGATAGCCATCTATTCACAACAGTGCTTATCTGTTAAGCTTAAGATTCTGAAAGCTGTTGGAGATATCGCAAGTGGCAAAAGCTTGACATTTCTATATGTTCAATTTTTAAAGGCTAATAACTACCATTTAATGAAAACTGCAGGAAGAGCTTTAGCCAGATACCCTGCGTTTGATCGGGAAGCTTTTCTGAATAGATCTGATGATATATTACCTTTTCGGAAGAAAATTATTCTGCATTATTCCAATACGCTAATCAGAAATTAAACGGTAAATAATTAATCTATGAGAGAGTTTTACGAAATTTTTATTTTTTATTATGCCTCCATTTTAATGCTCTCGTACTCTTTATTGATTATATTTTCAATTATTGAGATTCGACAGTATATGTTGAGAAAAAGCAACAAAGATTTGCGGTCGCTATTGACCTCTCCTCATGCGCCCGGCATAACAGTGATCGCACCGGCTTTTAATGAAGCAAAAACGATCATCGACAACGTATATTCTTTATTATCCCTTAATTATCCAAAGTTTGAAGTGGTGATTGTTAATGACGGCAGTTCTGATCATACGCTTGAGAAAATGGTACTGGAGTTTGACTTGGTGAAAACCGATTATGCTTACCATGAACACATAAAAACGAGTATAATCAGGGGTATTTATCGCTCTTTAAATCCTGCTTTTTTTAATCTTTTGGTTGTCGATAAGGTAAATCGTAAGAGCAAGGCTGATGCCTCAAATGCCGGAATAAATGTTTCCTCTTACCCCTATTTTTTAGCTACTGATGTTGATTGTGTACTTCATAAAGACACTTTATTGAAACTAATTAAGCCCATAATTGATGATAAAAACAAAGTCATTGCTACTGGGGCTGCTATTCGTCTGGCCAACTCCTGTGATATAGAAAATGGGTTTTTAATAAAGGCGAAGGTGCCTCAAAAAATTTTACCCCTATTTCAAGAATTGGAATACATTCGGTCTTTTTTAATCGGCAGGATGGCGCTGAGTAAAATTCATGGATTAACCTTAGTATCGGGTGCATTGGGGATGTTTGACAAAGATATCGCAATTAAAGCCGGTGCATATGATCCCCTTTCTTTAGGTGAAGATATGGAATTAGTAACCCGGATGAGGATATATATGCATGATATCAACACTAAGTATAAAGTAAAATATATACCAGAATCATTGTGCTGGACGGAGGCACCCGCAACTTTAAAAGTGTATAGTCAACAACGCACAAGATGGGCTGGTGGATTAGCCCAAAATTTATGGCGACACAAGCGTATTATGTTTAATGTAAAATACGGGGTATTCGGGATGATTTCTTTTCCGTATTTATTTTTTTCTGAATGGCTTGCACCCATTATCGAATTACTTGGCATTATGTTTTACATCTATTGCATAATAACTGGGCGTGTAAATTGGGAATATGCACTTATTCTACTGGTCTATGTTTACAGTTTCTGTGTTACGATGAGCATTTTTTCAGTTTTATGGGATGAGATTATATTTCGACAATACAGTTCTAAATGGGCAATTGTACAATTATGTCTTACCGCATTCCTGGAGCCCATATTTTATCATCCATTAGTCATCACTTTTGCTTTAAAAGGGGTGATTTATTCCTTAACAGGTATACAGCTTTCCTGGGGGAACATGAAGCGCGAAGGTTTCAGAAATATTTCTACGACATCAACGTCTACCCTAAATAATTAATGACATGAATGGTAAAAGGTATATGCTTTACTTGTTATTACTGGTGTCATCTTTCAACACTAAGGCTCAACAGGTTGATGTAGATGAACTCTTCAAACAGGCAATTCACGAAACGAATGCGGTAGGAAATTATAAAAATGCTATGATGCTCGTTAAAAAAGGGCTGGAGATCAGTCCTGAATATTTAGATATCAGGGTACTACTTGGTAGACTTTATTGGCTTAGTGGCGAAAATGATAGTGCCCGTATAGAATTTAATCGCGTGCTCCGCACGTCGCCAGGTCAGATTGATGCTTTAGGTTATCTGGAAAGGATGGCCAGGGAAGAAAAAGCCATAAAGATAAGTGGCTTACGCAACCGTTTCACATTAGTGGCTAATCCAACTTACTTTGACCGAAGGGGTAAAGAAAACTGGAAGTTATTGAATGCTTCCTTAGGAAGAAAATTTAAATTCGGAACGGTGATTGCCCGTCTTAATTATGCAGACCGTGCTTATGCAACAGGTTACCAGTTTGAAATAGAAGCCTACCCTAAACTTACAGAAGGGCTTTATTCATTTGTTAATGTGGCGTATTCAGGAGCTTCCATTTTTCAAACCCTACGGTCGGCCTATTCCTTTCACAGCAGTTTTCCAAAAGGGTGGGAAGGTGAGGTTGGTATGCGCTATATGTATAGCTCAAGTTCGATGTTCAGTTTTGGAGGATCTGTGGGTAAATATTTAGGCAGTTATTGGTTTAACCTCAAGGTTTTCCTCACCCCACAATCTGGAGTGGTTTCTCATTCTTATGCCTTAACCACCAGGTATTTTCTAAATACTGGTGATGATTATATTACTTTAATTGCTGCTACTGGGGTATCACCAGATGACCGCACAAGGGATTTTCAATTTGAAGAACGGGTTAACCTGAATTCTGGGCGTATAGCTTTTGGGTATCAACGCTTGGTAAGGTCTAGAAATGTTGTTGGAATTTTGGCCACATGGAGCAGAGAAGAATATATAGTCAATAGTCCGGAAAATGAACTTGATTTTTCACTGACTTTCCAACATCGCTTTTAAAAGGAGGACGTTATGGCATCGATCAATCATCTACATTGGATTTTTTGTTCATTGGTTTTCACGCTGCTGCGAGAAGAACCTGTGGTATTGGTTTCAGAAGGGAAATCTGAATATAAAATTGTGATTGCTTCTGCACCAACGGAAATTGACAAACTAGCAGCCAGCGTTTTTCAAAAGTACATTAGGCAAATGTCTGGTGCTGAGCTTCAAATTGTTCCTGATAGTACAAAAATATCTGAATTTGAAGTGCAAATAGGCAAATCCAATAGAACGGCAAAAGAAGATGTAGAAGATTTAACCCCTGATGGGCTCCTGATAAAAACTCGAAATAGGTCGCTCATTCTAACCGGGGGGACAGCAAAAGGGGTATTATTCAGTGTTTATGCTTTTTTAGAAAAATACTTAGGTTGTAGAAAGTATGATATCGGATTACCCTATATTCCTGAACGGTCGTCGATCACACTTGCCAAAAACCTGGAGCTGAAAGAAAATCCGACCTTGCAATACCGGGACGTTTTTTATCCGCAGACCCTGGATGTGGAATATCGGAATTGGCATAAGCTTCATACTTTAGATGACTCCTGGGGCTTATGGGGGCATACGTTTAACCTGCTTGTACCTGCAATCGAGTATTTCGCTAACCATCCCGAATATTATGCATGGGTTGACGGAGAAAGAAAACCAACACAACTTTGTTTAAGTAATTCTGAAGTATTTGCTATTTTAACAGCTAATCTACGCCTTAAGATAGAGAACAACCCCGGGTTAACCTATTGGTCTGTGAGTCAGAATGATGGTGTTGGATATTGTGAATGTAAACAATGCGCGCGCGTAGATAAAAGACAAGGCGGACCGCAAGGGTCCATTATAAAATTTGTAAATAAGGTAGCTGCTGATTTTCCAGACAAGATCATATCAACACTTGCGTATGGTTATTCGCAAAAAGCACCTAAACACCTAAAGCCGGTTTCAAATGTAAACGTTTTATTTAGCAGCATAGTGAGTAACCGCAATGAGCCCATTGCAACAGACCCACGTTCTGAATCGTTTCGAAAAGATCTGAAAGATTGGACACGACTAACCAAAAACCTTATCATTTGGGATTATGTGATACAATTCACAAACCAGGTAAGCCCTTTCCCTAACCTCAGGGTGTTGAAGCCAAATATGGAGTTATTCAAAAATGCAGGAGTTTATGGTGTCTTCAGTCAAGGAAGTGGTTATGGAGAGGCTGAATTCTCTGTATTAAGGTCTTACTTACTTGCTAAATTGAGCTGGGATTCACAATTGAATGCTACCGAGATCGTTGACGATTTTGTAGGTAATTATTATGGTGAGGCAGCGCCATTTATCCATTCTTACATAGACCTGATACACCAGGAACAAAAAATGTCTAGCAGGGTGTTAGGTATTTATGGCAGTCCGGTGCGAGAGCATCTTTCCTATCTGCGTCCGGAGCTTATTGCCTTATATAATAAAATATTCGATGAAGGAGAAGCTGTTGTAGCAACGAATGCTATTTTATTAGAAAGAGTACGTATTGCACGTCTTCCATTACAATATGCAGAATTGCAGCTGTCGAAATTTTATGGAATTGGTGAACATGGTGTTTTCTTGATGGAAGGTAACAGGTGGGAGGTTAAGCCTGGGTACCAAGAGAAAGTTAACCACTTTACCAACTTGGCCATCCGGGCAAATATTAAAGAAATTTCAGAATCAGGGTTAAGTCCGGCCAACTATCAGAAAGAATGGAAACAGGTTTTTAAAGACGGGCCGAAATTGCATCAGGCCCTACACGCAGAGGTGAAAGCCGTTATACCTTTCAGCGACGAATATGTGAATAAAGGAACAGCAACATTAACGGACGGAAGCAGGGGGTATGGCGACCACGAATACAATTGGCTGGGCTGGGTTGGGGGCAATATGGAAGTGGTGGTTAATTTAGGGAAAGAAATGGTGATTAATCAGGTTGGATTAAGTTTTCTTGACGACCAGCGGCACTTGGCTTTTGTTCCAGAAGTTATAGAAGTCAGCTTTTCTATTGATGGTCAGCACTTCCAGGATCTTAAAACGGTACATACCGCACTGGAGGAGCATCCAATAAAATCTATTAAGGATATTAATATCGCTTTACCGGAAAGGACTAAAGCTAGATTTGTTAAAGTTTTCGCTAAAAATGTTGACAGAATACCTTCATGGATAGTAAACAATGGGAGAAGTGCCTGGATTTTTATTGATGAAATTATGGTTAATTAATATCGAGTTATGTATAGTACTTTAAGTGAAAAACTACTCCGTTCATCCACTCTGTATTTCAGGTGGCTAACCGCATTAGTCATTACGTTTTTGGCCATGCGGGTTGTTGAAATGTTTTTGGCGATCGACATAGACAACATGCCCGATAATATTCTGCTCATATTAAAGTATGCAATGCTATCAGATTTGCTTTTTATTTTAAAAATGCAGCCAGCTCTGTTTTTGATTTTCTTTTTTTTATCAGGCTTAAAATCATCTTATTGGTATTATGGTTTTTTCGGATCCATATTGATCTTGGCTTATGGAATTTTACTCAAGTATTTTCAAACTGCTATGGTGCCGCTTGGCGCCGACATGTTTGGCTACTCTGTAACAACTTTAGAAGAAATCGTGACTAGCAGTGTTCAGTTAGACTATACATTGTTCATGTTCTTTATGTTTCCTTTATTGGTTTACTGGAGTTTATATAAAGTTTTCTTTTTTTATCAATGGGGGCAACCAATTGATACAGCTGTAATATTTAGTATTGGTATTGCTTTGCTCTGGTCGGGCCAGTCTATAACTCCGAAAGCGAACGATCTAAAAAATGAGTTTTTATACCAGATGACACAAAATAAGGCAGCTTTTTTCATAAGCGAAGTAAACAAATACCTGTATTCTAAAGCCATTGATTATTTCGGGGTAGAAAGCGGTCATCAGATTATTGTCGCTGAACCTGAAACAGGCTTTCAATATGTAAATGCCGAGTATCCGTTTTTACGAAAGGAAGAGGCAACTGATGTACTTGGCAATTTCTTTTATTCCGATCCGAAAGTATTGCCAAACCTCGTATTTATTCAGGTAGAAGGTTTAGGTAGGGCGTTTAGTGGACCTCAATCCTATCTAGGTAGCTTTACTCCTTTTTTAGATAGTCTCGCTGAAAAAAGCTTATACTTTTCTAATTTTCTTTCTGCGCAGGGAAGAACCTTCAGTTCTTTAGCGTCCATTTTGGCATCTTTGCCTTTCGCTGAAACAGGTTTTAATGACCTAAGCGCTAAAATGCCTAAGTTTTATTCATTGGTAAATATCTTGAGTAACTATGGATATTCAAGCGCGTATTATGGCGGTTTTGAAATGAATTTTGATTTTCAGGGTGAGTTTATGAAAAACGCGGGTGTTCATTCCATTGTAAGCGCCGACGATTTTGATGCTAAAATAACAATGGCTTCCTCCATCGGACATGCAGATGAGGAACTCATCAATGTGGTTTTGAATGATCCACGACCTCCTTCTCCACCTCACATTAAATATATTCAAACTTTAAGTATGCACAACCCTTATACCATTCCAAACCAGGCATATTACCTTAACCTATTTGAAACGCATATGGAGAAGTTGGGTTTTAGCGAAAAGAAGAAAAAAGAATACAGAGGATATCAGGACATCTATGCAACGATCCTATATACAGATAAAGCCATTGAACGCTTTTTTAAAGAATCTATGAATCGTCCTGAATTTAAGCATACCATATTTGTGATTACTGGCGATCACCGATTGCCTGAGATACCACTATCCACAAATATAGACCGATATCATGTTCCTCTTCTTATTTATTCGCCAATGCTTAAGCGGGTTACTCAAATCAAGTCAATATCTTCTCATTTAGATATTGCCCCCTCATTAGTTGCATATTTAAGAACTAACTATCATTTAAAAACGCCAGAACATGTTACTTGGGTAGGCTCAGGTCTGGATACCGTAATAACCTTTAGAAACACTCATAGTTATCCTTTAAAACAAGGTAAGACCGTTTTACATACGTATATCTCAGGATTAAGCTTTCTTGATAATGGAAAGTTGTTTACACTTAGTGATAATATGAATGTTGACCCCTCTGAAGATGAACTCCTCTTGAAGGATGTAAACAAACAATTTTTGAGCTATAAAGAAAAAAACAACAATTTTGTAAAAACCCTAAAACTTGTGCCAGATAGTAATTTTATTAGCTTTAATAACAGTTTATTAGGACAAAACCTGGATTAATTTATTGCACTAACAGGTTACATCCTCTGATGTCGGCCTGGTCGAATCGGCCTAATACTTCAAATGAATTATCTGGATATTTCTTGCCTAGATCTTGAGTGGCAATAAAGGAACAAGAATTCACATTGGCCAGATCAATCACGTTGATTCCACCGGTTTGAGTAGTACTAATCAGACTTAAGGGGTCATTGGTATCCCTTAATACAATTTTCATCCATGGAGGGCAATTAAAAATTCCCTCGCCATAAGAATAAGCTTGTGATAATAATTCGGTCATGCCATACTCGCTATGGATGGACGAAACTCCAAAGCCTGCTTTTAGTACCATATGCAATTCTTCTCTAACCATTTCCTTCCGTTTTCCTTTCATTCCACCGGTTTCCATGACCACTAATTCCGGGTAATGGAGTTGATGAGCTTCTATAAAATCAAGTAAGGCATAGGTTACACCAATAAGGACCGTCTTTTGTTTAGCAACCTGTAATTTCTTTAATATGTTAAACAACTCATCGTGGTTATGAAGGAAATAACCGCTCAAAGGATGCTGACTCTGGGCGATTAGTTCATCTACCATATAAATCAATGAAGAGCCATCTCTTTCTAAATAGGAAGGCAACAAAGCCAATAAACAAGTATCGGCGATATTGCCATAAAACTGTTGGTAAGCCAGTTTAAAGCTATCCTGATATAAGTTTACATCTGTAACAAAATGCCTGCTTTGTGCCATGCCCGTCGTACCGGAACTGCTGAATACTATTTCAGGTTGCCTTGAATCGGCAATGACCTCATGACTTTTAAAAAATGCAATAGGCAGATAAGGGATATCCGCTGTCTGTTTAACCTGTGCAGGATCTATGCCCAAGTGGTACAGATAGGTCTGGTATACAGCACAGTGGGTTGATTGGTGTTTGAATATAGCTAAAGCATGTTCTTCAAAAGCTTTATCGCTGTTGATGGAAAAGATAGGATGATGTGCGTTCACCCCACAAAAATACGTAACAAGATTTAGTTTATGCGTTACTTTTATCAACTCGTAAAACTTCACTGGGATTGAGCTGCGGTTTCCTGGTATGATCAGCTTGCATGGACTTGCGGAAATGATAACCGCAAAATCCGCTGATGGCGGAAACAAAGCCTCCAAGAATACCCGTCAGAAATAAAATTGGTAACCATGACTTTACCATGAGCATCTCCCCAACCCGATTTGCCAGTAAGTGGTCGTTAGGGATGGACTTAAATAAAGCCATGCCGAACCAAAGTAATAATATGGCCAGGAAAGGATGCCAAATAGCAATTTTACCAGTTTTAGCCCATAATGCGCAAGTCACAAAAGATATAAGTCCAACGATCCACCAGGGGGCAAAAAGTTGTAAAAAAAACGATACGAGGAGAATGATCAGGAATACCATAGTTATTTGTTGGTGATTTTTAAGTTAGCAATTATTTTAGCAGAAGCATCTTTAGGTGATTGCATGTAATACAGGTCGTAAAGTTCACCCTTGGCCCAGGTGGCTGTCATATTATCATAAAATGGACTACCCGGGTTTCCTGATTGTCCGCCTGGAAAAACACCGTGACCTTTTGGGGTTTTCCCGAGCTCGATCACCATTCTCCAGCTAGGTCCATTGGTTTCGCTTAACGCATTGATGGTGCTTCTAGCGCCACCAACCCTTAATGTTTTTGTGCCGAAGCCAGGTATTTTAGCCAAATGAGGAATATGAGTGCTTTTTAAATTTGCCCAAGCCCATTTTTCACCAATAGAACCATATTTTCTTTCCAAACTATCACAAGCGTATTTAAATGATTCGTTGACCAGCCCTGCTAAATCTTCTTTCGCAGGGGTATTCACATTATCAAACCATGTTGAACCTGGTTCTTTTAGAATAAGCTGTATGGTGCGGTCGCGAGAAGGGTAGCGCATGGGTACCGTTGCCACAGTAAAATCATCATTCCAGATGTTGAAAAACAATCGTTTTGACCATAAATCAAATACACTGGCTGCAATTTCATCTGCCTCAAAATACTTATTCCATTTTTTGACCAGGTTAAGGGCTTCTTTTTGTGTAGCATTTAAATTTGCAGTATTAACATGTGGCAGTATACCCGGAAGTAGGTTCTCTGCAAAAAGGCTGTAACTATCCATCAGCATCACTTTCATGCTATCAACGGAAACCTTAGACATGCCTCCAAGTAAATCATTTATGCGTTTACCACGTTCATATGAGCTGAACTCCCAGTTAATGTAATAAGGATAAGTTTGATCTGTTGAGCTTTGGTTGGCTGAACTCACAAAATTACGAGGTGGATTCTTAAGAGTTGGATTATGATCTGCTGGAATCCAGCCCTGCCAGTCACTTTTTGAGTCTGTACCATCCAATAAAAATTTACCTTGATTTTTCCATTTTAGCGGGAATTTACCATTCGGTGTTATGGCTATATCGTTGTCGACAGATGCAAATACAAAGTTTTGTGCAGGGGCAGTATAGTAGGTCAGGGCTTTACGGTAATCATCATAGTTTTTCCCCCGGTTTAAATGATAGAAAGTCATCAGTTCATTAGATTGGTCGTGCGCAATCCAGCGAAGGGCATGTCCCACGGGCACATTGTTCGCCATTCGTAATTTCTCCGGTTTCTGAAAGTACACCACTGGCCCATGGTGTGTGTAAACCACGGTGTCGGTATAGGTTTTACCACCACGTACTTTAATAATTTCTAGTCTCTTGTTGGTTTTTTTCCATTGGTTGTCATGCCAGTAAAGTTTACGATCGTTATGCTGGAACTTAATCTGATAATAATCCAAAACGTCGGCTGCCACATTGGTTACACCCCAGGCAATATGTTGGTTAAAACCAATGGTAATTCCCGGCGCACCAGGTAATGATACTCCGTATGCATTTATACCTGGGGCATGTAGTTGAATCTGGTACCAGATTGACGGTAAAGTTAAATCTAAATGTGGGTCATTGGCCAGTATCGGAAAACCCGACGCCGTTTTTTCACCTGAAATTGCCCAATTATTACTGCCTATGCCATCATCTTTTTGTTTAGTTGCTATATTTCCAGTGACCATTTGGTTGAAGCCAAGTGGGGCAGGAGGTATTGGCAAAGGTTTAAAATTCCATGCAGTGCCTTTCGGAATAATTGGGTCTTCAAGCGTAGGGTAATCAGGGAAGAGGTTTTTAGTAGTTTCAGGACCAAATTTCTTCAAGATATTGCTCATGTAAAATTCATCGGAGCCCATGGCAAGTACAGCAGACATTTGTTTAAGTAGCAAGGCACATTTCAAAGGCGTCCAGTCTTCAGGACTGAAATCAAGGATTTTATACTCAATGGGTAAAGAGGCTTTGGTAAGGGAGTGGATATAAGCATTAATCCCTGCAGTATACGCCATAATCATTTCTTTCGATTTAGGATCCTGCATCATACCTTCCAGAGACTTCTCAGCACCAAACAGCATACCCATCCTTCGTTGATGCTGGTCAATGGTGATGGCCTGCTCGCCTACTACCTCTGCAATGCGACCAGCCGCAAAGCGGGTTTGAAAATCCATTTGCCATAAACGGTGCATTGCGGTTACATAACCCTGCGCATAATATACATCGTGGTCATTTTGAGCGAACACATGAGGTATCATACGGTCGTCGAATACGATATCAACATTTTCCTTTGTGCCTTTTAACACAAGCTGGCGATTTAATGGTAAAGATGAAGATTCTGCATTTTGCCAAAACCCAGTGAAGGGATTAAGGAATTTAAGTACAGGAGGTGTCTGTCCAAATTTTGTATTAAAAACATAAATAAGTAACAAAGGTATAAGGACACAGAGGAGGGCTTTAATTTTATTCATTGTAATAGGATATAATTAAAAGGAGGTGTGTGTTTGATGATAACAAGATATAAATTTTGTTTTAAAACAGATGTGACAAATACTATTTGCTGGTTTGATTTATTGTATTAAATTTATAAGAGTAAACCAAATAGAAATTAACGTATGATAAAAAAAATTACTAATGCAGTTTTGGTGCTGGTCATGTTTTGTGCAACAATTTTATCTGCACAGGCTCAAAGCACAATTGTTAGTGGAACAGTTATCGATAAACTAACTAGAGAGCCTATACCAGGTGTAGGCATTACTGTAAAAGGCACGACTTCCGGTACCGCCACAGATCAGAATGGGCGATATACATTTAGCACGACAGAAAAAACGCCATTTACCATTGTTGCTTCCTATGTTGGCCATACATCCCTGGAAAGGGTAATTTCAGGAAACAACGCGCAGGCAGACTTTGAGTTAGAAGGAACTGCTATACTCGGACAGGAAGTAGTCATTTCTGCATCCAGAACACCTGAGCGAATTTTGGAGTCGCCGGTAACAATTGAGCGGATGAGTGCTGCCTCTATCCGGGAAACACCTGCAGCATCCTTTTACGATGCCATCAATAATATGAAAGGTGTGGAAATGAGTACACAAAGTTTAACTTTTAAATCAATTAATACCAGGGGATTTAACTCTAATGGAAATACCCGCTTCAATCAGTTTGTGGATGGTATGGATAACCAGGCACCCGGTTTAAATTTTTCTGTAGGAAATATCGTAGGCTTATCTGAACTGGATGTTGACAATGTAGAACTTTTACCAGGTGCTTCTTCTGCACTTTATGGTGCTGGAGGCATTAATGGAACACTATTAATGACTTCAAAAAATCCATATGATTTCCAGGGCGTAAGTTTTCAGTATAAAACTGGTATTAACCATGTGAACGATGATAACAGTTCGGTACAACCCTTTAATCAAATGGACGTCCGGGTGGCAAAAGCATGGAATAATAAGTTTGGTTTTAAAACCTCCTTCTCCTTTTTGCAGGCAAAAGACTGGTTTGCTAATGACGACCGTAATTTTGACCGGACGGCCCGGCAGTTGAAAGGTGGCGACAGGAATTCAGACCCCAATTATGATGGTGTGAATGTATATGGTGATGAGATTAGTCAAAATATGATTAATGTAAGTCAAAGTGTAGCCTCACAAACGGTTGCTGGAATCCTAGCTGCAACAGGTGGCGCATTAAACATTAGAGATGTGCTTAACAATACTTTCGGCTCAGGGCCGGGATTACCTTCCGCAGCACAGCAAGCGGCATTTTTAGGTGGATTACCAGCTGCCTTACGTCCAACAGTTCAAAATTACCTTCCCTTTTATTTCGGCTTAAAAAATAACCTGATACCTAATCAATTTGTGTCAAGAACTGGATACGCAGAGCGCGATTTAGTAGATTATGATACTAAATCTCTTAAAACCTCTACCTCCATAAATTACCGTTTTTCCAAAACACTGGAAGCCATCGCACAAGTGAACTGGGGAACTGGAACATCAGTTTATACGGGTACAGATCGTTACTCACTTCGAAATTTCAGTATTGGGCAATATAAACTGGAATTAAAAGGACAGGATTTCTTTGTAAGGGCTTATACCACTCAGGAACGTTCTGGAGAAGCTTACAATGCAACGATTTTAGGAACTTTTATTAATGAGGCCTGGAAGCCATCTACTACATGGTTCCCACAATACATCGCTAATTATCTCGGCGCCCGCGTAGCAGGACAGCCAGATGAGGCGGCACAGGTTTTCGCGCGCTCACAAGCAGATGTAGGCCGGTTGTTACCGGGTTCTGCCGGATTTGAAACGGCTAAGGAGGTGATTACTTCCAAACCTATTGGTCCACAGAATGGTGCTAAATTCAATGATAAAACGAACTTGTACCATTATGAGGGCATGTATAACTTGAGTAACGCCTTTAACAATATAGTAGAATTTCAGGTAGGAGCCTCTTATCGTAACTACTTCTTACATTCTGACGGGACAATTTTTGATGATGCTACAAGAGATATTGTTATCAATGAATATGGTGCTTTTGCACAATTAGGAAAACGCATGTTTGATGACAAGTTTAAATTAACGGTTGCAGGCAGATATGATAAAAGTGAAAACTTTGAAGGACGATTTACCCCAAGAGTAACTGGAGTACTTACCGTAGCGCCAAATAATAATGTCAGGGTATCTTATCAAACAGGTTACCGCAATCCGACAACACAAGATCAGTATATTGATTTAGCAGTAGGTGGGGGCTCTACCCGTTTAATTGGTGGTTTGCCAGAGTTGGTGGAAAAATATGGCTTATTAACTAACAGGCCAGTAACCAGTCCTAGTTACCGCGCATTTTTGGCGTCGGCCGCAGCGGGCGCACCGAATCCGGCTTTATTAGAAACATATAATCTTGATCCAAGGGGTATCAGGCCAGAAAGTGTGCAGTCTTTTGAATTAGGTTATAAAGGATTGCTTGGATCAAAATTATTAATTGATACTTATGGTTATTATAGTATTTACAAGGACTTTATTGGCGGAATCGAT
This sequence comes from Pedobacter sp. CAN_A7, assembly GCF_015752175.1. NCBI lineage: Bacteria > Pseudomonadati > Bacteroidota > Sphingobacteriia > Sphingobacteriales > Sphingobacteriaceae > Pedobacter > Pedobacter sp. CAN_A7. Next base: position 718,961 of record NZ_JADOUW010000003.1, on the reverse strand, counting down.
TTATACCAAAATCCTATTCCTAATGCAACTGCAACCCCGCCTACAACCACAACGAAATATAGCGTACCCATTAACCTGGCCGATCAGTTGAAATCCTATGGTGCCGCTTTTGGATTAGATTACCTGTTTGGTAAATTTAATGCAAGTGGCAACATTTCCTGGAATAAAATTGGCGACCTACCAGAAAACTTCATTAATAGCTTTAACACGCCTGAGATTAGGTATAATCTAGGGCTTGGCAGTAAAGAGATTATAAAGAACTTTGGCTTTAATGTACAATATCGCTGGCAGGATAAGTTTATGTGGAATTCTACCTTTTCCAGTGGGGAAGTACCTGCTTACAGTACCTTCGATGCACAAGTTAATTTGAAAATTCCATCTGTGAATTCAATTTTTAAATTAGGAGGATCAAACGTACTGAATAAGTATTATAGCACCTCTTTTGGAAACCCCGAGGTAGGAGCAATTTACTATGTGGCTTTTGCTTTCAACCCATAATTAAAAGAACTTCATCATATGGCCGGACATCGCAAGGTGAACCGGCCATTTTTTTTGTGGTATTAAACTAATATAGTGGGTCATTTCTTTAATGAACCGTTGAGGTTTTTACAAAGATTAAAGTTTGAAAATGAGTAATACCTGTTAAATTTGCCATATGATCATTAGAGAAAAAGAGCATTGGATTAGCATGATTTTCATATGGAAAGGCTCTGTTTTACCAAAATTGCTTTTTCGATTAATATTATTGTTTTTGATGGCCATTGCGATTATGGTCTTTAATGGTGCTATTTTCGACATTAAGATACAGCTGAATCCTGCTCCTTTTACATTGTTTGGTATCGCTTTAGCCATATTTTTAGGCTTTAAAAATAGCACCAGCTACGATCGTTTTTGGGAAGCCCGTAAATTGTGGGGAGCCCTGGTTTTTACCGCCCGATCCTTAACAAGGCAGGTGCAGAGCTTAAGTTATTACGACAAAAATAGTAAAGAGGTAATCCATTTCGCAGACCTTATCATTGTGTTCGCCTATGTTTTTAAGCATCAGTTAAGGTTTACTGATCCTTATCAGGATATTGAAAAACGTTTAGGAACGGAACTGGCCGATCAGCTTAAACCGGTCATCTATAAGCCGGTCATGTTATTAAAAGAAATGGGAAACTGGATTAAAACAGCCAGATTAGAAGGTAAGCTGGATTCAATTTCTGCTGCTAACATTGATGCCAACCTTAATGAACTATCACATATTCTTACCGGTTGTGAACGGATAGCCAATACACCCATTCCATATACCTACAAAGTCTTGCTACACAGAACTGTCTATATTTATTGTTTTTTATTGCCATTTGGCTTCGTCGACAGCCTTGGCTGGATGATGCCGTTAATTATTACGTTTATTGCTTATACCTTCGTCGCACTGGAAGCAGTAGCTGATGAACTAGAAGATCCCTTTGGATTGGAACCCAATGACCTGGCTTTAAATTCTATGTGCCATGTGATTGAAGATTCGCTTCTGGAATTAACAGATCGTGAAGTTGTCGTGAGGCTTCCTCCAGTTGGTTACATCAGGGATTAATAAAAGTATCTGCGTTTTTTTGGCTATTATCTACTTATCTTTTGCTATTTCTATTATATTTAACACATTAGCTGTATAATTACACGATCTCCACATTGCTAAAATTTATCTACAGGATTTCATGGAAGAAGAAAACGAAAAAGAATTAATAGGTCAGGAAAATATTCAGGAAATAGTTGAAGATACCATCCAGCACTTAAATAACCCAGTTAACATTCTAAAACCGATTGTAAAGCGTTATTTATCTGCCGTAACTAAATATGAAAAAGAGGGTAATAAATTTTACTTTTCTGATGGGGAAGCTCGCGTTGAAATACGCGTAGTGAGTGATGAAATCATCAGGGTAAGACTTGCACCACATGGGGTGTTTTTAGATGACTTTTCTTATGCCGTACCGGTAATTGACCAAAAAGTAAGCACCTTCAACCTAGCCGAACAGGAAGATAGTTACGCTATCTCTACCAACACCATCACTTGTAACATCAGGAAGAAAGATTTTCACATCTCCTTCGTGGAGAATAACACCCACATGGTGATGAGTGAGGATGACGCACCTATGCATTGGGAAGAAAATAAGGACTTCGGGGGTTATCATGTGTTCGCTACAAAAAGGTGCATGCCAGACGAGAATTTTTACGGACTAGGTGATAAATCGGGCAATTTAAACCTGCGTGGCCGACGATTCCAGAATTGGAACACTGATGCTTATTCCTTTGGCTGGGACCAGGATCCTTTGTATAGAACCATCCCGTTTTATACGGGCCTGCATCAAGAGTCAGCGTATGGAATATTCTTTGATAATACTTTCCGTTCCCATTTCGATTTTGGAAAAGAAGATCATACTAAAACTAGCTTTTGGTCTGATGGCGGCGAATTGCAATATTATTATATCCACGGGCCACATGTCATGGACGTGGTTAAACGTTACCAAAGTTTAACAGGTACCCATCCGATGCCCCCTAAATGGGCTTTGGGCTATCACCAGTGTCGATGGAGCTATTATCCGGAAAGCAAAGTAAAAGAAATTGCAGAAGGTTTCCGATCCAGGAATATCCCTTGTGATGCCATTTACCTGGATATCGATTATATGGATGGTTACCGCTGTTTTACCTGGAACAAAAAACATTTCCCAGATCCAAAACGGATGATCCGCGAGTTATCTGCCATTGGTTTTAAAACGGTGGTCATGATTGACCCAGGAATAAAGGTTGACGATAATTACTGGGTGTTTAAAGAAGGTAAAGAGAATAATTATTTCTGTCGCCGTAGCGATGATTATTATATGGAAGGCCATGTATGGCCTGGAAGATGCCAGTTCCCCGATTTCACCAATCCTAAAGTAAGGGAATGGTGGGGTGGCCTGTACAAAGAGCTAGTAGATATGGGTGTTGCAGGTGTTTGGAACGACATGAACGAGCCTGCGGTATTTGGCTCTGGCACATTCCCTAATGATGTACGTCATCATTTTGACGGCCGCCGTGGATCTCATCGCAAGGCACACAATGTATATGGCATGCAAATGATGCGGTCAACCTACGATGGCCTAAAAAAACTGATGCGTAATAAAAGACCATTTACCATAACCAGGGCAGGTTACGCCGGTATGCAGCGTTATGGCAGCGTATGGACCGGCGATAATGTGGCTACTTGGGAACATTTAAGAATGGGTAATATACAATGTCAACGCATGGCCATGTCGGGCGTTCCTTTTTGTGGAACAGATATTGGTGGATTTAGTGGCGAGCCTGATGGGGAGTTATTTACCCGCTGGATACAATTAGGTACATTCTCACCTTTTATGCGGGCACATTCTGCAGGTGATACTGCTGCCCGGGAACCCTGGAGCTTTGATGAACCATTTACCAGCATTAACCGTACATTCATCGAGCTGCGGTACCGTCTATTACCTTACTTATACTCTGTTTTTTGGGAACACCATCGTTATGGCTTTCCAATCCTGCGTCCAATGGTGATGCTGGAACAACATGAGTTGAAAAACCATTACCGTGAAGATGAGTTTACTTTTGGCGATAAGATATTGGTATGTCCAGTATTAGAACAAGGTGCCATTTCAAGAATGGTATACCTGCCGGTTGGTCAATGGTATAACTACTGGACCAATGAACTATTATCAGGTGGTAGTGAACAACATATCGAAGCGTCGATAGAAACCATGCCTTTATTTATTAAAGCCGGTTCTGTTATCCCTGAATATCCGGTGATGCAGTATGTAGGCGAGAAAAATATACAAGAGGTCATGTTAAACGTATATTATGCTGATTATGAAGTAAACTCTTTCTTCTTCGAAGATCATGGAGATACCTATGCTTTTGAGCAGGGAATTTACTCTGAAAAGAAATTCATCGTTAAAGGTGATGCACATTCGCTTTTAATTGAACAAAGTACTGAAGGATTGTATACTAACACTTATGATTGGTATCAGCATAAGGTTATTGGTATACCTTTTCAAGTAAGAAAAATCACAATTGATGAACGGGAAGTTCCAGAATTTCGTGTAGATGAAATGGGTATACTCTATTTCAAAACCAGCAGAAGCTTCAACGAAATCCGAATTTATGCCAGTTAAATAACCTGTTTTATTTATTAACCCCCTAAACCTGAAAACGCACATGCCTAAACAAGTTCTATTTGAAAAACAACATGCTGCTGTGTGGGTACACAGTTTGTTCACAGACTTTGATACCTCCTTGTTTATTTCAGGAAAGCACTTCCGTTTATACGAAAAATTGGGTGCAAAGCTCATGAAGGTAAATCAAACGGAAGGTGCATTTTTTGGCGTTTGGGCGCCTAATGCCCTACAGGTTTCTGTTGTTGGTGATTTTAACGCATGGGATAAAAATGCCCATGTTTTGTACAAACGCCTGGATGAATCAGGTATTTGGGAAGGTTTTGTTCCTAAATTAACAAAAGGAGAGGTATATAAATATGCAATAATAGGTTTTGACGGAAGTGAAATCGAAAAGGGCGATCCTTTCGCCCGTAAATGGGAACATCCGCCGCAAACAGCTTCAATTATTTGGGATACGGATTACGACTGGAAAGATAAAGCCTGGCTTAAGAAAAGACCAAAAGTAAATGCTGTTAATCAACCTGTATCGGTTTATGAGCTGCACCTGGGTTCTTGGCAGCGTGATCCTAGCAATCCTGAAAGGGTACTCACGTATAAGGAAATTGCAAATTCACTTGTTCCTTATGTACTTGAAATGGGCTTTACCCATGTGGAGTTCATGCCCATCATGGAGTATCCTTACTTCCCTTCCTGGGGTTACCAGATTACGGGTTATTTTGCGGCCAGCTCCAGACATGGTACACCACAGGAGTTGATGTACTTAATTGAGCAATTGCATAAAAGCAATATTGCAGTAATTTTAGATTGGGTGCCTTCACATTTCCCTGGTGATGCTCACGGACTTTATAAATTTGACGGAACACATTTATTTGAGCATGCTGATATGCGCAAAGGTTTTCATCCTGATTGGAAATCTTATATCTTTAATTACGACAGAAACGAAGTACGTTCATTTTTGGTAAGTAATGCTTTGTATTGGCTAGATCTGTTTCATGCTGATGGGCTAAGGGTTGATGCCGTAGCCTCCATGTTATACTTCGATTTTTCCCGCAGAACAGAAGATGCAGGAACAAATGCTTATGGTGGCAGAGAGAATCTTGGTGCCATACAATTTCTTAAAGACCTTAATACAGCCATTCAGGAAAACTTTGATGGGGTGCTCACCATTGCCGAAGAAAGTAGTACTTACCCGGGTGTAACCCATCCGGTAAAAGACGGCGGACTTGGTTTTAGCATGAAATGGATGATGGGCTGGATGAACGACACCCTGAAATATTTCAAGCATGATCCTATCGACCGTAAGCATTATCATCATCAGCTCACCTTTAGTATTACCTATGCTTTTACGGAGCATTTTATGATGCCATTTTCGCACGACGAAGTGGTACATGGTAAATCCTCGATGATTTATAAAATGCCTGGAGATGAATGGCAGAAGTTTGCTAATTTAAGGGTATTGTATACTTATCTGTTTACGCAGCCCGGAAGCAAACTGCTCTTTATGGGTAATGAAATTGCTCAAAATGGCGAATGGAACTTTACCCGGTCACTAGACTGGGACTTGCTAAAATATCCCTCACACAAAGGGTTGCAGACGACCGTAAAGGCTTTAAATCATTTATACAAGACAGAGCCTGCCTTATATGCTAATAATTATTCTTATGAAAGCTTTGAATGGATCAATGCTGACGATGAGCAACATTCTATTTACATTTACATCAGAAGGGGATTAAAAGCTAAGGATACCTTAATAGTAGTCTTAAACCTTACTCCAGTTTACCGCGAAAATTACCGTGTGGGCCTTCCTTTCAAAGCGAAATGGAAAGAAATCTTTAATACTGATGCTACCCTATTTTATGGTAGTGGAAAGGTCAACGACAATGCTTATGTAACTGAGCAGGAGGCTTGTCATTACCGTGAATACTCCATTAATATGAACATCCCACCATTGGGGGCTGTGGTACTGAAAACAAGTTAGTTTTAGAACACAATTAAACCAAATGTTATGAAAAAATTGCTTTTAGGAATTATAGTTTCCTTGTTTTATTTTAACGCAGCTGCACAAACGCCGGCCACGTTAATGCCGGGCTTTAAATTCTACACCGAAAATAACGCTGGGTTCACTAAAGCCGATATTCCAGCTGGACGTCAGAACCTGATCATCTTTTTTGATGGTACCTGTGGCCATTGTCAAACCACCATGACCATGTTATCAAAACGAAGCAAAGAGATGCAGCATATTAACATCTATTTGATCTCGCTAGATGAATTTCGCACCATAAACTATTTTGTAGATCGCTATGGCAAGCCTTTCCTGAGTATGAAAAATGTAAAATTGCTGCAGGATAAAGACCGTATTTTTATTCCCTTATTTAAACCCATAAAATATCCATCCATATTCCTTTATTCTGCAGATAAAAGGCTTAAAATATACTCTTCTGATGAGCAGGATATTCCAAAAATTATGAGCTTGCTAAAAAAATAGCTGTTGTTTATTTAGTTATATTGTGTTATCTTTAAGAATCAAGTCCCATAACGGCTTGATTTTTTTTATTAATGGAAAATTTAAGGAAATATTATTTAGCTAGTTTGTTTCGCTTTGCGTTTAAGTCGCAACGTGCATACTTGTCGTATAATACTACGAATAAGGACCATTCGAGATTTGGATTTTCATTTCAAACGACCAGCAAGGACTTTCTAGTTTAAGCCCCATTCCACATCGCTCCAGGTTTGGGGCTACAGATCATCATTTTCTTTTATTGTTTAGTAATACGGGTAGGACTATAAGCTTTCGTATAAAACTTATTTCTATAGCGCTAAAAATAGCAGGAAATGGCCTCCAACACAGCCGGAATCTTCATAAATATTAAACTTAATTTATTTTAAAAACATGGAAAACACTCAGTTAATAATTCCACAAAAAGAGTATGATCTACTCATGAATCATTTAAAACTCAGCAGTAAACTTTCTGATTTCAATAAGAAAAAGCTGAATAATGAATTAAAAACCGCAAAGATTGTTAAGAGAGACACTTTGCCAGATGATGTTATTGTAATTGATTCGCTAGTCACCATACAGGACGTAAAAAGCGGACAGGAGTTTTCATTCCACTTGGTACAACCTGAAGAAGCAAACATGAAAGTACATAAACTATCTGTTTTAGCACCTATTGGTATTGCTTTATTAGGCTATTCGAGTGATGCCTTAGTGGATTGGGAAATGCCGGATGGCGTTAAACAATTCAAAGTTAAACAAGTGACCAGACATCAGAATGACAGCAAAGTCACTAGCTAATTATGCCTATAAAAAGAAAGGGATGCCGCATCCACGCACATCCCTTTTCTAACCAAATATAAACCTGTATGAACGGGTTTTACTTTAAATTTGCATAGTATTCTACGAATTTCACTAAAGCTGAAGAATAGCCCCATTCGTTGTCATACCAAGAAACCACTTTTACGAAGTTATCATTTAAAGCAATACCTGCTTCTGCATCAAATATCGATGCATGATCATCTCCAATAAAGTCAGAAGAAACTACTGCATCTTCCGTATATCCTAATACACCTTTCAAGTACCCTTCTGAGGCATCTTTCATGGCTTTTTTAATCTCTTCATAAGTAGCCGCTTTTTCTAAGCGAACTGTTAAATCAACAACAGACACGTCAGCAACCGGAACACGGAAAGCCATACCTGTTAACTTACCTTTCAACTCAGGAATAACTTTCGTTACTGCTTTTGCAGCTCCTGTAGAAGAAGGGATAATGTTTGAGAAACCACCACGGCCACCTCTCCAGTCTTTTGCAGACGGGCTATCAACTGTTTTCTGAGTTGCAGTAACGGCGTGAACAGTACTCATCAGACCTTCAACAATTCCAAAGTTATCATGTAAAACTTTAGCAATTGGTGCTAAACAATTTGTGGTACATGAAGCATTAGAAACAATTTTTTGATCTACTGTCAATTTATCATGATTTACACCCATAACGTAAGTAGGAATCGAATCATCTTTTGCCGGAGCAGAAAGAACAACTTTTTTCGCACCTGCAGTTAAATGTTTTGCAGCATCCGCTTCTGTAAGGAATAAACCTGTTGATTCAATAACAAGTTCTACGCCAACTTCATCCCATTTCAAGTTTGCAGGATCTCTTTCTGCTGTAATGCGGATGGTTTTTCCGTTAACTACTAAATGTCCGTTTTCAACTTCTACAGTACCATCGAAACGACCGTGAGTCGAGTCGTATTTTAACATATAAGCCATATAGTCTGGCTCAACAAGGTCGTTTATAGCAACAATATCTAAACCTTTTTTCAATGCAGCTCTAAAAACAAGTCTGCCGATACGGCCAAAGCCGTTTATTCCAATTTTGCTCATATTATTAATATATTATTAATTTGAATAGTAATTAAGTAAATTATATATTGGTTCTTTAGTTATCGTTGTTATTTTGAATCCGTGTTTTTCGGCTATACTCCTTAGTCTATCTTGAAAATGCCCGGCTACTATACCCACAAAGTGTATTTCTTTGCCAGGATGTAATTTTATAGTCGGTAACAGATAAAGTTGCGTATATATTTCAAACGCTTCATCAACCATTTTTTGTATAAAACTGTGTGTCCGATTCTCAATAAAGAAATCGAAAAACGAACTTAGGTATTGCTGCGCCAGTGGCTTTTTATAAATTCTGTCCAGAATAGCAGGCCGGTCAAGGTTATGTTTTGTTTCCAGCTGTGCACGTAAATCAAGTGGAAGCTTCTCTGTTAAAAAATACGTCAACAGTTTTTTCCCCAGGTAATTCGAAGATCCTTCATCGCCAAGGATAAAGCCCAGTCCGAAATTATTGTCTTCCATTTGTTTGCCATCAAAGTAAGCACAATGTGCTCCACTTCCCAATATGCCTACAATTCCTTTATCAGTATAACAGGCTGAAATTGCTGCGCCATACAAATCATCGTTAACAATAATTTTACTGTTTTTAAAAAATAAGGACAAAGTAGCTGCCAGTTCTTCTTTTTTACCTGGTGTACTAGCTCCAGCAGCAAAAACGTACATCTTTTTGATGCTCTCTGCATGATTAATCAAGACCGTCTTTTTGTTAAGCATATGCAAAATAGACTTCTGATCATTAAAATAAGGGTTTATACCAGGCATGCTGCATTCTGCGATGTTTTTACCATCTTTTGCCAATTTCCAAAATGCAGTTTTAGAACCGCTGTATACGACCGCTATCATAAATTATATCGACAATACTTTTGTCATTTCTAAAAGATCACTTTCTAATTTGAAGTTATGGTTATTTAACGCATCTTCAATGGGCATCGACTTAATTTCATTTCCGCGAAGACCTACCATTTGGCGGGTGTTTCCTTTTAACAATTCGTTTACTGCTGCATAGCCTAAACGACTTCCTAAAATGCGGTCAAAGCTACTTGGACTACCACCACGTTGTAAGTGTCCAAGAATAGTCACTTTAGTATCGTAATGATCAAAACGTTCTTTTACCTGTTTGGCAATATCATATGCACCACCAGCTTTATGTCCTTCTGATACAATCACAATACTGGAAGATTTTTTGGTGCTGGCCCCTAACATTAACTGTGCAATTAACTCGTCAGTGCTGGTAAATCGTTCTGGTAACAATACCGCTTCAGCACCACTAGCTACAGCACTTCTCAATGCAATACAACCAGAATCGCGGCCCATTACTTCAATGAAAAATAACCTGTCGTGCGAATCTGCAGTATCTCTGATTTTATCAATCGCCTCAATAACGGTGTTAATGGCTGTATCGTAGCCTAAAGTAAAATCTGAACCATAAAGATCATTGTCTATGGTTCCGGGTATACCCATTACTTTTATGTCATATTTACGCGAAAAATTGCGGGCGCCGGTAAAAGTACCATCACCACCAATTACAATTAATCCATCAATATCTCTAGCCTTTAAATTTTGGAAAGCAGTTTCCATGCCTTCTTCTGTCTTGAATTCCAGACAGCGGGCTGTTTTTAATATTGTACCTCCTAAGTGTATAATATTACTCACTGAACGAGGACCCATTGGGATAATGTTGTCGTTGATAAGTCCTTGGTAGCCTTGTAGTACGCCAAACATATTAATCCCATTGTAAATGCCGGTGCGAACTACAGCTCTAATGCATGCATTCATTCCTGGAGCATCTCCTCCAGAAGTAAGTACAGCTATATTTTTTATATTTGGTTTCATGTTTATGATACGAATATAGTGTGTATTACTTACACTAAGTAATTTATTTGTGTTTTTTTTACGTAATATTGCATTAATCCTATTTTATCGCCTCAAATTTAAATGTTTAACGACTTGGAAGAACATCTACCACATTTTAATTCAACCTTCTCCATTGATTGTGTTGTTTTTGGTTTCGATGAAGGAGAATTAAAGATTCTTCTCATAGAAAGAAACGAAGAGCCATTCAAGGACTGGTATGCTTTGCCTGGAAATATTGTCGGACCTGACGAAAGTTTAGATCAGTCTGCCACCAGGATTCTTAAAGAGCTCACTGGTTTGGGCGATATCTTTATGGAACAATATTATACCTTTGGTGATGTAAACCGACATCCACAGGGTAGGGTAGTGAGTATCGCTTACTATGCCTTGTTACGCTTAGGTGGCGATAAAGCATTAAAACCTTTAACCAGTTATGCAAAAAAAGCATTCTGGAAAAATGTTAATGACTTACCTAAACTTGCTTTCGATCATCAACAGATTTTTGATAAAGGTCTGGAGAAAATCAAACGGCGAATCAAACACCAGCCTATAGCTTTCGAACTCTTGCCAGAAAAATTTACCCTTACCCAACTTCAAAATGTATATGAGTTAATTTTAGGAAAAAAGCTTGACAAGCGGAATTTTAGAAAGAAGATGCTCAGTTTTGGCGTACTTAAAGAACTTGATGAGAAGCAAAAAGGGGTGTCCTTTCGTGCGGCTATGTTATACAAGTTTGATAAAAGAAAATACGCCAAGTTGTTTGGTAAAGAAATATCGTTTTAATCTTTCTAAAACTTGAAACTATAAAAAAGCCGAAAACCATTCGTTTTCGGCTTTTTCTATTTTAGGTAATTTTGCAGCTTATTTTCTTGATTTTTTAAGGTGATAATCAACCAGGTCATCTATAGGAGAGCGGATCAATTTACCAACTCCCATTTCATAACGATCGGCAACAATACTTAGAATGTCCCTGTAGCTATAACCTACCGAGCCCACAACGTTAAGCGTATAATTTTTGTAGTTAGGGTAGTGAACAACCAGGTTATCAAAAAACGCGGTAAAAGCATATTCAATGGTGCTGAAAGTATAATCTTCGTAACTGTCTTTATAATCATATAAAAACTTACTGAAACTTGCACAAAAACGGTTGGGTAAGGGTTTGTTATAGATATGATCGAATATATCTTCGTTTGTTAAAGCAAAATTGTCATAAAAGCTTTCTCTCAGGCCTTTAGGCATGTAACCTTTCATGTAATCACTTAGTATGCGTTTCCCGATATAACATCCGCTACCTTCATCACCTAGGAAATAACCCAGAGAATCGATGTTCAAAGTAATGTCTTTTCCATCATACAAACAACTGTTGGTTCCTGTACCTAAAATCGCTGCAAACCCAGGCTCATCGCCTAACAGTGCACGGCAGGATGCCAATAAATCATGACCAATGTTAATGACTGCATTAGGAAAAACCTGTTGCATGGCATCTTCTACAATCTTTCTTTTTGAATCGGTAGAGCAACCCGCTCCGTAATAATGCACTTCTAAAAGTTTATCAGCCTCAATATGATCAGGAAGCGTCTTTTTAAGCGAGCCTACGATATAACTAGTATCCGAAAAGTAGGGATTATATCCTTCTGTATTAAAATGAATCTTTCTACCTGCTTCATTAATTAAACACCAATTGGTTTTGGTTGAACCACCATCTGCAATAACTATCATCTTAATTTGTTTTTTTCGGGATAAATGTAAATAATATTAACCCTTTTGAGTTGTTATTTTTCATAAATATTTAATATTTTAATTAAGCTAATCTTGATTCATACCGTCCATGGACGTCTGAAACCTGATCATTTTTAGGTTCAAATTCAACCCTTTTAGGGTTATTGTTAATTAAACACTAAGCCTAAATTACATTTGTTATTTTAAAATCCAAATTTTACAAATTTATTTATTGTGGACTTACTTACCCAAATAGGCATATACCAAAGCGGTTTTCGGTTTTTATTGCCTATTGAGCCTTTGGAGAGGGGTTTTAATTAAAATAAAGTAAGTGTGCAGTCACTTTTTATTTTTTGTAATAATTTAGCAGACCTTTCCTGATTGCCTATAAAAAAGCTAATATTTGTAATTATAACCTCAAATTTATGCTTATAAATATAGACCTAAGAAGTGATACCGTAACCAGGCCCACAGCTGGTATGCTCGATGCCATGATGACTGCAAAAGTTGGTGATGATGTTTTCGGCGAAGACGAGACGGTTCATGCATTGGAAACAAAACTTGCTCACTTGTTAAATATGGAGGCAGGCTTATTTTGTCCCTCCGGAACCATGACCAACCAGCTTGCCATTAAATGTTTCACTCAGCCGATGGACGAAGTGATTTGCGACCAAACCGCACATGTTTATCGTTATGAAGGTGGTGGTATTGCCTATCATTCCCTGGCCTCTGTACGCTTGTTGCATGGCCAGCGCGGCATTTTAACAGCAGACATGATCGAGGAGGAGATCAACGAAGAAAACATTCATTACCCTCACACTAGTTTAGTGGTTCTTGAAAATACAGTAAACAAGGGTGGAGGTGCCTGTTACACACTCGATCAGATAGAGCCCATTCATACCTTATGTAACATTAAAGGGCTAAAACTGCACCTTGATGGTGCCAGGTTATTTAATGCACTTGTGGCAACAGGCGATGAGGCCAAACACTATGGCCAATACTTCGACGGTATTTCCATCTGTTTATCAAAAGGTCTAGGTGCACCCGTAGGGTCAGTCTTGCTTGGTTCCAAAGAAACTATCCGAAAAGCCAGGAAACTGCGTAAAGTGTTTGGCGGCGGCATGAGGCAGGCCGGATTTCTGGCTGCTGCGGGGATCTACGCACTCGATCACCATGTAGAACGCCTGGCACAAGACCACCAGCATGCCAGAGCCATCGCTGAAGTATTAAATCGTGTATCTTATGTAAATTTGGTAATGCCCGTAGAAACCAATATTATTGTGTTTGAGGTGGCAGCTGGTTTTACTGCCCAGAACATCACTGATGCGCTTTGTAAAAAAGGCATTTTATGTAGTCCAACCGGGCCAAAAACTGTTAGATTTGTTACGCATTTGGATGTTTCTCCAGAAATGATCGATCGTGCGATCGAAATATTGATCCATTTACAGCCTTAATACCAGTTCATCATGCCTGATCTGAGGATCAAGTGAGGAACAATATAAAACAATGTGCATAAGCATGAAAAAAATATTAATCGCAAATCGAGGTGAAATTGCTTTACGCATTATGCGCTCGGCAAAAGAAATGGGTATTAAAACGGTTGCCGTTTATTCTGAAGCTGATCGTGAAGCGCTACATGTTCGTTATGCCGATGAAGCAATTTACATTGGCCCGGCACCTTCCAGCCAAAGTTACCTAATGGGCGAAAACATTATTGCCGCCTGTATAGCTACAGGAGCCGAAGCTATTCACCCTGGATATGGGTTTCTATCAGAAAATGCTGCATTTGCTAAACAGGTACAAGCGGCCGGTTTAATCCTGATCGGACCAACACCTGAGGCCATGGAAATCATGGGGAATAAATTATCAGCGAAAGCTGCAGCTTTAAAACACAAAATTCCCATGGTACCTGGTACCGAAGAGGCCATTACTGATGTGGAAGAAGCTAAACGCCGTGCAGTAGAAGTAGGTTTCCCTATTTTAATCAAAGCAGCGGCTGGTGGTGGTGGTAAGGGCATGCGCATTGTGAATCGGGTAGAAGAGTTTATGGAGCAAATGGAACTTGCCGTAAGCGAAGCCATATCTGCCTTTGGAGATGGTGCCGTATTTATCGAGCGCTACGTTTCTTCACCAAGGCACATCGAAATCCAGGTACTTGGCGATACCCACGGCAATATTGTACACCTGTTCGAAAGAGAATGTTCTATTCAGCGTCGTCACCAAAAGGTGATCGAGGAAGCGCCTTCCAGCATATTAACCGAAGAAATCAGGAAAGAAATGGGGGCCTGCGCCGTAGCCGTTGCCCGTGCAGTTAACTATGTAGGTGCAGGAACAGTCGAATTTATTCTTGATGAAAACCTGAATTTCTTTTTCCTGGAAATGAATACCCGCTTGCAAGTGGAGCATCCGGTTACCGAATTAATTACCGGACTGGATTTAGTAAAGGAGCAAATTAAAATTGCCAGGGGTGAGGCATTAGCCTATACCCAGGACGACCTGAAAATTAATGGCCATGCCATGGAATTAAGGGTGTATGCCGAAGACCCTTTAAACAACTTTCTGCCAGATATTGGTACCCTGCAAACCTATAAAACGCCTAAAGGTAACGGCGTGCGTGTAGACGATGGTTTTGAGCAGGGAATGGAAATACCAATTTATTACGATCCCATGATTGCCAAACTGATTACCTTTGGTAAAGACCGGGATGAGGCCATTGCCAGAATGGTAAGGGCTATTGATGAATATGAAATTACAGGTATCCAGACAACACTGGGATTTGGCAAATTTGTGATGACACATGATGTGTTTATTTCCGGGCAATTTGATACACATTTCGTCAGCAAATACTTTCACAGCGACAGCCTCGAAAGCGGAACAGATGAGGAAGCCTTAATTGCTGCTTTAGCGGCCATAATAGCTTTAAAAAAACCAAAAACAATTTCCAGTGCAAGCGATCAACAGCTGAAAAACACTGCCTGGAGAAAAAATAGAACGCAACTTTCCTAAAAATATGTTTACAGGTATTATCGAAACCCTGGGCTTGGTTACCAACCTTCAACACGAAGGAACCAATGTTCATTTCACCATTCAATCGGCCATTAGCAACGATTTAAAAATAGACCAGAGTGTAGCCCATAACGGCGTATGTTTAACAGTGGTTAAACTAGATGATCAGTCGCACACGGTAACGGCCATTCAGGAGACCCTGGAGAAATCTAACCTGGCTAGTCTGCAAGTTGGCCGTCGTGTTAACCTGGAGCGTTGTATGCTCCCTACGGGGCGCCTGGATGGGCACATTGTGCAGGGGCATGTAGATCAGACTGCTGTTTGTGTGAAAAGGGAAGCACTTGACGGCAGTTGGGAGTATCGCTTTAAATATGATACCACCCCTGGGAACGTCACTGTAGAAAAGGGCTCCATTTGTGTAAACGGAATCAGTTTAACGGTAGTTCACTCTACCAATGACGAGTTTTCGGTATTTATCATCCCTTATACATTTGAATATACTAACCTGCAGGAGGTAGAACCTGGCGATACAGTAAACCTGGAATTCGATATCATCGGCAAATATGTTGCCCGGCTTATGAATAGGTAAACTACCGTTTTAACTCTTCTATTTTATTTTTAATAAAACCTGCCAGTTTAGGGTTTTTACTCATCTCTGTAAAGTGCTTTAAGTAGAGGTTATAATTGGCAATGGCATTCTTTTTATCCTGCAACCCTTTTTCATACACCATGGCAATGTTGTAATAAAGACTGCCATTGTTTTCAAACAACAAACCTCTTTTATAAGCGGCCAGGGCTTCCTGATATTTATCAGTCTGCTCATAGGAATCGCCAAGCAAGCCGTAATAAGTGGCTGTTTTGTCAGAAATGGCCTCATTTATCGTTTTATCCAGGTAGACACCTGCATTCTTATAATCTTTTAGTCCCCGGTAACTTAAAGCAATATTATAAAACAGCCCTTCGTTTTCCATTGCTTTATCTTTAACCTGCAGAAAATACTTCAGGGCATTTCTGTAGTCCAGTAATAAAAAATGGCTTTTCGCCAGGTTGTTCATCACAAAGGTGGAGCTATCTCCATAGCTCAATAATTTCTCGCCAGTTTTAATTGCTTCTTTATACTTCTTATTGGCTATACTCATCGGCATTTTCAGTTTTAACAACTGCAGGTTAGCGGTATCGGCTTTTAGGGCGGGGGTTAACACGGCATTGGCCTTGCTGTAATTGCCCTGGTTAAAATAAAGTTCACAAAGGTCAAAAGCAACATCCGGGTCAACCTGATTCAGCCTATTTGCTTTGTTTAAGTAAGTCAGGTAATCTTTTGCGTTAACACCTTTACTCAGGCTGGCCAACTGTTTATAAGCGGCCAGGTTACTGCTGTCTAAAGCTACAATGCTTTTATAATAATTTGCTGCTTTGATTTGCTGACCTCTCTTTACTTGTAGCGAAGCCAGGTTAAACAATACGGGTATATTGCTGCTATCCGCTTCATATAATTTAAGGTAAATTTTTTCTGCTTCTGGAAGTTTGCCGGCCATCAGGTTCAGGTAACCTAATTGTTCCAGTGTTTTTAAGTCGCTGTTATCGTCCTGAACATAACCCTGCAAGTATTGTAATGCATCATGATAACGTTGCGTTTGATAAAATTGCAGCAGCGTATCCGCGTCTTGTCCTTTTACACCTAATGTTCCGGCAAGTAACATACACACCACGAAAATCGATTTTAGTTGATTCATAGGATCTATTTTAGCTTTCAACAACTAAGTTATTAGTTATTTTGTGGTATCCAAAGAATAAAGTAAAACGCTTCTTCAAAAACTTTTCATTTTCTTACAAATTGGCCGGGTAATTGGTAATGATTAATTGTAATTATTGATTATAACATTAAAAACTAAGCATATGAATACGTTAGCGAAATTTGAATTAATGGAGAAAATTGTTAGAGAGTTAGTTGATTTGCAACATTCTCAGCAAGCCATAATTCAAAAAATTGGGAAGATTGAAGTAGATAACATTGAACTTGGTGATAAAAAATTAGATAAAGACTTACCAGATATGCACCAGCGTGTAGCTGATAACTTGGATACTATTGTTAGCATTTTAGCTTATTTCGAAGATAAAACAAACACTTTTGGTGATAAAAACAATGTGGAAGCATTGAAAGATCAACAAACTATTGATAACGCAGGCCAATAAGGTTTCCGTTAAATTTTATTAAACATGTCTAAGGGTATCGTGAAAACGATGCCCTTTTTGACAGCCTTATAACTTTAAGGCTAAACAAAAGCAGTAATAACTGGGCTTTTTGTTGAGGAATATAACTATTTTTACCCAATATACTATAGAATCGAAAACGTCTACTAATTTAAATGATTATGAAAAAGATAATTTTATCTGCATTATTCATGCTTTCCGGTGCATTGGCATACGGACAACTGCTACCAAATTTTCAATTTGGTGTAAAAGCAGGAGCAAATCTTACAAAATTTCAAACGGAAAACACCTTTAGCAGCGATAACCGTGCAGGTTATTTTGCCGGAGTATGGACTAGGTTAGGTGCAGCGGGCATACATTTACAACCTGAACTTTACCTAACCGGTAAAAACACCACCCTAGTTTCAAGTACGGGCGAGGAAAATGAGGTTAAATTTACCAGCTTAGACGTTCCTGTATTGATTGGAACTAAATTTGGTGCAGCTGGTGTAGGTCTGCGTATCAACACAGGTCCGGTGTTCTCTTTTATTCTGGACGATGAGCAGAAATTTGGTCAGGCTGCTAGTGATGTATTTGATGGCGACTTTAAAGGTCAAAACATGTCATGGCAATTTGGTGCAGGTTTAGATTTTGGATCTTTAGGTATTGATTTAAGGTACGAAAAAGGCCTTTCCAAAGTAAACAAATCGAATTATGATGATACAAAACTTGATTTATTTACATTAGGTCTTTCCTACAGAATTTTCTAAAATATAAACTTTTCAACATTTGTGTAAAAGGGTAAACTTAAGCAGTTTACCCTTTTCTTTTGGCTTCATAATTGACGCTGAGTTAGTCCACCGCTAACCAAACCACTTATGACTATTAAAGAATCCTTACTCAACGGGAACAGCTTCATACAGCTGATGAAAGAGTTTGCTGTACAGGCAGAAAATATCAAAATTCAAGATGAGGAAATATTGTTCAAAGTGTTTCCTTTTTACCATCGCGATTGCTTAAAAGAATACATCTGTATTGAGGGAAGGAATGATCAGGGGGTAATTAATTTCTTTGGCACCTTACATTATAACTTGTTGAATAAACTTGCCGTTTTTGAAATGCAGGGTTTCGAAAAGATTAATCAGGTTTGCTAATCACCTCCTTAATTTCATACTTAAACGCACCTTTAATAGGTCTGATGGGCGTGTTATGCGCTTCGCTTAACACCTTCACAAAGCAGGCACCAAAGTAAAAAATAAAGGAAGAATAAAATACAAACAACATAATTAGAATAATCGAGCCAGATGCCCCATATATATTCCCAATATTGCTTAATGGGAGCATAATGCGCAGAATGAATTTACCAACGGTAAATAAGATGCCAGTGAAAATACCACCCCTAATGGCATTACGCCAGGTTGGTCGGCCGCTGGTTAAAAAGCGGAATAAGACCGTAAACCAGGTTGTAACAATGGCAATAAACAATATTTGATTTAGCACCATCAGAAAAAATTTACCAAATATTGGTGCCGATGGGTTTAGGTACTCGCCAATAAGGGCCTGTATACCGTCGGTAAGTAAGCCTACAAAGAACAAGATGCCAGCCAGCAAAATAATCACCATAGATCGGCCCCTTAGCTTCAGTTTGAAGAAAAATGAGGAATGAGCCTTGATGCCGATGCTCCAAATTTGATCCATTGAATTCTTGATGACATTAAAAAGGGTAGTCGCCACAAATAGGAAGAACACAAAACTGATCAGTGTAGCATACCAATGGTCGTCGATGCCACCGATATTTCGAAGCGTATCCCTAATTTGTGTTGTCCCGCGTTCATCAAACAACTCTCCCAATCGTTCAAAAAGCCCCTGAGCAAATAACTTTCGGTCTACAAAGTAGCCAAAAAGCTTAATTAAGATGAGTAAAATGGGGGGTAAAGCAAAATTTGCGAAAAAAGCTGTTGCTCCCGCTAAACGTAATGGATCATTCTTTTTAAACAACATAAATGCTGCCTTAAAATGAACGAAGAAGCGCTTTGTTTCGTGTAATAGTTGTTTTAACATTCCCCTTGAACGGCTTAAATGACCCGAAAATAGTTAATTTTTATGAATGTGGGTGCTTTAATATCTCTTTAAACACCTTGGCATTGTAGACGGCATTGGTGTTAATGTCGTTGTTGAAAAAAATATAACCCTCTCTAATTTCCTTTCCGCTCATTATTTCATTCGCAAAATCATGTAGTTGTTTGTCGCTATAACGCGATGCATACAACTGTTCCTCACCGTGTAAACGAAAGTAAAATAAGGAGGTGTTTTTAACAATGTCTTTAGGCAAGTCAGGGTGACTCATGCCACAAAAGCTGATGTTATGTTTAGCTAATTCCTGATAAACCACCTCCTGCCACCAGCTTTCATGCCTGAATTCCATCACATTATTAAAATCCTTATGTAGGCTACTGATGATCTTCTCCAGCCTCTCCCCACTATAATAATAGTTTGGAGGGAGCTGGAACAGGCAACAACCACACTTTTCTTTCAAGCCCAGGTCTACCGTTCGGTAAAAATCGTCCATTAACCTATCTGTATCTATAAATTTCTTGTAATGGGTGATTAGCCTGGGCGCTTTGACCGCAAAGCGGAAGTTCGCAGCACTTTTTTCATACCAGGTAGTTAATAGCGGAACGGTGGGAAAGCGGTAAAAGGTAACGTTGAGTTCCAGTGTGTCGAAATGTTCTGTGTAATAACTGAACCAGTTTTTTACGGCGAGTTTTTCTGGGTAGAACGTGCCCCGCCAATGTTTATAGTGAAATCCTGAACAGCCAACATGCCATTTTTCCATACGCCTTTATTGCATAACAGGCGAGGATTTGCTTTGTTCCCGTGATTATGATTTTACTCAAGCAAATAATAAAGCCGATTAGCCGGTGAACGAAAGAGGATTTTATGTATGCCTTCCAGGTAAATGGCTTTTATATTGCCGTTAAGAGGGGGTTACAAGGGTATTTAGACGGCTGTAGCCGTTCATAGGCCCTTCAAAGGCCCTTCTAACCCCCTTCTAAGGCCCTTATACCTAGGGTATGCTGTAGAAATTAAAATCTATTCCTAATATTGGTTTACATTAACTAAAACCAGAAGCTGCCCTTTACCATTAAACTGGGTTTTTGCCACAAAAAAAGCCGTAACCTAATTCAGGCTACGGCTTCTGAGGCACTAACAACTATACTTCTACAAGTTGCCCCTTAATTCCTGTTCTCTTTCCAGCGATTCAAATAAGGCTTTAAAGTTTCCGGCGCCAAATGACTGTGCTCCTTTACGTTGTATAATTTCAAAAAACAAAGTTGGGCGGTCTTCTACAGGTTTAGTAAAGATCTGTAACAGGTACCCTTCTTCATCACAATCCACCAGAATACCCAATTCTTTTAGTTGTGCTATTTCCTCATCAATATGGCCTACACGGTTGGGCATCATGTTGTAATAAGCTTCTGGCGGCGGACTTAAAAATTCCACACCGCGCGATTTCAATTCCTTCACCGTTCTTAGGATATCGTGGGTAGCTACTGCAATGTGTTGTACCCCTTCACCCTCATAATACTCCAGGTATTCTTCAATTTGCGATTTCTTCTTGCCTTCGGCAGGTTCGTTAATTGGGAATTTGGAAAAACCATTTCCATTGCTCATCACCTTACTCATCAATGCTGAGTATTCTGTGTTGATCTGTTTATCATCAAAGGACAAGATGTTCACAAATCCCATCACATCTTCATACCACTGTACGGTTTCGTTCATGCGGTTCCAGCCTACGTTTCCAACACAGTGGTCAATATATAATAAACCGGCGTCTGTGGGGTTATATTCGCTTGTCCAGGCACGATAGCCAGGTAAGAATAAGCCATTGTAATTTTTTCTTTCCACAAATAAGTGAACCGTTTCTCCGTAAGTGTAAATGCCCGACATGCGCACTTCGCCAGATTCATCGGTGTGAGTAACGGGTTCCAGGTAAGGTTTAGCACCACGTTTGGTGGTTTCCTCGAAAGCACTATAGGCATCGTCAACCCATAATGCCAATACTTTAACGCCGTCTCCATGTATTTTAACATGCTCGGTAATCGGGCTGTCCGACTTTAAAGCAGTGGTTAAAACCAAGCGGATTTTGCCTTGTTTTAAAACATAAGAAGCACGGTCGCGAATCCCTGTTTCTGGTCCGGCATAAGCCAGCGATTGGAAACCAAAGGCTGTTTTATAATAATGTGCAGCCTGTTTAGCATTGCCCACATAAAATTCTATATAATCAGTGCCATTAATGGGCAGAAAGTCCTGCGCCTTGGCGATCTTTTCTGCAAAAGTTTGTGTTGACATGGTTTTTTAATTGAATAATAAGTTAGTTTTTTGTGTTTGATCAGTTTTTTTAGGTGACTGTTTTTGTTTTTGATCAGCTTTTGTGTGATCAATTGTATAATCAGTTTTTTTTTATGGTATAGCCGGTACTATTCAATATTGATTTGCCAGCTTTTATGGTAGTTTTCATCTTCTATCTGGATGGCATCTTCGGTGAGCATCAGTGGACGGAAAGGATCGATCATGACTGCCAGCTCTTCTGTGCTTTCTTTGCCGATGGATTTCTCTACGGTGCCAGGGTGCGGTCCATGTGGGATACCCCCTGGATGTAAAGTAATCTGTCCTTTCACCACACTTTTTCTACTCATAAAATCGCCATCCACATAATAAAGTACTTCATCACTGTCTACATTACTGTGGTTATAGGGGGCAGGGATCGATAGGGGGTGGTAATCGTATTTTCGGGGTACGAATGAGCAGATGACAAAGTTATGCCCTTCGAAAGTTTGGTGTACGGGTGGTGGCTGATGTAAACGGCCGGTAATAGGCTCAAAATCGTGGATAGAGAAGGCCCAGGGGTAGTGGAAACCATCCCAACCTACAAAATCAAAAGGATGGGTGCCATAAGTATAAGGGTAAATGATGTCTTGTTTTTTGATAAGTACCTTAAAGTCGCCAAAGGCATCAATGGTTTCCAGGTCGGCAGGGCGTCTGATATCACGTTCACAATAGGGGGCATGTTCCATCAGTTGGCCATATTCATTGCGGTAACGCTTGGGGGTTCTAATCGGACTAAAACTCTCCGTAATAAACAGGCGGTTGTTTTCGTCGTTAAATTCCAGCTGGTAGATGGTTCCCCGGGGGATTACCAGGTAATCGCCATAGGCAAACTTGATTTTACCAAAGCCGGTTTTTAATGTTCCGCTGCCTACGTGGATAAAAATCACCTCGTCCGCCTGGCTGTTCTTGTAAAAGTAGTCCGTCATTGACTTTCTTGGTGCGGCCAGGGAAATGTGGAGGTCACTATTGACCAGCACGGCTTTGCGGCTTTCCAGGTAATCATCTTCCGGTTTAATGTTAAACCCAATCAGGCTGGTATGGCGCAGGTGTTTTTCGCGGGCTATCTTAGGGGCAACGGAATAAGGTGTGCCTAAAGATTTGACCATCGTTGGCGGGTGACAATGATACACCAGGGAATAGAGACTGGAAAAACCTTCTGTTGACACCAATTCTTCGGCATAAAGGTTTCCGTCGGGCTTTCTGAATACCGTATGGCGTTTTGCTGGAATGGATCCTAAAGTATGGTAAATTGGCATATCCTTAATTATTTGGTTAGAACAAGGGAATCAATAGGTATACCTGAAACTGGGGAATATGTTTTCAGGTGGGGGCGTAGAATACGCGGGGACTATAAGGAATATTGAGCAAAAATAATTTTTGAGAGCATGGCATAGCGAAAAGCTTCCAGGATTTCTCTGGACATGATTTTCTGATAGCTATCGTTTTTTCTCTTCATGTTTTGCGATACTAAGTAACGAATTTATCTTCATGGAAGCAAGATTTATAATGCCTAATAAAAGTGATGCGATTTTTAATTTGGTTTGGGTTAAATTTTTCTAGCTTTGACTAGCTAGGTAAAACCAATTAATTTGCAGGGTCAAAAACTGATGCTGCTTGTACTTAAAACAGAGAATTATGAAATTAGTATCTTATCAAACAGAAGACAGCGCGCATCTAGGTGTTTTTGTAAACGGGAATATTTATAATCTAAATTCTTGCGACAAGCTGTTGCCAGATGATATGAATGCCTTTTTGCAAGGTGGCGAAGTGCTAATGGAGCGTGCCTTGAAAATAGATGCACAGATTAAGTCGGGCGAAATGACGCCAAAAATGGAAGTTTTCTTTCAATTACTGGCTCCGGTACCCCGCCCAACTTCCTGCCGTGATGCCTATGCCTTTCGGCAGCATGTGGCTGCCGCGCGTAGAAACCGTAAGGTTGACATGATTGACGCTTTTGATGAGTATCCGATATTTTATTTTACCAACCATAATGCCATACAGGGGCCTGGCGAAATTGAATGTATGCCCGATCATTTTCAGAAGTTAGATTTTGAACTGGAAGTTGCTGTGGTGATTGGTAAGAAAGGACGCAATTTTACTGCTGCGGAGGCCGACGACTATATTGCAGGTTTCATGATCATGAATGACATGAGTGCCCGCCAATTACAAATGGAAGAGATGCTGTTAAACCTGGGACCAGCAAAAGGAAAAGACTTTTCTACGGTGATTGGACCATGGTTAGTAACTCCCGATGAATTAGAGGCCTATAAAACAGCCCCAAAGCCTGGTCACACAGGTAATGCCTATAACCTGAACATGACGTGTACGGTAAATGGCGTACAGGTATCTTCGGGTAATGTTGCCGATATGGACTGGACTTTTGCAGAAATTATTGAACGTTGCGCCTATGGTGTTGATGTATTACCTGGTGATGTGATTGGCTCTGGTACAGTGGGTACCGGTTGCTTTTTAGAATTGAATGGTACCGGTTTACTAAATGATGCCAATTACCAGCCACAATGGTTGCAGGATGGCGATGAGGTGGAAATGGAGATCACCGGTTTAGGCCGACTGATTAACATCATCAAAAAAGCAGATTCAGATTTTTCTATTTTGGCGCTTAAAAAGTAATGGTGACTATCAATACGGCAGATTTAAGTCCGGCGCAATTGCAAAACTATATGCAGTATGCCATTGCACCGCGACCTATTTGTTTTGCAACAACCATAGACTCGGCCGGGAATATTAACCTAAGTCCGTTTAGCTTTTTCAACATGTTTAGTACCAACCCGCCCATGGTGATTTTTTCTCCAGCACGGCGGGTACGTGATAACACCACTAAACATACCCTGGAAAATATATTGGAAGTAAAAGAATGCGTGGTCAACATGGTGAACTATGCGATGGTGCAGCAAACCAGTCTGGCCAGCACAGAATATGCAAAAGGAATCAACGAGTTTGAAAAAGCCGGTTTTACTATGCAGGCTTCGGTATTGGTTAAACCCCCTCGTGTAGCCGAGGCGCCAGTTCAACTAGAGTGCCTGGTCAAAGAAGTGATACACCTTGGCGATGGGCCAGGTGCAGGAAACCTGGTTTTGGCGGAAGTAAAACTGATACACATCAAAGAAGAAATTTTAGATGAAGAAGGTAAAATAGACCAGGCTAAAATAGACCTGGTGGCTAGGTTAGGTGGCGACTGGTACTGCAGGGTAACTCCGGAAAGCCTGTTTAAAGTGGCCAAACCTTTAACTACATTAGGAATAGGCGTTGATGCTTTGCCAAAGGCAGTACGCCATTCGTATGTGCTTAGCGGTAACGATCTGGGGAAACTCGGTAATGTAGAAGTTTTGCCTGATGCAGAAGAGGTGGAGCAATTGCGCTTTGATCCGGCAGTGAAAGATATATTAGATGCCACCATTGGCGATGCCAATAACCGCCAGCGCGAACTGCATGAGCTGGCTAAAACCTTGCTTGAGGAAGGCAGGGTAGCTAAAGCCCTGAAAGTAGTACTGCTGGAAGGTTAAAGCGATTAGATAATACTTACCGCTTTAATAAACCTGCTTTTATAATATTTATCCATTTCGGTGATGACAACACCTTTGGCTTTGCCAGAACTGGAATGGATAAATTTAATCTCCTCGCCATCGATAGAATAAACGATGCCCACATGTCCAATCGATCGTACTTTAGGGTTTGAGCCCGTAAAAAGTAACACATCACCTACTTTTGCATTTTGCAGGGTAACCGCTTTGCCGGCCTTAGGAAACTCCCTGGATGAACGTGGTACCTTTACACCTAAGTTTTGGAACACGTAGTTGACGAAACCAGAACAATCGAAGCCACGCTGTGGACTGCTGGATGCATAACGATAGGGAACGCCGATTAAAGTCTTCGCAAAATTGATCAGTTTGACCGCCGGTTCCTGAACCGCCTCCTTAAAATAAGCAGGCGATTTAGACTGTGATTTTCCTGTTAAAGTGAATAAGAACACTAAACAAAATAAAGCAAGGGTTTTCTTCATGTATCGGCAAAATAATAAAAATAAAACGAAAAAATGCGTTATGGCGTTGTAACGGCCACAGGGATGATTTTTCCGTTAAAATATTTCTGTCCGCTACTGGCAAAGTCGGCTATGTACTTGCCCATTTCAAAAGCCATGACCGGCGATTGGTAACCAGGAAAAGCCTGTTCGAGCATCTCGGTTTGTGCCGAACCTAAAGCAAGGCAGTTGACCTTAATGCCGCGGTCGGCCAGTTCAAAAGCAAGGCATTCAGTTAAGGTATGCAAGGCCCCTTTGCTGGCAGAGTAAGCTGCTAAACCCGGGAATTTAACGCTGCCCTGGAAACCACCCATGCTGCCGATATTAACAATATGTGAACCACTACCCATAAAAGGTAATATGTGTTGGATCATGTTAAAGTGACCGATGACATTAGTTTGCAACAGTTCTCCAAATTCTTGTGGACTGGTTTCCGTAAAAGGTTTATTTAGGAGAATGCCGGCGTTGTTAATCAGAATATCCACATGGCCTAAACGCTGTTGTATAAAAGGCGTAAGGGCGGCATAATCATCATTAACGATATCGAATTCTACGGGTAATAAGGTGCAATCAGGATTTATGCCTTTGGCAATTTCTAAAAGCTTCCTTAATTTATCTGCGGACCGTGCAATACAAACAATTTTATTGTCGTTTTTCAAGGCAAATTCTAGAGCGGCTTCAAAGCCTACGCCACTGCTGGCACCGGTAAGTATAATATTCATTTATTGTTCTTCTTCTGTAATCAATTGTGTAACCGGGTTCGCAATAACATGTAAACCATCTTTTATTAGTTTTTGGTGCGAGGGATCCTGTTCCATCTTATCGCTTAAATAAACGCGTATTTCGGCTTCCAATTGTGGAAACAGCTGTTTATGAAAAGTAATCTCCAAAATTTCCAGAGGCGCAAGCCAGTCGGCAGGGTACTGTGTTTTAAGCGTGGCAAAGATAGCAGGTAATTCGTCTGCTTCAAGTTCTTCTTCCCTGATCATGCGTACTTTTGCATAAAGTTGGTGTAGGGTTTGTGTAGCATCATTATAAACAACCTTAACTGTAGGTTTAGCGCTCATGGGTGTTATTTCCTCAAAAGCATCTTTATCGGCGGCACCATTAAATACCGATATGATCTTTTCGCCGATAGCCATATCAAAGGTTCCCCATTCCGGTTGGAACAGTATTGTTTCGGAGGTATCCGTTACGGTACAATTTTCAAAAATAATCAAGATGTTTTTATCCTCGTGGCGTAAAATATCCTTTACTTCGCCATTCACGGTAATTCCACTATGAAAGGTCAAGTTGGCCTGTTGCCCTTTTAATATGCCCAGGGCAACCAGTTCCAGTAAACTTAAGGTCTCCAGCGGTTTATCAAAGTCTTTTAATTTGCCAACCGGCGAGGAGAAGCCATCTGCATGGTAGGATTTCCCATGCCCTTCCAGTTGTTTTCCAGCAACCGCTAAAGCTGTTGCGCCTGTAGTTTTTAGGTAGCTCAGTTCACCTGCGGCATCAAGTTGCCTGTTGGTAAAAACCCCGCTTACTTGTAAACCAGAGCTGTATACCGCGGTTGCAGGGTTTTTGCAGGAAATGGCTTTGTCAATACTTTCGGCACCGCCACGTCTATACGCCATGGTATCAGCGAACTGCTCCAATACATCGATAAGGTTCTGAAATGTAGGCGTTACAAAGAGCTGCGGTTGTTGTTTGGTGATGTCGTAAGTATAGTTGATGGTGTCGATGGTATACCACAACTTTTCTACACTTTTATCTTTAAAACTGGCACTTTCGCCGATGGAAGAAAGCAGTCCGGCGCCATAAATTTTAGGATCTTCCAGGGTGCCGATCAAGCCGTACTCTACGGTCCACCAATGCAGGCGACTTAACAGTGCCATTTCAGATGGTTCGCCCAGCTGATCGGAAATCTGTTGGAGACTTTTTTCTGCGCGTTCAATTTCGATTTCGTCAATGTTAACAGATTCTTTTAAAATAGAAAGGTGCCGGATAGCTTCATAGAGTTCGAAATCAGCGGCAGAAAACATGGCTTTAGCGCCTATGGAGCCAATATAGCTAAGGTAGTTATTGTAATCTCTGTCTGCAATAATGGGTGCATGTCCGGCAGATTCATGAATGATATCAGGTGCCGGGGTATACTCAATATGATTAAGCTGGCGGATATCAGCTGCAATAACCAATACCCGGTAGGCCTGGTATTCCATGAAGGCGGCAGGTGGAATGAAACCATCCACAGTAACGGCACCCCAGCCCAGCTTGCCGAGGTTATCATTCATGGTTTGCAAATCAGGGATTCTTTCAATGCTGAGGCCGGCACGCTGCAAACCTTTGATGTAAGGGTAGTAGGCAACCTGACGTAAGTAACTGTAGTTTTGGCGCATTACATAACGCCACACTGCCTGGTCTACAGGTGTGTATTTTTCGTAGTGTTGGTCTACAATAAACTGCCTGAGGTGTCTGGGCAAATTTGCTACCTGCGGATTGTTAAAGTTATTAAAATCACTCATGGTCTTACCATTTATATCCCGGCAATATACCTGGTCTGCTAAAGTTAAGCAAATAATTGAAGGGGTAAATCAAGAAAATCTTCGTTACCCGTGAGTTACAAAGGATTTATGTTATTCGGAAGTTTATTATTGCAAAATATTAATTATTTTCTTTTTTCAAATAAAATATATACTTTGGTTTATCATTATTTTGATTGGTATTTAAAAAACTAACAAGCAAAAAACACTGTGTAACCATGAGAAAGATACTTTCAAAAATTTCCGGTTTAAGAATAAAACGAGGGCTCAGCAGAGGCAAAATGGCAGGGGCATTAGGTGTAAACACCTCTACTTACACCAAAATGGAGAAAGGTATTTATTTGATTAGTCTCTCGAGGCTCAACCAGATTGCAGCTGCCCTGGAGGTTAAAAGTGATGCTTTATTGGACAATGTAGATCCTGAAATGGATTTTCTGGAAGAGCAATACAATTTAACCCAAGATAGGTTGGAACGGGTTAATCAACTGATCATTGCAGAGCAAAGTAAATTAATAGACTTATATGAAAAACTTAAGTAACAGTGTAAAAATCGCGTCCAGCCTTAGGCGCTTAAGAGAAGAACGAGGTTATGACGTAGAAAAAGTTGCCTTTTTATTAGGGCTAAAAGAAAAAGAATATAATAAATTAGAGCGCGGCACACGCGAACTCAACCTGCAGCAATTGTGTTTGTTAGCGGAACTCTACCAGTTGCGTAAGAGTCTGGTGATCGATTATGGTAATCCAAAGAATTTAGATTCTAACGAAATGATTGAGTTTACA
Source organism: Pedobacter sp. CAN_A7 (assembly GCF_015752175.1). NCBI lineage: Bacteria > Pseudomonadati > Bacteroidota > Sphingobacteriia > Sphingobacteriales > Sphingobacteriaceae > Pedobacter > Pedobacter sp. CAN_A7. The sequence continues at coordinate 689,899 of NZ_JADOUW010000003.1, read as the reverse complement.
CTCAAAGAATTAGAGATTGCTACCCAGTGGCTCACCCTGATCCGGAAGCGTGTGGCTGAATTGGAACTGAAAATAGATAAACAGCGGAGGACTGCTTAAACTTTGACTTTAAAAGAAAAGTGTTTTTGAGAGAAGTAACTGAAAATGGCTAGTATGGCTGTAGTAATTACTTTAGCAATAGTGGGGTAAAAGCCGAAAGCTTCAATAAGCACCTTTAAAAAAGCATAGTTCAGCAATACATTGCTAAGTACCACGGAGCCGTAGCGAAACAACTGGATTCTTCCTTTTAAGTTGGAGCTTGTAAATACCAGGTATTTGTTAAGCATAAAACCAATGACGAAGGTAATGAAAGACTCAATGGCCAATGCAGCTATTGGGGCAGTAATCAGTATTGATCCCACTTTCACATGTTCCTGCTGCAAGATAAAATTGTAGGCAATGAAATAAACAACAATACCTGTAGCAGCTGTAGCGCCACCAGAAGCAATGTACCTAAACGTATGCAAAGAAAGCCACCGTGAAAATGGTGGATAAAAGAAATCAATAATTTTTAAAATAGCCTTACGCATAGTTATACTTTCCGCGAAGTTAATTTTTAGTTTTTGGAATACCAACAAAATCTATGGTAGCGGAATAAGTATAGGTAGGGTGAGGTTGTATACTTACACCTACCGTGTTTAAGCCATAACTGGTATTAAGCATGTTTTTTCGATGACCTAAGTCTGGAACGCCCTTATCTAACAGTAACATACATACATTATCCAGGCCTTTTGCAAAACCAAAGGCTAGGTTCTCCGCCATCGCATGGTTGGGGAAATATTTCGATAAGCGGTCAGGCATGGACCGTCCATCAGAAGATTTATGATCGGCAAGGTTACGGCGGTTCATGTCTTTGCCATGGCTTAGGGCCAAAAAGGTTAAGGTTTCGTCGGGGTAGTAAAGTTCAAAGTTTTTTACTTTTTTAAGGTCTTCCTTCAAACCACGGTAATAGCTGTCGTAGGTGTTTATTTTTAGATCCTTGTAATTACTGTATTGTTGCATCCGTTTATTATGGTCCCTCACAAAGTCCTGAAAATAAGTATTAAAAAACTTAGTTCCATCCATGCGCATGAGGTTCATGTAAAAGATGATATTTTTTTCTTCTTTGCTAAGGTAGTCGATGTGTTTGGCAGTATTGGCTAAATCTAGCTCTTTGCTGCTCCAGCTTTCCCTGGCGGGAGTGCTGTTGGTGGTGTTTATAGAGCTGGCTGAGCTAGTTAAGGTGAGGAAAGAAAGGAAGAGGAAAAAAGCGTAATTCAATTTCATGTAATGATTAACGTACAGTTTTCCTCTTCCGGTATAAAGGGAGGGCCTAATTAGTTTTTTTGGCGTCTCTTTCCACGTTGGCATTGTCATCGCCATTGTTTACTTTTTGATTTTGTATTTCCTCATTTAAGACAGTAGCTTCCTTGTGGTGTTTTTCTAATACGGGGATGGTTTTAGCCGCAAAGTTCTTGATGTCTATGTCTCCATATTGAGCGGCCTTTCTGAAAAGCGCCAAAGTTGCCACATGTTCACTTTCCATCATTTCCATGTATTGTCTGTCGAAACCACGGTCGGCAAACTCTTTCATCATGTCTAAATGTTTCTGTTGTTCGGCCGGAAAAGTCTTTGGCAATTGCAATCCTTTGTTCTCTGCCACTTTTTGAAGTTCCAGGTTGGCATTAGAATGGTCTGTAACCATCATTTGGGCAAAGGCTTTTACTTTAGGATTTTTTGATTTTTGCAGGGCCTGGTTAGCAAGTTCTACTTCTAACATACCCCCAGCAGCGGCTTGCTGGATAAACTTATTTTCATCTTCACTTAGGTCAGTCTGGCTGCCTTTAGAAATGGTGTCTAAAGTAGAATCACCCGCCATGGTTGTATCTGAGTTAGTTTGTTCTGACGAGTTACATGCCGAAATGCCGATTGAAGCAGCAAGTAGCAAGGTAAAAAGGCTGGTCGTTTTCATAGGTGTCGTTTAAACTGGTGTAATATTATTTTGTAGAGTTTAAACACCGAAAGCAAGAAATGGTTTTTTGAAACAAAAAGGGCCGGTTGTAGAACCGGCCCTTTTTGTTTTATTTAAGTAAGTTTTTCCAGCTCACTTTGCTGGTGATTAAAGAATCAAGTTCCTTGATTTCGATACGTTGTTGCTCCATGGTGTCGCGGTGGCGAATGGTCACGGTATCATCTTCTAAAGTCTGGTGATCAACTGTGATACAGAATGGTGTACCAATGGCGTCATGGCGGCGGTAACGCTTTCCTATAGAATCTTTTTCTTCGTAAGCCACGTTAAAGTCGTATTTCAGACTTTCCATAATTTCCTTTGCTTTATCTGGCAGGCCATCTTTTTTGGTCAGCGGTAAAATAGCCGCTTTTATTGGCGCAAGTGCAGGGTGCAGGCGTAATAAGGTTCTGCTGTCTTTTTTATCGCCATCGCTTAAGTCCTGCTCTTCAAAAGCATTAATTAAGGTTAACAAGAACATGCGGTCTAAACCGATGGAGGTTTCAATCACGTAAGGAATATAGTTACCGTAAGGTTTACCATCCTCATTCAAGTCGTTATCGAAATATTGCATCTTTTTACCAGAAAATTCCTGGTGCTGACTTAAATCAAAATCTGTACGGCTGTGGATACCTTCTACTTCTTTGAAACCAAAAGGGAATTCAAATTCAATGTCGGTTGCTGCATTCGCGTAATGCGCTAATTTTACATGGTCATGGAAACGGTACTTATCTGCAGAAGTACCAAGTGCTTTGTGCCATTTCAGGCGCGCTTCTTTCCAGTAGGCAAACCATTTCTGGTCTTCGCCCGGGCGAACAAAGAATTGCATTTCCATTTGTTCAAATTCACGCATGCGCATGATGAACTGGCGGGCAATCACTTCGTTTCTGAAGGCTTTACCAATTTGGGCAATTCCAAAAGGGATCTTCATTCTACCAGATTTCTGCACGTTAAGGAAGTTTACAAAGATACCCTGTGCCGTTTCCGGACGAAGGTATACTTCATCAGAACCTTCGGCCATGGCGCCAAACTGGGTGCTGAACATCAGGTTAAACTGACGGACATCGGTCCAGTTTTTTGTGCCACTTACGGGGCATACAATATCATACTCCTCAATAATGGCTTTTAAACGCGGCAGGTCTTCGGCTTTTAATGCCTCATCCATTTCGGTTTGCAGGGTTGCTGCTTTATCTGTCTTACCGTCTTTTTCGTAACGTGTAATTTTATCTTCAATTAACTGATCGGCACGGTAGCGTTTGTTGGAATCTTTGTTATCGATCATCGGATCGTTAAAACCATCCACGTGACCTGAAGCTTTCCATACCTTTGGATGCATAAAAATTGCAGAATCAATGCCTACAATATTTTCATGCATTTGTACCATGGCCTTCCACCAGTATGTTTTAAGGTTGTTTTTAAGTTCGGCACCTAATTGCCCATAATCATATACGGCACTTAGTCCATCATAAATTTCACTGCTTTGAAATACAAATCCGTATTCTTTAGCATGGGATATTACATTTTTGAATTGTTCGTCGTTGTTATTTTTGGCCATAGTATCGCAAATATAACAAGTTGAGCATAATTTTATTGTTATTTTTGGCCATGAAACGATTCAACCTGCTTTTAGTGTTGCTGTGTGCATTCACATTATCTTGCACAGCACAACAAAAACATCATTTGTCTTTCAAGAATACCACTGAATTACAGGAATTCTTAGACACCAGAAAAACGAACTTTCCTTTGTTAAGTGCCCACCGTGGAGGCCCTATGAAAGGATTTCCAGAAAATGCCATCGAAACTTTTGAAAATGCCACCCGTTACCAGCCGGTGATTATTGAATTTGATGTAGCCCTGAGTAAGGATTCGGTATTGGTGATTATGCATGATGATAAATTAGACCGCACCACTACGGGTACTGGGCCAATTGGCGATTACACTTATGCAGAACTGCAGGCTTTAACATTAAAGGATGACGATGGAAAGGTAACTACATTTAAAATTCCAACGCTAACTGAAGTGTTGCAATGGGGGAAGGGTAAAGTGCTTTTTACCGTAGATATTAAAAGAGGCGTGCCCTATGAAAAAGTAATTGAGGCCGTACGCAAAACAAAGGCCGAAAACCGTTCCATTATTATTACTTATAATGCGGGGCAGGCAGCAGCCTTTCATCGTTTGGCACCTGACCTGATGATTTCTGCTACGGTAAAGGGGAAAGAAGACCTGGAGCGTTTAAACCAAATGGGCGTGCCCACCAACAGGATTGTAGCTTTTGTGGGCGTTTCGGCACCAGAAAAAACAGTTTATGAGTTTTTAGCCAGTAAAGGCATTACCCCAATATTAGGCACCATGGGTAACTTAGACCGCAGTGCAGCAGCAAACCCTTCTCGAAGAGTTTTCTATCGTTTAGTTGAAGATGGTGCTGCGGTGCTTTCTACTGACGACATTATTGGTGCCGGAAAAGAATTAACGGAGTATCGTCAGGAAAAGGGCCTTAAAACAAGATTTTTGCGTGTTTCTAACTAATTGGCTAAATTTTTGATTGAGGGAGCTTAGTGGCGAAATTGCCCATTAATTTAAATATTTGGTTATGAAAAAATTATTTCTACTTACAGCAATTGCAGGCATTTTTGCCTTTACCAACGTATCCGCACAAAAAGATCCGGCCATGAATGGTCCCAAATTAGGTGTTGGTGTTGAATTTGGTTTACCAGTAGGTGACTTTGGTGATTTTTATAATTTAGGTGTTGGTGGTTCATTGGTTTATCAACAGCCATTAGCAAGCAACTTAAACTTTACAGCTAGTGCAGGATACATTAACTTTAGCACGGAAGAAGTATTAGGTGTTAGAATAAGTTCAGCAGCTATTCCAGTGAAAGCGGGTATCAGGTATTTCTTCGCGGAGAACTTTTATGGTGGTGCTGAATTAGGTGCTGCTTTCTCTACAGAAGATAACGGTGGTACTTCTTTTGCCTACGCGCCAGGTATCGGTGTAGAATTTCCAGTTGCTGATAAAGCAGCGATTGATCTAGGTGTTCGTTATGAAGGCTGGTCGAGAGATAGCCATACCAATTCATTTATTGGTATCAGGGCTGCTTTCAACTTCGGTTTGTAAGCCTGACTCCATATTTTTAAAAAAAGAGTGTCCGGATTTTCCGGGCACTCTTTTTTTATGCCTTCTATCTTATTTTTGCACATATTTTTACTAATCGTGCTTATACAAGGTAATTTTTATATTTTTGAGAACCGACAATTTTTAAATTCGAGATCATCATATTATGAGATTTATAGTTTCCACTTCTACATTATTAAAACATTTACAAACGGTTAATGGCGCTTCCAGCAGCAGTACTGTTTTGCCGATATTGGAAAACTTCCTTTTCGAGATTAAAGAAGGCAACCTGACGATCTCTGCAACTGATTTGCAGACCAGTATGACCACTTCTTTACCTGTTGAATCTAAAGAATCGGGTAAAGTAGCCGTGCCTGCCAGGATCTTATTAGATACCTTAAAAACCCTTCCTGATCAGCCGATTTCCTTTAATATAGATGACAACACTTTCTCTATTGAAATTAGCGCTGGTGATGGAAAGTATAAGTTAAGCGGTGAAAACGGTGATGATTTTCCTAAAATTCCGGTTGTTGAAAATGCATCTTCAGTAAACCTGCCAGCATCAGTGTTGAGTGAGGCCATTACTAAAACTATTTTTGCGGTGAGTAATGATGAGCTGCGCCCGGCAATGACTGGTGTGTATTGCCAGCTATCTGATCAGCATATTACATTTGTTGCTACTGATGCTCATAAACTGGTGAGGTACAGACGTACAGACAGCAAAGCCGATAAAACAACGTCATTTATTTTGCCTAAAAAAGCATTGACCTTGTTAAAGGCCGCATTACCATCAGGAGATATTATTGTTTCTGTTGACTATAATGCAACCAGTGCCTTTTTTAAATTTGAAAACATTAACCTGGTTTGCCGTTTAATTGACGAGCGTTACCCAGATTACGAGGCGGTTATTCCTGCTAATAACCCTAATAAATTAATCATTGACCGTGCTTTATTCTTAAATACCTTAAGAAGGGTTGTCATCTTCGCTAATAAAACTACGCATCAGGTTCGTTTAAAAATCAATGGCAGTGAGTTGAATATCTCTTCTGAAGATTTAGATTTCGCGAACGAAGCACATGAGCGTTTAAGCTGCCAGTATGAAGGTGAAGACCTTGAAATTGGTTTTAACGCAAAGTTTCTCATTGAGATGTTAAGTAACCTAAGTGGGGAGGAAGTGACATTAGAGCTATCTACACCTAACCGCGCCGGTTTATTGATTCCGCAGACCAACGATGAAAATGAGAATGTGTTAATGCTGGTTATGCCTGTAATGTTAAATAATTATAATTAATATGACATTTCCCCGTTTTAATGTGTCATGGTTATTGCCATGATATTTTTAATTTTGGGACTTAAATAAAAATGTATTGGAATTTTTCTCGCAGCTCGTAGACTTCATCCTCCATATTGATAAACATCTGGAGGCTATCATCAGGGACTATCAAACCTGGACTTATCTTATTCTTTTTCTGATTATTTTTGCCGAAACAGGTTTTGTCGTAACCCCGTTTTTACCGGGCGATTCCCTGCTTTTTGCTATGGGTACTTTAATTGCCGGTGGTAACACAGGTTTAAGTATCTGGGTGATGATGATCCTGTTAATTATAGCCGCTATATTAGGTAATACCGTCAATTATAAGCTGGGGAGTGTGCTGGGGATAAAGGTGTTTAAACCCGAAAACAAGGTGCTCAAGCTGGAGTATTATCACCAGTCGCATGAGTTTTTTGAAAAACATGGCGGTAAAGCAATCATTTTCAGTAGGTTCCTGCCTATTTTTAGAACCATTGCGCCCTTTGTGGCCGGTGTAGCTAAAATGCCTTTTGGTAGATTTACATATTTTAATGTTGTTGGAGGGGTAGCCTGGATTGCCAGTTTATTATTGGCTGGATTCTTCATCGGACAGATACCTATTGTGAAAAACAATTTTGATATTGTTATTATAACGATTGCCGTGGTTACGTTTGTGCCAGCCATTTGGGCAGCAGTTAAATCTAAAATGTCTAAGAAAAAAGAAGAGGTAGTATAACCTATTTCTTATCAATAATAATAAGCAGCCAATGGATTATACGTTAATCATTGGCTGTTTTGTTTTAATGTGGTTGATGATCTTGACCGCATGTTCCCTGGAGTTCTCAATAAACCACAGGTGTGTATCCATACCGCCACAAACTACGCCGGCAAGGTAAATGCCTTTCTCATTGGTTTCCATCGTCTCCGGATGATGCTCGGGTAGTCGCTTCGCATCGTCCGAAAGTTTAATGCCAAAGTTCTGCAGCAATTTGAAGTTAGGCTTGTAACCGGTAAGGGCTAAAACAAAATCGTTTGTTATGGTTACGAGGCCGTCCGGGGTTTGTATATCTACTTCATCAGGACGGATGGCCAGCAGCGAAGAATTGAAATAAGCCTTGATACTGCCTTCCTTTATCCGGTTGATGATGTCAGGCCGTACCCAATATTTAACCCGCTGACTGATTTCTGGAGCTCTGACTACCATGGTTACCTGTGCTCCTTTTCTATAGGTTTCCAGGGCAGCATCAACAGATGAGTTACTTGCACCAACCACCAGCACCTGTTGCATGGCGTAAAAATGTGGGTCCTGATAATAATGAGCTACTTTAGCTAAACTTTCCCCCGGAATGTCCATGGTGTTAGGTAGGTCGTAAAAGCCGGAAGAAATAATAATATTCCGTGATTGATAGTGGTTTTTTGACGTCTGGATCTCATAATAATGCTGGTTCTTTTTAACCGATTCTACGGTCTCAAAAAGTTTTACCTGCAGTTCGAATTTCTGCGTTACCCGACGGTAGTATTCCAAAGCCTCCGCCCGGCCAGGTTTAGGGCTAATGGACACAAAAGGTACACCTCCGATTTCCAGTTTTTCGGAGGTGGAGAAGAAGGTCATGTTTTGCGGGTAATGGTACAGGGAATTGACCAGGCAGCCCTTTTCCACAATTACATAAGTCAACCCAGCTTTTTTGGCTTCTATACCACAGGCCAAACCAATGGGGCCTGCACCAATAATTAATACATCTAAAACATCCATTAAAGGCTAATTTATAAAAAATTGTAAGTTTAAGGTAGGTGATTGTTTCCACTCAGGGCTCCCGACCTATAATTTTACCTTGCTTAAACTTTAAATCTTCCGCTTTTCTTTGCTGCCATTCCTTCTTCGCCTCCTTGCTGTTTTTAAAATGGCGTAACTCCGGCTGACCGGCATCAATCCAGGCAGAATACCAAAAGGCACCTATGCTGCGTATACTTGAGCGCATTTGTTTCTCCACCATGTTATTCATGGCCAGGTGGTAGGCTTTAGCATAGGCCTCTGCATATTGTTTTACCAGCACCTTATTTCTTTTGGTATAGCTGTATTTGCGCGATGCCGGGAATGTGCTATGCAGTTGTGCTTCTAAGCGCAATACCGAATCGACCAACGAATGGGTATGGGTAACAATTTTCCAGGCTTCATTTAAGGGGTTTTCTATATAAGGTGCAGATCCAGGCATCAAGTTGTATTGTTCTGCGTAAAGTTCTGGCAGGCGGCTCTCCCAGAAGGCGTGAAGGCCATGTTGGTTGGTCAGTTGACCGTTATGGTTGCTGGTGGTATGCAGGGGCACGTGGGCATCAGCTAGGTAGTGCCCAAGTGTAGTAGCCTGTGTTAAAATCCGGGCAGAATCTTTTTGCTTGAAAGCCTGTACCAGCATAGCATAACTCCGCTGGATTTGCCAGGGCAGGATGCCATTTTCCTGCAGCTTTTTATAACCATATTTCTTAAGGGCGTCATCATACTTGCGGGGAATGCTATCGGGGTGTTTCTCGTAGAGGTCTACATCCAGGTAATGCCTTGGTGCTTCTGCTGTATCGGCATAACGTCGTTTGTCGGGATCAACCGCATGTTCACTAAGGTAATCGATATTAGCTTTAAAAAAGCGTAGCGGACCATTTGGTAGAGTAAAAACGGCAAGGCGGTTAATGCGGATGTGCGCATAAAAGCCCCAGGAAGAAAGGCTGATCACCAGAAAAAAAAAGCTTAAGTAAATAAAGACGCGCTTCATTTACTTAAGCTATGCAAAACCTAAGGGAGGTTGGTCATTTTTATTCTATGCTTTTTCCGCGCATGGCTTTTGAAACCGCCATATCCATCAAACGTTCCGCAAAAGGACGTGTAAATTCATTCAGTTCATCGGCCTTTTTAAGGATTAAATCTTTGTCGCCACTTTCCAATGCTGTTTTTAGCGCATCAATATGGTTAATGGTATCCGATGTTTCGTCATCCGTTAACACCTCACCGTTTTTAGTAATAAAACGTTCTGCGGTATAAACCAATTGTTCACCTTCACTTCTGGCTTCAATAAGCATACGTTGCTCCACATCGCTTTTAGCATAGGTAATACTATCCACTAACATTTTCTCCACTGCATCATCAGTTAAACCGTAAGAAGGTGTAATTTCAATTTCCTGTTTTACGCCAGAACGTAATTCCACCGCCTGAACGGTTAAAATCCCATCAGCATTTAGCAAAAAGTTGATATCTACTTTTGGTAAACCTGCTGGCATAGCCGGGATTCCTTTTAAGTCAAATTCTGCAAGTTTCCTGTTTTCTTTCACTAAATCACGTTCACCCTGGAAAACCGAGATTTTCATGTTTACCTGTCCGTCGATAGAAGTGGTGTATTGGCGTCCTGCTTTGGTAGGTACTTTAGCGTTTCTAGGAATAATCACATCCATTAAACCACCCATGGTTTCAATACCCAGCGATAATGGGGTAACATCTAATAACAGGATGTCAGAGCGGTTACCGGCTAAAATATCAGCCTGTATGGCGGCACCTAAAGCAACCACTTCATCCGGATTAATCTGGTCATGAGCCTCACGTCCAAAAAAGGCAGTCACCTGTTGCTTCACATAGGGTGTGCGGGTAGAACCCCCAACCATAACCACCTCATCAATATCTGCTGTGGTTAGTTTAGCATCTTTTAATGCTTTTGCACAAGAATCAAGTGTTTCCTGCACTTTTGCCTGTATCAGCTCCTGAAAAGTGATGCGGGTAATGCTGCACCAGATTTCGCCCAGTTTTTCATTGTATATATTTTGTGTAGACAATGCTTTTTTAGCTTCCTCTGCTTTTAAACGCAATTGCTGCATAAAACCAGGGTCAGCTTGTAAAGCAGCCTCCTCTAACTTGTTCTGTTCGATCCAGTAATGAACAATAGCACGGTCAAAATCATCACCGCCTAAAAAGGTATTGCCATTGGTAGATAATACTTCAAATATTCCGTTTTGAATAGCCAGGATAGATACGTCAAACGTTCCGCCACCTAAATCATAAACCGCAATGGTTTTATGTTCCGTAGGGTCTAAGCCTATCCCATAAGCTAAACTTGCTGCGGTAGGTTCGTTAACAATGCGTAATACATCTAGTCCGGCAAGCTTTCCTGCATCGCGGGTGGCCTGACGCTGACTATCATTAAAATACGCCGGAACCGTAATGACTGCGCGATTAACGGCGGTTTTCAACGCATGTTCTGCCCTCGCTTTCAGTTCCTTTAATATTTCTGCCGACAATTCAATGGGCGTATAAAAGCGGTTACCTGCTTTTATTTTAACCAAAGCATCATTATCGTCATCAATAATCTTATATGAAAAAGTGTCCTGGTGATCCGCTACATCTTTATAAGAGCGTCCAAGCAATCTTTTGACAGAAAATATGGTATTTTCAGGGTCTGTTGTTAAAAACTCCTTCGCTTCGTTACCAACTAAGGCATCGCCATGTTCGTTAAAATGAACTACAGACGGTACCAGCAGACCTTTGCCCATGTCGTTGATCACTTGTGGGTGTTTCTCTGGATTGATAAAAGCAACCAAACTATTGGTGGTTCCTAAATCAATACCAACAATGATCTCTTCTTGTTGTAAAGAACCTGTAGCCAGGTTGATGGATATTTTTGCCATAGTCTGGCAAATTTAGGAATGTTTTAAGGGATTTTTGTGTTAAGGCTGTAATGTTTTGTCTTTATATTGTTTTAATTCCCCTTCGTGAATGTTGTATACCCATAACACGATGTCCTGATAGCTGTCGATCCCTTTGTGCTGGTTGTTTATTTTTAGAAAGCTATCCAAAGTTGCACTCATGTAGCCAAACATCTGGTTGTTGTATTTCTTCCAGAAAGCAATACCGTTTTTATAATCTGCAATAGTTCTGGGGTTAATGGACTCATAAAGCGACTTATACTCATCGGGGGCAATTAACCTTACCTCAAACAATAGGTTTCTTAAAATGGCATAATACCCAGAATATTGAAAATTGAGGTCTTTACTGTTGGTAGCCACCAGGTAGCCCACTAAATTAGCCTCATCTTCACGCGCCACTCCCAGCTGGTGGGCAATTTCATGTGCAGTGACAAAGGGCAGGTCTACCGCCGGCAAAAGCATGTTTACATTGGCTTCGCCAGATAAGGGGTTATAATAGCCTTCCAAGCCAATTTTAGTGATCACCCAGCTGTTGATGACGGGTTTTACAGCCGGACTGCGATATGTAAAAAATGATTGTTGCTGTTTTAAATTACTGTACGATGCTGTAGCTTTAGTTTCTAAAGTTTCCATGTTGTACCTGCTGCGCTCCTTAGCAGGTAATGCCGAACGTAGTTTTTCCAGGTGGTTGATCTTTTGAATGATTAACTGCGTCAGCCTGACCAGTTGTTTGTCACTGTACCTATGGTTGCTGATGCCAAGCTGCTGCGAAATGGAGGGGCGGGAGTAGTTTAGTCCCCACAGTAGTTTAAAAGCAATGTACAGGATCAATATAAATCGCAATACCTGCATGGCTGCCAGCCAGGCTTCGGTTTTATGAACCTGCTTTTTAATCAATTTTCTGCCAAATCTAAATAGGCTGTATACCACATAAGCAATCAGCAACAGGTAAAGCACATCGCCCAGCGGAAATGGCGCCAAAGAACTAACAGTTCTTAAACACAGGGAAATAACAGGGTAAACCGTGTCGGCATAAAGGCTTTCTGTGAGGCTAGCGCTTAGTCCCCACAAAAATATGATACCAGCCAATAGGCTTAGCACCAGCAATTGTCGCCAGGCTTTCCTGTACTGCAGCTTCATGTTAGCGATTAAACGTTAGCCTTTTTCCTGTTTCGTTGGTCGTAAATTTCCCTTTGGTATACGCCAGGTTACCAGAAACGATGGTATGGGTAATCTCGCTTTGAAAGGTTTGGCCTTCAAATGGCGACCAGCCACATTTATAAAAAAGGTTGTTTTTAGTCACGGTAACCAGGTCATTCAGGTTTACTAATACCAAATCTGCCCAGTAGCCCTCCCGGATATAACCACGTTTATCAATGTTGAAACAATCCGCAACGTTATGCGCGGTTTTCTCCACAATCTGCGTTAAGGTTATCTTTTGCTGGTGGTACATTTCCAGTAGCGCTGATAAGGCATGTTGCACTAAAGGACCTCCCGAAGGGGCCTGTGCATAAGGTTGTTGTTTTTCTTCCCAGGTATGTGGCGCATGGTCAGTTGCAATGATATCAATATGTCCGTCGAGTACGCCTTTCAAAATAGCATCCTTATCTGCCGCAGTTTTTACAGCAGGGTTCCATTTAATCAGGTTTCCTTTTTTTGCGTAATCCTGGTCGTCGAACCACAGGTGATGCACACAGGCTTCTGCCGTGATTCTTTTTTCTTTTAGGGGCAGGGTATTGCTGAACAAGCCCACTTCCTTCGCTGTGGATATGTGTAGAATATGTAAACGCGTATTGTGCTTTTTTGCAAGTTCTACCGCCATCGATGACGACAGGTAACAAGCTTCAGCACTACGAATCAGGGGATGCATCTCGATGGTTAAGTTCTCACCGTATTTTTCTTTGTAAACCTTCAGGTTATGCTGTATGGTTGCTTCATCTTCACAGTGTGTAGCAATTAACATAGGTGCTTCTTTGAATATATTTTCCAGTACGGCGGTATTATCAACCAGCATATTGCCTGTAGAAGAACCCATAAACACCTTGATTCCGCATACCGTAGTGGGGTCGGTTTTTAACACCTCTTCGAGGTTGTTATTGGAAGCGCCCATGAAAAAGGAATAATTGGCCAGTGACATTTCTGAGGCGATGGTATACTTATCGGCAAGCAGTTCCTGTGTTAATGTATTGGGAACGGTATTAGGCATTTCCATGAAGGAGGTGATGCCTCCGGCCACAGCAGCCATGCTTTCAGAAAAAATATCAGCTTTATGTGTCAGCCCTGGTTCGCGAAAATGCACCTGGTCGTCAATCATTCCCGGTAAAAGGTATAAACCTTCAGCGTTGATTTCTGTGGCATCAGGGTAGGTGATGCTGCTTGCAATTTTTTCGATTAATCCGTCTTTTATCAATACATCAGCAACAAAGATTTGACCTTCGTTAACTAAGGTAGCCGCTTTTATCAATAGGGTATCCATGCCTCCAAATCTATAAAAATGTAATTAGGCATCCTATAAATAAACGTATATTTGCAAAATGCCCAAAAAATTCGAAGAGTTTAACCTCAACCGACAAATTTTAAATGCCGTGGAGGATGCGGGGTTCACAGTCGCAACACCAATCCAGGAAAAAGCTATAGCACCCGTACTATCCGGACAGGATATTTGTGGTATAGCAGAAACAGGTACCGGCAAAACTGCCGCCTATGTTTTGCCCATGCTTATGCAATTAAAATATGCACAAGGCGACTCTGCCAGGGCTTTAATCCTTGCGCCAACCCGCGAACTTGCCATGCAAATAGCCGAACATGTACAAATGTTCTCTAAATATACCGACCTGCGGTCTGCCGTTATCTATGGTGGCTTAGGTCCGAAAACCCAAATTGCTAAACTAAAAGAAGGTGTAGATTTAATTATCGCCACTCCAGGCAGATTCCTTGATCTTTACCTGGCCGGACACATTAATACGCAATACATTAAGTTTTTAGTACTTGATGAGGCGGATAAAATGATGGACATGGGTTTTATTGGTTCTATTCACCGGATTTTAGAAGTGGTGCCCCGCAGGCGTCAAAACCTATTGTTCTCTGCCACCATGAGTGATCTGGTACAGAAAATAGCTGGCGATTTCCTGAAACACCCTACCATTATAGAAGCTTCTTTACAGGCTACACCTGCAGCTACGGTAACACAATCATTATATGAGGTACCCAACTTCAAAACAAAGATCAACCTGTTGCAAAACCTGTTGAAAAGTGATGAGGAAGTGAAAAGGCTGATTATTTTCTGCAAAACCAAAGTCGTGGCTGATAACATTTTCAGCTTTATTGAACGCAGGTTTGGTGCAGAAGCCGTAAGGGTAATTCATGCCAATAAAGGCCAGAACACGCGGATCAACTCCATCAATAGTTTCAAAGAAGGTAATGTGAGGGTATTGGTAGCTACCGATGTGGCATCACGAGGCATCGATGTTTCTGAAGTGAGTCATGTGATCAATTTTGATGTTCCCATTATCATTGAAGATTACGTACACCGTATCGGTCGTACCGGAAGAGCCTTCAGCTCTGGTATAGCCATTACTTTTTGTACAGAAGCAGAGAAATATTACATCAAGAAGATAGAAAAGTTAATCAGACAAACGATTCCTGTTGTAGCTTTGCCAGCAGATGTTTTTGTGGAAGAAACACCTTATGAGGAACGCCAGCATATTGCAAAGGAAATAGATCTTCAGAAAAGAAAAGACGACCCTACTTTTATGGGCGCTTTCCATGAGAAGAAAAAAGTATTTGCACCGGCACCTAAAAAAACGGATAAAACACCTTGGAAAAAGAAGAAGTTCAAAAAGTAAAAGGGTTTAAATTAAGGCTAACGCCTTTAAACTTGATCACGGCCATCTGTTTGGTAGCCAGTGGATTTTTTGCGCTTGAAGGATTCGGTGGCAGGGTAGACCATAACTTTAATGGTTTGTTTTTTACGCTGTGTATATTGGCCGCCCTGGTATCCTTTGTGTCAGACTTGATTTTTAGGAGAACCATTCCTTTGTTGAAAAACCTTTGGATCGTAGAAACTGCATTTATTGTATTTACAGTGGTCATGATCCTTATTATAAAAACCCTAGTATTTTAAAAGAAAATGAAGAAAGCGGAGATAAAAATCACGGTTGAGCTGGACGATAATAATGTGCCTGAAACGATGGTATGGGAATCTACAGATGCTGAAACTAAAGAACAGGTAGCGGTAAAATCGATGATGTTGGCCTTATGGGATCATAATTACAAAAACTCATTGCGTATTGATCTTTGGACCAAAGATATGCCGGTTGATGAAATGAAAAGGTTCTTTTATGAAACTTTGCAAACCATGGGCGATAGCTTTTTGAAAGCAACGGGCGAAACCCTGATTGTAGAAGATCTTCGTGATTATTGTGCGCATTTCGCCGATAAAATGGGTATTAAACAACAATAATCCATGTTGGTCAATGTAAGAAATCAAGGTATTGCCGGAGCTGCGGTGATGGCGATTGGTGGTCTTTGTCCACTGTTGCGTGTACCGGTAATGGGTAATTGGAACTATTTTGATGTAGACCTAAGGCTGGCGACTGCGTTTTACGTTCTGGTACTTCTAGGGTTTATCGGCGCCTTCCTTCAAAAACCTGCTTTACTGAAGTTTGTAGGCTGGGCTGCACTTTTTTTGGTTGCCCTGAGTCTGGCTGGAATCTATTTTAAAGTACATGATACGTTTAACTTTATCCGTTTCAAAAAATTAATTACCCTGGCTGCAGGCACCGTTAAGTACAAATGGGGTTGGTATGTAATTGTGGTGGGCGCCCTGGTGCTTATTGCTGTACCAAAACCTAAGTTCGTCATCAAACAAGTCTGATCCATGCAGCTGATTACCCAGGTTAAATACCTTATTAAAAAGGAGCTGCTGTTAGAATGGCGTTCAAAATATGCCTTAAATGGGGTGCTGCTCTATGTGGTGTCTACTATTTTTGTCTGTTTTCTATCCCTAGTGAGTGTAAAGCCCATTACCTGGAATGCTTTATTCTGGATCATCATGTTGTTTGCTTCCATCAATGCAGTGTCGAAAAGCTTTTTACAGGAAAGTAAAGGCCGGCAACTTTATATCTATACCATTGCCAGTCCGCTTGCCCTCATCATTTCAAAAACCATTTATAATGTGTTGTTGATGATGTTGCTAACGGTTATTGCTTTGGGTTTTTACATGATGGTGTTTGGTTATGTTCCTGACGACCTTGGTTTATATATTGTAGCAACATTGTTGGGCAGCTTAAGCTTTTCAACCATATTCACCATGGTATCAGCCATTTCTTCTAAAGCAGGAAATGGTGGTATGCTGATGGCCATTTTAAGCTTTCCGGTGATTATTCCGGTGCTGATTATCTTGATAAAATTAACAAAGAATGCCATTGACGGATTAGACCGCAGTGTAAGTTTAGACGAGATCGGCTTATTGCTGGTGATCAATGTGCTGGTCATGGCGGTTTCCTTGTTGTTATTCCCGTATTTATGGCGGGATTAGTAAATATGTTTACCTTTGAAACATTAAAATTCTATATAAATGTATAAGTCCTGGTGGAAGATTTTAGGTGCAGTTTTGGTCATTTATTCAACAATATTTGGCTTTTTAGCAAATGTACCCATGTTGCCTATTTTGTATGAGAGTATTAGAAATCTGTATTTCCATGTACCCATGTGGTTTAGCATGATTGTGCTATTCGGGGTATCTGTATTTCACAGCATTAAATACCTGAGTTCAGGAAATGGAGAAAACGACCTGAAAGCTGTGGAAAGTGTAAACACGGGGATTATATTTGGCATACTGGGTATTGTTACCGGCGCTATCTGGGCCAAATTTACCTGGGGACAAGCCTGGAGCTTTGATGTGAAGCAAAACTTTGCCGCCATCGCTTTGCTTTTGTATTTTGCTTACCTGGTCTTGCGAAATGCTATTGACGAAGAGCAAAAAAGAGCGAAGATCTCTGCCATCTATAACATTTTTGCCTTTCCAATGATGGTGGTCTTGTTATTTGTATTACCCAGACTATCTGATTCCTTACACCCTGGAAACGGTGGTAACCCTGGTTTCAATTCTTACGATCTTGATCAACGGATGCGTGTTATTTTTTATCCGGCTTGCATTGGCTGGATTCTGGTTGGCTATTGGATCTATACCCTTCTTTACCGTACGCGTGTGTTGGAAGAGAAAAATAATAATAAGTAGTAAAGCACAAAATTAACCTGAACATGTAAGTGTACAGGTTTTATAAAGATTTATATCAAATGAAAACAATGACGACAACGGTAATCCTGTTAATGGTTACCTTGCAATTATTTGCGCAAAATGGAGTTTCTACAGTTACAGAAAGCTTTTATTCCTCTGGAAAAATATACGTTGTGGTGGCCTGTGTAATGGTAATCTTACTCGGTCTGCTGTTGTTTCTCTTTACGGTTGACCGGAGATTAAAAAAATTAGAAAAAAAATCTACTGTTAAAAACTAATTTAAAACACGGTTATACCGTGTTTTTCTGGTTAATTTAGATTGGTGTTTCGCATACACTAAGGCATTCCATAGTTGTAATAATCGTTTTTTTTAATGCAATTTTGCAGCATAAAAAAACGAATTAACTTAATTCATAAAAAACTGATAATGTTGAATACCGCAATCGAGACTAATTTTTTTACAGATGTTTGTAAAAATTTTGACAGTGCCGCGCAATTTACCTCTCATCCTGAAGGGTTACTTACTCAAATTAAAGCTTGTAATAGTGTGTACCGTTTTCAATTCCCTATCCGCAGAGGAAATGGATTTGAAGTGATTCATGCCTGGCGAGTAGAACATTCTCACCACATGAGCCCAACTAAAGGGGGTATCCGCTATAGTGAGATGGTTAATGAAGATGAAGTAATGGCTTTAGCCGCTTTGATGACTTACAAATGTGCCATTGTAAATGTTCCATTTGGAGGTGCCAAGGGAGGTATTCAGATTAATCCGAAAAATTATACTACCGGAGAATTAGAAACCATTACCCGTCGTTACACTACTGAATTAATTAAAAAGAACTTTATTGGTCCTGGTATTGACGTTCCTGCCCCTGATTATGGGTCTGGTGAACGTGAAATGAGCTGGATTGCCGATACCTATATGACCATGAATCCAGGACAATTGGATGCTTTGGGTTGTGTAACCGGAAAACCGATTGCTTTACACGGTATTCGCGGTCGTAAAGAAGCTACCGGTCGTGGGGTGGCTTATGCGGTTAGAGAATGTGTAAACGTAGCTGAAGACATGGCTAAATTGGGCTTAACTGCTGGTTTAGGCGATAAAAAGGTAATTGTACAGGGTTTAGGTAACGTAGGTTACCATTCAGCTAAATTCTTAACAGAATTTGGTGCAACCATCGTTGGCCTTTGTGAATTTGAAGGTGCCATTTACAATGCAGATGGATTAAACATCGATGAAGTATTTACACACCGTAAACTAACCGGATCCATTCTAGGTTTCCCAGGTGCCATTGAGTTTAGAAACTCCATGGAAGGTTTAGAGCAACCATGTGATATTTTGGTGCCTGCTGCTTTAGAAAACCAAATTACTGAAGACAACATCAGAAACATTCAGGCTAAAATTATTGCTGAAGGTGCTAACGGACCAACAACACCAGAAGCTGAAGAAATCTTCACGCAAATGGGCGGTATGATTATTCCTGATATGTACTGTAATGCTGGTGGGGTAACCGTTTCTTACTTTGAGTGGTTAAAAAACCTTTCTCATGTGGCTTTTGGCCGTATGGAAAACCGTTATGCAGAGAATTCTAATGCGAACCTGATCAATACCCTGGAATCCTTAACCGGTAAAAGCATTCCTGCAGAACACCGCTCGATGTTGGTGAAAGGTGCTTCAGAGTTGGAATTGGTAAATTCAGGATTAGAAGATACCATGATCCATTCTTACCATGAGATTAGAGAAGTGTTAATGACTAAACCAGCTACGCAGACGTTAAGAACTGCTGCTTTTGTTGGTTCGATCGATAAAATTGCCGTTTCTTACATGAACCTTGGTATCTGGCCATAGGCTAACTCCATTTTTATACAAACCGCAGTCAAAAGCTGCGGTTTTTTTTATGCATCTCTTTTGCTAGCATCTCTATTTGTCAGAGAACTATCAATAAATTGTCAACATCTGTATTAACATTCTCCGAAAAGTGATTAGGCAGGTATATTTTTTATCTTTGTTGTCATTCTTCTAATAGGTAAACAATGAGAAAAAGTGCAATTATAGGATTAATTACCATCGCCATTAGTGTTGGTGTTCTGTTTAGTCTTAACGCTGATACCAGTAGTTATTCATCGTTTAAAGAGGCAGCCAAAGAGTCCCGTGAGTTTCACGTGATGGGATATTGGGAAAAAGAAAAAGGCATGTATTACGATGCCCAGAAAGACGCCAACCATTTCGCTTTCCACATGAGAGACGACAAAGGTGATGTAAACAAAGTGGTTTACATAGGTGCTAAACCACAGGATTTCGAAAGATCAGAAAAGCTGGTCCTTATTGGCGAAATGAAAAATGACACTTTTTACGCTACTAAAATACTCATGAAGTGCCCTTCAAAATATAACGACAACCTGGTTGAAGTAAACCAGGATGGTACCGTTGACGAACAAGAAGGACAGGCTAAACAATACAACTAACTTATTTAATGGATATACAATTTGTTGGAGAGAACCTCCTCCCCGGTAAGATCGGACAGTTTTTTATTGTCCTAGCCTTTGCGGCCTCTCTGCTATCTACCATCTCTTATTTTTTTGCAGCAGGTAAAGAACCTGAAGAAGAAAAGTCCTGGCAACGAATTGGCCGGATCTCCTTTTTTATCAATCTCGTAAGTATTTTAGGTATTGGTATTGCCTTATTCTACTTGATATTAGGTCACTATAACGAATATTCTTACGTATATTTTCACTCTTCCAAAGCCTTACCGGTTTATTATATCGTGTCGGCATTCTGGGAAGGACAGGAAGGTAGTTTCTGGTTATGGGCATTCTGGCAATCTTTACTTGGCGGACTGTTGATCTGGAAAGCTAAAGCCTGGGAAAGTGGTGTAATGACCGTAGTTGCTTTTTCACAGGTGTTTTTAACCTCTATGTTATTAGGCGTAGAGCTTTTCGGTGCACGTATAGGAAGTTCTCCATTCATCTTGTTAAGAGATGCCGTAGACCTTACAGCGATGGCGCCTGCAGTATTTGCTGATCCGGAAAACTTTAAAAACTACCTGAAATTTATTACAGACGGACGTGGATTAAATCCATTGCTTCAGAATTACTGGATGGTTATTCACCCGCCAACCTTATTCCTGGGTTTCGCCAGTATGGTGGTGCCTTTCGCCTATGCTGTAACGGGTTTATGGCTTAAAAAATATAAAGAATGGGTAAAACCGTCAATGCCATGGGCATTGTTCGCGGTGATGATCCTTGGTGCCGGTATTATTATGGGTTCCTTCTGGGCCTATGAAGCCTTAAACTTTGGTGGTTTCTGGGCATGGGATCCGGTTGAAAATGCTTCGATCATTCCTTGGTTAATGTTAATCGGTGGTATTCACGTCATGATTGCCTTTAAAAATACTGGTCATGCTTTCTTTACCGCCTTTGTGTTGGTGGTATTAAGTTTTGTATTGGTATTATATGCATCCTTCTTAACCAGAAGTGGTATTCTTGGAGAAACTTCAGTTCACTCCTTTACCGACCTGGGGATGTTTGGCCACCTGATACTCTATAATGTTGTATTCCTGGCTATTCCAACCGTGTTATTAATAGCAAGGTGGAAAGAATTGCCAATTACCACTAAAGATGAAGAAACTTACTCCAGAGAATTCTGGATGTTTATCGGTGCCCTTGTGGTTACGGTAGCCTGTATCCAGGTTATTTTCTCTACTTCGGTTCCTGTATTCAACGCGGCTTTCGGAACGAACTTCGCACCACCAATTGATGCCATTAAATACTATAACCAATGGCAGGCTCCTTTTGCCATTTTGGTGACCATGATTTCCGGCTTTTCGCAATTCCTGAAATACAAAAGAACTGATCCCCGTAAATTTTACAGCAGCCTGGTGGCATCCATTGTGATCTCACTGGTGGTAACAGCTTTATTCGTATGGGTAACAGATGTTTATACTAACCTGATGTACATCCTGCTATCCTTCAGTTGTATTTTCGCGGTGTTAGCCAATGCCCGTGTGGTAACACAAGGTTTAGGTGGTCGCAGTAAACTGGTAGGTGCTGCAGTAGCGCACATTGGCTTTGCCATGTTGTTATTAGGTGCCCTTGTTGCCGCTGCAACCAGCAATCCTGTATCTATTAATGAGAGTAACTTTATTCCGGTAAAGGACTTCGAAAAAGTAGAAAAACCAGGCCAGAACATGGTGTTATACCGCAATGAGCCAAAAGCCATGGGTCGTTATACAGTTACATATGTAAGTGATACCACCATTGCACCAAATACTTTTTACAAGCTTAATTTTAAAGTAATTGATCCGAAGACTGGAAAGGTAAAAGAAGATTTCGATTTAAATCCACACGTTCAGGTGAACGAGGATATGGGGCTAATTGCTTCTCCAGATACGAAACATTACTTTACCAGAGATATTTATACCCACATTACCAGTGCGCCTGATAAAGCCGAAGTACATGGCGATCATGAAGGACATTCAGAAGAAGAAAATTACAAAGCACCAAGAATCCTGAACGTTAGTGTTGGCGATACCATTCACACGGCCAGCGGAATCATTACGGTGAAAGGGCTTAATTCTAAACCGGTAGTGAAAGACTTGAAGCTTGATCCTAAAGATATTGCTGTAGGTATGCCATTAGAAGTTGATTTAAATGGTAAAATCTACAAAGCTGAACCTTTATTCCTGGTTAAAGGAAACAATACGTTCGACTTTGCCAGAAATATTGATGATTTAAGTTTGCGTTTAAGATTTACCAAGATCTTTCCTGAGCAAAATAAAATGGAGCTGCAAGTTTACGAAAAGCCACAGCAAGCTAAAGAGTGGGTGGTATTCAAATCGATTGAATTCCCTTACATTAACTTATACTGGTTAGGTACCATCGTTATGGTCATTGGTTTCTGTATCTCTATTGTAAGAAGAAAGAAAGAGCTGAACCCACGTAAGTAATACCAGCCATTTTCGGTTAGGCTAATGATTAAAATATGAAAGTAGTTTGTCTCGGTTCTGGAAATGTAGCAACACACCTGGCTAGCGCTTTTAAAGCCAGTGGGGCAGACCTCATACAAGTTTATAGTAAAACACTGGCCAATGCACACGCATTGGCCAGTGTTTTAAATAGCCAGGCTATTGATAACCTGCAGTTGCTTAACCGCGAAGCGGATCTTTACCTCATTAGCGTAAGTGATGATGCCATTGCCGGACTTGTGGGGCAGTTAAATTGGTTGAAAGGACTGGTGGTACATACCTCCGGCGCAACGTCTCTGTCGGTATTTGAAGATCAGGGCATCAGCCATTACGGTGTGCTGTATCCGCTGCAAACCTTTTCTAAAAGTAGGCCGGTTGATTTCCAAACCATTCCATTGTGCCTGGAAGCGGGTACAAGCGAAGACCTTCAAACGTTACATCTTGCGGCAGCTACACTAAGTACCTTGGTGTACAACGTGAGCAGTGCCGACCGGAAGTTATTGCACCTGGCCGCAGTATTTGCCTGTAATTTTAGCAACCACCTGTACCACCTGAGCGCAGACCTGTTGGCACGTAACCACCTCAGCTTCGATTTGCTAAAACCTTTAATTCTGGAAACTGCTGCAAAGGTGCAAAGTGCAAAACCTTATGATGTGCAGACGGGGCCGGCCATAAGAGGCGATGAGGCGACCATGAACAGACACCTGGAGTTACTACAAGAAGAACCTGTACTGACAGATATTTACAAAACATTAAGCAAAAGCATTAAAAAAACATATCTATAACACAATTGCCGTTTTTGGTGCTTATTTTTGACAACAAATTATGAGTATTTATAAATTAAGAATAAACTTCGAAGAAAAAGGTAAAGAACCCGTAGAACTTCCAATCGCTGGCGGGGAATCTGTACTTGACGCTTGCCTTGACCATGGCATCGAACTGCAGCACAACTGCGGTGGTGTTTGCGGTTGCAGTACCTGTCATGTCTATGTGACTAAAGGTATGGACAACATCCAGGAGATTTCAGACAAAGAAGAGGATTTTATTGACCGTGCTGTCCGTCCGAGAATTTCTTCTCGTTTAGGATGTCAGTGTGTGATCATTGACGGTGATATTGAAGTTACCATCCCAGATCAATTAGAATTTTTAGGCCACTAATTAAGAATAAAAAAAATATGCAAGACAAATTTGCACTGCCAATTTATTGGAATGACCATGAGGATATCGCTCAGGAACTTTATGAAAAGTTTGGTGATGATTTTAATGAGGCTAAGATTTACCGGATCCGATTTACAGAATTATTAGAATGGGTATTAGAATTACCTAATTTCAAAGGTACCCGCGAAGAAAGTAGCGAAGGTCACCTGGAGCAAATCCAGTCTGCCTGGGTTTACGAATGGCGCGATAACCAGGATTAATCGCCATGTTCCTGCAAAAACTCAAAGCAATCACCACCTTCATTTTTGATGTTGATGGTGTTTTAACAAACGGTGATATTCTCGCGTCTGAAAGCGGTGAGTTTTTGCGTTCCTTTAATATTAAAGATGGCTACGCCCTGCAGCTTGCTGTAAAAAAGGGCTACTGGGTATGTATCATTTCCGGCGGTAGCGGCGAAGGCATGCGCCGTCGGTTTGCAGGTTTAGGCATAGAAAATGCTTACCTGGGCGTGTCCGATAAAGTAAAAGTCTTTGAAGAATACCTCCTGGCCAACAGTATTAACCGCGCCGAGGTATTGTACATGGGCGATGATATTCCCGATTATAAAGTGATGCAATTGGTAGGCTTACCTACTTGCCCGGCAGATGCCGTGGAGGAGATAAAAGCCATTTCCACCTATATATCACCGCTTCCCGGCGGTAAATGCGCTGCGCGCGATGTGATAGAAAAGGTGCTTAAAATTCAAGGCCGCTGGTTCGACGAGAACCCTGATGCCAGCGACGCCGCAAAGTAGAATTTTGCCATGTAACACCGACGTTACAAAAAAGTCTTAAACCTTTGCTTCTGCTGCCCCTCTAATCCATAACAACACACATAGAACATACCATATGAAAAAGTTGATGATGGTTTGCGGATTAGCACTTGGTGTATTTACCATGGCAAACGCACAGACAGACAAACGTAAAATGATAGCTCCGGAAGATCGGGCGAAAAAACAAACAGAGAAGTTAGCGGAAAACCTGAAACTTTCTGAAGCTCAACAAGCGAAAGTGTTAAACATCTATACCGAGCAGGCTAAAGAACAGGAAAAGGAAAGAATCGCTGCTAAGAAAGCCCATCAGGAGGCGCGTGAAAAACGTGTAGCCCAAATGGCGAAAAATGAGAAAAACCTGCAGTCAGTATTCACAGCTGATCAGCAAAAAGCATATCATACCATGAAAGCAGAACGTAAGGCTAAAATGGAAAAAAGACGTGCAGCGCACAAAGGTAAAGGTCACAACGGTCCACGCGATGGACAACGTGAAATGAAGAAAATGTAATTGTTAATTTTTGTTTTTTTTTAGGTAATAGGAGCGGCTTAACGGCCGCTTTTATTTATTTTAGCCCAAAATATAATTTATGTATACACAAAGCTTACCCATCATTCTCGCATCTAAATCTCCACGCCGCCAGGAACTATTAGCCTTAATGGATCTGGATTTCAAAGTGGTATTAAAAGAGGTAGATGAAAGTTATCCTGAAGGCCTAAGCCCAGCCGAAATAGCAGTATACATTGCGGAGAAAAAAGCAAATGCTTTTATCGATGAACGCGAAAATAGCATTGTAATTACTGCCGACACCATTGTAGCTTACGAGAATGAAATTCTGGGTAAACCGGAAAATGCCGAACATGCTTTAGAAATGCTGACTAAACTATCCGGCAGTCGCCATGAAGTGTATACTGGTGTTTCCTTGCTATATGCAGAACAGGTATTGTCTTTTTATGACATCACAGAGGTGTATTTCAAAACATTGACCCAGGAACAAATCAAATATTACATCGAAAATTATAATCCCTACGATAAAGCCGGCGCCTATGGCGTACAAGACTGGATCGGTATGGTTGCTGTTGAGCGGATTGAAGGTTCTTACACCAATGTGATGGGCTTGCCGACAGAGAAACTGTACTCCGCCTTATCAGCCATTTAATTGCTGGTGCTCTTGCAATAAGGTGTGTAAGACACCCATTTTAAGGTCATAAGTTGATAAACGGAGTTCAGGAATAGCGAATGTCTTTAACACATAGTCCGTTAATAGCGCCGCAATCACAATCATATCCACCCTTAGGGGAATCAGGTCTTCCATTTGTGCCCTTTGTGCATGGGTGGATGCTATCAGCTGTGCAGAAAGCTGTTGATAACCTGGTAAAGATAGGGGAGCCCAGGCCAGGGATTTCAGGTCAACTCCCTTTTGCAACAGTAAAGCGAAAGTCTCAAAGGCACCCGCCGAACCTACCAATACTTTGGGTTGGTGTAACTGGCATGCTTCTTTTAATTCCTTTATTTGTTGGTCTACATGCTGTATAATCGCTGATTGATTGGCCTCACTAATAGGGTCCGACTTAAAATACGCCTGTAATAAACGCGCCGCTCCAAGATCATAGCTTTTTTTCCATAACAGCTGCTTGGTATCACATAGAATAAACTCTGTGCTGCCTCCACCAATGTCCATGATCAATGTGGTGTCAGTAATCACACCGGTAGCTTGCACACCTTTAAATATATAGTTTGCTTCTATATCGCCGCTAATCACTTCAATGTCTATTCCTGTACGTTCTTTAACGGCCTGCACAAAGGCTGGTCCGTTGCTGGCATTGCGCACCGCTGAAGTAGCGGTAGCTTTAACTACCTGCACCTGCTGTTCTTTTAAGGTTTCACTAAACTGTGTTAAAGCCTGAAGCCCTCTTTCGAAGGCTTCAGGAATAATGATATTGTCGTTCAACCGGCCTTCGCCAAGTTTAACAGGTATATTGGTTTTATAGGTGATGTCGACTTCTCCATGAGATAAATCTGCAATAATTAAGTGGAACGTATTGGTTCCCATGTCGATTACACCTGCTTTCATCGTTTTTAGTTTTTATAAGTGAACCATTTCAACATCTCTCTGAAATTGGTTTTCTTGCCGTACATTAAAATACCTACACGGTAAATGCGTGACGCCACCCAAACCGTGCCAATAAAACCTATGATCAGCATGGCCATCGATAAAGCCAGCTGCCAATCTGGAACGCCATATGGTAAACGCACCATCATCGCAATAGGAGAGGTAAAGGGGATCATCGAAAGCCAGAAAGCCATGGTTCCATAAGGATCATTGGTCACCACACTTAAAGACAACACATAGCCTAACAGCAGTGGCATCATTACCGGAAACATAAACTGCTGGGTTTCCGTTTCGCTGTCTACCGCCGACCCAATGGCTGCATACAAAGCGCTGTAGAACAGGTATCCACCCAGGAAGAAAAAGATAAACACGGTTACAATTTTGGCTACATTAAGGTTAGCCACACTCTTTTGGATGTTCGCAAAAGTGTCGTCGCCTGCTGCTTCCATTTGTTGCGTATTGGCCATTCCACCAGGGGTGGTGCTGGAAGCTGCGGTTGCTTCTTTCAAGGTATCTTTGTCTACAAATACCTTCATCACCAGGGTAGAAATGCTGGCGGTTAACACAATCCACAGCAAAAACTGCGTTAGGCCCACCAGGGCGATACCAATGATTTTACCCATCATCAGCTGGAAAGGTTTCACCGATGAGATCATCACTTCCACAATCCTGCTTGTTTTTTCTTCAATTACCCCACGCATCACCTGGATACCATAAAGCATGATGAACATAAACATCAATATACCGGCTACATAGGCAATAACGGTGCTTGCACCTGCACTGGAATCTTCCTCCAGACCCAGTTCATTAATCTTCTTCGTATCAATGTCAACAGCCGTTTTTAACTTATCCAGATCCTGCTGCGAAATGCCTGACGATTTTAGTTTCTGGTTACTGATCAGGTCTTCAATGTCATTAGCAATATTGCTTGATAAGGTAAGTCCTGCTTGTTTGCTACCCAATACTTGTATACCCTGTGGCTGGTTAAGCTCAAAAGAGGGGATATACAATAGGTAATCGTAGCCAGACTTGTCTAACTCGCCCTTCATATCTTTCAGGGGCTTGTTCACATAGGTGTACGTGCGGTTCTTGTTGTTGGCCAACTGTTCGGTAAGGTTAGCATTTTCGCTGACTACCGCTATTTTATTGTGTGTGCCGCTTACGCCTTTATAGGAGAAGTAGAACATCATGCCATAAAAAATGGCAACAATTAATGGGGTAAGCAAAGTCATCACTATGAACGACTTCTTTTTAACGCGCGACAGGTATTCTCTTTGTATAATGAGTAGTACTTTATTCATGGCTTAGTTTTTTTGTTTAACCTTTTCTATAAAAATGTCGTTCATGGTCGGAATGACCTCTTCCAGTCTGCTTACCGAAACGTAAGGCAAAATTGCACTTAACAGCTGGTTGGCACTTTGATCAGGCTGTAACTGCACTTTAATCCTTGAATTTCCTTTATAAATATCGGTTTCCAGTACTTCAAAAGCCGGTGCTACCTGTTTTAGGTCGTGTACGCCGTGGTATTCTACCCAAAAGGTATTGTTACGGTATTGTTCTTTAATGTCGTCTACAGCGCCATCCAGGATCTTTTTAGAACGGTTAATCAAAGCGATGTTGTCGCACAGCTCCTCTACAGATTCCATATGGTGCGTAGAGAAGATAAAAGTGGCGCCTTTTTTATTCAATTCCAGAATTTCGTCTTTGATAATTGCTGCATTCACCGGGTCGAAGCCAGAAAAAGGCTCATCTAAAATAATCAGTTCTGGTTCGTGTAATACAGTCGCTACAAACTGTACCTTCTGCTGCATCCCTTTACTTAGGTCTTCCACTTTTTTGTTCCACCAGCTTCCCATCTCCAGCTTCTCAAACCAATGTTTGATACGTTTGGTGGCTTCCTGCGTACTCAAGCCTTTCAATTTAGCCAGGTATAATACCTGTTCGCCAATTTCCATTTTCTTGTAAAGACCTCTTTCTTCGGGCAGGTAACCAATCTGGGCAATATGATCGGAGTTTAAACGCTTGCCATTAAAAAGCACTTCGCCCTGGTCGGGAGCGGTAATTTGGGTAATGATTCTGATCAGTGAGGTTTTACCGGCCCCATTTGGCCCCAGCAAACCAAAGATCTTTCCTTTTTCAATCGTCAGGCTCACATCATCCAATGCGCGGTGCGAAGCATACTGTTTTACAATATTGTTTACTTGAAGCATCTTTATTAATTAGGTTAGAATAAGTAAGTTTTTTTTTCCGTTAAACGGTAAGGTTAACCATTAGTAACCAAAACTGGTAAAACATTACAGAAATTCTAAATTTAATTGATGTAAGTGAATAAAAATAATTTTAAAGCACTTTTGTTAAGTCCTGCAATTGCCTCGAGTTGATCAATGCACTCTGTCCCCAGGTGTTGTTAAAATACACATAAACCTGTTTTTTATCGGGGTCCACCTGTTTAACAAAGTTTTCCAGCTCTTCCATCGCATATAAGGATTTATAGAGCACCGGTTTGCCATGAAAACGATAATAGAGCGTAGCTGTATTGTCAATGACCTCATCAGGCAAAGCCGATGGATAACTGATGCCACTAAAACTTACCTGACGTAACCTTAAAGCCTGAAATACCTCTTCTGTCCACCAGGAAAGATGCCTGAACTCAACCACGTTCTGGAATGCAGGGTCCAGGTGCTGTAACAGCATGGCCAGTCGTTCTTCGGTATACACAAAACTTGGGGGCATTTGAAACAGCACCGCCCCTAGTTTGTCCTGCAAACCTTCTCTGATGGTCCCATAGAAATCACTCATGAGGCTATCCACCTCATTAAACTTTTTATAATGCGTAATGAGCCGGGGTGCTTTGATGGTAAAAAGGAAGTCGTCAGGACTTTTCTCGTTCCAGGTGGTAAAAGTTTTAGGGCCTGGCATTTTATAAAAAGTCGAGTTAATTTCAATGGTGTTAAAGTGCTGGCAATAATATTCAAACCAGTTCTTTTGTGCTAATCCTGCGGGGTAAAATATTTCTTTCCATTCCTTGTAATAAAAACCTGAGCAACCAATTCTCCAATCCATATGCGCTAAATAATTTGCTGTATAACAAAAAAGCCACCTGATGAGGTGGCTTTTTTGCAAATTATATTAATTATTATTCGAAATATTCTTTCATTTTCTCAAAGAAACTCTTGTCGTTCTTACCTGGCTGAGGCTTGAAATTCGGAGAATCCCTTAATTTTTCCAGTAACATTCTTTCTTCCACACTTAAAGCCTTAGGCGTCCAGATGTTCACATGGATAATCTCATCACCACGGTGGTAAGAATTGATCTCTGGAATACCTTTTCCTTTTAAACGTAACAGTTTACCACTTTGTGTACCTGCTTCGATCTTAATCTTCGCTTTACCATCAATGGTAGGTACTTCAGCACTGTAACCTAAAGCAGCATCAACAATACTTACATGTAAATCGTAAACAATGTTGTTACCTTCTCTTTTTAAGGTTTCATGAGGAATCTCTTCAATCAGAATGATTAAATCTCCCGGTACACCGCCGTTAGGGCCGGCATTACCTTTGCCGCTCATGCTTAACTGCATGCCATCACTCACACCCGCAGGGATGTTAATGGTAATGGTTTCTTCCCCGCGAACGGTACCTTCACCATGGCATGAAGTACATTTAGATGTAATTTGTGAACCAGAACCATTACAAGTAGGGCAGGTAGCAGTTGTTTGCATCTGTCCTAAAATGGTATTGGTTACCCGGCGTACAGAACCTTGTCCGGCGCAAGTGCTGCAGGTGCTGATCGAAGAACGATCTTTAGCGCCAGAACCTTCACAGGTTTTACAAACGATCTGTTTATTAACTTTTATCTTTTTCTCTGCACCGTTGGCAATTTCTTCCAGCGTCAGTTTTACTTTAATTCTCAGGTTAGAACCTTTAGCTACCCGTCGGCCGCCACGTTGCTGGCCACCGCCACCGCCGCCACCAAAGAAACTATCAAAAGGGCTTCCGCCGCCGCCGCCACCACCAAAGATATCGCCAAACTGGCTAAAGATATCTTCCATGTTCATTCCACCACCGCCGTAGCCGCCGCCACCGCCTGATGCGCCGCCAACACCAGCATGACCATAATGATCATAACGTTGTTTTTTCTCCAGATTACTTAAAACTTCGTATGCTTCTGCAGCCTCCTTGAATTTATCCTCTGCCGATTTATCGTCAGGGTTTTTATCAGGGTGGTATTTAATAGCCAGCTTACGGTAAGCTTTTTTTATCTCGTCAGCGGTTGAGGATTTAGCCACCCCAAGCACATCATAATAATCTCTTTTGCTCATAATATTAACTACCCACTACCACTTTGGCAAAGCGAATAACTTTGTCATTTAACGTATAACCTTTCTCCAACACATCAACCACTTTGCCTTTTAAATCTTCACTTGGCGCTGGAATTTTAGTGATGGCTTCATGAAGGTCGGTATCAAATTCAGTATTGATGCTTTCCATTTCCTTCAATCCTTTTTGTGTCAGGATGCTTTTTAGTTTTGTATGTACCAAATTTACACCTTCTTGTACTGCTGCAACATCTGTAGCGTTTTCATTGGCCTTGTTTGCACGATCGAAATCATCAAGTACCGTTAATAAAGAAACCAGCACATCTTTACCTGCAGTTTGTAATAACTCTACGCGTTCTTTCTGCGTACGTCTTTTATAATTATCAAATTCTGCAAATAAGCGTAAATATTTATCATTAAGGGCTGCATTTTCTAACTCCAATTTTTCTTCTGCAGAAGGCTCTTGTGGAGCCTCAGGTAAAGCCTCTTCTGTATGGATGGAGTTTGTTTCTTCGTTAGGCTGATCACCAACTACCTGCTCTACAGCGGGGTTTCCTTCTAGCGGATTTTCGTTTTCGTTTTTCTTCTTCTTGCTAAACATGGTACAGTATAAGTTTCGTTGGTCAACTCAAAAGTGTTGCCAATGGATGATATCAGCCATGCTGTCAGTTTAAAATAAATCATACTGTACAGAATGGCTGAAATAGTAATTTTTGTCAGAAATATTAGACGAAAGTAGCGTCTTCCTGCACCATTCCACCTTCACACTTGATGATTCTGGAAGGTAGGGTACGGATAATGTGGTAATCATGGGTGGCCATTAAAACAGCGGTACCACTCTGGCTGATCTGTTTCAGCAACATTACAATCTCTTCAGAAGTGTCTGGATCCAGGTTTCCTGTAGGCTCATCGGCAAGAATAATCTCCGGATTATTTAACAGGGCACGGGCAATTACAATACGCTGCTGCTCACCACCAGAAATTTCATGTGGCATTTTTTTAATCTTCGAACGAAGACCTACTTTATCCAACACGTCTTTAATGCGTTCCTGAATCAGGTTTTTATCCGTCCAGCCTGTCGATTTCAATACAAACTCCAGGTTTTTTTCTATTGTTCTGTCGGTTAACAACTGAAAATCCTGGAAAACAATGCCCAGTTTCCTTCTTAAATAGGGAACATCACGGTCAGATAGTTTCTTAAGGTCAAAACCAGCAATTACACCTTCGCCGTTTCCGATTTTCAGGTCGCCATAAATGATTTTTAATAAACTACTCTTTCCCGAGCCAGTCTGGCCAATCAAGAATACAAATTCGCCTTTGTCGATGCTTAAGTTAACATCTGATAGAACCAGGTGTTTCTGTTGAAAAACATCAACATTATTTAACTTTATCACTGCGTTTCCTGTCATGCTTAAATATCTAGTTTTTTGATCTGCCCAAAAGGCAAATCTTTAATAATATCCATTATATAAGGTAATTTATCGCCTAAACCCAATTTGTCTAATGACTTATCCGGCCGGTCTACCCTGAAGTATGCGAGTAAGGTAAACTTCTCATCCCGCAACTGTACGTAGTCTGGGATTTTGGCAATGCCTTTTACTTTAATAACATACATAGCATCAAAAATAGTATTTCCAACTGAGAATAAAGGTATGGACAGGCTTGATACGCCTCGATTAGTTAATTTGTTTGTTTAAAAAATCGATGGTATTGATGTTATCGGCGTAATCCCAAAGCTTCGGACTTTGGCTTTCGCCGAATCCAGCACAGGCGGCATTTATCTTT
Source organism: Pedobacter sp. CAN_A7 (assembly GCF_015752175.1). Lineage (NCBI taxonomy): Bacteria > Pseudomonadati > Bacteroidota > Sphingobacteriia > Sphingobacteriales > Sphingobacteriaceae > Pedobacter > Pedobacter sp. CAN_A7. The sequence goes on along the minus strand of NZ_JADOUW010000003.1, from coordinate 657,405 downwards.
AATGGCGTTTGTGTCACCACGCATTGAATATTTTCTGCCTGTTCGTTAAGGGCTTGTTCAACGCTAGCCAGGTCGGTATAGGTTTCATAATATAACACGGCCAGGGGCGAAGCGATCTGGGTATCTTCCTTTAACAGCAAAAAGCCGTTGTCGAAATGTTTGGCGCCATTCACCAGGTAAATCGACTTGTTATAATCGTAATTGTTATTGTATTTAAAATGGTTAAAGATCGGCAGATACGTTTCAAGGGGCTCAAAAAAGTACTTGATGTCGAAACCCTCCCGAATATAAATCTTCGATACATTGCGACAACCTAAACCAAAATAGTCAAAAATATCATGTCCAAGTCGCTGAAGTTCCTCTGGTGTTTCATTTCCGCTAATAACGGCTACACTATTGCGGTTTTTGCGGATGATGTTAGGCACTTTGCCAAAATAATACTCAAAATACCTCGACGTATTGTTACTTCCTGTTGCAATAATGGCGTCAAATTCTTTTAAACGCTCAGTGTATACAATTCGGTCAGCAAATAACGGCTCGTATTTTACCAGTTCGCTTAACAATGCTGGTAACAGTTTATCATCCGAAGAGGAGAGTTTAATCAGTGCAATATTGCCGGTAGCCAGTACCGAGATCACATCGTGAAAACCCACCATCGGAATATTTCCAGCTAAAATTAAACCAACTTTTTTAGGTTTATCGCTTACGGTAATGCCTTCAAACCATTTTTCGATGTCCTGATCATTCAGCATGGCCTGAAATGCGGCCAGCGAACGTTCTACTTCTTCACGCGTAAACCAGGCATTATGGTTGGGGGCCGACAAGATTATATTGGTAAAATGCTCGTCTGGCTGACCGAGAAATGCACTGAGTTTTTTGAAAGCAATTTTAATTTTTTCTGCGCTTAGAATGGACATATTCAAACTATAATTAAAGTATAAGTGTTATATTTGCATGCAAAGGTAAACTTAGCAATAGATATAGACGAAGACATGGCAATTAAAATAACAGACGAATGTATTAACTGCGGAGCATGTGAGCCGGAATGCCCTAATAATGCAATTTACGACGCGGGCACAGCCTGGAGATTTTCTGATGGTACCAATTTAAATGGAATTATCGATTTCGGTGGCGCTCAGATGGATGCAGAGGCAGCTCAGGATGCGGTATCGGACGAGGTGTATTATATCGTATCGGATAAATGTACCGAATGTAAAGGGTTTCATGATGAACCTCAATGTGCTGCGGTTTGCCCGGTAGATTGTTGTGTAGATGATGAAGACGTTCGGGAAACTGAAGAAGAACTATTAGCGAAAAAAGCCTGGTTACACCAGGAAGGTTAAGAAATTGCCTTATATTTTTGAAAGAGAAAGGCCGGTTCATCTACATGATACCGGCCTTTTGCGTATTTAAATATCTGCTTTGTTAGGTACAATTAACACCGGGCAAGCCGATTTACGGGCCACATGCTCGGCTACACTTCCCATTAAAAAGTGATACAAGCCTGTACGGCCATAAGTGCCAATCACAATTAAGTTCGAACCCCAGGCATCACTTTGCTGGATAATTCCATGTGCCGCACTATCTACCACACTTAAATAAGTAGTCGGTATGCCTAAACCATATTTATTTTCTATTTCTTTTAACAGCACATGGCTGTTTTCTTCACTATTATCATAAGTTTCCAGAAAAACAGGCGCCAAGGTCAGGTCCGGATTAATATTAGCCGGAATAGGTTCAATAATATTTACCAGGGCAACTTCAGCCTCAAAGGTCTTCGCTACTTCATAGCCAATCCTGGCGGCTTTCTCAGAGCAGGTACTGTTATCAACAGCAATCATTATTTTCTTAATATTCATCATCTTGTTACTGGTTTATATATAAAAATAACAATTTTACGCCTATTTTTATGGCTTAAGGGATTATTATGGAACAACAATACGCAATTTGCCGGGTAACAGTGGCGCCAATACGGGCAGAGGCGAATGACCAGGCCGAAATCGTTTCACAGCTATTATTTGGCGATCAGGTTTTGCTGCTGGAAAAGATTGACCGCTGGTTGCGTATCCGTACGCTCCATGATGATTACGAGGGTTGGGTAGATTTTAAACAAGTTACCCACATCGAAAAGCCTGAAACCAGCCACTTCCTGGCACCACCCCAAATAGACAATACACTGGTTGCCCCTGATGGCAGTCGCTATTACCTGGCCGCCAGCAGCAGTTTGCCACAATATGCTGATGGGCATTGCCAAATCGGTGAGACCAGGTTTGAAGTAAAGTTTAAACCCTTAGCCGAATTCAGCCAGCGTACGGCTGCTGATGTGGTAGAATTAGCGCTGTTTTACCAGCATGCCCCTTACCAATGGGGAGGAAGGACCTCCTTTGGGATCGATTGTTCAGGATTTGTACAAGCGGTGTATAAAATGGCTGGTATCACGCTAAAACGCGATGCTTCTCAACAGGCCACCATGGGAACCACGGTAGATTTCCTTCCTGAAGTGCTTCCAGGAGATGTTGCCTTCTTCGATAACGAAGAAGGGCGGATTATCCATGTGGGTATTCTGTTAAGTCACGACCGTATTATTCATGCTTCCGGAAAAGTAAAAATAGACCCTATTGACGACCAGGGTATTTACAGCCAGGAATTACAACGGTACAGCCATAAGCTCCGCATCATCAAAAGGTTTATCTAAATATTTAGGTGCTTTCCACCAGGCATTGCGGCTGGTGTGTTACCGGGAAATTGCATGAATTGGCGATAAAGCACATTTTGTTGGCTTCCGCATGCAGGGAAAGGGCTTTTTCCATGGCTGACTCGTCAGAAATGGTCACTTCCGGGTGCAGTACCACTTCTTTGAACCGGCCACTGCCATCTGCATTTTCCATCATTTTACCTACAGCAGTATCTTTATAATCTAATACAATGATGCCGTTTGTAGAGCACAGGTGCAGGTACCAGAGCATGTGGCAGGAAGAAATTGACGAAACCAGCAAGTCTTCAGGATTGTGCTTCTCTTTGTCGCCCAGAAAAGCCGAATCTGATGAACCCAAAATATCCGGTTTATGAGCTATAGAAATAATAAAACTCCTGTCATACGATCGGTAATCCATTGTTCCAGATCCTTTGTTGCCTGCCCAAACCAAATTGGTTTGGTACTCATGTTCCTTTGCCATATCCTAATTAGTTTAAAGCAATTTAAACAATCCGCCGATCATTTCTAAATAATTATAAGGTTGTTTTTAGCAGGATTAGGAGAATTCCCAGATTTTAATTTGGCGGTCGTCGCCTGTAGAAATCAAATATTTCCCGTCTTCGCTCCAGATCATTTTATTGATGGAATGGAAATGTCCTTCAACGCCCTTATCGTTACTCAATATTTTATACAATTTAAAATCATTGCTGCTCCACACTTTTATACTTTTATCCTGACTGCAGGTCGCAAAATAGGGTAGAACAGGGTGGAAGGCAATGCTGTAAATGCTAAAGAGGTGTGCAGGGATGGTGTTGGCCAGGCTGTAATCGGGTAGGTTCCATACTTTCAACTGTGCATCGCGACTTCCAGAAATCATGTAATTCCCTGTTGGATCATATTGTATGGACGTTACCGGCATCGTATGGCTGTCCAGTTCATTCAGCAGCGTAAAATCTTCCGCATTATAAATCCTGATCAGCCCGTCTTTAGCACCCAGTGCTATTTCTTTCTCGTCATTGCTGATGGCAATTACCCGGATGGTATTCTTTAACACCGGAAAATGGTACAGCAGGGAAAAGTCGGCCAGCGACCATACCGCCACTGTTCCATCTTCTCCGGTGCTTAACAATTCGTTTTTGGAAACGATGCTTTTTAAATCAAATACCCCTTTTTCATGGAAACTCAAGCTGGTGATCAACTTATTCGCTTCCAGGTCAAAAACCAGGATGGCGCCACTGCGTTGCCCAACAAAAAGCAAATTCCCAATACGGTGCAAAGCATAAACAGAGCTTTGCACAGGCAGGATCACTTTAATGAAGGCCATATCGTGGAGTGACCATTCGACCACACCCTTATCATTACCCGCGCTATAAAAGCGGTTTGGGTCTTCGGCTTTCGCCAAAGCGTAAATAGGGTTCTGGTGTCCGGTTAAGGTGGTTGATAGTTTTAACATTATTTTTTATGTCTGCCTTCCAGGTTGGAAGCAATATCTTGTAATGATTTACCTTTTTCTTTTAACAGTACCAATAAATGGAAAATCAGGTCAGAACTTTCGTTAACAAAGTCTACATCTGTTTCATTTAAAGCAGCAATTACGGTTTCTACACCTTCTTCGCCAACTTTTTGGGCAATCTTGTTAAGGCCTTTCTGGCGTAAGCTATTTACATAAGAAGCTTCCGTTGGATTCGCATAGCGATCTGCAATAATGTTTTCCAGTTCAAAGATGAAATTCTGGTTGTAGGTAGTATTAAAGCAGTTGCGACTTCCCGTATGGCAGGTAGGACCCACCGGGTTTACCTTAATTAACAGCGTATCGTTATCACAATCTAAATGCGTTTCTTTCACATGCAAAAAGTTGCCACTACTTTCTCCTTTGGTCCACAAACGGTTCTTGGTACGCGAAAAGAAGGTTACAATGCCTTCTGCCTGAGTTTTTGTCCAGGCTTCCGGGTTCATGTAACCCAGCATTAATACTTCTAAAGTCTGGAAGTCCTGTATAATTACAGGCACCAGGCCATTACTTTTTTCAAAATCTATATTCATAACCTCACTGGTATGCTATGTTCTTGCAGCGCTGCTTTTAAATCCGGAATGGCGATTTCACCATAATGGAAAACGGAAGCTGCCAGGGCTGCATCAACACCTGTTTTTGTAAATACGTCTATAAAGTCGGCTACAGACCCCGCACCACCTGAAGCGATGACCGGAATGTTGATGCTGGCACAAACTTTAGCTAATAAATTATTGTCGAAACCTTGTTTGGTGCCATCGTGGTCCATAGACGTTAACAGAATCTCACCGGCACCATGGTTTTCGGCCTGTTTAATCCAGGTTTCGGTTTCCAGCTCGGTAGCCAGTCGGCCGCCATTTAAGTGCACCAGGTTTTTGTCGCCAACAAATTTGGTATCCACCGCCAGTACAACAAATTGTACACCGAAGGCTTTAGCCAATTCTTCAATCAATAAAGGGTTTTTTACGGCGGCAGAGTTAATGCTGATTTTATCGGCACCAGCATTCAGCAAAGCCTCCGCATCGGCAATGGAAGTAATGCCTCCACCAATGGTAAAGGGGATATTTAGTTGCCTGGCTACTGATTTTACCATCTCCAGCATGGTTTTACGGCGTTCGTTGGTGGCGGTGATGTCTAAAAACACCAGCTCATCAGCACCTTGCTGCGCGTATTGCCAGGCCAGTTCTACCGGATCTCCGGCATCCCTTAAGTCTACAAAATTTACTCCTTTTACCGTCCGGCCGTCTTTTACGTCCAGACAAGGAATGATACGTTTACTTAACATGGGCCTATAAAGATGACATGGCGCGCAAGTTCCATTGTTTAATTTCTTCGATGGTGATCCTGTTTTCGTAGATCGCTTTACCCACTACAACCGACCGGATCTCTAATTTACTCAGGTCCTCAATGTCCTGCATGGAGCTGATTCCGCCAGAAGCGATTAACTTGATAAAAGGACTGTGGCTTAACAGTTTTTCATATAGATCAATCGCTGCACCACCCAGTTTACCATCTTTATTGATGTCAGTACACAGGAATCGGAAGAAACCCAGGGCCAGACATTTGTCAATGTAGTCCATCAATTTAATTGGCGAGCTTTCCATCCAGCCCGAGTATTTGATCACTTCATCCAATACGTCAATAGCGATGACAATGCGGTTGGCATAATCATATTTTTTACCTACTTCTCTGCTCAATTCAGCCAGGAAATCAGGGTTAGTGATGGCTTGTGTACCTACAATTACACGGTGTATACCAGCATCAAGCAAATTGGTTACCTGCTCAATGGTGCGGATACCGCCTCCGTATTGTACACGCATATCCGTTTTACTGATGATTTCAAAAAGCTGTTTCTGGTTGCTAAAGTCGCCCTTAGCACCATTTAAGTCAATAATATGTATGAATTCAGTGCCGTTGGAGCGATAGGTTTCAATCATTTCGGCGATGGAAACATCATACTCAGTTTTCTGGTTGTAATCACCTTCTCTCAGGCGAACTACTTTTCCATCTAAAATATCAATTGCGGGAATTATATACATTTTATTGTTTTAAGGTTGAGAAATTTATTAATAAACGTTCACCGGCAGCACCGGATTTTTCTGGATGAAATTGTACGCCATAGAAATTGTCTTTTTGAATTGCAGCAGAGAAAGGTACACCATAATTAACCCTGGCAACATCAAATCTAGAATTATATTCTATATAATAGGAGTGAACAAAGTAAAATTGTGCTTGATTATCAACACCTTGAAGTAAAGGATTGTTTTCAAAGGTTACATTGTTCCAGCCCATATGAGGGATCTTAATGTTGTTCTTCTTATCAAACAACTTGGTTTTGATGGGGAAAATGTTCATCATTTCCGCATCACCCTCCTCAGAGTGTTGTGTAAGTAATTGCATACCTACACATATCCCCAATACTGGTTTTTTAAGTGCTTTTATCGGTTCTACCAAACCCGTCTGTACCAGCTTTTTCATGGCGGTGCCGGCGTGGCCCACGCCAGGAATGATGATGTGGGTATATAGATCCAACTCTTCAGCGGTATTCACCATGCCATAAGGGATGTTCAGCCGCTCCAGAGCAGCGGTCAGGGAAAAGATATTTCCAGCACCATAATTTATAATTCCTATCATAATACGCCTTTAGTACTTGGCAACACCAATTTTTCGGCATCGCGTTTAATGGCCATTTTAATCGCCTTTGCAAAGGCTTTAAAGATAGCCTCAATTTTATGATGTTCGTTAATTCCTTCTGCTTTTATGTTCAGGTTACATTTTGCGGCATCGCTAAAGGACTTAAAGAAATGGTAAAACATCTCTGTAGGCACATCGCCCACCATTTCACGCTTAAATTCAGCATCCCAAACAATCCAGGCGCGGCCACCAAAATCTATGGCTGCCTGTGCCAGGCAATCGTCCATCGGTAAGCAGAAACCATAACGCTCCAGTCCTAATTTATTACCTATCGCTTTAGCAAAAGCCTCGCCAAGGGCAATACCGGTATCTTCAATGGTATGGTGTTCGTCAATATGCAGGTCGCCCTGGGTTACTATATTCAGGTCTATACTGCCGTGACGGGCAATTTGATCCAGCATGTGGTCAAAAAAGTTTAAACCCGTGTGGATTTTTGCTTGCCCTGTACCATCCAGGTCAATGTCTATGCTAATTTTAGTTTCATTCGTATTGCGCTCATGGTGTACCGTTCTGCTGCCTGCGCGCAGGTAGGTATAGATATCCATCCAGTTCTGCGTTTTCAGGCCAACATGTTCCTTTAAGTCATCGGCAGTCTGTGATAGCTCCAGCGATCCTAAAGTAAGGTTATTAGCCAGCCAGATGGCTTTACCACCCATATTTTTAGCCAAAACAATATCATTGATGCGGTCGCCGATCACAAAAGAGTTCGCTAAATCGTAATCGCCATTAAAGTATTTCGTTAATAAACCTGTGTTCGGCTTACGGGTAAGCGCATTTTCATGGGCGAAAGTATAGTCGATCACCACCTCCGAGAATACAATGCCTTCGTTGGCCAGGGTTTGCATAATGAAGTTATGCACGGGCCAGAAGTTCTCTTCCGGGTGTGAGCTGGTGCCCAAACCGTCCTGGTTAGTCACCATCACCAGTTCAAAATCCAGTTCACGGGCAATTTTCGACAGGTAGTATAAGCATTGCGGATAGAACTCTAATTTCGCAAAAGAATCGATTTGTTCATCTGCGGGTTCGGTAATCAGGGTTCCATCGCGGTCTATAAAAAGTACTTTTTTCATTTTTGTGTATTGGTTTTTTCAGGTCCTCAAGCAATTACTAATGGAGTTGCCTAAGGTGTGGTTATAACGTTTTCAGAAATTGTAATAAGGTATTGTTTTCTTCGGGTGTGCCGATGGTAATTCTTAAGCAGCCTTCACATAAAGCCACCTTGGAACGGTCGCGAATAATGATGCCCTGGTCTACCAAAGCGTTATACGTTTTACTGGCATCTTCCACTTTCACCAGGATGAAATTAGCATCCGAAGGATACACGGTTTTCACCATGGGCAGTTCCAGCAAAGCCTCGCTTAACAAGGTTCTTTCCTGAACGGTTTGTTTGATCCAATCGTTCACCTGGCCTACATTTTTTAAGGCTTCCAAAGCCAGGTCTTGCGTAGCCTGGTTGATGTTGTAAGGCGGCTTCACTTTGTTCAAAATATCGATCACCGGACGGGGTGCAAAAGCCATTCCTAAACGGAGTCCGGCAAGGCCCCAGGCCTTAGAAAAAGTTTGCAAAATAACCAGGTTTGTGTACTCCGTTAATTCACTAATAAAGGTCTTCTGTTTGGCGTAATTTATATAGGCTTCATCGATGACCACAAGGCCTTGGAAATTTGCTAAAATCGTCTCGATATCGGTGCGGATAATGGAGTTTCCTGTAGGGTTATTTGGCGAGCAAATAAAGATCATTTTGGTGTGTTCATCGATCACTTCAGCGATGCCTTCCAGGTCTAATTGGAAGTTCGGCAAGAGGTTCACTTTGCGTATCTCCACGTTGTTGATTTGCGCCGAAACCTGGTACATCCCATAGGTAGGCGGAAGCACGATGACGTTGTCTATTCCGGGCTCACAAAACGCACGGAACAGGAGGTCTATGGCCTCATCACTTCCATTGCCCAGGAAGGTGTTTTCGATCGGTACCCCTTTGATTTTGCTGATCGCATCTTTCACGTCCAGTTGCAAAGGATCAGGGTAGCGGTTATAGTTATGAGACAATGGAGAACCATATCCATTTTCATTGGCATCCAGGTAAACGCTGGCCTGCCCTTTATATTCATCCCTTGCGGTAGAGTAGGGATGAAGGTTTTTGATGTTTTCGCGTTGTAGGTTATTAATATCCATCTTGTGTTTCTAAACGAATAGTGATTGCATTTTTGTGTGCCTGCAGCCCCTCTGCTGCGGCTAGCACTTCTACGGTGGGTCCAATGTTCTTTAATCCCTGAGGACTAATGTGCTGAAAGGTGATCTTCTTCACAAATGAATCAATTGAAACGCCTGAATAGGCTTTAGCAAAGCCACTTGTAGGTAAGGTATGGTTAGTTCCGGAAGCATAATCGCCAGCACTTTCTGGTGTAAGGTTGCCCAGAAAAACGGAGCCAGCATTGCTGATCAGCGGAATAAGCCCCTGAAAAGCTGTTGTGGCAATGATTAAATGTTCAGGGGCGTAAGTGTTGGAAAATTTCATTCCTTCTTCCAGGTTGTCTACTAAAACCGCATATGAATTGGCTATGGCTGCCGAAGCGATTTCTGCTCTTGGAAGTACAGCTAATTGTTCTTCAATAGCTAATAGCGTTTTATCTATTAATTCCATTGAGGTAGCTACCAAAATTGCCTGACTGTCAACACCATGCTCAGCCTGTGCAAGCAGGTCGGCCGCAACGTATGACGGATTGGCAGTATCATCTGCAAGCACTAAAACCTCCGAAGGACCTGCCGGCATGTCGATTGCCGTTTGTGTATTCGATTGTATATACTGTTTCGCGTAGGTGACATATCTGTTACCCGGACCAAAGATTTTATCTGCTTTTGGAATGCTTTCTGTGCCGTAAGCCATGGCGGCGATGGCTTGTGCGCCACCTGCTAAATAGATCCTGTCGATGCCTAAAAGCACCGCACAATAAGCCAGGAAACAATTGGTTTTGCCATCAGGTTGCGGTGGTGAACATACGGTGATTTGCGTACATCCGGCCAGTTGAGCGGGAATGCCTAACATCAAAAAGGTACTCGGTAAAACAGCCGTTCCCCCCGGCACATAGAGCCCTACACGCTCAATAGCGCGGGTTTCTCTCCAGCAAGACACACCTGGCATGGTTTCTACGGCAGCTTCCTTGCTCATTTGCGAAGCATGGAACAACCTGATGTTGGCGTAAGCCTGGTCGATTGCAGCTTTGGCATCGGCAGGAATGGTAGCCGCCAGGGCGCTGAGCTCTTCCTGATCCAGGTATAAGCGTTCCAGTTTCACCCGGTCGAAAGCTTCAGCGTAGGCATACAAAGCCTGGTCGCCTGTGCTTTTTACCTTGCCGATGATGTCTTTTACCCGGTCCTCAATACTTTTATCATCCTCCAGCTGCCTCAAACAGATGTTCTCCACTTCTGGTTTAGATAATTGTTTATAGTTGTAGATTTTCAAGGTGTTATAATTTATAATTAACTAATAGTTAATGCGTATTTAGCGCTATTTTGACTTGAAACAGGAGATTAGGTGATGATTTTTTCAATTGGCATCACTACAATTCCTTCTGCACCGGCAGCTTTCAGCAGGTTGATCTTTTCCCAGAAATCCTGTTCCGCAATTACAGAGTGAACGGCAACCCAACCTTCTTCATGTAATGGAACAACCGTCGGACTTTTCACACCCGGCAATAAATTAACCACATTTTCGAGGTCTTTTTTCGCCACATTTAACACCACATATTTGGTCTCTTTTGCACGCATCACTGAACGGATCCGTTGTAGCAATTCCTGTACTTCAGGGATTAACTCTGAGCCTTCTTTTCCGATCAAAACCGCTTCCGATTTCATCACTTCAGCAAAGGGTTTTAAGCCATTACTTTTTAAAGTTCCGCCGGTAGAAACGATGTCGCAAATGGCATCACTTAAACCCAGTCCCGGACCAATTTCTACGGAGCCTGAAATGGTTCTGATCTGCACATTTTTTACGTCGTTATCATTCATGAATTTCTCCAGAATAACAGGGTAAGAAGTGGCAATCGCCAGGCCTTCCAATTGCTGGATGGAGTCGATATTACTTTGGTTGGGAACGGCAATTTTCAGGGTGCATTTTCCGAAGCCGAGCTTCTGTAAATAGGTGACTTGCGCACCCGCTTCTACGATCACATTTTCGCCAACAATACCCAGGTCGGCAATGCCATCCTGAACATATTCAGGAATATCATCGTCGCGCAAAAAGAGGATTTCTAAAGGGAAATTGTTTACGGAAGTAATAAGGGAGCTCTTGTAGTTTTCAAAAGAAAGGCCACAATTTTTTAGGATCTCAACGGATTTTTCGTTTAATCTACCAGATTTCTGGATAGCTATTTTAAGTGTTTTCACTAGTGCTGATTAAGGTAAGGAACAAGAAAATAAAAATATTCGGAAACAAGTTTTGAAGTACAAAACATTACATATACATCGCCAATTGGCGATGGTGCAAATGTAAGTGATGGTTCAAGTGTTTGTTCATTTTTATTTATTCCTTATATGGATGCGGAGCATCTAAAGATCAGTCAAATATAAAAATTGATTTACCTAAATCAAAATATATGGCACTTTATTTGACTTCAACAGCCAGATCCAACACCCTTAAGATTTGAAAAATAAACTTTACCTGGCCCTCTTTCTTGGTCTGATTTTACAGGCATGCCATTGGAATCGGGATATCCCTGAAACCGGCATAATCTTGTCTGAGCATTTCAAAAACAAGCTTTATAAGGATTTTGATACCGCTGCCTACCGCCTTGTTTTCCAAAAGCAGTTTGCGGCCACGAGGCAGAAATTATCGAATCCAAATACCTTAGAAAGTTTTTATATAAAACATGAATTTTCGCCACAACTGGTTAATGAACATTATGTTAATGGGGGTTTAGACACCTTAATTTCGTACCTGGAAAGGAGTGGAGAGCATGGATATGACCCTGAAAACTTCGATGCAGAGCGTTTAGTCACCTTAAAATCTACACTGGATTCGAATAAATTTAAGAAAATTGAAGAATTATATCCTTTGCTGGCCGATCTGGAAATTACAGCAGCCGAAGCGTTGATTAAATACCACAGCCTGGTCTTTTATGGCAGTTTAAACCCGGGTAAACTGCTTAACCGGTATTTTATGTCTGTCAGAAGGCCCGATAGTGTCAGGTTAACGCAGGTACTGCAAACACAGGATCTGTCAGTAATTTTAAAAGAAATCCAGCCAAAAGCTGCCGATTATAAAGCCTTTCAGCATGAATTGAAGAAATACAAAACTACAGATACTACGAATAAACGCTTAAAAACCATTTTAGTGAACATGGAACGCCTGCGCTGGAAAATCCCGAAAAAAGGCACTGAATATGTAGAGGTGAACATCCCTGATTTTGCGTTAACCTGGTTTAAAGACGGTGATACGCTAAGCCGGATGAAAGTGGTGGTGGGCAAGGTAGAACATGCTACCCCGGTGATGTACAGTAAGCTGAGTTCGATCCAGGTGAACCCCATCTGGAACATTCCGTCCAGTATTGCTAAAAATGAAATCTACGTTCATGCTTCCCGCGATCCTTATTATTTATCAAATAATAACATGAATGTGTATTACAAGGGGCAACTGGTGGCCAATCCCGATACCATCCAATGGTCGCGTTACAGCAAAACTAATCTACCTTTCCAGTTCAAACAAGGTTCTGGCGGTGGTAATGCCCTTGGTAAATTTAAATTCATTTTCAAAAACGGGTCGAGCATTTACCTGCACGATACCAATAGTAAATCAGGCTTCAGCAGACCTTACCGTGCCTTAAGTCACGGTTGTGTACGTGTAGAGCGCCCATTAGAGTTTGCAGAACACCTGGTGAAAGACAAATACCAGTACGACCAGCTGCGGATGGAGGTCAACTTAGCACCCCTGGATACTTCACGTATGGATGTTTTTCATAAAAAATTGGCGAAGAAAAGAGATACGGCTTCCACTTACACATTAAAACCAACCTGGTTTTCTGCAAAACCTCAGGTACCCTTATACATCAATTACACAACGGCATGGTGGGATAAAGGTGTGATGCAGGTAAGGCCCGATGTATATGGCATGGATCAGCAGCTTTGGAATAAACTGCGCCGTTATTTGTAACATAAAATCGCGTATTACCCCCTTTTTCCTTAAATAGTCACCTCGTTTTATAGAAAATTGCCTAGTTTTGTGTGCTGTTTTTCTAGCGGTTGAAATAAACTGATGCGATTTTTTAACGACAAAGAATATACAAAATAATGAACCTTCTGATCACAGGCGTTTCCATTGCCGACCCCAGTAGCCAGTTTAATCAACAGATTTGTGATGTACGTGTAGAGCATGGTGAAATTACCGCCATCGCTGCAGCGCTTACTCCCCAAACTGGAGAAGAGACCTTCGATGGTCAGGGCGCATACCTTAGTCCAGGATTTTTTGACCTCAACTGTGCGATCGGTGATCCTGGTTTTGAAACCAAGGAAGATATCGATACGGCCTCGGCCACAGCCAGTGCAGGTGGTTTTACCGGGCTAGCCGTATTACCCAATACAGAACCCGTTACACACTCCAAATCACAGGTGCGCTATGTGGTGAACAAAGCAAAAGGATTATTAGTCGACATTTTTCCGGTAGGGGCCATCAGCCTCAACCTGGAAGGTAAGGAGATGGCTGAGCTGTACGATATGCAGCAGGCAGGTGCCGTGGCTTTTTCCGACGGACTGAAACCCATTACTGATGATGGTTTCATGAGCAGGGCCTTACAATACGCCAAAGGTTTTAATGGTTTGTTAATGGTGTACCCAGAAAACAAGTCGATCGCTGGTAAGGCACAAGTCAATGAAAGCGCCACCAGTGTATTGCTGGGTATGAAAGGCATTCCGGCATTGGCCGAAGAAATGCAGATTTCACGCGATATTTATTTGTCCTGTTTCCATGATGCCCCTTTGCACATCCATAACATTTCGACGGCAGGATCAGTAGCCCTGATTAAAAAAGCGAAAAAAGATGGTGCCAAAATTACCTGCGATGTGGCAGCACACCACCTGGTATTCACAGAAGAATTACTGAACGATTTCGATAGCAATTACAAAGTAAAGCCACCCTTACGGGGTGATACCGACATTGAGGCCCTGTTAAATGGCCTGGCAGACGGAACAGTAGATGCGATTAGTGCGCAACACCGTCCACATGAAATAGAACATAAAGACGTAGAGTTTGAAATCGCCGCTTATGGCATTATCGCTTTACAAACCGCATTACCACTATTGGTCAAAGCCGGATTAGATGCCCAGCAGATTGCCGCTAAACTGGCTATTGCGCCAAGACGCATCCTGAATTTGCCTGTACCTGTGATTGAAGCCGGTGCACAAGCAAACTTCACCCTGTTCAATACCAACGAACAATGGCAGTACACGGCAGCAAACAATTATAGCAAGTCGGCCAACTCGCCCTTGTTAAATCAAACATTAACCGGCAAGGTCATGTTGGTGTATAATAATAAACAATTTCAAGTATATGGATAGTAAAGTAGAAGGTGCGCTAATTGCGTCGTTAGCTAAATTTGCGACCGCTTCTGGAACAGAAGCTGCGGATTTACAACAAAAACTTACAGCGGCATTTAACCAGGACACTGGTTTTATGGAAAAAGTAGAAGCATTTGATGCTGCTTTTGATGAATATCCTGCTTTTGAAGAATTGAGAGAGGTGACTTTCGACCTGTTGATGATCAATTTCTTCGCAAGCGACATGAAGAAACTGGATGAAGATTACCTGGATTCTGACGAATGGATAGCCATTGAAGAAGATACGATCGATCGCGGAACAGAGTTATTAAACCTGCTTTTGTACATCAATGAATGCCATGATGAGAAAATCAAACCAGAGCTTGGTGATTTCTTAAAAGAGTTTTTATTGGTGGAAGAAGATGAGTTTCAGGATGAGTTCCATATCTATGAAGACTTAATCAGCAACCAACAGTTGGCAGAAAGCAGTATCGAAGATATCTGCAGTCACGCAGGCATGGTAGATTTAGGCGAGGAGATGGAAGAATTATTCGTTCCATTCATGGCTTTCTTTCACCAGCCGAAGTATAGTGAGCAAATTATAACCGATTTAGAAACTTACAGCACAAATTCTGGTTTTGATGGTGCGGTTTACACGTTAATTGCTAAATTTAACGCAGAATAACCTTTTAAAACCTATAAAATGGAGCAACAACTAGTTGAAATGGAAAAAAAGCCAAACATGTTGGCTTTTAAAGCAGCGGCAGCTTATGCGGTGTATTTTTTAGTGCTGATTTATGTATTTAAGTGGCTTGGTATCAATACCAGCGACCCTAATCTTTCCATGGCAGAGAAAATCGTTTCATCGGCCTTGTCATACATTCCTTTCATTTTAGCTATTATTTATGTTCAATATACCCACCGCTTAGAATTAGGGGGGTACATTACCTTCGGCAGGGCTTTTTCTGCAGGTTTTAAAGTAGCGGCCTACACTGGCCTGTTCATAGCGGTCATCTTAATACTTTATTATAAAGTGTTAGATACCCCAGCCTTTGTATTGCTGATGGATAACGCTTTAGAAGCAGCAGGAGACGATGAGAATCAAATTAAGGGCGTTGAAATGATGCGTTCTTATATGGTATTCTTTATTGGATTCGGTGCGGCCATTACCTACACTTTCTTCGGATTGGTGATCAGTTTGATCGGCGCATCCGTATTAAAGAAAGTTAAACCTTTGGACGAGTACTAATTACAACAACTTCCGAATTAAATAACTTATTTTTTCGTAGGCGGTGAAGCTCAGCTTCACCGCCTTTTTTTATCGGCTTTTATCAGTGTCCAGAAATGTTTAACTAGCAATAAACAATTTGACACCTATCAACGTTTATAGTGCATGCCAGAAACGCCCTACCAAAATGATAACGTGCTGCCTAAAGGAACAGGCTGGATTAAATCTGTTTCCTACCTTTTAGACGAACAATTCCGTCTTCCCGGCACTAAATTCAGGTTCGGCCTCGATCCAGTCATGAACCTGATCCCCGGCATCGGTGATATTTCAGGCTTCATCATCTCCGGCGGCTTGCTCCTGGCCATGGCTAAAAAAGGAGCCAGCAACAAAATTGTGGTGTTAATGTGCCTCAATATCCTGCTTGACGCCACTATCGGCGCCATTCCCATCATCGGGCAAATCTTCGACTTCTTCTTCAAATCCAACACCCGCAACCTCAAACTCATGCGCGAGCATTACATCGAAGGTAAACACCAGGGCAGCGGTAAAAACGTCATTATAATCACCGTCATTATCCTAATCATCCTGCTCGCCATCCTGGTCTTCACCATGGTTAAACTTGCACAATGGATTTTTAGTTGGTTTTAATGCTTAACAGTCAATGCTATTCATAACCACCTGTGTTAAATAACAGTCATCGCTATATACATCTTACCTGCTCCCTGCCGGACAACACCCCCTCCGTACTGGGTGTATCAGCGAATTACACCAGAAAAAATTCAATGTCCATGAACGGGCCTCAACAGGATTTCCCTTCAGAAATACTGTAGTCCGTGAATGGATATTGAATTTTATCGCTAAATTCGCACCTCACCCAGCAACATTAAATGGATATCTCTATTGTCGTCCCCTTATATAATGAAGAAGAATCCTTACCAGAGTTAACCGAATGGATAGCAAAAGTAATGACTCAACACCAGTTTACTTACGAACTCCTTTATATAGACGACGGCAGTACAGACCAATCCTGGGCAATTATTGAAGACCTTAAACGCACAAACGACAACGTAAAAGGCATTAAATTCAGAAGAAACTACGGCAAATCAGCAGCTTTAAATGTAGCCTTTGATGCGGCGCAGGGCGATGTGGTGATTACCATGGATGCCGATTTACAAGACAGTCCGGATGAGATTCCAGAATTGTTCCGTAGAATTAAAGAAGAAAAATACGATTTAGTTTCCGGTTGGAAGAAAAAACGCTACGACCCGATTACGAAGACCATACCGACTAAATTATTCAATGCGGCCACGCGTAAGATGTCGGGCATTCATTTAAACGATTTCAACTGCGGCTTAAAAGCCTATCGCAAAGAAGTGATCAAAACGATCGAAGTCTACGGCGAGATGCACCGCTATATCCCTGTCATTGCAAAATGGGCAGGATTTAAGAAAATAGGCGAGCAGGTGGTAGAACATCGTGCACGCAAGTACGGCGTCACTAAGTTTGGGATGAGCCGATTTATCAATGGCTTTCTCGATTTACTATCCATCTTTTTTGTGGGCAAGTTTGGCAAACGCCCGATGCACTTTTTTGGATCCATGGGCGTACTCAGTTTTGTAGTAGGTACCTTGATGGCCTTGTACATGATTGGGGTAAAACTTTACCACATTGCGGCAAGCATTCCTTATAAAAGAGAAATTACCGACCAGCCCTTGTTTTACATCGCTTTAGTAGCCATTATTGTGGGCTCACAGCTATTTTTAACAGGATTTGTGGCCGAGTTGGTTACCCGGAATGCGCCGGAGCGCAACCAGTACCTCATAGAAAAGGAAATACTTTAAAGGATGTTTTTTTCGGTAATTATCCCCCTATACAACCGTCCGCAGGAGATTGACGAGTTGCTGGCCACGCTGACCAAACAAACCTATACCCAGTTTGAGGTATTGGTGATTGAAGATGGTTCGGTGCAAGATGCGAAAGCCATTGCAGCGAAATATGCCAGTCAGCTCGACTTACGTTATTTCTTTAAACCTAACGAAGGGCAGGGCTTTACCCGGAACTTCGGTTTTAAAGAAGCCAAGGGCGATTACTTTGTGATCTTTGATTCAGACTGTCTGATTCCTGAAGATTACCTGGAGACGGTGAAAGACTACCTTTTTGAACACCAGTTAGACGCTTATGGCGGACCAGATGCGGCACACGAAAGTTTCACGCCTATCCAGAAAGCCATTAGTTATGCCATGACCTCACCTTTTACTACGGGAGGCATCAGGGGCAATAAAAAACACATCGGGCAGTTTCATCCCCGCAGTTTTAACATGGGCGTATCCAGAGAGGTATGGGAAAAAGTAGGCGGGTTTAAATTAACCCGGTTAGGAGAAGATATAGAATACAGCATCAGGATTCATGAAGCAGGTTTTAAAATCGGTTTGATCCCAGCGGCAAAGGTGTTTCATAAACGGCGGACTAGCTTTGCACAGTTTTACAAACAGCTGCATTTCTTTGGAAGGGCCAGGATCAATATCTATAAACACTTTCCTGCAGAACTGAAGCTGGTACATTTCTTTCCGGCCTTTTTCACCATGGGGTTAATATTAACCTTGTTATTAAACATAGTGTATATGCCTTTGGCGTATATTTGTAATATCGTATTTCTGTTCTACTTTGGCCTGTTATTTTTCCATGCCTGGACGGTTAACAGATCAATAAAAGTTGCATATTTGAGTGTTGTAGCTGCATTTATTCAATTGACAGCCTATGGCTTGGGCTTCATACAAGATTTTGTAAAAAGAGTAGTATTAAACAATAATGATTGAATATTTAAAAGACACCACGTTTACTGTTAATGAGGTCATTGGTAAGGCCTGGGCGGTAACCAAAAGAAATTATTTCTCTTTGGCTACCTTATGTTTCCTGATGTTTTTAACCTCGAACGCATCGGGGATGATGGCGTTCTTTTTAAAAGATGTAAACAAGGGATTGAGCTTTTTTATGGCGGCCATGTTTGTGATGTTTTATTTCACCATCAACCTGTCGCTATTGAAATACATTTTCCATTTACTGGACGATGAGGAAAACGATGTCAGCATTGTGAGTACCTTGCCTACACGGCAGCAGATCATCCGTTTTTTAATCGCGATGTGTTATTTTATGGCCTGTATTGTTGGCGTTTACCTGTTGGTCATTCTGATTGGTTTCCCATTTATTTACACCGGCATTAAAATGTCCATCATTACCAATGTAGCCATATCTGTGGGTACTATCGCCATTTTCATTACCTGGGTAAGGATATCCTTTTTCCCATTTTTTATCATCGATAGAAACGAGCCCCCATTTGGATCCATTAAATTTAGTCTGGCCATTACCAAAGGAAACTTTACTAAAATATTGTTGTTGTCGTTGGTATTGGGAACGTTTTATATTTTATACCTGGTGTTAAGTTACCTGCAATGGCCGGTCATTTCGTTTGTGGTCAATGTATTAAGTTCATTTATCATTGTTCCCTTATCGAATGTTGCTTTAACCATTGCTTACCGCAAGATGATGGGGGAGTATAAAGGCGACGCCGAACCAGATATCATACATAATATTGTTTAATTAACCGATGGGATTAAAAGCAGCGTTAAGCAAGCCATTCGCCGCCTTTATTGTTGGCCGCATTAAGAAATGGAAAGAAAATGCAGTACAGGCACAAACGAAAACCCTTAGTGAATTGGTTGACCTGGCAAAGGCCACATCCTTTGGGAAAGACCACCAGTTTGCTGCGATAAAAAACTACGAAGACTTTAAAAAGCAGGTGCCCATCAGGGACTACGAAGCTTTAAAACCCTATATCGACCGTGTGGTTGCAGGTGAAAAAGATGTGCTGTGGAAGGGGAAACCCGAATACTTCGCTAAAACGTCGGGCACTACCTCGGGCGCTAAATACATTCCGATTTCTAAGGAATCCATGCCGGAGCATTTAAAAGCCGCAAGGAATGCGCTGTTAACCTATATCCATGAAACAGGGAAAGCCGATTTTGTAAACGGCAAAATGATCTTTTTACAGGGAAGCCCGGTGATGACGGTTAAAAACGGCATTAAAATCGGCAGGTTATCTGGCATTGTGGCCAATCTGGTGCCCGCTTATTTACAGCGTAACCGACTGCCATCTTATCAAACCAATTGTATTGAGGACTGGGAAGAAAAGGTGTTGGCGATTGTCGGGGAGACCATGCATGCTGATATGACCTTGATTTCAGGGATCCCACCCTGGGTACAAATGTATTTTGATAAACTGACGGAGCAATCGGGTGGTAAAAAGATCAAGGACATTTTCCCCAATTTTAAGCTCTTTGTATACGGAGGTGTGAATTATGAGCCTTATCGTGCAAAAATCGAAGCCAGTATTGGGCGCAGGATCGATGCCATAGAAACCTATCCGGCTTCGGAAGGCTTTATTGCTTACCAGGACAGCCAAAAAGAGCAAGGGCTGTTGTTATTGGCTGATGCAGGTATGTTCTACGAATTTATCCCTGCAGATGAATATTATAACGACAACCCTACACGTTTAAGTTTGGGCGAAGTGGAGCTGGAAACCAATTATGCGCTGATTCTGAATACCAATGCCGGTTTATGGGGATACAGCATTGGCGATACGGTGAAATTTGTGAGTAAAAACCCTTTCCGCATTGTAGTAACGGGCAGGATCAAACACTTTATCTCGGCCTTTGGCGAACATGTGATTGGTGAGGAAGTAGAACATGCCTTGCTGAGTGTAGCCAATGAAGAGGGAGTGGGTATTACAGAATTTACGGTAGCTCCACAGGTAACAGACCCTGAGGGCGGTTTACCTTACCACGAGTGGTTTGTAGAGTTTTCCAAGGCGCCGGAAGACCTGCTGCGGTTTAGCAAAAAGGTGGACGAAGCCCTGCAAAAGAAAAATATTTACTATTTTGACCTGATTGAGGGTAAGATATTGCAGCCGCTTATTATCCGCAGTCTGCAAAAAGAAGCCTTTGTAAACTACATGCGTGCCGAAGGCAAGCTGGGTGGACAGAACAAAGTACCTCGTTTAGCCAACGACCGGAAGATTGCCGATGGCTTAAACAAATACAGGGTTAAATAACATCGTCTGCAAAAAGACGTTTAGAGGAGATAAAACAGTTGACAATTAAAAATATAAGCATACTAGGGTCTACCGGTTCGATCGGCACGCAAGCCCTGGAAGTTGTTCAGGCTAATCCCGAACGCTATCGTGTTATTGCCTTAACGGCCATGCATAATGATGAGTTACTCATTCAGCAGGCATTGCTATTTAAACCAGCGATGGTGGTGATTTGTAATGAGAAAAAATTTGCAAACGTAAAACACGCCCTGGCTGGAACCGGCATTAAGGTGCTGACTGGCGAAGAAGCCCTTTGTGAAGCGGCAAGCCAGGCCGAAGCAGACCTGGTCATTACAGCGTTAGTCGGTTCGGTGGGTTTACGCCCTACCATTGCAGCCATTGAAGCAGGTAAAGACATCGGTTTAGCCAATAAAGAAACGCTGGTGGTTGCCGGCGAATTGATTACCGACCTGGCCAAAAAACACCAGGTGAAAATTATTCCGGTAGATTCAGAACATTCGGCGATATTCCAATGCCTGGTAGGTGAGGAAGAAAACCCGGTGGAGAAGATCTATTTAACGGCTTCCGGCGGACCATTTCGTGGCAAAGACCGTGAATATTTAGCCCAGGTAACTAAACTACAGGCTTTAAAACACCCCAACTGGGTGATGGGCGCCAAAATCACGATTGATTCGGCCTCGATGATGAATAAAGGCCTGGAGGTGATTGAAGCCAAGTGGCTGTTTGATTTGAAAGCCGAGCAGATTGATGTGATTATCCATCCACAATCGGTTATCCATTCTATTGTACAATTTGAAGACGGATCCATGAAGGCACAGCTCGGTTTACCCGATATGAAGCTGCCGATCCATTATGCCCTGGCTTACCCGAAACGGGCAAAAAGCCAGTTCCCGAGGTTTAATTTTCTGGATTACCCATCTTTAACCTTTTTTCCACCAGACAATGAAAGTTTCAGGAATTTAGATTTAGCCTTTGCGGCGATGAAACAAGGTGGTAATATGCCTTGTATTGTGAACGCAGCCAATGAGGTAGTGGTGAATGCGTTTTTGGAAGACCGTGTAGGTTTTCTGGAAATGAGTGACATTATTGAACGGTGTATGCGCGACATGCAGTTTGTTGGGCAACCAACGCTGCATAATTATTTAGAAACCGACCAGCATACCCGTATATTTGCCGGCGAGCTGGTAACAAAGTAAAATTTATTTATCTAATTAAAAAACATTAAGACTATATATGAGCGGACTGATTATGGCGGCCCAGTTGTTACTGGGGTTATCGATATTAGTAATATTACACGAATTAGGACATTTTTTGGCGGCGAGGGCTTTTGGGATTAAGGTAGAGAAGTTCTATTTGTTTTTCGATGCCTGGGGCGTAAAATTATTTAGTATCAAAAGAGGCGACTGTGAGTACGGTATCGGCTGGCTGCCTTTAGGTGGTTATGTGAAGATTGCCGGGATGATTGATGAGTCGATGGATACCGAACAGATGAACCAGCCTCCACAGCCTCACGAATTCAGGTCTAAACCAGCATGGCAGCGCTTAATTGTGATGTTAGGTGGGGTAGTGGTAAACATTATTGTGGGTATCCTGATTTTCTGGATGCTGACGTTCAAATACGGCGAAACCTTTATTCCAAACAGCTCTGTACAGAGTGGAATTAACCCAGGTTCGATTGGAAAAGAAATCGGCTTGAAAAAAGGCGACCGTGTCATTGCAGTGAATGGCACCAAAGTGATCCGTTTCGACGAATTGATTAGTCCGGAAGTTTTATTGGGTAACACGAACCTGACGGTCGTTAGAGAAGGAAAACCGCTATACATCAAGGTTCCTGATAACATTCTAAATAAAGTATCAGACTTAGGTATTGAAGAATTTATTAGTCGCGCACCTTTGTTAACCTCTACTGTAGATAGTGTGGTTGTAGATAAACCAGCATTTACGGCAGGTATACAAAAAGGCGACAGAATTGTGGCTATTAACAATACCCCTGTAAAATACAATGTGGATGTTGTTGAAGAAGTTCAAAAGTTAAAAGGTAAAGAAGTAGCTTTTACAGTGAATCGTGCTGGCGAAAATGTGAACTTAAATGTTCCTGTTGATACAGCTGGTTTAGTAGGCATCGGCTTTAACAGCGAAGAGATTAAAGTGGAAACCATTAATTATGGCTTCTTTCAGGCACTTCCTATTGGGATCAATCAAGCCTGGGAGCAGTTTAGCACGAATGCTAAAGGGATTGGTAAAGTATTGACGGGATCTGTTCAAGCCAACAAAGCTTTTTCTGGTCCGGTGGAGATTGCACGTAAGGTTTACGGTGGCGAGTGGATCTGGGCTAGATTCTGGGCTTCTACGGCATTTATATCTATTGCGTTAGCGTTTATGAACCTTTTACCTATTCCTGCCTTAGACGGCGGCCATGTGGTGTTCTTGCTGATCGAAATGGCCAAAGGGAAACCACTTGGCGATAAGTTTATGGAAAGAGCACAAATGGTAGGTTTCGTGATTTTACTATCGCTAATGGTATTCGTACTCGGGAACGACATTTTTAAGGCCGTCATCGGTAAATAGCGCAATATGGATTATTTCGAGCTATATGGTTTGCCTGTTACTTTTAACCCCGATCAAAAGGTGGTTAAACAGAAGTTCTATGAACTGAGTAAAAAGTTCCACCCTGATTTCCATATCAATGAAAGTGCGGAGAAACAGGAGGAGGTGTTGTTAATGTCGACCATGAACAACAAGGCTTACCAGGTACTGACTGATCCGCAGAAACGCCTGCACTATATCCTAGAGTTAAAAGGATTGATCCAGGAGGGTGAGAACTACGTTTTGCCTCAGTCTTTTCTCATGGACATGATGGAGGTGAATGAGGCGCTGATGGACCTTGAGTTCGAACCGGATGCAGCGAAGCTGCTGGAGGTGCGAATGTCTGTTGATGAGATCGAGAAAGGTTTATTTGATGAACTTTCTGTATTGACTACTGGCTTTGAGGCTTTGCCTGAAGCCGAGCAACAGGAGTCATTGTTGAAGATTAAGGATATTTACTACCGTAACAAGTATTTGTTACGCATTGGCGAGACGCTGAGTAAGAAGTAGGTTAGTATTATTGTTATTATAGGTTTTAGCCTTTGTTATTGTAGGGTTTAACATTTGTTATCGAAGGTTTTAACCTTCGATATTTTATAAGAAGAGCGGCTGTATCATGTAAAAATGATGCAGCCGCTTTTTCTTTTAGTGAAATTCGACATTGGTTCTTCCTGAATCCAGATTGATTATAGGTTAAATCTGTAATGAGTCCAAGTTATAGGTCAAATACTTGGTTTCAACTTGGACTGAACTTGGACTGAACTTGGACTCAGGACGAGCTGCTGTCGGATTCTTGTGACGGGATTGTACGAAAAATGTTAGTTTTCTCGGTATTGGGTGTTATAGAAAATTTCGTTTTTTCAAATAGTTAGGTGGTTAATTTTAATTTTATTGCAGGAGAGTCCTTGCCTTTTGATTCAGCTCTTCTTAGTTCCCTGGGTAAGCCTTAATGAGCAGTACTTTTAATTACCGTACCTAGCCTGGGAGGCTTTAGGTTCTTAGAAGTTAATGCAGTGTCAAAAAGGCAATTAAAAATATTTTAGTGGTTTGTTTGCTGTATTTTCGGCAAACACACGATTAAATATATGAATAGTTTATCAATTTTTAGAAAAGTTGCTGTCCTGGAAGGAATTTCTTACATCCTTTTAATTTTTATTGCGATGCCATTGAAGTACTGGGCAGATATGCCGCTAGCGGTTAAGTATACTGGCTGGGCGCATGGTGTGCTATTCGTTTTATATATCGCTTGTTTTATATTGGCCTGGATGGACCAGAAATGGAGTATTGGTAAGTCGGCATTAATTGTTGGGGCTTCGTTACTTCCATTCGCTCCGTTTTATGTGGATAAGAAGCTGAAGGAAAATAATTAAAATAAATCTTGCGAAATAGCGGTGCAATGATTAGGTTTGCAACCCGCTAACAAAGCAAATGCCCAGCTGGCGGAATTGGTAGACGCGCTGGTCTCAAACACCTGTGGGAAACCGTGCCGGTTCGACTCCGGCGCTGGGTACGCTAAAAGCCTTAGAGAAATCTAAGGCTTTTTTGGTTTTATTAGGTATTTTAGATGTCTTATGCTAAATGACTTGCTCATCATTCGAAATGATTTATTGGAGGCTTACCTTAAGGAAGTGCCAACCAATCTTCAGAAGGCCTTTGATGATTTCATGATGCTGAATTATCCACAGCAAATTTTAGCTTTTATACTTTTGTTTCGTCTGTGTTTTCTAGCAAGATAGAGGGAGAAGCCATTGAACTTGATTCTTTCATCAAGTATAAAAGAGATGGCATTCTGTTTCAGGCTGACTACACCCAAAAGATTGATGACTTATATAATGCCTATATTTTTGCTCAGACTCATCAGCTAAGCGAATCAAATATAGCTGAAGCACATAAACTATTGAGTCAGCATATCCTGGATAAAAATGCACAGGGCGTGCTTCGTATGCAAAATATGTATGTTTCTACACCTGATGGCAGAATAGAGTATGTAGCAGCGTTACCTGGTCAATTGAAAGAGGAAATGGCTAAGTTTTACGCTGACCTCAGTGTATTGGTCAAAGCTGATCTTTCTGTTCCTGAAGTATTTTTCTATGCCGCTATGCTACACTTGGTATTTGTGAAAATTCATCCTTGGAATGATGGAAATGGAAGAAGTGCCAGGCTAATTGAAAAGTGGTTCATTGCGGAGAAACTGGGTAAAAATGCCTGGTTTTTATCGAGCGAAAAACATTATTATCATCAACATCAGCTTTATTATGAGAATATACGGAAGCTGGGTTTGGAGTATGGAGAGTTGGATTATAATCAGGCTTTGCCTTTATTGTTGATGTTGCCGGGGGGTGTACTAAGGTAATAATATTTTGTAGGCGGTGGCCTTCTATAATATTTTATACTTGGTTCTTTTTATTTGTCGCCAATTTTAGCACCTTGATTTGAATTATCCACTTTTTAAAATATTTGTCAACATTCGTTATTTTGCAAAATCAGCGGAAAGCCATTAAATAGAGTCGCTGCATCGGCATCCAATTTGCAACCTGCATATTTAACCTTTGAACTAAAAAAACAGATACTTTCTAATACCGTATTTCCCAATACCAATTTCGTCAGGTAAGTAATGATTATTGATTTGAAGTAGTGATTTATTGGCGCTATTGTTTATTAAATGCCTGTAATATCGCCAAGTTTAAGTCTAGAATATTTTTGGCGATAAGGGACATTCGTTGCAATGTTATCCATATATGTTTGTTATAATTAATGTTTTTGTATTGAATCACTCTTTAAATACCTAAATATAAAATTTCCACGGTAACTTAACTAGCCATATAATTGTTTAAATTTGAGTGAATTAACCAAATTGCCAATGCAAATTAATGACCCAAACCGTATACTCGCTGTACAAATTGTTGAAAAGCTATGTGAAGACTTACTAATTCCAACATCAAGCAAAGACCAAATTCAGGCACTTATTGCTGAGGGCAAAATGAACGAAAGGTACTGGATTGGTGCTTTTGAAAAAAAAATTGACCTCGCAACCGCAGAATATGATGAAACTGAAAACTATTGAAGTCGATAAATTCCGTGGAGCCACTCGGCCGCTTAAACTAGAATTTAACCCTTCCAAACCCATTTCAATGATTTTCGGAGAGAATGGAAATGGTAAATCAAGTATCGCAGATGCTTTCATCGTTCTTTGTACTGATAATTTAGGTTCAATACGAGACAAATCATCCATTGATAAAGAATTTATACGTTCGTTGGGTAGCGATGCCAAAGATTTGAAGATTAAGCTAGCCACCGACAGTGGTATCTTCAACACGGCGCTTAATGCATCTGGTACCGGATTTATTAAAACACCATCAGCCGGTTTCCCCGTGGTCAGGCACTTGCGCAGGAGCCATATTATTCATTTAATTGACGCCGAGCCAGCCAAAAGATATGAAGTGCTGAAAGACTATATTGATGTGGGTGAAATTATGAAATGTGAGGAGGAGCTTAGAAAAGCAAAGAAATCAGCCGTCTTAGCGTTTAGCCAACTGAAAGCAGTTATAAATTCGGCTACAGAAACTCTCATAAAAAGCTGGCAGTTGGAAAATAGTCCTATGGGTAGCTGGGAGATCTGGGCAAAGGCCGAAAGCAGTAAGGATATATCAAAGCTGCTGGAACGTCAGGGAAAGATCAAGCAGGTTTTACAGGATTGGATTACTCTACTTTCGAAAAGGGATGACGTCAAAAAAACAAATGCAAAATATGGGGCAAATATCAAAATCGAACGGGCAGCAGTCGAAAAGATCCAGGGGCTCAATCGGGACAATCCTTTGAATGATTTCTCGATATTAAAAGTACTTAGCGAAGCAAATAGCTACATTTCAGGGAAAGCTGAAACTGAACTTTGTCCAGTGTGTGATCAAGGTATTAATAAACAGCAATTACTTTCTTCTCTAAAGGAGAAAATATCTAAAATGAATATTTTCCAGGCTGCCCAGAAAGTT
Organism: Pedobacter sp. CAN_A7; assembly: GCF_015752175.1. Lineage (NCBI taxonomy): Bacteria > Pseudomonadati > Bacteroidota > Sphingobacteriia > Sphingobacteriales > Sphingobacteriaceae > Pedobacter > Pedobacter sp. CAN_A7. Next base: position 630,072 of record NZ_JADOUW010000003.1, on the reverse strand, counting down.
CAGGAAGAAGCGAAAAAGCTGAAAGACCAGACTGAATCCACTCTAAAAACTCAGGTCAGTTCTTTTATAGAAAACTTGGAAGTTTTCATTCCAGCATTAAAAAAGATGTTGGCACCCGATGACCCACTAATATCAAACGTTGAACAGTTTGAAAAATCATCCGGCAATAATGAAAAATACAAATTGTTTAATGCCTGCAATGTAGCTGTCCAAATGTTTGTTGGTGACTTGCAAGCTGAAAGTGAAAATATTGAGAAGTCAAAAAATCAGCATAATTTAATCAAACAGCAATTTGAAGCACTAGTTAAATCAACTAAACAACAAGGTAAAGCAGAACAACTAGCGCTTATGACCGCATCTGCACTGTCCATTGTCGAGACCTCCAGAAAAGAGTTTATAGATCAGGAACTCAATTCCATTTCAGGTGATGTAGAATTACTCTACCAGAAAATGCATCCCGATGAAAATCTTGGTGGCATTCGAATTTTTCTAAAACCTAATGCTAAAAATTCCCTTGAACTCAATGCTGATTTTCACTCACAAAGCTCAATTACTCCGCAATCGGTATACAGTGAATCTCACCTTGATACGTTAGGTATTTGTATTTTTTTGGCGCTTGCCAGAAAATACAATGAGGAGGACACCATTCTGATACTAGATGACGTGGTAATGTCGGTCGACGAAACCCATCTAGATCGTTTCATAGAAATACTCCATGAACAGGTAAGCGCTTTTGCGCATATATTAATTACGACACATTACCGCCCCTGGAAAGACAGATACAGATTTAGCAGAGCTCCATCACATCAGGTACATTTTATAGAACTTAGAAACTGGAGCATAGAGAATGGAATACGGACTCAAAATGGGAAAATTGATCTAGAAGAACTCAGAAAGGCACTTGATAGTCCTGAATTCGACAGGCAAAGGATTTCCAGCCTGGCCGGTACAGTGTTAGAAAATGTTCTAGATTTCATTTCTGTTAAGTATGCATGTAAAGTCCCCCGGAAATCAAAAAGTGAATATGTGTTACGGGAGTTACTCGATTGTATATCATCAAAACTTCAGAAGGTACTTAAAGTGCAGCATTTCAAAAAAGATGAGCTGGGTGCTTATGATTATTCCGCTTTTGTAAAAGAACAGGAACTTAAGCCCTTGCTGGATGCACTCAAACAACTTTCAGCAGTGCGAAACCAGGTTGGTGCACATTATAATTTCGATGGGTCGCTGGTGTCTGACCGGGACGTAGAAGCTTTTGGGGAATTGGTTTATGAATTTACGCATAATTTAGTTTGTCCAGAAAAGGGTAACTTTCCTGACCGTAATAAGTCTGGATCATACCTGGAAACTATCGAGGGTTCGATCAGGTTATTCCCATTAACTGAACCGTCAACTTAACATAACCAACAGACGGGCAGATTATATTATTGGCGACTCCGTTTCTATCACTAAGAGATATTTCTTAAAAATCTGAAAATTAAATGTATTGGAACTACTGTAGTTTGCAGGAATAATCGCCCTTTCTTCGATCATAAAAATATTTGTTTTTAAATTATGGGAAACCATAATTTGTATGTGATGCTTTTTCCTATTTTTCCCAAATAAAACGAAACGATGATTAATCACAAAGACAATATTAATCCAAACTAATGTCAACTAGAACATCTGCATTAGAGTTATTGCGCAGGTCACTCCAAAACCAATCTGCAAATTTTAGGGAAAATCAATGGGAAGCTATCGATCTAGTTGTTAATCAAAAAAAGAAATTACTAGTTGTCGAGAGAACCGGTTGGGGGAAAAGTTCAGTCTATTTTATCAGCACTAAAATATTGAGGAATCAAGGACGTGGACCCACTATTATCATATCACCATTGTTGGCGTTAATGAGAAATCAAATTGAATCAGCAGAACGATTGGGCGTAAGGGCGGAGACGATAAACACGAGTAACATAGAAGAGTGGGAGCAGATCAAACAAGCTGTACTCGATGATAAAGTAGATGCTTTGCTCATCTCTCCAGAACGTTTGGCAAATGAGAAATTTGTCTCTACTTTTTTGGAAAAAATTGCAGATCGTATTGGCTTATTCGTGGTAGACGAAGCGCATTGTATTTCCGATTGGGGGCATGATTTTCGTACGGACTACCGCAGGATTACCAATATTCTGAAAATGATGCCGGATGGAATGCCAATACTAGGAACAACTGCTACAGCGAACGATCGGGTTATAAATGATATTGTAAACCAGTTAGGCGATGTTAAAGTAATACGCGGTCCATTAACGAGAGATAGTATTTCTTTGCAAAATATCGAAATGGCGGATCAAGCGGAACGGTTAGCATGGTTGGTTGAAAATGTTCCCAAGATGCCTGGAAGCGGCATCATTTATACCTTAACGAAACGTGACGCGAAATTGGTAAGTGAATACCTAAATAAAAATAAGATAGCTGTAGCTCCATATTTTTCCGGGGCGGAGGATGGTGAATTGACAAGCGATGAACACCGGGAACAGCTTGAGGCGATGCTTCTTGGAAACAAGATTAAAGCTTTAGTATCTACCTCAGCACTTGGTATGGGCTATGATAAACCCGATTTAGGATTTGTTATACATTTTCAGGCTCCGGGTTCGATTATAGCCTACTACCAACAAGTAGGAAGGGCGGGGCGTAATATCCAAGATGCTTACTGCATATTACTCTCAGGTAAAGAGGATGATGATATACACGATTATTTCAAAAAATCTGCTTTTCCAAGTTTACATGATGTTGAAATGATCCTTGGAGAATTGGAAAAGAGCGACGGCCTTTCTATTCCTAAACTGGTTGAGCAGATAAACCTTACTAAAGGACAAATAGAAAAAGTGCTTAAATACCTAACTGTTGAAGATCCTTCTCCAATCTATAAGGATGGGACAAAATACATGCGGACAGCTGTCGACTATCAGTTAGATACTGGAAAAATAAAACGGCTAAAGGATCAGAAAGCCCTTGAATGGGTAGAGGTAAAAGATTACGTCCAGCACACTGGATGTTTGATGAACTATCTTCAGGAAGTTTTAGATGATAATATCATGAATCCTTGTGGCAAGTGTGAATATTGCCGAGGGGCAGCTATTTTTACAAAGCAAGTAAGTCATGCACTTATCCTGGATGCTTCAACTTTTTTAAGGCATTCGGAATTCTTTGTAGGTCCTAGAAAGCAAATTAATAAGGGAGCATTGCAGGAATATCTTATCCCGGCAAAGATACCTTTAAGTCTGCTGTCTGAAGGAACTTGGGTCCTGTCTAGGTGGGGTGATGCGGGCTGGGGGCACTTGGTTGCTGAGGATAAGCATAAGGGAGGCTTCAGGGGAGAACTAGTGGAAGCGATGGGAAATATGATCAGCCATAAAATCGATCGCAATAACTTCCCGTGCTGGGTAACGTGTGTTCCCTCAAATAGACATCCTGAACTTGTACCTGATTTCGCTAAGCGGCTTGCCGATAGTTTGGGATTACCATTTTATCCCTGTGTAACGAAAATAAAAGACACAAATCCACAAAAAGAACAACAAAATAGTTATTTCCAATGCTTAAATTTGGACGGCGCATTTAAGGTCGAAGGAAAAATCCCTGAAGGCCCTGTGCTATTGTTGGATGATGCAATCGATTCAGGATGGACCTTTACCATAATTGCGGCTTTATTGCGCCAGGCTGGTAGTGGTCCGGTTTATGCGGCTGCGTTGACCTCAACAGCAGTTAATTAGTTAAACATGACCGAAAGAACCAAAGCAACATTATTGTTCACTGCCTATTTTTCTAAAACGACAGATAAGGTGCATAAACCACTGTCGTTGACAGAATGGAACAAATTTGTAAGATGGCAGCAGACCAAAAACCTGAGCCCGGAAATATTTCTGAGTAATGAATCGGAGACTATTCTAGCAGATTGGAACGATCAGGGGATTAGTAAAAACAGATTATTGGGCCTTTTGGAAAGAAAGGCAGCCTTGGGTATTGCATTGGATAAGTGGAGCCGAGCTGGTGTCTGGATAATAAATAGGGGTGATCAAGACTACCCATCTAAAATCAAGGAGAAACTAAAGGGGTTGGCACCTAGTATTTTTTTTGGTATCGGAAACAAGGAGTTGTTACAACAGCATTATGCCGGAGTAGTTGGTTCAAGGGCAACTGATGAACTTGATTTGGAGCATTCTAATCAAATCGGCCAAAAGATGGTACAACAAAAATATGGTATTGTATCAGGCGGAGCGAAAGGAGTGGATGAAGCGGCTATGCTAGGAGCATTGGATGCAGGTGGTAGCAGTGTAGGGATTTTAGCAGATTCCCTTATTAAAAAGTCTGCCAGCTCACAGTATCGTAAGCACATAGTCTCCGGAAAACTCGTGCTGATGTCTCCTTACAATCCTGAAGCAGGATTTAATGCAGGCAATGCAATGTCCAGAAATAAGCTGATTTACAGCATGTCCGATTTTTCTATCGTAGTTAAATCAGATATCAAAGGTGGCACTTGGGAAGGTGCTAAAGAAAACCTGAAAAATGACTGGGTACCCTTATGGGTTTTTGATAGTGAAGAAAAAGGAAACCGTGAGATTTTAAAGCTTGGTGCAAAATTGCTTGTTGATGTGTCTGGTATATCAGCTGAGTCTTTGAAAAATCCTGCAAAGGATAGTAACCAAGGAACTTTATTTGAAAAAGAACCAAAACCTTCGATGAAAGGCCATAAACATGCTGTAAATAAAGAGATTGGGACTTCTTCGACTTCTGAATGTGATCTTTCGAAAGAAAACAATGAACATGGAACAGAATTCTATGAACTATTTTTGACCCAATGGCGCCATTTATTTAAATCAGGTCCCGTCTCAAAGGAGATGCTTTGCACTCGACTTGGTTTAACTATTTCACAAGTAGAAATATGGCTCGAAAAAGCTCTTTCTGTACAATCAGTAAGCAAGCAAAATGAAGAAGATGAAACTTGGTATTCAGCAATAACACGTTGATCACCACATTTAGATCATTAAGTTATACGCAACCCTGTTAATTAACTTAAAGCAATTAGCTTTTTATCAATTGATAATAAAGGCAAAATCTTTAGGTGGATGGGTTAAGTTTATAACGGTTTATCCATACAAAGCGGTTCAATGATGCACCAGTTGACTTATTCCTAAGCATTATTTTGACTGCCTAACCGTGTTAAACCTTTACACCTTCAAGGAACAAGTTCTTTAACTCGCGTAGAGATTGTAATAATTGAATGATTTTAAACAGGTTTAAGATTCAGTAATGCTCGTTGACTTTGTACCCTAATTTTAATACGTTACGAAAGTGTTGTCTGAAAAGAATGTGGAGACACACCACTTCTATAAGCTAGCAAATAAGCTTAATTGGTTGCAAACAGGTAGAACTTCTTCAGCAAGGTGAGGAGGATAAAACACCCCTGTTATAACAAATGGATTAGTAGATCGTCTGCGATGCCACTGTTGTGTTGTGCCTAAAAATAAATATATATCCCTTAACATAAAATTATCCCAGTATTGCTCTTTAACCTTTTGTACCGCTATCAATTCATCCTTATGTATGGCCAGACAATTGAAAAATAGCTGCCCAATTTCCCAATCTTCAATCATAAGTCTAGCTTTACGGCCATTGCAGTCTTCAAACCGGTAAAAGAACTTATATGGAATTTTTTTGATCAGTTTTCTTGGTACACCATTTTTTTTAGGTGTATAAAACATATCGTATTGTTTTAACTGCTCTTGCCATTCAGATTTCCATTCCCTTTCATCCTCTTCATGATCAAATCCGATAAATCTTGTTGGTTTGAAGGTAGCCAAGGAAACATTGGTAGGATCTTGGGAATCTGCGACTAACTGAGTCAGGTCAGTATAAACATTTTTTGTGCAAAGCTCTTTTCTTTTAAGCCAAGAAGCGTGCCTTGCCTTCTTTCCGCCTTTAACGGATATCCCGTCTAAGATATTAATGTCTGAAAAGTTACGATTTAGTGGTGAGTAGCTTTCTGGCCGGAAATCGTCTTTCCGTCGCTCAAGTTCTAACTCTATCCATGTGAATTTGTAAGTTTCGACTATTCCATCATTGCGAAGCCCGGAAAGAAATTTAAATGGAACTGGATAGATCCTGATCCAGGTACCGTCCTCAAGCACTCCAGCGGTGCAAACGAGTTCATCATAACTTCTGGAAGGGAGTGGATAGGTGGTAACGACAATGAGAACCTTTTTTTTGGACATACGATTTATATATGGCGCAATTCATAGTCCCAGTGTTTCAGTTTACTTATGGCTTCAGCTAGAGGTTTACGATGACACTGGCAAATGTCTGCTTCAAAGCAAGTTAATGCAATCCGGTGGTTTTCATGTAATAATTCTAAAATTTTTTCCTGGCTATCAACTGATTCAATAAGAACTGTGTTTTTATAGTCTTCGAATAATGCATCGTAATCACTTTGTTTGTTAAGCTCCTGTCGTAGTTGTGATTTAATGCCAACCTCTGGAAGGTGCATATATTTTACCCCTACACTTTCGCATGCCTTCTGCAAGGTGCCTTTTGAAAAACCAAATTTCATGCTTAATGCATTGTTCCTAACATCACAAAGTAGTCTAACGTCATTTTGAATAAGTTTGTTCAAGTACTCCTCCAAACTCCGTCCTTCATAACCTATGGTAAAAAGCACAGATTTTTGCTTCACAGGTCTTGCTGCAATCACCCTTGCATACTGTTCTTCGTTAAGCAAATTTTTAGCAATTGTACTGTTAATCGCATAATAAGGGTGAGATAGGTACGTGGACTTTACCAGTTCCCTACTTGTTTTCAACCCATAAATCTGTTTCAGGCTTTTAATGGCCTGCCGATCAGTGATCTTAAGTTGAGCAAGATAATCTAATTCGGTAATGTGGCGAATCTCATTATCTTCCAAGGAAATAATGTTGTACTTCACTAGTGTATTTACATCAGCCATACTTTGAAAGGAATAGCATCCGTATTTGTAGGGAACAAAATAATAATCTTGTTTTTTTTGAAACCGTGACAATAGGAAAAGCAGCTTTTGCAACCTGGTTTTATCCAGGTGGTTTCCGAACTCCTGTAATAACCCTAGAAGCAATTTTCTTCTGTAATACATTTTGCAAAGGTAAGTATTTAACGACACTTAAATTGGAACTGGCCTACATCTCCGCATGGGTGTACTGCATGGTTTACTTGATTGTTTTAAAATAGGTATTAGTAGAGATTCTTCAGGCCGATAATTGCGTTGAGGATAATTCATTACCTTACAGATATAAAATTATTTTATCTTACTTCCAAATATGTTTAGACGGTGGTCATTCATCTACCGTCAATTAAGCTGCTTTTTCGTTTACACCGTCAAAGAACGTCTTAACGTAATGCACGATCTTTTCTAAAACCCTGGGTACTTTGGTCTGGCGCTCCAGTAATTTAGGTTTCTCCTGTAAGGCATTAACGATATCTTCTCGTAGAGGAGTGCGCTCATTATACAGGTAGTTTTCAATTACTTTTTGAAGCTCTGCAGGTTTAAGACCTTCTTCAGCGACCAGGACTTCAAAAGCAGCTACCTTCTCTTTAGTCCAGAATTGGCCAAACTGCTTAGTTACGTCGTCGGTTTTCTGAATGTGAGGGATGTTTTCAGCAATGAACTTCTCGATAAGTTCCTTTTTACTACGAAGCTGAACAGTTCCATCAATAAGATCCTTAATCTGTTTCTCATTTCGCTTTTTCTCCTTTTCATCTGTACCAGTAAGTTTAGCAAGGAGGGCTAAAATGTAATCTACGTTGATTTCATCTCTATGGATCAACTCTAACTCAAAGTCTACATCATCTAGTATAGACACCTTTTCTTTATCAGGCCCTTTTGAACTTTCATAAATATCCAGGTATTTACTCTTATAATCAGCAAACTCCTGTGGATCCATTTGTATGTCTTCAGGCTTAAAGTCTGCAAAGCTTGTTAAGATGTTGTTGATGCGTATCAAATTACGGAACGCTTGTACAAAGAGCATTTTCTCCCGTTCACTGGTTAAATCTGTTACACTATCTACTGTTGGTGTAATCTCCATCAACTCAGCATAAGCCTTGTTAAACTTGGCAACATAATCCTCGTATGGTTCCATGACGATGATATCCTTTGCATTTTTATCTGAAAAAAGTGCAATGGCCTCATCTGTGGCCTCTTTTAAGTTACGGAAACAAACGATGTTCCCTTGAGATTTCAATTCGTTTAAAATACGGTTGGTACGTGAAAAAGCCTGAATTAAACCATGGTATTTCAGGTTTTTATCTACGTAGAGTGTATTTAAAGTCTTGCTGTCAAACCCAGTGAGAAACATATTGACTACCAAAAGTAAGTCAATCTGTTTTTCCTTTACCTTTTTAGCAATATCATTGTAATAAAGGTAGAAAGAGTGACTATCCCTGGTGCTGAACTTGGTGCCAAACATTGCATTGTAATCTGCTATGCAACCTTCCAGGACGTCGCGGCTGTGTTGAGTTTTGTAACTTTCCAATGGTTCAGCGGCCATATCGAAAATGTCTGTTTCTTCAATAATACCGTTTGCGTCCTTATCGTCCTCGTTTGCACCGTAGGAGAATATAGTAGCAATCCTTAATTTATGCTTGCCTTCCTCTTTTTTCGTTTTAAACAACTCATAATACTTTGTAAGTGTTTCTATGCTGCTGACACAAAACATCGCTGTGAAGGTCTTGCTATGTGTTTTACGGTCATGATTATCGATCACGTAGTCAGTGATTTTCTCCAGACGTTTAGGGCTCTCCAAGAGCTCTTTTGTGTCTATGTCTTCTACAGGAATATCTACATAGGTGGGTTTGTCTAATTTGTCTTTATAGCGACCAACGTACTCAATTGAAAACTTCAATACATTGTCGTCCGCAATTGCATCAGTGATGACATACTTGTGAAGGCAATCGTCAAATAATTCAGTGGTCGTCCTCTTACCGTTAGCGTTTCCTACGGCGTTCTTCGCGAAGATAGGAGTACCGGTAAATCCAAACATTTGGTGGTTGTTGAAAAAGTTTTTAATGCGCTTATGAGTGTCACCAAACTGACTGCGGTGGCATTCATCAAAAATAAAAACGATACGCTTATTCTGGAGTTTCTCCATCTTGCTATAATACCGTTTGTTAAACACAGCATTGTTTAGCTTCTGGATGGTTGTTATGATTAATTTAGTATCATCAGTAAACTTCGATACTAGTGATTGTGTGTCTTCGGTTTCGTCAACGCTACCTTTACTAAAGCTGTTGAACTCCTTATTTGTCTGGTAATCCAGATCTCGACGGTCGACTACAAATACAATCTTATGCACTTTCGGTAAGTCCATCAACAGCTGACTGGCCTTAAATGATGTAAGTGTTTTTCCTGAACCCGTGGTGTGCCAGATATAGCCGTTTTTCTTGCTGGTCTTAACCCTATCAAGCAAAGCTTCCACTGCAAAGTATTGATAAGGCCTCAATACCATAAGTGCTTTATTGGTTTCGTTTAACACGACGTATTTCGTTACCATCTTCGCCAGGTGACATGGCTCTAGGAAGATGTCAGCAAAGGATTCCAACTGGGTTATGTTCTTGTTTTCCCTATCTGCCCAGTAAAATGTTTGCTTGAAATTGAGATCTGTTATCCGGTTGTTCGCGTAATACTTGGTGTTAACCCCATTACTGATGACAAATAACTGAACATATAAAAATAAGCCATCAGAAGAGCCATAGGAGTGCCTGTGGTAACGATTGATCTGATTAAAGGCTTCTTTTAATTCCAAGCCTCTTCTTTTAAGCTCTATCTGGACTAAAGGCAATCCGTTAATGAGAATGGTTACATCGTAGCGGTTTTTATAACTACCTTCTATTGTGATTTGATTGGTGACTTGGAATTCATTTTTGCACCAGTGTTCCTGGTTGATGAATTGCACGTACTCGGTGGTGCCGTCATCTTTTGATAGGGCATACCTATCACGGAGGATCTTTGCTCGTTCAAACACGCTACTTGCCTTGTTTAACTGGTTGAGTATTTTGGCGAATTCAGCAGGGGAGAACTTGGTGCGGTTATGCTTTTCGAGTTGTTTTTTTAAGTTGGCAAGTAGCGCGGTTTCGTCTTTAATGGTAACGGCTTCATGGCCTAATTCATTGAGCTGCTTAACGAGGTTTTCTTCTAGTACTTGTTCTGATTGGGTGGTCATAGTGAGAGCGTTAATTTTAAACAAACATTTTTTGGATTAAGCCTTTTTTGTATTGGTTAGTCTGTTCCAATTGTCGATTTACATGGTTAATTTTGTTGTCAATAGAGGAAAGGAAGTTTACTATTTTCGTTTGTTCAAGAGGACACGGCAATTTAATTCTGAATTTTCGTATATTTTCCATCGACAATGCGGGTTGAGAGCTAGTAGCAATATAATTTTTCACCTCTTTGTCTTTAAATGTATCTAGATTAAAATATTGCAATAAGTATGAAGGACTAACTTCTTCAGTAAGGACTCTAATACGTGCAACATTCGGTGCCAAATAAAATCTGTCATTTTCTTGAATTAAAGCAACTTCTCCAATTGTTCCCACATACGTATACATGATGTCATTTATATACAGTTTGCTTCGTTTTAATTTACTGAAATCACTGTCGTCAATATACTTTACGTCCTTTAAATCTAGTGTGTTAAATTTAATATTTAACCCTCTCAAAGCGATTGTCTTGCCGGAGTCCTTGTAAAGGACGTGTTTAGTGAATTCATATCCAGCTAACTTGGTAACTTCAGTTATTTCTCCTAATTTTCTCTCCACCCATTCTGGGAACTCGTTTCCCTCATTATTTTTGAATCTAATCTCCTGATTGAAAATTTGCTGCATAACGCCTTTCTTGTACTGATCCAACAATGCTTTCTTCTTCCTGAGCTGTTGAATTTTATCATCCACAGCGGTAAGGAAAGCTGCGATCTTTTGTTGTTCAGATAGATTAGGAATGAGTAATTTAAGTGACTTGTATTCTTCCGCATTAATCCCAGGTTGACCTGACCTCATTGACATCAATTTCAACCATCTCATGTATTGATCCCTTAGAGTAAGGTAATATATAAAAGCTGGATGAGCTCCACAAAGCGAGAATTTGATTAAAAATCCTGCAAACAACACATTACCATCTTCTTTTTTATATAGATAACTTTTTCCTACACTGGCACCTGTTCGAGCAAATACAATATCACCCTCTTTAAGCTTATACTTGTCCTCGATATTTCCATCTGGTGAAGTTAACGGCTTAGGGATAAATCTTCTAGATTCTTCATCTATATCTGTAATCCTTAAGTATTTGTTCACTCCATCAAAATCAATGGCTGAACTATTCATTCCATACATTACTTCTTTGGACAGCTGACCTAAAGTGTGATATGACCAAGTGTCCCTAAATTCAGAAAATCTGATGGCAGGTGAATTATTGAATTCCTCCATAGTTAAAACGGTGTATTAATTCCCAGATCCTTACAAAAACCCGAAATCACATTATCTGTATCTCTAATCTCTGCTTCAATTGCTTGTAATTTTGTTGAAATTGAAATTATGTCAATAGAATCTTCTTCCACAAATGTATCTACGTAACGAGGAATGTTTAGGTTGTAGTCGTTTTCCTCAACATCCTTTAAAGTAGCTGTGTAGCTGTATTTCAAAGAAGAAGATCTGTCACGAAAAGTATTAATAATGTTTTCAATATCTTCTGTGCGTAAGAAATTCTGATTGCCCACTTTACCAAAGTGCTGACTGGCATCTATAAACAAAATGTTATCGTCGACTTTACGGCATTTTTTAAACACTAAAATACAGGTCGGTATACTAGTGCCGTAGAAAATATTTCCGGGTAAGCCAATTACAGCATCCAAGTAATTTCTGTCTTTAACTAAGAACTTTCTAATATGTCCTTCAGCCGCTCCTCTAAAAAGCACACCATGGGGTAAAACGACAGCCATAGTGCCGTTTTCAGCTAGGTGATGAATCATGTGTTGTACGAAAGCAAAATCTGCCTTACTTGAAGGTGCTAGTTTGCCGTATTGACTAAAACGATCATCACTCATGAAAAGGGAGCTTGCACTCCAGTGAGCTGAGAAGGGTGGGTTAGCAACTATTGCTTCAAACTGCTGATCTAGGTGTTGCGGATGCACTAAAGTGTCATCCTGTTTGATATTAAAATTTCGGTAATGAACGTCATGAAGAATCATGTTCATCCTGGCAAGGTTATAAGTAGTACGGTTGAGTTCTTGCCCATAAAAGCTGGAAACCTGTTCTACTTCTTTAGCCACGCGCAATAGGAGAGACCCAGAGCCGCAGGTTGGATCGTATACAGACTTCAGTTTAGTTTTGCCTGTAGCCACAATCTTAGCGAGTACAATAGATACTTGTTGAGGAGTATAAAACTCTCCAGCTTTTTTACCAGCCCCACTAGCAAATTGACCGATTAAATACTCATAGGCATCGCCCAGTACATCAGCATTAGCATCCTTAAGTTTAAAATCTATTTTATCGAGATGGGCGAGCACCTTAGAAATGAGTTCGTTTTTTGCGCTCTCCGTTCTGCCGAGCTTAGTAGATGTAAGGTCTAGATCTTCGAACAGGTTATCGAAATCATCTTCACTGTCAGTACCCATGGTACTTTGTTCAATATTATGAAGAATTGTTGTCAGGTCGCCGAGAATGAAATTACTTTGACCCTCTCCCTGAGCATCCTCAGCATTAGCATTTCCACGACGTGCCACCTCACTGAAGAGTTCTGAAGGTTTTAGGAAGTAACCCAATTTGTTAATTGCCTCATCATGTATTGCTTGCAAGTATTCTTTGCCTTCTGTAGAAGATTCATCTATGCTTTGGTAGGTAATGCCGTCCTCTTCCAAAATCTCATTAGCGTAAATCAGCATTTTTTCACTTAAGTATTTGTAGAAGATAAACCCCAAAATGTAGTCGCGGAATTCATCGGCATCCATCTTGCCACGTAAGGTGTTGGCTATATTCCAGAGCTGCTGCTCAAGTTGTTTTTTTTGGTCTTCAGACATTATTTATTACTAGTATTCGATGCAATATCAAAATTTAAATGCCTGCTTACAATAGGGGAATGTAAACTTTAGTTGAACAGCTGTAAATCAGTTTGTTTGTCTCTTGATCTTTGCACCTTGAAAATCGGATTGCTAGGGAATGAATTCAAGCCAAGGAAAACTCCTTGGCTTGAATTCACATGTTAAGTTGTCACTCGATTAAGTTCTTTACTCTTGGCCCCGTCAATTTGATGCCGTTACAATTTCTGTTAGCGAAAAATATTGACGTTTTCTTTACGTCCATTCTCGATGTCCACACTATAATCTCCTAATATGTGAGAAAAAATAGGAGAGAAATCCATTCCAGCTAGCAGACTGATCTCTTTTGCCTTTTTACTTACATGCATAATGGTTTCGTTTTTTACCATGGTATCAATAGCAGCTTTAAGCGGGAGTATGCCTTCGATATAAGTCGGTATACCATATAATCCATCAATTCTGGAATTACGTGACATATCCTTAAATACATTGCGTGCATCTTTTGTAACCTTTCCAGTGGTAAAAACAATTATTTTACTTGCCTTGAATTTAACCGCCCGATATGTCAGGGGGTGAGCATCACCTGACTCGAAATTCCGGTCTTTAAGTTCAAAAATCCATACTTGATCTTTGAATTGGACTACGCAGTCCACTTCCTCGCTATCTTCAGTTAGATTCCAAATGATGTTTTTTTTCGGTATACCACTAGCAATTAAAGTATTCGTAATTAAAATGGTCATCCAATGGCTTCCTCTAGTCATCTTTTTTCCAAGATCGCTGATCATATAGCTTTCTTTGATCAATTCCTCGGAAAACTTTCTTCCGCAATGCGGGCAGCGTACTCCAACTGCGTTCGAGCCGGTGATTTCATCTCGTGATTGTATCACTGCGATTGCAGCTGCATTTTTTCTACAGAAAATGAGGATTTTAGGAATAACCAAATCCCATGATATCAGCTTCTCAATGGTTTTTAGGACAGTCTCTTTATGTTCACCTTTAATATCCAGATTTTTGGATAAATCCTGTTCAGAGATTTTCCGAAGAATTGCCCGTGCTTCTGGATCATTTAATTGTGTGGCAGCTTGGGAATCGGTTTCGCTAATTGAGGGATAACTAAAGCTTCTGTAGTAACTTACATGCGTATCAACCAGGTCATTTTCGTTAGCTTTATACCAAGCCAAATCCATGTGCCGAACTCGTCGCCCGTCTATTTTTAGTTTTAAGGAATCTTTAAAGTGGTTTACGTATTTAATTAATATTTGCTTCGCTGTATCCTTATTTTCCGAAATGACTCCAATTTCTATTCGCCTGTAAGGATCAGAATTGCCCGCTGATTCATTAACAATATATATAATTTCTTGCCCTTCCACAAAAATATCAGCGCGGTAAATGAATGAAGTCTCTCTCTTAATATTATAGTATCCTATCCAATCTAAAATCCTTTTGTTAAACGTGGTAATTCCTGCTGCGGCTAAGAATGAAACCTTAGATTGCCAGATGACCGATTTTAACCCAGCATCATTCATTCCCATTAATATTAAGGTAAAGTCGTTCGTCGCCAAACTAAGCTTGCTGTGACAATTAATTATTTCAAACATATGAAAGCTAAATTATTCAATAAATAGAAGAAAACTGTTAATCGATGCTCAAATCCTGGATATAATCAATTTCTCGTACAGAATGCGGAACTTGTAAATTCTTATCTTTAAATTTTAGTTGGAACAATATGTCAATATCTAGTTATCATTCTCAAATCAACACCTTGGAAAAGGAAATTCTGCGTCTGGACGACAAAATCTATACGGAACAAAAGAAAATGATGGACCGGGACGCCAAGATCAATAGTGTGCTGCGTACAATCAATAAAAATACTTCTGTTTCTTTGATTAAAAGTAAAAATGATCAAGTCATGAGGTACAGGAAAGAGATGCTAGGTTTTGCTACGTCTATCAATAACTTGGAAAAGCAAAAGCGCAGCAAAAAGGAAACTCTGATAAAGAAAAAGGAAACGCTTAGAAAAGCAGAGCTTGCTGAGCAAAAAAAAGAACTGCAGGGTAACAGATCCGTAAAATATTCACCAGTCAAAAGGTTTGATAGTGGAACAGGAGCGTCAACTTTTGAAATAGAAGAAGAATTTATGGGAGAAACGGAAGATGTCGTAAGCAGTGAGCCAGGGGCCATTCAGGTTTTTGTTTCCTATAGCTGGGACACAAAGGAACATGAAGAGAAGGTGTTTGACTTTGTCAATCATTTGAGAACACCAGGAGGCTTCGACGCACATATGGACAAAGGGTTGAGTCAGAAGGAAACATCCATTGATTTTGTAAAAATGATGTACCAAGCCATGCATAATTTCCCAAAAATTGTTGTCATTCTATCCAAAGGCTTTAAAAATAAGGCCGATGGATTTTCTGGTGGGGTAGGTACAGAATATGAGCTGATGATTAATGACATCAACGACCATCCGAATAAGTATATACTGGCCAGTTTTGGTGGGCGTGATAATAGCATCATACCTTACGGTTTTAAGGGAAGGGATATTGTTGATCTTTCCAACCCAGATGGAATGACCCAGCTTTATGAAAAGTTATTAGATCACCAGGGTTATGTATTTGCAGAAGTTGCTAAGGTAACGCGAGAATTGCCTATTAGGGTGGCGCGGCCTTTTTCTGCTACCGATGTAGTAGCGGCAGCAGCCCTTACAGAGGCGATTTCCATTACTCCAATTATCAAGCCCACCGGAGACTCAGGTCTGGCAGCTGGGAAATATAAAGACATAAGTTTCAATTTGAAATTTGAATTTTTGAACACGACTGCTGGCACTATAGAAGGTTTTAGTTATATCATTAAACTTCCAAAAGAACTTGATTTAAATCATTACTTAGACGCAGATCACGAAGGCTACGTTATTTATCAGCATTCCCACGAAGGGAAAATGTATCGCGGACAAAGGGTTCAGACCGTAGGGTTTTTACTAAGGGTAGAACACCAAAATATCTTGAAAATTATGGACGCTATTATTAAGGTAGAAGTGTTTAATGAACATGGCCCTGTCGAACGGGAATTTCCTGCAAAAGAACTAATTAAAATTCACCCTGGCGGCGAAAGTTATGCGGAAGCTGTACCGATCTCTCCGGATCTTTTTAAGTCGTAATTTTGATGGAACAGTTTGTTAACGCAGGTTATGGGCTCCTGTCTGATCTTTGGGAGGCACTACATCGTCGGGCTATACCCCCAAGATTATATGCAGTTGATCGGTTATTCAATAAGTTCGCCACTTCGGGATGGGCATTTGTCAGTGACCTTGAAGATGTGTTGGATGCTTTGGACTCAAGACTGAATTACAGATGCAGGGATGTCTTGAAGTTACTGGATGTAAAATTAGAAGAAATTTGCTTTACTCCACGTTCCAGGCAAACCAATACATCTTTTTTTGAAGGCATTCGGGTAGAGGAGGCGGCTTATGTCTTGATTATTCTGGAAAGGCTTGGATTTATGACTTTCCCAGATCGTTTGGTTGATTTGATTCTTCCGAATTTAAAATCCCAAAAACCTACAATGCTCACCGGTTGTGAACTGAACGTAATGCGCTATCATTCTTTGCGACATAAGGATCAACCACTACGATTAATATTTGGTGAACGCGCAGAGATAATGCATGGCAGAGGCGAGAAATGCACGTCTATTTCGGGTTTTAAGGTTGAGGCAATGTTAGATTCTGAAAGTAGGGTTACAATGCTAACTTCCACTGCACCAAGATTTCGCAAGATGCCCCATCCGGTAACTGTGAAGTGCCCAGAATGCGGTTTTTTGTATGAAAAAGGAGATCCGGATGCCAATTGTCAGCATCGGCAGGCGCATAAAAAAGTTATGCTCTACCTCAGGCCGGAACCCAGTAAAAGATTTAACACTGAGCGCTTGAACAGCTCTGAGCCGGAACTAGTACGTTCTGATTCACCGAAATGGAAACACAAAGAAATGTTTATTCGTGCCAGAGCCTTCAATAGGGAGATGGGCTATGATTCCATTATGTGGGGCGCTGAAGGCGAAGATGATCCATATGTTCATGGGTATTTATTCAGCGATATTTCAGACAGAATCGTCGGCGCATGTTCGTTTCGTAACCGAACAGAAACTGGCTGTGCAGAAATATGGGCTTTACAATGGGTTTGGATTTGCCCAATGGAGCGCAGGAATGGTCACTTATCCAGAAGATGGCAATTATTTCGTGAACGTTTCAAGGATTTTTACGTGGAACCTCCGGTTTCAAAGGAAATGGAGGCTTTTCTAATAAAACAAGGCGACACAAATTTAACGGTCTGGCCATACAATTGCGATAAACATCCCTGAGCGGTTTTTAGATTTACTGGCTGAATTCAGTGATGAGCAAAAAAATGTCAAAATGTATTTCTGATTTGCTGAAGTACTTGATGCTGTCATTTTTAATAACCTCACTACCTTTTTTCCAGCATATATTCCATTTATGTTTTGCGGGGGCAATGATCGGTTTAGCAAGTGCCCCGTTTGGGCTATACTCAATATTGAAAATCCATTTGGAAGGAATGTTGTCACTCATATGCGATCCAACAGGCCATAGCTCTAAAGTTTCATGAGCGTCTGCACGTTCGGTCACCTCTTGATGAGGAACCAGGATCTGGTACAATTGGCGGCCTTCTTCTTCATTGTTAAGAAATTGCATTTCTTCAACCTCAGGAAAGTTCTTAAAGCCAATTTTCTTCCATGCCTGTTCTGATGTTTGAGGTTGACAATGTAACTTCACTGCGAAAATTCCATGATTTCTAAAGTGATCAAGGACAGTATTAGTTAACTTTTTTCCTAAGCCTTGCTGTCTATGGCCTGGTTTGATTTCGGCCAACTGAATTTTGGCAGTTTTCTCTGCCAGTATCCAACTCATGAAACCAACTGGAGATCCCATATCACTAATAATCGCTATTTCTTTTCTTTCAAATGAATATATGATACTATCCCAATTGCAGTAGAATCCTGCATATTTCTCTAAACGTTCTTCCTCTTCCAGCCATCGATAGATTTCGGTTAGCTCATCAGTTGTTGGACTAAAACAAATGGTGATCTGATTGTGGTTTGATTCTTTCATATGGTTTTGGCTTGTTGATCACTTGTATGACTGACCATTAATCGCTCCAGTTTTCTTTCCAGTGCTCAAAATAAATATGATTTACGTTAAGTTGCATAGGTGAAGTTAAACCTCTGGTATTTCGATTTTAAATCTTTCAGCTAGAAAGTGGACGGCTTCAGGAAAGTTGGCTTTCTATAATTTAACAATGAGTCCATCGCGTCGCCACCCTTTTTACATTTGAAGCATTTTCATATCTGTTTTTCTGGCGATGCTGTAATGAAGGATGGGAAAAAAACTGGAAGATCTCAATCGTGAGCAGTTAGGTGTTAAGTCAACTAATTCGGAAATCAGTTCTGCAATGTCAGTTTTTTAATAATGCTTGTTATAAATTCTTTGGGTATCATTAAGCATATATTTGTTTTCGTCAAAGTTATATAAATCAGACATGAACTAACAGATCACCTCTTCAAGATATTCAATGAAGATTTCACATTAATGTTAATGTGGTGTTCTGTGTGGGAATTCAAGCCAAGATGACTTTCCCAATTGGGGTGCCATTTTAGGACAAATGTTCTGTAATAACCCAGCACTGAAATATGCCTAAACTTATGTTGTTTTAGGTTTTAATAAACTTTCCTAAATTCGCAGCAACTGATAATCAGAAAGGAATTGGTTCGTGCCCAGCATTATGTTAGGCGCGCCAAAAGCTTAGAGAAATCTAAGGCTTTTATGTTTGTTTCAAGTAGCTAATGGTTAATTGTTTGGTCAGTAAGATAATTATATCGATCTGTTGAGTGACATTCTACTTGGCATTATAAATAGCGTTTCTCTTGAAACAGTTAGAAAACAGGCTCCGATATAATCCTTAAATTCATTCCCATTGTTACAAATATTTAATAAATTTGTAACATAATAATTTGGTTATAAATAAAGCAACCACCTCATAATAAGGTGTATAACAAGGTTGTTAAGCATAGGCGCGGAATCGTAATGTTTCCATCCGATTTTTCTGAATTAGGAAGTGTTGATGCAGTTAAAATGAGTTTATCACGTCTTGAAAAGGATAAGGTGCTGGAGAGGCTAGCTCAAGGCATCTACCTCTATCCCAAGCAACATCCTACATATGGAAATTTATATCCATCAACAGAAGAAATTGCTGTGCAGATAGCTAGACGAGATCATGTAAAGATTATTCCCACAGGATCAGCTGCTTTGCATAAGCTGAGGTTAATTACTCAAATCCCCACGAATATGGTATACCTTACTGATGGGGCACCCAGAAAAATTAAAGTAGGGAAACAAAGGATAACCTTTAAGGCAGCCGTAGCGAAAAAGTTGGCCACCAAGGGAGAAGTCAGTACTCTGGTTATACAGGCTCTACAGGAATTGGGGCAAAAAGGAGTAGATGATAAAATTAAAGACAGCTAAGAGCCATCCTGGCTGAGGAGGATCCCAAAATGTTAAAACATGACATTAAGTTTGCTCCGGCGTGGATAGTAAAACTAATAAAGGAATTAGCGGAATTGCAAAATGACTAATTGGCTTAAACTAAAAACTGAATAGCGAAATGATATACTAGGTCTTGTCAGTAACAAAACAGGATTACTTGCTTATGTGATAGAAAAGGACTGGTTGGTTACCATGACATTATTTGCCATCTTCCGTACGGAATGGAAAATAACATTGTTTTTAAAGGGGGACATCCTTAAGTAAATCATGGGGTTTAATTGAAAGATTTTCAGAGGATATAGATTGGGTTTTAGACAGATCTGTATTGGGTTTTGGGGAAAACTTGAGTAAAAATAAAATCAAAGAACTAAGAAGAGCTTCCTGTGAATTTACCTCCGGGCCATTCCGAGATGCACTGGAAAGTGAATTATTGAATCTTGGGGTGGCTAAAGATATATTCGAACTAAAAGTTGCCGAAACCACTGATTCGGATCGGGATCCCCAGGTATTGGAATTATATTACTAATCTTCACTGGAAAAGGGAAGTTACCTAAAAGAAGCTGTGCTCATTGAAATCGGAGCTCGTTCATTAAGGGAACCCTCAGAGCAAAGAGAGATTACATCAATCATTGAAGTAAACCTTGATGATCCCGGCAACTTTGGAGTTCCATTCAGCATATTGACAGTTACCCCGGTCAGAACCTTCCTGGAGAAGGTGTTTTTACTACATGAAGAATTCAGTAAGCCTGTAGACCGCATACGCACGGAACGCATGTCCAGGCATCTTTACGACATCGACCGGATCATGGATATCATATATGGACAGGAAGCTCTTGATAATACTGAGCTATATACTTCAATCGTAGAACACAGAAAGAAATTTAACGCCATCCGTAATATTGACATATGGAAATGTTGGGCTTGCTCTGTTTGAACACTGTGCATTTCCTGACCAACTTGCATTGAATCAGACAAAATACGGGAAACCGGATTTTTTTTTGAAAAGAAGATTATAGGTTTGTAAATGACCAATTTAGGTCAGTATGGAAAATAGATATGGCTATCAAAATTACATGTATCAACAAAGACAATGGAAACCATGAAAATCCAAATGTTGCAATCACACACTTAGGCTGGATAAACGAGATTAATGGGGCCTCAGGTAAAAATACTAGAATAGAGATATACAATTGGATAAAAGTCGATGCAGGAGTAGCTTATGTAAAGGATGCTATGGGTAATAAGGCCAAAATCATTACGGCAGAAACTGCCAATGGAACGATGTATGTGAAAACTGAAGCAGACACAAGTTTGAAAAACAACCTGCTTTCCCTGCAGGAATGTAAATAATTTTTGGCAAATGCAGATTCATTAATCTACAAGTGTTGTGTTGGGCAGCATCTTGGGAAGCAAGGTAGTCTGCCTATGTTTTATTTATATTGTAATCGGCTATTTTGATTTCTGTACCTTCAAGTAACAATCGAAATACCTCCCTGTTTGACTGCTTTATTGATCGTGATACGTCAAAAATCACTATATATTCTCCTGAGGAGCGGTTTCCTTCAACACGCTTTGTTTCACAACTAATTAAGTCGACAGATACAATTGAGCCCAATCTTTCTTGAATGTTATTGAAATGTTCAGTAAGTAATTGATTTCTTTGTGCTTCAGTAAACCCCCTGTCTCCCATACTACATAATGGAAAGATGTTGTGATAGTCTTTTTGTTTCATAAGATCATAAAACTTTTCAGTTATACGAACTGCATCTTCTTTATCAGCATCTCTGTTTATGTAAGTTGTGCTAGGTGTACAGCCTAAGGAGAGTAATATTAAAATATATACAGGAATTTGCTTTAACATTATATAGATTCAATTAATAAATGGTTATTAAATATAAGTAATACTTTTGCTTCATTGATAACAAAATTTCGACATTTATAAGCTAGAATTAAACAGTTCATTTTTCAGGTAACATTGATAGCTGAAAAAACGATCCCCCTTAATATCTGGGTTTGTTTATTACCTTTACCTCAGTCTCACCAAAATTGCAAATTTCAACAGATGATTATATTAAGCAAGATGATTACCTTAAATGGCTAAAGTATTCACGATAACCGAAGGGCTTGAAAATCTCGGTGCTTTACGCACAGGTGGACAAGGCTCTGTTTACAAAGCCAGGCGTGGTGAGCAGATATCAGCTGTTAAAATTTTGCCGACACCTTTACACAGCGAGGACGAAAACGACAAGAACTATAGAGACTTTCAGAACGAAGTATCCAAACTTAAAAAAGTAAACGAGGAACCAAATCCACACGTTGTCAAAATTTTAAGTTCTGGTATTACCGAGAGCGGTTCACTTCCCTTTATTGAAATGGAGTTCATCGAAGGTCCCGATCTGGAAGAACTCATTCAGGTGCCTAGAGATAAAGTGTTTACGATAAGGGAGACCATCAAAGTTGCCGAACAATTATCCAATGCCCTGGCCCATTGCCATAAGGTATCAGTTAAACATGGAGACATCAAAAGCAACAATGTAAAGTTTGACACCAAATCGGGTAACTACATGCTTTTGGATTTTGGTTTGTCTGTCATGACTGACGAGCAAAGACGCACCAGTTTAAGGCATGCAGGAGCGATAGAATTTATGGCTCCCGAACAGAACGAAGGAGAGATGCTTTTACAGTCTGATGTGTACAGCTTTGGTATCATTCTGTTTGAACTCTTAGCGGGAACGGTTCCATTCCCTTTAAATAACCAAAGCGAAACCTCCAGAAATATGGTTATGGTTTCCCATATGGAGCAACCAGTTCCGGATATACTTGATTTAAGGGAGCAGAATTTGCCTGAAAACTGGCAACAGGAAATACGGGACTTTGAAATGCTTGTGCCTGGTTGGTTGCTTTCAGTTATTGCCAAGTGCTTAGAAAAGAACCCTGGAAACCGATTTGATTCTGGAATTAAGTTACATGAAACCATTTTAAACAGCATCTCTTCCAAAGATATTTTTGTATACACTTCTGCAAGTGCTGCCGCCGTCCTTGCAGGAAGTGCAGTAAGCTTGGCCGATGCACCCCAGCTCTTAGCAACACCGGAGGTATTACCTTCGAACCAGGCAAAAGAGGAAAATAAAGCTCCCGGTCTTTCTGGTAACAGTTTTAAAAACTCGTTTCCAGAGGCCTTACGCAAATTTAAGCCGATAGTTATTGGTTTAGGTGTTTTGTTAGCCTGTTTAGCCTTATTTGGCAGCTACTCGATCTTAAATAAACCGGAAGAAGAGATAGTAGATACAGCCGCGCTTAATTTGGAGAACGAAATGTTGAAAGATTCATTGGAGAACGAAAGGTTGAAAGATTCAATTGATCAAGCAGAACGTCTGATTGCTCAGCCCGTACAGAACCCTAATGCTTACTTAAACAAATCTCCAGGAAAATCTAAGGGTAAAGGGCGATCAAAAGGCAAGGGTCATAAAAATAAATGATTTAGATCTCTGGGCACGATCCCATATCAGGTTGTTATTAGGAGAGAAGCTGTAACAGAAGTTTCTTTACATACTGCATATATAATATTTAAATAATAACTTGGTGAATTGAAACTTGCAAATAGATGCCATCTTTCTCCTTGTAAAATTCATCTCTGTTAAACTGACATCCAATATGAAAAGACGTGCTTTCGTAAAGACAACAATCATAAGCAGTGCTGCCGCTGCGATACTACCTCGGACTGGATTTGCTCAACTTAAACCTAGCAATATGACACAATTGTATTATGAGCTTAGAACCTATACTTTAAAGGATGCTAACCAGCAGCGCCTGGTAGAAGACTATCTTGAAAAAGCAGCAATTCCTGCATGGAATAGACTGGGCATTAAAAACGTCGGTGTATTTACCGAAATAAAGCCTTCAGGACAATCGATATTGGTTGCGCTAATCCCTTATCAATCGCTACAAGAGTTTGAGACGATAAATAATAGTCTTGAACAGGATAAACGCTATAATACTGAAGGTGCTGCATATCTGAATGCTCCAGCAACAAAACCAGCATATGAGCGTATTGAAAGTTCCTTACTTAAAGCCTTTAAAAACATGCCTGGCTTAGCGCTCCCACCGAAGGGTAAACGCATTTTCGAGCTGCGTAGATATGAGCATGCGAGTGAGGCAGCTGGGGCAAAGAAACGTGAGATGTTCAATGATGAAGGGGAGATTGAGATTTTTAAAAGGCTAGGTTTTAAGCCAGTATTCTTTGGAGAAACGATCATAGGGGAGGCACGACCGAACCTTATTTATATGGTTACCTTCGATGATATGGCCGCGCATGACCAACATTGGAAAACTTTTATTGCTGACCCGGAATGGAAGAAAATCAGTGTGATTCCGGAATATGCAGACTCAAAGCTTGTATCTAAGATAACGGCCACATTTCTTCAGCCTACGGAGTATTCGCAGATCTAGCTAGGACGATGGTATGATATGGTATGATAATTTATGTTTTGCTATGAAAAAGCAATGAAATGGGTATGAAAATAATAAAAGGATTAGGATTGCTAACTGTAATCGTTTTTTTGTCGTTAGGGTTTGTTTCTGTAAAGCCAGATTATCCACGCATTGGTATTGTGACCAGTTTGAAACAGGATAGTATTGCTTATGCAGCAGGCTTCCGTTCGATCGGCGAGTCTGTTCGGAAAATGATTTCTCCTTCATTGTCTGAGCGTGAACTGCGCACGAACCTTGAAGATATAAAATCAGCAAAGTGTAAGGTGCTGATGTGTAATTTGTTTTTTCCAGGCAGCATTAAGATTGCAGGCCCGGCAGTCAATGAAAGGCAGGTACTGGGTTACGTCGATTCTGTCCTTACTATGGCTCGTAAAGCGGGTATCAAATATATCGTTTTAGGAAGTTCTGGATCGAGGAACATCCCCGAAAATTATGATTTGAACAAGGCAAAAGATGATTTTGTTGTGCTATGCAAAAAAATGGGTCAGGTTGCAGAAAAACATAAAGTAACCATATTGCTGGAAAACCTGCAAAAATCTGAAACAAACTTCCTGACTTCTTTGAATGCGGCTGCCGATATTGTGAGAAGGGTGGATGAACCCTATTTTAGGCTTAATGCAGATATATTTCACATGATGCGCGAAGGAGAGTCTCCAGAGGAAATTATAGCTGCCGGTGATCTGATTAGTTTCTGTGAAATCGCGGAGAAGGAGAAACGCTCCTTGCCAGGTGTTGCAGGTGATGATTTCAGGCCTTATTTGCGGGCGTTAAAACAAATTGGATATCGGGGATTCATTTTTATAGAAGGAAATACCAATGACCCTGGTAGGGATATCCCAATTTCGTTTAAGTACCTTAACAATCAGATTTCGGAAGTGTATTCTGCATCCTAGACAAAGGAGGTGTTCTGTATATTTGAATTAACCAAATCAGAAAATCTAGCCATGGCTAATAAAGTGACAAACTACTTCGCCTTGAAGTTGTTTTAGGGTTACAAAAACATGTATGGAAAATTATCCGATCAGTATTAGTGTAGACAAACAAGTTCACCATTTCGAAATTGGTGAATACCTGCACCACGATGGCGAGAGCTGTAAAGTAAAAGTATTTCAGGAGGGGAAACTGGTCGCCAGTTTTGAGCCGGATGATAACAACTACCTGCACATTTGCCAGAATCCAGGTAAGCTGAATGAAGAGCTGCTGTTTTTATTGGCGGATCAGATTGAGGCGCATCACCCGAACGGGATTAATAAAGATTTAGAAATAGATAACGAATCCGATCAAAAAGATTTATAACAAAATTGCTGATATAAGGACTCAACTCTACCCCTTTGCGACAATCAATTGATAGCGATGAGCACATACTAAGACCCAAATGTAAAATGCCGCAAGTTTAACGGCAGTCCATACCTAAAGAGTTAAAAATGGTGAAGTAAAGCCCCCTCAGAAAAACGTTTTTAATTATGGATTTTTAAACTGCTTATCATCTATAGTGGCAACAAATTCTCTCGGGCTCTGCCCATACTGCTTTTTGAATTCTCTGCTAAATTACTTAGGGTCATTAAAACCGACTAAATATGAAATTTCCGATACATTATATGTTTTCTGCGCAAATAGCTGTGCTGCTTTTTTTAAACGAATGGTCTTTATAAAATCATTCACAGATAAATCGGTAATAGCTCTGATCTTTTTATACAATACCGGTTGCTCATACCAATATAGTTTGCCAGTTCTAGAACATTAAAATCTTCGGCAGACATGTGATCCTGCTAAACTTGGTATTTTTATTCATTGGGACATTTATTCAGTAACGGAGTTTCGGAGTCCTGATCAGTCTTCAACAATTACCTGAGCCACGACAACTACATGAAGCAGCTCTGGTTTATATCTGCTCATTAGGTGAACTACAAATGACCAACGAATTTACTTTCATTTGTCATAATCACCTCCCGTATTTGTCGCTATAAGGTAGTTTGTAATGTCTTTCTATTGGGTATTTTTGACATTAAATTATTATCGAATATGAAAATAGTACGAGTTTGTTATACCACCACAGCAGCGTTCGCAACCGTAAACCAGAAAAACATTAATGGTATCGTGAACGAACTGAAAGAACTTAATCATCCCGGTATTAAGTATGGTGCTTGGCTGCTTGCAGATGGGAAAACGTTTATGCACTTCGATCAGTTAGATAATGAGGAAGCCCATGAAGTGTTAACATCACTGGAGTCGTTTAAAAAGTTTGATGCAGAACTTTTGGCTAGTGGCTTAGAGGCAGAACCTCAACTAGAGCTTCTTTTGTTGGTTGCCTCAACAGAAGTGTTCTTTTAGACTTTAAACTGAAAACTTTATCACTTAAATTCCATTACTAAAAAATCAGATTTCCCTAAGTACACTAATATTAGTCCTGTCATCTTGGTTAGTGAGATTGTTAGGTGAAGCTACAACTCATGATTAATTATCTCTATAAATCTGGAAATAAAACATTAGCTGTAACCGGCCAGCTACCAAGATGAAATTCTTAAACTGGAAAGAACAAGTATTAAAGGCAGTTTCAACATAGAGGACATGCCAACCCTGAGCATCCCTAATTGAGGATATTATCCATTTTTACTGTTGGATAATCCATTTTTCGCCTCTTTATTTAACGTAATTTTATTTTTGAAAACATCTGGAATTGACAGGTAAATGCATATCTGTGATTTCTTTTGATGCTTTATTAAACCAAATATGACCACTATGTCTGGATGTCCTTGCAAAAAAAATTGCACGTTGAGGTGCATTGTTCCTGTTTTTTTTATCCTGCATGCCGTCCCGGCTGTGTTCCGTCAGGATCTCACAAATGTTTCCGAAAACTCACTTATAAGTATAAAAAATGAAAAATAGATTTATTTATCAAACGCTGATATTATCTGTCCTTGGATCGCTTCTTTTATTTACCGGTTGTAAAGTGCCAGGTAAATCTCTTTATGTAAAATCGAAAGATGGTTCAAATAAAATTACATTGTCGTTAAATGAGAATGGAGCGCTATATTATAATGTAACCCGAAAAGATAAAATACTAATTTCCGATTCTCCTCTAGGCCTGGATTGTGCTGATCAGAATTTCACTTCCGGACTATCAATTGCTAAAATCTCTCCCATTGAAGATAGAAGGGAGAAATACGAGTTGAAGGTTGGTAATTATAAATCAATAGATCATGTTTTTGAAAGTAAAAGCATAACTTTTAAAAATAGCCAGGGCGCATTAATGATACTGGATTTAATTGCCGGAGATGAAGGTGTCGCTTTTCGTTATCGATTTCCGGAAGATGGCAACAAAAAGAGGGTGATAAAGGATGAAATTACAGAATTCCAAATTGAGAAAAATGCAAAGGGCTGGATGCAACCCTATAATAAAGCTGGTGACTATACCCCGGGCTATGAAGATTTTTACGTTAGTGTAAAATCGGGAGACACAGTTAATAATTCACGCAACCCTTCTGTTGGCTGGTGCATGCCTGCGCTTTTTAATGTAAATGAAAATAATACCTGGATCCTCATTGCGGAATCCGGAACTGATGGTTCTTTTCCAGGTTGTCATTTACAGCCAGATGCGGAAGGAGGACGCTATAAAGTTGCATTTGCTAAAGAAGACGAGAAATATACGCTCCCTTTACCTGAAAAAGAAAATGCTTATCCAGAGTCAACTCTTCCATGGGTTATGCCCTGGAGGATAATTATCATTGGCGAAAATGCTGGAGACATATTGTTGTCAACCTTAATCACAGATTTAGCCCCTGCATCTAAAATTGAAGATACCACATGGATAGAGCCAGGAAAAGCAGCATGGTCATGGTGGTCGCATCCGGATGACCATACCCCTGAAATTTATAAAGAATTTACAGATCTTTCGGCCTCATTTGGCTTTAAATATACGCTCTTTGATGCGGGATGGGAAAAAGCAAACAAAGAAGGCGGGATTATTGACCACGCGGTTTCCAAAGGAATTAAACCAATGGTTTGGGGATATTCATCAGAATATTTTGATCCGGTAAAAAGAAAGAAAAGGTTCAAACAGTTGGCTGATATGGGTGTCAAAGGCGTTAAAATAGATTTTTGGTGCTCAGACCGGCAAGAGGTTATGGCAGCTTTACAATCCGTTTTTGAGGACGCAGCAAAAGAACACCTCATGGTAAATCTTCACGGCAGTACTGTTCCAAGGGGCTGGCACAGAACATGGCCAAATTTTATGACGGCAGAAGCCATCCTGGGAACGGAAAGTTATTTTTATGAGCCAAGGTTTCCTGATAAAGCCGCTGAACAGAATACAGTGCTGCCTTTCACAAGAAATGTAGCTGGCCCTGCAGACTATACTCCGTTTGCGTTAACGATGAGAAAATATCCCCGCCTAAACACAGCGGCTCATGAGCTTGCTACTGCCCTGATATATACGTCGGGAATTATTCATTTTGCTGATTCAAAAGAGGTATTTGATTCACTCCCTGTCGAGGTTAAAAATCTATTAAAAGATATGCCGGCTACATGGGATAAAACCGAAAGTGTTTTGGCCGAACCAGGTAAATCATTAGTGCTCTTCCGCCAGAAAGATTCCCTTTCTTATATTGTGGGTATAAATGGTACAAATGACGTGCTGCCTATTACAGTGGATCTTGCTAAATATGGCAAGGGCTTTTCTAAATTTAGGGTAATTTCGGAAGGGAGCGATCCGGTAATGGGATTTCAAGCACAAACGCATCCAATATCGTCAGGCTGGTCCTACACCATGGCTCCAAAAGGAGGATTTATTCTTCAGTTTATTAATTGACAAAATTGATTATATATAAAATAGGATGCATGGCTGTAGGAAATAAACGCTTATTATCGGGTCTGATCACACTTGCTTTTGTCTTTTATACACTTAACCTTGCGGCCCAGCAAAAGTTAAGGTTATGGTACAACAAGCCCGCCAATATGTGGGAAGAGACCTTGCCGCTTGGCAACGGCCGCTTAGGCATGACACCAGACGGGGGAATTTCAAAAGAAAAAATCGTTTTAAATGACATCACCTTATGGTCCGGATCTCCGCAGGATGCTAATAACTATGAAGCGAATAAAAGCCTGCCTGCCATAAGGAAACTTATTCTGGAAGGAAAAAATGAGGAGGCGCAGGCCTTGGTCAACCGTGACTTTGTGTGTAAAGGCCCGGGATCGGCTGGAGCCCAGTGGGGTAAATTCCAAACATTGGGTGCGCTGGAAATTGATTTTAACTATGGGGGTTTAGCTGGTCATGCTGCCATACCTAAAGATTACCATAGGGAACTTTCGCTTAACAATGCCATTGCTAATAGCAGTTATACCTTAAACGGTGTAAAATACACTAGAGAATATTTCAGCAGCTTTGATGATGATGTAAACGTAATTAAGATTGTTGCTGATAAACCCGGGACGATCAATTGCCGGATCACGATCAGCAGGCCTGAGAAGTTTGCTGTTAAGACCATGGGAGAGGAGCTCCAGATGTCAGGACAACTTGATAATGGTACCGATGGCAAAGGGATGCAGTACATTGCCCGGGTGAAGACAAGTGTAAAGGGGGGGAGCGTTAGCACCGATCAGCATGCTATCATCATTAAAGATGCAACCGAACTGATCATTTATATTTCTGCAGCAACAGATTTTAAAGGCTTTGCATTTAAGGAAAAGACCAGCGAATTTCTCGAAGCAGCATTAAAAAAGCCTTACGATGTTCAAAAGACAAAGCACATCTCCAATTTCAGCAAGCTTTTTAGAAGATTGAGTTTGGATCTCGGATCTGGCACTTCCCATGATTTGCCAACAGATGTGAGATTAGGGATGTTTTATAAACGTGCCGATCAGGATCCGGGTCTTGCCGCCCTGTTTTTTCAATACGCCAGGTATTTAAGCATTAGCAGCACAAGGGTGGGCCTGCTGCCCCCAAATTTGCAGGGATTGTGGGCCAAAGAGATCAATACACCCTGGAATGGGGATTATCACCTGGACGTAAATGTCCAAATGAACCACTGGCCTTTAGAAGTTTCTAATCTTTCTGAACTAAATCTGCCCCTGGCGGATCTTGTAAAAGGGTTGGTCAAGCCGGGAGAGAGAACGGCAAAAGCTTATTATAATGCACAGGGATGGATTGCACATGTGATTACCAATGTATGGGGTTTCACCGAGCCCGGTGAGAGTGCCTCATGGGGTGCTGCAAATGCCGGTTCGGGATGGTTGTGTAACAACCTCTGGGAACATTATGCCTTTAGCATGGACCGGAACTATCTCAAAGATATCTATCCTGTACTCAAAGGTTCTGCCGAGTTCTATAAAAGTGCCCAGATAAAAGATCCCAAAACTGGGTGGATGGTAACCTCACCATCGGTATCTCCTGAAAATACTTTCTATTTGCCAAACGGAAAAACAGCCAGTATTTCTATGGGGCCTACGATTGATAACCAGATTATAAGGGAATTGTTCACCAATGTTATTACTGCCTCTAAAGTGCTGGATATGGATGTCCAGTTCAGAAAAGAACTGGAAGAAAGATTGAAGTTAGTGCCACCGGCAGGAGTGATTAGCAAAGATGGGCGTATTCAGGAATGGATAGAAGATTACAAAGAGACAGATCTTCAGCACCGCCACATATCCCATTTATACGGCCTGTATCCTGCGTCGTTGATTACACCAAATTCAACACCGGAGCTGGCTCAGGCGGCCAGGAAAACCCTGGAAATTAGAGGAGATGATGGGCCGAGCTGGACCATAGCCTACAAGCTATTGTTCTGGGCAAGGCTACAGGATGGCAACCGAGCATTTAAGCTACTCAGAGAAATTCTTAAGCCAACCCGGAGAACTGACATTAATTATGGCGCAGGAGGTGGTGTATATCCTAATATGCTGTCGGCCGGCCCGCCATTCCAGATCGATGGAAATTTTGGGGCAAGTGCGGGAATAGCAGAAATGATGTTGCAAAGTCATGATGGTTTTATTGACCTGCTCCCTGCATTGCCTGATGCCTGGAAAGCATATGGGAACATTAAAGGGCTTAAAGCCAGGGGGAATTTTACAGTTGACATGGCCTGGAAAGACGGTAAAATTATCAGCTACAAGATTGCTTCGCCTACACCCACAAAGGTGAAAGTAAAGGCTAACGGAATAACAAGGGAAATCATGTCATCCAGTGCTTTGCCTAATTAAGGTTACTTCTTATGTTTTTTTCGGTATTCAGATGGTGACATCCCAATTAATTTGCTAAATAAGCGTGAAAAATAATACTGATCGTCAATGCCAAGCTTCAAACAGATCTCTTTGATGCTCTTGTCTGTAAAATAAAGATATTGACAGGAATACTGGATCTTAAGCTGATTAAAATATGCATTTGGTGAAATCCCTGTTTTATGTTTGAAGGTTCGCAAATAATGTGAAAGGGAGATTCTCTGCTGATCAGCAAACTCGTTAACAGACAATTTTTTATCCAGGCTGTCCTTCATGAACGCTATGGAGTTGCTGATGGTGTCCTGGCTGTATACCGCGGGGTTTCTTTCTTTGTAATAAATGAGCGATGTCACAAAGTCAAGCAGACGGAAATTCATAATCTCCATTTCTCTGCTGCTGAAACTGTGTTCTAAGATAGAATAGATCTGATCAAATTGATGTATTCGGTATTCTTCAAAAGGAATAGCATGGACTTGATGTTCTCCTTCAACTATGGAACGTTCATAAATCCGTCGTGAATTTGTTCCACTGAAATGCAGCCAGTAAATCGTCCATGGGTTTTTTGCCGAGCTATAATAACGGTGCGCAGTATTTTTGGGGATGATGAAAAAGGTGTTTGCTTTCAATATGTAAATGCGCTTATCAAGTTCTATAGTTCCCTCCCCATCGATACAATACAACAATATAAACTCGGGACTACCGGTCAACCGCTCTCTGTCGTGGCCCAAGGCATGTGGATAAAACCCAATGGCAGTTAAGTAAAATGAATTTATCAAAGGATTGTTCCTGATGTCTTGTCTGATGTTGGGTGTTAAAACAATCATCTTTTGCCCAAGAAATCCTTCTTTAATTTTTCTATGCTCTTCCATTGTTTTTAAGTATGTGGTTCTTAAGGTAAATATAATAATACGGAGCACTCGAAAGTGAGCATATAATCCATGTTTTTTACTGAATTATCCATTTTCCTGGCTTTTAATTAACGTAGTTTTATTCTTGTAAACCAAATATTACCTCTATGTCTGTATGTACATTTAAAAAAATTGCACGGTGGAGTGCGTTAATTCTATTTTCAATCCTGTATGCTGCCCCCGCGCTGTATAGTCAGGACTTAACCAATGTTTCCGGTAGGGTCACGGCAAAGGGCGATGGGGGCCCAATACCAGGTGTATCCATAAAAATTAAGGGAACCAATACCGGCACCTCAACCGATGGTGAGGGAAAATTTACCCTTCGGGTTCCCGCTGGAACTATTCTGGTGTTTAGTTCTATCGGCTTTCAAACCACTGAACTTCCGGCGTCTCCAAACATAAATTTAGCTTTAAGTGGTGATGAAAGAGACCTTCAGGAAGTCACAGTGGTGGGTGTAACCATTCGAAAGAGGGATCTTACCGGTTCAGTTGCCGGTATTACCGCGGAGACAATCCAGGAGCTACCCGCTACTAATATTAACCAGGCTATTCAGGGCCGTATTCCCGGTGTATTGATTCAAAACAATAATCCAAGACCAGGAAGCAGTGCCAGCATTAAAGTAAGGGGCAATAACTCGATACAGTTTGGTGCAAATCCTATTTATGTGGTGGATGGAACTGTGATAGATGATGGCGCATTTAACTCCATTAATCCTGATGATATTGCCAGTATCGATGTGTTGAAGGATGCATCAGCCACTGCTTTATATGGATCAAGGGGCGCCAATGGTGTTGTGCTGGTCACTACTAAAAGAGGAAAAAATGGCGAAGGTAGGGTTGAATATAGTGCCTGGGTTGGCTTTCAGTCATTCACCAGGAACGTCCCGTACCTAAATGCGCAGCAGATCGCCGACTTAAGAATTGATGCCTATGCAAATAAGTATATCGATGACAATCCACAGGGAAATCGTCAGGATTACATCGCCTCCTTACTAGATACCAGTTCTTCCATATTTAGCGACAGTGAGCTGGAAGTTTACCGGTCCGGACAATCCTATAATTGGCTTAAAGAAATTACCAGGAATGGCCTTCAGCAGAACCATACCGGAACCTTTTCAAAGGGTACTGATGATGGCTCTATTTACGTAAGCTTTAACTATACAAATCAACTCGGTTTACTGAAAACTTCCAGTTATAAGCGCTACGGCGGTCAGATTAACCTCGACCAGAAAATTAAGCCCTGGTTGAAGATCGGTACCAACACCGGCTTTTCCAGAACCAATGAATCTTACATAGATGGTGGGGTATTTAATATTGCCGCCAATGCAAATCCATTACTTCCTATAAACCCGGATGTTCCATATTTAAGCTGGAAAGGTATTCAAAGCACCGATTTATATAATCCAATTCGCAGCCTTAATATTGATGGTAAAGGCAATCTAAGTCGCTTGCTTACCAGTAATTACGTGGTGATAACCCCTATAACAGGGCTAAACTTTAGGAGTGGGGTTTCTCTGGACGTAAGGAGCCAGGATTATTTCAACTATATACCAAAAAGTCTTGGTCAGTCTTTAAGGAACGCGACCAGCGGAAGTGCAACTCAAAAGAAAGAAAGCTGGATGAACTGGCAATGGGATAACTCGGTTTCTTATGATAAGTCGTTTGGTAAACATAATTTCTCAAGTTTGGTGAGTTTTGGATTAAGCCAGAATAACTACAACTATAATCAAATTAATGCATCTGGATTTGCGACCGACGACTTTTCTTATAAATACCTCGGTGGCGCCTATTTAAAGGACCAGTTTCAGCTGGGTTCAGATTTCGTAACCAATGCACTTACAAGTTATGTTGGACGGGTAAACTACAATTATGACAATAAATATTTTGCTACGCTAACCGGACGGTATGACGGCTCTTCGAAGTTTGGCAACGGCAATAAATGGGGTTTGTTTCCTTCCCTGGCGCTGGCCTGGGATATATCAAAGGAGACCTTCTTTGAAGGGTTGAACCTTGATCAGTTGAAACTTCGTGCAGGTTATGGCATTGCCGGAAATCAGAACATCCCGAACTTCGCGTACAATTCTTTATATAGACCGGTGTTTACCAATGGCTCCGTTACTTACGTGTCAGATGGTCGTTTGGGAAACAGCAATTTGGTGTGGGAAAAACAAAAGCAACTTAATTTAGGTGTTGATGTATCCATATTAAACAACAGGTTGGCTTTAAGTGCAGACTACTTCATTATACATAATGACGACCTGCTCATGCAGCGAACTTTATCTACCACTTCGGGATTCAATAACACGATTGACAATGTAGGGTCTTTATTGAATAAAGGGGCTGAGTTTAACGTTACAGCGAAATTGGTTGACAAAGAAGATTTCCAATGGAATTTTGGCCTTAACTTATCTTCCTATAAAAATAAAATCACCAAGCTATATGGCACTGTAGACGCCATATACAATTATGGTGGATTCACCGGAGTGGACATTCAGCGGACCGGAAACCTGTTTCTAGACCAGCCGCTTAACAACATTTATACGTATAAGTTTGACAGAATAGCACAGGAAGCTGATATGGAAAGAATTAAAGACATCGATTTTGGTGGACACACCATTAAACCCGGCGATATTATTCCTGTAGATATAAACGGCGACAATAAGATTGATGATGCAGATAGGGTTGTGGTTGGTAAAACGGATCCTAAGTTTTACGGTGGCTTTTCTACTAATGTGGTTTACAAGGGCATATCGCTTAATGCAGTATTCAATTATAACTATGGAGGCAAAGCGATTAATTACTTGTATGAAGGGATGATGGGTGGTACAGGCGAATATGCCGGGCATACAGATGAACTTGACAGGTGGACGCCACAAAATACAGCTACTACAATTCCGAGAGCTTATGTAGGTGGAAGTAGATACAGTATGGGAGAGACTGATTATGCGGTTCAAAATGCCTCATTTTTAAGGATGTCTGCAGTTACCCTGGCCTACAACTTTTCACCTCAGTTTGTTAAGAATGCAAAGATGAATAATCTGCGGCTGTATGTTACCGGAAGTAACTTACTTACCATAACAAAGTATAAAGGTTATGATCCTGAAGGTGGTGATTCATACCCGACTTCAAAAATGATTGTTCTTGGATTGAACGTTGGATTTTAATAGAAATGAAAATGAACAGAAAATATATGTTATTGCCGATTGCCTTCATGATCATGGTGTCGGGATCCTGCAAAAAGTTTATCGTGGAAGAGCCTCAAACGGCTTTAACCGAAGAACAGGTGTTTAAAAGCCTGGATAATATTGAACCACTTGTGATTGGTTTGTATACCAGCTGGCGCAATACGAAAAAAGATAGGGGTGGATTTATGTTTACACTGGGGACCGACGAAGCCCAGCAAGGTGCTTTTCAGGTAAGAACAGATGAACGGCAGGCAAGTTTAGATCGGTACAGCGGCTTCTTAACGGCAAGTAATACGGCGCTGGCTGAACAATGGAACAGCAGATGGCCCGTGATATCCGGAGCGGCCAAAGTTATTTATGCCATCGGTTTAAACCAGGAAACCGATGAAACACGTAAGAATATCATCTTGGGAGAGGCAAGTTTTATCAGGGCTGCGCTAACCTTTGAAATGGCCCAATATTGGGGGGAGGTACCTTTAATTGATCAGGCAAAATTTGGGGAGTATGGTACCCGACGCCAGCCGCTGGACCTGGTTTATACAACCATAATTGCTGACCTGGAGAATGCAGTTAACTATTTACCTGTTAGTCAATCTGATAAAAGAAGAGCAACCAAGGGTGCCGCACAGGCCTTGCTGGGAAAAGTTTACCTATATGCACCTGAATCAACCGGCGTAAGGGATTATGCAAAGTCGAGAGACACCTTTAAGGCTTTAATAGAAAGCGGTACTTACAGTTTGGTTTCGAATTATGCAGATCTATGGGATCCCAGCAAACCCAATACAAGTGAATCCATTTATGAATTCCAATTTGTAAATGTTTATCCTGATAATAATCAGACACAGTGGCAAATGGGATCCAGGTCATTAGCCGAAATAGATCAGTATGCTTATTTTGGAGGATATGATCTGATGGTGCCTACGCAATTCTGTTACAAGGATGCCAGTAATGGTGGCCTATGGGAAGCAGGTGACCTCAGGAAAAATGAAAGCATCCGGTATGACTTTACCTATAAAGGAAAAAAACCCGTGCTTAACCCGGCATTTGGAGGCGACGAACTTGATCCGCATGTAAAGAAGTTTGAAGATCCACGGACTGAAGGCGTAATGAGCTTCTGGAATTCAGGTAAGGATATTTTTTACCTGCGTTATGCCGACATTTTATTGTGTTATGCAGAAACTTTAAATGAAACCGGTAGTACCGCAGAAGCAGTAAATCTGGTTAACACCACCGTGAGAAGACGTGCATGGAATGGGACCCTTCCATCTGACCAGACATGGAATGCCGGGATGTCGCAGCAGGAATTTCGCGCGAAAATAATGGATGAGCGCATGCGTGAACTATGCTTTGAAGGCTGGAGAAGAATGGATCTTATTCGCACCGGTACATTGGTTGACCTTGTAAAACAAAGAAACAAATGGGCAAAAGAAACAGGTGCAATCCAGGAATACCACAACAGGTATCCGATTCCATTGCAGGAGATCAAGCAAAATGATGATATCAATGAAGCTGATCAGAATCCCGGGTACTCGAACCAATAATAGGTAAAGATGAGCGATAATGTTATTTCCAGTACGTTTTGGGGCAACTGCCAGGGTCAGGATGTTTTCCTGTTCAGGATGACCAGTGTTGATGGTACTTATGTCGAGTTGACAAATTATGGTGCTACCGTCGTGTCTGTTGTCGTTCCTGAAAGAAATCACCAATTGGGTAATGTGGTGCTGGGCTTTCCAACACTGCAGGGCTATTTGCTGGATGATTGTTACCTCGGTGCTACCATAGGCCGGTATGCAAACAGAATTGCAAATGGAAAGTTTAACATTGATGGCCATGAATACCAACTGGAAACAAATGATGGCCCTCATTCCAATCATAGTGGTTCTGCTGGATTTAATTCCAAAGTGTTCGGGTATTCGATTTTTAAAAATGGCATTTCTTTCAGTTATTTAAGCAAGGATGGTGATGGCGGATTTCCAGGAGATTTATTTTTAGCAGTGACTTACTCCTGGATTAATATGGAACTTGTGATTGATTATACGGCAGAAACAAACCTGAAGACCATAGTTAACATGACCAACCACAGCTACTTTAATCTAACCGCTGGAAAAGGAAATATTTTTGAACAAGAACTAACCGTTTTTGCTAGTCAGTTTCTACAAACTAACTCCGAGCATATACCTACAGGCGCAATATTGAATAATGAGGAGATGTTGTTTAACAAAACCAATATAGGATCTCGGCTTCAGGATGATGGGAAATCTTGGAAAGGCCTAAATACCTGTTATGTGCTGGAACAGGCTGCCCATGCAGCAACGGATCCAGTAGCAGAATTATTTGATCCTGCCTCTGGCAGATCACTTCAGGTATTTACATCTTATCCAGGTTTGCTCATATATACGGGAGACTATCTGAAGAGTGAGGTGCCAGGTCATCATGCTACTGCCTATAAACCGTTTGACGGACTTTGCCTGGAGTGCCAATACTTTCCCGATGCTATAAATCATCCAGATTTTCCTTCTGGCGTACTTGAAGCTGATGAACTTTATCAAAAGCGTATAGCTTATAAGTTTAGTGTGAAATGATGGAAAAATCCATCATTTTCAATCGATCGTCTATTTAACTATCCTGCCAATAGCTCAAATTTGAAACAATTAAATAACCAAAATGAACTTCCAAACTTCACAAAAATCTAATGCTAACCATACCTATATTATCGGGATATCCTTTATTTCCGCACTCGGAGGTTACTTGTTTGGATTCGACTTTGCCGTAATTTCTGGTGCGTTACCTTTTCTGAGACATGAATTTATGCTTGATGCATGGTGGGAAGGATTTTTAACCGGCTCTCTGGCATTAGGCTGTATTGTAGGTTGCCTGATTGCTGGGAATATCGCAGACCGCTATGGCAGAAAACCCGGGTTAATGGTTGCGGCATTTATTTTTGCAATATCCTCTATAGGGATTGCTCTTTGCTCGAGCCTCAGCATGTTTGTCGTGATGCGTTTCGCAGCAGGTATTGGGGTAGGCATGGCATCTTTATTATGTCCGATGTACATCGCTGAAATATCACCAGCAAATGTAAGGGGGCGAAATGTTGCCATTAATCAGCTCACTGTTGTAATAGGCATTCTGGTAACGAACCTGGTCAACTACTTTCTTGCAGATACCGGTCCTGATGCCTGGCGCTGGATGTTTGGACTGGGCGTTGTGCCTTCCCTGATTTTTCTTTTTGGCGTGATCTGGTTGCCGGAAAGCCCCCGATGGCTGATGAAGGATGGCCAGGTTGACCGTGCGGAAAAAGTGTTGCTCAAGCTTGGATCAGCCTCTTTTGCAGCATCGACGATGAAGGAAGTCGAAAAATCACTCCTGGGCAACACCAAAATGTCGTATAAGGCTGTTTTTGAGAAAAGTGTCCGCCCTGCGGTGGTGGTTGGTATTTCGCTGGCTGTATTCCAGCAGTTTTGCGGCATAAATGTGGTCTTTAATTATACTTCTACCATATTTGAATCTGTTGGGGCCAATTTGAATCAGCAATTGTTTGAAACAGTTTCCATCGGAATTGTCAATCTGGTATTTACACTATTAGCCATGTGGCAGGTCGATAAGCTTGGTAGAAAACCGCTTATGCTTATAGGGTCACTCGGTCTGTCTGTTGTATATTTTGTTTTGGCTTACCTGCTTCAAAATCAGTATTCTGCAGCCATAGTATCTGTTTTCGTATTAATTGCCATCAGTTTATACGCTATTTCTTTAGCTCCGGTAACCTGGGTTTTGATATCAGAAATATTTCCAAACAAAATACGTGGTGCCGCATCTTCTGTTGCGATTATCTCGCTGTGGGCAGCCTATTTCGTTTTGGTATTCACGTTTCCTATTCTTGCCAAAACGCTCGGCACATACGGACCATTTTATATGTACGGCGGCATCTGTTTCCTTGGCTTTTTATTCGTTAAAACTAAGGTTCGGGAAACCAAAGGACAAACATTAGAAGAACTAGAACAAAATTTAATAAGACATTAAGACAAAACTAATGAACGTAAACATCTGGGAAGAACAGGTTATAATTCCAACGTATGGTATCGGTAAGCCAAATAAGAATCCCATGTTTTTTGAAAAAAGGGTTTATCAGGGCAGCAGCGGTGTTGTTTACCCAAATCCTATTATCGAAAAAATTTCGGATGAAAAGGCTGATAAGGCATATACAGGGCTATTTATCGAAAATGAGTATTTGAAGATCATGATCCTTCCGGAACTTGGAGGACGTATTCAAATGGCTTATGATAAAATAAGAAACAGACATTTCATTTATTATAATCAAGTAATCAAACCTGCACTTGTAGGGCTAACTGGTCCCTGGATATCGGGCGGTATCGAGTTCAATTGGCCTCAACATCACCGGCCAAGTACTTTTGATGCAATAGATTACACCATTGAGGAAAATAGTGATGGCAGCAAAACCGTTTGGGTAAATGAAATTGAAAAAATGTTTCATACTAAAGGGATGGCCGGCTTCACACTTTATCCGGGTAAAGCCTATATCGAAATCAAAGCCAAGCTGTTAAATAGATCTGATTTACCTCAGACGTTTTTATGGTGGGCAAATCCGGCAGTAAAGGTCAATGATCATTATCAGTCGGTATTTCCACCTGATGTGAACGCGGTGTTTGATCATGGGAAAAGAGATGTATCGTCATTCCCAATAGCTACCGGCAAGTATTATAAAGTAGATTATTCACCAGGCACTGATATTTCGATGTATAAAAACATACCGGTACCCACGTCATATATGGCCATTAATTCAGATTATGATTTTGTTGGAGGATATGAACATGATGCGCAGGCTGGCTTACTTCATGTAGCGAATCATCATGTTTCTCCAGGTAAAAAGCAATGGACCTGGGGGCATGGCGATTTTGGTGTGGCCTGGGACAGAAACCTGACAGATGAAGATGGTCCGTACATCGAATTGATGACGGGTATGTTTACCGACAACCAGCCGGATTTTACATGGCTGTTGCCAAATGAGGAGAAATCTTTTACCCAGTATTTCTTGCCGTATAGGGAGCTAGGTGTTGTAAAAAATGCAAGCAAAGATATTTTACTGTCGACACAGCTCACTGGTAACAAAATGCTGCTTAAAGTTTTTGTAACCTCTGCACGCGCTGATTTATACATTAAGCTAAGTCATGGCACAAAAATTTATTATGAAGATAATTTTAGCTTGTCTCCCGAAGATATTTACATCAGAGAAGTGGATGTTGATGAAACATTTTCGGAAGAGGAACAGCTGGTCGTAATCACTACATCCTCAGGGCGCGAATTACTTCGATATCAGCCATCAAATCATCTTAAGAACGAAATTCCTGCGCCGGCAAAACCAGCACTGCAACCCGAAGAAATTAAGAGTACGGAACAATTGTTCCTTACCGGACAACATTTAGAACAATACCGTCATGCAACGTATAGCCCAGTGCCGTATTATGAAAAAGCTTTGCAGTATGAGCCTGGTGATATTCGGAATAACAATGCCCTGGGCCTTTGGTATCTTCGACGAGGTCAGTTTGCTAAGAGTGAGCCTTTTTTTCGTCGTGCAATTGAAACCAGTACACAGCGAAACCCGAATCCATATGACGGCGAGCCTTACTACAATTTAGGTATTTGTTTGACCTACCAGGAAAGACAAGAGGAGGCTTATAAAGCATTTTATAAAGCGACCTGGACGAAGACGTGGAAAGACTCTGGTTTTTTCTGTGTTGGGCAGCTTGACCTGGCTAATGGCGCATTTGAGTTGGGTTTGGAACATCTAAAGCAGGCTTTAGATTGTAACACAAATAATAGCAAGGTATACGTACTTATAGCAGCGGCATATCGTAAATTGGGTCAATATCAGCAGGCTATCGAAATAGCAGATCTTGGCCTGCGAAAAGATATCTTTAATTTGGGTGCTTTGTTTGAAAAAATGTCTGTCTATAATGTGCTGGAGGAGTCCAAAATGGCTGCAGATTCGCTATCCCAACTTTTGAAATTATCAAGAAGTATTCCTCACAATTTCATCGAGTATGCGAATGACTATGCCAGGGCAGGGCTATATCTGGAAGCTATTGAATTATTGAAACATGCAATTTC
Source organism: Pedobacter sp. CAN_A7 (assembly GCF_015752175.1). Lineage (NCBI taxonomy): Bacteria > Pseudomonadati > Bacteroidota > Sphingobacteriia > Sphingobacteriales > Sphingobacteriaceae > Pedobacter > Pedobacter sp. CAN_A7. The sequence continues at coordinate 588,521 of NZ_JADOUW010000003.1, read as the reverse complement.
AGGTGATGATATAAATCCATTAGTTGCTTATTACTTAGGTTACTTTTCCAACAAAATTGGCAATTTGCAAAATTCAACAACATGGTTTAAGCAAGCCGCAAACGCAAGTTCATACCTATGTTTTCCAAACAGATTGGAGGACATACTTGTCCTGAAGATGGCCATGGAACTGGACCCACAGGATGCAAAAGCGTCTTATTATTTAGGGAATTTGTTTTATGATAAACGTCAATACAAGGAAGCAATTAACTGTTGGGAATTATCAGCTAAATCAGACAGCAGCTTCCCGGTAGTATTAAGGAATCTGGGGATTGCTTATTTCAATAAACTCGGTGATCATCAAAAGGCTTTAAATTACCTGGAGCAGGCATTTGCACTTGACCCTCATGATGACCGCATTTGCATGGAATTACATCAACTTTACAAACGCCTGAATCACTTACCGGAGCAGCGGTTAAGCTTTCTGAAAAAAAATATGGATACCGCCTTAAGCAGGGATGATCTTTATTTGGAATTGGTTGCAATCTATAACTTTTTGAACGACCATGAAGGCGCACACGAAATGATTATGAATAGGCAGTTTCATCCATGGGAAGGTGGCGAAGGCAAAGCGTCAGGCCAATATGTGTATAGCCTGTTGCACCTTGCAAGAAAATCCATATTAAATGAAGATTATAGCCATGCCATCTCGTTACTGCTGCGGGCTCAGGAGTATCCTCGCAATCTTGGGGAAGGAAAACTTTACGGTACTCAGGAAAATGACACCTTCTATTGGATGGGCTGCGCCTATGAGGGTTTGGGGAATATGGAAGCGGCCAATGAGTTTTTTAAGAAGGCCACCCAGGGTCTAGATGAACCTTCTGCGGCGATGTTTTATAATGACCAGCAGCCTTTTAAAATATTTTATCAAGGACTAGCCTGGAGGAAATTGAATAACGATCAGGAAGCTATTCGAGTTTTTAATAAATTAATTAATTATGGTGTAGCACATCTTAATGATCACATTCAGTTAGACTATTTTGCGGTCTCCTTGCCGAATTTGCTCATTTTTGAAGACGACCTTGACGCAGCGAACAAATCGCACTGCTATTATCTTCAAGGATTAGGACTTTTTGGATTAGAAAAGCCTGAACTGGCAAAGGATGCCTTTTTAAAAACACTTAAATTAGATGCCGAACACCAGGGTGCAAAATCACATTTAGACTGGGTTCAAGTCCAGTTGATAAACCATTAAACTTTTAGCCTATTATGAAATTTTTCATTCACCCTTTCAACTTGCGTTTTTATTACTCTTTAATAGTTGCCTTTTTGCTTTGTAGCATTCATGTAGCTGCACAGGTCATTATTCCAGTGGAAACCAAAAATACGGCCTTGATACTGCAAAGTAATGTGGCTAATGATTTAGGTATCATTTATTTTGGGAAGAAACTATCACAACCATCGGAATATGCTGCAATATCACAGATGTATAAACAATCTGAAGATTATACAGGGGTTTTAAATTCTGCTTATACAAGCTCAGGATCAAGAAATTTGGTTGAGCCAGCCATCACGGTTAGCCATGCAGACGGAAATAATTCCCTGGATCTGAAATATGTCCGCCATAGTGTTAAAGCCATGGATAATAATGTTTCTCTTTTAACAGTGGTGTTAAAGGATCCGGTTTATGCACTTGAGGTGAACTTATTTTACAAAGCCTATTTCAACGAAGATGTCATTGAACAATGGAGTACCATTAAGAATAATGAAAAAGGTAATGTGGTATTAAAGAAATTTGCCTCGGCAAACCTGCACTTCAAAGGTGAATCATTTTGGTTGAATCAGTATCATGGTGATTGGGCGAAAGAAATGAAACCGGAAGAAGCACGGTTAACGCATGGTATCAAAACCCTGGATTCGAAATTGGGTACGCGGACTAATTTATTTCAGCCCTCTGTATTTATGGTGTCGATAGATAAACCTGCAACCGAAGATGAAGGAACAGTTTTATTCGGTTCACTGGAATGGAGCGGGAACTTCCGAACTGACCTTGAGCTGGATAACCAGGACAATTTAAGGATCATTTCCGGTATTAATAATTATGCCTCTGATTACACTTTGAAACCACGGCAGGAATTTACTACACCAGCATTTATATATACGCTGTCAACCGCTGGAAAAGGGCTGGCAAGCAGGAATCTGCACAACTGGGCAAGGACTTACAAATTACTAGATGGAAAAGGCGATCGGCTAACGCTGCTTAATAATTGGGAATCGACCTATTTTGATTTCAATGAAAGCAAGCTTTTTGAACTTATTAAAGACACCAAGAAGTTAGGTGTTGATCTTTTTTTGCTGGATGATGGATGGTTTGCAAACAAATACCCGAGGAACGGCGATGTTGCAGGATTAGGCGACTGGGAAGAAAATAAGCAAAAATTGCCAAATGGCATTGCTTCTTTAGTTAAAGAAGCCAATAACAACAATGTTAAATTTGGCATTTGGATAGAACCGGAAATGGTGAATCCTAAAAGCGAGTTATATGAGAAGCACCCGGATTGGATTGTTAAACAGCCTAAAAGGGATGAATATTATTTCAGGAATCAGCTAGAACTTGATTTGAGCAATCCTGATGTTCAGGATTTTGTGTTTAAAGTTGTAGATGATCTTTTTACAAAAAACCCGGATCTTGCTTACATTAAATGGGACTGCAATGCAGTGATTTACAATGCTTATTCTGCGACGATAAAGAATCAATCACATTTTTACATAGATTATGTGAAAGGGTTGTATAACGTTTTGAAAAGAATCCGTACTAAATATCCGGCTGTACCAATGATGTTATGTTCAGGTGGTGGGGGCAGAGTTGATTATGCAGCATTGCAATATTTCACAGAATACTGGCCTAGCGACAACACAGATCCATTAGAACGGATATTTATGCAATGGGAGTATTCCTATTTCTATCCTGCGATTGCAAGCTCGAACCATGTAACGGACTGGGGAAAACAACCAATTAAATTCCGTACAGATGTAGCGATGATGGGTAAATTAGGATTTGATATTGTGGTAAGTAAGTTAAACGAAACGGATCTTAAGTTTTGTCAGGATGCCATAAAGAATTACAATTCCTTAAAAACAGTCATTTTTCAGGGGGATCAATACCGTTTGTCAAACCCAAGGGAATCTGCCCTGGCATCTATGGCTTATGTTAGTGCTGATAAATCTTCGGGAGTAATTTTCAATTATCTGGTTAACAACAGGTATGGAGAAAATAGTAAAATGCCGGTTCGTTTGAAAGGCCTGGATGCCTCAAGGAAGTATAGGATTACGGAGATTAATGTCTATCCTGGAAGTAAGTCGTCCATTGACATGAACAAAGAATATACAGGAGATTTTCTCATGAAAATTGGGTTTAACCCCGATGTTAATTCTTCGAGAACAAGCGTAATATTGAAAGTTGACGCCATTTAGTCTCTGCTATTGATAAGCGGTTTTTTCATAATTTGCTAGTTTCCATAGGCATTTTAAGATTATAACAGGACAAAGTCCTCAAAGTTACTTTAAAGCTAAAGGCTGCTACTAAACTCCGAATTAGAATATAGCACCTGTACTAAGAATGGTAATAATGAATAAGGGACAAAGAATGATACTTTGTTAAAAAAGGAGTTCGTAGCTCCGTAAGTTTATGACTTGATCAAATGGAAGCTTAGTGAATTTTCCGGTTCACTTTGAGATAATTTGTGAAAACAACGTTATATTTAACATTGGGAAAGGGTGTTTTTTTTCGCCTAAAAGGGAAACCTGGCGTTAAAACACCTTTTCTTTTTTGAGTGTGTATAACACTATTGTTAAATAATTATTTAATGACAACGCATAATACCTTTTTTAAATATTTTAATATTAGTCAAACGGAAGAAAAGTGGGGGATGTATATCACGTCGGTTGGCTACTCAAAAGTTGTACCTAATGAAAATTATCCTAATCAACCCCATCCCCAAAGCCACGAACTGACTTGGAACAAAGGACGCATCTTGAATGACTTTTATATTATTTTTATTTCCAAAGGTAAAGGGATGTATGGTTCCAAAAGCACACCTCCAATGGATATCAGCGAAGGTACTTGCTTTTTTCTTTTTCCACAGATCTGGCATCGTTACAAACCTGATATTAAATCAGGGTGGGAAGAGTATTGGGTTGGCTTCAATGGCTCCTATGCCCAACAACTCATGCTGGCAGATTTTTTCAGTGCTAATGCTCCTTTAACTAATATTAAACTTAATAAAGATATTCTCGTGCTCTTCAGACGATTACTGGATACTGCAAAGGAGTCGTCAACAGGGTATCCACAGCAACTTGCCGGGATTACCATGCAGCTTCTTGGATTGGTCAATACTATTTCCCAGCATACAGAGTTTGACAATGACCCTGTTGGCCGCCTGATTTCCAAAGCTAAATTCTTGCTTCAGGAATCCTTCGAAAATCAACTGGACATGGAGTATCTGGCAAGTCAGTTGCCTATGGGGTACTCATCGTTCAGGAAAGCATTCAAAAAAGTTACGGGAGAATCCCCTAATCAATACCATCTTAACCTAAGACTAAACCGGGCAAAAGATCTACTGTCATCTACCGCTTTAAATATAAATGAAATAGCAGATCAAACAGGGTTCGAAAATGTTTTTTATTTTTCAAAGCTATTCAAAAAAAAGAACGGGATATCGCCAAGTTCTTTTCGTAAAATGAATTATCCATTTGATTATCAGATTCTGTAACGTTCAATAAGAAATTCTTTCATAAAAAGATTTAGTGTAAACTGGTGTTCAATGGGCGAAAGTTTGTTAGGAATGGTAGCCATGTAAGGGAAGGGACCGAACTCAGTTGTAAAGGTCATTGTTTTACGGCCCTTCTGTTTGTTGACCGCTACGATATCATCCCACCATCCTGCGAATTTATCCAAGGCATAACGCCATTCTGGCAATCTCGGGTCCGGAACCTGTGGACCCTGTTCATAGCCAACCCTTGCATGAATATGTACGGATGCATTAATAACCGCTTTAACTGCCGATGTAAAATTCTCCAGCAGACTTTCAGTCACACATACCCAATGAGAAAGGTCTGCTGTTACCGGAAAGCCTGGTCGTTTTTTGGCCATGCTTAAAAACATTTGCGGGCTGTATCCCAATCTACCACGATGGGTTTCATGCGCAACGGTAATACCTGTCTTATCAGCAAATTCTGCTGCCAGGTCAATGAGTATAGCATGCTGTTGTAAGGTGAAATGATCGTGCCCGGTATGTGAATTAATAAGCACCGGGCCAGGCTCTGCACATTTTCGCAGCTCATTTAGATAAGATGCTTGAAAAGCTTTAAAAGTTGAGCCCCAGGCTTGATGTTGATGAGCTACGATAAGTAAATCATTCTTTTGTAAATGATCAAACAATATTTTCTTTTCAACAGAGTCATTGGGTATCCAGGTATCCAAACCATCATAGCCGGCATCTTTTATCCGGTTTAGCATTTGTTTGAATCCCCACCCTTCTAAACCCCAGGTTGGGCAAAGTATTTTTATAGTCATCAGGATCCAGGTTTTTAACTTATCGTTAAGCTGTCATATTACTTTTTATAGATTAAAGGGTTGATTTCCTCATTATTCAATAGGTCGCCTATTTTAATGTTTTTTAGCTGTTCCTCGTTTAATATATTTGGTGTCCCATTGTATATATTACCATCTGGCATATATGCACAAGTCATTGCTCTCCTTTGTCCAGAAGTCATATTGGCGTGTGCCCCGTGGATGGTGAGTCCGTTATGGAAAGAACAACTTCCAGCTTTCATTAGCGCCGGTACTGATCGCGACTTTGAAAGTTCAGGATACGTCGTAAATATGACGCCCATATTTTTTCCTATGCCGGGATTTTCGAAGGTGGTTTCAAGATACGAACCAGGAATAAAAAAAAGACAACCGTTCTCGTAAGTCGCATCGTCAAGCGCTACCCAGATAGATAATGCCCTTTTATCACTAAATGACCAATAGGGGGTGTCGAGGTGCCAGGAGGTAGGATTTGCCCAAGGTTTCTTGATCAGGGCCTGGTCATGCCATATTCTGATGCCATCCACGTCGGCAAGTTCTGCGGCCATCTTGCCAAGTCGCTCATCAAGCATGATTTGGCGCATTTTATCATTGTCTTTCCATAGATTGATCAATTGTGCAAATACGTTGTCATAATAAGATTTGTCGGCATCATCCCCTTTACCATAGACCTCTTTTCTGTCCGGCAACTTTCTTCCTGCCCTTTTTTCTACGGCTTCATCCAGCGCTTCTCGCCAAAACTCAAGTTCTTCTGGAGATAAAAAATCTTCGATAATTAAAAAACCATCTCTTTTATATTGTTCTTTCTGGTTTAGTGTTAGGTCGCTTTTCATAATAAGTTTCTATTATTTCAAAACTCAAAACTATAACCTTCCAGTAAAGCTAAATAGTAAATAAATGACAATATTTTATACTTTTTGATATTTCTGTTGTGCAAGATATGGTTTGCCCCATCCGGGATTCTTTAAGATATGATTTATCAAAAAGTATAAAAAAAAGTCAATTTAAGATATACGGCAGATTTTAACTGTCGATACTTTTGATGTATTCAAAGCAGTGTTCAAAAACATAAATAACAACCAAATCTAAGTGTTTTTGTACATCCTGTCAAAGTGCAGGGCTATGGATAACCAAATATTAAACCTAAAAATTATGAAAAAAAGATTTCTACAAATCGCTGATTGGCGGAAGGTTCTGTTACTTGGAATGGCATTTCTCTATGGAAATGTTGCTATGTCCAATACATTGACCCTAGTAAATTTGGCCGGAGGAAAGGGGTATGAAATTAAAATAACTCCTTCGTATTACCAATTGATAACAATCAAAGGGAAAGTAACTGACGAACTGGGGATGCCAATCCCAGGGGCCACAGTACTTCATAAAGAAACAGGGGTGACCACTGCGACAAATGGAAATGGTGACTATAACATTAATGTGCCCCAAGCCTCTGGCACACTTATTTTTTCTGTAGTTGGTTACCAAACAAAGGAGGTAGCGCTTAGATCTAATACGGTTATTAATATTTCCATGGAGGCGGTTTCAGGAAACCTGAATGAAATTGTAGTGGTTGGTTATGGCACACAGAAAAAAGCAACAGTTACCGGTTCTGTAGTAGCCGTTAAGGGTAGTGAGATTGTTAAAAGTCCTTCTATTAATGTGGCAAATTCACTTGCAGGCCGTTTACCAGGTGTTATCGTTAATAATCGTTCTGGTGAACCAGGGCGTGACAATCCGTCAATCAGTATCCGCGGACGCAGTACAACAGGGAATTCGTCTGCGCTGGTTATTATAGATGGCGTGGAGCGGAGTGGTTTGGGACAAATCAACCCGAATGATATCGAAAGTATTTCGGTACTTAAGGACGCTTCAGCGGCGATTTACGGAGCACGCGCAGCTAACGGGGTTATATTAGTGACCTCTAAGCGCGGAAGTGCCAATGCTGCACCTACCGTTAATTTATCATTTAATCAGGGATTTACGGGGCCTACAAGAAATCCTGGAATGGCAGATTCCTACACCTTTTTTAATGTTTACAATGAAATTGAAGAGGGGGAAGGTCGTCCTGCAAAGTATAGTTCTGAGGAATTGGAAAAATTTAAAGCCGGAACGGATCCCAATTATGCCAATTTTAACTGGTATGACTTTATTGTAAAAAAATGGACACCTCAGCACAGAACGGACCTTTCTGTTACTGGCGGTAGTAATAGCACAAAATACTTTCTTTCATTTGGTGAAGTGATGCAGGATGGGCAGTATAAGTTTGGCTCAACTAAGGTTAAGCAGTATAATCTGCGGTCAAATGTAGATGTGCAAGTCACGGACAATTTTAAAGTCGGAATGAATTTGGCAGCGCGCTTTGATGATAATCATTTTCCTTACAGGAGTATGAACGAGCTTAATAGTCATATTTACCTGTACCAGCCTAATTGGGTGCCTTATTGGCCCGGAACAGATTTTATAACTCCGAACCGAGCCAATGACAATATTATCAATTTTGTTAGCGATGATAACGGCTATCAGAATGTTAAAACTACCACTATCCAAACGACCGTATTTGCTAATTGGACATTGCCATGGGTTAAAGGGCTTTCTTTAAGCGGAAGTGGGAGTTATGATCCTAATACTCAATTTAGAAAAACATGGCAGCTACCTACTTATGTTTATTACAAGAACACGGCGGATGATGGTTATACCCGGGCAAGGTCAGGTTTTGGTGTGAATAATGCTGATCTGCTGGATCGTACGGATATGGGCTCCTTGTTTTATTTAACCGGAAGGTTAAATTACGACCGTAAGTTTGGTAAACACAATTTTGCTGGGTTGTTGGGTTATGAACAGCAAACCACTAAAAGTAATTATGTAGCTGCTTATCGTAGTGATTTCGTATCAACCGTACTACCTGAGATCTTTGCCGGTAGTAGTGACAAGGCCAAACAAGGCAATGACGGATCGGCAGGCCAGGGTGCACGTAAAAATTATTTTGGAAGGATTACTTATGATTATGCCAGTAAATACCTCGCTGAATTTACGATGCGCCGGGATGGTTCACCCAATTTTCCATCCGCTAAAAGGTGGGGCAATTTTCCAAGTGCGTCAATAGGATACAGGATATCTGAAGAGACCTTCTTGAAAAAACACAACTTTATTAATGATTTGAAGATCAGGGCTTCGTATGGGGTGTTAGGGAATGATCTGGTTAACGCTTTCCAGTATCTTCAAACATATGGATATGGTAATAATTTTGTTATCGGCAATAATGATGTTACCGGTCTGGTTCAAATGGGTGTTCCAAATCCTAATATCACATGGGAAACTGCGAAAACAGGAAATATCGGCCTGGACGCAAACCTTTGGAATGGGAAATTAGGTATCACATTTGACTATTTTAAAACCAGACGGGCTGATATTCTCACGAAACGATCAGCCATTATTCCTGGCTATACAGGATTGGTATTGCCCGATGAAAATATTGGCATTGTGGATAATAAGGGCTTTGAATTGGTGTTAAGCCATGCAAATAATGATCATGAATTCAAATATGACTTTTCAGGAAATGTAGCATTCGCCAGGAACAAGGTAGTTTTTAGTGACGAACAACCGGCGGCTGAACAATACCAACTGGCTACGGGTCGCCCGATCGGTGCAGGGCTTTATTACAACGCAATAGGTGTATTTAATGACGATGCGGAAGTAGCTGCCTACCCCCATTTTGTGAATGCACGGCCCGGAGACTTGAAATATGAGGATGTTAATATGGATGGTGAGTTGAATTCCCGGGACCAGATTCGTGTGAATCAAACCAATGTTCCTGAGATTACTTTTGGGTTTAGTGCAAATTTCCGTTACAAAGGTTTCGACCTTTCTGTATTGCTACAAGGCCAGGAAAATGCAAAATCTTACTTCGGTGGCTATTTCCCCGTGATGAGTTATTCCCTGGGGAATTTTCTTTCATGGCGCGCAGAAGACCGATGGACGCCGCAAAATACCAATGCGACCATGCCTAGGGCATCTTACGACCTATTTAATGATAACACCACTAACTCTACGCAATGGTTGTTAAATGCTGGTTTTTTAAAGTTAAGAAATGTTGAATTGGGATATAATCTTCCAAAAGATCTGTTGGCAAAAGTTAAGGTGAAAAATGTGCGGGTATCCGTTAGCGGAAGCAATCTGTTAATCATCTACGACCATATGAAGAATCTGGGATTTGATCCTGAAACAACCGACTATTGGTATTATCCTCCGCAACGGGTGGTTAATTTTGGTATCAATGTTACATTATAAACCTAACGAAATGAAAAAGATAATCTATATATTATTGATATTAATAACAGGAAGCTCCTGTAACAAACTCGAGTTAAAACCTTTGGATAAACTTTCAGAGGCTGACATATGGAACGATCAGTTACTAATCACGTTATATGTAAATGCTACTTATAATACCCTTCAGCATGGTTTTCGGCAAGATTTACTTTCTGCAGCTACCGACGAGGCGTATAATATCCATAACTGGACGAATTTGAGAGTAGTTCAAACTGGAGCTATTACTGCTGATAACGTAGCAGGTATTGGCGCCAAGGTCAATTACTTTAATTTTGCGTATAACAATATCCGGAATATTAATGTGTTCTTTTCCAAGATTGACGAGGCACCCGGTGACAATGCTTTTAAAAATGGTGTTAAAGGAGAGATGATGTTCTTACGCGCTCATTTGTATGCAAATCTTATATGGCGTTATGGAGGTGTACCTTTGATAACCAAAGTATTTGCACTTGATGACGACTTTAAAGTTTCCAGGGCAAGCTATGACGACTGTGTGAAGTTTATTGTTAATGAACTGGATGTTGCCGCTGGCTTGTTGCCAGCTGATCAGCAGGCTGGTCAGCTGGGACGCATATCTGCAAATGCTTGTAAAGCACTGAAGAGCCGTGTGTTGTTATATAGTGCGAGTGAACTTAACAATCCGACACATGACCAGAGCAAATGGCAGGCGGCAGCCGATGCAGCTGAAGCATTGCTGAGCGTAGGTTATAGCATTAACCCTGATTATCAGGGTACTTTTTTGGCTAATAATAAGGAAATTATTTTTGCCAGGTACTTTACACAAGCTAATAATACCAACTTTAATTTGGAACAGGGACGCAATGGATCAGACGGCTGGGGTGCTCACAACCCCACTCAAAACCTTGTTAACGCCTATGAAATGAAGGCTACAGGAGAATTGCCATATACTGAACAGGCCGATGGTGCCTTGTTATTAAACCCAGCTTCTGGTTATGATCCAAACAAGCCCTATGACGGCCGAGACCCAAGATTTGATGCGTCCATTTTACATGATGGGTCTGTTTGGGCTGGCAGGGAAACAGAAAGTTATCATGGTGGAAAAGACTCGCCGGAAGGTAATCAAGGTTTTAATTCATCTCTTACTTCATATTATCTGAAGAAGTTTTTAATAGAAAGTATACCGCCGGCCGGTTCTACAGTCAAACCCACAAATCCCTGGATATTTTTCAGGTACGCCGAAATACTATTAAACTATGCCGAAGCTAAATTTGAACTTGGAGATGAAGCCACTGCCCGTGAATATCTGAATATGGTTCGTTCAAGGCCGAGTGTTAATATGCCAGTCGTAAATGACAGCGGTGAAAAACTGAAGAAACGTATTCAGAATGAAAGACGCATAGAATTAGCTTTTGAAGAACACCGGTTTTTTGATGTTCGTCGCTGGAAAATTGCCAGCACTACAGAAAGTAAAAGTATACTGGGCATGAATATACAGAAGTCAGGTTCGGTTAAAACCTATGCATTTGCCGAAATAACCGACAGGGTATTTAAAGATGCCAATTATCTGGTGCCTATCCCACGTGCAGAAGTTGACAAAAGTCAGGGCGCACTACCACAAAATCCGGGATATTAATAATTAAATATAATTAACTTCACTTAACCCGCGCAAGCGGATATTTTCAAGAACGTATGGTTAAAAAATATCAGAGGGTGACAGCAATAGTCAGAAATACTCTTATGTTAATTGCTTTATTAGTAGGTAAACAGGTTATTGCTCAGGAATTAAAATCCGGAACTATTAACCGAAAGTTACTAGTTCAAAGGCATAATATAAAACTTACTGATTTAGATGCGGCAGGCCCAACACAGGTTGGTAACGGGAATTTTGCCTATGGTTTTGATGTTACCGGCATGCAAACCTTTAACGATAAGTTTACAACCATGTCACATTGGAGCTGGCACAGTACAGCACCTCCAAAAGGTATGACAGCTGCTGATTTCGTGAAAACGTGGCAAGAAACACATGGCCGTATGGTAGCTTACGATTTACCGAACCCGAAACAACCCGAACTTACCCAATGGCTGGCCAGTAATCCACATCGTTTTAACCTGGGACGTATCGGCCTTTGGATTAAGAAAAGGAGCGGTGATATGGCCAGTAAATCAGATATTGAGCAGCCGGTTCAATATTTTGACTTATGGAGTGCAGTGGCCGAAAGCAACTTTACCATAGAGGGTATACCGGTTAAAGTAATTACAGTAGGCGATCCTTCAAAGGATATAGTGGCATTTAAGATAGAGTCAAGTCTTATCGCTGCAGGGCGTCTGGGTGTCTTCATTGAGTTTCCTTACGCCAGTCTTGAATATCACAGTACAGGATCTGACTATCAAAATCAGAATGCACATCAAACAACGATACGCAGTGAGGGGCATAATCGGGTCAAATTTAACAGAAAGCTGGATAGTACTATATACCAGGTAGAGGCTCAGTGGACAGGCAAGGGCAAAGTAGAGAAAGAAAGGGAACATTATTTTGAATTCAGCCCTGGAGGATCGAATGCCGTTGAATATGTGTTCTGTTTTTCACCTGACCGCAGTAATGACGCTTTACCAAGCTTCACACAGGTTCGTTTAAACAGTGGTGTGGCATGGCCTGAATTTTGGAAAAGTGGTGGTGCAATTGACCTTTCCAGGAGTAAAGATAGCCGGTGGATGGAGTTAGAGCGACGAATTGTGTTATCACAATACCTGATGAAAATAAATGCGTCGGGAAAATATCCACCACAGGAAACCGGCTTGGTCAGTAACAGCTGGTATGGTCGGTTTCACTATGAAATGTACTGGTGGCATTCGGCCCACTATGCGTTATGGGATCGGTGGCCTTTACTGGAAAACAGTCTGAATGTCTATGCTGATAACTTATCCTCATCGCTGGAAAGAGCAAAGTTACAGGGGTATGAAGGTGCGAGGTGGCCCAAATGTACTGGTCCTGACGGGAGGGAATGGCCGGACCAGACACATGCCTTTTTAATCTGGCAGCAACCCCATCCCATTTTTTTTGCTGAACTGGATTATCGTGCGCATCCTACCTTGAAAACGTTAAAAAAATGGGACCATATCATACAAGGAACAGCGGATTTCATGGCCTCTTATGCCTTTTTAGATAAGGCCAGAAATGAATATATATTAGGCCCGCCTATAAAAACAGTTCCTGAGAACAATAATGCGTATACTACACAAAACCCTGCCTTCGACCTGTCGTATTGGCGATTTGGCCTGCAGACAGCGTTGCAATGGAAACACAGGCTGAGGGAAAAGCCAAAACCGGAGTGGGAAAACGTATTGAATGGATTGGCTCCGTTACCGGTAAGAGATGGTCTGTATGAACAATGGGAGGGCATTGACAGCATGTGGACAAAATTTAACTTTGAACATCCCGCGATGACGGGAGTGTTTGGTGTTTTGCCCGGAAATGGCGTTGACCTGAAGATAATGGAAAAGACTTACCAAAAAGTACAGGCTGTATGGAAATATGATACAGGTTGGGGTTGGGATTTTCCAATGGTAGCAATGTGTGCAGCCAGGCTTGGACATCCAAAAGACGCGGTGGAGATGCTTTTACATCCTTCTAAAAAATTCGGATTTGATAGTCATGGCCTTGTAGGCGGCGGCAATCCTTATCCATATATTCCTTCTAACGGAGGCCTGTTGTATGCAGTAGCGATGATGACTGCCGGTTGGGATGGTGACAAAAATATTCATCAACCCGGATGGCCAAAGGACGGTTCCTGGGTAGTAAGATGGGAGAATCTTAAAAAAGCGCTATAAAGTAAAAATGATTTTGCCCATTAGTACAAAGCAATAAAGCAGCGATCTTTTTTAAATCTTCAAGAAACTGATTCGACTTTAACACCTCTGGGAGTAATAGAGCCGTGAACATGCCGTATATTCGGTTATGTAACGGCTTTATTATTGCCCAGTTCCTGGTTAATCTGGTGCATAAACTTGGGCGCCGATTGGTTACACCAGTTTGATGTTGTACACCACCATCTGTTTCAGACTGATATGGAAGATCAAAGCTTTCTTAACGGTATTAGTAGTCGTAAAAACTGCTTTGAGCGACGGCCATACTCATGTTGAGTCAATGACAGATATTACATGCTAATGAACTTCAAACCCGCTGATTTAGTCTTAAAAACGGGGTCTTACCCGTAAATAGCGTATCTTTATAATGAAGATGGAGTTTATTTATATCTATATTTTTGTGGTCAGTTTTCTTGCTACACTCGTACGTTCGACATTTGGTTTTGGAGAATCTTTAATCGCTGTTCCTTTATTTATACTTTTTGTTCCAATAGATACTGCTGTACCGTTGTCTGTTTTAATTTCAATTTTGGTTGCCTTGGTCGTAGTTATACAGGATCATAGTCAAATACACTTTAATAGTGCTAAATGGCTTATCATTTTTGCCATTTTAGGTATACCACTTGGCCTATTAATTTTAATTTACGGCAATGAATTCTGGGTAAAAATTGGATTAGGGCTGCTCATCATTTTATACGCGCTCTATGCCATTTTTGGAAAAAACAGCCTTTCTCTAAAAACAGATAGCAAGCTATGGCTTTTTGTTTGCGGTTTTGTGTCAGGTGTATTAGGTGGTGCTTATGGAGTAAATGGGCCACCACTGGTTGTTTATGGTAACATGAGAAACTGGAGCGCTAAACATTTTAGGGCAACTCTTCAAGCTTATTTCTTGCCGGCAAGTTTTATTGGTGCGATCGGATATTTTGCAAAGGGGTTGATTACATTAGAAGTTCTAAAATATTTTCTAATCTCCTTGCCAGCTGTATTTCCAGCAATATTTTTAGGTCGCTATCTTAACCATAAAATTAACGACAGTTCTTTTTTTAAGTATGTCTATGTTGGACTTATAGCGATTGGCGCCTTTTTAATTGTTAATACATTATTAATGATGTAAATTCTTGTCATGATAAAGGTAATTGCAGTGAAATTTATGGCCAAATTATCTTTTTGTCCTTAGTAAGCTGATTGGCTATTAGCCAATCTAGCTGATTCGCTCATCAAATGGATGGAGTCTAATCCTCACATCCCGTCTTCAACTAAAAGCACATTGTAACGGTGTCCGTCCGGATCGCTAAAAACAAACCAGAAAAAGCCCTGAGCGTCTTCGCTAGGTTCGCGGTGT
Source organism: Pedobacter sp. CAN_A7 (assembly GCF_015752175.1). Lineage (NCBI taxonomy): Bacteria > Pseudomonadati > Bacteroidota > Sphingobacteriia > Sphingobacteriales > Sphingobacteriaceae > Pedobacter > Pedobacter sp. CAN_A7. The sequence goes on along the minus strand of NZ_JADOUW010000003.1, from coordinate 573,462 downwards.
ATTGTTCCGCCGGCATCCTGAACTAGTTTATACCATTGATAAACGTCGTCTTTAGTTTCTGCGGAGAGTGAAAACATAATTTCATAACCATTGCGGAGGTCTGCTAAGGTCATTCCGGTGGCAGATTCCAATTTTGATTTCTCAAAAAAGTGAATGATAAATTGATTGTCTGCAAAAAAGAAACTAACCAATTCATTTGATTCATTTTTGCCATTTCTTTTAAATCCCAGGTCGCTATAAAACTGATCAGTTCGCCGTAAATCGCTGACGGCGAGGTTTGCCCATACTTGTTTTGTTTTCATAAATGGTATAATCAATCTGCGGCATATTTGTTTTGCTAATTTTACTAAATTCAACAACATTTTGTATGGAGAATTTACTAGCCATAGCTATTAAAAGTCATCGAATTGTAGTGTAAATGTTCTTGTTTCATTAAACAATAAAAGTTCGTTATGTGTTAACTAGAAGCTAATATTACACCTATTTTTAGAACAGTTTGTTTTTATATTTATGGGTATAACTACGCCTGCTGCTGCGGGAAGAATGCAGCAAGCCTCTTTACCTGTTGTCATAACAATTAAAATTAAATAAGAAGTAATGGAAATAGTATTAAAAGAAGATGGTGCAAAAGGCTTTGCTATCGCACAAAAGGACCATAAACGTGCAGGAATGATGAGCTATTCCAAAGCGGGGGCAGATATAATTATCATTGACCATACTGAAGTTGAGCCAGAATATAACGGTAAAGGTGTGGGCAAGCAAATGCTCTACAAAATCGTAGAAATGGCTAGAGAGAAAAATATTAAGATTATTCCGTTGTGTCCGTTTGCGGCGAACATGTTCAAAAAAATAGGAGAAATTAAGGACGTATTAAAATCATAACGATAATCTTTTTCTAATTTAGGCCTTGAATAATTATAGTTATTGTTATCAATCCATGAAGTATTTAATTACACTCCTCTTTTTAGTTTTTGGCCTAAACTCTTATGCTCAAGAAATTGAGACTAAAAATCTTGAAAAGCATGTCTATTTCTTAGCAAGCGACAAGATGAAAGGGCGGGGGACAGGGAGTAAGCAAAACCTGAAAGCTGCAAAGTATATTGAGCGGAAATTCAAAAGTTATCAGTTGAAACCTTTGGGTGACGAAAAAGGTTATTTTCAAGAATTCGACGCTAAAGTGCGAAGAGTAAAAGTTCCGGACAGCATTCGGGCTTCACGGAATGTGATTGGCTTTCTGGATAATAATGTATCAAAAACTATTGTAATTGGCGCTCATTACGACCATATAGGGGAAGGAAAACAGGGAAGTTCATTAGCTGATAACAGCTTCGGAATGATTCACAATGGAGCTGATGATAATGCTTCTGGCGTAGCAGGTTTGTTGGAGCTCGCTCGTGTGTATAGTCAGAATGAAGTGAAAGAGCCTTTCAATTTTTTATTTATCGCCTTTGGCGCTGAGGAATTAGGATTAGTTGGTTCACGCTACTTTGTACAACACCCCACTTATGATTTGAAAAATATCCATTGGATGTTAAACATGGATATGATTGGGCGATTGAATAAAGAATCAGGCGTCTCGATTATTGGTTATGGAAGTTCACCTGCTTTTGAAACGATTTTTAAGGATATTAATGCTGAGCAATTTGTGAAATTCTATACGGGTTATGAAGGGCGGGGAGGCTCAGATCAGACGTCATTTTATGAAAAGGATATTCCTGTATTGTTTTTCCACACAGGTGGGCATCCCGATTATCACAGACCTACCGATGATGCTGATAAAGTTGATTACATTTCATTACAAGGGATTCTAAAGCTTGAAAAAGCAATTATTGATGGCAGCTTCAACATAGAAGTTATGCCGTTCAGAAATACAGATAAAAAGGGAAAGTAGGCCTATATTTTAGTATCAGCGGTTATTAACCTCGAAGCCGCCATAACTGAGCATTTCCGCATTGTGGGATACAAAAAGATCCAGCTCCAGATATTCGATCAATGCTTTTGCCTGCGATACGTTCCTATGCATATCCTTGATACCCCTGATCTCAATGCCTTTAGCCATAAGTTTAAACTTATTTGGCTGAAATTTGTCTATAAATTTTTGCAAGTCTGTACTGATCTTCGCTTCCGTTTTTTCCATTTTACTAGCTGAACTTGATTTGGATGCAAAGCAAGTCTATTCGTTTTAACTTAATAGTCGATTAATGTTATGTTATGCTGCATGACTATCTTCTCTAATCGCTTATCGGCTACAACGATTCTCATCATATTAAGTCAGGCTAACAGGACAATTCTTTTATTATCATAATTCCTATCTTAGCAAGTAGCTATTAAATCACTATGTATAAAACCTTACCTAACAGAACCCTGCTTTTTATATTCTTTTTACTCCCTTTCTGCAAGTTGTCTGCGCAGACCATAAGTCAAGAAGATTCCACTGCTAAAGATAATCACGCTGCAAAGGCTAAAAAAATGGAGTGGTTTAAAGATGCTAAACTTGGTATTTTTATTCACTGGGGCATTTATTCAGTAAATGGTGTTTCGGAATCCTGGTCTTTCTTTAACAATTACCTGAGCCACAACAACTACATGAAACAGCTTGATGGTTTTAACGCTGCGAATTATAATCCGCAGGAATGGGTGAAATTGATTAAGGAAAGTGGCGCAAAGTATGCGGTAATGACCAGCAAACATCATGATGGTGTTACCTTGTGGGATACAAAAGCCGTAAACCCAGTTACCACTTTAAAACACAGTGCAGCGAAAAAAGACCTGCTTAGTCCTTTTGTGTCTGAACTAAAGAAATCTGGATTAAAAACAGGGATTTACTTCTCCTTGCCAGACTGGAGCCATCCTGATTATGACGTGTTCACCAGGGAACGAAAAAGATATCAATTAGCTGCAGAACCCGCCCGCTGGAACACCTTCATGACCTACTTCCATACGCAGCTTAATGAAATTTCAACTACGTTTAAACCCGACCTGTTATGGTTTGATGGAGACTGGGAGCATAGTGCCGAAGAGTGGCAAAGTGCTAAAGTACTGCGCAACCTGAGAAAACACAATCCCAATATCATTGTCAATTCGCGCTTAAACCACCATGGTGATTACGAAACACCTGAACAAGGAATCCCCGTGTTAAGACCAGAAAATGATTACTGGGAACTTTGTTATACGATGAACGATTCGTGGGGTTATCAACCTTTTGATAATAAGTACAAATCGCCAAATATGATCATCAGAACGCTGGTGGATTGTATCAGTATGGGTGGAAACTTATTGCTTGATATTGGCCCTAAAGCCGATGGTACCATTCCAGAGGAGCAGGTAAATATTCTTAAACAACTGGGCCGCTGGACCAACAAACATACCGAAGCCATATATGGCACAAGAGCTGGTCTAGCTGCTTCTCATTTCAGTGGGAAAACAGCCGTATCTCCAGATAAAAAGACACTTTATCTTTATGCCGACTGGGCGCCGAATAGTAATGAGGAATGGTTGTTAAGAAATATCAAATCACAACCTGTGAGTGTTCAGGTTGTAGGCAGTAAATTGGCAGCAACCTTTAGCAGAGCAGGAAATGACCTGTTATTCAAAATCCCTTCTGCTGCGGTAGATCAGGATGTAACCGTTATTGCAGTGAATTTTGACCAGCCGATTCAATTGCATGAGCCTTCGACACCAAACATCAGTTTTGCAGAGCTGAAAGATAAAGGCCTTGCAGATCAGCTTAAACTTAAAAAACTGGCTAATTCACTACATGCAGGCAATAATCCTTTCCTAAATACCTCATTGGCAGTTGATGGAATAGGACTTGAAAAAGAGAAAAACACACTTTCTGCTGGGGTGTACAACTGGATCACAAAGAATGCGGAAGCGTTATATAAAACAGGCAAGGGTTTACCTGGTGGTCATTATCAGGGAGCCAGCGCTTTATCGGCAGATAAGCAGACCTTGTATCTTTTTATGGAAGGAATACCAACAGGACCAATCGCTTTAAAAGGGATTAAAAACAAGATTAGCAGAATTAGAATTGTTGGAGAAGGTACAATGATTGAACCGCAGCTATTTAATAAGCTTTATTGGAGTGCTGTGCCGGGCATCATTTATATTCCAATACCGCAATCACGGTTGGATAAAGACCTGACCGTAATTGCGGTATTGTTGGATGGGCCGGTAGACCTGTATCGGGAGAAAGTAGGCGCTATAGAAAGTAACCTATAGCAGCCACTATCGATCCTGTTGCTTATTCTTCTTGTTAAGGTTATCAATACTCCATTTATATCTAGGAATTTGAGCAAGAAGCAAGCTGGCAGTGGTCGCGGTAAACACACCAAAATTGATCGGCTTTTGTATCCCTACAGATGTAGCCATAAACAAAATAAAGGTTAATGTTAAAAGACAGCTTCCTAAAGCAGCATGTTTTGTTTTAAAACCGATGATCAATAACACCGCGATAGTGAATTCTGAAGCAGTAGCAATGCCGCCCATAATATTGGTCAAAGGTCTGTCTAGATAAGGCATCAACAAAGAGGTGTAATCGATAAAGTTTTCCCAATTACCCCATTCTATATTTCCTGTACCCATTGGGCCAAGGATACCTAATCTGTCAAAAACGGGAGTTAGAAAAGTTATACCCAATGCACTTCTTAGCAGCAGTTGTGGGATTTTAAATGAATCTTCCATAATTAAATATTTTTATACAAATCTATCTCCCAGGTATTGCCTTGTACCATACCAGTTTAGCGAAATATCATAGCCCAGGTCATTCCGCTAGAAACAGTTAACGCCAAGATGTTTGTCTGATCTTAAATTCAGAGCTACCTGCTAAGTTAAGGTAGGAAGCTGGGTCATGTCTTATTTCAAATCTGGAATGGAAATTTTGCTAAGAGGCAAGCTAATTTGGCTTAATGAAATGGGGATTCGTAGCCGGTGGTTTAAACGCCGCGGGAAACAGGAGGATTCAAAATTTAATGCATGTATAATGAGATTGTGTATAATAAATCAATACCGAAAGGTGGCCAGTTTTAAGCCTCAAAGTAAACACCAAAATATCGGTAACAGCTGTAAAATAAGACTGCTTTGTTTGTTAATGTTTTTTTTACCAACAGTGGCTTCGGCGCAACTGGAATTATATGGCAAACTCACAGAAACTGGTTCTTTTGAACCAGTTATAAATTACTCGGGGAATAAGGTCATTACGGAGAAGTTGTCAATTTCTTTTTTTGGACTCATTCGGAAATCCTGGAGCCAGGCGCTAATCGGGTTATCCTATTCACCATATAAGTCCATTACGCTATCCTCAGGAATGGGAATTGAATATGGAAAGAATTCGCCTAGATACACAGCGAGTCTATTCTTAAAACAAAAGCGAACAAGTTTGCTGATTCTGGGTGAATTAGGAAGTGGTGAAGACAATTATTTGTATAAAATCAATTTGTTCCATCAACTTACCGAACAATTGAGCCTAGGTGGTTCGGCGTGGCGCTATCATGGACTCGGGCCGAATTTTAGATTATTTATTCCTGAACTTCAATCAACAATCTGGGCCATGCCGGCTTACGATCTAGATGCCAAACAGTCTAGGTTTATGATTGGCATCAGTTTAGAATTCCCTAAATGATTTTTACCTTTGATATTATTTCATCTGCCATATGCTTACTCCATTCATAAAATATCTGGTTGATAAAATACAGCTTTCCGCTGAAGATATACGACTTATTGAGTCTGTAGCTAAGATCAAAAAACTCAGAAAAAAGCAATTCCTTCTCCAGGAAGGGGAAATATGTAAATTTAATGTTTTTGTAAACAGGGGCTTTTTGAAAACTTTTTCTATTGATTCCAATGGTAAGGAGCATATTATGAATTTTTCACCAGAAGATTATTGGGCAGGTGATCGTGACAGTCTATTAAATCAGACGCCTTCATCTTTTAATATTGATGCCATTGAAGATTCAGAGGTCGTTTTAATTAAAAAGGAAGATCTCGAAATGTTATGCTTGGAAATGCCTCATTTCAATAATCTAATCAACAATATTTTGCAAAAAAGCTTTATTGTATCCCAAAGTCGGATTCATGCGAGTATCAGCTTGTCAGCGGAAGAAAAATATAAAAATTTTTTGAGCAAATTTCCTATGATCGTACATCGCATCCCGCAACATATGATCGCCTCTTATATTGGCATTACTCCTGAAACCCTTACACGCGTCCGTCGTAACACTGTAGGAAAATAATTTCAGTTTTTTTCTATTGACTTTTAATTTCATTTTTTTCAAGCAAATGTCAATGAAGGCTTGATATGACCTGTGGCATCTTTGTGGAAATTAATTTTTAAATGATGACAAAGACAATTTTCATTACGGGAACCAGCACAGGGTTCGGAAAACTGACCACAATTACACTTTCAAAGGCTGGATATATCGTTATTGCGGGAATGAGGGGTGTACACGGGAAAAACGAGGCTGTAGCTAAAGAGCTTTCAGCTCTTGAAAACGTAGAAGTGGTTGAAATAGATGTAACGGATGACAATTCAGTTAATAGTGCATTCGAATTGGTACTGACCAAATACGGTAAAATAGATGTGCTGGTTAACAACGCAGGTTTAGCTGGTTTTGGATTGGTAGAAGCATTTTCTATTGAACAAATTAAGAACTTCTTTGAGGTTAATTTTTACGGAATTATACGCACCTACCAGGCAGTTCTGCCTTCTATGCGGAATAATAGAAAAGGTTTAATTATTAACCTAACCTCAGGTGCAAGCGGACATTCACTGCCTTTTATGGGGCCTTATCTGGCATCCAAATTTAGTGTCGAAGCGATTACAGAGTCTTTACAGGAAGAATTGAAGCAATTCAATATTGAAAATGTAACCATCCAACCTGGTGTTTATCCAACCGAGATGAATACAGGAGTAAAAACAGGAAACAATGCGGATCGCAATGAAATAGCGGAGTACTATGATCCAATTGCGTCCGAAATGTTTAATGCCATAGGAGCTGGTTTATTTGGTAAAATGCATGAGTTTGACATGAATCCACAAACTATCGCTGACGGCATATTAAAATTGATTGATATGCAGCCGGGAACGCGTCCTTTACGTTTTCCCTTAGATGCCATTGCCCAGGGAACTGATGTTGAATTCATAAAGTCACGTGCCGAACATAAGGCAAAGTGGTTAGCAAAATATATTAACTAAGCCAAAATGTATGCTCATACAGTAGCCGTCAGCGATATGAAATTATTCCTTCCAAGGAGAATGTAAAATACAATCACAAAAATTTTTGCGATGGAAATTCGGGATCATAAAGGCACAAACATCCGCCTTAATGTTCCCGAATGTTGTTTCTGTTTTATGCTCAAACCCGCTGAAAAAGGTTGGAATAATGTTTTTCTTAAAATCATTGCGTGGGAAAACGCTTACGATTTCAGACCTGTTGTCTTCAGTGAGATACTCGTATCCTTCACCCATAACATCAAGCCCAACACCAGAGTACATGAGGGCTACTTCGGGTTCTTTATGTTCAGCAATACCGATAGTTGTATGCAAGGCTATGGTATCCCACACTAATTGTAAAGATTCCTGCGGCAATCCGTGGCTTTTTAAAAAATCCCTCGCGGCATTAGCACCATCTACTTCGAAACGAAGGTCTGGGCTGCTATAATGTTTTGTTAAACCCAGGTCGTGAAACATCGAAGCGACGTAGAGCAGCTCCTGATCATATTTGAGCTCCCTTCTTATCCCGTTTAAAGAGGAGAAAAGGAATACTCTCATGGAGTGGTTGTAGATAAATTCTGTTCCGTGTTCCAGTAAAAGTTCGGTTGCCTGAATGGCGATTGAGCTGTCTGGAATTCCTATTCCAGCAACTGTTTTTGTTTGATGAATTGACATATGCTTTTTGTTTTTCCAAAATTACATACACTCAGGACGGAGAAAATGTCAAATTCGGTCAATCACATGCGAAAAAGTATTAAGCATAAAATATAGACTGTTTAGGAACCCATGCTAATAAAATGGGTCCTGTATGCTTTGGGTGATACCTGTACATTTTTTTTGAAAAAATGGCTGAACTGGTACGCCGAATGGAAGTTTAGCTCAATAGCAATTTCTTTTATTGGTCTAGCAGAAAACTGTAGTGAGCGCTTAGCCTCAGCAATAAGATGCTCATTAATCGATTCTTTAGCTCCTCGGCCACCATAACGTTTGGATATATCCGTCAGTTTTCTTACCGATATGCCTAAATGCGTAGCGTATTCTTTAACTTCATGGGAGAGGTGGTACCATTCTTCAATTAACGCTAAAAATCGCCTGTAGATTATATTTTCGTGGGTATCTAGTGCGTTTAAAAGCGAGACGTTCACGTTAGCCGTTTTTATCATGATAATTTTAAGGTAGGCTGCCATGGCGTCCAGCTTGTTGATGTATTCACCTTTATTGGATTCAGCCAAAAGACACTGAAAAAGAAAACTAAGTTCCCGCTCATTCTCGACTGTTAAGGGAAGTGCTTGATTTATGGATACGTTATTAAACAGTACCGTTTTACAATTATTAGCACTTTGTGGTGTCTTTTCCCAAAAGCAGTCTCCAAAACTTAGTTCATATCCACTGTAGTCAGTCGCCTGTTGAAAACAAAATATTTGCCCTTTAGCGATCAGGAAAAGTGTTGATGAAGAAAGTTCGAAAATTTCTTCGTCTATTTTTATTGTTCCTACTCCAGATTGAACAAGCATCATCCGGTGAAAGGCAAGCCGCCGGGGAATGGCTTTATCGATTTTCTGGTGTTGGTGATACTGTATAGAAAAGGAATCCTTAATGTCATTTTCTATTTCAATTGTTTCATTACTGATACTTTCCATAAATACGACTGTTCAAATTTACAATACAAAGATAAAAATATTTTGTGTAATAGACCGAATGGTTTATTTTTGTCAGGTAATATTTTAATATGAGTAAAGCAGAACGTACCAGAAAATTTATTATTGAGCAGTCCGCTGGAATCGTTAATAGGAAGGGAATGGCCGGGACATCACTTAGTGACATCATGGAGGCGACCAAGCTCGCCAAAGGAGGGATATACGGTAACTTTGAAAGTAAGGATGAGATTTGTATGGAATCTTTTCTTTATTTGAGTAGAATGATGGCCGAGCGCCTGGACAGGGCTGTAGCGGATGGGAAAAACGCAAAGGATAAATTCTTCAATCTGCTGGAGGCTTATAAAGGAAAAAACATGGAAGGAGGTTGTCCAATTCTGAATTTCGGTGTCGAAGCGGATGATACACATCCCTTAATGAAAGAAAATGTGAGAAAGGCGATCCGGTCGTCCCAGAAAAGAATCCATGATATAGTTAGCCAGGGTATTTCCGATAAACAGATATTAAACACGGTTGATCCCAAGAACTTTAGTGTCAAAGCATTCGCCATGATTGAGGGTGCTATACTGTGTAAAAGAGTGTTGGAAAGTGAGGAACAGATGCGGATTGTTATGGGGGCTATCTGGCTTGAATTTGAATCTTATTTACTGTAATTTTTTTTAATTATTAAAAGACCGAATGGTCTATTTTTTGTCTAATAATTAATTTATATACAAATGTCAAAAGTGATTTTAATAACCGGTGCCTCAAGGGGATTTGGTAGAATTTGGGCTGAAGCCTTTTTAAAGCGTGGTGACCGTGTAGTGGCAACAGCCAGGAACCTGGATGTGCTCAAAGAACTCGTAAATGAATTCGGGGATCGGGTATTGCCGATCCAATTGGACGTGACTGATCGGGAGGCATGTATTCAAGCCGTAAATGCTGCTAAAGCGCATTTTGGACGGATTGATGTCTTAATTAATAATGCCGGTATTGGTCTTTTCGGGGCGGTGGAGGAGAACTCTGAACAGGAAGCCAGAGCACAGATGGAAACTAATTTCTTTGGGGTGTTGTGGTTAACACAAGCCATTTTGCCCGTGATGCGCGAACAGGGTTTTGGACACATTATACAAGTGTCTAGTGTTCTTGGATTAGTTACCGTTCCGGTTTTAGGGGTATATAACGCAACCAAATTTGCCGTGGAAGGTCTGACCGCCTCGCTTGCCGCGGAGGTGAAATCCATGGGGATTAATGTTTCTATTGTTGAGCCGAATGCTTATACGACAGATTGGTCAACATCGGCATTCAAGAGCCAGCCTATAGAAGCTTACCAAGCGGTGAAGGATGCTATGTTGGAATCTTTTACGACCCCCGGATATTTTGGAGAGCCTTCAGCAACAACTCCAGCAATTATAAAATTGGTTGACGCCATTGAGCCCCCATTGAGATTGCTATTGGGAAAAATTGGCTATCCCATTGTAAAACAGGAGTATGAAGCACGGCTGACTGATTTCGAAGCTTGGTTGGAGGTTTCTGAAGCTGCGCACGGAGATTAACCCCAATAGAATAACAATGAAAACTTTAAAAGAAAATCATCAGGGTTTCAGTACTATACTGGCCCTGGTGCTTATCCCTTTATCGGGGTTCGCTACAGATATATATTTACCCTCTATGCCTGCAATGGCTAAAGACCTAAACGTTTCTGCTGCTGCTATCCAGTTGTCACTAATACTTTTTATGTTCAGCACGGGTATTAGCCAAATTTTTATCGGAAGTATTTTGGATAGTTTCGGGCGGTTTAAAATCAGTCTAATATCACTGGCATTATTCTCTGTCACCAGTTTTGTTGTGGCAGTTGCATCGGATATTTATGTGATCTATGCTATGCGTATTATCCAGGGGATTACAATTGCCTTAATCGTTGTGGGAAAGCGGGCTTATTTTGTGGACCTTTATTCAGGTGAAAAATTAAAAGGCTATATCAGCTTGTTCGCTATTATATGGGCGTGCGCGCCTATTATGGCCCCGTTTGTGGGCGGGTATTTGCAAAGTATCTTCGGATGGCGTTCCAATTTTTATTTCCTGGGAGGCTTTTCACTGATTTTGCTTATCCTGGAGCTGGTATACAGCGGAGAAACTTTGAAATATTTTCAACCATTCAAAATAAAGTCGATTTTACAGACCTATAGCGGGATGTTAAAAGCCGCTGATTTTACATTGGGTTTAACTATAATAGGAATTTGTTTTGGCCTGGTGGTTATTTATAGTTTATCAAGCCCATTTATTATTGAGCGTGTACTAGGTTATTCTTCGGTAACTACCGGATACAGTTCCCTATTGTCAGGCTTGTCGATCATGAGCGGGGGGATCATTGCGAAGTCACTGCTTAAAAAGTCGTTGGTTAAAAAGGTGACTGTAGCCCTGCTGATCCAGGCCGCCCTTGTGCTTCTGATGATCTTAACAGTACCATTAGGATCCAATATCTATACCCTGATTGGATTTACAATAGGTATCCATATCAGCGGCGGATTTATCTTCAATATCATTTATGGTTATTGTTTGAGCCGTTTTTCAAGAAATGCAGGTGTAGCGAGCGGACTAACCGGAGGCGCAATGTACATGGTCAGTTCTTTGTTCAGTTACGGACTCGCGACTCTATATACAGTTAAAAGCCAACTATTACTGGGTGCAGCAAATATTTCTTTAATATTGCTCATGGGTCTGGTCTTCATTGTTTTTAACCGATACCGTAAAAGTCATCTATCCGCACAACAAATAGTTTAATGAACTAGTTATAGGCAGGTTTTCAAAATTCCTAATGCGGTTATGATTTCACCTTCGTCTAAAGATGCAAAACCGAGTCTCATTCCGTTGGTGTTAAATGATTCATTTTTATAAAATATTCCATTGTCAATATATAACCCTTTTTTAGCTGCATTGGATGACATTTTAACCAAATCGATTCTTGGATCATAATTTGACCAAACCGCCAGACCGCCTTCCGGAGTTTTGAATTCTATAATGTCATTAAAGTTTGTCTTCAGTATTTCGCAAAATAGATCTCTTCTTTGCTGGTATATTTTTAATGATTTTCGGAAATGTCTATCCATTTCACCAGTTTCATACATCATTGCGAAGGCGTCTTCAAGCAAGGTGTCACCTTGCTTGTCAATTAGTTCTCTTAGGGAAGCCGCCGCATCGATAAAGGCCGGAGGTCCAGCCATAAACCCGATCCGCAAAGCTGGTGCGAAAGTCTTTGAAATAGAGCCGATATAAATTACATTATGATGATGGTCGATGCTCGCCAGTGGAAGGAAGGGCTTATTATCATAATGAAAATCAAAGTCATAATCGTCCTCGATAATTGCGAAGCGGTATTCTTTGGCTAGTTTTAATAGTTTTAACCTTCGCTCCATACTTGTGGTTACTGTAGTAGGAAAGTGATGGTGAGGGATGATATATAAAGCTCTTATTTTCTGGGTTTTTAATACTTGTTCAAGATAATCTATATCCATCCCTGCACCATCGATGGGAATCCTCAGAAGTTTCGCCCCCGAGTGAATGAAAGTTTCATCTGCGTATCCGTAGTTTGAAACACCCAGTGCGATGTAATCTGAGGGTTCAATTAATAAACGAGCGGCTAAATATATCCCCATCTGGCTGCCTTTGGTGATTATTAATTGGTTCGAGGGTAGAGACAGCCCCCTCGTGTTGGATAGATATTCGCATATCATTTCCCGGAGGTGCTCTGATCCTTTTGAACTGCCATACTTTAAAAAGTTTTTCCCGTAAAATTTTCTTGAAATACTTCTGTATTCCCGCATTAGCTGGTCTACAGGGGCCAATCGTACATCTGGAAAACCGTCGTCGATAGCCAGTTTTGTGTGCTGCAGATTTTTATTAGGTATCGCATTTTTAAAATTGTTGGTCCAGATAAACGCTTGGTCAGGTTGATTAAGGAGGCTAGTTTTGTTTTGTGATGGAAATGGCTCAGCAACATTTCTTTTCGAAATCACTGGTAACTTAGAAAGTACAAAAACACCTTTTCGTTCAATGGCTTCTGCCCAACCCTGACTAATCAGTTCCTCATAAGCCAGCTTAACTGTATTTCTGTTGATGCCTATCATTTCTGCCAGTATACGCGAGCTGGGTAATACATCACAAGGTTGTAGTGTCCCACTTGTAATTAGGGAAATAAAGGTGTTGCACACTTGAATATGTAATGATAACGTAGCGTTCCGGTCGACTTGGATGATTGTTTTATATGGCAACATCTGGGCTGTATCTATTGTGAAATGTGGTATGTAAATATAATCCAATATCCCGATAATTTTGATGTATATCTCTATAGAAAAAGAGCGGTTAAAAAGTAAAAAAAAATTATAAGCAGATGAAAAGAGTATTGTTAATTAATGCCAGCGCTAGAATGCTGAATTCCAAAAGCAGAAGGCTTACCGAGGTTTTCGCGGAACAATGGACCACAAAAAATAGTGATCCTAATATCATTTATCGTGAACTTGGAAATGCAAATGTGCCTCACATTACTGAAAATTGGATTATAGCCGCATTTAAGCCTGAATCTGAAAGAACCCCCGACGATGTTGATATTCTGAAGTTAAGCGACAGCTATATTTCAGAATTGCACCAGGCAGATGTTATTGTGCTGGGCTCGCCAATGTACAACTGGTCAATTCCAAGTCCACTTAAGGCCTATGTAGACCAGGTGCTCAGGTTCTCCAAAACTTTTAGTATAGACCGCGAGAATACCCAAAGCCCCTATGTCGGACTTCTCAAAAATAAAACGCTTGTGCTATTGCTTTCAAGAGGGTTAGGAGAATATGAACAAGGGGAAGCTAATGAACATATGAATTTTCAAAGCAATTATTTGAAAACTGTATTTAATATGATGGGTGTAAAAAATATTCATACGGTGGCCATTGACGGGGCAGCTCAGGAAGGTGAAAAATTAACCGAAAAGATGGAGCGCTCACAACAGAGAATAAAGGATCTGATTGAGAAAGGTCTAGTTTAATTAATATTTATGGTTTAAAAATTCAGCGATGAGAAACCGCATATTGACAGGAAGTATATTAATAGCCATGGGTGCATCTAGTTATGGTATGCTAGGTACATTTGTGAAGCTTGCTTATTTGGATGGCTTTAGTACAGCGGAAGTTACTGTTTCACAGTTTATACTTGGGTTTTTTGCTTTGTTAATGATCAGTTTATTCGGTAATCAGAAGGAGGCAAAAGCGCCGGATGTTAAGAGCACGATTAAATTAATTACTGCTGGAAGTTCACTTGGGCTCACTAGCATTTTTTATTACATGGCCGTACAGTACATTTCAGTAGGTATAGCAATTGTGTTACTGATGCAAACAGTATGGATGGGAGTGGTTTTAGAAATGTTTTTGCATAAAAAGGTGCCCGGTAAGGCTAAAATAGGTGCAGTATTTATCATTCTTGCTGGAACTGTACTGGCCACGCGTGTGCTGAATGATTCCGTGAATATCAACTGGACGGGATTTGGCTGGGGATTGTTAGCTGCGTGTACTTATACAGCAACAATGTATACAGCTAATAACCTCGAAATCCAACTTCCTCCATTGAAACGAAGTCTTTTTATGATCTTGGGCGGATTGATTATTGTTTTATTTATATTTCATTCCTCGCTAAATCAGCACTTCTCTGTAGGTATTTTTACAAATTGGGGTTTGCTGGTCTCCTTATTCGGGACAGTCCTTCCACCATTACTGTTTACCCGAGGAATGCCCCTTACGGGAATAGGCCTTGGTGCAATTATCTCTTCAATTGAAATTCCTGTAGCCATATTGACTGCAAACATTTTGCTGGATGAACCTGTCAGCCTATTTCAATGGATTGGAATTGTGCTAATACTCTTCGCCATGGTTTTAATGAATATCGGGGTCATGACACCGAATCATAAAAACTAATATTTGGATTTTTTCGCAATAAACGTTAAAACAAACCTCTTCATTTGAAGGGGTTTGTTTTAATTACTTCATTGATGAATTAGCCTGGCAAAAGCGCAGTTGCAATACCAATCCTGTTCCAGACATTAATAGTGATAATTGATAGGATCACCTGAGCCAAATAAGTTTCATCCAAGAGGTTGGCGGCTAGTTCATAAGTTTCATCGCTTACATGATTACTGATGAGCGTAATTTCTTCAGTCAAAGCTAAAATCGCACGTTCTTCTTCTGAGAAGAACAGCGTGTCACGCCAAGCGTTAAGGGCATAAATACGTTGTTCTGTTTCTCCTGCTTTACGTGCTTCTTTGGTATGCATGTCAATGCAAAAAGCACAGCCGTTGATTTGGGAAGCTCTGATTTTGATCAGGTCTTTATGGGTTCTTTTTAACGGTGTGCTTTCTATAAATTTTTCCAATCCTAGCACAGCTTTATAACCCGCTAGTTCTACCTGATCAATTTTAATCCTTGTTTTCATTTTATTAAAATTTTATATTGAATTGTTAATATCAAAGGTAGTGTTCGCATAGCGTTGCAAAATATACCACTTTCGAAATAACCTATAGCCCAGATCTTATACTAAGAAGAGCGGATTTATATTCCTTCATGAAAAATGACTTATACATTAAATAATATTTCTATGAAATTAAGAACACAAACCATTTAACTGATGATGTGTTTATTTTAAGATAAGCCCGGTTTTAAATCAATTGATGTAATGACTAATTCACATGAATTTACTTCTGTATGTTGTGTTAATAAATCCTTTGGGCAATTATTAAAAAGAGGTTATGCGAAAGAAGAAAATTAAAAATCAGGTCAAAAAGGAAGGCATACAGGCTAAGCGCTCATTGCGAGGCTTTATGAAAAATGGCGATCAGGATAAGCTCCATAAGTTTAGGGTCGGTATTAAGAAATTGCGTGCAGTGGCTACGCTGGTTGAGCAAACCACTTCATTGAATCATATTCGAAATGGTCTAAAACCGATAAAAGAAACCTATCAGATCAGCGGTAAAGTGAGAGATAGTTACCTGCATATGAAATTAGCTACAACAGTGTCGGCAGATAAGAAATATATATCTTCTGAAAAGCGGGTGATGAAAAAGGGTGCAAAAAAATTGCGCAGAGAACGAGCCCATCATTTTAACATGTTACACCGTGCTACAGGTAGGTTGCTTAAACGCGTGCCAAAGGTTAAAAATAAAAATGCCAGCCTATTTTATGATATGGAGCTTCGAAGTGTGGAGAGATGTTTGACCTCGAGTAAGGGGGTTGAGGAGATGCATGACTGTAGGAAGCGGATAAAGGTATTATTATATAATCTGCCGTTGTTGGGCAGCGTACTTAATGTGCCAGTCAATGAAGACTATTTACAGCAGGTACAAACTGCTATTGGCGACTGGCATGACCATGTTTTAGCAGCAAAACAATTTGCCGCGTTGGGAGATAAATCTGAGCTGTTGATGCAAGAGGTGAATAAGCTTACCGAAAATTTCTACGAACGTACGACTACAATTGCTGAAACATTGACCGATAAAAAAGGCTAAACGATGGGAATAGAGATAGAACGTAAATTTTTAGTAAAAAAGGAACTTTGGCTGGCGCTGGAAAAACCTGAGGGGACTCACTATCGCCAGGGATATTTTATGAATATGCACGATCGTGTGCTACGCATTAGGATAGCAGGCGACCAGGGTTTTATAACGATCAAGGGTGCCGCAGAAGGAATTAGCCGGTTAGAGTATGAATATCAGATTCCTAAAGCTGACGCAGAGGAGATGCTGAACAAGTTTCAGCCTGAAGGGACTGAAAAGATTAGGTACCGCATCCCGGAGGGAAACGGCGCTGTCTGGGAGGTCGACGAATTTCTTGGGGCAAACAAAGGCCTCATCGTCGCTGAAATAGAGCTAAATAGTGAAGATCAGCAGTTTTTACGGCCGGAGTGGCTGGACAAGGAAGTCACCAGTGATGAGCGCTATGCTAATTCCAACCTGGCCTTGCGGCCAATTCAATCTTAACTGCATATTTTTACCTGGATAAATTAAAAAAGTTTTATGATCGGTGCAACATTCAACGTTCACCTGCGACTAGATTATAGAAACCCAGTAAAAACAATAATACGCCTCTAATTGCAGCCAAAAGTAAAAAAGATAACTGATCAGGAATTGATTGAAATGTGCCTTAAGGGTAAGGATTTCGGGTATACTGAACTGTACAATAGGTATGCCAGAGGGATCTATAATTCCATTCATCGTATCGTTTCCCATACGGCAGAAGCGGAGGACATCCTTCAGGATACCTTTTGCCTAATCTTTGGCGACATGAAGAAGTTGCAAGAGGTAGTTAGTGTGGAGGGCTGGGTAAAACGTATAGCGATCAACCGCTCAATATCGCACTTGCGAAGAAAAAAAATAGCCTTCACTGATCTGGAGGATATGGAGATTGCGGATGAAGAGCCGCACACTGAGGATGATGAAGACATCTTCAATTGCAGGGTAGAGGACGTGAGAAAAAGCATTGAAGCACTACCCACAGGGTATAGAACGGTGGTAAACCTGTACCTTTTTGAGCAGATGTCGCAAGTGGAAATTGCAGCATTATTGGGCCTTTCTCATAGTACGGTAAGGACGCAATACCACAGGGCAAAAAATAGAATATTGTTATCATTAAAAGACAAGAGTTATTATGAATGATCCGATAAAAGATTTCGTGGAAGGGCATAGGGAGGAATTTGATCATCTGGAAGCCCCTGTTTTTAAACTTGATCAGCTGAAACCTAAGTTCCAACAGATCCCGGAAGTGCGAAAAAGAAGTTTTTCCATCTTAAATGGAAACAAATGGCTGGTTGCTGCTTCTATTCTGATCACGCTGACTTGTGCCTGGTTTTTCTTCTATCCTAAGCATGAAAAAAAGCCCGAAGTTCAGCTGGCGGGGCAAAACCCAAAGAGCATCCCAAAAACGTTGGTGGAGGCTGATAGCGCAAGAATAGAAGTTGCGCCTTTAGCTGAAGACCGTATGGAGCAACAGGTTAAACAGCGCGAACCTAAAACAAAGCAGAAAGCTAAGGAAAACATCATTCCGGTGCCAAGCCGCTATGCAAAGCTTAAAGATAGCACTTCCGCCAGCATGAGGCTCCTTGCCATTCTCGAAATAGAAGAAGCCGGCAAGATTGACAAGAGTGTAATAGACATGCTCGCTTTAACGCTTAACCATGACGGAAATACCAACGTAAGGCTTGCCGCACTTAGCCTGATGCAAAAATACAGCGATAACGAACATGTCTCTGCATTGCTGGTCAGCTCATTATATGAGCAGGGCGATCCAATTGTACAACTAGGCCTGGTTACTACCCTTGGAAAAATGAAAAACATTGAAATCAACGACAAGCTTGAATCACTTGTCAATAGTCCGGAAACCTTTGCTGCAGTCAGAGATGAGGCCTATCGTATTTTACTTAACCAAAACAAATTGTAAACACATTTTAAACACACATACCAATGAAAAAGCACTATATATTATTATTCTCGATCATAACAATGGCCACAGCTGTATTTGCACAGAAAGAATACAAGCTGGCAGCAACTTCCGGGCAGCTCAGTTTAAATATTCCTGGGGTGATTATCGAGGGCTACAATGGAAATGAAATTATATTTTCTGTTCCTAAAACTGAAAATGAGGTTGTTGATGAGCGTGCAGCAGGTTTGAACGTGATCAATGGATCTGGATTTATGGACAATACCGGGCTTGGGTTGGATGTTACGCAGAAAGGTGATGAAATTACAGTGAATGCAGTAGGGATGGAGAGGAACGGCATATTGACGATCAGGGTGCCACAAAACATAAAAATATCTTTTAAAAATACCAGCCCTATCAACCAGGGTGAAGTATTTCTGAAAAACCTAAGAAACGAAATCGAAGTGTCTACCAGTTACAACAAAGTGAAATTAGAAAACAATACCGGCCCAATGAATGTCAAAACACTTTATGGATCTGTAGACGCAGTTTTTGCTAATGACATGAAAGGTCCTGTATCGATTGTCTCCGTATATGGGTATGTTGACGTTTCCCTTCCAAGAGCCGCTAAAGCCAACGTAAAGTTGTCAACAAACTACGGAAAGGTATATGCTGCAGATGGCCTAAAGATTGCATTAGATAACCAAACTGAAAACACCAATAACGATGCTTTTAATTTCTCCAGTGGTGATTTAAATCTCACGATCAATGGCGTTCGTTCCAACCGCACATCAGGTAGTATCAATGGAAAAATCAATGGTGGCGGTGCCGATGTTATTCTGAAATCTAGCTACAAGAATGTTTACCTAAGAGACAAATAGTTCAATAGCCATACGGCAGCTTCCTCACCAATTCATATGAAATCATTATTTTTATGGCTTTTTATAGCCATCGGGCCATGCTTTGCCCTTGCTCAAACGAAAGTAAAGAAGTCTTATCCGGTTGGTAAAAACCAAACCATTGACTTCCGTTTTGACTACCCGAAAAACATTTACATCAGCACCTGGATTGGCAATGAAATTAATATCGAAGCTCAGGTAAACATCAATAATGGGAAAACTGATCAGGCTTTTTCTTTGGTGGAAACTTCAACGGCAGGCAGAATTTCCATAGCTAATAAACTTGATCTGGATCTGATCCCTGATAGCTATTACATCATGCAAAAAGGTGTTAAAACGCAATTCAGTTCAAAGAAGGATCTTGAAGCACACTTGAAGACCTTAAGTGGCCCCAGGCCATCAATTTATCAAAATAAAGATATCAATATCGATATTCACATAAAAGTGCCAGTAAACGTAAACACGAAAATCACATCGGTTTACGGTCTGGTAGAAGTAAGCAATTTCAATGGTCCCATTCATGTCGATGCAACATATGGTGGAATAGACGCTAGTCTTACAGAAAAAGCGATAGGGAGGCTCCAGTTAATTACCCGATACGGGAAGATTTTCTCCAACTTAAGCTTGAAGCCCATAGAAAAGATCGAAAAAGATTTCTTCACCTCCATTACGGCGGTACCTGGAAAAGGCCCGGGCTACCACCTTAATTCCTCCTACGGTAATATCTACTTACGCAGCACCAATAAATAAAAACTAAACTTTCTTTTTCTTAATCCTCTCCAGTTATGAACAATATCTGCAAGCTTCTTTGTGTTTTTTTTAGTCTATGTTCCTTAGCTTTTACTTCCTTCGCACAAGATCAAACGGGGCTTATCAGAGGCGCTGTATCTGATTCGCTAAGCAATAAACCTGCTGAGTTTATCACCCTTGCCTTAAAAAAGGATGGGCAAGTGTTGAAGACTGCGGTGACCAAGCAAAACGGTTCATTTGAGATCGAAGAAGTGCCTTTTGGGAATTATACCTTAACTGCCACCGCCATTGGTTACACCCCTAAGACATTTCCAGTTGCACTTAACGCTGAAAACAAAACTTTTGAGGCAGGACATATCCAGCTGGCAGGTCAGGTGAACACCCTTGCAGATGTTTCTGTAACTGCCATGCGCCCGATGATCAAACAGGAGGTGGATAGAATTACTTACGATATCCAGGCTGATCCGGAAAGTAAGGTATTGACAGCATTGGATATGATGCGCAAAGTTCCACTGCTTTCCCTGGATGCCGATGATAACATTAAACTAAAAGGTGGCGATAAGTATAGGATTTTAATCAATGGCAAACCATCCAGCATGATTGATCAAAGCCCAAAAGATGTATTGCGTGGTATGCCCGCTTCATCCATACAAAAGATTGAAGTGATTACCACACCGCCTGCTAAATATGATAGTGAAGGGCTTTCTGGCCTTATTAATATCATTACCAATAAAAAGATAGATAACGGTTATAATGGGAGTTTTAATCTCCGCCATCAAGTTCCGGTTGGTGGTCCTTCTGCCAGTGCATCTTTATCATTTAAGCAGGGGAAATTTGGTGTAAACGCTTACGGTGGTACCGGATTGTATGGCGCTCCGCAAACCCAGATTCTGAATACCAGAACCACAACGGGAGTTAATCCATCGGTATTAATAAATGATGGAAGACGAGAGTTCGATAATAACTTTCGCTATGGCGGTGCCGACTTCAGCTTTGAAATAGATAGCTTAAATTTAATTACCGCCGGTTTTAATCCATATAGTGGCTACAATAACACTAGTAATAACCAGCAATTTAGTTTGAGCAGCCCTGACCAGGTTATTGCTTATGACCTGTTAGGGAAAAATAGGTTTGAATGGAGTGGACTGGAACTCGCCTTTAATTACCAGCATGGGTTCAAAAGTAATAAAGACCGGCTGCTGACGCTCTCTTATCAGTCAAACAATGGCAGCAACCCTCAACGAAATGCATTGTCCTTTTTAAACCGGCAGAATTATCAGGACCCAGACTATGTACAGCGAAATGAGAGCACATCAAAAGAACAAACCATACAGGTAGATTATGTGCATCCACTTAAAAAGCTAAATATTGAACTAGGTGTCAAAGGTATTCTGCGAGATAACAGTAGCAATTTTGAATATAGCACGCTAGATGATGTGACTGGTCTGTATACCATTGACCCCAATAGAACCAATAGGTTCAATAATACTCAAAATATCATTAGCGCTTATAATTCCTATACCTATAGCTTAACCAGTCTCGTGTTTAAGGCAGGGCTGCGTGTAGAAGAAACTTTTGTGAAGGCAGATTTTATCAGCAACGCATCCAGGGTTAATACCGACTATTTCAACATCATTCCTTCATTTTCTGTGAACCGTAAATTCAACAATCAAAGCAACCTGAATTTTGGCTTTACCCAGCGCATTCAAAGGCCGGGAATTTATAATATGAATCCTTTTGTTGACCGGTCTATACCGAATTATGAATCAACCGGAAACCCTAATCTGGAGGCCGTATTAGCCAATAATTTTGAGCTGACGTATAGCAAATTTAAGAAAGGCTCTGTAAATATTGGTCTGAGTTATAATTATGCCAATAATACCATCCAGAATGTGTCTGTTTATAATCCCGCTGATCAGATAACCCGAACTACATTTGCTAACATTGGAAAGGATCAATCACTCACCACAAACCTGAACATTAATTATCCTTTGACCCCTAAATGGAATGTTACGGTGAGTGGCAATATTGGCTATACCTGGCTGGAAGGGGTTATAGATGGAGTGTTAATAGAAAACAGTGGTTTAAAAGGCTACGCTTATATAAACACAGGTTACAAGTTTGAGAAACACTGGCGGGCAAATGCGAGTTTCAGCTACAATGCGGCCTCGGTGAACCTGCAAGGTAAATATGGTGAATATTATTTCATGTCTTTTAGTGGCAGCAAAGAAGTAGTGAAAGATAAACTGACGTTAACAGCGGGAATTAACAATCCATTTACCAAATACAGGTATTACGAAACCTTTCTGGAAGGTCCCGATTTTTCGCAGCGGTACAGAGGACAGAATTATAACAGGTCTTTTAGCTTGAGTTTAAATTGGAAGTTCGGTAGCCTGAAAGAAGCCGTGAAGAAAAGTCAGCGCAGCATTAAAAATGATGATGTAAAAAGCGGGGGAGCTACATCTGGGCAATAGTGATAAGCTAGTTTTAGTGGTTACAAACTTCTATCAATACCGCAATTCCGGTTGGTTAAAGACCTGGCCGTAATTGCGGTATTGTTGATGGGGCCCTTAGACCTGTTTTGGGAAAAAGTACGCTAATCTACGCTGATCTGTTCGCGTGCTTGTTTGGCAGCAGCGACCATGTTTTCTAGTGCAGCTTTCGTCTCCGGCCATTTACGTGTTTTCAATCCGCAGTCCGGGTTTACCCACAGGTGACGCGCCGGCAGTAGTTCTGCAGCTTTTGCCAGTAGGGAGGCCATCTCTGCTGTGGTTGGTACGCGGGGGGAGTGGATATCGTATACACCTGGACCAATTTCATTAGGATACTCAAAATGCGCAAAAGCCTGTAACAGTTCCATCTGCGAACGTGACGTTTCAATTGTGATTACATCAGCATCCATCGCGGCAATGTGCTCAATGATGTTATTGAACTCGCTGTAGCACATGTGGGTATGAATTTGGGTTTTATCCTGTACGCCGCTCGCAGTGATGCGGAAGGCCTTTACTGCCCAGTTCAGGTAATGCGGGTGTTTGGCTTTTCGTAATGGCAAGCCTTCGCGGATAGCGGCCTCATCGATCTGAACGATACCAATACCTGAGTGCTCTAAAGCCAACACTTCATCGCGGATTGCTAAAGCAATCTGGTTAGTAGTCACTTCGCGAGGCTGATCGTCACGAACGAATGACCACTGTAATATGGTTACCGGGCCGGTTAGCATACCTTTCATTGGCTTGTCAGTTTGTGCAGCGGCAAATTTGCTCCATCGTACGGTCATGTCATTCGGGCGGCTAACATCACCATAAATTACCGGAGGCTTCACGCATCGGCTACCATAACTCTGCACCCATCCATATTTGGTAAACAGAAATCCTTCAAGCTGTTCGCCAAAGTACTCAACCATGTCATTGCGCTCAAATTCGCCGTGTACCAACACATCTAAGCCAATCTCCTCCTGCCAGCGGATGGCTTCAATTGTTGCCTGCTCAATTGCCCGATCATATTGTTCAAGGCTCAGCTCGCCTTTTTTCAATAGCGCTCGCAGTTGACGTATGTCATCAGTTTGCGGGAATGAACCGATGGTTGTTGTCGGAAATGCAGGGAAATTGTATCGTTCGCGGTGTAATTTCTGACGAACAGGGAATGCACTCTCCCTGGTTGCATCAGCTTCGGTAATGGCCGCGAGACGGTTTTTAACGGCTTGCTTGTGTGCTTTCTGTGATGATCTTCTGCTTGCAATAGCTGCCTTGTTGGTGTCCAGCAGTGCTGTATTTCCTTCTGCAACCTGACGGAGTTCAGTCACTTCAGTTAATTTCTGTTTGGCAAAGGCCATCCAGTTTTTGATCTCCGGATCAATCGCCGTTTCCAGTTCCAGGTCAATCGGACTGTGCAATAGGGAGCAGGAAGGGGCAATGATCACCCTGCCTGCACCAAGCTTTTCAACAGCTTTGTTGATTAATTTTAATGATTTTTCATAGTCGTTCTTCCAAACGTTACGCCCGTCTACAACGCCTAAAGAAAGTTGAAGATGAACTGGAATCAGTGCAAGGACTTCATCCAGTTGTTCTGGTGCACGTACCAGGTCAATATGTAATGCAGTGACAGGAAGGTTTACGGCCAGCTCGACATTGTCTAACAAAGCTTCAAAGTAAGTAGCTACGAGTATTTTAACGCCACTTACACCGTGCGAAATAACGCGATAGGCATAGTCAAATGCTTCCTTCTCCTTTTTAGAAAGGTCAAGTGCAAGGCATGGCTCATCAAGCTGGATCCATGTAGCGCCTTGTTTTCTTAAGCGGTTGATGATCTCCACATAAACTGGTACCAGTTTTTTGATCAGTTCGATACGCTCAAATCCTGGTTCTTTTTCCTTACCAAGCAATAAATAACTTACCGGCCCAAGTAAAACTGGCTTCGCTTTTTCGCCAAGCTGTTGTTTTGCAAGGTTATATTCACAAAATATCTTTTCGTTAAAGATCCTGAATTCCTGTGTTGCCGTAAATTCAGGTACAATATAGTGGTAATTGGTATCCAGCCATTTGGTCATCTCCATGGCGGTAATATCCAGGCCGTTTTTCTGGTAACCACGCGCCATTGCGAAATAAAGGTCGATTTCATTATTGGTTTTTACCTGGGATAGCACTGGGGAATAGCGCTGCGGAATAACGCCCAATAGCAAACTTGTATCCAGTACCTGGTCATAGTAACTGAAATCATTGCAAGGAATTAAATCGACACCTGCGTCAAGCTGGGTCTGCCAGTTTTGTTCTTTGATGGTGCGTGCTACCTTATTCAGTTCTGTAAGGTCGATTTTACCTGCCCAATAGTGTTCACAGGCTTTTTTTAGTTGTCTTTGGCCACCAATTCGCGGGTAACCTAAATTTTGTGTTAACATTTCTTTTAACTTTTTAAATGGTTAATATCATTGTAAAAAGTTCTTCAGCATCTCAGGATACGCTGCGGTTATAGCATTCAGGAAAGAAAAGTACAGATACGTACCCATCTGACATGAAGCTTCAATCGCGAAAGCATCGTCAATACGGAAATAGGCAGGTATCCTGACTTGTAACAATTTTTATCGTCCTTCCCGCTTAGGCAGTGGAGCTCGTGGATAAAAACCTTTAATGTTACTTACAGTTGCGCGACAGTTCGTGATTTACACACGATTCCCTATTAATTCACAGCTAAGTAAAACCTTTTCCGATTGTTGAAATATGTAAAGAACTCTTATCATTACAATTCAGCTTTAAACTTCAACAAAGATACATTTGAAGACTATTAAACCTTATTATACGTGATAATCAGATGATTTATCCTTATTTAATAAGTATTTAAGCATATCAAGCTTTAAATGTGCTATTTTGACTGCTTATAAAGGAAATTATTCTATGAAAGAGTTAGATGAGACTGATTTATTGCTGCTGAAATTACTGGCCAACAATTCAAAACACAGCAATAAAGAACTTGCTACATTGGTAAATCTTTCTCCTTCACCTGTTTTCGAACGGATAAAACGACTGGAGAACAGCGGATACATTAAAAAGTACATTGCCATTCTGGATGCGGAAAAATTCAACAAGGGATTCCTGGTTTTTTGCAATATCAAGCTTAAACAGCATGATAAAAAAATAGGCCATCAGTTTGTAGCCGATATTCTGAATATCGACGAAGTTGTAGAGTGTTATAACATTTCAGGTGATTATGATTTTATACTAAAGGTTTATGCAAAAGACATGAAACATTACCAGGACTTTGTTTTCAATAAACTGGGTTCAGTGGAAAGTATAGGCAGTACGCATAGTACTTTTGTGATGGCTGAAATAAAAAATACGCATAACATTAGCTTCTAACAGGACGGGCTTGTGTTTAAAGTTAAACACCTTAAATCTTATAATCGTTGAGATTCGTTTTCTAAACCTGTTTTTCGACTATCCTTCATTTTGATCTTATTGTTACCGAAGCGATAACTGAAATTTAATCGTACCTGACGAGTTTCGCCTGCATAAGTGGTATGAAGCAACAGGTTATCAAGTTGCGTATCGGTGATGGTTTTATTTGTTCTGAATATATCCGAAACAGCCAGTCGCAGCGTTGCTTTGTCCTGCATTAAATTCTTCTGCAAACCTAGGTCAACCTGGGAATTGCCTTTTATATAGGTGTTTAAACCACTTATATTTTTCGAGTTAATCATGCCTACCGCCTCAGCGGTGATATGCCCGGGAAGATTAAAAGTCTGTTGAATATTAATTCTACCCGCAAAGCGGCTGCGGTTAAATGCTCCATATTCTACTGTGCCTACTTTATTCTCCAACCGGAATCCTATACCTGTCAGGCTCATATTCCACCATGTTGCAAGGCTAAGCTGTTGTGTAATGGTCATATTCAGGTTGTTTTGAAATCCTATATTTCGTGGTACCATATGAATAATATTGTCAGCTAAAACTTCAGTAATCCTGCTGCTGATATCGCTGGTGTGTGTGTAAGCAGTAGAGACCGTTGTTTTTTTAAAACTAAACTGGAGTGCTAAAGTGTTTGCATATTGTGGCTGTAGAAAGGGGTTTCCCTTCCAATACGAAAGTTCATCTACAGGGTATGAAAATGGATTGAGGTTATTATAAGCGGGGCGGTCAACACGGCGGGCAAAACTTAAATTATAACTACCGGTTGGCGTTTTGTAAGTAATTGCCGCCGTGGGGAAAACATTCAGGTAGTTTCTGGAAACCGTAGTTGCTGACTGATTGCTGCCTTCCCTTGGTTGCAAATGTCCTTTGGAGTGCGTATGTTCTAACCTGATGCCCATATCAAGGCTAATTTTATCACTAACAGGGCGTTCATATTTCAGATAACCAGCACTGATTTGTTCCTTATAATCGAAGGTATTTGATCGGTTAATATCGATCACATGAACACTGCCATTTGCATCATATTGATTAAAAACATTATTAGCACCTACATCAGAAAATTTTGCACCTGCTAACATTTTTCCTGTTCCTACAGGAAAACCATAATCGGCTTTAAGTGCGTATAATTTGATAGCTCTGCTATTGGCGACCAGGAAATTATTGGAAGATAGAAATGTGCCATCGCCTGCATAATAGGTGTTTTCGCTAAGGTTTGTTGTGGCGGCATCAAAGATTCCATAATCGGCATCGATATCCAGGCTGGTGCGGTTATTGCCTTTATAGCGGTAATTAAAGTTGACATTATAGCGTATCGCTAGCTGGTCTGGGTAGCTGCTCTCACTTCGAAGGGTTTGAAGAAGCTCCCCGGATAATTGATCATAGATATTCGTTATTGGGAAGATGACACCGCCTCCACTCGAATAATTAGCATTGACCACCATCCCAAATGTTTTGGTACTGTCTAAAGCGTAATCTAAACCCAGGGTATATCCAATCTTATGCTTTTTATCAACATCATGATTGGCGTTTAAATAAACCTTTCCGTTTGTCGTCCGGTCAGTATCATAGTCCATGGCATAATGCCCGAAATTATGATTGTAACTGCCGAATACATTGACTTTTCCCTTCCGGAAATTAAGGTTTAGGTTGGTGTTTTGCTTCATGGTTAGTCCATAGGCGATTCCGTTAGTCATACTGCCATTGAAGCCTTCTGCAATTGATTTTTGAAGCACCAGATTGACGATACCACCGCTTCCGGCAGCATCATATTCGGCGGAAGGGTTTTTAATCACTTCAATCAGTTTCAGATCTGATGCAGGCATCGACTTCAATAGTTGTGCAAGGTCCTCTGCCTGCAGATAGGTCTGCCTGCCGTTAATCATCACCAATGCACCATTGGCTCCATTCAATGTGATCGTATTGTCTTGATTCACAATGACTCCAGGTGTTCTTTTTAGTGCTTCCAAGGCATCTGTACCTTGTGCGGTTACGCTTTTCTCGATGTTATATATCATCTTTCTGCCTTCGATTTTTATCAAAGGTTTATTCCCGGAACTTTGAATAACTACTTCCTTTAAGCTGCGGGCAGCGCTTTCAATTTTTATAATGCCTAAATCTAAATGTCCGGATAATGTGAGCTGATCACGCTGATAAGCGAGTGCTCCCTGGTAACTAATAGAAACGATATAGGTTCCAGCTGCAATGTTAAAAGAAAAGTTGCCATCGCGACTGCTAAGTGTTTGTTTAACGACCTGTCCGTCATCTGCTTGCTTTAAAAATATAGTGGCTCCTTCAATAGCTTCATTATTCGTGTTATTGATGATGCCTTTTAGGCTGAGCGTTGGGGTCGTTTGCCCGTATGCGGATGAAAATAAAGTAGTCAGGATAAATAAAATGCAGGTTCGCTTGAGGAAAAGGGCTATCATGAATTTGGTTAGGCTGTTTAAAGGATGAAATTACTAATAATTAAGTTTCAAATTCAATTATCTTTACCCCTGAATTTAAGAACCCCATTTCGTGATTAATGTAAATAACATCTCCGTTTCATTTGGCGGAACCACCCTTTTCAGCGACGTCACCTTTCCGATAAACGAGAACGATAAGATCGCCCTGATGGGTAAAAATGGCGCTGGCAAGTCGACCATTCTAAAAATTATTGCCGATGTGGCTAAACCTACATCTGGTAGCGTAACCGGTCCAAAAGATGCGGTCATTGCGTATTTGCCACAGCACTTGCTTACCCATGATAAGGTGACTGTTTTTGAAGAAACAATGAAAGCTTTTGAAGAGGTAAACCAGATGCAAAAAGAGCTGGAGGAATTGAATGAGCAGTTAACGATTCGTACGGATTATGACAGTGATGACTACATGAAGTTGATCGAACGTGTATCTGAACTGAGTGAGAAATTCTATTCCATCGAAGAGGTCAATTATGATGCAGAGGTAGAAAAGGTGTTAAAAGGTTTAGGTTTCGCGCGTAAGGATTTTACCCGCCAAACGTCTGAGTTTTCGGGTGGATGGCGCATGCGTATTGAACTGGCCAAAATTCTGTTAAAGAAGCCAGATCTCATCTTACTGGATGAGCCTACCAACCACATGGATATAGAGAGTATACAATGGTTGGAAGATTTTCTAATCAACTCGGCTAAGGCAGTTATTGTAATTTCTCACGATCGTGCCTTTGTAGATAATATTACCAATCGTACCATTGAAGTGACCATGGGTAGGATATACGATTACAAAGCCAAGTATAGCCATTACCTGCAGTTGCGTGCCGATCGCCGTGTGCACCAATTGAAAGCTTATGAAGAACAACAGCGTTTTATTGCAGATAACCAGGAGTTTATAGATCGATTTAGAGGAACTTATTCTAAAACTTTACAGGTACAATCGCGTGTAAAGATGCTTGAAAAGCTGGAAGTGATTGAGATTGATGAAGTAGATACTTCGGCATTACGATTGAAATTCCCACCATCGCCACGTTCTGGGCAATATCCGGTGGTTGTAGAAGAGCTTACCAAAACTTATGGCGATCATGTGGTCTTCGAAAAAGCTTCAATGGTGATTGAAAAGGGCGAAAAAGTGGCTTTTGTTGGTAAAAATGGAGAAGGTAAATCGACCATGATCAAAGCCATCATGAATGAGATTGATTTTGAAGGAAGCATGAAACTAGGTCACAATGCGAAGATTGGGTATTTCGCTCAAAACCAGGCGGCATTGCTTGATGAAAACTTAACGGTATTCGAAACTATTGACCAGATTCCTTTAAGTGATGGTGCTGTGAAAATTAAAGATCTTTTAGGTGCTTTTATGTTTAGCGGTGATGACACCACTAAAAAAGTGAAGGTACTGTCTGGTGGGGAGAAAACCCGTTTAGCGATGATCAAGTTGCTGTTAGAGCCTGTTAATGTGTTAATTCTGGATGAGCCAACCAATCATTTGGACATGAAGACCAAAGACATTATTAAGGATGCCCTTAGGGATTTTGATGGCACACTGATTCTGGTATCCCATGATCGGGATTTCCTTGATGGGCTTGTGCAAAAAGTATTCGAATTTGGTAATAAGCGTGTACGAGAGCACTTTGAGGATATTAAAGGGTTCCTGGCTTACAAAAAAATGAATAGCTTAAAAGAAATAGAACAAAATTAAAATAGAAGCCTGTTCTACAACAGCCTCGATAACAGTAAAAGTCTTCGGTGAAAACCGAAGGCTTTTTGTTTGATGTCTTTTAATCTCTGTTTTTTGCAATTCTAAATCCTAGATCGTCGATTTTAAATGAAACCGGGTGACTTCTTCGGCGTGTGGTGGCCATCACGCTTCGTTTTTGGTCACACCAACCCCCGCCTCTAAAAACCCTGTACGATCCATATACCGTTTCATCATAAACATCAGAACACCATTCCCACACGTTACCTAGCATATCATAAATTCCGAATGAATTCGCCTTCTTCTGTCCAACTTCATGTGTAGTATCCTCGGCATTATCCTTATACCAGGCAATTTCATCCAATTCATCGTATCTAATGTCCTTGCTACCACTTTGACATGCAAATTGCCATTCCGCTTCTGAAGGCAGCCTAAAACCATTTGCAGAGGGATTAAATGAAATATTATCATTTTCAATATGAAAAATATAACAAGGGATCAAACCAGCTTGCTGAGAAAGCTTATTGCAAAAAATGACTGCATCTTTCCAACTAACCGTTTCAACAGGTTTATTTGTGCCGGTAAATTCACTTGGTTTCTGATTTGTTATTTCATGATATAAACCTTGAGTTACTGGATATTTCCCAAGCAAAAAAGGCTTGATTTTTACTGTCCATTTTTGTTTGATTCTGTCATCCCTCAATTCAATTTCTCCGCCTGGGATCTCGACTAATAGTTTGTTGATAAAGGATATATCAAAATTGTTGTTGGTCATGACTTAGGTATCTCCATTGTAAATAACGCTATAGCTTAATGAAGATGCATCAAATTTAGTAAAAAGTGTCATATCTAATCTTGCCTTAAAGCAAAACAAGCCAGTCGCAATTACCCCCTTAACTTGTCGTTTTGCACCATATACATGTTCGCCGCATTACTGTACATTTATAGAAACTAAATCAGAAACACTCATGGCAACTCAAATTTTTGTGAACCTACCAGTTGATGACCTCAACCGATCTGTGGCGTTTTTCACTAAACTCGGTTATACTTTTAATCCGGAATTTACCGACGAAAAAGCAACCTGCATGATTATCAGCGATACTATTTTCGTAATGCTACTGACAAGAACCTTTTTCCAGACTTTTACTAAAAAGGAAATTGTGGATGCCCACAAAGCAGTGGAATGTGCTATTTGCTTATCTGCCGATAGTAAAGAGGCTGTTAACGAAATGGTAGACAAAGCAGAAGCAGCAGGCGCAACCATACCTAATCCGGCCAGTGATTACGGTTTTATGTATCAACACAGCTTTGCAGACCTAGATGGCCACCAATGGGAATTTGTTTGGATGGACCCTAACAAAAGTTAATTTTGTAAATTCAACCCATCTAAACCATAGCTCCTTTGAGACACATCATTAATAAAGTAAAAGATTATTGGCATTCTGACACCAGCTTTATCACTTTATTGGTGATGCTCATTTTTATGGTATTTATAATGCCTGTCTTAGTAGAAGGGGGTGTAGTTGATATTTTCTTTTTAAATGTGTTATTCCTGACACTCTATTTTATTGGCATTTTCTCAAGTGAAGACCGGTGGAACATGTATTTGTCGTCATTTCTATTCATTGCACATGTGGTATTGCTGATGATTAGATTTGACGATACCCCAAAAGAATATTATTTGCTGGAGCGTTTAGTAGGGCTTGTGAACATGAGTTTATTTATTTATATCAATGTGAGGTTGTTGTTCCGCGATGCGGAAAGCAATACCTATAGGGTGATCGGGGCAGTAAATGTTTATCTCTTATTTGCATTAATGGGCGCTTTTGCTTTTGAGATTTTAAAAATACAAACCGGTAAATCGATAGCCGGGAATATTGAACTGCATAATAACGATACGGATTACGCAACTTATGTTTATTATAGCCTGGTGTCCTTAACTACGGTAGGGTACGGCGATATCTACCCAGATGGCATGGCCTCGCGTATGCTTTCCGTATTACTTTCTGCTGTGGGCATTTTATATCCTGCAGTAATTATTGCCAGGTTGGTATCCAATAACATCGTAAGGAAGAAAACAATGTAACATGGAAGTTAATGTTAAATTTTACATTGTTCTGCCTTAACTTAACTCAACTATTTCGTTATTTACAGTTTATAGGTATAAGCGGATAGTTAACTGCTGTATAGTATGGCCAGGTTTGATGGCTCATTATCGTTATACCTACAATCACCTAATAAAATAATAAATGAACAAAATGTTATTAATAGGGCTAGTGGCCTTAGTGTTTTCGTCTTGCCAGTCAGAATCAGGAAAAAAAGAAACTGTAATTACACCAACGCCAACTGGAGTGAATACCACTACTACGCAAACTACATCTACGGGAGAAAAACCAGCTGTAAACCCTGCGCACGGTCAGCCATTCCATGATTGTGCACTTCCAGTTGGTGCTCCTTTAGTTGCTTCAGATTTACCAGCGCAACCAGATGCTTCGGCAGCTCCAGTAAATATGCAGCCACAAGTTCAACAACAACCTGCCCCAAGTAATCAAGAAGTGAGGCTTAATCCAGCACATGGTGCTCCAGGGCATAAATGTGAATTGCCTGTAGGTGCTCCTTTAAGCTAGTACGGTTAATCTGATCGGGACAATTCTTGCTCGATAGCAACATTTTTTAGGCAACAGGCTACACTTCACATTAATTTGTTGGGGGTGATAGCCTATTGCTTAATGTTAGGATGCTACAATTTGATTACTTCAATTTAACAAGCCCTTAAAATCAGAACTGTAGGTTAGACCATGCTAAGGTGTACTAACGATTGGTCTGAGGGTTATGAAAAAAATTAAAGTAGCGTTTTTCGCCGAGATGCTGATTGAAGACTTCGACGGGGCCGCCCGTACGATGTTTCAAATCATCAAACGTATTAATCCTAATCACTTCGAGTTCTTGTTCTTTTGCGGAACGGGACCAGAAAAGCTGTACGGCTTTGACTGCATCCGTGTTCCTACGATTGCAGTGCCACTAAACAGCGCCTACAAGATGGCAGTTCCTGCGCTGGCTGCCAGGCGGATCAAAAGTATGCTGGAGCAATTTGCTCCCGACGTCATTCATATCGCAACGCCTTCTATCCTTGGTAATTTTGCCTTGAAATTGGCGTACAGTTACCAAATTCCCGTTATCTCTGTATACCATACGCATTTTATTTCCTATGTAGATTACTATTTGAGGTACGCACCATTTCTCATTGACATGGTGAAGCCTTTGATCTCCGAAAACCAAAAGAGTTTTTATAACCAGTGCGATATTATCTATGTGCCAGCGGAAAGTATTGCTGCCGATCTCCGTTCCATGAATATTGAGGGCAAACGTTTAAAAATTTGGAAAAGAGGTCTTGACACCAGCGTGTTCTCCCCTGAAAGGAAAAATATGGAGGTTATGAAGCGGATCACTGGCAACTCAAACCCGACAATCCTTTTCGCAAGCCGGTTGGTGTGGGAGAAAAACCTGGAGACGCTCATCACGATCTATACAGCGATTAGAAAAAAGAATGTGGAGGTAAACTTTCTTATAGCCGGTGACGGGGTAGCCAGGAAAGCCTGTGAAAAAAGAATGCCGACAGCAATTTTCGTCGGAAAGTTGGAACATGCCGAACTTTCCGTATTGTATGCTTCGGCTGATATTTTCCTGTTTCCGTCAATCTCAGAAACCTATGGAAATGTAGTGTTGGAAGCCATGTCCTCCGGACTGCCATGCATTGTGGCTAATGGTGGGGGTTCTGCCGACTTCATAGAACAAGGGATGAATGGCTTTAAATGCAGTCCGCAGGACGCAGATGATTACCTGTCGAAAATACAATTGTTATTGGCCGATGAATCATTACGCAGGAAATTTGCAGAGAAAGGGCTTGCGCAAAGCAAAAACTGTAACTGGGAGCAGCTGACCCAAATCTACTTTAATGACCTGGTCAACTTGTCGAAGACCATACTTTCTCCAGCCGTTTAAATGATGAAGTACGTCAAAATCTTCCTCATCGTCTCTATTATTGTTTCACTTGCCATTTTCTTAAACACTATAGACTTTAATAAGGTGCTGGTCGCTGTGAAAGCAATCGGATCTAAATTTATCATCTTATTATTGATCACATTCCTTTCCGCCATGTTGGGCACACTCAGCTGGCGGGCATGTCTGGGTAAACAGGCGGATTCCATTTCATTAAGTCAGTTGTTTTTAATCCGGCATTTAGGAGAAATCGCAAGTATGTTTAACCCAGCAGGTATTGTGGGGGGGGAAGCGCTAAAGGTACATCTGTTGTGCAGTAGTCAGGATGTAGAGAAAAAAACAGTGCTCGCCTCGATAATGGTGTCAAGAGCGATTATGATTGTAACTCAATTCTCACTATTCAGCTTTGTGGTCCTTTGGTTATTTATTCCTGGCCTAAACCTGATGACGGCATATTTCGCGTTGTACTTGATGCTGGCTGGAATAGGCCTGGCAATGATCAGCGCCTTCTATTATTTTAGCAAGAAGATCAAAGGGCTGTTTTTGAGGACGCCATTTGGGGTAGCTCTTAAAAATTATACAGGTACACCTCGGGCGAAATTGAGCGAACTGTTGCATGGCATGGCAGGTTTGTACCGCGCGAATAAAAAGGCTACTGCATACGCTGCATTTTATGCCTTGCTTCACTGGATGGTTGGTGCTATGGAGTTTTACTTTATTTTAACGTTTTTAGGCATTGATGTGCGCATGCTGCAAGCCATTCTTGTAGATATGGGTGTAGTTTTCTTTAAGACCGCCGGCGTTTTTATTCCCGCACAGGCTGGTGTAGAGGAGTATGGAAATAAGATCATGCTCTCCATCATCGGCATAAGGGGTGCTGAAATCTGGATCACTGTTTCCATCTTACGCCGGGCCCGCCAATTGTTCTGGCTAGTTTTTGGAGTCGGAGTTTATTTGTGCATGTACAAAACATGGACGCAACGTTTACAGGAGGCCAATGGAAATATTGTTCGTTAGCCATAAATACCCACCGGCAACAGGTGGAATGGAAAAACAAAGCTTTGAGTTGATCAATGGGATGAAACACTATGCCAAGGTTCATGCCTTAGTATATGAGAGTAAGGAGAGTAGGCTGAAGTTCTTCTGGAAGCTTAATGGTAGAATCAACCGGCTATGTAAAGCGCATCCCGGCATCTCCATGATCCACTTCAACGATGCACTTATCGCTGCATGTTCTCTTACACATCACGGATACAGGCGCCTTAAACGAACGATGACGGTCCACGGCCTCGATGTCGTTTTTCCATCTTTTATCTATCAACGTTTGATATTACCCAGATTTAATAGGTTTGATCTTATTATTGCGGTGAGCCAGGCGACAAGGAATGCCTGCATCCAAAGAAATATCCAGGAAGATAAAGTGATCGTGATTCAAAATGGGGTAGATACGCTGATAAAACCAAAGGCTTCAAGGTTGGAGATAGATCACTTACTTCACGAAAGGTATCAACTACATTCGAGCGGAAAACATATTCTTGTAGCTATGGGCAGACCAGTGAAAAGAAAAGGTTTTTCCTGGTTCATTAGCAAGGTCATGCCAGCACTTCACCAAGACTTTATCTTGTTATTAATTGGGCCCGCATGTGGGGAAGCTGATCACGATAAGCGCTTTCAGCTCCTGCCTGGTTTTTTAAGAAATCGACTTGAACTATTTCTGGGCTATCCTTCTGATGCTGCCCAGATTTGTGCCTTACTAAAGGATACATCTGTTAACCAAAGGGTGAAACATCTTGGGAAGTTGCCTTTGCAGGAGCTCACCGCCATCATAAGTGCTGCTGATGCGTATGTGATGCCAAATATCCCGATAGCAGGCGATATGGAAGGATTTGGATTGGTATGTCTGGAAGCCGCCATGTGTGGTACCCGGGTGTTCGCCTCCCGATTGGAGGGAATAACTGATGCGATACATCATGGAAAAAATGGTTTCCTTGTGCCGCCTGCCAATGCTTCGGCATGGATAGAAACATTAAACCAATTACGTAACGATACGAACAGCTTTAATTGGACTGCTGAGGAGAGCATAGCTTTTACCCGGCAAACGTTTTCCTGGCAGCGGATGACTGAACGTTATCTTGAGGCATTCCGCAAACTTGTTAATGAAAAGGAAACAACAGAAGCCATTACTATAATAAAAGCTTAACACGTTGTAACCATTAAGGTGATGTAGGCGCTATACCTTGGAGGTAAATTAACAATCGGCGTATATGCAACTTATCCTCCGCAATGGTTTTCAAAAAAGAAAAGAGTGGTCTATCCTTTTACTCCTTTTCGCATCGGTTAGTATTTCTTTCAACATCGGAAAATGGCAGGAACGAAGTCTGATCGCTTCCACACCTGAAACGGCAGTCCTCCCGCCCTTAAGCATGGCAACCGAAGGGGAGTTTTCTGTAATCACTTATAATGTCGCTGGTTTACCTGAAATCATTTCAAGTGCAGTAACCAGTCGCGAAAGCAGTATAGCCGAAATTGGCCGGAGACTGAATGATTACGACATTGTGCACGTACAAGAAGATTTTAATTATAATACAGCGTTATATGAATCTGGAAATAGCCATCCGTATCGTTCTGCACCCATGGGGCCGGTGCCATTTGGCGATGGACTTAACACCTTATCAAAGTTTCCAATAAGTGAGGTAGAACGAGTGGAATGGAATGATTGTACCGGAGCGGATTGTTTTACGCCTAAGGGTTTCACCCGGAGCCGCATCCAGCTAGCTCAAGAGGTATACATCGATTTTTACAATGTGCATGCGAATGCAGCAAATCATGCATCAGCAGCTGCGGCCCGCTGCAAAAATATACATCAGCTTTCCAGCTATATTAAAACACATTCCAAGAACAATGCGGTGATTGTGATGGGTGATATGAATGCACATTACTGCTACAAAAGTGACAACATTAGAGAACTGCTGTTAGCTAATGACCTCAACGATAGTTGGGTGATGCTTAAACAGCAGGGCCAGTTTCCTCAGTCCATCGTAGATCTTCCGGGGAATGACATTTTGAGCCTTACCGATACCTGTGAATCTATTGACAAAATTCTTTTCCGCAATAGCGAGCGCATCTTGCTTGAGCCTGGCCAGTATCAGGTGCCTAAAGCATTGTTTAGTGATGAACAGGGACGGCCTTTATCTGATCACCACCCGGTAAGCCTCTCCTTTTCATGGAAATGGAGAGAAAAATAAGGATTATTTTTTTAGGGCACAATTATTGGACATAAGAAAGAAAAACTTATGATTTCTATTAACAACGTACAACCTTTAAGCCCTGATGCTTTATTTGACCTTTTAAAAACTGAATTTCCTGGATTTGTAAATGATTCATTGCGCAGTAACCTGACTGTAGAATTTGCACATGTTTCGGACATTATCAACATCAGTTTTCCTGAAGTGATTGAAGGCAATGCGTATTCGCTGACGGTAAGTGAAGATAGTATTGAAGTAACTGACCATACTACCGAAGGTACTTACAATACGGAATTGCTTGAACAACACCTGATCGAATTTCTAACGCAGAAAGCAGGTTAATATATTTTTTTCTCTCATGGTTTAAATTTACTGTTTTTCAGTAGTTTCCATTGGAGTGTCTTGGGAATCAGCTGATGCTGGTTCCCATTTTTTATATAATTTTATACCTTCACGATTAAGCATCTTAACGGTAACGTTGACAGGAGGCGATTTAATTTTAACCGGCATCTCATGTGTTATCATACTTCCAGTACAGGAACAGCAAATGGCTTAAAAAAGAAGTTTAACCTTCCAATGGTCGAGGAGTCTTTACATACGGTTTATTACCATGCAAATGGCTATACACATCCTTTGCTCCCGGTGATTGCAAATGACCAGCAATTGGCCATACATCATTTTCGCTGGGGATTAATCCCATCCTGGGTGAAAACCTTGGATGAGGGGGTGAAGTGGAGGGGTATTTAGTCATTGGCTAGATCAGCAGCATCATGAACTCCATACCACCTTTAGCATCCTAACCACCGAAGCAAATGAATTAATGGCTGATATTCATCATACTCAAAAAAGGATGCCATTGATGATTCATGAACGGAACATAAATGCATGGATCGATAAGGATTTAGCTAAGGGGTCAATTGTGGAGTTGATGAACCCTTGTGATGATACTCCTATGGCCGCTTATCCTGTTTCTAAGATACTTAGCGCTAAAAATGTGAATAGTGATATCCCGGAAATCCTGCTACCCAGCAATGACACGCCGATACAAACCACATTGTTTTAAGCACTGGTTATAGTGTTCAAATAGGGTGAAATTTACCCCGAGGAAAACCCCTGTTATAAAAATAATTCAAACCAGTTCCATATTGAGTTGTAGTTTAAGTACATCTAACTAATAAGAACATTATGAAAAAGATTTTTTTATCGACAGCAATATTAGCTTTAGCTTTTACAATTAATACGAATGCGCAGACCACCGGAACAGGTAAAACGAGCACCGGAAAAACGGGAACTACAGGTACGACTGGAACGATAGGAACCGGTACAACTGGAACGATTGGTACAGGAACAACCGGCACCACTGGTACGATAGGAACTGGAACGACAGGAACGATTGGTACAGGGACAACAGGTACAATTGGAAATGGGGCAATAGGAACGGGCACGATTGGGAACGGCGCGATTGGAACGGGTACCATTGGTACAGGGACCTCTGGAATAGGAACAACTAATGGCACGGCAGTAACGCCTCCAACAGGTACTGGTAGAATTGGAACGGCAACAGGTACCAACAGAACTGGTACGGGAACAACAAATACCCGTACAACCCGACCAAATACAAACACAACGGGAACTTCAGGTACTGGTACAAATGGAACTAAAACAGGGGCTGTTACCACGGGTACAAACAATACAGGAAATGTAACCGGTACAGGAACAACGGGCACAGGTACCGGAACTACAGGTAACAAACAATAAGAGTGCACTATAATTATTGGTGACCATTGAAACTGGCTCATTAATATAGTTAAATAAAAAGCGATGAAGTAAATCATTTTACTTCATCGCTTTTTTTTGGTCATGTATTTTGCACAGGTGTTTCGCGCTAATTAACTTAGCATACAGACTACATATGTTAGTAATATGTTTACAAAATACTAAATTATTTAGTTTAAATTTGCAGTCGAACTCTAATCTAATCGTCATGTCGACAGAAAAGCAAATTATACACATGGACCAAGATGCCTTTTTTGTTTCCGTTGAAGTAAAAAAGAAATCCTCCTTAAGGGGTCAGCCTGTAATCATTGGGGGCTCGTCCGATCGTGGCGTAGTAGCCTCCTGCAGCTATGAGGCCCGGAAATTTGGTGTTCACTCCGCCATGTCATCCCGGATGGCAAAAATGTTATGCCCCCACGCCATCTTCATTAAAGGTAACATGGATGAGTATTCAAAAGCATCGCACGAAATTACAGCGATTCTCAGGGAACGTGTTCCCATTATTGAGAAAGCAAGTATCGATGAGCATTATATCGACATGACGGGCATGGACCGTTTTCACAGCACGAACAAGTATGCACATGAGCTTAAGGAGTTGGTGTGGAAAGAAACAGGTCTGCCAATTTCATTCGGACTGTCGGTTAATAAAACAGTTTCTAAAATGGCGACCAATGAATGTAAGCCTAATGGTGAGCTAAATATAGTACAAGCAGAGGTGCGGCCTTTCCTCAATCCTTTATCCATAAGAAAGATCCCCGGTCTTGGCGAAAAGACTTTCGTGAAGCTTAGCGACATGGGTATCAAGAAAATATTTACGCTGTCGCAAATCCATCCTGACCAGATGAATTTCCTGTTAGGTAAGTCGGGTTTATCCTTACTACAAAAAGCAAAGGGTATTGACCACAGTCCGGTGATCCCTTATACAGAGCAAAAATCCATCGGTACGCAGTGTACCTTTCATTCCGACTCCATCGATATAGAAATGATCAATAACCTGCTGGTTGCTCAGGTGATGGATGTGGCCTTCCAGCTAAGAGAGAAAAAGAAACTGGCTGCTTGTGTAACGGTTACCATCCGCTACGCCAACTTTGAAACGGAGACTAAACAAACCAGCATTCCTTATACATCACTCGACAGCGTATTGATTGCTGCGGCCAAAGACCTGTTTAAAAAAATGTATAACCGCCGCATGTTGCTCCGGCTGGTGGGGGTCCGCTTATCTAATCTAGTAACAGGTTTTGAGCAAATTGACCTGTATAGCGAAAGTCAGGAGCAATATAGCCTGGTGCAGGCCATGGATAAAATCCGCAGGCGTTTTGGGCAGGATGCTGTCATCCGTGCCTCCGTCATGAACATCAAATTATAGCGCTCATGTATTTGAATGTACATTCGCAGTATAGCCTGCGTTACGGCACCATGGCCATTAAAACATTGGTAGAAGAGGCGCAAGGCCGGGGTATTACCCAGATGGTGATGACCGATATTAACAATTCTACCGGCATCATGGAGTTTATGCGCGAATGCCGGGCAAACCGCATTAAACCGATTGGCGGCATGGAGTTCCGCAGAGATAAAAAGCTGCTTTATATCGGCATCGCCCGAAATAGAGAAGGGATGAAGGAGTTGAATGATTTTCTGAGTCTGCATAACCTGGAACAAAAGGAACTCCCCGATGAACCTTTTCCTTTTAAACACGCTTACGTAGTTTATCCCTTTGGACATAAAGGGGAGCTTAAATCGAATGAGTACATCGGCGTGCGTTTCGATGAACTCCACCAGCTTTATAATAAAGACCTGCAGCACCTGGAAGCTAAACTGGTGGTTTTGCAGCCTGTGTTTGTTGCCAGTAAAATCGGCTATCGCCTGCATGAATACTTAAGGGGAATTGATTTGAATACCCTGATTACCATGGTAGAAAAGGAGGATAAATGCAAGGAAACAGATACTTTTCTACAGCCCGGAGAATTGGAGGCTAAATTTGTGAAGTATGCTTTTATCCTCGACAATACCCGCAAGTTGATGGATCATTGTACCATGGACTATCCGGAGGGCAAGGTTAATTTGAACCGGAAGACTTTTACCGGTAATCGAAAAGACGACAAAGCACTACTGGAGAAATTGGCGATGGAAGGCATGCTTTATCGCTACGGCAGTAAAAACCGGGAAGCTTTACAAAGGGTAAAGAAAGAACTGAAAGTGATCGTGGAGCTCAACTTCTGTGCTTATTTCTTGATTACCAATGACATTATCCAGTATTCCATGCGCCGTGGCTATTATCATGTGGGTAGGGGATCGGGTGCAAACAGTATCGTGGCTTTTTGCCTGCGCATTACGGATGTGGATCCCCTGGAACTGGATTTGTACTTTGAAAGGTTCCTGAATGCGGAACGTACTTCGCCCCCGGATTTTGATATTGACTATAGCTGGGATGAGCGTGAAGATGTGCAGGATTATATTTTTAAGCGTTACGGGCGCGAGCATACCGCGCTGTTGGGTACCATGTCTACTTTTAAAGACCGGAGTATTATCCGCGAGATTGGCAAAGTGATGGGCCTGCCCAAATCGGAAATCGACGGGTTTACAGATGCAAGCAAGGCCATCACAAACCGCGATAACGACACCTATAAAAAGATCATGGCCATTTATAAGCTGATGGGCAATATGCCTAACCAAAGAAGCATCCACGCAGGAGGGGTACTGATTTCTGAAGAACCGATCACCTATTATACCGCATTGGATTTGCCTCCAAAAGGAATGCCTACCGTGCAATGGGACATGTATGAGGCCGAATTGATTGGCTACGACAAGTACGACATTCTATCTCAACGGGGGCTAGGTCATATTAAAGAAGCCGTGAAATTAGTAGAACAGAACCAGCATAAAACCGTTGATATTCACCAGGTGCGTCAATTTATGAAAGATGACAACCTGAACAAACGTTTGAAAACGGGAAATACCATTGGCTGCTTCTACATTGAATCGCCTGCCATGCGGCAGCTGCTGACCAAGCTGACTTGCGATAACTACCTGACCCTGGTGGCAGCGAGTTCAATCATACGGCCGGGTGTGGCACAGTCGGGCATGATGAAAACGTATATCCAGAATTTTCATCAGCACGATACTGTAAAATACCTGCATCCGGTGATGGAAGAACTACTCAAGGACACTTTCGGGGTGATGGTCTATCAGGAGGATGTGATTAAGGTCTGCATTCATTATGGTGGCATGAGTGGTACGGATGCCGACATCCTGAGGAGAGGCATGAGTGGGAAGTGCCGTTCCCGGATAGAATTTGACCGTTTGGTAGAGAAGTTTCATGAGGGTGCTGCGGGTTTAAACCGCCCTGAAGAAATTACCAGAGAGGTGTGGCGCCAGGTGTCGAGCTTTGCGGGCTATAGTTTTTCTAAAGCCCATTCGGCAAGTTTTGCGGTAGAAAGTTACCAGAGTTTGTACCTGAAAACGTATTACCCCATCGAATTTATGGTGGGGGTATTAAACAATTACGGAGGTTTCTATACGCGCTGGCTTTACGTACACGAACTCCAAAAAGCAGGTGCTAAGGTGCATTTACCTTGCATCAATAAAAGCAGTTCGGTCGTGTCTATAACAGGTAGCGATGCTTACC
This sequence comes from Pedobacter sp. CAN_A7, assembly GCF_015752175.1. Lineage (NCBI taxonomy): Bacteria > Pseudomonadati > Bacteroidota > Sphingobacteriia > Sphingobacteriales > Sphingobacteriaceae > Pedobacter > Pedobacter sp. CAN_A7. The sequence goes on along the minus strand of NZ_JADOUW010000003.1, from coordinate 530,832 downwards.
TGGGTTTTGTAGGCATTCAAGGGCTGGAAAATAAGCTGATGGACCAGATTACCGACGAACGCAAACTCATGGGCCCATTTTTGGACTTAGAAAATTTTGTAAGGCGTACAGAAATCAAACTGGAGCAGGCCGTAATCCTGATCCGTTGTGGCGCTTTTCGTTTTACAGGTAAAAGCAAAAAAGCTTTGTTATGGGATGTTCATACGCTTTTAGGGCAGCAGGTAAAACCATCTAATCATGCAGAATTGTTTCATGTAGAGGCTAAACATTACGTATTGCCTAACCTGGAAAACACTAAATTGGAGGATGCCTACCATGAACTTGAATTGCTGGGTTTTCCTTTAAGTCTTTCCATGTTCGACCTCCTAAAAACATCCTACCGGGGAGATATTCGTACAAATGAGTTGAACAAACATATGGGCCAGACCGTAAGGATGGTAGGTTTGTATGTTTGTGAAAAAACGGTATACACCAAGAACAATAAAAAGATGTGGTTCGGTACCTTCCTTGATGCTGATGGAAATTTCTTTGATACCACACATTTCCCGAACAGTACGCCATTGTATCCTTTTAGGGGCATGGGCTGTTACTTAATTCTGGGAAAGGTGGTTGAAGATTTCGGCTTTCCAAGTATCGAAGTGCAAAAGTTTGCCAAACTAGATATTGTAGATAACCCCGTAATGGCTTAAGTTCATTTATACAGCCACAAAATAAATCAGGTTGATCATCACCATTTCGGTAAGCTTAAATGCAAGGGCAAATAAAAGGAGAATGGTAAATATCTTTGCATAAGTTCTTCCTTTACTGCGTTGATAAAATATTCTTAAGGCTTTATACATATACCAGAGCATAAAGATGAAAACCGCTAAACCGATGATTTTACTCATAAAAGAATCTTCCCCAAAAATATGCTTGATAAATGGTTGGGTTAAAATTTCTATAATAAAATAAGCGGTCATCCCATGGATGGTGAAAATGAGGTGATCAAGATAATAGATGTGATTCCTCCTGAAATTGATCATAATAAACCAGGCAAGTAAGGGCATCAAAAGAAAATACTGTTTTGGTCTGTTACGTTCCAGGGTATCCTGAATGACTTCAGATTTCTCTCCAAGGGTGATGGCTCTTTTATTGGTCATCCTTTCAAACCAATTGTCCTGTTCAAAAAGAGGAAGTTTTTTTTGACGTGCCAGGTATGCCGCATAAGTACTGTCATTTCTTTCCTCATGAATAACACGATAACTTGATATCACCTCGGTAAGGGAATCTGATTTGTTAATGCGATGCTGGTTATTTAAATCCGCTAATACCTGGGTTTGATTCTGGAAAGATAAATTTTCGAATTCCTGTTTGTTTAATATTTCCTGGGCAACTTGTTTTGCCTTCTTAACCACCACATTAGCAGATTCACCTTGAAAGCCTATAGATTTTGAAATATTATCTAAACTGTCAATAGTGGAATTTTGCTCTTTCTTAGTCCCCAGGTTTTCTACTTTCACCCCACTATCGTCTTTCTCTGGATGCTCGGGGGAATAAACCACTAAAAAGTAAACAATAGATACAAAAATATACATGCTCACCGGGTTGATGTACCTGGCTCTTTTACCAGAAAGGTAGTCGAGGGTTACTTGCCCTGGTTTAGTGAGGAGTGGAGCCAGCGTATGAAAAAACTTATTGTCAAAATGAAAATAATGGGCGATGCTATGACTTATAAATCCCCAGAAACTTTCTTTTAATTCTAAATTCTGTTGACCGCAATTGCTGCAAAAATGCGTTTCTACGTGTGCACCGCAGTTTAAACAATCGTGTTCTTTTCGATACTTTCCAGTTGACATACCTTATGAATGATTTGAGCGCTAATGGATTTTTGTTGATAGGATAAAGATAGAAATTTTTTTGCTTTATGATCTCACTCATAAAGCCCCGGCAATGGTGCTGATACCTTTGGTGATAATTAAAATAATAAATATCATCAAATTAACTTATAATGAAAACTACATTTAATAGTGCCTTAATTGCCATCGCCATGACTATGGTGCTTTTCTCTTGTGGAGATAGCACAAAACAAGAATCTACTGTAGTGCCAACTGCAGAAACGCCAACAGTAGCAGCCGAACCTGTAACGCCGGTAGCGGCTGAGCTCAGTAATGTGATTTCTCTGGAGGGTAATGATATGATGCAGTTCAACCAGACAGCGTTTAAAGTTGCCGCCGGACAGCTGGTTACCTTAACGCTTAAACATACGGGTAAGATGGATAAGACCGCCATGGGCCATAATTTCGTATTGTTGAAACCCGGTACTGATCTGGTTGCCTTCTCTACAAAAGCGATGGAAGCTAAAGACAACGAGTATATTCCAAAAGGCGAAAGTGCAAGCATCCTTGCACACACAAAACTTCTGGGTGGCGGCGAATCAGATACCATCACTTTTACGGTAGCTGAAAAAGGTACGTACGAATTTATTTGCTCTTTCCCAGGCCATGTCTCTATGATGAAAGGTAAACTGATTGTAGAATAAGCTAAAAGATCTTCAAGTGAATAGAGAAAAAAAACTTTGGATTGGGTTTGCACTGGTCATGGGTATATCCTTTACCATACTGGGCTATTTCGGTTATGAAATTTATCAGCAAGCTCCACCAATACCAGCAAGAATTGTTTCGGTTGATCAAAAAACGATCTTTACCGAAGCGGAAATAAAGGATGGCCAGAATGTGTGGCAAAGCATGGGCGGGCAGGAGGTTGGAACCATCTGGGGGCACGGCGCCTATGTGGCCCCAGACTGGACAGCAGATTGGCTGCACCGGGAAGCGGTTTTCATATTAGATAGCTATGCAAAGAAGGATTATAATAAGACTTTCGATACCTTAACAGAGGAACAGAAAGCGGGATTAAAAGTACGTTTACAACAAGATCTGCGGAAAAATACCTATGATGCGAAAACCAATACCATCACTATCTCCAACGATCGGATTGCAGCGATAGCCTACCTCAGCGAGTATTATAAGGGGCTGTTTATGGATGATCCTAAATTTGACCAGCTACGTCATGATTATGCGATTCCAAAAATGTCGATAAAGGACACCGAAAGAATGCATAAAATGAATGCCTTTTTCTTTTGGGCTACCTGGGCTACAGTAACAGAAAGGCCTAATGATAAAGTGTCTTATACGCATAACTGGCCGTCTGATGACTTGGTTGGGAATGTACCGACCTCCAGTTTGTTAATCTGGTCGGGCGTGAGCATCATTTTACTAATTTTCTGTATCGGAATATTGGTGTTCTATCATGTGAAATCAGGTGAAGATGAACACCTGGAAACACCAGTGTCCGATCCGCTATTGAAACAGGGGATGACGCCATCCATGTTCAGAATTAAAAAATATTTCCTCATCGTCAGTTTACTTATCGTGCTCCAGGTGATCTTAGGTGTAATTACGGCGCACTATGGCGTAGAAGGAAATGGGTTTTATGGTATTCCGCTAGATCAGTACCTGCCCTATGCGGTAACCCGGACCTGGCATACCCAGCTGGCTATTTTCTGGATTGCCACCGCATGGCTTGCTACAGGTTTATATATCGCTCCAGCCGTATCTGGCAAAGATCCTAAATTCCAGGTTTTTGGCGTTAATTTTCTGTTTATTGCTTTGATCATCATTGTATTAGGGTCAATGGCAGGACAGTGGATGGGAGTGATGCAAAAGCTTAATTTGGTGGAGAACTTTTGGTTTGGCCACCAGGGTTACGAATATGTTGATCTTGGTCGGTTTTGGCAGATGTTTTTGCTCATCGGTTTGTTTTTATGGCTTGCGTTGATGGTTAGACCCTTGTTGCCGGTACTGAGGAAAAAAACAGCGGAAAAAAACCTGATTATCATGTTCCTGATCTCCTGTACAGCAATTGCCTTGTTTTATGCTGCTGGCTTGATGTGGGGAAGGCAAACTAATTTAGCCATTGCAGAATATTGGCGTTGGTGGGTTGTACACCTTTGGGTGGAAGGATTTTTCGAAGTATTCGCCACGGTTGTTATCGCCTTTCTTTTTGTACGCCTTGGTTTACTTAAAACCAAAACAGCAACCCTCAATGTGATTTTTTCGACCATTGTTTTTATGTCGGGAGGAATATTAGGAACCTGTCACCATTTATACTTTTCTGGAACACCTGTTGGCGTAATGGCCATTGGGGCCACGTTTAGTGCGTTGGAAATTGTTCCATTGGTACTTATCGGATATGAAGCTTACCATAATTACCGACTTTCTAAATCCACCGTATGGATCAGGGATTATAAATGGCCAATTTATTTTATGATTGCAGTCGCCTTCTGGAATTTCCTTGGCGCAGGTGTATTTGGTTTTATCATTAATCCTCCAATAGCATTGTATTATGTGCAGGGGTTAAATACCACCGCATTACATGGACATACAGCCTTGTTTGGGGTATATGGGATGCTAGGAATCGGGTTGATGCTATTCGTATTGAGAAGCCTCCATAGACATGAAATATGGAACGAGAAATTGATGAAGTTCATTTTTTGGTCTACCAATATCGGTCTGCTTGCCATGGCTTTACTCAGTCTTTTACCAGTGGGAATCTGGCAGGCCGTAGCCAGCATAGAACATGGTATGTGGTACGCCCGTTCCAGTGAGTTGATGCAGCAACCCTTAATGGTGATGTTAAAATGGCTTCGCGCAATTGGAGACACCATATTTGGCTTTGGTATTTTGGCCTTGTGTTATTTTGTATTTGAAATATCATTTAGAAAGAAAACTAAAACGCTATAAATGAAAATCATAATGGCCATTCTATTTGCGAATGGCCATTCCTAATCCTAATAATATTTATTAAAGATGGAAAACCAACAACAGCCAATTAAACGCAGCGAACAATTAAAACGTTTATCCAGAGAACACCATGCCGGATTACTATTCTCCTGGAAAATTAAACAGGGAATTAGCATTGGTGTTTCTGTGGAAAGAATGAAGCATTATGTAAACTATTTTGTAAACGCACACCTGTTGGGCCATTTTGAACAGGAAGAAAAATTACTGTTTAATCAGGTAGATATCCCTGCTTGCCTTCAAGCCAGAAAAGAACATATAGAATTGAAGGGCCTTATTCAGAAAATTAACCATACTCCTGATGTCAACCCTGATGTGTTTATCACATTTATTGACTTGCTCAACGACCATATTCGGTTTGAGGAAAGGGTGGTTTTCCCATTGTTAGAGGAAATACTCGACGAACAGACCTTAAATACAATTAACGATGCGTTAGAAATGGATGATCACGCATTCAAAGATGAATATTCTGATGAGTTTTGGCTGAAGCCTAAAAAGAGCTGAGGAAATTATGATTTTCCTAAACAATCATGATCACCACTGTTTTTAAAATCAATCAGCTGATTAAAGTCCCTGATCAAAGGTTCTATAGGTTTGCAGGCAACCTGTTTGTTTTGCACCTTGGCTGGCAGGGGGTTATGATCAGCATGTGACCTTTTTGTATATTTTTTCTCCAGGCAAAGCAGTGATTTCTCATTCGCTACATAAAATCTTTGTTCTGTAATGTTGTCTTTAGTTGCGCCGTCTGCCGCTTGCCCTGACTCAAAACTCCAGTTTGATCTTCTAAAATGGGCAAAAAACAGGTGGTCATTGCTGATGAAATATTGATCTGTAGCTTCGAAATGGCTATATTCATTATAGCTATGCTTAATCATTGCCAGTTTTCCATGGTTAGAAAAATAGGTCACCGTTCCACTTCTTTCTCCGTTGCAATCATACTTGTAGGCTACAGAATCCAGGAGACCACCTTGTAGCTTGGCATTGATATCGGCGTAACGCTGTTTAATCTGTTCAACGGTTGTTGGTTGCGCCGCAACAGTTTCTGGGGCTGTTACACGAGCAGCCGAATCCTCAACAACGGAAGTAGATGGTTCTGTATTCCGGTTTTGTCCGCAAGAAAAGAATACTAAGCATAGGAATAGCGTGTACAGTTGTAATTTCATGAGATAAAATTTGTTAAAAAAATTGGCTCCATTTATGAAACGAATTTTAGATAAGATATGTTTCATATGTTGCAATTGCTCGATATATTCTACACAGTACTTCACGTGGTCATCATCGTATTTAACCTAAGCGGTTGGATCTGGTTAAGAACCCGTATCTATCATTTTTATGGTATTCTGCTCACGGCATTCTCCTGGGTTTTTCTTGGTATATGGTATGGTTTCGGCTATTGCCCCATCACAGATTGGCAATGGCAGGTAAAAGAAAAATTGGGGGAAAATAATTTACCCGACTCATTTATCAAGTACTTAGCTGATCAAATTAGTGGTGAAAATATAAACCCTAACGTTGTTGATGTGTTAACTGCGGTTTGGTTTGTTCTGGCTGCGGGTTTCACGGTGTACATGAACTTCATAAAAAAGCCAAACTGATTGGCTAATTGGTTGTTAATTATTAAACACTAGTCATGATGCAGCTTTTTATATCAGGAAAAATATGTTCAACTATTGCAGTATTAAGCTTTGCAGTAGTTCTTAATGCCTGTTCGCAAAGTGCAGAGACAACCTATTTTAAAGATGTTACCGCCACTCATGTGCCCATAGATGCGGAGGCGCATGCCTTAGATGTGGCACTGGCTGATGTAAACGGAGATGGGCATCTTGATGCCATATTGGCTTTAGAAGCGTTGCCTAACCGGTTGTATTTGAACGATGGCAATGGCAAATTTACCTGGAAGAAGGGAGTTTTTGCAGAAAAAAAACACGATACGGAGCATGTACGTGTAGCTGATTTTAATAAAGACGGAAATTTAGATGCCATCTTCGTGGCAGAAGATGACCATCAGCATGAATTCTACTTAGGTGATGGCAATGGAAATTTTAACAATGTAAGTGAGCGCCTGCTTGCAAAAAGTGAAGCAAATGGACTGGACATTGGAGATGTAAATGGTGACGGTTTGGTGGATGTGATTGTTGGAAATTCAGGTTCTACCACACAGAATTTTTTATGGCTTAATAATCCCAAAAAACCAGGTTACTTTACAGATTATACCAAATCTGGCTTGCCTGATGTTCGTACAGAAACACAATCCATAAAACTCGCTGATTTAAATGGTGATGGCTTTTTAGATTTAATTGCTGGAAACGAGGTCCCCCCTAATCGTTTGTTTTTTAACGATGGGAAAGGGACATTTACAGAACAGGCAGCAAATTTGGAATTATTGGTGCCGCTACATACTAGAGAGGTGATCACCTTCGATGCAAATGGCGACAAACACCTTGACATTCTGTTTGCGAATTTGACCAGCAATGCTGGTGCTTTTGAAAAGGATCCAAGGGCCCGCCTGCTCATCAATGATGGTAAGGGCAATTTTAAAGATGAAACGGCTAAAAAAATGCCTATGCAGGATTTTTCAACATATGCAGGAACAATTATAGACTTTAACCATGATGGTGCTCCAGACATTATCTTTAGCGCCATAAAAATACCGCCTTTCGAGGCCATGCAAGTACAAGCCCTGCAAAACGATGGTAAAGGGAATTTTAATTTGGTAACTGCCGAAGTCATTCCAGCAGCTACAGTTGGTAGAAGTTGGGGTATTGCCATTGGCGATGTAAACGGCGATGGTAAACTTGATCTTTTTATTGGCCAATGGGGAACACAAGCAAGACTGCTTTTAGGAAAATAAGGCCGTGAAATAATATAAATGGTTACCTTGCCACCCGCAAGCCTAAATAGGACAGTATCTATGCAGAACAAAAATCAACAAATTAACACGCTTATAGAACTTAATGATGAGCTTGAGAATTATTTCCGCAATACGATTATACCACAGCTATTCATAGATGCACACCTGATCCTGCGAAAGTTTACGCCTCCAGCCATGAGGCAATTTAAACTTGCCCTTACCGATGTAGGAAGGCCTATTGCTGATATTAAAGAAAACTTCCGCTTCCCCGCCATCATCGATAACATTCAACACGTAATTGATACTAATGAGATACTGGAAAAGGAGATACAGACTACCGATCTTCGCTGGTACCAAATGAATATATTGCCTTATATCGTCAAAAAACAAAATAAAAATAATGGGGTAATCATCACTTTCGTCGAGATCACTATGCGAATTAAGGACCTAAAAGAGCAGGAAAAACTGATTGCTGAGCATGAGATGTTGTTAGATACGATAGCGCATGATATAAAGACCCCCTTGACCACCCTTGGCCTCACCATTGAAATGCTTAAGAAAGTTCCTGAGAAAGGAATGGAAAGGTTTCCAATTCTATTGGAAAAGGTTGAAAATAGCCTCAATAATATGCAACTTATTATTGACGACCTTACAAAATCTCGTTTAGAGCAGCATAAATATCAGGCGGTAGAGGAGCTGCTCAATTTTGAGCATATTATTGAAGACGTAAGGCTTACCCTTGCGCCACAGATTGATGAATCTAAGGCGGTTATTAAAAGTGAAATCGGCGTATCGGAGCTAGTTTTTGTCAGACGGAAATTGCGCAGTATTGTATATAATCTGGTGAACAATGCTATAAAATATAAGTCGCCTGACCGCAAGCCGAAAATCTTGATAAAAACAGAACAAGAAGATGGTTTTATGGTCATTAGCGTTGTAGACAATGGTGTAGGGATTGCAAAAAAAGACCTTAAAAAGGTGTTTGAAAAATATCACCGGCTTACAGATGAAGTAGAGGGCTCAGGCATCGGGCTTTATTTGGTTAATGAAACGGTGAATCATGCGGGTGGAAAAATTGTTGTAGAAAGTGAAGTTGGACAGGGATCGGTGTTTAAACTGTACCTTAAGCATGATCCTCAGCACTAAAACTTAATGTGTTGATAAGTTCGCCACTACCCTAAAATCATCCAAACATTTTCAAAGGCAACAAAAATATCTTCCATGAAGATAATTAAGGAGAATTTTCCTGACCTAAGTTTATTGGGTAAATAACCAAAGTGTTTTTTAAAGGCACTGCTGAAATGTGTGGCATATTTATACCCCATTTTTGTGGCCAACTCTGCTATGGAAATATCTTTATTGATTAACATTGATCTGGCCTGCTCCATTTTATATTCGTTCAGGTATCCGTAAACCGTGGTTCCAAAAGCAATTTTAAAGTTACGCTTCAGGTTAAATTCGTTGGTCCCTACCATATGTGATAGTGTGCGGAGCGGGAACTGTTCCTGCATATTGGCAGTTAAAATTTCCCTTACTTCATACATCTTATAAAGATCATCTTTTTTAAGTAAGTGCTTAATGCCATCATCTTTTATCTGTTCAAATTGCGATAACTGCAGCACCAACAATTCCAACACTTTTGATTCCAGAAATAGTTTTTCACAGAATCCCGTATGGGTAGAGCTTTTTATGGAATTTAAAATGGCAATGATCTCTGGTGTAATGTGTAAATTACAATTGGAGAACACGGTGGCTTCATCACGTGCTACACCTCTTTTCAAATTTAATAAACCTGTATGGTCTTGAGGAAGGTACCTGGTGAGAAGGGAATAATCGATATTTATAAATACCATATCATGTGTTTCCTGTTCACAAAGTAGTATTAACTGATCATGATCAAGTAATATGTTGTGTTGCTGATCTTCTAATACCAACAGTGGTTTCTTTAAATCTGGGAGCACACAAGATAATTTGCCTTTTAAAATAAATACCATTCGTAAGCTTTGTTGAAGACTTTTTAGCGATTTATTTAGTGCCGTAAAAGAAATTGTATTTTCCGAATATGTAATAGATACTTCCCTTTTTAATTGGAACAGGTGATCTGTAATTTCTCCCTTTAGCGTTAAATGTTCTCCCTTTGGCGTCATGAGCGGCATATATCTTTGCGGCTAAGTTATGTTTATTTAGACTCTTTCTAAAGGACGTATATAAAAGTTACAAACATTACATGAAACACGCTTTACTTTTTATCATTTTTCTTTGCATACACTCCATCGTTTTGGCCCAAACCGGTAAAATCTCGGGAAAGGTAAGTGATAACACAGGTAAAGCTATTGAGGGGGCTACCGTACAAATAAAATCTTTAAATAGGGTGGTGCCCACCAATGAAAATGGCTCCTATGAACTTACAAACCTTTCATTTGGAGAATACTTGCTGGAAATCAGATCTATGGAGTCTAAACCCTATGCTGTAAAGATTAATGTCAATCAGCCAGCAGTATTTCACAACGCTGTTGTTACTCGGGTAGGTAATAAGCATTTGAATGAAGTTTCAGTTACCGGTAAAACGGAAAAGAAAACAATTGAAACATCAGGTTTTGCAGTGAATGTGATTGAAACAAAAGAAGCATCACTTCGTAACCTTCAAACCAATGAGTTATTAGACAGAACTGTTGGTGTAAGGGTTCGCCAGAACGGTGGCCTCGGTTCAGCGGTAGAATATAACCTTAATGGCATGTCTGGAAGATCGGTTGGCGTTTTTATCGATGGCATCGAGATTTCCACTTATGGATCTTCGTTCAACCTGAATAACATCCCCCCTGCTATGGTAGAAAGGATTGAGGTCTATAAAGGAGTATTGCCAGCTCATTTATCGGGCGACTATATGGGGGGTGCCATTAATGTGATATTGAAGAAAGATGTGTCAATGAACAACATTACTGCATCAGTATCTCATGGTTCATTTAATACTTACCAGGCTGATGCAAGCGGCATGTATCGCAATCCTGAAAATGGCTTTACAGCTAAAGCATCAGGCTTTTATACCTACACAGATAATAATTATGAGATGTGGGGTAAGTTTTCAAAGTTTGTAGCATCTAACGGCGCTGTAGAACGCTATTACCGGGCAAAACGTTTCAATGATTCTTACAAATCAGTAGGAGGCAGGTTTGAAGTTGGATTTACCAATGTAAAATGGGCCGATGCCTTTTTAATAGGTTACAATCAATCCACTACTGACAATGAGATTCCACATGGCCAGGTTATGGCCAGGCCTTATGTTGGCAGGACCAGCGAAGCCCAGGCCAGTGTATATAGTTTAAATTATAATAAAAAGAACCTTATCGTAAACGGTTTAGATTTAACGGTCAACGGTGTATACAGCGACAGGGATACTTATTTGCAGGATACCGTAGGTTATGTATATAACTGGGATGGCAACTACAGGTTAGATTTTAATAAAAACCCCATGTACAACTCTGGAAGGGGACAGCAGGGGGTGGATGTAATGACCAATATCAATAGAAAGATTACCACAGTTCGGGCAAACCTTGCTTATGATATTTTTTCTGGACACCGTCTTTCTATAAACCACGTGTACTATACTGTTGACAGAGATGACGACAACTTATTAGCGTCGGTTGCAAGTGGCACCCTTAAACAAGCGAGTGATGTAACCAAAAACGTAACGGCGCTGAACTATGAAGCCCAGGTGTTAAATAACAAGTTAAAGACCAATGTATTTGTTAAATACTATCAACAGGATGTGGGTAAAACTACGCACGTGGTATCAATAGCTAATGGAAACAATAATCTGGTAAGCACAAAGGAAACGGGGCATGTAGATGCGACTGGTTATGGTCTTGCTGCTTCCTATACCTTAACGCCAAGGGTGATACTTATTGGTTCTGCAGAGCTAGCAGTAAGAATGCCTGGTGAGACGGAAATCTTAGGTGATCCTAATGAAAATGTGATTTCTAATTTCGGCATCAGACCTGAGGCAAGCAGGAATTATAACCTCGGATTCAGGTTAGGCACCTTCGAGTTTGAAAAACACAAATTTACGCTATCGGGTAACGCTTTCTCCCGAAATGTGAAAGACAGAATCGTGCGCCAGACCAATACTCAAGCCTCTGATCAGGAGCAGGAAACCGCTCCATTCATGAATTTGGGCAAGTCTAAGGCCTTAGGCTTTGAAGGTGAATTGGGTTACATTTATAACAACAGGTTAAATGTGATGTTTACCTTCTCTAAGTTCAACTCCATTTTTGTACAGGGTGACCAATCTGTTACCGGTCAGCGTATGACACAATTTGAAGGTAAACAGTTACCTAACGAGCCTTTCTACACCATGAACGGAAATGTACAATACCGCCTGGATAACATCATCCAAAAGAAATCTGTACTTAACTTATTTTACAACTTTGGCTATGTGGCTCCATTCGGCACAGCCTTTTTTACCTCTGAGTGGTATACCACGCCTACACAAATTTCTCACGATCTGGGTACTAACTACAGGTTTCCTAATAAGAAGTTCGTGGTTAGCCTTGATGCTAAAAATATCTTTAATGCAGAGGTCTACGATAATTTCGGTGTGCAGAAACCAGGCAGGGCATTTTATATCAAGTTAAACTATTCCATCAATCAATTCTAATCCTCAATAATTAATAATAATAAATATGAAAAAAGAACTATTAAGAACCATAATGTTAGGTGCAGCAGTAACAGTGCTGTCATTGTCGGCTTGTAAAAAAGATTCTGTCAATGGTGGCGATGAAGTGCCAGACGCAGACCGCTGGATCACACTTTCAGGTGCTATCGACGATCCTACAAATCCAACCATTGGCGACGGGGATGCCGGAACAATGGTGTATAGCTTAACTGCAACTGATGCAAAAAACCCTAACATCACTGTAAATGTTTTTGATCAGGGCATGGCTGTTAAATCACAGCGTACCGCACGTTTACAGGCTTCTGCCGATGGGAAATTCCTTTATAACATCCAATATACCGGTGAAGATGGTGGAATTTTTAACAAATACAGTGTAAATGGTGGTAAAGATTTCAGAGCAGAGGGTGCCGAAGTTGAAACCTCTGCCTATGTAAGTGCTTCTCCACGTTGGTTAAAAGCAGTTGAAGGTGTTGGTGTAGCCGTAAAAGCAGAAGCCAATCCAACTGTTTATACAGGTACTGCGCCTAATTTTGTATTTCAGGAAAGAACTACATCAGTTGATGTCATTAGTTTAGACCTTAATAACCCACAAATCACCAAAATTGCTGATTTTCAATTAAAACTTACTGCTGAAGAAGTTGCTGCGGGTTATTATGTTAGCCGTATAGATGTTCCTGTGGTTAATAAAGCCGGAAACAAAGTATTTATTGGTGCTGCGGTATCCAAACACAATATTAAAACTTTTACTTTGGGTACAGATGGTTTGCCGGTATTTGCTGCAGACAATGCAAGTGATAAAAGCTGGGCCAAAACATTGGTGTTAGATTATCCTTCGCTTGCAAATCCTAAAGTGCTTACTTCCACAAAAACCAAGGGTAATACCAATGGTTACCGCAGTACCATGCAATATGTTGGTACAGACGGACATGTGTATCAAGCTACTTCTGGTGAGAAAGTGGGAACTGGTGGTTCTAAAATTCTAAGGTTAAGTTCTTCATCTAACGAGTATGATAACGACTATGTATTTAGTCTTGATCAGGCCTTAAGCCTTAATAATACCTATATCGAAACCTGGAAGTATGCTGGTGATGGTATTGGTTTTGTTGTTTACAGTGTGTTAAATAATGCCGGAACCCGTACGGGTGGTTATATTGCACGTATAGACCTGAACACCAAAACAGCGACTAAATATGCTATTGCTAATGAAGGTCAATTGAGTTTTAACCAGATACAATCCGTTACTATGCACGGAGACGACGTATTTATTGCCGTGGCCCCTGTTGGTCAGGATGGTAACATCCTTGTATTCAGCAAAAAGACTGGGGAGATGACTGTAGGTGCTAAATTGGTTAACAAACCAGGTAACCAATACATCGGCGTATATTAATCGTTCAACCCTTATATATATCGAAAAACAGGTGCTGATTATTTCAGCACCTGTTTTTTTTGCTTCCACACGTCGTTGCCTATGGTAATTGATATATCACTTCTTGTGACCAGGCGTAACATTAATTCCTAAGACTAATCAAGCGATTCAAACACCTTATTTAAAATCTTTTTTTTCGTAAATTTAGGGGAGACATAATTTAATTAAATGACATGAAAAAGCTAATGTTATCTGTTATGGTCATGATGGGTCTGGCTATAACGAGCGGAGTTAAAGCTCAGAACAACGCTGCGATGAAAGCCTGGCAAGCATACATGACACCGGGTGAGGTACACCAAATGATCGCTAAAAGTGATGGAAACTGGAAGGCCGAGGGATTTATTTTTTTTCCAAAAACATAATATTAATATCAGTGGTTACCCCTAATTTTTTTCTCCGCTCTACCAATTCTGGTAGGGCAAAAAAAGCTTTTGCTTTTTCAACTGATTCCCATTCACTAATGATACACACCGACTTTGGATCATCTGCGGATGTACTCACTTCGAAAGTTAATTCACCCGCATCACGGCGCACCCGCCTGAATTCGTCGAAGCTCTCCCTCCATTTTTCATAATCCGTTACTTTGATGGTCACCACAACCTTCACTAACCCGCCTATTTTTATTTCTTTCAATTTCCATTGTCCATTTTCGTTGACAAGTATATTGTGATAACTGCCATTCCCCGAAACCCTCTCGCCTTTTTCATCTGTACCGTATACGCTATACGTACCGCTAGCAACCACACTTTGATCAAATTGTGGCTGTAGGTTAGCTAATTTTAAAGTCATAGCAGCATTTGCATTTTTAAAGGCCTCTGCATACTGTTTTGCAATGTTTTCTGCTCCTTTATCAACCTTACCATCCGGCATGATCCTTGTCGCATCGGTAGTGAGAAATGCCTGGATTGCCGCAGCATCTTCTTTATTATAAGCATCCTGATAATCCTGGACCAAGGTTCTTACCTCTTTTATTACCTTCTCCATAGCGAAAACAGATTTTATTTGCGTAAACTTCCATTTTCCGCCTTCCTTCATAATCACATTTTCAAAGGTACCCACAGTTGGGTTGAGCTTTTTGTTTGATTTACGATCAAAATCATAGCCGTCAAATGCACCTGATATTTTTATTCTTCCATCAGCCAGTTGCTCAGTTTGATTAACCTTGAGCGTGAAAAAAGTGCCGGCTGTTTCGCCAAAGTCTCGGATGTAATCCTTCTCATAATAGCTTTTAGGCAATTTTTCCGACGTGCCATCACTATTAACGGAGGTAATTTCGTCAGCATACATCGTCATTAATGCTGCTAAATTGCCATTATTATAATTTTCCTGGTAGGACTTGGTGAATGCCAGGGCCTCTTTGTGTAACTTTTGCGCAGATACCTGGCCTATACCTATTGTTGCTAGCAACAGTAACAATAGCCGGCATTTTTGTGTTGACGTTTTCATTGTTTTTTAGATTTGAAGGTGTAGGTAATGTTCAAAATTACCTTGTTTACCTACATTTATCTTGTACAAATGCGACAAAATACAAGCATATTTTGTTCATGTCATGACCTGCTTAATAAGTAGTTAATCAGTTCGGTGTCAAGCGTAACCAGTTCTTTTGGTGCTACCTTAAGGTATTCTTTGAAATAACGAACCATATGCGACTGATCATAATAACCTGTTATACTCGATAGTTGAAGCCAGCTGGTATTGGGGTGTTGCTGCAAGTAATTCATCAAACATTTAAATCGGTAAATACTTGTATATATTTTCGGACTTAAACCTACTTGATATAAAAAATGGCGTTCTATACTTTTCCGATGTACATAACAATGTTCTTCGATTTCCTTTATTGAAACATTACCTTGATGAAGGTGGATGAAATCCAGCACCTTCCTAATTCCAGTGGTATCGTTCAACACAGAAATTTGGTTCTTAAAAAAGTCATTTAGTATGTAAACCAACGATAAATTATCTTCTGTTTTTTCTAACCTGTTTAGTAAATATTTACCTTTTTCTTTGCCTAACAAAACCAATAAGTTCATCGATGTGTTTGTCAGCTTGTGCATATCCAAACCAAATAACTGATGCATGCCTAAAGGGTGGAAAAATATCAACAATGTTTTTACTTTCCCTGTGTAATATCCGGTTATGGCCGAGGTGAGCTGTCCGGTAGCAATAGCTTGATTAACCTGCATGGGATGGCCCTGGACAAAGGCAACCACGGTGCCAGTTGAGCTTTGATGTTGAATGATAAAAGCACTTAAACCAATAGGAGGAGAAAAGAAGGGTGCGACCGTAGATTCGGCCACTTCTGCAATACCATAAGAAAGTATGCAACTTGCAAGCGCTGGGTCAGGATGAAAAGTAGCAGGGATTGACATTTCACTTCTATTAGCATAGGCGGTCTGTACTTCTGCACACGCTAAAACACATAAAAGTGAATATTGTTTACGGAAAATTAAATAGTTGTTTTTTAAACAATCTATACCTGATGCTGTTAAAATTACACATCTATTAAATTTCTACTATGAAAGCAGCAGTATTTCACAAACCTGGAGACATTAGCTATACTACCGTCGCCGATCCAAGGATCGAGCTGGCTACCGATATCATTCTTAAAGTGACCTCGACCGCAATATGCGGATCTGATCTTCATATTTTAAGTGGAGCAGTCCCGCAAACCACAGATATGGTGATGGGCCATGAATTTATGGGCATTGTAGAAGAAGTTGGTGCGGAGGTAAAAAATTTAAAAAAAGGTGACCGGGTGATCGTTCCCTTTCCCATTGCCTGTGGTCATTGTTTTTTCTGTAATCATGGTGCCTCACCAAGTTGTGAGAATTCGAACTATAAACATTATGGTCCCAACGGTGATATGATGGACCAGAAGGGCGCGGCCTTGTTTGGTTATACAGACCTTTACGGGGGCTATTCGGGCGGCCAGGCAGAATACGTACGGGTACCTTACGCAGATGTAAGTCCGCGTATTATTCCTGATCAGTTAACTGATGAGCAAGCATTATTTTTAACCGATATATTTCCCACGGGTTGGTCAGGTGTAGACTGGGCACAACTTAAAGGGGGAGAGGTAGTAGCTATTTTTGGCTCAGGCCCCGTTGGACTAATGGCACAGAAAGCGGCATGGTTACATGGTGCAAGTAGGGTGATTGCTATTGATCCACTGGATTACAGGCTGGAAAAAGCGAAGGCAGTAAATAATGTGGATATACTTAACCCACATAAAGTAGATGTGGTTCAGGCCATACGTGACATGACCCAGGGACGTGGTGCCGATGTTTGTATTGAGGCGGTGGGCTTTGAACCTGAGCGTAATTTCTTAGATAAAGTTAAGGCCACAATCAACTTCGAAAAAGGAAGTATGAAAGTTTTGGAGATGTGCTTTGAAGCCGTCAGACGAAGCGGTACGGTGTCAATCTTAGGTGTCTATGGTAGTCCTTTTGATAATTTCCCGTTATTCCGCATTTTTGATAAAGGCATCACCATAAAACAAGGACAGGCACCAGTATTGAATTATATTGATCACCTGATCACTCTTGTCAAGGAAGAAAAGGTGGTGCTTGATGACATCATCACGCACACCCTGCCTTTAAGTGAGGTAGCTAAAGGATATAAAATCTTTGACGAAAAGCAGGACGACTGTGTTAAAGTAGTTTTAAAACCTTAATTTCTCTTTTATCCCTGGCAGTTCTGCTCATTATAACTTAAAAACAGGTGCTGATGTTAATCGGCATCTGTTTTTTTGTGATTACTCCCCTTTGAAACTAATTGTGAATCAGGTTTAAGCTTTTTAATGTTCAGAAAACTTTGATTTTTTAACTGATACTGGTTGAAATTTGCTCGTATACGTTTCAGTTCTTCGGCATTTGAAACCGGCTCAAGATCTAAATTTGATCCCATGGTGAATAATTTTCCCCCATCTAAATAATATAAGCCACTAATGTAATTGTGTAACACCGTTTTCCCTTGCTTTAAGGGATACTCATGAATATTTCTAAAACCTGGATTTACATCCAGACCGGTTCCCACCCAAGTTACTTTTTCCGGTGTCTTCATCTGGTAACTGTTTTTGAAAAACACTGAAAATGATGGCGCAATGTCTAAATGTGAAGAGATTGCACTGATCTTTACACTTCTTTTCAACATCGGAGAAAAGATGATTAGCGGTACATGGTAACGATCAATCTTTGTAGAGAGTGGAATTTCAGGCAAACGATGATCTCCGGTGATGATAAATATCGTATTTTGATAAGCTGGTAATTTGGCGTAGGACTCGAAGTAAAACCTCAACGCCTCATCTGTATATAATATGCTTGCAAATATTTGTTTATAGGGCCTGTTTTGTTGCTTTTTAACATCCGTAAAACCGAGCTTACTCATGTGTGTTTCCACTAACTGCAAGTAATTCTCCTGATCTGGCACAGTGAATGGATTATGCATGCTCAGGGTTTGGATAAAGCTGAAAGTAGGTTGTTTTGAATTTTCTGCCGCAAGTACTTTCTCCATCAAATCACGATCGCTAAATCCCAATGGAGAAGCCATCGTAAGTTCTTTATCAAAATCTTTCATACTCACAATTTTACCTATCCCGGCTTTTTTCATGAAAAGTCCCTGGTGGTCAAAGTCCATCTCAAAACCGCCATAATACGTGCTTTGATAGCCATTTTTATTTGCAATGCTAATTAATGATTCAAATTCAGGCATTTGGTGTTCTAAGTCACTAAAACCAGTTTCTGCAAAAGGCAATGAGCCTAAAATACTGGGCAACGCTGCAAAGGTTCTTCCCTGGGCTGATAGAAAGTTCTCAAAATAGATGCTTTTTTCAGCAAGTTCATCTAAGAAAGGGGTAAAGCTACCAAGATAAGCCTTTGGGCCACTAAAGGCTCTACCTAAGCCTTCAACCTGAATGATGACAATGTTGGGTTTAACGGAGTCAGCCGTAAAAAAATCGCTGAGTACGTCTGGCGTATTTTCTATTCTCAAAAATGGGAATTTAGGATCCAGGTATTCCAACGCCACCTCACTAGCCTCAGGTATGGCATCATTAATGAAATAGTCAATCAGGCTATCTATAAAAAAAGCACCCTTATTTTGAGTGGTGTATAGGGCATATTCATTGTTTTCGGGAGCGGGGGCTGATGGCACAGAAAATCCAACAATGGGGATTATAAGTCCTCCTACAATTAATATTAATGTAAGTAGGGGATTCCATTGCCTTTTTTTAAATGCCTTTAATAAAAGCCAGAAAATAAGAATGGGTAAAATAAATACAACAAGTAAGAATAAATTGATAGTTATACTTTCATGTATGATTTTAACACCATCGCTAATGGAATAACCTAACATATCTGCTCCTAAAGGAACATGGGCGGTCACAAAATAGGTAACCAATGCACTGTAAATAAAAAGCCAGAGGCTCCCAATCAGGAAAAGTATTAGTTGAGAGCGTTTTGGTGACAGATAGTTAATTACCAGGAATAAGCAAAAAAACAATGGGAGCAGTTGCAAAAAGAAAAGCAGGTCAGCCCATATCATTCCATTAGTCGGCCAAGAATTAGATGAAACTTTGGTCAATTCCAATCCGCGCACCAGAATTAAGGTCAGAAACAGTGCTGGAACGAATGGAAAAAATCGCCTTAAACCATGGCTTAAGCCACTTTTTAATCTGGTATACATGTCGGATCTTAAATGATTAATTTCATCGACAAATAACCAGGCCGTCCTGTATTTAAAGTGTCGGCAGGTGAATTTGTTCCTGGATTAGAATGGTATCGCTATTTTGAATTGATGCCAAGTGATGGGTAAACCTTTTGCAGCTGGGCAATAGTTTCGTCGCGGAATCGTTCAATTTGTGCCTGACTTGGTTGTACAAGTTTAGCATTGTTTTTAGAAATAAAGTCTAAGCCTCTTTCTAATGTTCCAACCCTTAACTCAAGCTCAATAATCGCTTGTAATACATTGATTTCGCCTACGTGCATAGTGTTATGATATTTTAATGTTATGCTGCAATAATAAAAATTATATTCCTAAAACCTGCTATCATTCTATCTTTTCAATAAAGTGGTTTTTTAAGCTTCAGAAATGAGCTATCCGTATGATTAATCTTAGCACTTAAGCTGGGCATAGTAAAACTTCCCAAAGCATTATAGTTTTGGAAAAAAGTAAGTAATTAAGCGTTTTCGAAAAAGCAATTTTTTTTAAACATTCTTTATTTGAGGGTGTTGCAATTACATGTCTGGCTAACATGGATAAATAAATTTTGAGCTGATTAAATAATTGAAGTTGAATTAAGAATATGATCATGGAAAACACAAAGAATAATTCTATTGGTGACGATAACAAAATTAATCGACGTAAAGCTATTGGCGGTTTAGGATTGGGTATAGCAGCAGTGGCTGTGGGGCCGGTTTTCAATGCTGCAGCTGCGCCACTTAGTGCTGCTGCAACTGCCGTTGGTTTGGAAGACCCCACCACTAAATTTCCTAAACCACCTTTTAAAGAGCAGAAACAGCCTTGGCCTGGACTGGCAAGTAAAATGGATCCACGTCCCGACCATGGCGAAACCAGCTATAAGGGTAGTGGCCGATTAGTTGGAAGGAAGGCCTTAATTACTGGTGGAGACTCGGGAATGGGCAGGGCTGCAGCTATTGCTTATGCGCGTGAAGGTGCGGATGTGGCCATCAATTACCTTCCTGCTGAAGAACCGGATGCAAAAGAAGTTATTGAACTCATAAAAAAAGAAGGACGAATAGCAGTCGCCATTCCGGGTGATATACGTGAAGAGACTTTCTGTAATCGCCTGGTCGATGAAGCAGTAAAAGGTTTAGGTGGTTTAGATATTCTTGTTAACAATGCTGCGCGCCAGCAAACCCGGGAATCAATAATGGATCTCTCTCCTGAAGATTTTGATGCGACCATGAAAACTAATGTGTATGCACCATTCTGGATTACTAAAGCTGCTTTACCACACTTAAAACCAGGATCGGTTATCATTGCTACCACTTCTGTTCAAGCCACTGATCCTTCCGCCGAGTTGTTTGACTATGCACAGACTAAAGCTGCAAATACCGCTTATGTGAGGTCCTTGGCAAAGCAGTTAGCCCCTAAAGGCATTCGTGTAAACGGCGTGGCACCAGGACCAATATGGACTCCTTTACAGGTTAGTGGTGGAGCAACAATGAAAAAACTAAAAAGCTTTGGTGGGGATACGCCATTTGGCAGACCAGGTCAGCCAGCTGAATTAGGTTCTATTTATGTTCAGCTGGCAGCTAGTGATGCCAGTTATTCTACAGGGCAGATTTATGGTGCTGCAGGGGGTGGGGGTCAGCCTTAAAGCTGCTGGTCTACATACATGTAATTTCCAAGATTTTAGGTTCTAGCTGTTTTATTTTTGTTCAAACAATCACCTGTTCAGCGTGTTAATAAGGTCTTCATATTAGCTTAAATACAATTGAGAAACAAAAAACATGTAGCCATTCTTGGGGGAGGGCCAAGCGGTTTATTCATGTTCAAACGGTTAGTAGAATCTGGTAGAACAGATCTAGAAATCACTATTTTTGAACAAAAAGACTTTTTGGGTGCCGGTATGCCTTATAGTAAAGCTGGTGCCAACGACGAGCACATTACTAATGTGTCGAGTAACGAAATACCATTGTTGGTTACTTCGATCACAGACTGGATTAAATCAGTTCCAAAAGATACACTCGATAAATTCAATATTGATCCAAAACGTTTCAACAAATATAAAGTGTTGCCACGCTTGCTGTTCGGTCAATACCTGACAGCTCAGTTTCGACTGCTGGAAAAGCAAGCCAGAGAAAAAGGAATAATTTATCATGTTCAATATCATAGCCAAATCACTGATATTATTGATTATCCTGAAAAGGAAATCATCGAAGTTGAGGTCAATGGAGAGGAATTATTTAAGTTTCATCACCTGGCCATTTGTATTGGTCATCAATGGCCGCTTAAACATGAAAATAACATCCCTGGTTATTTTGATTCCCCTTACCCGCCAGAGAAATTAGCTATGGTGTGTAATTATCCGGTAGCGCTTAAAGGATCTTCTTTAACCGCAGTTGATGCCATCAGAACACTTGCCCGGCATAACGGAACGTTCGAAAAAAATCAACAAGGGAAAGTGTGTTACCAGCTATCAGCGCAAAGTGAACGCTTTAGATTAGTCATGCATACCCGCAATGGGATGTTACCTGCAGTGAGGTTCCACCTGGAAGATTCACATTTAACGAACCGTTCTGTATTGGATAGCGAGGAGATCAAAGCGCATATTGCGGGCAACAATGGGTTTCTTTCTCTGGATTATATGTTTGAACAGGATTTCAAAGCACCCATCAGGGAAAAAGAGCCTGCATTTTTTGAGCAGATCAAAGACATGAGTCTTGAGCAATTTGTTGCGGCGATGTTACAATTAAGGGAACAACTAGATCCTTTCCAATTGTTGCAAGCAGAATATGCCGAGGCCGAAAAATCTATACAACGCAAAGAGTCTGTTTATTGGAAAGAAATGCTGGGTGTGCTGAGCTTTACTTTAAATTACCCGGCCAAGTACTTGTCGGCAGAAGATATGCTTCGCCTTCAACAAACATTGATGCCACTCATCTCTATTGTGATTGCTTATATTCCGCAAAGTTCATGCGAAGAAATGCTGGCCTTACATCATGCAGGGGTGCTCCACTTGATTTCCGTGGGAGAGGAGAGTAAAGTAGAACCCCTTACCGAAGGAGGTGTCATTTACCACTATACTAATGAAAACGGTAAGGCGCAGTCTGTACAATTTGATACCTATATTGATTGTATTGGTCAGCCACAACTTGATTTCCAGGATTTCCCTTTCAAAAGCTTGTTGCGTAACAAAACAGTAAGTTCTGCCAGAATAAAGTTCTCCTCACCATTAGCAGGCGAAAAAGCGATCGCTGATGGCAAGGAGGTAGTCATGTTCAATGACGACTACTACTTAAACGTTTCGGGGCTTGCCATCAATGATAATTTTCAGGTAATTGATGACTATGGAGCATTTAATGATCGAATTTACATGATGGCCGTTCCTTACATTAGCGGCTACAATCCGGATTATTCCGGTCTAGATTTTAGTGAAGCAGCATCAGCGGCCATTGCAAACAGGATGCTTGATGAAGAAAAACTTACAACTTGCCTGCCATATCCTTAATCACCTGATCAAGGTCTTTGGCACTATCGTTAATCATCTTTACCATATTTACTAAACCGGGATCCACTTCCATGGAATCCAAAAGAAGTGTCAATCCCATGATGTTAGCAAGCGGTTTCCTAATAACGTGGGACTGCATGTAAGCCATTTGTTCCAACGTCACTTTTGTTTTTGAAAGTGATGCTTTGGCTTGTTTTAATTCCGTGCTTGTTTGCATGTGTTGGGTAATGTCATGGCCAATACAAAAAACACCTTCAGGTTGGCCATTTTCATCCCACATGGCTTTATATTCCCACTGTGTGATTACATAACCGCCTTTTCCATCAAATTTTCTGATAATAGCCGGGAATATTTTTTCCGGGTAGGTAAAAGCCTGGGTGGAAACAGCATTACAAATCTCCAGGTCATCCTGATGCATGGTTACCGAGTAATGTTTGCCGATCAGGCTGCCATGCATGGGCTCAAATATAGTTGAATAACGTTTGTTTAAATAAGAGTAGTTGCTGTTCATGTCAACCGCTATCACGTAATAGATGTTTGAATTGTCTAACAACTTTCTAGTTTCTTCGAAATTTTGCATATTAAATCTTTCCAATGTCGAGGGTGATTTCTTCAACACTTTCGTGGATACCTTTGTTTTCTTCAATAATTAACGTGTTGGCTATAAAGCCCATTAAATGTAACAAATTTTAGCGAATTAACTGTATTGCTTGATTTTTAGGTGATGAAGGTCACTTAATGTAGTGATGTCAAACAACTCTTTCTCACAGAGCGTCCTGCATCTTTGTCCCACCTCCATAACTTAATCCCCTATGATCAGATCTGCCCTGTTAACGCTTTGCCTTTTAAGTGTTTTTTGTAATGGCTATGCCCAGGAAAAGGACACGGTAAAAACAAATGCTGTCATACCTAAAATTACAATGAAGGGCTTGTTTCAAGCCAGGTATTCTTTTAGTACACATAAAGATATTGACCTGAATGGCTTACATCATGTAGATGGTAAATCGATCTATAATGATTTCGACGTTAAAAGAGCAAGGTTACAGTTTGCAGCTAAAATATCAGATCGAACGGATGTAGTCATACTGATTAATCTGGCCGATTTTAAATCCGACCCTAAGAATAAGGTCTTAGAGAATGCTTACATTACCTATAAAATGAATCCCTATCTGAACTTTAAAATGGGTCAGTTCCGTCCTGCATTCGGACTCGAAGACATGTATCCCGTTGATGTCATCAAATCCATGGATTATTCAAACCAATACGCCGCTTTTGGTCAAAACGGATGGCAAAGCTTTCAAATTGGTGCCAGCGTTTTTGGTGGAATAAGCAGTGAAAACCTGCCTGTTAAATATGAATTTACAGTAGCTAATGGCAACAATCGTAACCAGGTGATGGACAGTGATAATGGAAAACACTTTTCATCACGAATAGAATTAGGCATTCAGAAAAGCTTGCATATCAAACTCGGACTCAATGGCGGTATGGCCCTGGTTTCAGGCAATAGCGCTTATGCCTCTGGAATTGACCTGTCTGCCATTATTCCCTTCAGTAAAAAGTGGTCGCTTGAAATAGAAACCGAAGCTAAACAAGGTAATAACCATACGCTTTTTAATGGCCTCGATTCAGCTGTACGTGATCCTCGCTTAAGTCAATACCAAATGCGGGGCATTTACTTTTTACCTAACCTTCGCTATGCCATCAATTATCACCGGCTAAGTTCCATCGAATTATCATGCCGCTACGAATACTTTGATAAAGACTTCAGGAATCCGGGTAGCCGACGGGAAACCTTAACACCTATGCTGAGTGCGGAGTTTCTAAAAGCTTATAACGCGCGGATACAGCTAGGCGTTAACATCGATCGCTATAAAACCAATAAAGCCGGTAGCACACAATACAATAATTCCCTGTTTATTCTGCAAGTCCAATCCCGATTATAACCTTCACTTCCACATACCATGAATCCTAAAGAAATCCAACTCATTCCACTGTTAATTACTGTGGCTGTAGGTTTAATTATCTGGTTTATTCCAGCACCATCCGGGGTAAAACCTGAAGCCTGGCATTTGTTAGCCATCTTTCTGGCCACTATTATCGGCATAATTTTAAAAGCGGCAAGCATGGGTACATTATGTATGATGGCCATTGCACTCGTAGCTCTAACAGGCGTGCTGGCACCAGGAAACCCTGGTAAATCCATTACCCTAGCCTTGAAAGGATTTGGCGACAAAGTCATCTGGCTCATTGGAATCAGTTTTTTTATTGCAAGAGGCTTTATCAAGACAGGTCTTGGTAGTAGAATTGCTTACATTTTTATTAAACTTTTTGGTAAAAGTCCACTTGGGCTTGCTTATAGTTTAGGTGCTGCCGATTTAATCCTCGCGCCGGCTATACCAAGCAATACCGCAAGAGGGGGAGGAATTATTTATCCGATCATGAAATCCATGTCCATGAGCCTTGGCTCTATGCCAGATAAACCGGAAACCCATAGAAAGGTTGGTGCTTATCTTACACTAAATAGTTATTACATGAACCTGATTGCTTCTGCTATGTTTTTAACGGGTACAGCAAGTAACCCGATGTGTCAGAAATTTGCAGCTGACCTGGGCATTCAGATCAGCTGGATGTCGTGGTTTTGGGCAGCCATTGTCCCCGGATTAGCTTCTATGGTTGTCATTCCATTTTTACTTTATAAAATCTTTCCTCCAGAACTGAAAAAAACAACAGAAGCGCCTGCTATGGCCATCGTAAAACTTAAAGAAATGGGGGCCATTACCAAAAATGAGTTACTCATGCTGATGGCTTTTGTCATTTTGCTTGTTCTTTGGATTACTGGCGATTTGTTTAAAATTGATGCCACTACCACTGCATTTATTGGCCTAACCATACTGTTGCTTACACAGGTTTTAACCTGGGAAGATGTTAAAGCAGAGAAAGGTGCCTGGGATACGATTGTATGGTTTGCCACCCTGGTGATGATGGCCGGCGCCTTAAACGAACTGGGTTTTATTCCCTGGTTTGGAAAGCTGATTCAACAAATGCTTTTAGGTTTATCATGGACCATCGCTTTTCCAATCATTGTGATCACTTATTTCTTTAGTCACTATCTTTTTGCCAGTGCAACTGCGCACGTTGCAGCTATGTATGCGGCCCTGCTTGCTGTAGGTATCGCTATGGGAGTGCCGCCATTATTACTAGCCCTCATGCTTGGTTTTACCGGATCTTTGTTTGGAACGTTAACACACTATGCTCACGGACCGGCACCCGTATTTTTTGGTAGTGGTTATGTAGATATTAAACAATGGTGGACCATGGGTTTAGTCATTGGTGTAGCGCTACTCTTCATTTGGATGGCACTTGGTGGCATGTGGTGGAAAGTAACTGGAATTTATTAACCTTTAAACTAGCGACATGAATATATCATTTTTAAAGCGAACCTTATCCCGGAAAAACCTGATGGCCATAACCGGGCTGTTCCTCTGCTTTTTCCTCGTCATCCACTTTTTAGGTAACCTGCAATTGCTCTTGCCTGCAGATCAGGCTGCAGATAGCTTTAACCACTACTCTAAATTGTTGTCAGGAAATATTTTTATAAAAGCTGTTTCTTACATCTTATACCTGTCGATAATTGCCCATGCCATCGATGCGCTGGTCATCACTATCAAGAACAAAAAATCGGCGGGAAAATATGCTTTTGACAACCGTAAGAAAGTTAGTAAGTGGTATTCCAGAAATATGGGAATCCTGGGAACAGTACTGTTAATCTTCCTGGTTATCCATTTTAAGGACTTTTGGTATGTGTATAAATTCGGCGGCCTGCCTCTCGATGAGCATGGCAATAAAGACTTATATACCATCGTGATCAACGCATTTTCGTCCTGGTGGTATGTTGCTTTATATGTCTTCTCTATGCTGGCATTGGGTTATCATTTACTGCATGGTTTTAAAAGTGCGGTAAGGACCCTTGGCTTGTACCACCCCCGGTATGCGCGTTATGTAGAAGTTTTTGGCGTCGCCTATAGTTATGCCATCACCATCGGATTTTCTGTTATTCCAATTTTCGTTCACCTCACTCATTTCGGATTATGATATTAGACGCAAAAATACCTGAAGGACCTCTTGAAAATAAGTGGAGCTTCTATAAGGACCATGCTAAACTGGTTAATCCGGCTAACCGTAAAAAGTTAAATATCATTGTCGTTGGTACTGGTCTAGCCGGTGCGTCGG
The DNA here is from genome assembly GCF_015752175.1 of Pedobacter sp. CAN_A7. Classification (NCBI taxonomy): domain Bacteria; kingdom Pseudomonadati; phylum Bacteroidota; class Sphingobacteriia; order Sphingobacteriales; family Sphingobacteriaceae; genus Pedobacter; species Pedobacter sp. CAN_A7. Next base: position 503,625 of record NZ_JADOUW010000003.1, on the reverse strand, counting down.
CTGCGGCTTCACTGGCCGAGCTTGGTTATAACGTGCAGTCTTTCTGTTTTCAGGATTCGGCGCGCAGGGCGCATTCGGTTGCTGCCCAGGGGGGCGTAAATGCAGCTAAAAATTATCAAAATGATGGCGACTCCGTTTACAGGATGTTTTATGACACGCTTAAAGGAGGTGATTTTCGCTCAAGAGAGGCGAATGTGTATCGCCTGGCAGAATGTTCCTTAAGTCTTATTGACCAGGCCGTTGCCCAGGGTGTACCCTTTGCCAGAGAATATGGTGGATACTTAAGCAACCGCTCTTTTGGTGGCGTTCAGGTGAGTCGTACGTTTTATGCACGCGGACAAACAGGTCAGCAACTATTATTGGGAGCCTACCAGTCCTTAATGCGTCAGGTAAACAAGGGCAAGGTTGATTTGTATACCCGGCATGAAATGCTCGACCTGGTGGTTGTGGAGGGGAAAGCTAAAGGTATTATTGTTCGTAACCTCGATACTGGCGCAATCACACGTCATGCAGCCGATGCGGTAGTTATTGCCAGCGGCGGTTTTGGTAAAATCTACTACCTGTCTACATTGGCCATGGGTTGCAACGGTTCTGCTATCTGGCGTGCACACCGTCGTGGTGCCTATATGGCATGCCCCAGCTGGACACAAATGCACCCCACTTGTCTGCCACAGGCTGGCGACTACCAGTCTAAACTGACCCTCATGTCAGAATCGCTAAGAAACGATGGCCGCATCTGGGTACCCAAACTGGAGGGCGAAAACCGGGCGCCGGGAGAGATTCCCGAAGCCGATCGTGATTATTACCTGGAACGACGCTACCCTTCTTTTGGAAACTTAGCCCCAAGAGATATTTCTTCGAGGGCTGCTAAGGAACGTATCGACGCCGGCTTTGGCGTAGGGCCCCAGAAAAATGCAGTATACCTCGATTTTTCTAAAGCCATTAAAGAACAGGGACTGGAAAAGGTACAAGAGAAATATGGTAACCTGTTTTCCATGTATAAAAAAATTACCGCCGATGATGCTTACCAAACGCCAATGAAAATATCGCCGGCAGCGCATTTTTCGATGGGTGGTTTATGGGTAGATTATGAACTGATGACCACCATTCCTGGCTTGTTTGCCATTGGCGAAGCTAACTTTGCAGATCATGGTGCCAATAGGCTTGGTGCCAATTCTTTGCTACAAGCCTGTGTAGACGGTTATTTTATACTCCCTTACACTATGGCTAATTATTTAGCCGATGAACTGCTGTCGGCAAAGATCACCACCAGTCACCCTCAGTTTGACGAAGTCGAATCAGCCATCAAAGCACGATTAGATCTATTAGTGGGCATTAAAGGAACAAAAACTGCCGACCAATTCCATAAAGAACTTGGAAAGCTGCTCTACAACAAGTGTGGCTTATCGCGTTCTGCGGCTGGATTAACAGAAGCAATTGCAGGAATAGATAGCCTGACCAAGGAATTCTATAAAGACCTCATGGTGCCTGGGCAAGCTGAAGATATGAATGCAGAACTGGAAAAAGCTGGCCGGGTAGCCGATTACCTGGAAATTGCGAGCTTAATGTGTTACGATGCATTAAACCGCGAAGAGTCTTGTGGTGCTCATTTTAGAGAAGAATACCAGACCGAATCTGGTGAAGCGATGCGAAATGACGAAAAGTTTTGTTATGTATCGGCCTGGGAATGGCCAGGGATGGATCGGGAGCCAGTGCTGCATCCTGAACCCTTGACTTTCGAGTTTATCAAGTTATCTGTTAGAAATTATAAATAGCCTTTATTATGAAATTACATCTTAAAATATGGCGTCAGATGGACGCAAAAAGTAAAGGTTCTTTGATTGATTATGACCTTGATGGAATCGATGTACAAATGTCCTTCCTCGAAATGATGGATACCTTAAATGAACAGCTGATTCTAAAAAAAGAACTACCGGTAGCGTTTGATCACGACTGTCGCGAAGGCATCTGTGGTACTTGTGCAATGACTATTAATGGCGAAGTGAATGGGCCGGTATCCGGATTAACGGTATGCCAGTTGCACATGCGCGAATTTGAAGACGGCGCTACCATTTATGTAGAACCATTTAGGGCTAAAGCTTTTCCATTGCTGCGTGATTTAAAAATTGACCGCTCTGCTTTAGACCGCATCATCCAGGCAGGGGGTTTTATATCCGCAAATACCGGTCAAACCGTAGAATCCAATACCTTGTTAATTTCACATGATACCTCCGAATCAGCTTTTGATTCTGCAGCATGTATTGGATGTGGTGCCTGTGTAGCCACCTGCAAAAATTCTAGTGCAGCATTGTTTACCTCAGCCAAGATTTCGCACCTTGCGAAACTTCCGCAAGGAAAGCAGGAAGCGGAAAACAGGGTGTTAAACATGGTTGCACAAATGGATGCCGAAGACTTCGGGCACTGCAGCAATACCGAAGCCTGCGAGGTGAAATGCCCACAGGGTATATCGGTTTTGAATATTGCGCAAATGAATTGGGAATTTAATAAGGCGCTGTTTACGAAACACTAAATCATAAACAAGGCCAGCTGTTTTCAGCTGGCCTTAAATGTTTTACTTCCAACCGCCTCCCAGCGCTTTGTATAAGGAGATCTGGTTAAGTACTTCTTGTTTCTTCGCCTGCACTTCATTAATTTCAGCGTCTAAAACATTTCTTTGGGTGGTCAGGATATCTAAATAGGTCACCCTGCCCGCCAGAAACAGGTCATTTGCAGCTTTAACGGATGCATTTAACGCGGTTACCTCATCGGTAATGTGCATGCGCTTCTGCTTAATGAAAGCATCAGATTTTACCGCATCCATCACTTCCTGGTAAGCCTTTAACACTACCTTTTCATACTCCTGAAAGGCTATGCCATAATGTGCAGCGTAACTATCATATTCTGCACGGATCCGGCCTTGGTTAAAAATAGGAGCGGTAAGTCCACCAAGTAAACCATAAGCTACCGAGCTGGAGGTGTTAAACAATTTACCCGTATCAAAAGCCTGCAAACCGATGTATGGCGACAATACGATTGATGGTAAAAATGCCGCTTTCGCTGCGCCTACATCTTTTTTAGAGGCAATAAGCGTTAAACCCGCCTCCCTGATGTCTGGTCGCGAGGCCAGTAACTGCATCGGTGTCCCACTGGCCAGTGAATCAATAGAAACGAATTGTTCTAAACCATCTTCGCTGCGTATGATCGGGGTGTTAAAACTTCCCGTCAGAAAATTCAGGTGGTTTTCAAGTACGCTGATCTGCTGCAACACCTCCTGCTGTTTTGCCTTCGAATTAGACAATACCGCTTTAAATTGCTGCACACCTAACTCAGTTGCTGCACCGGCCTTTTTCTGAATATCAATAATTCTTAAGCTTTTCTGCTGCAGGGCAATGTTCCGATTTAAAATCTCCAATGCTTCATCTAAAGTGAGCAACTCGAAATAAGCGGATGCAATATTGCTCACCAACTCCGTTTGTACCAACTTCTGTCCTTCATAAGAGGCCAGGAAGCTATTCAATGCCGCCTGTTTTTTATTTTTCAGTTTTCCCCACAGGTCAATTTCCCATGAGGTTCTGAAACCTACAAAATAGTCTGGCAATGGTGTTGGTAGTCGCTCATCTTCCTTTAAGTTGTCAGAAAAATTGGTGTCGTAATTACCAATTCCATCCATGGTGTAAAAACCATATTTCCGTAAACCTGCTTCTACCGTAAGATCGAGGTTAGGTAAGGCCGCACCCTTGCGAATCCTTAAATTGGCTTTGGCAATCTCCATCCGGTGTAGTGTTTGTTTCATATCTGGATTGCTCTGCAGGGCCGAATCGATTAGCATTACAAGCGCTTTGTCCTTGAAAAATTCCTTCCAGGTCAACCTGGCCACACTATTGGTATCCAGGTTTTCCTGAAAAGCTGCTGGCAAAGCACGCGATTTATAATTTGGCAATTCTTTTTTGCCCGAACAAGCACTTAAAAACACACTGAAACCAATTAAAGTGATTACCACCAGTTCCACCGGGGTTTTCTTTTTCTTCAATGTTGCCGGCTCCACTTTTTTCTTTTTCATAATAGAAGAGAAAAGCACATACAGGCCCGGAATCACAATCACACCCGCAATCGTACCGATCACCATTCCGCCTACAGCGGCTGTACCAATAGATCGGTTACCTAATGCGCCTGCTCCGCTGGCCAACATTAAAGGAATTAAACCAGCGGCAAAAGCAAATGAGGTCATTAAAATAGGACGTAAACGTGCAACGGAACCTTCAATAGCGGCCTGTAAAAAGCCCATGCCTTTTTGCTGTTTTAAAATGGCATACTCCACAATCAGGATGGCGTTTTTAGCCAGTAACCCGATGAGCATCACCAGTGCCACTTGCGCATAAATGTTGTTTTCCAGGCCAAAGACTTTCAAGAACAAGAAGGCACCAAATACACCAGCTGGCAGGGAAAGTAATACTGGCAACGGTAGCAGGAAACTTTCATACTGGGCAGCCAGAATCATGTAAACAAAGATTAAACACAGGGCGAAAACATAGATCGCCTGGTTTCCGGACAGGATCTGCTCCCGGGTCATACCCGACCATTCAATTTCGTAACCTTGTGGTAATTTCTCCGCTACTTTTTCTATGGCTGCAATGGCCTGTCCACTGCTATAACCTGCAGCTGCTTCGCCGTTTAACATGGCTGAGGAGTACATGTTATAGCGTGTAATTTGCTCCGGACCATAAACGCGCTCCATCGTTATGAATGAAGAAAATGGTAACATTTCTTCCTTATCGTTTTTGATGAAGAGTTTTAACACATCTTCAGGTTTCTCTCGGTAGTTTGGTCCCGCTTGTACCATCACTTTATACATCTGTCCGTAGCGGATAAAGTTGGTGGCATAATAACTTCCCATCAGGGTTTGCAGCGTATTCATGGCATTTTCTACACTGACTCCTTTTTTTGCGGCCTGGTCGTAATCTACCCTGATCAGGTACTGTGGAAAGCTGACGTCAAAGGAACTGGTCACATTCTCGATTTCAGGCGTTTCCTTTAAGTCGGCCATAAATTGTTTTAGCACGCCATCCGTTTTGTTCAGGTCATCCACGCCCGTTTTATCTAATATCCGCATTTCCACACCCGAAGAGTTACCGAATCCTGGAACGGTAGGGGGAGGGAAAAATTCAATTTCGGCATCCATGATATGTGAGGTTGCTTTTCTGAGTTTAGCAATCACGTCTGTTACTGATTCTTCCCGGTCGCCCCAGCTCACCAGGTTGATCATGCCCATTCCGTAAGAGGCACCCGAAACTTCGTTAACCAGGCTGTAACCAGCAAGGGTGGACACCGTTTCTACGGAGCTCATTTTCCTGCTGATCGCATCAATCTCACCCAACACCGTCTCCGTACGGTCTACCGTAGCGCCTGGTGGCGTATTCACATTCACATAAATCATTCCCTGGTCTTCCGTTGGAATAAAACCACCCGGTAAAATACTTCCCATGCCCCAGGTGGCCAAAAAGAAACCGATTAATAAACCAAAAGTCAATACCCTTCTTCCAGCAATGCGGCCAATCAGGTTTTTATAACCTGTAGCCGTTTTATTGTAGCCAATGTTAAAACGTTTAAAAAATTTGCCCATCAGCCCTTTTGCTGGCGGTTGGTCATGCGGCGAACGTAAAATCAGCGCACACAAAGCAGGGGTAAGGGTCAATGCATTGATCCCCGAAATTACAATGGCTGAGGCCAGTGTTAACGAGAACTGGCGATAAAAAATACCTACCGGACCAGATAAAAAGGCCACGGGTACAAACACTGCAGACATTACCAGGGTGATGGCCACCACCGGTTTACCCACTTCTTTCATCGCAGCCAATGTAGCTTCCATAGGCTGCAGGTGTTCTTCTTCCATTTTTGCATACACGGCTTCCACCACTACAATGGCGTTATCCACCACAATACCTATAGCGAGTACCAATGCAAATAGAGTCAGTAAATTGATGGAGAAACCCAGCATCTGCATAAAAAACAACGCCCCGATTAAACATACGGGAACAGCCAGTGCAGGAATCAGCGTAGAGCGGAAATCTTGTAAAAAGATATACACCACAATAAATACAAGGATAAAGGCCTCTAGTAGGGTGATTAACACACTGGAAATAGAGGCATCCAAAAACCTCGATACATCGTATCCCATGGTATATTTCATGCCCGGAGGGAAAGAACTTTCCTGCAGGGCGGCCATACGGTCTTTTACGTTTTTAATAACTTCCTGAGCATTGGAGCCCGGTAACTGCTTTAACATGATGGAAGCTGAAGGCCGTCCATCAGTTTCAGACACCATTTCATAGTCCAGCGACCCAAATTCTACATCGGCAACATCTTTAATCCTGATGATGGAACCATCTGCATTTGCCCTGATCGGGATGTTTTTGTACTCTTCTGCTTCCGTAAATTTACCAGGGTAACGCAACACATATTGTTGCATATTGATCGATTTATCAGATCCAATACCCGTTTGTCCGGGTGCAGCTTCTACATTTTGTTTCCTTAGTGCCGCCACCACATCATCGCTTGAAATCTGGTAGGCAGCAAGGCGGTCCGGTTTTAGCCAAACCCGCATGGCATAGTCCCTAAGGCCCATAATCTGCGCAAAACCAACACCTTCAATCCTTTTAAGTTCTTTAAGGATGTTGATGTCAGTAAAGTTGTAGATAAAACGTTCATCGGCAGTTTGGTCGTCACTATACACATTTAGGTACATCAACATGCTGTTTACTTCTTTTTCCGTCGTTACCCCTGCTTTGATCACTTCTTCTGGAAGTTCATCCAGTACGGTAGTCACCCGGTTTTGAACGTTCACAGCGGCGATATCGGGGTCAGTGCCCACCTTAAAAAACACCTGAATCAGCGTAGTTCCGTTATTGGTAGAAACAGAGCTCATGTAGGTCATGCCGGCCACACCGTTTATGGCTCTCTCCAAAGGGATGGCCACAGCGTTGGTACTTACTTCTGCGTTTGCGCCCGTATAATTAGCAGTGACCACCACGGATGGGGGCACGATATCTGGAAATTGGGTGATTGGCAGCGTAAACAGGGCCAATAAACCCAAAAGGGTAATAAATAGGGATATGATCAGTGATAACACTGGTCGTTTTATGAATGTTTCGAACATGATTTTTCGTAATTTTAAATGGAAACGGAAAGGGCTTAATTTTTAGCCATCATGGTGCTTTGCGGCATCTTCATGGTTTGTGGTGATACCTTTAAACCGTCGCGCAGACTTTGATTACCTTCAAAAACCACTTTATCATTTACGGTCAGGCCATTCAGCACGGTGTAAAAATGACCAACCCGTTGTCCAGCCTGGAAGGCGGTCATTTTGATCGTATTATCCTCCTGTAAAACATATACATAAGTGCGGTCCTGAATCTCAAATACAGATTTCTGGTGTACGGCAAGCAATTCACCCGTTTCTGTCGGTACACTGATCTTACCAGATGCGCCATGTTTTAACACCCCATTAGGATTGGGGAAACGGGCTTTAAGAGATAGAGAACCCGTGTTTTGAGCAAATTCACTTTCGGCAAATTCGGCATTTCCTTGATGTGGGTAAAGCTCCCCATTGGCCAGTGTTAACTTCACCTGCTTTTTGAAAGTGTTTTTACGATAAGTAGGGTTACTCACGATGTTGAGGTATTCTTTTTCAGAAATCCCGAAATAAACATTTACCGCACTTAAATCAGATACCGAGGTGAGCAATGCCCCTTCTTCCAGCAAACTGCCTGCTTTTAAGGGAATTCTGTCGATTCGCCCGGAAAATGGCGCTCGGATCAACGTGTTGGATAGCCTTGTTTTTGCATGCTGCAACACAGATCGGGCCTCCGCTACGCGGGAGTCGGCAGCGGTTAATTTGGCAGAAGCAAGGTCCATATCGGTTTTAGAAACAATATTGCTGTCTACCAACATTTTCGTTCTTGCTTTTTCCAGCTTTACTGTCTTTGCATCAGCAATGGCATTATTTAATGCCGCTTGGGCTTTAGCATATTCTGCTCTGTATTCTTCGTCATTAATTTTAAATAAGACTTGTCCTGCCTGCACAGCGGCACCTTCCTCCACATAGATCTTGTCAAGGAAACCTGATAACCTGGACCTGACTTCTACATTTTTGACTGCCTGTATGTCGGCGATGTATTCATTATAAATCACGGTATCCAGTTTGGCTACAGCGGTTACGGGTACGGATCTAACGGCTGTTTTATCAGCATTTTCTTTGCTTTCAGCGGTACAGCCCACACATGCAGCGGCAATAAAAAATAGGGAATAAGCTAAGGAATTAACTTTCATGGTAATTTTAAATTTATAAAAAATAAAGAATGTTCATTTCTGGCTTTTTGCGCAATAGTATCCTTGGCCGGATAAACAGCAAAAAGCGGCCGCTAAACGGTTTTTAGGCGCAGCGGAATAAGAATATTAGAAAAAAAAATGAGGTTTAGAATGGTTTAAACCTGAAGAGAAAGGAATAATAGCCGGGCAGGCAAAAGCTCTTCGCTTTATAAAACGGGTGTTCTATGATACTGGGAAGCAGCTGCCGGGAAAAAATAAAACATATCAGGATAACGGTTGCCGCAAGCACGTGATTGCCGGCCTTATAGAGGCGATAATCTTCATGTGGGAATTCCGGGTCATCAGCATTACTCTTCGGAATGTCGAGCAGGTCGTCCACAAAATATTCAACCAGGGAATCACCCCCTAACACCGCACTTTTATTCACTGTAGTAGAATCAGCTTCATAAACGATAATGTTGAGGTATGCAAACAACCCTAAGAAATGGAAGAATTTCATGAACATACGGCGACAAAGTTAAAAATTTGTTTAACTTGTTGTTAAGGCGTATTTCTTTGTGACAAAAATATGATGCATTTTGTAGCTGTATGGCTTGATTCAGCGCTCTGCAGGGTTGCAGATAAGAGCGAACCCGCGGCGCTTCAGACACATCTTTAGTACGGACATTGTACGGGGTTTCCCGTACGATGTCCGTACTATAGCCGTATCAGTGCCGTCGAACCCCCGGTCTAACCTGCAACCTCATGCAAGCTCAGGAGGAGGATTCAGTTCGTCCTTTCATACGATACCTGCCCATTACCGGATCAGAAATGCTGTCTTTGCCCGTCTCTATTCTGCCTGCATATTGCTGACTAAAAGACGTATTTCCTTTAATAGCGACCGTAAAATCATACCAGCCATGTGATTTAACAGGATCTAACAGGTAGCGAAAGGTATTACCCCCATGAATGGTTAGGGTTTCTAGCGCTAACCCATAAGAATTGTCGGTTAATGTTATAATTTGATCTTGCGGAGAAAGGATAATGATCTCGATGCTGCCAGAGGCCTTTTTACGGCTTAACATTTCCGCTGTTACCTTTACCGTTAAGGGTAGTGTGCTTTTTGTTCCCTTGAATGATCTAAAAAAACCATTGGCACCATAACACTGCAATTCATAGGTATCGGTCATGAAATCCTCAAGCGCCCAATGGTACTCGATCTGGTCGCCCGGCAGCACGCAGAAATTCCATTGATTCATCTCCACTTCTTCCTTTTCACCTGCTTTCTGCAGGTTAAATTTTCCTATAACATACACCTGGAAGGTGCCAGCAGCACTTTTGCTGCCGAACAGCGACTTGCCGGCGCTAAACTGTATTTCTAGACGGCCATCTTTGGAAGGGACTAGGTTAACCTCATGTTGGTAAGGTAAGGCATTAGCGAATTTAACACCAGGTTCTTGTGCAGGTATGAAAGGACTAGAATCTCCGGTTTTTTTCACTTGCTCCAGTTCTTCTGCCGAGATGGCCGTAAAGTTACCCGGCAGGGGTTTAAACTTTGCGTGATAAATACTTTCTATAAATTGATTCCTGTCGAAGTGCAAGTTTGGAATAGGTGTGTCATCGGTAGGGCGAAACACCGAGCTGAGGTCTCCACACACACTTCTTCTCCAGGAGCTGATATTGGTCTCCTTAACTTCCTTACCTGTTTTTGCTTCTATAAAATGCTCCAGGAACTGCAGGCAGGAGGTATGATCGAAAATCTGGGAGTTCACATAACCACCCCTTGTCCATGGGGATGCAACGACCATAGGGACCCGGAATCCCAGGCCAATGGGGCTATCGGCTTGAACGTTTTGTGGCTTCTCGGGATCAAGTACGGAAAATTCTGTTTCTGTATCGATCCCTGATGAGGTTTTTCCACTATAGGGTCTTTTAGGGTGTGGGGGTACAAATGGCGACTGGTGGTCAAAATATCCATCGTTTTCATCGTAGGTGAGGATGAAAATTGTCTTTTTCCACACTTCCTCATTTTTGGTCAGGATATCCAGGGCTTCTGCAATGTACCAGGCTCCATGCCATGGCGATCCCGGGTGATCAGAAAAGCGGCTGGGTGCCACCAGCCAGGAAACCATGGGCAATTTTCCGGTATTCACATCTTCGCGAAACTGGTGTAAAACATCACCTTTAGGCACCACCATCTCACGTAGGATACCATTGTCCTGATAAGTAATGTTTTCCACCTTATGGTAAGCTGGATCTGCTTCATTGGTCACAAAGGCACGCTCGTGTATGCGTTTCTGAAAGTCGCTAAGGGCATTAAAACCTTTTTTGCTCCAGGTTTCCAACCCCTCTTTTGCCAGTACTAACTTTTCCTTCATCGATTCCAGCAATTTTATATCTTCATCGCTTTTTTGCGGTATCGCTTCAACACGTTTTATTTCTGAAGGCAATGCTTCCACCTCTCTTTGTAAATAAGCGGTATGGGCAGGGTGGAACCTCACCTGGTATTGTTTAAAAAATTCAAGACTATTATCTGTAAAGTTGGCCAGCCAGTCCGTTTGATCGTCATTAAATCCAACGGGTAAGCTCAGTTCGTTCTGGTAAACCTTCCAGGGTATCTGGGCTTCCTCCAGTCGTTCAGGAAAGGTTTTCCAGCCTACGTTTTTATAATCTATTTGGCTATTGTATACATGTGGAAGCGATTTTGCATCGTGTGGGTCTTCCTTAATCGAGCCCGAAAAGAAGAACGTACGGTTGGAACTGGTGCCAGTTAGCGCAGAACAAAAATGCTGATCGCAAACTGTAAAAGCATCAGCCATGGCATAATAGAAGGGGATGTCCTTCCGATCGTAATAACCCATAGTCAAGGGGATATGGGCATATTCGCTTTCAGCTTTTTTGGCCTCCAGCCAGTTGTCCATTTTTCCTTCATTCCTTGCCCCAACCATGTCGCCCCAGGAGTGGGGTAAGGAACCTATCCAGGTTGATCTTGAGTTTTTGATGTCCAGGCGGAATGGCGTAAAGGTTTGTCCGTCTTTATTACTTTGAAACCAAATAGGATTACCGTTTCGCTGGGGCATGGCACGCGGGTCGTTAAAACCACGCACCCCTTTTAATGTGCCAAAAGCATGATCGAATGAACGGTTTTCCTGCATTAAAAAAACCACATGCGCTGCATCTTTATAAGTGCTGCCTGCGGCAGGTTCAATAGACATGGCTTTAAGTAACGATGCTGGGATCACATGGGCAACCGTACTAAGTCCGGCAAATACACTGGCTTTTTTTAAAAAATCTCTTCTTGATTCCATAATGGCTTGGGACTGAGCTTATCAAACAAACACTAATTTAAGACTTAAGTATCGTTTTTTTAAATTTTTAAAAATCATTTAGGCTAAAGTTTAAGAAATTACATAACTGGCGTTAGCTTTTGTCGGCCAAATTTTTACAAAAAACTGCTATAATTCGTAGTGATCCGCCTTATCTTTGCATTTTTATCAGTACATGTCCCCTCAATTGATTTTTTAAGCCTCGCATGTAGCTGAAAATTAATAGATCATGCGTAAAATAATCAGAAGAAAAGCTTATTCAGGCCTCCTATTTAATGTCATTTTTGTAAGCTTATTAGCCTCATTTTTAGCAGCAACGCTAAAACTAATTACAGAACACTACCAAAGCCGGATGTTTGAAAAAACAAGTGAACATTTTGGCTTAGTGCTGTTCTTTCCTTTAATCGGTTTTACGTTTATATTCCTGCTCAGGAAATTCTTTTTCAATAACAAACCCAATAAAGGGATAACTGAGATTTACAATACGCTCGAAAAAAGGAGAAACGAGCTTCCCATTTATAAAATCATATCCCATTATGTGAATGGATTCCTCACGGTTATTTTTGGTGGTTCCACAGGCGTTGAGGTATCCACAGTAGTAGCAACGGCTGCTATAGGTTCTAACGCTTATAAAACAACCGGCCTCGCTTATAAATATAAAACCGAAATTGTTGGTGCTGCTGTGGCCGCAGGTGTGGCTACTTTATTCGGTAGTCCTATTGCAGGTGTATTTTTTGCTATAGAAGCCATTTCCCGCAAATTTTCTATTACCATCCTTCTTTCGGCAATGGTGGCTGTAGTGGTAGCCTCATGTTTTTCTTATTTTACGGGTGCCGAGCCTGTCTTTGACTTGCATCCACAACCATGGTCCTTAGCTGCATTGCCTTATCTGGTGGGTTTGGGTGTTATTGCCGGTCTGGTATCCGTTTACTTTACCAAAGCCTGTTTGTTAATAAAAGGCCGTTTTGCTTTAATCAGTAATAATGTTCACCGCATTGTTCTTGGTTCTGCTATAGTGGGTACGCTGGTATTGTTAATGCCTCAGTTATATGGCGACAGCTACCATACTGTAACCGGTTATTTAGCAGATACGGCAAATATTAATTTCTCTACTTCACTTGTGTGGTTATTACTAGCGTTAATTATTTCCAAGCCACTCATCGCTTCGGTTACCCTTGGTGCAGGTGGTGATGGTGGTGTTTTTGCACCAGGCATTGTTGTAGGCGCCTTTTTAGGTCTGGTCTTCGTTTTAATATCCAATCACTATTTTGGTACACATTTAATTGCCATCAACTTTATGATTGTAGGAATGGCTGCGGTACTTAGTGGTTGTATACATGGCCCCCTCACGGCAATAGCCTTATTCACGAGCTTATCAGGTTCAACCATGGTGCTCATTCCTATTATTATCGGTTGTGTCGTTTCTAAATACATTGCCAAAACCCTTTATCAATACTCGGTATATAGCTATAAAGCATAAGCTTTTGGTCAAACATTGTTTCGGGCCTGCTGTTTATATAAAAATGTTTACAGCTATTCACTAAAAATTAGTCATATGGATTCGATTAACAAAAACCAACCAGAAGATAACTTTAAAAATTTATTTGGCCCTGAGGCTTTAGCAAAAGTAAAAGAGCTTGCCGAGAAGGCTTCTTCCTGTTTTTTCTGCACCAGGAACGATGCAGACGGATTATTTGCCACCCGACCTATGGCACCTGAAAAGATTGATGAAGAAGGAAACTTCTGGTTTCTGAGTGCTGAAGATAGCCACAAGAATAAGGAATTAGGCATGGATCCTACAGCTCAGCTGCTATTTCAGGGATCATCTTATAGTGATTATCTGTCCTTATCTGGCAAAGTGATGATCAGCACAGACAAAGCAAAAATTGCGGAATTATGGGATCCCATGATGAAAACTTGGTTTACCGAAGGTAAGGACGACCCTAGAATCACGGTGTTAAAGTTTATACCTAGTCAGGGATATTACTGGGATACTAAGCACAGCATGGCCGTAGCCCTGGTTAAAAGAGCCTATGGTGCGGTGGTAGGTGAAACTTTCGATGATTCTATTGAAGGCAACATTAAGGTGTAAACCTATTGATATTAATGTTTATCTATCGCCTGACCAATTTTCTGAGCATGTTCATCAGTGAGTAGCTCCACTGGTTTCCAGGCTCCGGCATCGAGGTCGGGCGTAACACGACCAATCGGTATGCCCGCTTCAAATACTTTGTAACTTTGATCTTTTTGTGGTTCGATGGTTAGAACCACGTCGTCTACTGTAATTTCAAAAGGTTCCATAGTCATGAGTTTAGAGATATTTGAGAAATTTTAGGCCTTTTTAGCTTATCTAATGTAAGAAAAATTATCAGATCCTTTGGTTCAAAAGGCGTACGATTTACTAAATTTCCTGTTACAATCAGCGCATTATGGTTTAGACAGCAGGAGTAAGTGGCCTCGTTATTAACTTGGTTGGGTGTATATCTGATGTATATCTGGTAGTACTTTTACCGAACCAGATATAGAGGAGATATAGAGCCCATATAAAGTAGACTACCACAAGTTATCAATCAATCTTAGTGAGAACACAGCCGCCTATTAAATTTATGTTAAATTTGCGGCATGGCTGGTAAAATCGTGCTCATTGTCATCTTTATTTTCGTTGTCCTAACCCTCATCATTAAGTTGCTTGAGGTATTGGATGAAGGTTATACCACCGACAAAATGTTGGTTTGTGTATGGAGTTTAGTTGCCCTGTATTATTGCATCAAGGCCAATAAAGTTCAGGATAACGGACCTTTTAATCACGAATAAAATGTCGGCGAAAAACCTGGAGAACGATTTCATTGAAATTAAAGCTAAATATCAATTTCTGTCCCAGGAAATTGACGATTTACTCGCACAAGATAACGACAACGTGAAGGAAGAGACCGAGTTAAATACGGCCAGGTGCAGAATGATTGTTGCCGCCATACAGGAAATGCAAGAAAAATTACGAAAACTGATTTAGGGCCGCTCGGGTTTTACTGTGGCTTCTAGTACACTCACTGTACAGGCATTAAACACCCCCAGGGCTCCGCCAGAAAAGTTGGTTAAGGGGTTGGCAGGGTTGCTTTTATTCATGGTACTTGTGTTTTCAAACGTCCTGAAATAATCATAAACACCTTTATCAACACCTTGAAGACTTACTTTAATGCGGTCGCCGACTTTAATCCTCAACCGGCCGTGGTTTTCATCAATCAAATAGGTAAGTGCCTGCAACATCCTATTGCCATCAGTAGCCTCATCTGATCTTGCCACCGACCCTGGAATAAATTGGCCGTTCACGTACTGCCTTAACAGGTAGTAATTGCCAACTCCTGCCGGATCTGTGTAAACCGGCACCACATAAATATCATTGTCGCGATAATCGGATACCTGAGTATATAATTGCTCCAGTCGCACATTAATGTTCGGTATTGTTGATGTTGCGGTAAATACACGACCACCTGCTGTAACTTCCAGTTTATAGACATGGCCACGTTTGCCTTTAGTGTGGGCGGTTTTATAAACACCGGCACTGGCCTCCTTAAGTTTTTCGGCAGCACCCTGCGTAAGGTCAAATAAGATGACCATGGCCCCGCTTTCTGCTGTAAATCCATTGATATCATTAAAGTTCCTGGAACGGCTTACGCGAACCTCATAAGGGCCTTCTGCATCGGTAATTTCCCCTTCAATAATGTACATAGCCTCCGAATCATTTAATTTCACCTCAATAATTTTTTCACAGGATAACAAACATATCGCTATCATGAATAGCAGGATGGGGATTTTCATGGTCAAAATTTAAAGTTATAGGATATGGAAGGGACGAACTTGAATAAAGAGGTTTGTACGGCCTGCGTTTTATCGGGATCCAGAGGGTCTTTCCTAAAGCTAATGGAGTAAGCGTTTTCGCGGCCATAAGCATTAAATAAACCAAATGAAAGCGCTGTGCGATAGTGTTTTCGAGGTTTAAACCTGCGTGTGGTGCTTAAATCCAGTCGGTGGTAAGCTGGCATGCGATAGCCATTACGCTCGGCATAATAAAAAGCGACCTGCCCGTCGGCATCATATTTTCCACTTGGGAAGGATACGGCGTGACCAGTGTAATACACAAAACTGGCCGATATATCCCATTGTTGGTTAACATGATACATGCCCACTAAGCTGATGTCGTGACTACGGTCCTGGCGGGCATTATACCAGCCGCCATTATTAATACCCTCTATTTGTACTTCGGTACGGGATAATGTATACCCAAGCCAGCCAGTCCATTTGCCTGCATTTTTCCGTAGTAATATTTCCAGTCCGTAAGCTCTGCCATCGCCATAAAGCAACTGCGGATCTATGGGTTCACTGCTCAATACATTCGCGCCATCCTTATAGTCGATTTGGTGTTGCATTTTTTTATAATACGCTTCCACACTAAGCTGAAAGGTGTTTTTGCGGAGGTTCCGGGCCAAACCCAGGGAAAGCATGTCGGAAATTCCTGGCTTAATATTTAGGTTCGATGACACCCATTTATCGGTTGGATTGCCGGAGCCCGTATTGCTGAGCAGGTGGAGGTATTGGCTGTTCCTGGAATATGCAGCTTTCCAGGAGGATTGGTCGTTGAGTAAATAACTTATGGCCAGTCGCGGTTCAATGTTAACATAGGTTTTAGCACTGGTATGATCATCGTAATAGCTAGTGTTTACAATTTCCTTATCGCCATTCAACGTATAATATGGCTGGTCGCCACCTAGCGCAGCAAAAGTGCTTAGCCGCAGGCCGTATTCTACATGCAATTTTTGGGTTGCTTTCCAGCTGTCAGAAGCATAAACGGCACTTTCCAAACTGTAATTCAGGGGTTTGCTAATTAGAGAGATGTCACCAGCATAGGTTCCTGGGCGCAGTTGGTGATAAATGGCATTTACACCCAGACTTATGGTGTGGCTGTTGTTAGGATAAACTTTGATTTCTTCCTTTAAATTCCAGTCTTTGATCTGCGAGGTAATCTGCCCGTTGATGGATGCCATGTCCAGATCAATATCGTAATCATAATTGCTATAAATCAGCGAGCTGTTAGAAAATACTTTCGGACTAAACTGGTGGTTCCATCGGATGGAGCCGGTTGTATTTCCCCAGGTAATGCCAAATTGTTCGCCAAAGCCAATTTTATCACGCCCCTGGTAGGCGGCAATGTAAAGTCTGTCTTTTGCACCAAGGGTATAATTGGCCTTGAGGTTCAGGTCGTAGAAATACAATTTATTTTCGTTTACCTCTGGATCTGAACTTGCTTTAAGAAACAGGTCGACGTAAGTGCGGCGGCCACTGATGAAAAAGGATCCCTTATCTTTAATAATGGGTCCTTCAAAGCTGAGGCGCGATGAGATGAGGCCGATGCCGCCTTCAGCTTGAAAGCGCTGGTTATTGCCTTCTTTCATGATCACATTCATAACGGAAGACAAACGGCCGCCATATTGGGCAGGCATATTGCCTTTATAAAGTGTTACTTCCTTTAAGGCGTAGGCATTGAAGGTGGAGAAAAAGCCAAGCAAATGGTCGGGATTATAAACAGTGGCTTCATCTAAAATGATCAGGTTCTGGTCGGCAGCACCACCCCTCACAAAGAAACCCCCGTTTCCGTCGCCGGTATTTTTAACACCGGGGAGCAGTTGCAGTGCTTTGATCACATCTTTTTCTCCAAAGATGACGGGAAGTTTATTAATGTCCTCGCGACTGAGTTTTTCTAGTCCCATGGCTGTATTTTTTACCTTGTCGTTGCTGTTTGAAGTAGTAATAAACACTTCATTCAACACATTGCCGGAGGGGCTCAAACTAATGTCCTGTTTGCGGTTGGCATTGAGGTTTACCGTGATCTCCTGTGTCTCATAACCTACATAGGCCACCCTGATGGTGGTTTTTCCTGAACCCAGGCTGAGGGAGTAAAAGCCATAATTGTTGGTGCTGGTAGCCGTATTGTTATCACTGCCTGGCAGCTGTATCGTCACGCCTATCAATGATTCACCGCTTTTGGCGTCTTTCACTTCACCACTCAGACTCCATTTTTCTTGCGAAAAACTTAAGATTGGGTAAAATAAAATAACCAGGCCAAGGACAATCACTGATAAACATTTATACATGGAAGAAATTTGCGTTCCTCAAGTATACCAATATTTTTTAGCGATAACTATAGCCTAATCATTTAGTTAGGCGATCAGTTTATTGAATGCCTCAGCCAGGGCTCGGGTCACTTCGCCAGGTTGTCCGTTGCCTATATGGCGACCGTCGATGCTTGACACTGGCATCACATTTTTCGTAGAACTGGTGACGAATGCTTCTTGAGCTTGTTGTAAGTCGTTAAGGTTAAAGTCTCTTTCTACGATGGTTAGTCCACTGATTTTTAAGTTCAGCAATTGTTTGCGAACCACACCTTTCAGAATTCCTGTGGCGCTGGTGAGCACTTCATGCTGGTGGTTAACCATGAAGAAGTTTGAACGCGGACATTCCCTAAGCATGCCCTGGTCGTGGTAAAGCACGTCGTCGGCATCATGTTGTTTCAGGAGGGGCTGCAACCTAATGGCCATCAGGTAATCGAGTGTTTTTACTTCCGCCAGTTGGCGTTGGTGCGGGTGAGTCATTAAGTGTAGTCCCTGGCTGCTGAATGTTGGGTTTGTAAAAGCTTGCTGGGTGATGATCATATTAGGCTCAGCTATCGTATATCCATCTTCAGCATAACCGCCAGTCAGGGTAATGCGAATGCCAGAATCAAGCAGTTCATTTTTTTCCATTAAGGCCTGTAAAAGCGATTTAAGTTCCTGGCGACTATGCTTAAGGGGTAGGTGCATTTGTGCAGCAGAAAAATAGAAGCGGTCCAGGTGGTCTTCTATAAATACAAACTTCCCGTTAATGGATTTAAAGAAGTCGAATATGCCATAGCCACGTTGAATGGCCAGGTCTGTAATGCCTAAGGATGCGCTTGCGGCAGGAAAGAATTCGCCGTTAACCAGACTGTATTTACTTAATTTTGATTGCATGGTGTTTTTTTAAAATAGGCAATACTTTATCTAAGGGAAGTGCTTCTACCTGGCGTCCTTGTTTTCCGGTCATCGTAACTCCGGCAAACAAGGAATTGATGATGGCTTCTTCCGTGGCTTCAATAGCTGCCATAAATAGAGGAGAGATGTGGTCGTTACTTAAATAAGCGACAGGATTTGCTACTTCTGCAGGTTGATGGGGTATACGAACCGCTGCTGCGGTAGAAAAGGCAATAACGTAATCGCCGCTGCCATTAGAAGCTATGCCACCAGTTTTAGCCAGGCCCATAAAGGCACGTTTGGTCAGTCGTTCGAGGTTCCTGCTATCTAACGGGGCATCTGTAGCTACAATGATCATGCAGGAGCCATCAGCACTGTTCATCAGTTTACTGGAAAAGTCGAACTTACCCAGGGTTTTGCCAACAGGCACCCCATCAATAGTTAACACCCCGCCAAAATTAGTTTGTACCAATACACCCACAGTATAACCACCGAGGCTTTTTGGCAATAAACGCGACGCCGTGCCTATGCCGCCTTTATAGCCGAAACATATGGTTCCTGTTCCGGCACCAACAGCACCTTCTTCAATTGTGTCTGCTTTAGCATGAGTAAGTGCTTCTAATATGTCAGCTTTGGTCACATGCCGCCCCCGGATATCATTCAGGTAGCCATCATTGGTTTCGCCAACCAGTGCATTCACTGATTGTACAGTTTCATTACCTGGTTGTTGTAAGGTATAGTCGATTAGGGCATCAATACCTGTGGCTACATTGAGCGTATTTGTTAATACAATAGGACTTTCCATATGGCCAAGTTCAGTCACCTGCGTACTGCCAGCCAGTTTACCAAAGCCATTTCCTGTAAAGATAGCTGCCGGAACCTTATGTTGGAATATATTGCCATCGTAGGGTAAGATGGCCGTTACACCGGTACGAATGGAATCGCCTTTAATTATGGTCACATGCCCCACTTTAACACCCGATACATCAGTAATGGCATTTCGCTTTCCGGGTGTTAACACGCCTATATGTAAACCAAAATCACGTGCCCTTTTTTGTTGAGCGTAGGCCGGCTGGACGGACAAAAAATGCACAGTTAATAATAGCAAAAGAAAAAAAGAAAGGTTTTTCATAGTGGTGTTTAGCAAGGGCTAAGATAACAAATACTGGAAAATATTGGCCTCCTGCATACCATATGCCATAGAATTTATAGAAGGGCTACTACTGATTTTTTATAGCTATTTTGTCTAAGCGGTTATGATTGCGTAGTTTTATTTAGCAAGTTTATTGTTATTCATAATGATAAGCACTAAAATAGGTTACCGGCTAGGCCATCAAAAGATGAATTTTTATGAGAAACAAATTATTTCAGGCTGTAAAATACATATTCGTTATGCCTTTTTTTTCTATCATTACCAGTGTGTTTGCTCAAAAAAATGCGGTAAAAACGGAGAAAAAATATCTTTCAGGAATAGATAAAGATCAGCGTATCCATTAAAATTTGATTGGCGTGAAAAGCTGATCAATTAAGTCCGCAAGGCAAAAAAAACCAGTTTAGGAACCGCAAAGATCATCAACGTATGTGGGGCGCTACCTTATATTTTGATTTGGCGCAGGATTGAAGTAAGACCAAGCGCCACTTAGGTGCGCAAATTTTTAGTTATACATTTTCTATGAAACCGAACCATTTATTTAGCCTTGTGGCGACTTTAGTCCTACAGTTTTTCCTTTCCTTTTCTGGTGCTGCTGCTTCACAGCCAGTTGACTTAAAATGTGAGCACCTCATCAAACCCATCGGTGTGGACGTTCCTAAACCAAGGCTTTCGTGGCGCATGCGCGATCCTGAGCAAGGCGCCTTACAAACTGCCTACCGTGTATATGTAGGTACAGATTCCCTGCAGGTTGCTCAAGGTAAAGGTGGAGAATGGGATTCGGAAAAGGTATATGCCGACAGCAATTTAATTACCTACAAGGGTAAAACGCTACAGCCTTTTACGCGTTATTTCTGGTCTATTACGCTTTGGAACCAGGCTAAGAAGGAGAGCCGTTCGGTGGTGTCGAGTTTTGAAACGGGCATGATGGGTATGGAGAACTGGAAAGGTAGCTGGATCAGCGACCGTAATGATGTGAATCTGCGGCCTGCTTCGTACTTCAGAAACAAGATAACCACCACTAAAAAAATCCGTTCGGCCAGGGCTTATATTGCCGTGGCCGGTTTATATGAGCTTTACCTAAATGGTGATAAGATAGGCAACCACCGCCTTGATCCCATGTATACCCGTTTCGACAGGCGTACTTTGTATGTGACCTATGACATTACTGCAAACTTGCAACAAGGCCAAAACGCCATCGGCGTGTTATTAGGAAACGGCTGGTATAACCACCAGTCGCTGGCAGTATGGAATTTTGATAAGGCACCATGGCGTGCAAGACCAACGTTTTGCCTGGACATCAGGATAACTTATGAGGATGGAAGTACAGAAGTAAAGGGATCGGGCCTGGACTGGAAGGCAAGTTTAAGTCCGGTTATTTTTAATAGCATTTATACAGCAGAACATTATGATGCCCGACTGGCGCAGCCGGGTTGGAATACGGTAGATTTTGATGATCAACATTGGAAGGGGGTTTCGTATAGGGCGGCGCCATCTCCTCAAATTGTTTCGCAATTGATGCACCCGATCCGTAATGTGGATGAAATACCCGTGAAATCCATGAAGAAGTTTAATGACACCACATACCTGTTTGACCTGGGAAGGAATATTTCGGGGGTGAGTAAAATCAAGGTGAAAGGAGAACGTGGTACGGTGATCAGGCTTCGCCATGCGGAGCGTTTATATGAGAATGGAAGAACCGATTTGAGTAATATTGATGTCTATCACAAACCTATAGACCAACAGGATCCATTCCAGACAGATATTTTTATCCTGGCGGGGAATGGTCTGGAGGAATTTATGCCCAAGTTTAATTACAAGGGTTTCCAATATGTGGAAGTGATGAGCGATAAGCCAATTTCCTTAACAAAGAACAGCCTGACGGGTTATTTTATGCACAGTGATGTGCCGGTTACCGGGAAAATCAATTCATCAAACCCACTGCTGGATAAAATATGGTGGGCCACCAATAATTCCTACCTCTCCAATCTTTTTGGCTACCCGACTGATTGTCCGCAACGCGAAAAAAACGGCTGGACAGGCGATGGTCATTTTGCAATTGAAACGGGTTTATACAACTTCGATGGCATTACGGTATATGAAAAATGGCTGGCCGATCACCGGGATGAACAGCAGCCTAATGGGGTGTTGCCTGATATTATTCCAACCGGCGGCTGGGGTTATGGCACAGCGAATGGTACCGACTGGACCAGCACCATTGCCATTATTCCCTGGGAAATTTATCAGTTTTATGGAGATAGTAAGCTATTGGCGGATAGCTATGAAAACATTAAAAGGTATGTTAACTATGTTAATGGAACGAGTGTAGGTCACTTAACCTCTTTTGGTAGGGGCGACTGGGTACCGGTGAAATCAACATCCAACTTAGAGTATACCTCCTCTGTCTATTTTTACGTGGATGCTACTATTTTGGCCAAAGCGGCAAGATTATTTCATAAAATGGAAGATGCAGCTTATTACCAGCGACTTGCTGATCGAATTAAACAAGCCATAAACGATAAATACCTGCAAAAAGAAACAGCCATATATGCGTCAGGGGTACAAACGGAATTAAGTATGGCTTTGCAATGGGGGCTGGTCCCAGAAGAATTGAGGCTGCGGGTAGCGGAAAACCTGGCCAAAAGGGTGGCTACTGATGGAATGCACCTTGATGTGGGTGTATTGGGTGCTAAAGCAATTTTAAATGCACTGAGTGATCATGGGCAAGCAGAAACCGCCTACCGGCTGGCAGCACAGGATACCTATCCTTCCTGGGGCTGGTGGATTGCTAATGGCGCCACCACTTTGTATGAAAATTGGGATATTAATGCCCCGCGTGATATTTCCATGAACCACATGATGTTTGGAGAAATAGGGGGCTGGTTGTATAAGGGCCTTGGTGGCATTAAAATCGATGAACAACATCCAGGTTTCAAAAATGTACTGTTAAAGCCTAACTTTGTTGCAGGGCTGGATCATTTTGAAGCCACGCATGAAGGGCCCTATGGAACGATCCGCTCCTACTGGAAAAGGAAGAAAAATAAGGTGACCTATGAGGTGACTGTTCCTGCAAATTCTACTGCAACCATTCATTTCCCTGTAAGTGCCGGACAAAAGGTTTTCGATAAAGGGAAGTTAGTAACGTCACCATTACAGGTGCAGAGTGGCAGCTACGTGTTTGAGATTAAATAAACATTGTCGTTTTTACCCCTTAGTTTGTCATGAATACACCACTTGAGCGTCAGTAATCGTGACTAACTTTAGGTATTCAAACCAGGATAAATCCTAATATTATGATAAAAACAGATGTATATTTAAACTTTGACGGTACAACCGAAGAAGCTTTCAATTTTTACAAATCAGTGTTTGGCGGCGAATTCACGTCATTGATGCGTTATAGTGAAATGACGGAAGAAAACATGCCTGGCTGTGATGAAATAAATGAAGCAGATAAAAATAAGTTGATGCACGTGTCTTTACCGATCGATCCAAATACCGTACTGATGGGCACAGACAGTCTGGCTTCGATGGGGCCGCCGTTAATTATGGGAAACAACTTCACCATCAGCCTTTCTTTTGATAGCCAGGAGGAGACGAACCGGTACTTTGAGGCTTTGTCTGCGGGCGGACAGGTCATTATGCCCTTGCAAAAGGTTTTTTGGAGTGAATTATTTGGAATGCTAGTTGATTCTTATGGTGTGCAATGGATGATAAGTTATTACGTTACCCCTGTGTAACCCTGCTTTTTTTAATACTACCCATAGTAAGTATGGCACAGGCTGTTACCTTAAAAAGGATTGACGGCACTGTGATCAGCAGCGATGTGCTTGAAAAGGAGGTCGACTTGTTGATGAGTCAGGCGCAGGTTAAAGGCTTGGAAATAGCCGTATTTAATGATCATCAAGTGGTTTATAAAAAGTCTTTTGGCATCGGTAACGATGCTTTAAAGCCTTTACATCCGGCCATGAATATATATGGTGCTTCTTTAAGTAAGAATTTATTTGCCGTGTTAGCTATGAAATTGGTAGAAGAAGGATTGCTTAACCTGGATAAACCTTTACAGGAATATTTGCCAAAACCCATTTACGATTATACGCCACAAAAGAAGTGGCAGGATGACTACCGTGCCTTGCGAACAGAAAGCCTTTATAAAAATATTACCGCAAGAATGTGCCTGGATCATACAACAGGTTTTCCAAACTGGCGTTGGGACAATCCTGATCAAAAGCTTAACATAGCCTTCCCTCCCGGCAGCAGGTATAGCTATTCTGGTGAGGGCATGGTGTACCTGCAAACGGTATTGGAGAAAATAACTGGTAAATCTTTGGAACAGCTGATGCAGGAAAAGATCTTTGGTCCATTACGGCTGAAGAATTCTGCCTACACCTGGTTGCCGCACTTCGAGGCTGATTATGCGTTGGGTTACAACAAAGAAGGTAAATCTTATGAAAAAGACAAGGATAATGAAGCCCGTGCGGCAAGTACGCTGGAAACGACCCTTGATGATTATGCAATTTTTCTGGAAGCTGTGCTGCAAAATAAACTGATCAGCAGAGAAAGCCGAGACCAAATGTTTAGTCCGCAGATCCGCTTGCGATCGGTCAGTCAGTTTGGGCCAATGTCACGTCAGGATACCAGCGCTAATGATGCCATTTCTTTAAGTTATGGATTAGGTTGGGGCTTGTTGAAATCTCCTCAGGGTTGGGCTGCTTTTAAAGAAGGACATGGCGATGGTTTCCAGCATTATTGTATTATTTTTCCAGATAGTGGTACTGGAATGCTGATCATGTCGAACAGTGATAACGCGGAAAGTATCTTTAAAAAACTGCTGGAATTAGGTATAGCAGATCAATATACACCATGGAAATGGCAGAACTATATTCCATACCAAGTTTCGAGGGTGTATAGCATGCTAAAATAGCGCTTAATAGGCTAATAACCTGCCGCAGGCTATGATAGCAATCCAGGCGAAAATAGACACCAGCGCTGTAAGTTTAACTGGCAGAAGCTGGAAGCGGTGGAACACCAGGGCATTTAGTGCGGCAATGACGAGAAGCAACATTTTGAGCCAGAAGGTAGGGTCTACACCAAGTGTTTCTGCATTGGTAAGAAATAACAGGATGCCAGAAGGGATAACCAGCAAAAGTCCTCTCCTGGAAAGGGGGAGCAGGTAAGCTGACAGGGATGGTAAAGGCAAGTTTTTTGCAAGTCCTAACAGGCGAAGGTCGAAAAATATTGCACCACCTACCAGCATCACAATGCCCAGGATATGGATGATTTCGAGCGCTGGGTACAGCCATAGGGACTGGCGGATGGCAAGCGCCCAAGCTGAGTTTTCGAGGAAACTGAGCAATGGGAGCAGGAACTGATTAAACATTTAGCGCAGTTCGTATTTTTCACCATTGATGAAAAGTCTTTCTGCACGCATTTCGTTTTTAACAGTTTTGTGTGGATAAGCAACAATGCGGAGTTCCGTTCCCTTTTTAATCATATCAGCAGATACTCCACGTGCGGCCATGCGACTAGCGGGGGCCAGGTAGATGGTCCACTGTGCGCCTTTATATTTTACCTTAGCCAGGGCATGGGGGTTTTCATATGTAGATTCTTCAATGACCGTTTTAAAATCATTTACTTTATCCTGGTTATAATTAGACCATCCGTGATGAAAGGGGGCAAAAGCAGCGCTAAGAATAAATAAGATTGCCAGCGATGTATTTCTGATAAAGGCCATATGCTGTGATATTTAAGGTTCACTACATTTAATAACGTCTATTAAATGTAGTGAAAATAACACAAAAAGAAAATCATATTTCTATTTACTTTTGAGTACTTACTGCCCAGTAATTGCCTGCGAAATCCATAAATGCACCGCGGGTGTCAGGGTCGCCTTCTTTGTTTATGGGAAGTTCCACCACTTCACAATTGTTTTCTATGGCTTTTTGAAAGGTGAGCTGGACATCGGGTACATAAAAATGCAGCATGGTTGTATTGGCCGGGTATGTCGATGTACTATCGGCAAGCATCAGCACACTGTCATCCAATAGCAGTTCCATATGTGCAATTTTTCCATCTCCATTTTCATATTTCCTTAATTCTTTTGCATCGAAAATCGTCTTCAGCAAATCGGCTAGTTTATTGGCGCCTTCCACCACAAGATAGGGGGAGAGGGAGTTGTATCCATTAGGTTTAAATGGGATTTTCATATTCTCAAGTGTTTAGCTACATATAATTATTCGCTGTCTCTGCCATTCATAAATAGCAGCAGATAATAAAGCAGGGTAGCCACTGAGCTAATGGCCGCTACCAGGTAGGTGCGTGCAGCCCACTTTAGCGCATCAGCGGCTTTATCATGTTCTACACCTACAGTGATGTGTTTTCTTTCCAGCCATTTCAATGCGCGGTTACTGGCGTCGTATTCTACAGGAAGGGTAATCAGCGTAAAAATGGTGGTGATTGAAAATAAGACAATGCCGATCAGGAAAACAGTTGGATTAGCCCCGCCAATTAAGAAGCCCATGCCTGCAAGGATAATCCATTGAGACAGCTGTGAGCTGATGTTAACTAGTGGAACGATGGCACTGCGGAAGGTTAACATGCTGTATGCGGTTGCATGTTGCACCGCATGGCCACATTCGTGGGCAGCAACGGCCGCTGCAGAAATGCTTCTACCTTCATAAACATCAGGACTCAGATTTACGGTTTTATCTGCAGGATTATAGTGGTCACTCAAATGGCCAGGTGTAGAGATCACCCTAACATCGTAAATGCCATTGTCTGCCAGCATCATCTCGGCAATTTCTCTTCCGCTCATGCGGTTTTGAAGTCCGATCTGGCTGTACGCTGCAAATTTACTTTTCAACTTGTTGCTCACGATAAAGCCTATCAGTAACATAATACCTGCAATCAGGTAATAGCCCATTAATCCCATTTTGTTGTATTTAAGCGTTTATACAAACAAAAATAATAAATGTGAAGAATTTTTTTATCTCTGCCGTGTAAAAGGTGTATCATCTTTAACAGGCATCCTTTGTTAGGTGGAATGTACAAAAAACTGTATCTTAAGCGTTATTAAGGCACTATCAAGTGTATTTAAACTATTGTTCACTAAAACTTTAACAAATGAAATGTCCTTCTTGCAATGAAACCTTGTTGATGACTGAAAAACAAGGTGTTGAAATAGATTATTGTCCGAGCTGTAGAGGAATCTGGCTGGACCGGGGTGAATTGGAAAAAATTATGGACAGTTCTGCCACGCATTATTCCAGTAAAGAAAATTACGACAGAGATTATAAACAATATGGTTATGATCAGCCACGTCAGGATCACGATAAACGATATCCACACAAAAAGAAGAAGTCCTTCCTAAACGACTTTTTTGATTTTTAAATCTTATCAGATGAAGACCCTTCTCCGGAAGGGTTTTTTGTTGATTTACGTTTCAGGGCACTTATCGGTATCACGTCTGCAACAGGAGGTGGCGATGGCTGATTCTTTTTAAGGTCGTCGATGATGGTGCCTTTCCAGGTAGGAATGCCAGTATGGTAAGCGGTCCGACCGATCATGTGTGCAGCTACTGGAGCGGTCAAAATTAAAAAGAAAACAATGGCAATGGCTTTTGTGGTTACCGAAACATCGGGAAAAAAAATAGCAGCACTAACTAACAATAAGCCAATTCCTAATGTGGCTGCTTTTACGGTTACAGAAAGGCGTAGGTAAAAGTCGGGCATCCTTAAAATGCCAATGGAGGCAAATAGAATGGCTAAAGCGCCAATGGTACTGAATATAGCGATCAGAATGTTCATGGTTGTTTATTTTTATCTAAATAGAAGGCAAATGCCACAGTGCCTAAAAAGGCAATCAGCGCGAGGATCATGGCCACATCCAGTAGTACCGCTTGTCCGGAACGAATGCTATAGGCAGTAATTAAACCAATACCGATGGTAATGATCAGGTCGAGGGCAATTACACGATCGGCCACCTCAGGGCCCTTAAAAAGGCGGATAAAAACCAATACAATAGAGATAGTAAGTATTGGAAATATCACATAGTCAAAATATGTATCTAATGTCATCGTAGAATTTCTAATAATCTTCTTTCAAATCCGTTTTTCGTTTGTGCAATAAAGTGTTCTTTATTTTTCAGGTACATGACATGAATAAATAACGATTTTTTATCCTCACTAATATCTATGATTAAAGTGCCCGGAGTCATGGAAATAACTGTCGATAGCAGGTTGATTTCTAAATCTGTTTTGGCATCCATAGGGTATTCGATAATGCCAGGCTTAAAAAAATACTTTGGTGTAATCACATCATAAGCTACAGCAATATTGGCCTTCATCATTTCATACAAAAAGAAAAATACAAAGCCCAAAGTTTTAGGTACCCGATAGAAATAACGTTGATCAAGTTCGTTTCTGTTCATCACCCACATGATGAAAAAACCGAGCAAAAAGCCAAACAGGAAATTTGAATAATACATAGAACCTGTTAGTGCTACCCATATAAAAGATAACAGAAGATTCATTAAAAAGTGTTTAATCATAACGTCTGTTTTTATTTTCCTAGTACTGCTTTAATGTATGGTCGGGTGTCGAGTAACTCTGTTGCAATTTTATCGGCTACCTGGATCACCATTTCTGCATTCAAACCAATAAACAAAGTTGTAAGTGTTAATAAACCTATTGGAAGCACCAATAGCGTTTTTTTATAGCCTTTTAGTGGCTTGAAGTTATCGATTACAACAGGATCAGTTGATGCGTTTTTCCAGAATACTTCTGACCATAACTTTGCAAGTACATATAAGGTTATAAAGCTACCCACGATAATGCTGATAATAAAAAAGTAATTCTGACTGGCAAATGCCGCTTCGAAAAGGTAAATCTTAGGCCAGAAACCGGAGAGTGGTGGAATACCTGCCAAAGAAAACAACACCAATGCAATCATTAACGATATTTTAGGATATTCAGCATATAGGCCACCTAGTTTGTTCATGTTCATGGTTCCGCGCAATTGCCGAAGCAGGCCAGCAATTAGAAATAAATTGGTCTTCACAATAATATCGTGAATCAGGTAGAATATGGCTCCCAGTAAGGCAATCTTGGTATATAAACCTAAACCTCCAATAATAAAACCGATATGACAAACAATAAGGTAAGAGAATAAGCGGCGTACATTATCTTTAATCAGCGCACCAAATGCACCAGTTAAAATGGTCATGATGCCCATGACAATGAATACCGTTTTTATAAAATCATTTGGAATAAACATAAGCGTAAATACCCTGAACAAGGCATACAGGCCTACTTTTGTTAATAACCCGCCAAATGTTGCGGCAACGGCTGAGGGAGGCGTATGGTAGGAGGAAGGTAACCAGAAATATAAAGGGAAAACTGCCGATTTAATACCAAAACCGATTAAGAAAAACATGGAGGTGAGGGTAACGATCGACTGATCGGCTACTTTAGGTATTTTAAGGGCCAGATCAGCCATATTTAAGGTGCCAGTAATGCCATATAAGATACCAATACCCGTTAAAAAGAAAGTAGAAGCCAGGATGTTCATGGCCATGTATTTTACGGCACCTTCCACTTGCGATTGCCGTCCGCCAAGAGTCAATAACACAAAAGAAGAAATGATGACCACTTCAAACCATACATATAAATTGAAAATATCGCCAGTTAAAAAAGCACCATTTAAACCCATAATCAGGAAATGGAAAATCGGGAAATAGCCGTAAAGCATTCTGGCCCTGCCAACTCCAATAGCAGAAAATATAGAAACAGCAAGTGCTGCTATGGAAGTCAGTAATACTAATGTGGTGCTCAGCGTATCTGCAACGAATACTATACCAAAAGGCGCTGCCCAGTTGCCCGCGTTCATGGTTAAAATGCTTCCGTTGAATACTTTAGTAAACAAGTTTAGTGCAAATAAGAAGCCTGTAAAACAACCGATAATGCTCAGTACCCTTTGCGTGACGGTCTTTCTCCAGAAACCTAGCTGTAAAATAGCTGTAAACAGGTGGATGATTACGGTGGCTATAATTTGGTTATCAATCATATATCTTCTTCTTCCGGAGTGTTTAAATCGTCTAAATCGTCTGAGTTAATTAAGGCATAAACCCTTTTGAGCAATACAATTGCAAAGGAGGTTAATCCAAAACTGATCACAATAGCCGTGAGTATAAGCGCTTGTGGAATAGGATCGGCGTAAATATCCGTGAACACTTTAAGGTTGGGTTCTATTATCGGAGGTTTGCCTTTGGTGATATTCCCCAATAAAAATATTAAAATATTGGTGGCATTACCCAGGAGAATAATTCCTAAAAGAAGGCGAACCATACTTCTCCTAAGGATTAGAAATACGCCTGCAGCATATAAAACACCAATAAGGAAGACAAGTAGTAATTCCATAATTTATGGTGTGTTTGATGATATGGTAAATAAAATGGTAAGCACTACGCCAATGACCACCAGGTAAACGCCAATGTCAAAAAATAGCGCTGAACCGATCATGCCAATAACGGGGATGGGTTCATCAAACCAAAGTCCGGTCATTACCGGATACCCAAATAACACAGGTAAAAACATGGTAAGCGTAGCAAGTCCCAGGCCTATAGGAATTAAGGTTAAGGGTTTATAGCGGAGTATTTTGAGGGTGTTGTCTGTGCCGTAGGCAAAACTATGTAACACGAAGGCAATAGACGCCACCAGGCCACCTACAAAACCACCGCCCGGGTAATAATGACCCCGGAGCAGTAGGAATACGGAGAATAAAAATAAAATCGGC
This sequence comes from Pedobacter sp. CAN_A7, assembly GCF_015752175.1. Taxonomy (NCBI): domain Bacteria; kingdom Pseudomonadati; phylum Bacteroidota; class Sphingobacteriia; order Sphingobacteriales; family Sphingobacteriaceae; genus Pedobacter; species Pedobacter sp. CAN_A7. The sequence goes on along the minus strand of NZ_JADOUW010000003.1, from coordinate 473,018 downwards.
AACAAATAATTCGATGCGGTTTGTAAAATGGTACTTCTCATGATTATTCTTTTTCAGAGGATTTTAACTTCAGCTTGAGTAAACTATACACCCCCAGGGCGGCTATACTTAATACTACAATTTCGAACATGGTGTCGAAACCCCTGAAGTCTACTAAAATAACGTTAACTACATTTTTACCTTTTGCCAGGGTGTAGGCATAATCGCCATAAAACTTGCTAATATCGATGTCTGTAGGTACTTGCAATACTTTAATTGCAATTAAAGATAAGATGGTACCAAAACTGATCGCCACAATGGCGTCCCGTACTTTCGTGCGGTTATTAGCAAAATTCAGGAAAGGGGGCAGATTGAACAATACAAAAACAAATAACACCACGGTCAGGGTATCAATGGTAAACTGTGTCATGGCTAGGTCTGGTGCACTGTAAAACACAAAGATCAAACATATGGCATAACCGATAACACTGGTGGCCACTACCGCTGTTAACCTTGATGAGGTACTGACCGTTAAAATGACTGCTGCGATAAGAATGCCAACACTTACACCTTCATAAACACTGATTGGCGAAAGTTGACTATAATCAATATAAATGGGGCCTCCATTCAGCAACTCATAGGCCAGTAAAGCCTGGGCAAAAATAATAATTTTAAAAATATAGGACCTCAAAAAACCATTGTGCAGGAAGTTGGTATACCACTTAGAAAAATTGAAGAATGCGCTTGAAAATTTGTTGAAAAATGTTTGTGGCGACAAACCTTCGTAACGTTCTACCAACGCTAATTTTTTGGCTTTTGGATGATGAATTACATAAATTATGGTACCGGCCAGTAGGGTGGACAGACTTAACACCAATACCGTATTAAAGCCATGCCATATCTTAAGGTGCACATTGACGGTTTCTATAGAAATAGCGTTGACCGTTGGATTAATCAGTTGATTGCCAAGGATGCCAGGGAAGATACCGAAGGCAACACCTGCCAGTGCAAGAACTAAGGGCGGAATCCACATGGCGGCGGCAGGTAAATGGAGTTTTTCAAATTCTTGTGGTAATTTACCAGTAAAGGGTTTAATACCGGCAAGAAAACCAGCAACGACTAAACACACATTGGTAGCTACAGCCGCTATGGTTAAATAAAGCGCCAGGTTTTGTTCAGCATGTAAAGTAGCTTCGTAAATCAGGTCTTTCCCAATAAAACCCACAGTGAGTGGCAAACCTGCACTCGATAAGGCAGCCAGCAGGCCTGCAACGAATACAGGCAACAATACCTTCCTTAAGCCACTAAGTTTAGTCAGGTCGCGTGTACCAGTTTCGTGGTCTATAATTCCTGTAATTAAAAAAAGTGTCGCTTTATATAAAGCATGCACCACTATGAATGTACAGGCGGCGATAAGCGCTTCTCTAGTACCCAGGCCAATTAAAAACGTAAGCATGCCCAGGGCTGCTATGGTGGAATAAGCGAGAACTCCTTTTAAGTCAATCCTGAATAAAGCATGAATGGCGGCATACAACATCGTAAGACCACCTACGATCATTAAAGTATAGTTCCATGCCGGTGTATCGCCTAATATTGGGGTAAAACGGGCCAACAGAAAAATTCCCGCTTTAACCATGGTGGCCGAGTGCAGGTAAGCCGATACAGGTGTAGGTGCTTTCATGGCACCATGGAGCCAGAAATGGAATGGGAACTGAGCCGATTTGGTGAAAGCGGCCAGGAATACGCAGGCTATTACTACTGGGTAAAGTTGATGCGCTTTAATGACTTCACTAGCAGTCATGAGTTCCTGTATGGAATAGGTACCGGCAATTTCGCTCAACAATATAAGTCCTGCTAATAGAAAAAAACCTCCTAAACCAGTCACACCCAATGCTGTTAATGCACTTTTTCTGGAATCTTGGCTCTCATTGTTAAAGCCAATTAAAAAGAAGGAACTAATGCTGGTTAGCTCCCAAAATACAAAAAGTAACAGGATGTTGTCAGATAACACCATCCCTAACATGGCCGACATGAAAAGGCATAAATAACCGAAAAACCGATCCTTATAAGGATGCCCTTTAAGGTAGGCACTGGCATAGATAAAAATAAAGGCGCCAATGCCGGTAATCAACAAACTGAATAATAAGGACAGTCCGTCTAATCGGAAATCGAAATTAATGGCCAAAGAGGGCACCCAGTTTGTATGTTCAAAAAATACTTGCCCTTTACTGATCGCGGCGATCTGACTGGCGAAATAAACAAACAGAAGAATGGGTAAAATCGCGATTAATGCACTCCACTTTGAACGGAAAAACTTTCCGAAAGGGATCAAAAGGCCCGATGTTATTAGTCCTGACAATACAGTAAATAGCATGTAGTCTTGTTATGTTTTTTTAGTGAATCAGCCCAAAATACTAAAAATCTGTTGCATTTAAGGTGTTTTTTTGCTTAAAATCTCAAAAAAAGCGCAATTTCTTTGCGAATGACGAAGCGTGTTGGCCATGGTTCCTGGTCTACAACTTTGGGTAGTAAAGTGGATTATTTACATTTGCAGAACTTGATGAAGGAAACAATGGAATTGGAAAGTAAAAAAATACTGGTGGTGGAATACCAGCCTCAATATAAACGGGCATTTATTGATTTAAATGAAGAATGGATAGCTGCCTATTTTAAATTGGAAGAAGCGGACCATAAAGTGTTAAACGATCCTGAACAGTCGATCATTGCTAAAGGGGGGCATATATTTGTTGCCTTAGACCAGGGGGAAGCGGTTGGAGTATGCGCATTGCTGCGGAATACTCATGCTGACTATGCATTTGAGTTAGCAAAAATGGCGGTGTCACCAAGGGTACAGGGCAAAGGCGCAGGCCAAATGTTAGCACAGGCGGTGATGGCGAAGGCTAAAAGCCTCGGTGCTCAAAACCTGTACCTGGAGAGCAATACGTTATTGGCACCTGCTATTAATTTGTATCGGAAATTAGGATTTCGGGAAGTCTCTGGCTGTGGGTCGGCTTATGAGCGCTGCAATATTCAGATGGTTCTCGAATTTTCAAAGCAGGCTTAATGCCTGTATTTGTATTAACATTAGTATTTTTGCAGAAAAAAGCGCTTAAAAATAGATTTAATGAGTTTATATAGAACAAATGAGGAAGTAGCCATACAAAAGGAGAGCTGTTTGATGGTGAGTGCGACTATTACGGAAGTGGCTAAAATACTTAAGCCAGGCATCACCACTTTATCTTTGGATGAAATGGCGGAGACTTTTATCCGGGATAATGGTGGCATACCTTCATGTAAAGGTTACCATGGCTTTCCCTATTCTTTATGTATATCTGTGAACGAACAAGTGGTTCATGGCTTCCCGGGAAAATATGTGCTGAAAGATGGGGATGTGATCACAATTGATACCGTGATATATAAGAACGGCTTTCACGGCGATCATGCTTATACTTTTATCATTGGAGAAACAACTCCTGAAGTCCTTCAGTTGGTTAAAGTGACAAAAGAATCGCTCTATATTGGTATCAAACAAGCCACGACGGGTAACCGTACCGGTGATATCGGTTATGCCATTGACCAATATACCAATGGCAAATACGGTTATGGTGTGGTGCGTGAAATGGTAGGACATGGTGTGGGTAGGGAAATGCACGAAGATCCACAGGTGCCAAATTATGGTCGCCGGGGTAGTGGCAAGAAATTACAGGAGAACCTGGTAATTGCTATTGAGCCGATGATTACCATGGGTAGCCGTAAAATCTACACCCTTGATGATGGCTGGACGATTGTAACCGCTGATGGTTTGCCTGCTGTACATTTTGAACACAATGTTTGTGTTAAAAAGGATGCGCCGGAAATTCTTTCAGATTTTAATATCATTGAGCAGGCAGAGAAGGCCAATGCCAACCTAAATAGTAGTTACTATAGCCTGTAAATTGAGTTTTAGTGACTTGTTATTCTTAATGTTTACCTTTAGTGGAATTGATGACTAATAAAATTGTACAGCAAAGTAAACAGTTCAGGTATTTTCTTATTCTAGGTGTGCTCTCCTTGGCTGTTATAATTTCATCATGTAGTGTTCGGAAAACTCTGTATGCGCAGCTAAACATTCCGGTTACCAAGTCCTTAAATACTTCTAAAGCAACCTTAACCAGCAATAGTGTTTGCAATGGTGTCACAGAGGTAAATAACCTGATTACGCTTAAAGAAGTTAAGAAAGATGTTGGAGTGCTTTTATTAACTTCTTTAACCGGACATCCTGTTCGGTTGATGCTAGCCTTCCACAAATTAAATTGGGGTCTTTCTGATGCGAAAGGCTCCGATCAGGTCCCTCTTTATATCTTATACCAAAATAGGAAGATTATTACTTAGTAATCTGTTTATCAGAGTGCTATAAATTTTAATTACTTCTTAATTTGGATATTTTATGCGAAAGCAACAAGCAAATACAATTTCTGCCCAGTCCTATCAATTGGCGGGCCTCTTTACTTTGTCTATTCGATTAGTAGTCGGTTGGACCTACTTCTCGGCCTTTTGGCGAAGATTGATTTTAGAAAACAAGCTGGATCCCGATGCAGCTGGATATATTGGTGAAAAGTTCAATCATTTTCTTCCAAATGCTCTGGGCATTAAGCCTATAATTGAATACCTGGTTACACACCCCGAAGCATTGTGGTGGTCTATGGCGTCATTTACCATCATAGAAGGGATTGTGGGATTATTGTTCATGTTAGGGCTGTTTACCCGCCTGATGAGTGTGGGCGTGTTCAGTCTGGCGATGGGTATTTTATTAAGCGCAGGTTGGTTAGGTACCACCTGTTTAGATGAATGGCAAATTGGTATCTTAGGATTAGCCGCCGGTTTTACTATTTTCCTTTCAGGAAGTGGAAAACATTCGCTGGATTATTGGTTTAGTTCCAGGTCCTATATCTTCACTAAGCACAAGTGGTTTACCACTATAGGCTCCGGTGTATTAGCCGTTGAGCCTGGGCGACTGCAGAAACTTGTGGTTATCGGATCGCTCAGTATCCTGTTTATGACTTTATTTACGAACCAATATTTTCATGGTGGGGTATGGGGTACACTTCATAATAAATCAATTAAGCCTGAGCTTAGCTTGTCTGACGCTCGCTTAACACAGGATAAACTATCCTTCAGCGTTTTCAGGGTGGAAGGTGCTGATGTATATGGTTCTTTTCTGATTGGGATATCGCTATTCGATGCCAATGGCGATCTCCTGCTGCATAAAGATGGAAATGATTTAGCGAAATTCCCAGCTGAACAGATTCAAAATGAATATGTAACCAAGGTGAAGCCGGGTGCACATAGCCTGGTCATTCCACTTGGTGGAAAAGCCAACTTAACTATCCATGACGAAATTCTCGTTAAGTTATCCGCGGGCGAGTATATGTTGCTGCTCACAGATATCAGTGGTAAAACCTGGCAACAAACTATTCGTAAATCGGGGTAAAAAACTTCCAATCAGACTTCTGGTCTGAAGGGGCTTCGAATAGAGGCCCCTTTTTTTTGCCAATACCAACCTAAAATGATCAACAGCAGTCCGAATATAAGGAATCCATGATTCCATAGTTCCTGACTGGTACTCCATTCCCTCACGTTATGGAGCTTCAAAAGGTGATGATCGATAATGCCTTCGACCAGGTTAAATAACCCCCAGCCCATTGACAGGCCAGCCCATAGTAAGTATTTAGAAGTATTGATGGTCTTTTTGTGTAAGAGGTTCCACAATAGAAAGACACCAACAATGGTGGTAATCAGGGTAAATAAATGGAATATGCCATCCCAGAACATGTTAATGCTTTTATTAACCAGGGTGTCTGCGGGCAATTTGTTCGTTAACATTTCATGCCATTGCAAGATTTGATGTAAGACGATGCCATCTATAAAACCACCGATCCCGATACCCAATACGGTTGCTGCAGCCATTAAAGGGATGGAATTGTTTTCCATGGAACCAGAATTTGCATTTAAACGACTATGGTAACGACGCGTGGCGAGTATGGAAAAAACCACAATGATGATAGCCAGTACAATAAAAGCGGAAAGCATAAACAGCAGATTGGGATAAAACATGCTATTATAAATGCCTTGTTGCACCGCGTTGTTACAGGTAATACATGTTGTTGAATACTGCATGGGCTGATTGATCAATTGGATGTAGAGAAATTAACAGGAATAATAGCCGATTGTTCAGGGATTTATTATCTTGAACCATGCTTAGATTTAATCGTCACAACCCCTTGTACATCGTTTTTTTACTGATCTTTTTTTCCATTGGTGCTTCCGCACAGATTGTGGAGCATGAAATACAGGCCATCATGAAAAAATACGATGCCATTGGCCTTTCTGTTGCCGTTGTAAAAGACAATAAAATAGTCTATACCCATGCTTTTGGTCTGAAAAATACAGAAAGCCAAACGCCCATGACCGAGACCGATGTTTTTAGAATTGCATCCATTTCCAAGTCTTTTTCTGCAACGGCGATGATGCAATTAGTGGAGCAAGGTAAGTTAAGTTTGAGTGACGACTTTAGTGACCTGGTTGGTTTCAAAGTGCGTAATCCGGCTTATCCAGAGACGGTGATCACCTTAAAAATGGTGCTTTCCCATACTTCCAGTATTAACGATAGTCAAGGATACTTTAACCTCGATGTGATTAATCCGGCCAAGAACCCTGACTGGGCAAAATGTTACAATAAATATCAACCAGGTAAAGGATATGAATATTGTAACCTCAATTTTAACATGGTGGGTACAATTATTGAAAAGGAGAGTGGAGAACGCTTCGATCAATATGTGAAACATCACATTCTTGATCCTTTAGGGCTGTATGGCGGCTATTGTGTCGATTCTTTAGATAGTACGCGTTTTGTCACTTTATATGAATATGATGCAGCCACAAAAAGTTTCACTGCTTCCCCAACTGCCTATGCGCCCAGAAGGGAAGAAATAAAAAACTATGTAATGGGTTATTCGACGCCGATATTTTCGCCTACCGGAGGGATGAAAATCTCTGCACCGGATCTTGCCAAATACATGACCATGCACATGAACATGGGCAAATATGATGGCGTACATGTGATCAGCAAGAAAAGTGCTAAAATTATGCAGACCCAAGTATCAACCGAGGATGGTTATGGCCTTGCCATACGTAGTGTGGATAATTTAATTCCTGGAAAATCCTTAAAAGGGCATACTGGTTCAGCTTACGGTTTGTATAGTTCCATGTTTTTCCATCCTAAAGAAAAGTTTGGTATTGTGGTAATCACCAATGGTGCTAATCCTGTCGAAAGCAATGGTTTTGTTAACCTGACTGCAGAAGTGATTAACAGTTTATACAAAAACCTGATTAAGTAATTAGGGTAAGCGTATGTTAGTTGTTCTTTAGCTACAGGTAACTGAAACCTGATGGTTAATCCTTTCACAATAAAGGAGCGGGCTATTGTTATAAGGTACAATAACCCGCTCCTTTGAATTTTGTTGGTATTCGAATCAGGCTTCGAGGGCCTGGCGGAAATCTTGTAGCAGGTCGTCAGTATCTTCAATACCTACCGACAGACGAACCATAGAATCAGGGATACCCATTTCTGCCCGGCTGGCTGCGCCCAGTTCAAAGAAAATCGTATGTGCTACCGGTATGGCAAGCGTTCTGGTATCACCCAGGTTACTAGATTTAACTACCAATTGCAAACGGTTAAGGAAGGCAAAAAGGTCAATACCATCTTTTAGCGAAAAACTCATTAAACCACCATAGTGTTTAAACAGGTTACCCGCCAATGCATGTTGTGGGTGATTACTTAAACCAGGGTAATATACCTTACTCACCATGTCGTGATTTTCCAGGTATTGGGCTAAGGTAAGTGCATTATGACATGCCCTTTCCAGTCGCAGGGCTAAAGTCTCTGCTCCAACCGAGATGGTGTGTGCTGCTTCTGGTGATAATGTTCCACCGCCATCACGTAAACCTCGTTTCCTGATCTGCGTGATGCCCAACATGTCTGGTTTGATTTGTTCACGTAATACTTGAGCAATATTAGCATAGCTGGTCCAGTCGAATAGGCCGGTATCAGTTACACTACCACCAAGGGCATCACCATGGCCGCCGATGTATTTTGTTAAGGAGTTAATGACCAGACTAGCTTTTACCTTGATTGGATTGAACAGATAAGGGGAAGTCATGGTGTTATCGACCACATATATGATTCCCTTTTCGGCACAAAAATCCCCAATCGGTGCAAGGTCTGCAATTTGAGTTGCCGGATTGGCAATGGTTTCTACAAAGACCATTTTTGTGTTTTCCTGAATGGCATTTTTGATGTTTTCTACGTTGGTCGCATCGACAAATGAAAAGGATATGCCAATATCAGCATAGGTTTGCATGATGCTGCGGGTGTTGCCAAATAAAAAGGAACTCGCAATAATATGATCACCTGCTTTCATGAGGGACTGGATAGTAGCTGTAATGGCTGCCATGCCGGTGGAAAAGCTCACAGTGGCTTTACCGCGTTCCATTTGCGTGACTTTATGTTCCAAAGCCGTCGTAGTCGGGTTACCCTGTCTGGAATAGGCGTAGCCCTTCGCTTTATTTTGAAATACATTGACAAGCCCCTGAACGTCTTCAAAACCCCAGGTTACTGAAGTATGAACGGGTTGATGTAATGCTCCGAATTCTGGTTTAAGTAGACGGTCTGAATGTAATATAGTTGTTGTAAATCCTTTTTGGTCTTCCATGGTGTCATTCATCATGCATTAAAATTGCTATTTTTTTGCAAAAGTTAGCGCTGATTGTGGTGTTAATTGAAATTTTTTGGTGAATCTATTAAAAATAACGTAAAGTATGATGGATAATTGCAAGTAAGTAAGCCTTAAAAACCGGCTTTGTAAAGCACTTAAACTTTTGTTTGTATAAGTAAAATAGTTACTCGCTTTCCTTTATATTTACTATACACAAATCAAACCGCTATGAAAAAGTTAACTTTAATTGTCTTAATCGCTATCGCTATGTCTTCCTGTAAGTCGTATATGATCAGCACCGTATCTAACAACAATGCCTCAAAAGAAGAAACCTCAGGTGCTTTTTTCATTGAAAATGATTCTGTAAAGATTACTTATGCATTTACTGGAGAAAACAGTCCGCTCACGGTAGAAGTATTTAATAAGCTAAATGAACCCGTATACGTGAACTGGGAGCAATCTGCAATAGTATTAGATAATAAAGCATATAGTTTTGTAGACAATAAACTCACCTTTAACGGTAAAACCAATACCTCAACCCCAACACACCAATCTCTAGGAAGTATCAATAGCGATGGTAGTTTTTCAGGTTCGGTTAACCTCTCTAAAAATGCTATGTTTTTACCTCCGAAGTCACAAGCTACACGAACGATTTATGCGTTAAACAACATAAATACCTTTAAATTAGTGGACGATGGTTTTGAGAAAAAACCTTTGAACTATAGCGACAGAATCGGTGTCGCATATGTTAAACAGGCCCATTATGATGCCGCAACCTCACCGATTCAATTTAGGTGTTACATTACGCTTTATACGATCACAAATAGCACACCTAAACCTTTTTCTTATGAGCAAAATTTCTGGGTTTCGAATATAGTTAAAAGCTCAACTCATCCGGCAAAATTAGCTGCCTTCCAATTGCAACCTGCCAACCTTATTGTTAATTCCAAAACAAATGGTTTTGGAGTGACAATGACTAGTATTGCGCTTGTAGGCGTTACAGGCGCTCTTATTGGAGCGGATGCAGCCTTGGCTGAAAAAAATAACACCATTGATAACTAATTATATTTGCGTACTTAAATTCAGTCTCATGAAAAATGTAATCTGTGCAATTTTTTGCTGTACAATTTTAGGGTTATCGTCTGTAAAAGCACAACAAAACGTGTACCTTTCTGCTCATCTTTCAACTCAGGGCCCTGGGTTAGAAGTTAAATATGTTCCACAGCCGGGATTTAACCTGCGTGCTGGTGCCAGCATGCTTCCTTTGGCGTTTAATACGTCCTACACGGTGCAATCGCGTCCCGCAGATGCAGCAGTAGAAGTAGATGTCGCTAATGCCCATTTTCTGGTAGACTGGCATCCATTTATCAAATCAGACTCATTTAGCAGTAAAATCTTATTAAGCACTGGTGTAGCTTATTTTTGGAAGAGTAGGGGCGACGCTGTGGTTATTTACGATGGAACATTTGAATTTAATGATGTAGAAATTCCGGCTAATGAAGTTGGTGAACTTTATGGCAGTATCCAGTGGAACAAATTTGCGCCATACGTTGGCTTAGGTTTTGAAAATCCGAGACCTAAAAAACGGGTTAATGTAGGCTTTGCCATCGGCACTTATTATATGGGCGAACCAACTGTTGAAGTAACAGGAACCAAATACTTAACGGATACAGAAAGTGATGAGCAAGAACTCAGAGAAAATGTTTCACCCTATCAATTTCTGCCCGTTGTGCAGGTTAACCTAAATTTTCGGTTGTAACGATAAGTATTCTTTTACTTGTTTTCCAGGTTTAACAATTCTATTTTCCTGAAATCAACAGGTTGTCCTTCACTTTGTAAAGCGATCATGCCGCTTTTTAAAGGGGTTTTGTCAATCTTTATGGCCTTATCATAATTAGTTACGGTACCGCCGCCAATTTGAGGTTTACTGTACTTTAACACAGTATCGCCATTAATAATATGTGTAACGAGCGAATCGCCCAGCACAATAAGTTCAGCATTTACCCATTCTTCAATTTTATATGTTTTGGAGTTTGAATCGATACAATGTCTTTTATCAATTTGGCCTTCATATACTACATCTGTTCCTGGTGAACACATATTTCCTGTTGCCCGTGGTTTTCCGTCATCCAATCCGGCAAGCAGTTGAAATTCGACAGATATTGGCCAGTCCTGGTCACGAAGCATGGTTCTCGGATCCTGGGAATGGTACATCACTCCAGAGTTTCTGATGGTATAACCTGGTGCATCCTTTTGCCATTCGCCAGTGATGCGGTACTGAAACTTCAGGTGGAATTTCGAAAAAGGCTGATTAAAATACAGGTGTCCATATTGTTCATTAAAAGTACCATATTGATCGTAACGTACCTTGATCATGCCATCTTCCACGCGAAATGTATTTCCAAAATTTTCGCCTACGTCATGATGGTTGATCTTAACCGTCCAGTCCTTAATATCTTTGCCATTAAACAGCGAAATCCATTCGTTTTTCTTATCTCCTTTATTTAAAGCGGAACATCCGATAATAAATAGTGATGAAAGTAGCAGTGAGCCGGAAGCGATAATATTTACGATTTTTTTCTGTTGTGTAATCATGTGCAAAGTTTTTGGTTAACGTAAAACTATAAAAAATTGTAATATATTAGTAAGGAAGCCATATATATATATAGTAATGAAAAGCAGACAAATTTTAACATTCTTCACGATCACTATTTTGCTTAGTATAAGTTCCTTGGTCAAGGGTCAGTTGCCACAAGTTAAAGTCAAGAATGGTATACTGGAAGGTAAAGTTGAAAAATCAGGTGTTAGAAGTTATAAAGGGATTCCCTTTGCAAAAGCACCCCTGGGAAGCTTACGCTGGGAGGAGCCACAGCCTGCTGAAAATTGGTCGGGGGTCAGACAAGCACACGAATTTGGTCACAACCCTATGCAAGGGAAACCATTTGGGGATATGCGTTTTCGTTCCAGTGACATGAGTGAAGATTGTCTTTATTTGAATGTCTGGAGTCCAGCTAATTCTTCAGAAAAGCTGTTGCCAGTTTTAGTTTATTTCTATGGTGGAGGTTACGTTGCTGGCGATGGCTCTGAGGGCAGGTATGATGGCGAAAATATGGCCAGGAAAGGCATAGTTACTTTAACGGTAAATTATAGATTGGGTGTGTTCGGCTTTTTCGCGCACCCCGATCTAACTAAGGCTAGTAAACATGGTGGATCAGGGAATTATGGCTTATTAGATCAGCATGCGGCGCTAAAATGGGTACAGGAAAATATTGCGGCATTTGGTGGTGATCCTTCCAGAGTAACCATCGCGGGAGAGTCCGCCGGGTCCATCTCTGTGTCGGCACAAATGGCATCGCCATTGTCTAAAAACTTAATTGCTGCAGCTATAGGTGAAAGCGGAGCAATGATACATCCAACGCTTGCACCCCTAAGTCAACAGCAAGCAGAACAAAACGGAGAAAGATTTGCCGCCAAAGTAAAGGCAAACTCCTTGTCGGCTTTAAGAGAAATCCCTGCGAATGATTTACTTCGTTTGTCTTCAGAAGCTGGTGCTTTTAAAACTTCCGCTAATGTAGATGGTTATTTTTTTCCTAAAACTCCTGCTGCAATTTTTGCGGCAGGCGAGCAAGCACAGGTTCCTTTACTGGCAGGATGGAATTCTGCAGAAGTCCCGTACGGAGCTTTCCTGTGGGCGGAAAATCCTAACCCCGAAAACTATAAGAAGAGGGTGACACAGGAGTATCCAGAACAGTGGCAACAGGTTTTAAAACTTTACCCCGGAAACAATGTAGCGGAGGTTGTTGAATCGGCTACAGCATTAGCTAGTGACAGATTCATTAATTACAGTACCTGGAAATGGCTCGACCTTCACCGCAAAACAAGTAAACAACCTGTTTATCGTTATCTTTTCTCTAAAGAACAACCTCCATTCAAGCCTGGCTTTGAGAAAAAACAACCCGTTGGAACCGAACAGCCTGCACCCTTTAAAGGTGCGCCACATGCTTTTGAAATTGAATATGCCATGGGTAATCTCCATAGCAATCCAGAATATGCATGGACTCCAGAAGATAAAAAGGTATCGTCGGTGATGTTGAATTATTTTGCGAATTTCATTAAAACAGGTAATCCCAATGGTAAGGATTTACCCACCTGGGATGCTGTTGGTATTGCTGGTCAAATGATGCTGATGAACCTTGGTGTACCGACAAAACAAGAGAAGGAAACAAATTTAACACATCAACGCTATCTTTTTTTAGATAAGCAGTATTTGAATTAAGTACATACCTAGATTTTTTAAACATTTCCGGCCGTCTGGGGTTATTTTCTCAAATACTTTAGATTAATGGACAAAATAGAGGTACACCCGGGGAGCCCTTATCCTCTTGGTGCTCACTGGGATGGAAAAGGTGTCAATTTTGCGTTATTTGCGGGGCAGGCTATAGCTGTAGAGTTGTGTCTGTTTAATCAGGACTGTATTACAGAGGAAGTTAGAATAAACCTTATTGAACGTACCAGTTACGTTTGGCACGCTTATTTGCCAGACCTAAAACCTGGTCAATGTTATGGCTATCGTGTGTATGGACCATTTAATCCAGAGCATGGCTTACGTTACAACCCAAATAAGCTGCTTATTGATCCTTATGCGAAAGCCATATCTGGCGCAGTAGAATGGCATGATTCACTTTTTGGTTACCGTATGGGTGAGGATGACCTTACTTACGATGAAACTGATAGTGCGCCATTTGTACCTAAGAGTGTGGTTATAGATCAAAGCTATGATTGGGAGGGTGTGCAGGCTCCGGAAACCAGCTATCTATCCAGTATTATATACGAAGCTCATGTACGTGGAATAAGTATGACGCATCCAGACATCCCCGAATCTATAAGGGGAAGTTATGCAGCGCTGGGTCATCCAGTAATGATTGATTACCTTAAAAATCTAGGTATTACTGCTGTGGAATTAATGCCCGTTCATCAATTTATTAATGACCGCTCCCTGATCGAAAAGGGATTGAGCAATTACTGGGGTTACAATACTATTGGTTTTTTTGCGCCCGATACTAAATACTCTTCCAATGGGGTATTGGGGGGGCAGGTGAAAGAATTTAAAGACATGGTAAAGGCCATGCACAAAGCAGGCATCGAGGTGATTTTAGATGTGGTCTATAACCATACGGCTGAAGGCAATCACCTTGGTCCAACCTTGTCATTTAAAGGAATTGATAACGTAGAATATTATCGCTTAACAAAAGATAAGCGCTATTACATGGATTATACGGGCACTGGGAACACCTTAAATGCATATTTCCCTAGCGTGTTGCGTTTGATGATGGATAGCCTGCGCTATTGGGTGCAGGAAATGCATGTTGATGGATTCCGTTTTGACCTGGCATCAGCCCTGGCCCGCGGATTAAATGAAGTGAATAGGCTGAGTTCTTTTTTTAGTATCATTCATCAGGATCCTGTATTATCGCAGGTTAAATTAATCGCAGAGCCCTGGGACGTTGGTGAAGGTGGTTATCAGGTAGGAAATTTTCCTCCAGGATGGACTGAATGGAACGGTAAATACCGGGATTGCATTCGCGATTTCTGGCGCGGTGAAGACAGTATGCTTGCGGAGTTTGCTTTAAGGATTACGGGCAGCCCTGATTTGTATCGTGATGATAATCGACGCCCTACCGCTAGTATCAATTTTATCACCGCCCATGATGGCTTTACCCTCCAGGATCTGGTCAGTTACAATGAAAAACATAATTATGCCAATGGCGAAGACAACCGCGATGGAGAGGATCATAACCGCTCCTGGAATTATGGCGTGGAAGGTGATACTGATGATTTGGAAATACTAGCGTTACGGGCCAGGCAAAAGCGTAATTTTCTGACCACTTTATTCCTCTCCCAAGGGGTGCCGATGTTATTGGCGGGCGATGAATTAGGCCGCACACAACGCGGCAATAACAATGCATACTGTCAGGATAATGACCTTTCCTGGATTAACTGGGCAGCTGTGGATAATGAGATGCTCGACTTTACGCGCAGGTTGATTAAACTCAGGAAAGATCACCCCGTTTTTCGCCGTAGAACCTGGTTTCAGGGAGAGCCCGTAAAGGAGTCTGGAGCTCAGGATATTGCCTGGATGCTTCCCGATGGGACAGAAATGCAGGATCATAATTGGCAGGAAGATTTCGCTAAATCCCTTGGTATATTTTTAAATGGCCATGGTATAAAAGGTCGTGATAACCTGGGAAGAAAGATCATTGACAACAGTTTTTATTTGATGCTTAATGCGCATCATGGTGTCATTCAATTTAAACTTCCGGAAATTCGATTTGGAAGAACCTGGACTAAAGTGTTGGATACTGCAGATCCATGTTTAAAAGCAGAAGTGCTGAATTTTAAATATGAGCAAACCGTAGCCGTTGAGGGCCGGTCTTTAATGGTTTTAATGACGAAAACAATATAAATGCAAGTAAATGAAAGAAACATAGGCTTAAACTTTAACTTAAATCAAGACGCTGTTGTTAAAGTTTGGGCCCCATTAGCAGAAAAGGTTGCCCTGCAAGTAGAAGGTCGGGAACCAATTCTCCTTCAAAAGGACTGCTATGGCTATTTTTCCCTGATTACTAATGGAATCAGCGCTGGTGAACGGTATTGGTTTTTGCTTGACGACGATAAACAACTCCCTGATCCGACATCTTTGGCGCAGCCAGACGGTGTTCATGGTGCCTCCATGGCCATAAATTTACACTATGATTGGACTGATTCTTCCTGGTTGAATCCGCCATTAAATGATTACCTGATTTATGAATTACATGTCGGTACCTTTTCCACGGAAAGTGATTTTTCTGGAATAGAAAGACATTTGGATCATTTAGTAGATTTGGGGATAACCGCTATAGAACTGATGCCATTAGGCTCGTTTCCTGGAAACAGAAACTGGGGATATGATGGCGTATTTCCTTATGCTGTTCAGCATAGCTATGGTGGCCCCAAAGGTCTGCAACAATTAGTGGATGCTTGCCATAAAAGGGGCTTAGCTGTTATTTTGGATGTGGTTTATAATCACCTCGGACCAGAAGGTAATTACCTATCGGAATACGGACCTTATTTCACCGATAAATACCACACGCCATGGGGAAAGGCTGTAAATTTTGATGATCAGGATTGCGACGGGGTAAGGGAATTTGTAATCGAAAATGTACTCATGTGGTTTAGGGATTTCCATATCGATGCCTTACGACTTGATGCAGTACATGCGATTAAAGATTTTAGTGCCGTACATGTGCTTCAGGAAATTAGGCAGCAAACAGATCGCCTGATGGAACTCACCGGGCGCAGGCATTACCTCATTGCAGAATCAGATTTAAACGACCCAAGGTATATTACCTCGGTAGCTCAACAGGGAATGGGGATGGATGCCCAATGGGTAGACGAGTTTCATCACGCCCTGAGGGTAAGTGCCGGCGAAGCGAGGAAGGGCTATTACCTGGATTTTAACGGACTGCCTGATCTTGCAAAATCTTACCGGGATGCCTACGTTTACACGGGTAATTATTCACTGGAACGTCGGCGAAAATTTGGGAAAGATGCTTCAACACATCCAGCACAACAATTTATTGTATTTTCTCAAAACCATGATCAGATAGGGAACCGCCTATTAGGGGAACGCTCGTCTACATTGTATAGCTATGAAATGCAAAAGCTCTTGGCTGCAGCAGTTCTGTTTTCGCCATACATCCCTATGTTGTTTATGGGAGAGGAATGGGGAGAGACTAATCCCTTTTATTATTTCGTTAGCCACACGGATAAAGGGCTCATTGAAATGGTGCGGGAAGGACGAAAACAAGAGTTTGCCGCCATGCATGCCGCAGGTGAGGCTATAGATCCTCAGGCTGAAGATACCTTCAATGCTTCAAGGCTGAACTGGGATTTACTCACTGATCCTAATCATCAGGTTTTATATCAGTTTTACAAGAAACTGATCTCGCTCCGTAAAAGCAATTCTGTATTGGCAGCAAATGACCGAAGTGCTGTAAAGGCACAGGTATTAGGCTCCCAGCAGGTACTTGTTTTAACCCGCGGACTGCAAAATGATACAGGCCAGGTTATTTGTTTGATGAATTTTTCTGAACAACCACAGCAGGTTTCTTATCCCACCGGCAAGACGACTGATCTCTATTTAATGGTGGATTCTGCTTCCCCACAATGGCATGGGCCGCAAGCATCACCCGAAATTTGGAAACAAACTCAGGGAATTACTTTACAATCAGCTTCATTTGTCGCTTATTCAACTTCACATGATTAATCCAATCTCTACCTACCGCATACAATTTAACAAAGACTTTAACTTTAAAGACTTTGAAGACATCATACCCTATCTACATACTTTAGGTGTAAAAACCATTTATGCATCTCCAATATTTGCAGCAGTACCAGGAAGCAATCATGGATACGACGGCATCGACCCCAATCGCATTAATCCTGAGATCGGAACAATAGAGGAATTGCGTCGTATTTCTGCACGCTTAAAAACTTTAAAAATGTATTGGATACAAGATATCGTTCCCAACCATATGGGTTATCACCAGGAAAACCCCTGGCTGATGGATCTTTTGAAATTTGGGGAACAGTCTGTATACCGCAATTTTTTTGATATCAATTCAGAGGATTTAGCTGTCGAGCCCGTCATGGCGCCTTTCATTGGAGCTACACTGGAGGAAGTAATTGAAAATGGAGAACTCACACTGTCCGAATTCAAGGGAGAGCAGGTACTGAAATATTTCGATACGATATGGCCTTTAAATCCAGAAACAGATTTGCAAAAGCCTTTGTTAGACATTGCGAATTCACAGTATTATCGGCTCTGCTCTTTTCAGGAGAGCAATGAGCGCATTAATTTTCGCCGGTTTTTTACGGTAAACAGCCTGATCTGTTTGAATATGCAGCACCAGGAAACCTTTGATGCTTATCATCGTTTAACCAAAGACCTGTTGGAAGAGGGGGTTTTTCAAGGTTTAAGAATTGACCATGTGGATGGTTTATATGACCCTGCGGGGTACCTGACTAACCTTAGAGAACTGTGTGGGCCCGAAGCCTTTCTGGTGGTAGAAAAAATCCTAGAACCTGGTGAATCTCTTCCCACGTCATGGCCTATACAAGGTACCACCGGATATGATTTCCTGGGCTTAGTTAATCAGGTATTTATTAATGAAAAAGCAGAAAAGCGATTTGATCAGTTTTATAAGCAAGTAGAAGAATATCCAAGCCCTGTGCAGACCCAAATTAGGCGGAAAAAAACGGATTTTCTCTTTAAATTTATGAACGGGGAATTAGAAAATCTCTTTCAGCTTTTTTTAAGCTTGAACCTGGTTAAATCCCATCAGACTGCTCTATGTGAATCTGAAGTTTTCAAAAAATCAATTGCTGAAATTCTTGTGCGTTGTCCGGTTTACCGCTTTTATGGTAATCAATACCCGTTACCTGTTGAAGAACAAGAAGCACTGAAGGCTATTTTTTTAACCTTGAAAAATAAACCTGAATATGAAGGATCCGTAGCTTTGTTGACGGCGGTGTTATTTGAAAATAGCCATGCTGATAAGGCCTATGGGGAACGTGTGTTAAAGTTTTATCAGCGATTAATGCAGTTTACAGGTCCTTTAATGGCAAAAGGTGTGGAGGACACCTTGATGTATACCTACAACAGATTTATTGGGAGTAATGAAGTTGGTGATTCTCCGGATGTATTTGGTATTTCGGTGGCCGATTTCCATGATGCCATGATCGAACGACAGGCAAAGTGGCCATTAACCATGAACACCTCTAGCACACACGATACCAAAAGAGGGGAGGATGCTCGGGCGAGGTTACAGGTGTTAACTGATTTAAGAAAAGAATGGCTGGAAGAAGTTAAGATCTGGCAGGAACTAAATCTAGATTTAAAACAGGCTGATCATCCGGATACTAATGATGAATACTTTATTTATCAGACGCTGCTGGCCACATATCCGGAAACAGCGTCTCAAAGACAGGAATACCCCGATCGCATACAACAGTATATGGAGAAAGCACTAAGGGAATCTAAGCGAAACTCCAGCTGGGACAATCCTGATATGAATTATGAAACCATAACTAAAGAATTTATTATTGGTCTATTGGATCAAAATAGAGCTTTTTGGCTAAGGTTTCAGAACTTCCTACAGCAGGTTTCCCATTTCGGGAAATTAAATTCTTTATCTGCGCTGCTTTTGAAATTTGGTTGTCCTGGACTACCTGATACTTATCAGGGTGATGGTTTCTGGAACTTAAATTTAGTAGACCCAGATAATCGGCGCGCAGTAGATTATAAACTACGGGAAAAATATTTAGCACGTTTAAAAAAGGAAAATCCTGATTTAAAGGAGCTGTGGGAGCAAAGTACCAATGGACTTATTAAATTGGCCTTTATTCAACGTTTAATGCACTTGCGTAAACAGCTGCCACAATTGTTCTCAGAGGGATCGTATCTTCCGCTTGCTGTGGCTGGAAAATATAGTAAACACCTAATTGCATTTGCCAGGCGATATCAACGTGATACGGTGGTTTTCATCTCACCAGTAAATCATACGGGTATTAAAGAATGGGGCGATACCCATGTGATTTTACCAGAGGAAACCCCAGATGATTTTAGAGATATACTGCGCAATGAAAAATCATCAACTGGTAATCAACTGTTTATTAGTAAAGTTTTTACGGATGTGCCACTTGCGGTGTTGCATTTTAAAGCGGTAGCCAGTAATCGGTCTGCAGGAATTCTGATGCCTGTTTTTTCCTTGCCATCCGCTTTTGGGATAGGTGATTTCGGCCCCGAGGCACGCGCTTTTATGGATTTTCTACATGCTAGTGGTCAAAAATTCTGGCAATTACTTCCGTTAAATCCGGTGTCGGCCTCTCAATCGTACTCTCCTTATAGTGCAACCTCCGTTATGGCTGGAAACATTAATTTGATTAGTCCTGAATCATTAGCAACAGCAGGTTTGCTACAACCTGAGGATTTGGAAAAATACACAATGCCATTAAAAAAAAATATAAAGTATAAAAAGGCCCAAAAGAACAAATTAAATGTAATTCGTCATGCCTATCAGAATTTTATGGCATTAGGCGAAAATGCTCCCTATTATGTCGCTTTTCAGGAATTTTGCAAAAATGAAAAATACTGGCTGGATGATTTTGCTTTATTCACTGCCATTAAAGAATTACAACATGATAAACCCTGGTTTCAATGGCCAGAAGGTTTACGTAATCGAAACGAACAGGCACTGAGTGAATTGAGACATAGCCAGCATGCCATATTACAGGAAATCAAGTGGCAACAATTCATATTTCAGCAGCAATGGGATGAACTTAGGCGTTATGCAGGCAGCTGTAATATTAAATTTATTGGAGATTTACCTTTTTACGCCGCATGGGATTCAGCGGATGTATGGGCCAATCGCAGTTTATTTAGCCTTAAAGAAACAGGGGAGTGCAATGGTGTTGCTGGTGTGCCCCCAGATTATTTTAACGATGAAGGCCAATTATGGGGAATGCCTGTCTATCGTTGGGAGGTGATGAAAGAAAATAACTTCGACTGGTGGATGACCCGGCTGCAAAAAAATATGCAATGGTATGACTTACTCCGGCTTGATCATTTTCGTGCATTTTCGGCTTATTGGGAAGTGCAGGCAGATAGCGATACAGCTAAAAATGGAGAATGGAAGCCCGGCCCAGGTAAAGCCTTTTTCGAGGTACTGCAAAGTAAATTTAGACAGATGCCATTTATAGCTGAAGACCTTGGTGAAATTGATGCAGCTGTTTATCAGTTACGTGACCAGTTCAAATTACCGGGCATGAAAGTCTTACAATTCGCTTTTGCTGAGGAGAGCGCTACATCGGTTCATTTGCCGTCTCAATATTTAAATCCGCATGCAGTTGTATATACGGGTACGCATGATAATGACACATGTGTAGGTTGGTATGATAAGGAAATGCAAAAAAAAGATCGGAAACGTTTGCAAGATTACTTAGGCTACAAGGTTGACAAAAAGAACATTCATTTAGCCCTAATCAGGCTTGCTTACGCTTCGGTAGCAAATATTGCTATAATTCCTATGCAAGATGTATTAGGTAAAGGTTCATCGGCAAGGATGAATACACCTGCAGCAACTAAAAATAATTGGAAATGGCGCTTAAAAACAGTTTCACAACTTCAAGCGATGGGTATACAGAAATTGCTAAAAAACTGTGTAGTAGTGTATGGACGATGATGCCTATTTTTGCTGGCACAATTTAAATTATTGCAAAACATAAAATTAAATAAACTGTTTATGCAATTACATAAACGCCTTAACTTATGATCACAGAAGAAAAAAAATCTAAATCAGTAAAGCAACCAGTTCGTTTTTTAGCCGATTCATCTGAGAAAGATGAAATTCGTGTATCGACCATAGAATTAAGAAGGAAGTCTGCCGTCATGAGAAAAGCGGAAAGACCAAATTATCGGTTAAGGTTATTGTAACTGATATTGGCTGTATGAGTCACCACCTGGACCAAGTGTTCGGGTGGTGCTGTTTACAGCAAAAATGTTATCTTGTTCCATAAATGAATAATATGGAATACATTGTTGGTGTCGATATTGGTACAGGAAGTGTTAAAGCAGTAGCCGTAGATTTATCCGGTAATTCGTTTGAAGTTGATCAACAACATTATTCCTATCAATCACAACAACCCGATTACCACGAGCAGGATGCTGAAGAAATATGGCTGTCTTTTCAAAAAAGTCTCCAGGCCATCGTTCAAAAAATCGGCTACCAACCTAAAGCCATAAGTTTAAGTGCAGCTATGCATAGTGTGATTGCTGTTGATGAGTCAGGTAATGCATTGTCGCCAATGATCACCTGGGCCGACAGCCGGAGTGCTGCGGTCGCTAAGAAACTAAAAAACTCCTCTACAGGTTTAGCCATTTACCAAGCTACCGGAACACCCATCCATGCCATGTCGCCCTTATGCAAACTGATCTGGCTTAAAGAAAATGATCAGGAACTTTTCAAGACAACCCACAAATTCATCTCTATTAAGGAATATATTTGGTTCAAGCTTTTTAAAGAGTTTGTCATCGATTATTCCATCGCTTCCTGTACCGGCATGTTCGATATTGAAGCGCTCACCTGGCATTTGCCAGCACTCACTTTGGCTGGAATAGCATCCTCCAAATTGTCCCTTCCCGTACCCACCAATTATTGCAGCAAAACGCCAGCCCTTAACATGTCTTTTTTAAACGAAGATATTCCCTTTATCATTGGAGCAAGTGATGGTTGCTTGGCAAACTTAGGCTGCATGGCCTACCATCCTGGACAGGCAGTAATGACCATTGGAACCAGTGGGGCCATTAGAATCGCTAGCAATAAACCCCTGCCAAATACAGAAGCTATGACTTTCAGTTATATCCTGGATAAGGATACTTATATCTGTGGAGGACCGATAAACAATGGCGGTATTACCTTACAATGGTGGTTAAAGAACCATGAAGATCAAGAGCTGGATGATGATGATTTTGATTCTTATTTTAAACAAATTCAAGAAATACCTGCCGGAAGCAACGGTTTGTTGTTTTTGCCCTATCTCACCGGCGAAAGAGCACCTATTTGGGATAGTGAAAGCTGTGGAACGTTCTTCGGTGTCAAACTCGCACATCAAAAAACACATTTCTCGAGGGCTGTTTTAGAAGGGGTATGTTATGCCATGAAAGATGTATTGGAAGCGGTGCAAGTCAATGCAGCACCCATTAAGCAGATTTACATCAGCGGTGGATTTGTGAAATCAGAAGTATGGGTACAATTGTTGGCCAATATAACCGGTAAAGAGCTGGTCATTGTTCAAACAGAAGACGCTTCCGCCATTGGTGCAGCTTTCCTTGCCATGAAAACGCTTAACCTGATCCAGGTTTATCCTGAAGTGATGGCAAGCGATTTTGAAATCATTAAACCAGACCTTTCACTTACTGCTTTTTATTTAAAGAATTTTACCATCTTTAAGAAAGTTTATTTCGATTTGAAAGAAACGATGCACGAATTTCATCTCCTGAACCACTAACCATGTCCTTACTGATTGTCTTATTTGGCGTTATCCTGCTCTTTGTTTTAATCCTTAAAAAGCTGAGCCCGATGATTGCCTTGCTCATTGTGGCTATCATAACCGGATTATTATTAGGAATGCCAGTCGCTAAAGTAATGACATCTGTTGCCGGTGGCATCGGAAGTACCTTAGGCAGTATGGTTATGGTACTGGCACTCGGAGCCATGATGGGTAAACTGATTGAAGACAGTGGTGCTGCTAAAAAGATTGTGGCCATTTTGATGCGCGCTTTCGGACAAAAAAATATCCAATGGGCCGTATTACTCACAGGCCTTCTGGTAGGTATTCCATTATTTTATAATGCGGGTTTTGTGGTCTTAATTCCCTTGGTTTTCGCCATTTCATCGGCCACAGGCTTGCCTAAACTTTATATCGGTATTCCGATGGCGGCGGCATTGTCCATCACTCATGGTTTCTTACCTCCACATCCCGGACCAGTAGCCTTATCCGCTTTATTTCAGGCAGATATCGGTAAAACCTTATTATATGGACTACTCTTGTCATTTCCTATAGCCGTACTAGCAGGAATTTACTTTCCCAGATTGATCATCAAAAAAACAACCTTATCGTCAATTAATACTTTGGCCTTCTCGGCTGACGACCACATGCCAACAGGTTTCCAAAGCTTTTTCGTGGCTTTATTACCGGTATTCATCATCGCTGCGGGCACCCTGGGTGTCGCATTCCTGCCTGAATCTGCGCTGAAAACCTTTTTTATCTTTATTGCAGATCCTACCGTAGCTTTATTGGTGTCAGTTTTATTAACCGTTTTACTCCAGGATATTCCTATTGCCAAAGCCATGGATTCCTGCACGGAGGGTGTGAAAAGCATTGCCATGATTATATTAATCATTGCAGCAGGTGGTGCGTTTAAACAAATATTGGTCGACAGTGGGGTAGGTGCTACTGTAGCTGCATTAGCAGCACCCTTACAACTTTCCCCCTTACTGTTAGCCTGGTTAATTACTGCTTTATTAAGGGTTACACTAGGTTCAGCAACTGTTGCGGCATTAACTGCTTCAGGTATGGTTATTCCGCTTATTGGCCCCGGTGTATCTCCCGAATTAATGGTGTTATCGGTTGGTGCCGGTAGTTTGTTTTTTTCGCACGTCAATGATACCGGCTTTTGGATGTTCAAGGAGTACTTCAGTCTCACCTTAAAACAAACTTTTCTAACCTGGACAGTGATGGAAACCATTGTTTCTGTGCTGGGCTTAGTGGGGGTATTACTTTTAAGTGTGCTACGCTAGTAAGCTGTTGTCACAGGTTTGTGTAAAACTTATTTTTTTATAAATTGTTCCTGTCTTAAGCCAAATAATAATCAATATATGGATTCACGTCGCAAATTTCTTCAAAAGCTGGCCTTACCGGCTTTAGCACTTCCTTTTCTGCCATTACCAAGTTGGGCAAATCTCCAAAAGCCAACGCTTATTCCATACCAGGGGCCAGTACTCAGGGTGGCTATCATGGGTTTAGGTGGTTATGGAACCCGCGTAGCCGAAGCCATGAAAGATTGTAAGAAAGCTAAGCTGGTCGGTGTAATTAGTGGTACTCCAGCCAAGATAAAAACCTGGCAATCCAAATATGGCATACCTGCTAAAAATTGTTATAACTACGAAAATTTTGATGAGGTAAAAAACAACCCGGATATTGATGCCATTTATGTAATCACACCTAATGCACTCCATCACAACCAAGTGATCCGTTCAGCAAAAGCCGGAAAACATGTTATTTGTGAGAAACCGATGGCCGTGAATGCTAAGGAAGGACAGGAGATGGTTGACGCCTGTAAAAAGGCTAACGTGAAATTGCTGGTAGGTTACCGAATGCATTTTGAACCAAAAACATTAGAAATTATCCGCATGCGCAAAGCTGGGGAATTGGGTAAAATAACCTTTTTTCAGGGGCTAGTGGGTTTCAAAGTAGGAGATCCTAACCAGTGGCGTTTAAGTAAAGAACTAGCTGGAGGCGGATCACTCATGGATATTGGCATATATGCCATCAATGGTGCCCGTTATATGGTAGGTGAGGAGCCAATGTGGGTTACCGCGCAGGAAACCAAGACTGATCCCGCAATGTTTAAAAAAGATGTTGATGAGACCATTCAATTTCAGTTCGGCTTTCCTGGTGGCGCTGTGGCATCATGTCTGTCTACTTACAACATGAATAACCTTGATAAATTCTTCTTAAATGGAAATGATGGATTCGCTGAAATGCAGCCTTCCACCAATTACGGGCCTATTAAAGCGCGTACCCATCAAGGAGAACTCAGCCACCCCCACGTAACCCACCAAACGGTACAAATGGATGAAATGGCAGAAATCATTCTTAACGGCAAACAACCAATAGTCCCTGTTGATGGGGAAGAAGGTTTAAAAGACCTTAAGATCATCGATGCCATATATGAAGCGGTGCAAACCGGTAATAAAGTTTCCCTTAAATTATCATAACCTATGAAAGTTACTTTAGCAGCATTCCTTTTATTTACGTTTTCCTTCCTATCCATGAACAAAGCCCATGCACAGGCAGATGCGCCTGTAAGTGCCAAACTTAATCACATTGCTGTTTATGTATCTGATCTGGCCAAAAGCAAATCTTTTTACCACTCCTTATTAAATCTGCCAATAATAGATGAACCTTTTAAAGATGGTAAACATGTTTGGTTCACCCTTGGTGCTGCTGGTCAGCTACACCTGATCCAGGGTGAGTTCGAAAAGCAGAAATTTAATAAAAATGAGCATTTGTGTTTTAGTGTCAATTCCATTGACCAGTTTATTGCCAAATTAGACAAACAAAAAATTGAGTACAGCAATTGGCCTGGCACGGCTAAAGAACCAACTTTAAGGGTAGATGGTGTAAAACAAATCTACTTTCAGGATCCTGACGGCCATTGGCTGGAAATCAACGACGACTACTAGTTTTTAGGTATAAGTTTAATGGGTGTAAATTTTTTTAAATTTCTGTGTAACGAAATGCCGTTTAAAGGCATCTTATAAACAGAAAATAGCTCGTAAAAAATCACCCATTAATTCACGTATTCTCAGAATACGCTACCAGGCGTGTGTGGAATACCTATGCTTAAAAAAATGAAAAAGTATACGATTTTACTATTCGCCCTATACAGTTTCTGTAGCTTGAGATTAGTCCACGCTCAAACCAGCGTGAAATCAGGGGCCATATCCGGTAAAGTACTGGATGAAAAGAAACAAGCCTTTCCTTACGCCACCATCGGCTTATTAAATGCTAAAGACTCAACTGCGGTTCAGGGTACCTTAACCAAAGAAAATGGACAATATGAGTTCAAGGACATTGCTCTTGGAAATTACCTGGTTTCCATCTATGTAGTGGGCTATAAAAAAGTGTTTAAAGGTCCTTTCGCATTAAATTCAGCAAAATCTGCTTATCTGGTGGAGGCTGTGCAGCTGATTCCTGATGCCAAACAGTTGCAAGGTGTGGAAATTGTTAAACAAAAGCCTTTGGTGGAAAGGCAACTGGATAAAACCGTGCTTAATGTAGAAAACAGTACACTGGCGGTAGGAAATACAGCACTGGATATTCTGGAAAAATCGCCAGGTGTAAGTGTCGATAAAGATGGCAACATTAGCCTGAGAGGTAAACAAGGGGTAACGGTCATGCTTGATGGAAAACCGACATATCTATCGTCAGAGCAATTAGCCAATTTACTGCGCTCCATGGAGGGCAGTGCCATAAAATCCATTGAGTTGATTACCAACCCCTCCGCCAAATACGATGCGGCCGGAAATTCAGGAATTATTAACATTAAGCTGAAAAAAAACAGTAATTACGGCACCAACGGTACAATTTTCGCCGGTAGTGGTTATGGCACTTATTACAAAGCCAACGGTGGTTTTACCTTAAATCATCGCAAAGAAAAGTTTAATGTTTTTGGCAATGTTGATTATGGACGCAATAAGCGATTTAATGACCTTGACATCTATCGGGTGAATAATACCTTACAAGATCAAACGATCTTTGACCAAACCAGTAATAACATCAGAAACCGTAACAACAGTAATTATAAAGCTGGTGTCGATTACTTTCTCAACGATAAAAATACCATCGGGTTTGTGTTTACGGGCTACAACAGCAATGGGGATAGCAATGCCGATGTGTTAACTTTAATTGGCAGCACTCCCGCTGTGGGCGACTCCTCAGTGGTGGCTAAAAATCTGTCTAATTCAAAGTATACTGGCATGACGTTTAACGTGAATTATAAAAGCGTTATAGATACCCTCGGACAAGAACTTACCATTGATGCAGACTTTGCGCAGTATGATGGTATCGAAGAAAATGCATTTGATAACCTTTATCTTAATTCGGGAGGGCAACAAAGCAGGGCGCCTTATTTATTCCAGAACGGAACGCCTTCCATAGTTAAAATCTGGTCTGGAAAAGTAGATTACACCTATCCTTTAAACAAGGATATGAAACTAGAAACAGGTGTAAAAACAAGCTTTGTTTCTACTGACAATAACTATAAGTTTTTAAATTTCAATCACAACAATAACCTCTGGGAAAATGATCCCACCAGAAGCAATCAGTTTATTTACGATGAAAATATTAATGCAGCTTACATTAATATAAACCGGAAGTTTAAAAGCACCAGTGTTCAAGTAGGACTAAGGGCAGAGCAAACTAATTCAAAAGGAAATTCGGTCACTGAAAGCCGCATTGTGAAACGCGATTACCTGAATTTTTTCCCAAGTATATTCCTAAACCAGGACATTTCTAAAAACCATTCCATGGGCTTGTCCTATAGCCGAAGAATTGATCGTCCCGATTATGGTTCCCTAAATCCATTTGTTTATTATGTTGATTTATATTCTTACCAATTTGGAAACCCTTTTTTAAAGCCTCAATACACCAATTCATTTGAGCTGTCTTATTCCTTTAAAAAGACTTTAAATGCCACTTTAGGTTACAGTCATACCAGCGATGTCATTACAGAAGTATTGTTATCTGATACTGCTAAAAAGACAATTTTTATTTCTAATGAAAATCTGGCTACCCAGGATTCATATAATTTAAACATCAGTTCTCCCTTACCTATTACCAAGTGGTGGAGTACCAATAATAACTTAACTGTGTTTTACAACCGGTTTGAATCACCCAACTTAGCAAATGCACCTTATAAAAGCGGACGGCTGGCTTTTAATTTTAACACGAACCAAACCATCACCATTAACCCAACTACAAACTTCGAGTTATCAGGTTTTTTTGTTTCCAAACAAGTTTATGGAACCTTATTAATAGACCCCATGTATGCCATAGATATGGGGCTGAGCAAAAACTTTATGGATAAAAAATTGAACATTAAGTTAGCCGCCAACGATGTTTTTAATATCCGCAAAAATAAAATCACCAGTGCTTTACCATCCCAAAATTATTTGGTCAGGATAAAATGGGAAAGCCAGGTTTTTCGTGCCACCGTTACTTACCGTTTTGGGAGCACCAATATCAAGGGTGCCCGAGAAAGGTCTAGCAGCGCAGATGCAGAAGCAAGACGTGTAAAATCAGGAGCGCAGTAAAATAATCAACTGCGTTCCTGTTAAATGCTTACTTTTGTAACATGGAAGTGAGACTAGATAAAAGCAGCCTGCCTGAAGACAGACAAGAGGTTAAATTTCAAACCACGATCGATGAAGATTATGGCACCTGGCAGGAAGGTACCTACCTGGCTAAAGAAGAATACATCGTGGTATCGAGAACGGAAATCTATGACATGTGGGGTGATGTAGTGCGCTGGGAGCCCAGAAACTAAAATTAGGCTCCCAAGCTTTATTCTACCAATTTATAAATTCCCATCTCTGCGATTGTGGGATTTAATCGCGAGGAGGTGATCCGCAAACGAAGTTTTTCCGCCTGTACTACTGGAAAACGTAATAGTCTTTTAAAACCAACGGTGGTTCCTTCTGTAATTTTCTTCCATTCCTGTCCATCCTGATACTCCAATACAAAAGCCTCGATTCGTTGACCTACCGTAATGTTTTCCTGGATGGAGAACACATCAAATGTCTGTGGTCCCTGCAAATGGATCTCTATGCTGGCGGTCGTATCTGTACCTTTGGTTATCCAGTGGCTGTCAAATTTAGCATCATTTAAAGCCCTGGTGTTTTTACCATTCACACTTTTAAAGGTTGCGCCTTTCATTAGGTTTGTTTTGAACGTGCTTTCAATTAACCTATTCCATTCCTGCAGATTTTTCTCGTCATTTTCATGAATCAAGCCTCTTTGATCCGGTGGAATATTCAAAAGTAAAACCCCATTGCGGCCAACAGAATTAAAATAAATGTCCAGCAACTTCTCGGGCGTTTTTACCTGTTTATCCTCTTCCGGATGGTAAAACCAGCCCGGTCTAATGGATACATCTGTTTCTGCAGGGTACCATACCAGTCCCGTGGCGCCTTTAATCTTCTCGCGGCTGCCAATATCGGCTGCCATCTGATCAATTTCCGGCTTGATGATCTCATTAGTCTGCGATCCTGCGGCAATCTGCTCCTGCGAAGTGTTAGTTGTAGGCACCACACTCCATTCCGTGGCACGACCATAACCACTTTCCGTACCTACCCAACGCACATCAGGCCCCATCACGGCAATTACTGCCTCAGGTTGCAAATCTCTGATGACCTTGTACCAGCGTGGAAAATCATATACTTGTTTCTTTCCGTTCGGGCCTTCACCATTTGCCCCGTCAAACCATACCTCATCAATTTTTCCGTATTGTGTTAATAACTCTGTGAGTTGCTTAACAAACAAATCGTTATAAGCAGCGGTGCCATAGCTAGGCGAGTTTCTGTCCCATGGCGAAACATATACGCCGAAACCTAAACCATATGCTGCACAGGCAGCAGCCAGTTCTTTAACCACATCGCCCTGGCCATTTTTCCAGGGACTACTTTTTACAGAGTGATCGGTTGTTTTTGTTGGCCAAAGGCAAAAGCCATCATGATGTTTTGCTGTTAAAATGATTTGTTTAATGCCTGCTTCTTTACAAACCCTTGCCCATTGCCTGGCGTCTAAGGCCGTAGGATTAAATGATTTAGGGTCTTCCTTTCCATCGCCCCATTCCCGGTTGGTAAAGGTGTTGATCCCGAAATGAATAAAGGCTGTAAGTTCCAGTTTCTGCCACCGCAACTGGGCATTAGTAGGAGTAACCTGCGCTGCTTTACGAATAATATCAGCTTCAGTATCATTTGGCGAAATGGTGATGGATGGGTTGTTTTTCTTTAAACGTTGTGCATCTGCGCAAAGCGGACTGCCCACTATAATCAGGCTGGCCATGGCCATCATGCATCGGTATCTGGTTTTAATCATCTTGGTTGTTTATATCTGCAAAATGCAGCAAGGTTCATGTTGGTTGAATGCTTAGGCTAACATAATCAATTAGGAACAATTTTCTAAAATAAGCCTGTAATTCTTTAACATAGTTATTGGAATACAGCATTAAAATATTTATCATTACCTGAAGGGGAGACTGCAGCCAGACTTATCCTTCTATTTATAGACGACAACCATGGAATTTAAGCGTTATACCGTATTTGCCCTTCTTACATTATTTTCTTTAACTCCCCTTTTTGCACAGCAAGGCGCTCAGGAGATCACCTTTAAAAAACCTGCTGCTCATTATTTGGAAGCCTTGCCATTAGGTAATGGCCACATTGGGGCGATGGACTTTGGTGGTACCAACCGCAATAGAATATTGCTTAACGAAAAAACACTTTGGTCAGGTGGTATTCAGGATGCAGATAGCGATAGCGCCCATCGTTACCTGCCTGCCATTCAAAACTTCCTTTTAAAAGGCGATAATAAAGCTGCACAAGAGTTATTACAGCAGAAATTTGTGAGTAAAGGCAATGGTAGTGGTTACGGTCAGGGTGCCAATGATAATTATGGAAGTTACCAGACCCTGGGTGATCTGTTTATAGAATGGAAAGATACCACTACAAACGTAAGCGATTATCACCGGAAATTGCAATTAGACAAGGCCCTGGCAACTACTACCTGGAAACGTAATGGCACCACTTTTACCCAGGAAACTTTTGTCAGCCTGTCTGGCAATTACATGGCCATCAAAATCACTGCATCCAAAAAAAACAAGATTAACTTGTCTTTACAGTTAAATAGAAAGGAACATGCGAAGTTAAGTCAGGCCCAGGGTTTACTATTTATGCAAGGACAACTGCCGCATAAGGATAAACCAGGGATGCGCTTTGCTGCGGCCATGCGCCCGGTGGTTAAGGGTGGACGGATACAATTGTCTCCAGATAAAGCAGACATCATCAATGCAAACGAATTGGTGATTTATTTCTCGGCAGCTACTGATTATAACCTGCAGGATCCGGCTAAACCATTGGCCAATCCGCTGGAGAAAGTGATCCGTAACCTGCCAAAACAAATTGATCAGGACTATGCAAAAGCCAAAACCCAACATGTAAAAGCTTTTCAAAGTTTTTATAACCGCAATAGCTTTTCCTTAAATCAGGTGGAGCCACAAATAGCTAAACTGAGTACGCCAGAACGCCTCATTGCCTTTTCAAAAGGGGATGCCGATGCGCAGTTGCCCGTATTATACTATAACTTCGGAAAATACCTATTGATTTCCAGCTCACAGCCGGGCACCTTGCCCTCCAATTTACAAGGCATTTGGGCTCCTGAATACCAGGCCCCCTGGAATGGTGATTACCATTTGAACATTAACCTGCAAATGAACTACTGGTTGGCTGAACCTATGGGTTTGGGAGATCTCGCCGAACCTTTGTTTGAATTTACCGCTGGATTAGTAGAGCCAGGAATGAAAACTGCAAAAGCTTATTACAATGCTCCGGGATGGGTTGCGCATGTATTAGCCAATCCCTGGAAATTTACGTCACCTGGTGAAGGTGCTGATTGGGGATCAACCTTAACTGGTGGCGCCTGGTTATGCGAACACATCTGGGAACATTACCGCTATACTAAAGATGAAAACTTTTTAAGAAAATACTACCCTGTATTAAAGGGGTCTGCACAGTTTTTATCGTCTATTTTAATAAAAGAGCCTAAAAACGGCTGGCTGGTTACCGCACCTTCCAATTCACCAGAACATGCTTACATCATGCCTAATGGCTTTAAAGGAAACACCGCCATGGGACCGACGATGGACATGCAGATATGTCGTGAAACGTTTGACTACGTGATCGCTGCGGCCGACATCTTAAATGTTGATCAGGCCTGGTCAGACTCCTTGAAAGTGACCCGGTCTAAATTGGCGCCCTTACAGATCGGCGCCGCCGGTGATATCAATGAATGGTTAGAAGATTGGAAAGATGGCGAGCCTACCCACCGCCATGTTTCGCATTTATATGGATTACATCCCTATGATGAAATTACGCCTTGGGACAACCCAGAAATGGCCGCTGCAGCCAGGGTAACGCTTGCTCAACGTGGTGATGGGGGTACAGGTTGGTCTAAAGCCTGGAAAATTAACTTCTGGAGCCGCTTAGGCGATGGCGACCATGCTTTACTGTTGCTTAAACAGTTGTTAACTCCGGTTGGTAAAATTGATGGTGTTGATTACGGTAATGGAGGTGGTACATACCCCAACCTTTTCTGTGGCCATCCGCCTTTTCAAATTGATGGAAACTTTGGCGGTGCCGCAGGCATTGCCGAAATGCTGGTGCAAAGTCACGGCAAAGACGAGGTAATCCGTTTATTGCCAGCCTTACCATCGGCAGCAGCCTGGCAACAGGGAAGTTTAAAAGGGTTTAAAACCCGTGGAGCTTTTCATGTCGACATCGACTGGAAAGACGGAAAAGTAGAAAAAGCGATGTTAAGGGCTACCCATGCCGGAACAGCCAAATTATACCTGCCGGCAGGAAAAGCAGTAGCAGATGCGGCAGGAAAAGTATTAATCGGCAAAAAAGATAATGCGGCAGTGGTTAGTTTTGAAGTGGCTAAAGGTGCAACTTATCATATCAGCTAAAATGTATATGTTGTTAACAATCGAATACATCGGAAGGTGAAAAAAACAGTACTGCTTATTATTCCGCTTGCTATAGCTATTGGCAGTGTGGTCGCGCTGTTTTTGGTCTTACTTCACCTGGCTATACGATGGCGCTTTGATCACCCCTGGTTGTTATACCTGCTGCCCATTGCCGGATTGGCCATTCACTACCTTTACCAAGGTGTAGGGCGCTCGTCTGAAAGAGGGAATAACCTTATTCTTGAAGAAATATACCGGCCTGCTGCTGGGGTACCCGGTTATATGGCCCCAATTATCCTACTGGCTACAGTCATTACCCACCTTTTCGGAGGGTCTGCTGGCCGCGAGGGCACAGCTGTTCAAATTGGAGTAAGCATTGCGGCAAAGTTTGGTCAGCGGTTTAACTTAAACAGGCAACAAAAACGAACGCTATTAACCTGTGGTATGGCGGCAGGCTTTGGCGCCGTTTTCGGCACACCATTTACCGGAGCTATTTTTGCCATCGAAGTCTTAACCCTTGGTCGAATAAATTATAAAGACCTGGTTACCTGTTTGCTGGCAAGTCTTATTGCCGATTTTACCGTCACCACCTGGGGCGTTCAGCACACCCCATATCATATTGACCAGGCGGTTAAAGCCATTTATCTATGGCAGGGTTTTCTACCAGCAAATACCTTGATCGTATTACAGATTTTTGCGGTGGCCATCGTATTCGGTGCAGCCAGTCTATTATTTGCTACCCTTACCCGCCGATTAAAAAGTTTGTTTACAAAGTTGATTAAAGTGAAATGGCTCATCCCGGTTCTGGGTGGCTTGCTACTCATTTTATTTGCCTGGATCAATGGAAAGCCAGATTACCTTAGTTTAGGTGTGGAAGCTGAATATCCAGGCGCCATCACCATTACCAGTGCTTTCCAAGCCGGTGGTGCCGATACCTGGAGCTGGTTATGGAAAACGGTTTACACCTCAACTACCCTGGCCACAGGTTTCAAGGGGGGAGAGGTTACGCCATTATTTTATATAGGGGCAACACTTGGAAATACTTTAGCAACCCTAATCAATGCGCCCATCAGCCTCTTCGCAGCATTGGGTTTCCTGGCCGTATTTGCTGGTGCCACCAAAACGCCATTAGCCTGCACCGTCATGGGCATGGAAATTTTTGGGCCAGCATATACCATTTTCTTTGCTATAGCCTGTTTTACGGCTTACTTTTTTAGTGGGCATACCGGAATATATTCTTCGCAGCGCCGCAGTCGCCATAGCCTCAAGGGAGTTTCCAATCAACCAATGGATAAATTTTTACGATATATTCACATTAAACTGGATAAATACAGGTTTAAATTCTCTGGTCATAAAAAATCAAAGTAATTTAGCAAGCTAAACTTTGCTTTGCCCAGGCAGTCATTATGGAAACAACTAAAAAGGAAAAAAAAGCAAGTATATTTAGCTTACTTAAGCCTTACCGGCGGCTAATTTTTCTTCTCATCTTTCTCGCTCTCCTCAGTAATGGCATCAATTTGCTATTACCTACCATCATTGCCGGGGGTATAGATGCTTTTACCAATGGCGTATTTGAAATAGAGCCCATATTAATAACCTTTTCCGTAGCCATAGTGCTGGTGTTTATCTTCACCTACCTGCAAAGTATCGTGCAAACCTATGCTTCAGAACGGGTGGCCAAAGACCTGCGGACCAAACTGTCTGACCAGATTTCGCGCCAAAGTCACAGTTATATCGAACAGGCTAATCCCTCCAAATTACTTACCAATTTAACAGGCGATGTGGATGCGATCAAGATGTTCGTATCACAGGCCATTGTATCCATCGCTTCTTCTGCTTTTTTAATTATAGGATCCAGCATCTTGTTGCTGATGATTAACTGGAAACTGGCCCTGATCATCATCGCCATAATCCCTATCATCGGTATTACCTTTTACATGGTGCTCCGTAAAGTGAAGGTGTTGTTCAAAAGAAGTAAAGAAGTGATTGATTGGTTAAATAAAGTGATCAACGAAAGCGTCTTAGGTTCTTCCATCATCCGTGTCATCAATTCACAGCAATTAGAATACAACAAATTTTTAGCAGCAAATACCGAAGCACGGGATCTAGGCCTCGCCATATTGCGGTTATTCGCCGGATTAATACCTGCCATCGTTTTTGTGTCTAACATGGCCGCTTTGTCCATCCTCGCCCTTGGGGGACACTTTGTTATTCAGGGCAGCATGACCCTGGGTGAGTTTGCTGCTTTCAATAGTTACCTGGCTTTGCTTATTTTCCCCATCCTGGTGATTGGTTTCATGAGTAATGTCATCGCACAGGCTACAGCATCTTACCAGCGCATTGAAAATGTGCTTCATACGGCAGAGATTCTGGAAACGGGTTCCATTACGGAAGTCATCAGGGGAGACCTGGAGCTTAAGGACGTTTCGCTTTATTACGGACAAAAACCAGCTTTAAAAAATATCTCTTTCTCTTTAAAAGCAGGATCAAAAACGGCAATTATTGGTCCTACAGCGGCTGGAAAAACGCAGTTATTGTATCTTCTGACAAACCTCATTAAGCCGGCATCTGGTGAAGTGCTGTTTGACGGACAGCCCTTGGCAGATTATAACCAGGACGCTTTCCACCGCCAGGTGGGTTTTGTGTTTCAGGACAGCATCATGTTCAACTTGAGTATTCGCGAAAATATTGCTTTTAGTGATACGGTAACCGATGCATCACTAGCTAAAGCGATTGAAACCGCCGAGCTTTCCGATTTTATCGATGCCTTGCCCGAAAAGCTAAATACCATCGTCTCTGAACGCGGCTCAAGCCTTTCTGGCGGACAAAAACAAAGAATCATGCTGGCCAGGGCACTTGCGCTTAATCCAAAAATATTACTGCTCGACGATTTTACTGCCCGCGTAGATGCACCAACCGAAAAACGCATTTTAGCCAATGTGCAGCGCAATTACCCGGGTTTAACTTTACTGTCTGTTACCCAGAAAATTGCTGCCGTAACGCATTACGACAAAGTGATTTTATTGATGCAAGGCGAAATAATTGCCGAAGGCACACATGCAGAACTGATTAAAAGTAGCCCTGAATATGTTCAGATCTACACTTCACAACAGAGTACAAGCAATTATGAACTACAATCTTAACCAGGCTACTGCACAACAGGAAAAGAAGTCGACCTTAACGGCTTTGAAGAAACTGCTGCAGCTGATCAGCACAGAGCGCAATAACCTGCTCAAAGCCATGGTTGCCATACTCCTAAATTCAGGTTTGCTGTTGTTAGGTCCTTTCCTTATCGGTTATACCATAGATCATTACATTCGTACTGGTCAATATGACGGTGTCCTTATGTTTACAGGTATACTATTCATCATGTATTTGATTACCCTGGCTACAGGTTACTTACAAACCAAATTGATGGGGGGGGTAGGACAGCGCATGTTGTATACACTTAGAAACGCCATTTTTACTAAGATTCAGGAATTGCCAGTTGGCTTTTTTAATCAGAATAAATCAGGCGACCTGATTTCCAGGGTCAATAACGATACGGATAAGTTAAACCAGTTTTTTAGTCAGGCGTTAATGCAGTTTATCGGCAGTATTGTCACCATGGTGGGAGCTGGCATATTTTTATTGGCCATTAATTGGAAATTGGGTTTAGCCACACTGGCACCTGCTGTACTTATCCTGATTTTTACCGCTATTTTATCGCCTTGGGTAAAACGTAAAAATGCCGTTAACCTTAAAAGTACCGGTAACCTGAGTGGCGAGATTCAGGAAAGTTTACAAAACTTTAAGGTGATCATCGCCTTCAACCGCCGCGATTACTTCAGGAAGAAGTTTGATGAGGTCAACCAGGAAAACTATAAAACTGCCATCGGTGCTGGTTTAGCCAATAATATCTTTGCGCCAGTTTATGGACTGTTGGCCAGTTTTGCTCAATTAATTGTCTTGCTTTACGGGATCTACCTGATTTCCATAGGCCAGTTTACCATTGGTTTGCTGGTCAGTTACCTGTCTTACGCCACTAACTTTTATAATCCTTTACGTCAGTTAGCTGCATTGTGGGCTAATTTCCAAGTGGCCATGGCCGGGTGGGACAGGATCTCCAACATCCTGTCGATGGAGAACGACCTCGTGGATGTTAAACCAGGCATCGCAAATCCTGACGCACCGCTATTGGCCTTCAAAGACGTGCACTTCGGTTACGAAGGAGGTAAGGAAATTCTGCACAACATTAATTTCGAATTAGAAAAAGGAAAAACTTACGCGCTTATTGGCCCAACAGGTGGCGGTAAAACGACTACTGCATCCTTAATTGCTCGTTTATACGATCCTACAGCGGGTACAGTTTTTCTAGAAGGGCAAGATATCCGATCTTTCTCCACCGAAGAGCGCACCAATAAAATTGGCTTCATCCTTCAGGAACCCTTCCTGTTTACTGGCAGCGTTAAAGACAACATCATTTACGGCAACCCATTATATAGGAACTATTCTCCTCAACAGTTAGCCGAAGTCATTGCCGCTGCTCAACTCAGCGAACTGCTGGCAATTTTTGATGAAGGACTGGATACCATGATTAGTTCCGGATCTGATAACATCAGTTTGGGGCAGAAACAAATCATTGCCTTCATGCGGGCGGTATTGCGCAAGCCGGCATTGCTCATTCTCGATGAGGCCACCGCAAATATCGATACCATCACGGAGCAATTATTAAGTGATATATTGAAAAAGCTTCCCAAAGAAACGACGCTGGTCATCATCGCTCACCGGTTAAACACTATTCAAAACGCAGATGAGATCTTTTTTGTGAATTCGGGTGAAGTGAAAAAAGCAGGAACCCTGCGCCATGCTATGGACATGTTGTTAGACGGAAAAAGAATAAGTTAATGATGCAGAAAAGTACTTTTAAATATTACGCGGCAGGTATTGTTGCCTTTGTGGTTTGGGGCGGTTTTGCGATCCCGTTGAAAGCCCTGAGCGCTTACCCCTCCATGCAGATTCTGGAGTACCGGGTATTTACAGCCTTACTCTTACTGGCGGTTATTATCCTTACTTTTGGTCGTGCCAACCTAAAAAAAGACATCAAGGTGTTTAAAACACTTTCGCGAACCGGCAGGACTAAATTAGGAGGACTTATCTTTCTTTCCTCCATTTTATTGATGGTCAACTGGTTTACCTTTATCTATGCTGTTAATAATGTCAGCCTGACTTCGGCTGCCTTTGCTTATATGGTTTGCCCGTTGTTAACCGCCCTGGGTGGCTTTTTCATTCTTAAAGAAAAACTGACCAGGGTAAAGCTAATAGGAATGGCCATCGCTATATTTAGTATATTGCTTTTAGCTACAGGCTCCCTTCGCGAAGTATTGTGGTCCATAGGAATAGCTTCTGTATACGCCATTTACCTCATCATCCAACGGTTTATTACCCAGGTAAATAGTTTAAATATGTTGGGGATTAACCTGGCCATTTCAGCACTGTTTATGCTGCCTTATTTTTTTGTCAATGCTGCTCCAATACCAGATGCTGTTGATTTCTGGTTACTTATTCTTGTTGTGGCGCTGGTGTTTACCATCGTTCCACTCTTTTTAAACCTGTATGCACTGATTGAGCTTCCTTCGTCTACACTTGGGATTATTATGTATATCAACCCCATCATCGCTTTTTTAATTGCTTTTATCCATTTTAAAGAGCCCTATCACACCAATCAGTTGTTAGCCTATAGTTTACTCTTTGTGGCGGTGATTGTGTTCAATTTGGGTGTTTTTAAAGGGCGTAACGGGCAAGCTAAAATTACTTCTTAACAGGCGCAGGTCAGTTCCCTTGTGGTTATTGTTAAAGCCAAACATGCGAGATACATGGCTTGAGCCTGGCTCGAACTTCGCTCAGGATTTTCCGAATGTGTATGCTGCTAGACCGGAGCCAGCTAGCTGGTAAGTGTGACGTTACCTGCAAGGACACTATAATGAAATATAGGTGAGTTTATTTAAGGGGAAATAGCATAACATTTAATTTCACCACCATAACCATAGATTACTGCTCGTTGGAACACGACTTGTTTGGCGTTATCCTTTAAGTTGAGTACAGGCCATAAATTTACAATTCCACTCAGGAATTCATTTGGATTGTCGATTTTATAATCTTCAAATCTTTTAACGACAATCGGATATATGACCAGTTTATTTGCAAAATCTTTTTTAAAATCTATGGCATTAGCAGTCGCCGTTAAATCTTCACCTGTTTTGATAAAGCGTTTTAAATTATCAGACATCATATCACTGAAATACACCCCGATCTACTTTACCTGCTGCATTAAAGGAAAGGCTCATTGAAAAAATATACACATGTTCGCTTGGCGTTGCGAACAAACTGTCAGTGTTTATATGTTTACCAAGAATTTTGACGATGGCAGTCCTATAATCTCTCGGTTGAGGCACAGAGGGAATAGCCTGGCTTTTAGCGAAATTGGTGTTTAAAGCAAAGAAGAGTGTTAAATAAACAAGTGATTTCATAAGCCATTACAGTAATATAACGATGAGCAAGACAGTTGATAATATAGAGGTCATATGCTTCTATAAACAAAATAGATAATTTTAATCAATTTAAATGATTTCTTTATATTTGCTGAAGTTAAATTATTATTAATTTGTTATATACTTAGTAAATTAGAATGGAAGTTAAAGATGCAAATGGTAACCTGCTTTCCGATGGGGATTCAGTAGTGGTGATGAAAACTTTAAAAGTAAAAGGCTCTTCAATGACCGTTAAAAAAGGTGCAGTAGTAAAAAGAATCAGGTTAACCGACGATCCGGATGAAGTAGATTGTAAGGTAGATGGGACAAGCATCGTTTTAAGAACAGAATTCCTTAAAAAACAATAGATAGGTGATAAAAGAAAAGAGGCTTAAGCCTCTTTTCTTTTATAAATCAATAAGTTCATCAGCACCATGGCCATGCCATAAAAAACATCCTCAACAGGGATGGTTAATATCCTTAAGCCGAAGATCTCTTCTTCGTTGTACCACACTACCGGGTTCTCCAGGCCAGTGCCGGTTAACACACCATTCACAATTAAAAAAGGAAACAGCAGGATGCCGTAAATGAGGTAAAACTTGAGCAACCAATTTACCTTTAATACATATTTAGCCAGAATCAATAATAGCGCTGGGCATATAAATGCAAAGAGTGTATAGGTTTGTTTATAAAACAGCACCGAAACGAATAGGGAACTGGTGATAAAAAAGGTAGTTAGCCATTTTTCAAGGACCTGAGATAAAGGTTTCTTGATAAATAGATCTATGCAATGGTAAGTATATACACAGGCATAGGGGATACAAAAAAAGAAAAGAATCTCTTCCAGGGGAAGGTGGCCAAAAAAGATGCCCAGGGTATATTGTTCATTAAACCCCCAGATGCCTAATCCCGTGAAATAGTTGTCCCATAAAACGAAAAACAACCCTGTAATAACCACTGCCGGAAAAAAGGAGCGCCAGGTTTTATAAAAGTTTAGTTTGGGGTGAAAGGAAAAAATAAAGGGTACAATAATGGTGAAAAAGTTAACCAGGAGGTAGGTATACTTCATGACTTGAAATACTTAAGCGGTACCCACAACATTCCGAAACATTCGCCATGTTCCTTATTTACATGTTTATGATGCATTTTATGTGCCCTTCGCAGCGCCTTAAAATAACGGTTATCCGTCTTTCTCAAAAACTTAAAACGTTGGTGAATAAAGATATCGTGTATAAAAAAATATGCTGCACCATAGGCCGTTATGCCTATACCTATATATAAAGCCAGCTGCACATTATATAAGCTACCCAAAGCCAGGCATATAATACCCGGAATAGCAAAAATAAGGAAGAAAAAATCGTTACGCTCGAAAAAACCAGGGTGGTCTTTCTGGTGATGATCGCTGTGTAAAAACCAGCATAAGCCATGCATAACATATTTGTGTGTAAACCAGGCAACACCTTCCATTAACATAAAAGTAACGAGTACTACAAGCACTTTTACAACCCAGCTGTCCATAATTTCAATTCTTTATATTCAACCATTTTATTAAAACATATTTTTAACCAGGCGCTATACTGCTCCGGGTTATCGTTCAATTCCTGATATAATGTAGATAAACTTACATATTTATAGGCCGCCACTTCTTCTGGATTCGGCTGTGGTAATTCATCAGACTGTCCGAAAAATACATGGTCATATTCATGCTCGATCAAATCATTGGAAAAGGCCGCTTCATAAGTGAAGGGAAATCCATAAACCAACGCAGTTTCCATCCCCATTTCTTCCTGTAAACGGCGGTTCGCCGCATCGATTAGGGATTCGCCAGGTTTGGGGTGACTGCAACACGTATTTGTCCACAACCCTGCAGAATGGTACTTCTCTAATGCACGCTGCTGCAAGAGCAACTCCTGGCGATGATTAAAGATAAACACAGAAAATGCCCGGTGAAGCGCGCCGATAAGGTGTGCTTCCTGTTTTTCCATCGTTCCAATCTGGTTATCACCTTCGTCAACAAGTATTACGTGGTCTTCCATTTTTTTAACTTATTCAGTTCTTCCGGGGTACAAAGTTTTGTGCTCCTTAAATGTTTTACGGTCCTGTTTCTCAGGTCTGTATCCTTTATGTTCTCTAGTTGTGCAATCAACAGCTTTTTATCTTCCTCAATGTGTTTAGAATAGCCTAACACCGCTGGTACACTGGTTTGTATGGCAAAAC
Organism: Pedobacter sp. CAN_A7; assembly: GCF_015752175.1. NCBI lineage: Bacteria > Pseudomonadati > Bacteroidota > Sphingobacteriia > Sphingobacteriales > Sphingobacteriaceae > Pedobacter > Pedobacter sp. CAN_A7. The sequence continues at coordinate 431,433 of NZ_JADOUW010000003.1, read as the reverse complement.
GGAGATAACGCAGTTCGAAATTGTTCACATCCGATTGTATTGCTTCTTCCATCATTGCCCTACCTTGTTTAAATTTATTCCATCGTGACATGGGATTAAACATGTGTTTGGCTTCAATCATGGTCGATACGCCGCGGTATCCTTTAATCACAGTATTGTTATCGCCATATTGTGCTAACGCTGCCTTTAACTGCGTATTAGCCTTTTTGCTCTCTGCTGCCTGCACCAATAGGTTCCTGATATCAACAAGCGATGGCTTGTTCATGTTGCTTACTGCTGGGTTAACTAAAAACGTAAAAAGGAGGAGTAATATTTTCATAGAAAATTCATTTTGTATCTGATCATGGAATCAAACATCAATCCAATTTTATGGGGATTGGAGATTCGAATGCGTCTGTCCATAATTTCATTCGCTGATATACTTTTGATCTTGTTAAAAAGCTCTTTATAATAAATATAGGATAAATAAACTCCGCTTCTGGACGATAGTGGCAATTGTTTGATCCCAATCAGCGCCAGTCGGAATTCTTCTTCTATTTCTTCTTCAATACATTTCTTTTGATAATCTGAGAAATTGCCCAGATCTACACCAGGGAAATAATTACGGTTCAAAAGTAGGTAATCTGCTTTTACGTCGCGTAAAAAGTTTACCTTTTGAAAAGTAGAACCTAATTTCATAGCAAAAGGCTTTAAACGCTCGTAAAAAGCCTTGTCGCCATCTGTAAAGACATGTAAACACATCAGGCCTACCACTTCGGCCGAACCCAATATATAACTTTCATACTTATCACGACTGTATACCGCAGGTTCCAGGTCCATTTCCATGCTATTGAGGAAGTCGTGGATCAAGGAATGTTCAATCTGGTATTCATTGACCACCTTCTGAAAAGAATTCAACACCGGGTTTAAACTGATGCCCTGTGCAATGGCTTCAAAACAATCGCGCTTAAATTTATCCAAAAGGTATTTCTTGTCGTACTCATGAAAGCTGTCAACAATTTCATCAGCAAACCTAACGAAACCATAAATAGCATAAATAGGTCCTCTGATTTTTTTACTCAAAAAGTAGATCCCCAGGGAGAAACTAGTGCTGTACCTTCTGGTTGTAATCTTGCTGCACTCTGCCGACAGCTGGTCAAATAGTTCTTTCATCGTGCATTTTGATTAAGCTCTTTTATTAATTCTTTAGCGGCTACTTTACCCGAAATCAGAGAAGGCGGAACGCCCGGTCCGGGGACCGTCAACTGTCCTGCATAAAATAAGTTGCTTACCTTTTTGTTTCTAATCGATGGTTTTAGGTTAGCCGTTTGCATGAGGGTATTGGCCAGGCCATAAGCATTACCCTTGTACGAATGGTAGTCATCCACAAAGTCGCGCACACAATAACTTTTTTTATAGACAATATCCTGACGGATGTCTTGATTGCAATACGTTTCCAATCTATCGAGGATCATGTCAAAATAGGTTTCCCGTTGCACATGATCATCTGTTAAACCCGGAGCAATGGGTACCAACAGAAATATATTTTCATGTCCTTCTGGAGCTACCGTATGGTCTGTTTTAGAAGGGCAGCAGACATAAAAGAGTGGTTTAGATGGCCATTTTGGGTCCTTGTAAATCTCCTGGGCATGAACTTTAAGGTCTTCATCAAAAAACAAATTATGGTGTTCCAACCGGTTTACCTGCGTTTTAATCCCCAGATAAAAGATCAGGCAAGACGGTGCTAATACACGGCTTTCCCAATAGCTGCTGCTATAGTTTCTATATTGCGGCAATAATAAGTGCTGTTCGATGTGGTGGTAATCACCAGAGGCCAGCACTGCATCGAAAGTGGTAGTTCTTTTGGTAGTCGTCAGCGTATCTACTTTGTTATTCTGTACATGGATGTGGCTTACCGCCTCATTCAGGTGGAAAGTAACGCCAAGACGTTCGCAAATGGATTTCATGGCATTAATCACTTCACCAAAACCACCGGTAGGATACCAGGTGCCTAATTTTAATCCGGCATAATTCATCAGGCTATATAAAGCAGGGGTATCTTCGGGTGTAGCACCTAAAAAAAGCACCGGAAACTCCATCAAAGCAATCAGGTGGGGGTGCTTAAAGTGTTTACGCACATGTTTGCTGAAAGAAGTAAACACCTGTAGCTTAAATACCCCTTTAATCAGGTCGGCATCCATAAACTCTAATAAGGATAAGCCTGGTTTTTGCACCAGTTTTTCCATGCCCACTTTATACTTAAAGGCAGCTTCCTCCATAAACACGTCAAGTTTTGCTGCACTTCCCGGTTCAAGGCTTTCAAAAAGCGCTCGCAAACTGGTATAATCGGCAGGGATGTTCAACACATCTGCTTTGTCGAATACCACAGCAAAAGAAGGGTCCAATAGGCTTAGTGAGTAAAAATCACTGGCCCGGTAACCAAAGTCTTTGAAAAATTGCTCAAACACATCAGGCATCCAATACCAGCTTGGTCCCATATCAAAAACATAACCATCAGTTTTTAGTTGCCTGGCACGGCCGCCCACCTGTTCGTTTTTTTCAAATACCTCTACCTGATGACCAGCCTTTGCCAGATAGGCAGCTGCACTCAGTCCGGCGAAGCCTGACCCGATAACGGCAATATGTTTATTTTTAACGGTGCTGTGCATATATTAATTAAGAGATGGGATGGATGTATTTTTCAAGGTCGCCAATGCTTTTAAACCAGCTTACATGATCAGGCAATTTTATTTCAGAAAGTAGTCTGCTGTTGCCCGCCAGGTGTATCCGACCTGAAGTAAACTGAAGGGCTAATTCATTAATATAATGCTGAGCATCGGTTACTAAACGTGCATGTGTCATAAAAAACAGTAAATGGTCAACCTGATTATCGTTTATGGCTAGCTTTAAGGAGCTTATGGGTACATGGCTTCCTAAATATATCACTTTTTGTTGGGCATTTCGCAAAACATATTTCGCAAATAATAAACCAATGTCGTGTCCTTCGTCTTCTGGTAAGAATAATAACCAGGTGGAACCCGATGGGTTACCAGACGGCAGGCTATCGATTACACTGAAAAGTTTTTGGCGGATGAGGTTAGACAGAAAATGTTCTTGCGCCGGACATATTTTATCCTGCTGCCACATCATGCCCAGGCGGTTGAGCAAGGGGTAAATGACCTGCTCATAAGCCTTGTTTAAATGATGCTGTTTTATAGCTTGCGATAATACCTTGTTAAATGCTAGTTCATTATAAGCCAGTCCGTCTATTAAAAGCTGATTGATGTAATGTTCAAATTCGCCCGTTGTGGCACGACTTTGATCTATAGTTTGTTGAATGATGTTGTTGATTTCTTCATTACTTAGCGCACAGGCCTGTGATATTTTAATACCTGAATGGTTTAAGGTGACCAGGTTCAGCAACCTTCGTAACTGTTCATCATCGTAATAACGCGTATTTCCCGCAGATCGATGGGGTGTTAAAGCCTTATACCGCTGTTCCCATATCCTGATCGTGTGGGATTGAACCCCCGAAAGTTTCTCCAGATCAGCTATAGAATACTTCATTAGTATTTAATTTGTGTAGATTTATACTTATAAATTTAAACAAACATACGATAAATTAGTTTTACTCTTTTGATGATTGTACCGAAATATGCTTATTTTTAAAACATATCGCGATATCCTGAAGTATCTAAAACTAAATGCTTTAAACAAACGACTTAATGACTGAGGCCACCATTTCCGAATTCGATCAAGAAAACATATACAAAACTATTGTACATACCGCAGAAATAGGTGTTTGTACACTGGACCTTAACCATAAAATTAATTTTGTCAATAACAAAATGATGGAGCTTCTAGGTTACCAAAGAGAGGAACTGATCGGGCTTGACTTTTCAGCAGTGCTGCCGGCTACTGAACAGGAAGAATTGATGTCGCTGATCAAGAATGGTAAACAGGGTCTGAAAGCCAGAGAGGAGGTGCAATACATCACTAAAAATGGAGGCTCCATTTGGACGAACACCACAGCTAGTCCGATGTACGACCAGCAGGGGAAATACAAGGGGGCGCTGGCCATGGTTACGGATATTACGACGCGTAAAGCAGAAATAGAGGTCATAAAAAATAGTGAAGCACAATTCAGGTCTTTTTTTGAGAACAGCATGGACGGCTTTTTACTCACCATACCCAACGAAAGAATATTCGCTGCTAATCCCGCTGCCTGTGCATTATTTCAAATGTCTGAAGAAGAGATTTGTAAATTAACTCCTGAATACATTTTCACCTTTGCAGAGCCTAAATTGCTGGAGATTTTAAAAACTCGAAACCGCTTGGGCCGTGCCAAAGCAGAAGTGCTTTTTGTGCAAAAGGATGGTAAGGAAATTCCTGGCGAAGTGACTACTGTGCTATTTAAAGATGCCAGGGGCAAGGAACAGTCGAGTATCATCATCAGGGATATCTCCGACCGCAGTCATCGTGAAATTGCGGAACAGACCCTGGAACGCAGTGAAGCAAATTTGCGCACTATTTTTAATAATACGGATGTGGGGTATGTGTTGGTTGATGCCGATTTAAAAGTGCTCTCCTATAACAGTTTGGCTATTGATATTTCCATGCTCCAGGGTTATAAATATCCACAGGAAGGGGAGAGCATATTGGAATATTTCGATCCGGAACGGCATGAATTGATTCAAAATGTAGCCGATCGCGTGTTACTGGGTGAAAAAATTGAATATGAGGTGAGCCGTGTAGAACCTGATGGCAGCGATAAGTGGTATAACCTGTGCTGGATACCCATCACCGGTGAGGACAAGCAAAATATGGGCTTGCTTTTGTCTATTGCAGATATTACTAAAGTTAAAGTTGCGGCTATTCAAAGTGAAAAAATTACCGCCGAGTTGTTGCAGCGGAATAAAGACCTTGAAGAGTTTACTTATGTGGTTTCTCATAACCTAAGGGCTCCGGTTGCCAATATTATTGGCCTTGCTGCGCTTCTTGAAGATGTGATTGGGGATAGCGAGGGGGCTGGAGAACTGGTTAAAAGTTTATCAGTAAGTATAAAAAAACTAGATGGCGTAATTAGTGACCTCAACCATGTTTTACAACTGCGCGAACAGCTGAATGAAGGTAGGGAAAGTGTAGACCTTCAGCAATTAATAAACGACCTCCAGTTAAGCATCAACCACCTGATTGTAAAACATCGGGTAAGTCTGTCCAGTGATTTTACCAAAGTTCAGATGTTGACTACTGTAAAAAGTTATATCCACAGTATTTTCTATAACCTGGTCTCCAATAGCATCCGTTACCGGAGGTCAGGTGTACCACCAGTTATCACCATCAAAAGTGAAGCACTACCTGGCGCTGTAAAATTCACCTTTGAAGATAATGGGAAAGGTATCGATATGGAAAAAGATGGCGATAGTTTGTTCGGATTATATAAACGTATAGATACTTCTGTAGAGGGGAAGGGCTTAGGGCTTTACCTGGTTAAAACTCAAATTAAAGCTTTAAATGGTTCCATTGCAGTAGAAAGCGAAGTGAACAGAGGAACTAGATTTATACTGACCTTACCTTTGTAACCATATCTTATTACCTTTGCGGTAAATTATGATATTTATGAAAAAACTAGTCTATCTGCTATTGTTGGCGATTACATGCTCGTTCGCTAACACCGCAAAGGCAGATGAGGGAATGTGGATCCCCATGCTGATCGGTAAAAATCAAGAGCAAATGAAAAAGCAGGGCTTTAAACTATCGGCCGAAGATTTATACCGTGCCAATGGTTCCAGCCTTAAAGATGCCATCGTTCATTTCGGTGGTTTCTGTACAGGAGAGATTGTTTCCGACAAAGGTTTGATCTTTACCAACCACCACTGTGGTTATGATGCCATCGCGTCAAACTCCACAGCACAAAACAACATTCTTGACAATGGTTTCTATGCTAAAAACTATGGCGAAGAAAAACCAATTGATGGTTTGTTCGTTCGTTTCCTGTTGAAAATGGAAGATGTTACGCCACAGGTTTTAAATGCAACCAAAGGTTTAACAGGTGAAGCAAAAGATGCTAAAATGAAAGAAATTTTTGCTTCCTTAAGCAAAGCTGCCGCAACCAATCCTAACCTGGAAGCGAATGTTAAAGATTTTTATAAATCAAACCAATTTATTCTATTTGTGTATGAACGCTTTGACGACATTCGTCTGGTAGGCGCTCCGCCACAAAATATTGGTAAATATGGTGGTGATACCGATAATTGGGAATGGCCACGCCAAACTGGCGACTTCTCTGTTTTCCGTGTGTATGCTGGAAAAGGTAATGCACCTGCGAAATATGATGTGAGCAATACACCTTATACCCCAAAGAAATTTTTACCTGTATCGATTAAAGGAGTGAAAAATGGTGATTTTGCAATGGTTTATGGTTACCCTGGTCGCACAGACCGTTATTTAACATCGTATGGCGTAGATTTAGCGACAGAAAAAGTTAACCCAACGATCGTGAAATTGCGTAACATCCGCCTTACTTCCTGGAAAGAGGATATGGATAAATCCGTGGATACACGTTTAAAACTTTCTTCACAATACGCCAGTATTGCCAACTATTGGAAATACTATATTGGCCAGACTGAACAGCTGAAAAGACTTAAAGTTTCTGATAGTAAAAGAGTCGAAGAAAAAGCATTTACCGACTGGGCTGCAGAAAAAACAGAATTTGCTGGATTAATGGAGCAGTATGATGCCATTTATAAAACCTTAACACCGATAGCGGTGCAAAGGACCTATATTAACGAAGGTTTCCTAGCTTCTGCATGGGTGCCACAGGCCATCACTACAGGTAACACTTTATTAAAATTAAGCATTAGCAGAGGCGATGAAGCCTTTAATAAACAGGTGCAGGAAAAAATGGCTTCTACTTTAGCCAAATACACTTCTACCTATACAGAGAAAGCTGATAAAAAGATTTTTGCTAAAATTCTGGCTTCTTTTTACCAGGATGTACCCGTTAAATCTCAGCCTAAGTTTTTTGCAGAAATTGCAGAAAAATACTGGACTGGTAACCCGGAAACTACTTTTCAAAAATATGCTGATTACCTATGGGAAAACAGTCATTTCATCAGACCTGAAAAGTTGAAGGCTTTTATTGCCACCAATCCATCACAAGAGGATGTTAAAAAAGACCCGGGATACCAATGGGCTATTAACCTGGTTCCTGCTGATTATATTGCCAATAACTTTGGTTCAGTCGTATCAGATTTTGAAACGAAAAAGGCAGAATTGGATCATTTATATTTAAAAGCGATTCTGGAGAAAAACAAAGGAAAACTGATGTATCCTGATGCCAACTCCACCATGCGTATTTCTTATGGTCAGGTACAGGATTACTCTCCGAAAAATGGGATTACTTACCAGCCTACCACGACCATGGAAGGCGTGATGCAGAAATATATTCCAGGAGACAGCGAATTTGATTTGCCAGCTAACCTGATTGAAAACGCTAAGAAAAAGAATTACGGTCGCTACGGAAATGACGGTACCTTAACGGTAAACTTCATCTCCAACAATGACATTACCGGCGGTAATTCAGGTTCGCCTGTGTTGAACGCAAATGGCGAGCTGATCGGTTTAGCTTTTGATGGTAATTGGGAAGCCATGAGCGGTGATATCGCTTTTGACAAACAATTTAAAAGAACCATCAGTGTCGACATCCGGTATGTGCTTTGGTGCATTGAGGTGTTAGGCGGTGCTAAAAACATTATTGATGAATTAGATATCAGGGGAGCGAAAAAATAACCACCTGATCATTATGACCATAAAAAAGAGGCTGTATCATTTTTGCAAAATGATCAGCCTCTTTTTAGTTTAAAGAAACTCGAGAATAATTCTGCCTGAATATAGGTTGGAAACTACTTGGATGTATAATGTATCCGTGTTTTTCTAGAAAAACATATATTCAACACGGATTCATGTCGTATTCATCTCGCTTTTATTAGAAGCTTGACTTGGGTCAAAATCAGGGGGATCCTAACTGAAAATTATTTCTGATCTTTATTATATAATAATATATATTTCGTTATTATAAATATATTAACCCTAATCATGAAAATAACTGTTTAGGGCATCGCAAGGAGCGTCCCGTGTCTTTAAAAAAGCAGTGCCTGTCATCCTCGTTTAGGAGACAGGCACTGCTTTTTTATGGTATTTGTTATTAGGTATAAAGAAGTTTGGCTGCGTTTGCCGACAGCTGATTAGCTTACTAAATTAATTTGTGTTTTCTTGTAATTCTTCCTTTGCTTTAGCTTCTTCTTTTGCTTTCTTTTTGAAGTAACCCCTAAATAGAAAATTGCTTTGTAAGGCTTTCAAATCTTCATCCAGTTTCTGACTGCTGGTTTCCAGGTTAGTCATAATAGATTTAACCTGTTGCGCAGTTGCAGGGTCATTAATCAACAGACCAACCGCATTGTCAGTTTGATTGAACTTAGCAGAAGCTTTGTTTAAGTTTTCCGTCATCACTGCAGCAGACTTCGTCGTGTTTTGCAATTCGGCAACGGAGCGTTGTAATTGTGCAAAAACAGCGGTATCCGTCATTAATTTATCGGCAAGACCACCTTTAGTGTTCAATTTTCTTGAAAACTGATCTAGTTCCGCCGCTATTTTGTTAGAAGCCAGGGTAGTGGTTTGCAGGTTAGCCACAATGGCTTTAAAATTTTGTGCAATCTGTTCGTCGGCTAATAAAGCACCGGCAGCACCTTTACCTTCCACCAGGTTTTTCGACAGGGTTTTGAAATCGTTGGTAATGTCAACCAGGTTTTTGTTGTTCACCTGAAAGGTTTTCATGATCTCATCGGTAGATAAGGTAGTACTCACCCTCAGCTGGTCGCCATCTTCAATAAAGGGAAGTTTCTCGCTTCCGCCGGTCAGCACAATGATCTTTGCACCAATTAACCCATCCGATCCAATACTGGCGGTTGCATCCTTGTGGATATATTTATGCGCTTCTTCGTCAATGCTGATAACAACCTGTACTTGTGAAGTTCCGTAGAATTGGATTTTCTTAATGGTACCGATTTTTACTCCGGAGAACCAAACATTGTTGCCGGCTTTTAAACCCTGGATATCATCGAACAGGATGCTCAAGCTAATGCTTTTGGTAAACGCTTTCTTTTGGCCACCCAGGGTAAATACCCCAAGAATAAAGATGGCCAGACCTATAAATACAAAAATGCCAACCGTTATTTGACGCCGTTTATCTGTTACTTGCATAAAAATTATTTTATAAAATTGTAATCGTAAAAAGGTTGCACCCTTTCATCGTTTGTGTTAAAAACCTCTTCAAAACTTCCCTGACGCTCAAAATTACCATCCAGTAGCATGGCAACACGGTTGCCTACCATTTTTGCACAAGTCAAATCATGTGTAATAACAATGGAACTGGTGTGATAACGTTCCTGAACTTCGTTAATCAGGCTATTAATTTCCATGCAGGTAATGGGATCCAGCCCAGCTGTTGGCTCATCGTAAAGCATGATTTCAGGTTGCAGGATCAGGGTTCTGGCAATGCCGATTCTTTTCCTTTGTCCACCTGATAATTCTGATGGCATTTGATTGATGGCTTGCGCCAAACCCACGGCATCCAGCGTACTTTCCACAGCATGGTCTACTTCGCCCTGTGTTAAATCACGGCGGTTTCTCACTAAGGGGAATTCCAGGTTCTGCCTTACGGTCATACTGTCGTATAACGCGCTATTTTGAAAGGAAAATCCTACTTTTAGTCGTAATTCAAGCAGTTGCTGGTAAGTAATCTCATCAACAATATTGTTCAATACCTTTACCATGCCTTGATCGGGCGTAAGGAGACCGATGATAATTTTAATAAGCACGGATTTTCCGGTACCCGATTTACCAAGTACCACCAGATTTTCGCCTTTATACACGTCAAGGTCTACATCTTTAAGCACATGATAATTGCCGAAAGATTTGTATAAGCCTTTAATTTCAATGACTTTTTCCTGATTAGGATCTGTTAGTTTTTTCTCTGTCATGACGATTAGGTTCTAAATAAGCCGAAAAACTGAACAGAAATCACCTCTTCTATAAAGATGAGGAACATGGCGGTTACCACCGCAGAATTGGCGGCTTTACCTACACCTTCGGTACCTTTATCAGAATTATAACCTTTATAACACCCTACAATACCAATAGTAAAGCCAAAAACAATGGCTTTTATGGTTGATGCCGTAATGTCAAGAAAGGTAATGGACTCCAGAGAGGCTTCAAAATACGCTTTAGCACTGGTGTCTTCGAACATGGCAATGTTCACCAGTCCGCCCAGCATCCCGATCATGGCTGTATAAAAAGTTAAGATAGGAATGGTAATGGTGGCTGCTAAAACCCTGGTGGTCACTAAAAATTTAAAGGGGTTGGTGGCTGATACTTCCATGGCATCAATCTGTTCGGTAACCCGCATGGAGGCCAATTCGGCACCAATGCTGGAGCCAACCTTACCTGCGGCAATTAAACCAGTTAATAAGGGGGCCAGTGTACGCAACAAGGCAATACCAACCAGAGAAGGCAGCCAGGAAGTGGCACCAAATTCGGCCAGGGAAGGCCGGCTTTGTTTAGCGAATACAATACCGGTTATAAAACCGGTTGTTGATATGAGTAAGGCTGAACGATAGCCAATATCATAACATTGCCGCCATAATTCTTTGAGCTCATACGGGGGTAAGAAGCCTTCTTTAAAGAAGCGGGCAATAAATTGATAGACATCGTTGAGGGTTAAAAACAACCGGGTAAAACGCCCAGGAGTTTTAGCTTCTTCATTTAATGTGGGTGAAGTTTCTTTGCTCTCCATCTAGAGAATGAGTGTGTGTATTATTGACGAATTAGTTTTTATGTTCAAAACCTGAGCCAAAGTTAAACATTAATATAATATCTGTTCATATTCTTTGACCATTCTACCCGAATCGAATGTTGGTACAATTTCCAGGGCGGCTGTTTTAACCATAGCCAACCACTTTTGCTGGTCATTATAGTACAGTGGAACGATCACTTTTTCCAATTTATCCAACAGTCCTTCTGCTTCGAACCTGTCTTTCTCTTCGCCGGTTAAATGATCTTCAGCAGGAGCAACAACAAAAGCATTGTGTTGGTCAACTGCAAACTCAGGTACCCAGCCATCAGGTAAGGAGAGGTTCAGGCTGCCATTCATGGCTGCCGTCATGCCACTGGTACCCGAGGCTTCGCGATACATGCGCGGGTTGTTTAGCCATACATCAGAACCCTTTTTCAGCAGTGCAGATAACTGCAATTCATAGCCGGTTAATACGGTGCAGTTTTTAAGTTTTTTAGTGCTGTTGATTAAGTGGTTAAAGGTTTCAATGGCGCCTTCATCTTCAGGGTATGGTTTTCCAGCCCAGATAACTTGTATTGGAAACTCCGTATGATTGACTAATGACAGGAAGCGATTCCAGTCGTTCATCAGCAAGTCGGCGCGTTTATAACCTGCAAAGCGGCGGGCCCAAACTACCGTAAGTACATCAGGGTTAAATATCTTACCAGACTGGTCGGCTACTAATTTAAAGAGCGCTGTTTTCATTTCTTTTTTACGCAAAACAATCGCGGCGTCGTCATTAGCAGTAATAGCCTGATCTAATTGCTTATCTGCCCAATAGGTTTTATTTTGGGCATTGGTAATCGACGTAATCTCGCAGATATTAGGGTTGGCATTCCACATGTCGCGTGCAACCTGTCCGTGTAAGGCAGAAACCCCATTGGCTTTACGTGCAAAGAGCAGCGAGGCCAGGGTATAATTAAGTACATCACCCTCTAATTGCAAGATATGTTTTACCTCGTGGTCCTGAAGGTGGTAGAAGAATGACATTTTTTTAAGCAGGCTGTAGCTGTGTTCCTCATTACCTGCAGCTTCAGGCGTATGGGTGGTAAAAACTACTCTCTTTTTCACTTCTTCCAGGCTTTTGTGTTTGGCATAGAGGTAAAAGTTAAGGGGTAGCGAGTGGCCCTCATTCATGTGGTACACATCAATATTCAGGTTAAGCTCATCAAGCAGTTTAGCACCGCCGATACCTAATACCATGGATTGTGCAATGCGTGTGGATTCGTTTGAATCGTATAAACGGTGGGTGATGGACTGGCTCTGCCAATCGTTGCCTTCCACATCGGTACTTAGTAAAAATAGTGGCGCAGAACCAAAGGTATCTGGCGCTAATAAATAGGCTTTTACTTTTACCGGAGCATCATGGATGTTAATGGTGAATTCGATACCAGGATCTTGAAGAAAAGAATAGTTTTTCTCTACATAGAAAGGTTTCATGGTGGCATCTTTTCCACGAAGCTGGTCGTAATACCCATATTTCCATAACATCCCAATACCGATGGTGGGGTGTTTTAACTCATAAACACTGCGCATATGCGAACCGGCAAGAAATCCGAGTCCGCCACTGTATGTTTTTAGCGATTGGTCGATTGCAAATTCCATGGAAAAATAAGCAACAGTTTTTTTGTATTGTTCGGCTGGTGTATAGCCGAAGATCTGATCTTTCGTCATCATAGGGATAATACGGGATTATTTGGGGTAAGTTACCTGTTGCGTTTAATTTGTGCTAATCTTTTTTGTTGTTCTTCCAAACGGTTTTGCAGGCGTTCCCTGGTATCAGCGCTGGGCTCCGTGGTAGGCGGTTGGGTGTTGTCTATCCAGGCTTGGTATTGTTTTTCCTGCTGGTCGGTATTGACATCCAGCTGGCGTTGCAGCTGCTCTCTTTTGGTTCTTAAATTAGCAAGGGTAGCATTCCAGTCTGCTTTTTCTGCACCCTGAGCTTCCAGGTACTTTGTTTCGGCGGCCTTAATGGCTTCGTTGGTCTTGCTCAACTCTGATTGAGCTGGCAAAAACAATTCTTCATGCACATCAAACCTTTTTAAATCAATACTGATGGGCAGCAGCACGGTGTCCACTGGTGTTTCCCAATCTTCCCAAACGTGGGCAATTAACACCGATTTTCCAGTAGGGATATTGGCGGATACCTTATCCAGGTAATCTGAAACGTCTTCTGCACGCAAGGTATCACTGGCCGATCCGGCAATCATGCCACCGGCAACGCCAACAATAAAACCAAGTGGTCCTGCAAGCAGGCCTAATAAACCACCAACCAGGCCACCACTTACTACGCCAGTACCTTCAGCCTTGTCTTTTGCTGAGCGGATGGCTGTTTTACCATCATCATCTTTGGTTAATACATAGGTTTCTCCGAGAGAAATATCTTTTGTCTGATCTAGCTGTTGTAATCCCTGTAATCCCGTAAAGGCCTCCACTTCATTATTGAAGAGGGCTTGAATCATTTTTTCCATGTTGCAAATAAATATTTTCTGTGTTTACTACAATTTAAGGCTGCTTTTAGTTTTAAATTCGGGCTTGATGACCTGAAGATGATGTGGGGGATGTAGTTTTTAAAGAGGTTTAGCTACTAACGCTTTAAAAGATGTTTAACATGGAACATACAGAAGAACAATTTTTATCGGAGCTTCATAGCCATGCAGGAATTATTCATCGCATCTGTAAGAGTTATTTTACGGAGGTAGAGTTGCAAAAAGATGTTTACCAGGATATTGTGTACCAGCTGTGGAAAGCTTATCCTTCGTTTAAGGGGCTTTCGAAGTTTTCGACCTGGATGTATCGCATTGCCTTAAATACGGCAATTACCTATCACCGCAAAGCAAAGCGGCAACCAGAGGAACTGCGGCTGACGGACCAGGCTGAACGGATGGCGGCAAGTGATACGGACGATCTGGAAGAGCAGGTAGGTCATTTATATGCCGCCATTAATACGCTGAACGATATAGAAAAAGCCATTGTGCTGTTGTACCTCGACGAACATCCTTATGAGGAAATTGCCACCATTTGTGGCATGAGTGCAAAAAATGTGGGTGTAAGGCTGGTGCGTATTAAAAAAAAGCTGGAGAAATATTTTAAATTAAAACAGAACGATTATGGACACATTAGATGATTTGAGAGGAGACTGGAAAAGAGGTAGGGATCTTGGTGCACCTTTATTACCATTAAAAAATAGTGAGCTAAAAGATTGGATTAAGGGAAGTATGAAGAAAGAACAGCAATTGGTTTTTCGATATGCGGTAAAAACATTTATTTGGTCGCTCCTGGTCTTTTCGTTTTTAACCTACCTGATGCTTCGTTTTTGGGGAGACTGGAATTTATTTGTGGTATGTATGGCAGCCATGGCCATCTATATTCCTTTCACTGCTGTTTTTATGAAACATTATAAGCGGTTTTTTGCTGTGGAGTGTGGAGTACAACAAGAGGTTGATTTAAAACAGGGCTTGCACATAAAATTTATGGCACTGAAGCAATTTTACAGCGTTAAAAAGATTTTTGACTGGTTGATGGTGCCTTTAAGTTGTGCAGTGATTGCGCTTACGGTAAACAAGTATGCTTTCGATGCGCCATTTATTGAGCACCTTGGTTTTAACATAATCACCTTTATCCTGTATAGTACGGCATTTATATATGTAACCCGGAAGGACAACACTACTTATTTTAAGGTGCCGATGAAAAAAATGGAAACAGTAATGCGAGAGATGGAGGACGATTAATTTAGTTTTTTCTATATTCATGGTTTCTAAACCTGACCCAATGATGAAACGTAATCCATTTCCCTTATTTCTTTTTTTATTGCTCCTGATCGATATGCCTGTGAATTCGCAGGACAAGAAACCTATAATGTCGGGAAACCCCTTGTTTCCCGGCTGGTATGCAGATCCGGAAGCTATCATCTTTGATGATACTTTTTGGATTTATCCAACCTTTTCTGAAGATTATGGAAAGACCGCACGTTTAAGTAAACTGACACCTGAACAAAAGGCTTTGCAGAAAAACACGATTAATCCACAATACCTCAGACAAACCTTTCTGGATGCTTTTTCTTCGAAAGACCTGATTAAATGGAAAAAACACTCCAGAGTATTAGATGTTGAAAATATTAAATGGGCCGCTTATTCCATCTGGGCGCCATCTATCACCCGTAAAGACAACAAGTATTACCTGTTTTTTGGCGCAAACGACATCCAGAATGATAGTGAGCTTGGTGGCATTGGCGTGGCGGTATCAGATAAACCGCAAGGCCCCTTTAAAGACCACCTGGGCAAACCGCTGATCAGTAAATTCCATCATAAAGCACAACCCATTGACCAGTTTGTTTTTAAAGATAAAGACGGTCAATATTACCTGATCTATGGGGGATGGAAAAACTGTAATATCGCCAAGTTAAATGATGACTTTAGCGGATTTATTCCTTTTCCTGATGGCGAGACCTTCAAATCCATTACACCTGAAAACTATGTGGAAGGTCCGTTTATGTTTATTCGTAATGATAAATATTACCTGATGTGGTCTGAAGGTGGATGGATGGGCCCGCACTATAGTGTAGCTTACTCCATTGGCGACTCACCACTTGGGCCATTTAAAAGAATCGGAAAAGTATTGGAGCAGGATCCTCAGATCGCAAGAGGCGCTGGGCACCACTCGGTGTTCAATTTACCGGGTACAGATGAATGGTATATCGTTTATCACCGCAGGCCTTTAAATACCACTGTTGGCTATCATCGGGAGACAAGTATCGAACGTATGTATTTTGATGAGGAGGGTAAAATTCTTCCGGTAAAAATAACTAAGGAGGGTGTGGAGCGTAGGGTGATCGGCAAGACAAACAAGCCTTAATTCAAGGCGTTATAAATCATCATGCGGCTGGTGCTTTTCACACTGTCCACTGTAGATTTAATGGTCACTATCGTTTCTGCAGCATCAGGTGTTTGTAACACCTGGATTCTCTTTGCTGGCTGAACAATAGGTTCAGGAAGCGCCGTGTCACGGGAGGCGGAAAAGATGAAGGGGAACGTCACGATGATCGTGCCATAGGTAAGCTGTTTTAAGTAAGGCAATGTTTTCATAAGGTTTACGTTTCTAACCGTATTCCAAATAGAATGCCAACTTAATAGTGCCTTTTTTTTTGCAGCAGACTTATAGGAGTACCAGTATGTGATTTATTATAGTACAATGTTGTTTAATAAGGCATACATTAATGTATGTAAAAAAGTATCCAGTAGCAATTCTTAGAATGAAAAATAATGTGCTTTTTAGAAACTTTATCCTATTAGTTATATTATGCAGCAACCTGGCCTGCGACCAGTTAAGTAAAAATATAGCCAGAGATGAGCTTCGCTATGATGAGCAGATTAAATTGTTCGGAAATTGGTTAACCCTGGTGAAAGTAGAAAATACTGGCGCTTTTTTAAGCTTTGGCGACAGCATGCCTGAAGGGCTAAGGTTCTTGTTTCTGACATTGCTTCCTATAGTGGTTCTTGCTGCCGGAGTATATTATCTTTTCAGTAATAAATACCTGCCAAAGACTTATGCTGTAGGGCTTTGCTTTGTAATAGGTGGTGGTACCGGAAATGTGTACGACCGCCTGTTACATGGTTCAGTAACGGATTTTCTGCACCTTGACTTAGGACTGTTTCAAACAGGCGTTTTTAACTTTGCCGACGTTTCTATTATGCTGGGAATGGGATTGCTGTTTTACCAGGTAATATTTAAAAAAACCGCTGGCGTTACAGGTCAGGATACGGTTAAAACACACGCAGACGTTTTATAAATGGAACTAAAATTGTAGTAACAATAACAATGAGTAAAGTATTTACGATTACTGAAGGCCTGGAAAACATGGGTGCCCTGCGCACCGGAGGACAGGGTTCAGTTTATAAAGGAAGACGTATTGGTCCCATTATTACTGCGGTAAAACTTTTGCCTACACCAATCCATACGGAAAGTGTAGCAGATAAGAATTTCCGTAACTTTCAAAATGAAGTAGAGAAACTCAAGAAAGTAAACGAAGAACCTAACCCGAATGTGGTTAAGATTTTAAACTCCGGCATTACCGAGAGCGGTTCTTTCCCATTTATTGAAATGGAATTTATTGATGGTCCCGATCTGGAAGATTTACTTAAACCACCACATGATCCGGTATTTTCAATTAAGGAAGTGATTAAGGTGGCCGACCAGCTGGCCAATGCTTTGGCCCATTGCCATAAGCTTTCGGTCAAACATGGCGACATTAAAAGTAATAATGTAAAGTTCAATATCCACTCAGGCAATTACGTATTGCTTGATTTCGGTTTGTCGGCCATGTCTGACGACCAGCGACGGACCAGCATCCAGCACGCTGGTGCGGTAGAATTTATGGCACCGGAGCAGAATGAAGGACAACTGTTATTTCAGACCGACATTTATAGTTACGGTATTATTCTCTATGAGTTACTTGCCGGTCAGGTGCCTTTCCCGCTTCGGGAGCAAGGACAGAAGGCCAGAAATGAATTGATGCTGGCACACCTGGAGCAACCTGTTCCTGGCGTGCTTACGCTACGGCAAGGAAATATGCCAGAGCAATGGTCTGAAGAGAAGAAGTTTCATGAGATGCAGGTTCCGCAATGGCTGCGTGATGTGATTGAAAAGTGTTTGCTGAAAGACCCCGCTCTTCGATTTGAAAACGGGGTAGTATTACAGGAATACATTATCCACAATAGCGTATCGTCATTAACTGACCCCCGGGTATTAGAAGCCGCAGTGGTTAGGCCGCAGCCTGTTCCAGAAATGATCACGACGATGGAAGCCGTTGACCCCGACCGCATCAACGTGGCCAGACCTGTGTTTTATTCCATGATTATATTAATGGTGGTGATGGCAGGCACACTAGCGGTATTATTATTTGGTATTGGCGAGCCGGAAGAAGTTCCTGTACGCGACCAAACGGTTCAGCGGCCGGTAGACACCCTGGTGCAACCTAAACCTGAGGAGAGGAAGGTGGCTACCCCCTCGGAAGATCCGGAACTGGACACGCTGCTCGATACCTCCTATATTTCTCCAGTGGAGATTAAACCTGTAAAACGACCAGTAAGAGATAGTACAAAATTAGATTTAGATACGACCGTTTATTTTTAAGCAACACACAGATGGAATCAAAAAATACTTTCTGGCAACGGATTGGCCTGCAGGACCTGTTTTTACCTGGTGAAAAGTCAAAAGCATTTAAAGCTGCACGGGCATTAACGCCAGACAGCATTTATAAATATATTTTAGAAAAATTTAAAGAGTCGGTACGTGAGCTTTCTTTTGCAGAGCGGGTAGTGTTTTATCATGAATACATGATCTGTTTCAATGCGGAGGACTACAAGGAGTTTCTTACCCAGAAGCAAGGTCTGTTTGGCATCATTGTAGATGAATCGGTAAAACAATTTTATCAGGTACTGCGGGCGCATACCAAGGAAGGTAAAAAAGTACAGCCATCGAGCTCTAAATGGGTGTTTCGTTTGGTGTCGCATCCGGATTATGAAAGAGGTGATATTGGTTTTATAGGTAAACTGCTGCCCGGAAGCTCACAGAAAGACGATAACCTAAGGGTAACCTTCATTCCAAGGCAAACCGGGGTAGTGCAGACCTTTGATGTCAATGAGGATATTTTAAAAGGGTTCACTTATTATAGTGAAGGTTATTATGAATTGCCTTATGCACCTGAACTGGATGAATCGGATCAACCGGCAGTGAAGAAAAAGTCGGCAAAATTATATGCCCGTCTGGATACCATTATGCCCGACCAGAAGTACGCCGGTAAAAAGTTTGAATACCTGATGAAGGATGATGACATTGTAGTGTCGGGTGCAGAAGAAACACGCGAAGAGCCTCAGGTTTTTAAAATCCCGTCAGACTGGGTGGATTCACCACACCTGCGCATCCGTTTTAATGCAGCCGATGGTAAATTATACCTGGCCTCTTTCGGGGAGAAAACCATTATTAATGAGAATGAAGTGAAGCGCAGTAATATAAATGCGCCGGATTGGATGGAATTACCGATCAACTCGAAAATTATGCTGAACGGAATAGTGGGTATAAACGTATTTAAAGGATAAAAAGAATGTCACAACTTTTAACATGGGCATTATTGGTCCTTTGCATAGCCTTAGTGGCCATGCATTTCAACGATATTAAAAAACACGGTAATGGACAATAATATTTTTGGCCAAACAGATGTTGGTAAAGTAAGAGATAATAACGAGGATGCTTTTATTGCAGAGGAATTATTGCACAGTGGTTTTATTTTAGGCTGTGTTATTGATGGGGTAGGTGGTTATGAAGGTGGCGAAGTAGCAGCTGAAATTGCTAAAAACTGCATCAAAAAAAACCTCTTTAATGTGACCTCCGAGGATTTAATTCCGCGGATGATCGGCACCCTGAAGTTGGCGAATGAAGAGATTTTTAACCGCAAACGCCTGGATCCAACATTGGAACAGATGGCCTGTGTACTTACACTGGTTTTAGCTGATGTGGAGAACAATAAGTTATATTATGCCCATGTGGGTGATACCCGCTTGTATTTATTACGGGATCAGGCTTTAGTTAAAATTACTACCGATCATTCTTTTGTTGGTTTTCTGGAAGATTCTGGTCGCCTGAGTGAATCAGCGGCAATGAGCCATCCGAAAAGGAACGAAATTAACCAGGCATTGGGCTTTGACAGTACGGCAGCAATGAAGGAAGATTTCATTGAAACCGGCGAGAGCCCGTTTTTACCTGGTGATATGTTGCTGCTTTGCAGCGATGGCCTGACCGACAGGATTGATAAAGACCAGATTACCTCGATCATCACCCAACACCCGGGTTTGCCCTTTGCGGCAGGCTTGTTAATTGATGCGGCCAATGAGGCTGGCGGGCATGATAACATAACCGTGGTATTGGTGAAAAATAATAATAAACCAGCCAGCCATGAGGCTTCTAAGCCTATTCCAAGGAAGGAAACTGCTGAACAACAGGAAATTCCGTTGTCTGCCATTCCAGCTGCTGCGGCAGTAAAACCTTTAAGGCGTAATAGAGGGTGGATTTATTTCCTGATTGGCCTTGTGGTGGTCCTCTTAGGGGTGATTGGCTTGCTGATTCAGCAGGTGCTTTACCTGCAGAAAACCGAGCGTCAACTGGCGCCGATTCTGGAAAATCCTTGGGAACCTTTGCCCGCAACGCCTCAGGATACCATTAAAACACCTTTAAAAGATAGTTTATCACGTACAGACACCCTTTCAACGAAAACACAAACCAATGGAAAAAGAACAGTTGAGTAGTTATTCCGGAAATGGAAGACGGCGTAACGAGCGCCTGTTTTTAGGTGTTCTGTCGGTAATTATGATCTTGTTTTTTTTTAAATTATTTGGCGTCCTGGAATTCCGCATGGCGGACACAGACACTAAAATTGCTACAGGAAACATTGTTAACCTGAATGCTTCTGAACCTGTAAAAGAGGTGATGGGTGTATTGGAAAGGGGTAATTATGACCTGGATAAACGGGATATTGGTTTTATTGGCACCGTATTGGGAAGTCGCCTGGATGTGGGGGAGACCTTTTCCAACATTGGTGAATTGAACAAGCGTAAATATTATGTGCCTGCTGAAGAAGCCTATCAGCAAGGCGGCGCCTCTTTTAAGAAAAGGGTATTGCTTTCCAGAGCTTTATTGGGTTTCGATGAAATAAGCGGCATTTCTTACGATAAAGAATTAAAACAGCCCCGGGCATATCCTGCAGCTGTAGACCTCAAAAAAGGGACTTATAGTATAGCAGGTGAGGTGTTGGACGAAGGTACCGGTGTTGCGGGGGTGCTGGTGAAATTGCAACAAGTAATTCCACAGGATAGCCTGGATATTTTACCGCTAACGGCATTTGCCAGAACGGCTGCAGATGGTTCGTTTAGCTTTAACCACCTGGTAACCGGGAGGTCGTATATGGTTTTGCCCTTACGACCGGGTTATGAATTTGGAATCACACAGGGTGTCGTAGCGCTTGATGACGACCGGGAGTTTACGTTTAACCAGCAGCCTCACCAAATACGGTTGGTATCGTCGCGTGATTTTAGTACAATTAAATCTGACGGTGCTTTTATTGTGAGAAGTCCAACTGAATTTACGAATGGTTTCTGGATGATTGCAGGTGCTTACATTCTGATATTTTTAGTACTGCACCTACTGATGACCTGGAAAATGCCACATGCAGATCAATTTATCCTGCCAGTGGTCATGGTATTAACAGGTTTATCACTGCTCACCCTTTTGAGTTTGCAGGATCCTTTAAGAGACCGTTTTCTGGCTATTGATACGGTCAAATACCTGGGTATAGGCGCTTTGTTAATCAGTATTTTGCTGTTTATTAACTTCAGGCGTTTTAATCCAGATTCAGCGCTTTACCGCATGTTCGTGTTTAAGCAGAAGCGATCGGCCGCCAATGGCTGGCCCTGGATAGTGTTAGCGATGTTGTTGCTGATGGCTACAATTGTTTTAGGTTCCGGACCGGAAGGAAGCGGTGTAAAAGTTAACCTGTTGGGTGTTCAGCCTAGTGAGTTGGTGAAATACCTGATTATTCTTTTTCTTGCAGGTTTTTTCGCGCTCAATGAACGATTTATTTCTGAATATTCAAGCTGGCAAAAGCGATGGTCATTTTTCTCTTTTGCCCTGATCTCCATTATCGTCACTTTATTTCTGTTTTTAGCGCTGGGCGATTTAGGACCGGCAATTGTGATCTGTTTTACCTTTATTATCCTGTTCTCTTTCTCCAGAGGCGACTTTATGTTTATGGCAGCCTTTGTGGGTTTGTATGTGTTGGCTACTTATTTGTTGAGTAACATCTGGCTGGCAGCGGGCATTACTTTTGGTATTTTGTTATTGGTTCAGTTTTTTAAACGGAAGCAAGCCAGTGAATCTGCTTTAATGGCATTACTGGTGATTACTGCATTTTTAACCATCGACAAATTGCCCTTGTTACCGCAACTGGTACCTGGGCCCGTGGAACGTTTAACGGATCGGAAAGCCATTTGGCAGGACGCCTGGAATAATGAGGTATATGGTGGTGACCAGGTAGCCAATGGGCTTTGGGCAATATCCAGTGGTGGATTTGCCGGTCAGGGTACTGGTCAGGGTTTTGCTAAAACAATTCCTGAAGCGCATACCGATATGATTTTACCTGCCATGGGCGAAGAATTTGGCTGGGCAGGGATGGTCTGTATTTTTGTATTGTTTTTACTTTACCTGCACCGGTCCATATTAATAGGGCGCCAAACGGGAAATCCTTTTCTATTTTATATCTGTGCCGGTATCGGTATCAGTACTTTTATACAATTTGTTTTGATTGCAGGGGGCTCTACGGGTGCTTTGCCGCTATCTGGAGTCTCACTTCCTTTCGAAAGTTATGGGGGATCCTCGTTAGTAATCAATTTAGTGGCAGCAGGATTTTTATTGACTACTTCGAAATTAAAGGGAACTCCGTTGCAACTGGAATACCTACAGAAACAACAGGATTCGAACCTGGTGCCTGCCCTTGCAGTAGCAAGTATAGGGATCCTGGTATTGGTGGGAAACATTGGTAGTTATGCCATTAACAAAGCATCCTGGATTGCCAAACCATCATTGGTGGCAGATCGAAGCGGTTTAAGGATGTTTAGTTATAACCCGCGTATTGGGATTCTGATGCGTAAGCTGGAATCTGGTAATGTTTACGACCGGAATGGAAGGATCCTGGCCACCAGTGATCCAGAGATGGTGATTAAACAAAGGAAGTTATTAATGCAGGCTGGCGTAGGTAATTACGACCTGGATTCGGCCATGCACAAAAGGCCTAAACGTTTCTACCCTTTTGAAGACGAGATGTTTTTCTGGACAGGTGATGCCAACACAGGCATCTTTACCGGGGGTTTAAATGGATATTTTGCCGAATATGTGCATGCAGCAGAATTAAGGGGTTTTAAAATGCCGGTAACTAATTATAGTGTAACCGCCTCCCGTTTCAGGGAAGATCGTTTCCTGCCACGTGGCGTAAAAGAAATGACCGTTCATCAAAATGATTTCAGTGAACTGACCCCATTATTATTATCGGGATTGGATACTGCTGATATTGCGGCGCTGAAGCGAAAAAACAGAGATGTTCGCCTGGCTTTAGATGCTTCCTTACAAACGCGCATTCAACGTTCTATTGCAGCAGATACAGCACTTCATGATAACCGGGTATCGGTAGTGGTGATGGAATCTTCAACCGGCGATGTGCTTGCATCAGCCGCTTATCCTTTACCTGCGGTAAATAACTGGGAACAATTAAACTTAACCAATGCCGAGCAAAATAAATTACCGGGCTGGGTAAATAATTCAGATCCAGGTTTTACCCTGGCTACACAACCCGGCTCTACGGCCAAGGTATTAACAGCTTTAGCTTCCTTTAATAAATTAGGTCAGGATGCAGTTAAAAAAACATACCAGGTAAGCCGGAATGAGCGGATCAGGACAAAAGGAATAGAACCAGATGAAACTGGTTTAATTACCCTTCAACGTGCCATCGTGAAATCAAACAACGTTTATTTTATTAAGCTGGCGAATGAGGAAAAGCTGCAGGAGGAAATGGCTACATTATACCTAAAAACGGGTATGTTTTTAAACGGTGTTGGTGGTTATTTTTATGATCGGAAGACCAACAACCAGGCGCAGGAAGAGAAGTGGTTTGATTTGTGGCGGAAAACCACTTTCAAAAGCAGGTACAACCCCAATAACATCTATAAACATCGCGCAACAGGTATCTCCGGAATGGCCTGGGGACAAGGTGAATTGATTGCCACACCGGCTTCCGTAGCCCGTTTGGCAAGTGGTATTGCTAACCAGGGAGTATTGTTACCCAACCGTTATGCATTAAAAATAAGTGATTCGCTGGTGATGAAAAAACCAGGCGTAAAACTGGCTAAGGAGGCCCAGTATGCCAATACACTGCGTACCTTTATGATTGAACAAAGTGCAAACCGATCGGCACTTTATGGGGTGAACCTGGCCGGAAAAACCGGAACACCGGAACGGGTATGGAAGCAGGAAAAAATAAATGATGGTTGGTACGTGTTTTTCTCACCAAATGCCACAGGAACGGGCAATACGGTAGTTTGTATACGAGTAGAATCAACAAGGGGATCATCTGACGCTGTGAAACTTGCAGGTCAACATGTGATTCCAATTTTGTTAGAAAAAGGATATATTAAAAGCAATAAAAAAGTAACTTATGTTCAACCTGTTCAATAGAAGTTCCGATCAGCATCCTTTGGATGTAAAGCTGGTCAGAGAACATATCCTCCAGTTTATTAAAGAAGAATTGCAGAAGTCTGAAGGTGGCGAAGGCGCACATATTCATACCCTGAAGCTTTTTGCTGCCCCTGCAGCGACCGAAAAACACCTCTATGAGGCTGCGGTATATATAGCGGAGCCCGACAGGTTGAAGAAGGAAATTCAGCGAATTGCAGATAATTTTGCGGTTAACTTACCGATTAACTGGGTGCTTGAAACGCATATTCAGGAGCAGCTTCCTGCCGATGGGATCAGGTATAAAGAATTGCCCCTGGTACTGGCCATCGAAAGTGAGGTGGTTGAAGCACCACAAGCTCCCGTTGTACACAATAGTGCGCGTATAGTGGTGATTGCTGGGCGTGCTGAAGCTCATGAATACATGATTACCAGTGCAGATGGGCGTGTTAACCTGGGCAGGGAGAAAACGGCAACCACCAGTGGTGGGGGTATGCGTACCAATCATATTGTTTTTCCCGATGATCCCGAATTCCCTGGTAACCGTTTCGTGAGCCGCATTCATGGGCATTTAGAATGGAACCAAAAAAGGGGAGGTTTTATGTTGTTTGCTGATGAGGGCGGTGTGCCTCCGGGAAATAAAACCAAAGTACAATCCCTGGGCGAAGATGGACAGTTTAAGCTGAACTCCGCACAAGTGGGGCACTTTCTGCAGGAGGATGATCAGATCATTCTTGGCGAATCGGTGGTACTTCAGTTTAATTACCTGACGTAAACGGTCTTGATGTTCACGAATTCGCGAATACCAAAAACACCGAGTTCTCTGCCATAACCACTTTGTTTGATGCCCCCGAAAGGTAAACGGGGGTCGGATTTAACCAGGGCGTTGACAAAACACGAACCTGCATGTAATTGGTGACTGGCGATTTGTTCGCCTTTCACTTCATCTTTGGTAAATACTGCAGCGCCTAAGCCAAATAAGGAATCATTGGCTACCCGAATGGCCTCTTCGGTATTTTTCACTTTGATGACCAGGGCAACAGGACCAAAAAGCTCCTCCGTATATGCAGGCATTCCTTTTTTTATTCCGGTTAAAATGGTGGGGGTGTAAAAAGCATGATCGCCCGGAAATTCAGGGATTTCTCCGCCTAAGATACATTCCGCACCTGCGGCAATAGTATCCAATACTTGTTGATGCAGTTCATCACGCAAGTCCTTTCTGGACATAGGACCTAGCTGTGTGTTTTTTGCAAAAGGGTCTCCTGTTCTTTTCGCCGACATTTTCGCTTTGAACAGTTTAATAAATTCTTCGGCAATGCTTTCTACCAGGATAAAACGTTTAGCGGCAATGCAGCTTTGGCCATTGTTGATCAACCGGCTTTCTGCGCATATCCCGGCGGCATAATCCAGGTTAGCATCTTCCAGCACCAGGTAGGGGTCGCTACCACCTAATTCCAATACTGATTTTTTCAAAAGTGCTGCGGCCTGTTGGGCAACCTTCATGCCTGCCTGCGTACTGCCGGTTAAAGTTACTGCTTTGACAATGGGGTTTTCGATGACCTTTTGCACCGCTTTGCTTCCAATCACCAGGGTCTGGAACACGTGCTCCGGGAAGCCTGCAGCTAATAATACCTCTTCTATGGCGAGTGCACAGCCCGTCACATTGGAGGAATGTTTCAACAGGCCACAGTTTCCAGCCATCAATCCAGGGGCTATAAACCGGAAAGCTTGCCAAAAGGGGAAGTTCCAGGGCATAACGGCCAATACAACCCCCAAAGGTTTATAGGTGACAAAACTACGCGTGGCCTCCGTGGCGATCATTTCATCCTTGAGGTACTTTTCCCCATTTTCTGCATAATATTCACAAACGGCAGCACACTTTTCAATTTCATCTAGCCCAGCTTGAAGGGGTTTTCCCATTTCCAGGGCCATGAGTTCTGCAAGTTTCTGTTGCCTTTTTCTAAGCACAGCAGCCGTATTATTAAGGAGGACCGCTCTTTCCTTAAAAATAGAATTCCGCCAAGGGCCCCAGGCCGCCTGTGCCTGTTCGATCTTTTTGGCAACTACTTCTTCTGCATCTTCTTTATAGGTCTTGATGACTTCTCCGTTAACGGGATTAATTGATTGCATGCTCATCTCATAAATTTAGGCATTATTGAAGGAATTATTTACTTTTAGCAGGTATGATTTTATTGGAGAACGAATATATAAAGGCCTCTTTTCTTAAAACGGGTGCCGAATTGAAACAACTGGTCCACAAAAAAACGGGTATGGATTACCTGTGGAACAGCGATCGTGAATATTGGGCAAAATCAAGTCCGGTTTTATTTCCCATTGTTGGCGCCCTAAAAAATAACACCTATACCTATGAAGGTAAGGCGTATTCTTTACCCAGGCATGGTTTTGCGCGTGACATGGAATTTGAAGTGACCCAGGTTAATGACCACACCTTGTTGTTTACACTTAAACAGACCGCCGAAACCTTAAAACAATATCCTTTTGAATTTAAGTTAGGCCTTCGTTACGTGCTGGATGACACCACACTTTCCTGCACCTACGAAGTTGATAACCCCGGTCATAAAGACCTGCTTTTTTCCATTGGTGCACATCCTGCTTTTAAAGCACCCTTAGTCGAAGAGGCAAACTACAGTGATTATCAACTGGTATTTAACAAGGATACTGAATTACTTTACCATAAAATAAGCGACAACCTCATCGATTCAGCTACGGTTGCATTACCCTTAATTGACGGTGCTTTGGCCCTTAGGCATGAACTGTTTTATGAAGATGCTTTGGTTTTCAAAACGATGAAGAGTGACCAGATTACTTTGCAGGACAGCCAGGCAAAACATGGACTTCATTTTAAATATGATGGTTTCCCTTATTTTGGCATTTGGGCGGCAAAGGATGCGAATTTCGTATGCCTGGAACCCTGGTGTGGAATTGCAGACCATGTGGGACACCAGGGCAAGCTGGAAGAAAAAGAGGGCATCAATCGTTTGAGTCCACAAAACTCATGGAACCGAACCTGGCAGGTTACCTGTTTTTAAGGCATAAAAAAAGTCCTGGCCGTTAAACCAGGACTTTTCATAGCTTATGAAATCCAACTAGCTCGCTATAGTACTTAGACCTTCAGGGTGTAAGTTTAAAGCATGTGTAGTTTGCGTTCTTATTTTTTCACTTAAAGTGGCATCTTCACTAAGGGTATAACCATAAGAAGGAACCATTTTCTTCAGTTTCTGCTGCCATTCCGGTGTATTGATTTTTTCTGGGAAACAACGCTCCAATAGGTGGATCATAATGGACACTGCAGTAGAAGCACCGGGTGATGCGCCTAATAAGGCAGCAATAGAGCCATCAGCCGCACTTACTACCTCGGTGCCAAACTCCAGTACTCCGCCGTGCTCCGCATCCTTCTTGATCACTTGTACGCGTTGGCCTGCAGTTTCCAACTCCCAGTCTTCCATTTTTGCATTTGGCAAATATTCACGTAAAGCATCCAGTCGTTCATCGTTTGATTGACGTATTTGATTAATCAGGTATTTAGTTAATGGAATATTAGCTAATCCTGCAGAAATCATGGGCATGATATTATCTGATTTTATGGATAATGGAAGGTCCATTAATGACCCTTTTTTTAGGAACCTTGTAGAAAACCCTGCATATGGGCCAAAAAGCAAGGCTTTTTTACCATCAATCATACGTGTATCCAGGTGTGGAACAGACATTGGTGGCGATCCAACTGAGGCCTTTCCGTATACTTTGGCATGGTGACGCTCAATAATTTCTGGGTTTACGCATTTCAACCATTGTCCGCTTACCGGGAAACCGCCGAAACCTCTTCCTTCTGGAATATCTGATTTTTCAAGTAGTGGTAAGGAACCACCACCTGCACCAATAAAGACGAATTTAGCTTTCACTACTCTTCTTTTTCCAGTTGCTTCATCTCTAACTTTCACTTCCCATAAGCCGTTAATCTGCCTAAGCTTTTTCACATCATGAGTAAAGTGAAGTTTTACCTGTTCTTTGGTTTGCAAGGTATTGAACATCATTTTGGTTAGCGCACCAAAATTAACATCCGTACCCATATTCATCCGTGTGGCGGCAACTTTCTCATCTGATGGACGTCCTTCCATCACTAGAGGAATCCACTCTTCCAGGGTTTTACGATCTTCAGTATAGGTCATGCCTTTAAATAAATGACATTTTTGAAGCTCGTTATATCTTTTATTTAAAAAATCCACGTTTTTCTCCCCCCAAACAAAACTCATATGGGGAATGCTCTGAATAAATTTATCTGGAGCACCAATCAGGCGGTTTTGAATCAGAAAGGCCCAAAATTGTTTAGAAACTTCAAAAGATTCTGCAATTTTTACAGCTTTATCTGTTTCTACAGAACCGTCTTCCCGTTGTGGGGTATAGTTTAATTCGCAGAATGCTGAATGTCCGGTACCTGCATTGTTCCAGGCATCTGAACTTTCTGCTGCCGCTACATCTAAACGTTCAAATATTTCAATACTTAAATCAGGTTGTAATTCTTTTAAGAGTACGCCTAAGGTGGCGCTCATAATGCCTGCGCCAATCAACACTACATCAGTTACCTCTACAGAATTATTCGTTTTCGTATTCATGTCATTTATTAAATTATGCAAAAATACATAAAAAAGTATTTTTTTTCGATCCCATTTTGGTAATGTTATCGCAATCTTCTTTACTAAATAATGTGATTTGCATTTTACGAATGTAACCTATAAGCTCATTTATTATCTTTCAGTCCTCATTGTAAGTGGTTTTAGGGTGTTTTTTCTGAATACTAATGATCGATTATGGTTGTAAATGAATTATTTTAAAAATATTTATAAAATTATTACCACCATAACAATAAAGATTATATTTTTACGAAAACAAATAATGCCCGTATGATATGACTTACAAATATAAAATTGAGGAATTTCTTGAAAATTTGCCCGTTAGGGAAAATAAGATGCTGGTAAATCAAATTCCAGACATCCTGGGTGTGTCTTACAATACGTTTCGTAACTATTGTAAAATTCCATTAAAAAGCAAAAAGGACATTCCTTATGAATGTGTGCGCAAACTGGAGATTCTTTTTGGAATGACCTATGGGGAGTTAACTAATGCGCAACCCAATGGAAAGCATTACCTGGAGTTGGTTAAAAAAAATGTAGTTATTGAGCAGGACGAAGTTTATTCAAGGTTATAACTGTTATTTCAGGCCAAATACCAATTCTTCCTGAAAAACCTAAAAAGCCAAAACCCCGGTTAATATTGAGGTACTTGTTATTTTCCTGTTTTATACCTGCCCAGTGCGCATAGCGATACTTTACAGGACTCCATTTAATGCCAAAAGCCTCTAATCCAAACTGCATACCATGGGTGTGTCCGGATAAGGTTAAATGGATATGAAGTGGATGCTTTTTTACTTGTGCTTCCCAATGGGTGGGGTCATGCGATAACAGAATTTTGAAATCCTTGGCCTCAACATTTTTTAATGCTTTATTCAGATCGCCACGTTCACCAAAGCCTAAACCCCAGTTTTCTACACCGGCAAGGATGATCTTTTCGCCGTTCTTTGTGATTTCCACATGTTCATCTAACAGCAAGCGATAACCTAATTCGGCATGATACTGCTTTAGGCTTCGTAAGTTTGCCTCCTTATTAGCCTGACTATCCCATTTCACATAATCACCATAATCATGGTTTCCAAGAATGGAAAATTGTCCGAAAGGTGCCCTGATCTGTGAGAAGTAACTGATCCAGGGTATAATTTCATTAGCCTTATTATTCACCAGATCGCCAGTAAAAACAAATAAATCACTTTCCTGAGCTTTAATCAGGTCTATTCCCCGTTGTATCGCCTTTCGGTTGTTGAAACTGCCCGCATGAACATCAGAGATCTGCGTGATTTTAAAACCATCAAAGCTTTCAGGTAAATCTTTGAAATATAATTTATGGGAGATAATGCGATAAGCATATTTTCCCTTCACCATGCCGTACACAATGATGATTAAAGTGAATATGGCCAGCAGTGTTGCAAACGTTACCCAATATAAATTTCTTTGCCCATGCGTAAACAAGCGGTAAACATCACCCGGCAGAAGCGCGGCAATGAAAATCAGTTCTACAGAGATCAGCATTAAAAAGGCATGCGTAGCAAACTTAAAAAAGGCATCCATGCCATGACTCCCAATCCTTTTAATGGCATACACCAATGAAAGGGTAACCAGCGAAATAATAAGCCAAAAACCTAAGGAAAGTAATGGGTTTTCGGTATATACGTGCAGCCCTGAAATTACATACCAGTTAAGAAGCAAGTATAAAAAGGCAAATATAAGGAGTAGAGGTAGGTTGGATCTGTTTTTCATCTAGAATTTGAAACACAAAAATACAGTATATTCGTTAATAATTTATATGATGGACGATTTGCAAACGCTAGCACAAATAAAAGCCTATGTGGAGAGCTTATTCCGAACAGGCCAAAATGACAAATTGTTTTACCACAACCTGGAACATACGGAAGAGGTGATTGCCCATGCGGTAGAAATGGCTAATCATTACCGATTAGCAGACAAAGATTTCTTTACCCTGATGGCCGCCTGTTGGTTCCACGATGTGGGCTATTTAAAGCACAGTAATGACCATGAAGCCATGGGAGCTGCTTTAGCTGCCGAATTTTTAAGGGCTAAAGAGGTGCCGGAAAGCCAAATTAACGAGGTTGTAGCCTGCATTATGGCAACCAAAATGCCACAACAACCCAAAGGTTTATTGCAACAGCTCATCTGTGATGCTGATCTCTATCATTTAGGCACCCCACAGTTCAAAGAACGAAATAAAAGCATTCGTAAAGAAGAAGAAACACGACACGGCCCAATTGATAAAACGAGGTGGCGGGAAGAGAATATTAAATTCTTGCGTCAGCACAGTTTCCATACGGATTATGCCGTCAAACTTTTAAGCAAGGGGAAAGAAGAAAACCTGGCCGCCCTGCTAAAAAAGAATGAACCAGCACAGCAGGTGAAAATCATTGATCAAAAAGACGATGCCACTGCAAAAGAGGCGAAAAAGGATAAGACTGATCGCCCGGATAAAGGCATTGAAACCATGTTCCGCATTACATCCAACAACCACCAGCGCTTAAGTGACATGGCCGATAATAAAGCACATATCATGATCTCTACCAATTCGATCATTTTGTCGGTGATCCTAAGTATCCTGTTGCGAAAGCTGGAGGACAATACCCACCTGATTCTGCCCACCATATTATTGTTGATCACTTGTGTAGTGGCTATGGTATTTTCTATTCTCGCTACCCGGCCAAACATTCCTTCAGGAATATTCACAACCGATGACTTGCGCAGCAAACGTGTTAACCTGTTGTTTTTTGGAAATTTTTACCGCATGAACTTACCAGACTTTGATCATGGCATGCGCGTACTCATGGATGACCGCGATTTCCTCTATGGAAGTTTAATTAAAGATTTACATGGCCAGGGTGTTGTTTTAGGTCGTAAGTACCGGCTTATGCGCACTGCATACAATGTATTTATGTATGGGATCATTGTCTCCGTACTGTGTTTTATCATCGCGATGGTGATTGAATCTTTATAAATTATCCTATGAATTATAAATTGAATATGCTGTTGCCTATCACGCTCAGCCTCGTTTTTTTTGCCTGTAAACCAGCTGAGGATAAATACAGCAGTCCGAAAGGCTACGATTTACAGCACCCTGAAAAGTTTAATATGCCAGAAAGTTTACTCGAAATAAGTGGCCTTGCATTCTATCAAGGGCGGGCAGACACCGTTTATTCCGTTCAGGATGAGGATGGCCGACTTTTCAAACAAGCCTGGGGTATTAAAAAACAAAGCAGTGTTAAATTTGCAAAAAATGGCGATTTTGAAGATGTTGCCATTGCAAAACAAACCGTATATGTATTAAAAAGTTCTGGGAGCATCCTGAGTTTTCCCCTTGGTGAAGCACAACAGAAAAATACCGGGCAGACTAAAGAATGGAAAGACCTGGTACCTAAAGCAGAATACGAAGGTATGTATGCCGATGAGGCCAGTGGCGAATTATATGTTCTTTGCAAGGCCTGCGAGGTGGATAAAAAAGCACCCACAGCTACGGGTTACCTGTTTAATATAGAAGATAATGCACAAATCGTTGCTTCAGGTACATTTACCATCGACCTCTCTCCACTAAAGGCTTTAGGCCACGAAGTAAAAAAAGGTTTAAAAGCCTCGGCACTGAGTAAACATCCGGTAACGGGCGACTGGTACATTCTTTCTTCTGCCAATAAGCTGCTCCTCATTGCCGGTAAGGACTGGAAAATCAAAGAAGCTTATCACTTAAATTCTTCCCTATTTAATCAGCCTGAAGGAATTGCGTTTGATACGGCGAACAACCTGTACATTTCTAATGAGGGTGATGAAATAACGGCTGGGAATATTTTGAAATTTAACTATAAAAGACTAAATTAATAAGGGATGAGGCAACTGCTATTGATTTGGGCCTTGTTGAGCGTCATTGTACCGTTAAGGGCGCAACAGCAAGACTCCCTCCTTGCAAGACTGATCTTTATTGGCGATGCAGGACAGGTAGATAAAGATCAAACGCTGGTGATTAAGGATGCTGCATCGAGGATTATCAAAGGTAAAACCAAAGTGATGTATCTTGGTGATAACATTTACCCAAAGGGGATGGGCCTGCCCGGAAGCAAGGAAGAGCTGGAAACACAGGCTATCCTGCGCTCGCAGTATATGCCCATGCGAGAAAAAGGTGCTCCAGTTTACTTTGTTCCTGGAAACCACGACTGGGATCATTCCGGTAAACAGGGCCTTGCAAAAATCAAACGGCAAGGGGATTTCCTGAAAGAACAAAAAGATAGTCAGCTTAAACTGCTGCCCCCAAATGGATGTCCGGATCCCATCGAAATGATGGTGTCGGATGAGGTGACGATGGTCATCATTGACAGCGAGTGGTGGCTATTCCCATATGCTAAGGAAAACCGCAATGCCGGTTGTGCCTGCAATACTGAACAATCCGTGTTAGCCAAACTCACGGCCATAGTTAAAAAGAACCCAAACAAAACGATCATCCTGGCTTCCCACCATCCTTTTCAATCTTACGGCAAACATGGTTTACGCTGGTTCTTCCCAAGTCCAGAAGACCTGCGCCACCAAAAATACAGAAGTATGGTAAGTCGCATGAATAAAGCCATGGCTGGCAGTACGCGCGTGATTCATGTGGCGGGGCACGACCACGGATTGCAGTTTATAAAAAATAAATACACCCAGGTGGTTAGTGGCTCCGGAGCAAAAAAAAGCGCGGTTATTAAAGGAGAAAACTCGTTATTTGCCGATTCCCGGCATGGTTATGTGCTGGCAGATATATATCCCGGTCAGCGCCTTAAATTCCGGTTTTTTGTAGCTACATCCAGGGGGGTGGAAGAACTATTTACGACGATAATTAATCATCATGCAAGCGATAACACTAGATCTAAATAAGTCAAACGATGGCAGAGCTTGTGATATTGGTATCGCGATTCAGTTCTCTTTCAGGCCATTCATCGATCATATTGTAAAAAAACTAGAGGTAGAGCGTACTGCGAAAGCGGTTTTCTACCAATATATTTTAAACAAATTTAAGGCAGCGCCTGAGCTTTGGGAGCCCATGGATACCAGCCAGCTTAAATATTACCCTCATATTTTCGAACTTATCCATTCTGCATTGTCGCCTTTGCTGAATGAAGAAAAGAATCAACTCTGGGCCATAAGCATGCCGGTTACACCGTGTTTTTTTTCAGGAACAGATGCTTTTTACAAGATCCTCTTTGACCAGCAAAGTCACCAGCCGAGTTCGAATATTGAAAAGCCCAGCCTACCGCAAATGACCAAAGGCATCCTCACCAGCTTTTACAATCTGGTGCTGCAACGTTTTTATAACTTCTCCTTTACGGTTAGTGATGGTACGGTGCGGTCAATTGTTGATTCGCAAACCAGGTTATTAAAATATTACCGTTTAAATGTTGACTCCAGGTTTATAAACATCAGTTATGATGGGGAACTGCCAGCGTTAAATCTTGAAAATATCACCGATAAGATATGGAGTGAAACTTCTAACCTTCAGATTTTACAGAACCTGCTGCCACTACAAAACTTTAAAGTAGAGGGCTTTTCCATTGTCGATGTGGTGGATGTTACCGCAGAATATGCGCTGGAAAACATCAAGAATGTCATTATCAAACATAATAAAAGTCATACCGGTGCACATCGCGAAAACATCAGCATAGCGTTAAAAACGCTGGTTTCCTGCGAAGGGATTCAATTTGGGTTGCTACCTAATCTTCAGGTTAACGGTAAGGTGGTGGTCAACAACCAATCTGACTTTGAAAGCGTGCTTTCCAGATTATCCAGAGAAGATCCGGCCATGCATGCTTTATATCAACAACGTGTAGATGAGTACCTGAAAAACCCGATGCGCTACATTTTTCCAAGAATTACCGAGGAACAATGTGCGAGCAGCATTTGGTTGAAAATGCTTTGCGAACAGGGAATCATCTGCTACGCCATATTTCCCTTGTATTTTAACGGTAAAATTGTGGGTGCTCTTGAAGTACATGCTCAAAATGCAGATGTGTTCCAAAGTTATATTCTGTCTAAATTAGAAACTGCTTTTCCTTTGTTATCGCAATTACTGCAGAACCTGATCACTGATTTCAACCACGAATTGACTACGGTAGTCACGGAGAAGTTTACCTCCTTACAGCCTGCCATTAGGTGGCGGTTTTACGAGGCCGCATTTCAGTATATTTATTCAGGAGCTAAAGCGAACAACCTGCCCGTTGAAAAGATCTATTTTGAAAAGGTTAATCCTTTTTATGGCGCTATAGACATTAAAGACTCGAGTATTAAAAGAAATCAGGCCATCAGGGCCGATTTGTACAGCAATTTTGAAATGCTGGAAAGTTTGTTTCACAGCATTAACCTTAATTTAAATGAACACGTTGATCATCAGTTTATAGCGTCATTGTCCGTTTGTGAAAAATCGCAATTCAATAACTTATCAGATCGGGAAGTGTTGATTACCCAGGATTACTTGCAACAACAGCTGCCTGCATACCTGAGGCAAATGGCAAATGAACACCCGGAATTGCAAACTGCTGTACAGCAATACCTGGATGCAGCCCATCCGCAAGGCGGGCTTTTTGAAAACAGTGCGCGTTACGAACGCAGTCTGCAGCGCATTAACCAGGAAGTGACGAGCCATTTGGAAGAATTTAATGCAGGAGTACAGGAAATATTTCCTTGTTATTTTGAGAAATTTAGAACCGATGGTGTGGAGTACGATTTATATATGGGGCAGTCTATTGCACCAGAAATCACTTTACCTGCAGGTCTTTTACATACGCTGAGGTATAAACAACTGGAGTTGATGACTATGATTGTAAAGGCTACTTCGGCCCTGCAAAATGAGCTGGAGGTGTATATGCAAACCACACAACTCATTTTTGTTTATGAGAAGCTCATTGACATCAGTTTTAGAACAGATGAGCAACGTTTTGATGTAGAGGGAAGTTATAACATCCGCTACCAGATGGTTAAAAAACGAATTGATAAAGCCCATGTAAAAGACACCCAGGAAAGGTTAACCCAACCGGGTAAAATTACGATCATTTATTTCAACTCCTGGGAAGCCACAGAATACAAGGGGTATATAGAGAAATTAAAGCAACAAAATCTTTTAAAAGACGACCTGGAATTTCTGGAAGTTGAAGAACTGCAGGGTGTACAAGGCCTTAAAGCCCTGCGCGTTGGTGTGGTTGTGTAATTGTTAATCGCCTGTCTATGAAATTTATAAAACTGTTGGTTATCATGCTGTGCCCATCATTATTGGTTGTTGCACAGCAGCCTAAGTCAGATTCCATTACCGTGGCTATTGCACCGGAGTATAATGAAGTAGGGCAAAGCCACCGCTTCTTTTTGGGGGACAATTACCGGTCGCTATGGGCCACCCCAGTAAAAATTAGGGTGTTGGATATTCGTAAGGAGAAAGGCGGATTAACGATTGACAAGCTGGGCGGTGGCAATCAAACACGCTCCATCAGGTTTGTTGATCCTACAGGTAAAGAATGGGTACTGAGAACCATTCAGAAATACCCGGAAAGAGGGCTTCCGGAAAACTTACGGCCAACTATTGCAAAAAAAATTGTGCAGGACCAGGTTTCTACCGGCCATCCCTTTGCGGCTTTGGTGGTTCCACCGCTGGCTAAAGCGCTAAAAATTCCACATGCCCGGCCCGAAATTGTATATGTTGGTGATGACCCCGGTTTAATGGAATTCCGCAAGGATTTCGCTAATGCCGCCTACCTTTTTGAGGAGCGTGAACCTGTAGGGATGGAAGATACCGACAACACGGAAAAGGTACAGCGGAAACTACAGGAGGATAATGATGAGCGCAGCAACCAGCAACTGACCCTGCGGGCCAGGTTGCTTGACTTTGTGCTTGGCGATTGGGATCGCCATGAAGACAACTGGCGCTGGTTACCACAGGAAGATAAGGATGGAACTTTTTACCAGCCTATTCCTCGGGACCGCGATAAAGTATTTTATAAAACAGCTGGGGTTTTGCCCTGGGTGCTTTCCCACCAATGGTTAAAGTCAAACCTGCAGCCCTATGGCGCAGAAATCAGGGATGTAAAAGGCTGGAACTTCAACAACCGGTATTTTGATCGGTATTTCCTGAACCAGCTATCGCAAGACGATTGGTTAAAAGAAATTAAATACGTGCAGCAGCACCTCACGCCGGAAAGAGTGGAGGAAGCCCTCCATATGATGCCTCCAGAAGTTGTAGCCTTAGGTCTAGATGCTTTGCGCCAGGCCATGAATGGCCGCATCAAGAACTTGCAAAGTTCAGCCATGGAATATTATCAATTCCTGGCTAAAACTGTGGAGATTCCTCAATCAGATAAACGGGAGCAGTTTGAATTAACTTACCGCTCAGCAGGGCGTTTGTCACTAAAAATCAGAAACATCAAAAAAGATGGTGCCATTGGCAGGACACTTTACGAACGTGAATTTCAGGAAAACAGCACTAACGAAATCAGAATCTACGGTTTCGGCGGGAAAGATGCATTCAGGGTATCGGGCAATACGCCTGCAAAAATTAAAGTGAGGCTTATTGGTGGGGCAGGTGCCGACGAGGTGCAGGTTGCACCGGAAGTGGTGAATAAAGGCAAATTGTATTACTACGATCGTTTAGAGGAGGATAACCAAGTGGATCGCAACGCCCTTAAATTGCGCCTCTCGAACGATACGACGGTGAACCAATACGATAAACGCAGTTTTATGTACGATCGCTTTGGTCCGCAGTTTAAAGTGGATTACAGCATGGACCAGGGCTTTCGCGTGGGTGCTGGTGTGCTATACGAAAAACAAGGTTTCCGCAAAAGCCCCTATGCCGTTAAACATGATTTTTGGGCAACTTTTACCACAGGGCGCAAGTCCTTTGCCTTTAATTATGCCGGAAACTTTAAACAAGCTGTTGGTGCTTACGATTTAAGGGTTGATGCTAATTTATTAGGCCCGAAAAACCTAAGTAGTTTCTTTGGCCTGGGAAATGAAACTATATTTATTGATGAAGACGATAAACAGATGCCTTATTACCGTAACCGGTATGACTACCTGACTGCAGCCGTTAAACTCGCCCGTGCGCTTGGCACCGACTGGCAATTAGAAGCTGGTATTTCTACCGAATTTTATACCAGTAAAGCCGGCAACAATGTGAATAAATTTTTAAGTGATTATGATGCGCTGAATTCTGAGGCGCAGGTTTTTGCTGATCGGACCTATGTAGGACTAGTGGCTAACCTGATTTACGACCGCCGAGACCAGGTGGTGATTCCTAAAAAAGGTATGTACTGGCGAACAGCGCTGTCCTTTAATCAGGAAGTAAACCGAAATCATGCCAATTATGGCAAAATATTTACTGAATTCAGGCATTATGTAAACCCGGGACAGGGGGCATTGGTCATTGCCAATCGCATTGGCGGTGGTGTCACCATAGGTGAGCCTACCTTTTTCCAACGCATGCAATTGGGAGGAGTAAACAACTTAAGAGGTTTCCATACCAGTCGATTTACCGGTAAAGGCATGGCTTTTCATAACATCGACCTGCGGTTAAAACTTTTTGATTTTACGTCCTATGTTGTGCCGGGTTCTGTTGGGATCCTTGCATTTAACGACATTGGACGGGTTTGGGAACCCGGAGAAAACTCCAGTTCCTGGCATGATGGGTATGGTGGGGGACTTTATGTGGTTCCGGCAGAGTTATTGTTGATTCAGGCTGCAGTGGGCTTCTCGAAAGAAGGGTCACTTCCTTACATATCCATAGGTTTTAACTTTTAACACAGTACGATGCAGAAACATATTGTTATCATTGGGGGAGGTTTTGCAGGCTTAAACCTGGCAAAAAAACTAGGTGGACATCCCGCATACCAGGTTACCCTGGTCGACAAAAATAACTACCATTTCTTTCCCCCTTTAATTTACCAGGTGGCCACAGGTTTTCTGGAACCCTCGGCTATCAGTTATCCTTTCAGAAAGCTCTTTGCAAATAAAAGTAACCTCCATTACCGTTATGGCACCTTAAAAAAGGTGATTCCTGAAGAAAAGAAAATTGTGACCAACAAAGGGGAGCTGACTTATGATTATTTGGTGTTTGCCTGTGGAGCCACTACCAATTACTTTGGCAATGAGAACATCAGAAAAAACGCGATTCCAATGAAAACGCTGAGCGATGCCATATCCATGCGCAACACCCTGCTGATGCGGATGGAGCAGGCTACGGTGTCAAAAGATCCTAAAGAAATCGAAATGTTACTTACGTTGGTGGTTGCTGGTGGCGGCCCCACGGGGGTGGAAATTTCGGGGATGTTTGCCGAAATGAAACAGGGGATTTTGCGGAAAGATTACCCGGAGTTGCAGGGTCGTTCAGGTGGAATTTACCTGGTGGATGGTGGAGATTATGTGCTTTCACCCATGAGTGAGAAATCGCAGCTTCATACCACAGCCGCCTTAAAGAAATTAGGTGTGAAGCTGATCATGAACACCCATGTGAATGATTTTGCTGATGATAAAGTGGTACTGTCGGGTGGGGAAGTGATTCCTGCTAAAAATCTGATCTGGGCAGCTGGGGTTACTGCAAAGGTCTTTGAAGGCATCCCTGCAGCATGTTATGGGCGCGGTAAACGACTTTTGGTCGACGAATTCAACCAGGTAACTGGCCTGCCAGGCATTTATGCAATAGGTGATACCTGTCTGCTCACTACAGATGCCAATTACCCAGAAGGCCACCCACAGGTTGCACAGGTGGCCATCCAGCAAGGTCTCAACCTGGCTAAAAATTTTAATAATTTACAGGAAGGAAAATCTCTAAAACCCTTTCAATATAAAGATAAAGGCAGTATGGCTATTATTGGAAGCAATAAAGCCGTGGCCGATCTTCCTCATCCAGAATTACATTTAAATGGTTTTATCGCCTGGTTAGCCTGGCTTTTTATTCACTTGATGTCGCTGGTTACCTATAGAAACCGGGCAAGCACCTTATGGAGCTGGATGATTGCTTACTTTTCTAAAGACCAGTCACTCCGCATGATCATTAGGCCAACCGAAGAAGATGTAAAGTAATTCGCCTATATTAGGCTACCTAAATAACCTAACCAAATTTGACGATGAAATATTTGATGACCATGCTGCTGCTGGTAACCGGACTAGTAGCCTATTCACAAACCCCAATGGTTGTAGCTGCTGATACCAAAGTTGAAAATACGATAGCTGCAGCAGTAGAAAAATTGCGTGTGGCCATGATCAGTGGTGTACGTAAAGACCTGGAAAGTGTATTAAGTGCCGATTTGGCTTATGGACATTCCAGTGGTAAGGTGGAAACTAAAGCGGAATTTGTAGAAGCTATTGTGAGCCGTACTTCCGATTTTAAATCTATCGATATCCAGGATCAGAAAATTACGGTGCAAGGTACTCTGGCCATCGTTCGTCACATTTTAACTGGGGAAACCAATGATGGTGGCAAGAAAGGCCATGTTCGTTTAGGTATTGTATTAGTCTTTAAGCAGGTGAATAACCAATGGCTACTTTGCTCTCGAAATGCCTTTCGTATAGCCGCCTAACTGCGTATCGATAAGCTGGTATCCAGTACCTTGTTTTCAAATTCATACACTGGATACTTGCTTTCAATTAAATTGATTAACATTTCTGTGGCAATCTGTCCAATTTCATAAGCCGGTTGATGTACAGCCGTTAGCGGTGGGTTTAACAGGTCCAATACATCAGAATTGCTGAAACCAGCGATGCCAATGTCATCTGGAACTTTAATATTTAGCTTTTTTAACACCATCAGACAACCCACACTCAGGCGGTCGCCAGCCACAAATATGGCATCAGGCTTTTCAGGAAGATTCATTAAACTGTTGATGGCGCTTTCCACCTCATCTAAAAACATACCCCCATGTGCACAGTGTTTGATATAATCTTCACATACCGGAAGGTGATGTTGCTGCAAAGCTTTTTTGTAACCCAATAAACGTTCTATACTAATGGAGAGGTGGCTGGTACTGGTTAAATGGGCAATCCGCTTATAACCTTTGTTAATCAGGAATTCTGTGGCTTCAAAAGCGCCTTTTTCATTATTAGCCACAATTTTGTGCGTATCAATATCAGCCGCTACCCGGTCAAAAAACACGATCGGTAGACCGCGCTGATGTAAATTTTTAAGGTGTGTGGTGTCGCTGGTTTCTGCAGACAGGGAAACAAGGAGGCCGTCGACAGATCGGGAGGCCAAATGCTGGATATTTATTTTCTCCCTTTCGTAAGATTCATGCGTTTGCGTAATAATAACGTGATAACCCCTGTCGTAAGCAATAGATTCAATGCCATTAATGGCTTGTGAAAAGTAATGGTTGGCTACTTCGCTCACCAATACACCGATGGATTTGCTGCGGCGTTCTTTCAAGCTAAGGGCAATGGGATTAGGCCGGTAATTGATTTTCTCCGCGTATTCCAGTACGATCTTTTTAGTCTCTGCGCTAATTTCATGTGTATCCCTTAAGGCCCTCGAAACGGTCGACGTGGAAAGGCCCAGTGCCTTGGCAATATCTTTTAAAGTAGAGGGCTCAAACATGATCAAAAAAAGTTTAAAGGAGGTTATAAAGCTTCGTAAATTAGCGTTCCTGCTAATATAATGTTAATCCGCTGCAATGAGAAATTGATGACGTAACGTTTCGGCAACGATTGCATAAAATAATACAGACGATCTTTTGTTTAATCCGGAAAACAATATAAACTTGAGGTATCATGACCAAATTTACTTTCCCCTTCCTTGCTGCTACCGCATTATTGGTTTTTTGTGCCTTCGTTTCTGCACCACCAAAAATCAAAGTATTCATCATTGGCGATTCTACGGCTTCTATTAAATTAAAGAAACATTATCCGGAAACCGGCTGGGGCATGCCTTTCGCAGATTTTTTTACTGACGAGGTTATTGTGGATAACCGGGCACAGAATGGCCGTAGCACGAAGAGTTTTCTTGCCGAAAACCGCTGGACTTCGGTGATGGATAGCCTGAAGGAAGGGGATTATGTATTGATACAGTTTGGCCATAATGATGAAGTGCCGACCAAAAAGAATGCGACAACACCTGCAGAATTTCAGCAAAACCTTAAGCGATTTGTAACCGACATCCGGAGCCGTAAGGCGATACCAATTTTAATTACACCCGTGGCCAGAAGAAGTTTCGACGAAGCGGGAACATTTGTGGATACCCATGCCGCCTATTCTTTGTTGGTGAAAACTGTGGCCACCGCGCAAAATGTTCCGCTGATTGACTTAAATACCAAAAGTATCGTCTTACTCGAAAAGGCAGGGCCTGAACAATCTGCCTATTATTTCAATCACTTACAGCCTGGTGAACATCCCAATTATCCGGATGGCAAAGTAGATAACACCCATTTTAATGAATTGGGTGCACGTGCAGTAGCGCAGATCGTGTTACAGGAAATCAGGAACCTTCAACCAGACTTAGCCAAATACATCGTCCGACGGTA
Organism: Pedobacter sp. CAN_A7; assembly: GCF_015752175.1. NCBI lineage: Bacteria > Pseudomonadati > Bacteroidota > Sphingobacteriia > Sphingobacteriales > Sphingobacteriaceae > Pedobacter > Pedobacter sp. CAN_A7. The sequence goes on along the minus strand of NZ_JADOUW010000003.1, from coordinate 389,158 downwards.
AGCACCTTTATGGTTAACAGATCCTTCCAATATTGACATTCCCTTTTTTTCTATTATTGATGATTTTGCCCTAAAACGCTACAGGGCGAACCTATAAATCTCTGTGGTCAGTTTCTGGGTCTCTAGGGGGTTGCTTCGCCCTCTCGTCGCCCTTGGGTCGCCCTCGGTTCGCCTACAGACGACGCGAGGGCCTAGAAACGGCGACACAAGGGCTAGTTGCAGGTTACTTGATTATAGCCTTATATAGGTTTACTGAGTTTACAAACAAAAAAGCCGGACCATCTTGCGATGATCCGGCTCCCGGGAAATTAATTAATCAATTATTTTTTAACAAATTCAGTGTTTGCATTTAATGTCACTTCATCACTTAACATGGCCGTTGCATATTTAGTACCGAAGTTAAAGTCAGATCTTTTGATGGTTCCAGTAACTTTGAAACCTGCAATCGTTGCTTTTGTTGCTGGATTGTTTGAAATACCTCTTAATGTAGCATCTAAAACAACTGGTTTCGTTACACCGTGGAAGGTAAGGTTACCTGCAACTTTGTATTTGTTATTAGCTACTTTTTTAAACGAAGTACTTTTGAACGTCAATTTTGGATATTTCGCTGCGTCAAAGAAATCAGCATTTAATAAATGGGCATCTCTTTTCTCGTTCTCCGTATTTACAGAATTTACATCTGCACTTAATTCTACTACAGCATCAGAAAAATCATCTTTTGAAGCGGTGATTTTAGATTCGAAATTTTTGAATGAACCTTCAACATCAGAAATCATCAAGTGGGTGATTTCAAAACCTAATTTAGAGTGTGCAGTATCTGCTCCCCAAATAAATTCAGCTGCTGGTTTAAAAGCAAATAAGGTTGTGCTTAATACGGCTGCAATTAGAACTAATTTTTTCATATAAATATTTTTTTTACAAATAGAACCAAAATAAAACTTCCACGTGTTAACATAGGGTAAGAAAATGAATTTATACGGGAACGATTGCACACTTATTTTTGGGGCATTTTTTTTATTCCGCCTTAAAACTATGTAGACTTGTTAGCCTAGTTGCAAATCATTAGCTAACCAAGTATATGAATAAATGCCTTACTCTCTTCGCGAGTTTTTCTCTTTTTGTCGTTTTCGGCCTAAAAGCTCAACAAAGCGAAATCAAATATTCCTTCGATAATTTACCGGTTGTAAAAGAAACGGTTTTTAAAAAGGATACCATTAGTATCGAAAAGTTTGGTGCCATAAATGATGGCATCACCCTGAATACAAAAAGCATAAATGCAGCTATTGTTGCCGCTCATAAAAATGGTGGTGGGGTCGTGCTCATCCCAAAGGGCGTTTGGTTAACCGGACCCATTGAACTGAAGAGCAATGTTAACCTGCACCTGGCAAAAAATGCCTTGCTGCAATTTAGCAAAGATTTTGACCAATACCCACTGGTGCAAAGTAATTGGGAAGGATTGCCACAAATGCGTAATCAGTCGCCAATATGGGCAAACGGCGAAACCAACATCGGTATTACCGGTTACGGGATCATTGATGGAGCCGGAGAAGCCTGGCGCATGGTTAAAAAAGACAAGTTAACGGAAAGTCAGTGGAAGAAATTAGTGGCTTCAGGTGGACGTGTGGATGAGGCAAAAAGAATATGGTACCCTTCGGAAAAGAGCTTTAAAGGCTCCCTGTCGAAAGATCCAGGGTTAATCTCAACAAATAAAACAGCAGCAGATTACGAAGCGGTGAAAGACTTTTTACGACCTAACCTGCTTGTTTTTAACCGCTGCAAGCAAATTTTATTAGAAGGGGTCACCTTTCAGAACTCACCGGCATGGAACCTGCATCCGCTGATGAGCGAAGATATTGTGGTGAGGAATGTATATGTTAAAAATCCGTGGTATGCACAGAATGGCGATGGTTTAGACATAGAATCCTGTAAAAACGTATTGGTAGAAGGCAGCACCTTTGATGTAGGTGACGACGGCATTTGTATTAAATCGGGTCGTGATGCGGCAGGAAGAGAACGCGGTATGCCTACAGAGAATGTAATTATCCGCAACAGTACTGTTTACCATGCTCATGGTGGTTTTGTGATCGGCAGCGAAATGTCTGGCGGGGCGAAAAATATTTTTGTGTCTGACTGTACTTTCATTGGCACCGACATTGGCTTAAGGTTTAAAACCACCAGGGGAAGAGGTGGCGTGGTGGAGAACATCCATGCGAAAAACATCTATATGAAAGACATTGCCGGTGAAGCCATCCTGTTTGACATGTATTATGCAGCTGTTGATCCCATTCCATTAACGGGCCAAAAGCGTGCACAGGTTCAGGTGAAGTTATTGCCGGTTACGGCAGAGACGCCAGTATTCAGAAACTTCCACATCAGTCATGTGGTTTGCGATGGAGCGGAGAAAGCTGTATTTGTACGTGGCTTGCCGGAAATGAGCATCAGCGATCTTTATTTCGATAACCTGACGATAAAAGCAACAGAAGGTATTGATATTCAGGAAGGACGCAACATCCAGTTCAGTAACATCAACCTGGTGGTTGATGAAGCCAATCCGCTGGTGAGTGTGATGAACGGTAAAGACATCCAGTTTAAGGGGGTAAACTACGATGCCGCAAAAGTGTTATTTCATGTGGGCGGTGCCAACAGCAAGAACATTACTGCGCAGGGAATAAATGTTAAACCAGGAACAACAGCAGTTACTTATCAGGAAGGGACTTCCTCAAAGTCGCTACGTATTAAATAATTAGATCAAAAATGATTCTGTCTAAAGAGAATTTGCAACATGTAGCCGCAACGGCCGTAAGTTTACCAACAGCCGGGCTGTTTGAGTTGCCAGAGAAAGTACTGCAATTTGGTACGGGGGTGTTACTTCGTGGCCTGCCAGACTACTTTATTGATAAAGCCAACCGGGCAGGGGTATTTAATGGCCGTGTGGTGGTGGTGAAATCGACAAATAAGGGTGACCTGAGTGATTTTGATCAGCAGGACAACTTGTATACCCTATGTGTAAGGGGACTCGAGAAAGGACAGGCGGTGGAAGAAAACATCATCTCCTCGGCTATTAGCCGGGTAATTGCAGCAGATGCCGACTGGTCGTCTATTATGGAACTGGCTTTAAGTAAAGACCTGAAAGTCATTATTTCCAATACTACCGAGGTAGGTTTAAGCCTGGTGGAAGAAAGTATTCGACAAAACCCTCCAGTTTCTTTTCCGGCAAAACTAGTAGCCATCCTGTATAAACGTTATGAAATGCTTAAGGAGGCCGCTGGCCATTTGGTCATCATTCCAACGGAGTTAATTCCAGACAATGGAGATAAATTAAAAATTATTGTTCGGGAGATTGCGGCTTACAATCAGCTTGATGATGGTTTTAATGCCTGGTTGGATGTTCATGTTACTTTTTGCAATTCGTTGGTGGATAGGATCGTACCTGGAAAACCTGCAGATCAGGAGCTTGCCGACTTAACGGCCAGTTTAGGTTATGAGGACCAGTTGCTGGCCATGGTAGAACCTTATCGCCTTTGGGCCATTGAAGGCGACGAACGTGTAGCATCGATTTTAAGTTTTAGTCAGGTTGATCCTGGTGTGGTCATCACTTCTGATATTGAAAAATACAGGGAACTGAAGGTGCGTTTATTAAACGGCACCCATACACTGAGCTGCGGTATAGCCGTATTAAGTGGTATTGATACCGTTAAAAATGGAATGAACCATGCTGCGCTTCATCAATATATTAAAACGGTGATGCAGCAAGATATTATACCGGCTATCCCTTATGAGGTTGAAGCACAGGAGGCCTTTGCCTTTTCGGATGTGGTATTGGATCGTTTTGCAAATCCTTATATCGCGCACTTATGGCTTGGTATTACGGTGCAGTACACGATGAAGATGAAAATCAGAATCTTTCCGCTGTTAGCAGAACATTATGCCTTGAACCTCGAAGCACCAGCACATTTGGCCTTTGGTTTTGCGTCGTACCTGTTATTTATGCGTTCGGTAGAAAAAGATGGTAAATATTATGGTCATTATAACGATCAGGAATACCTAATACAGGATGATCAGGCGACACATTTCGCCTCGGCACATGCAGCACATCCAGATCCGTTAGCCTATTTTAACCAGGTATTTGACAATGCTGCTTTCTGGGAGACGGATTTAAATGACCTTCCAGGATTTAAAGATGCGGTACACTTGCATTACACAAATATGACGAAACAAGGAATAGCTGCGGCTTTGTTGTCATTTAATCAACACCATTCAACATCAAAATCATGAAACACCGCGTATTAAAAGTTCATCCAAATGATAATGTGATGGTTGCCTTAACCGACCTGGCTAAAGGTGACGTGATTATTGATGAGGGTGAGGCTTATATCTTACAAGATATTATTCCCGCAAAACATAAATTTTCTATCAGTCGCCTGGAAACAGGTGGGCAGGTAATTATGTATGGCGTATTAGTGGGTACGGCACAGGCCGAACTGCCTGTGGGCAGCCTGCTGACGACCAGCAACATTAAACATGCTGCAAAAGATTTCCATGTTACCGATGAAAAATTAAGCTGGAATAAACCTGATGTGAGCGCCTGGCAACACCGAACGTTTAATGGCTTTCGGCGTAGCGACGGACAGGTAGGAACGGCTAATTACTGGCTGGTGATTCCCATGGTATTTTGTGAAAACAGAAACCTGGAGGTGATACAGGAAGCATTGTTAAACAACCTTGGATATGGTCGTAATGAAACCTACCAGGCACAGGCCAAAGAGTTGATGGCACTTTACCAGCAAGGTGCCGGTGTGGCAGATATTTTAAATGCACAGGTTACCCACCGGGAAGACCGGGAGAAAAAGCACCAGCTGTTTCCAAATGTTGATGGCATCAAGTTTTTGACGCATACCGGGGGTTGTGGTGGTACACGCCAGGATTCGGAAACCCTTTGTGGTTTACTGGCGGGTTATATTACTCACCCTAATGTTGCTGGTGCAACCGTATTAAGTTTAGGTTGTCAGAATGCACAAGTAAGCATTTTACAGGAAGAGATCTTAAAAAGAAGTCCGGCATTTGATAAACCCCTTTATGTTTTAGATCAGCAACATATCGGCACAGAAGCAGATGTGCTTTCCTTAGCCATAAAACAAACCTTTGCTGGATTGATGCAGGCTAATGCACATGAAAGAACACCGGCGCCATTGAGCAAACTGTGTATTGGTTTGGAATGTGGCGGATCGGATGGTTTTTCAGGTTTATCGGCAAATCCAGCAATTGGTTATACCTCTGATTTACTGGTTGCCCTGGGCGGTTCGGTGATTTTGGCAGAATTTCCTGAATTGTGTGGTGTAGAGCAAAACCTGGTGAACCGTTGTCAGGATGAGCATGACGCAAGGCGATTTGCGAGTTTAATGGGCACTTACAGCAGCCGGGCAACGGCCGCGGGTTCAGGTTTTGACATGAACCCTTCGCCGGGGAATATTAAAGATGGATTAATCACTGATGCTATAAAATCTGCTGGTGCCGCAAAAAAAGGAGGTACATCTCCGGTGGTGGCCGTATTGGATTATCCTGAAAAAGTTACAAAACCAGGTTTAAACTTATTGTGCACGCCTGGCAATGATGTGGAATCTACTACAGCAGAGGTGGGTTCGGGCGCCAATGTCGTGTTATTTACCACAGGTTTGGGTACCCCAACAGGCAATCCAATTGCCCCAGTGGTTAAAATATCTACCAATACCAAGCTGTACAACAAAATGAACGACATTATTGATATCGATACCGGGACCATCATTGAGGGTACTGAAACGATTGAAGAAGCAGGTCAAAGGATACTAAATTACGTGATTGATGTGGCTAGTGGCCACATCCAAGTGAAGGCAGTACAACATATTCAAGATGATTTCATACCTTGGAAGAGAGGAATATCATTATAATAATTTTTACGAATAACAAATAATGCAAATGAAGGACATGAAGATTATACATGCGGTAGCACCGGATGATTTTAAAACTTACGATACGGAGAAGATCAGGTCACGTTTTTTACTGACAGATTTAAAACAAGAAAATAAAGCGACGTTTACCTATTCACATTACGACAGAATGGTTGTCGGATTAGCCTACCCGGTGACAGAAACGGTAGAATTAAGTAATTACTCCAATCTGCGTGCTGAATATTTTCTGGAAAGAAGAGAACTGGGAATTATCAATGTTGGAGGTGACGGCGTAGTAGTTGCTGATGGCACCAGTTATCCTTTGCGTAAACTGGATGCTTTATACTTAGGAAAAGGAGTTAAGGAAGTAAGCTTTAAAAGTAATTCGGCCACTGAGCCAGCGGTATTTTACTTATTGTCTACTCCGGCGCATACCACTTATCCTACCACTTTATTAACCACTGAGGAAGCTTTTTCTGCGGTATTAGGCAGTCTGGATACGGCAAATGAGCGTAAAATTATCAGGTACATCCATAAAGACGGTATTCAAAGTTGCCAGTTGGTGATGGGCTTAACTATTTTAGCAAATGGTAGTGTGTGGAATACCATGCCTGCGCATATTCACGACAGAAGAGCAGAAGCTTATTTCTATTTTGATGTGGAAGAAGATCAGCGTGTATTACACCTGATGGGGTCGCCACAGGAAACACGTCATCTCTTCATGGCTAATCATGATGCGGTATTATCGCCATCATGGAGCATCCACTCTGGATGTGGTACAAAAAATTACAGTTTTATTTGGGGCATGGGCGGTGAAAACCTTGATTATGCTGATATGGACCCTGCTTTAACTCAAGACTTACGTTAATGGAAAACTTATTCGCATTGAAAGATAAGGTTATTATTGTAACCGGTGGAACAGGTATTTTAGGTGGAGCATTTGTGGAAGCTGTTGTGGAAGCAGGAGCTGCTGTAGGGATTTTAGGCAGGAATGCCAAGGTTGCGCAGGAGCGTGCTGATGCTATTAACGAAAAGGGTGGCCGGGCAATAGCCCTGGTAGCCGACGTGATGGACGAGCAGCAGCTTATTGAATGCCGTACCCAGGTGTTGGAAAAATTTGGCAGAATCGATGGATTGGTTAATGCCGCAGGTGGCAACCAGCCAGAAGGTGTGCTGAAGCCAGAAGAAGATATTTTTAAGATGAACCTGGCAGGCATGAAAAAAGTAATGGACCTTAACTTATGGGGTACCATTATTCCAACGCAGGTGTTTGGTGCTGCCATTGCCGAAACCGGTAAAGGGAGTATTGTAAACATTTCTTCGATGAACTCTAAACGCGCCATTACCAAAGTGTTGGGTTACAACATGGGTAAAGCAGGTGTTGATTATTATAACCAATGGTTTGCTGTGGAAATGGCCAACCGTTATGGCGAAAAAATCAGGATGAATGCCATTGCGCCTGGTTTTTTCCTGACCGAACAAAATCGTGATTTATTGACCCTCCCTGGGGGTGGTTATACTGATCGCGGTGGTTTAGTGATTAACCAGACTCCCTTTAAACGATTTGGTGATCCAGATGAACTTAAAGGCGCCCTGGTGTTCCTGTTAAGCGATGCATCGAAATTTGTAACCGGTGCTATGATTTGTGTGGATGGTGGCTTCTCCGTATTTGGAGGCGTTTAAACGAAAATAAAATATAAGACGTGAAAAAATTCATCGACGAAAACTTTCTATTAAATAATAAAACGGCAGAAGTATTATATCACCAATACGCCAAGGATATGCCAGTGATCGATTATCACTGTCACCTGCCACCAGACCAGATAGCTGAAGACCGTAATTTTGAAAACCTGACGCAGGTTTGGTTATATGGTGACCATTATAAATGGCGTGCCATGCGTGCCAATGGCATTGCAGAAGAATACATTACTGGAGATAAAAGCGACTGGGAGAAATTTGAGAAGTGGGCGGAAACGGTACCCTATACTTTACGTAATCCTTTATACCACTGGACACACCTGGAGCTGCAACGGTATTTTGACGTTTATGATATCTTATCGCCAGCTACGGCCCGTAAAATTTATGAGGAGTGTACCGCAAAACTGCAGACACCAGAATATTCGGTGCGTAACTTAATGCGTAAAATGAAGGTAGAATGGGTGGCCACCACCGATGACCCTACCGACGACCTGGCTTACCACCAGCAGATCAAGTCTGAAGGTTTTGAAATTAAGGTTTTACCAGCTTTCAGACCAGATAAAGCGATGCAGGCTGAAGATTTACTAGCCCTGGTGGCTTATGTTAACAAGTTGGAAGAAGTTTCAGGTGTGTCGATCACCGACTTCAATTCCTACCTTGCGGCATTAAAAAGCAGGCATGATTTTTTTGCTGAACAAGGATGCCGGGTTTCAGATCATGGCCTGGAGCAAATGTATGCGACAGATTATTCTGCTGAAGAAATTGATGTGATCTTCGATAAAATAATTACTGCTAAGGAACTTACAGACATCGAGGTATTGCAGTTTAAATCGGCCATGCTATATTATTTCTCCATTTGGGATCATGAAAAAGGATGGGTTCAGCAATATCATTTAGGCGCCTTAAGAAATAACAATTCTCGTTTATTGAGTAGCCTTGGTCCGGATACAGGTTGGGATTCTATTGGTGATTTTCAGCAGGGCCCTATGTTATCGAAGTTTTTAAACCGTTTGGATGGCAGTAACCAGTTGACCAAGACGATTTTATACAACTTAAATCCAGCCGACAATGAGTTGATGGCCACGATGATAGGTAATTTCAACGACGGTACCGTAGCTGGAAAGATTCAATTCGGGTCGTCATGGTGGTTCCTGGATCAAAAAGACGGTATGACCCGCCAAATAAATGCACTTTCCAACATGGGTTTGTTGAGTCGCTTTGTAGGCATGTTAACCGATTCCAGAAGCTTTTTATCTTATCCGAGACATGAATACTTCAGGCGTTTATTGTGTAACCTGCTAGGTGAGGATGTGGAAAATGGCGAACTGCCCGATGATATGGAATGGTTAGGAAAAGTGGTGAAAGACATCTGTTTTCATAACGCAAAAAATTACTTCGGGGTTTAATATGGGGAAGATATTAAGTTTTGGTGAGCTGCTGTTGCGTATCTGTCCGGATGCCGAAGGGCGCTGGATTAAGGAAAATAACCTGCCATTTTATATTGGTGGTGCAGAATTAAACGTTGCCACTGCCTTATCCATATGGGGCATGCCATCGGCTTACATGACGGCCTTGCCAAAGAATGCCATGACTGAACAACTGGTGGACTATATTGATGATTTAGGCATCGATCATTCGGCAATACAATACCAGGGGGAGCGTGTAGGACTTTACTATTTACATAAAGGTAAGGACCTAAAAAACTCGAGTGTGATTTACGATAGGAAGTACTCGTCGTTTTCCACGCTTAAAACTGGTGAAATCAATTGGGAGGAGGTCTTTAAGGATGTTTCCTGGTTCCATTTCAGTGCAATATGCCCGGCAGTTAGTTTGGCAGCAGCAGAAGTTTGCGAAGAAGCGTTAAAAGAAGCATCGGCAAGAAACATTACTATTTCTATTGACCTAAATTACCGTGCCCTGTTATGGAAATATGGGAAAGAACCCGTGTCCGTTTTACCTGCACTGGCAAAATATTGTCATTTAATTATGGGTAATATCTGGGCTGCGGAAACCATGTTTGGTATTCCAGTTCCTGAAGGTTTAAGGGAGAAGGACAACTATCTGGAGCAAGCAGAAAAGACTTCAAGGATTATTCAAGAAAATTTCCCTGCCTGTAAAGCTGTAGCGAACACTTTTCGCTTTGATGAGCAGGGTGGGGTTAAATACTATTCAACACTTTTTACAGAAGGTACACTGCATGTGTCGAAGCAATATTTTGCTGAGAAAATTGTAGACAAGGTGGGAAGCGGGGACTGTTATATGGCTGGATTAATTTACGGATTTTACCAGGGTAAGTCGCCCGTTGAAACCTTAGCATTTGCAACGGCAGCAGCTTTTACCAAACTATTTGTTGCCAGCGACGCTACGAACTTAAAACCAGCTGAGCTAATTGAAAAAGCTACGAAATATGAGAACTAAAGAAAATACAATACAGGCCATACAGAAACAGGGTTTATTACCATTATTCTTTTATGAGGATGCTGCGGTAAGCCTTGACATTGTGAGAACCTTATACAAATGTGGTATTCGGGTGATCGAGTACACCAATAGGGGGAAAGAAGCATTAGAAAACTTCAGGTTCCTGATTGATAAAGTGAATGCGGAGATGCCTGATCTTCATTTGGGTATTGGTACCATTAAGAATACTACGGAAGCACAAGCCTTTCTGGATGCGGGAACTCACTTTGTGGTTTGCCCGGTGATTGATCCTGCAGTGGGTGATTTAATCCATGATGCTGGATTGCTATGGATACCAGGCTGTTATACCCCAAGTGAAATTAATGTAGCACACCAGATGGGTGCAGGAATTATAAAAATGTTCCCAGCTAATTTATTGGGGCCTTCCTATTTATCAGCGATTAAGGATATTTTTCCGGGGCAACTTTTTGTTCCGACCGGTGGAGTGGAGATAGAAGAAGAGAACATCAGGAACTGGTTTAAAGCGGGAGTTTGTGCTGTAGGCATGGGAAGTAAGCTGGTGAGTAAAGAGATTATGGCAAACAAGGATTATGAACGACTAACAGAAATGACTAATAAGACAATGGAGATCTTAAAAAAGATCAAATAATAACAAGAATACCAACCAAATACCAAAACCAAATATAAATGAACGAAGTCAAAACCGGCAATTATCGCTGGACCATTTGCGCGCTGCTTTTTTTTGCGACTACAGTGAACTACCTCGACAGACAGGTGTTAAGTCTGTTACACACTACATTAGAAGCTGAGTTTGGCTGGAGTAATACCGATTATGCCAATATTACGGCCTCCTTTCAATTTGTATATGCACTTTCCATGCTTTTTGCAGGAAGAATAGTTGATAAATTAGGTACTAAATGGGGTTATGCCGTGGCCATCATTGTTTGGTCACTGGGGGCCATTTTGCACGCCAAGGCCATTCCACTAGGTCAGGGCATGGTGTCCATGTTAGGCATCGCTGGTATTACCGGATTATCTTTTTCTGTTGTAGGTTTTGTGATATCCAGAGCGGTATTGGCTATTGGAGAGGCAGGAAACTTTCCGGCAGCCATCAAAGCGACCGCAGAATACTTTCCGAAAAAGGAACGCTCCTTTGCGACGGGGATTTTTAATTCAGGCGCTAATGTTGGGGCGGTTTTAGCGCCACTTACCGTACCTTGGATAGCACACCGTTATGGATGGGAATCTGCATTCGTATTAATTGGGGCTGTAGGGTTTTTATGGCTTATTTTCTGGTTTATCTTTTATGAAATTCCGGAAAGACAAAAACGTTTGTCTAAAAAAGAACTGGAATACATTTTAACAGATCCTGATCAGGACGGTATAGTTCCAACCTCCTCTGAACAAGAAGCTAAAAAAGTATCCTGGACACAGTTATTAGGTTACAAGCAGACCTGGGCGTTTGCCATTGGAAAATTCATGACTGATGGGGTATGGTGGTTTTTCCTATTCTGGTTACCATCGTACTTAAAAGTGCAATATGGAATGGATAACACGGCGATCATGGTTCCTTTAGCGGTGCTGTACAGCTTGACCATGATTGGAAGTGTTGGCGGCGGCTGGTTCCCGATGTATTTCATCAACAAGGGTTTTTCGCCATACGACGGCAGGATGAAAGCTATGCTGGTCATCGCCTTGTTTCCCCTGGTTATTCTGGCGGCGCAACCACTTGGGCACCTTACGTTTTGGATTCCCGTTATTTTAATTGGAATTGGTGCTTCAGCACACCAGGCTTGGTCGGCTAATATTTTTACAACGGTATCAGATATGTTTCCTAAAAAAGCAATCGGTTCGGTTGTTGGTATAGGCGGTATGGCAGGTGGCTTGGGTGGTGTGGTGCTGTCTAAACTGGGTGGTGGTTTATTTGACCATTATAAAGCTTTAGGCCATACCGAGACCGGTTATACCATCATGTTTGCCATTTGTGCAGTAGCATACTTGTTGGCATGGGGGATTATGAAATCATTGGTGCCTAAATACAGGCCGATTACAGATTTATAAGTTGGTTTATTTTTAGTGATTGTGGTTAAAACCAGGCCTTAGGGTCTGGTTTTTTTGTATACAATAGATTCAATGAAATTGCCATAGTATTGGTTATGGAGAATGTTACGATACGCATGTTGCTGGAACAGTAGGTTAGTGTTAAACAGACTGTGAGCTTCCACTTGGGCAATGCGGTTGAAAAACGCATACATCAATTTTAGTAAAATGGAGTGCCAGGCTTTGCCCTTTAAGGGAGAAAAATCGGCAAAGAACCATAAGCCGTCGTCTTTTAGCCATTGGTGGAGTTTATGGAAGACGAGCGTTGCGCGTGTTTCAGCAAAATTGTCAAACAAAAATGCGGTGATGACCACATCAAAGGGATGTTCAATATACAGCTCTTCGATAGCGCCCTGAATAAACAGGACCTTGTTTTCGCCGGCATTTACTTTTTTAGCCAGGTTAATCATGTTTGCAGAAATGTCTATAAAGGTAATATTTAACCCCTTGGGATGAATTTCAGCGATAGCCGCTAAGATCCATCCGGTGCCGCCACCGACAATCAGAATATTGGCCCCAGCTTGAATAAAAGGAAGTTGCACTTTTTGGGCACGGGTTTGCGCCTTGAAAAAAACCAGTCGACTCAGTCGGTCATAAGAGGAAGCGATGCGATCATAGTTATTAACCATTTTTCTTGTCGGTTTTATAGGCTGCCACCGGCGATGCCACACAATGCTTTCACCAAAATAAGGCCATCAATAACGATGAGATAAAACAAGATTTCCTTCTTTTTAATCATGGAATAAGCTACGATTAAGGTCAGCAGGAAAGGGATAAAATTGAATAAGATGGTTAGTGTAGGAAAATGCTGGATATAAGTGTAGATGAATAAGGAGCACATACCGATACACAATAAAGGGATGAGCATATAAAATATGGTGTTATTCAGTCCAAACCGCACGGCAAAAGTTTTCAATTCCTTATTGGCGTCGATTTCATAATCTTTTAGATCGAACATAATGGCATTAACCGTGCAGAACATCCAGTTTTTGACGAAAAGCCATATCCAGATGGTGCTTTCAATTTCCGCGGCTCCGCTTTCTAAACGAAGCATGATGAGGGGCAATACGTTTGCTGTGCATGCCCAGATAAATCCAATGATAAAAGGCTTTAGCCAGCCCGTATTGCGGAGGTTGAGGTTAAAGAAAGATGCTGGTAGTAAGCCATAATACAAAAGGGCAATCAGTATAATGGATACCGCGGCAAGCCAGTAAGGCAGTGGGAGGTTAAAAATAGCTTCCATATGCCGCCAAAGCAGGTAGGAGAGGAGGGACAGGCAGATTACGCTGAGGAGAAACTGACTTTTTATAATGAATGACTGATGGGTCATATACCACTGTGTTCTGGGGTTGGTTGTTGTACTCAGTTTATTGACACCCATGTAGGCATAAGTGTAATAAATGATGGGTGCGAAAGCCACCAGGGCATAGTAGGCAAGGCTGTTAAAAGGGATTTTGAGTTGTATAGTGGATTCTATGGTTAAGGCTATGGCCAGTAAACCAATAAAGTAATTGCCGAAAAAGATGAATTTAATAATCTTTATTGCCATTTGAATGGTCCTAATATAAAGCAGGATATTTAACAAACCTACGATTATATCAGGACCAGTGCAGGCTAAAGTGTTTTGTAGCTTACTTTAAATGTCATTTTGACGTTGAGGGCTTCCCAGGTAATTAAGGTAGGATAGGCATCTAAATTGTACTCATAACTGCAAGTTAGGTCATTTTTAGGGGTGCTGCTCTTCATGCTGAGTAAATTATGATCTGCCGACAGAAGGAAATTTTCACCTGTTTCCATGGCAATGAGATGGGCATTAGCCACGTGTTTAAATAGCCCATTATTAAGGTCGAAAGTATATTTGGTTATTTCTGTTTTGTTTGTTTCGATAATGACGCCCATTTTATCATTGGAAAGGTCATAAGCAAAGGTTTTGGTATGCAACAGTACGTTTTTAGCAGAGAAGTAATTGATTTCGGTCATTTGCTGTTGGTTGTTATAGGTAATGGTGTAATAACCTAAAGGAATGTCGTCATCTGCAGTTTGGCTCCATTGATTCACTTTATTGATGCGATTATTATGGTCACGAACAAAGTCGACATAGAAAGTTTTACCACCTTCGTAGGTGTATAAGGTGTTCATTAGATTGTCTTTGTAGGTGATGATCACCTTTTTACCAGTACTATTTTCAACGGATAAAAGCGAATTGGTATTACCAAGATATTTAAACATGACCGACTGGTTGGACGATTCTATTTTAATGGGTAGCAGCTTAGTGGTAGAAGATGGAGGTAAGACTACAGGGGGTGTAGTTACTGGCGGTGTGGTTGTTGGCGGGGGTGGAACAGGCACTGTAACAATTGGTTTTTCTGGTGTAACTGGAGGGTTTGTTTTGCTGCAGCTGGCCAGGAAGCCAAGGGTTGATAATAAAACCAGGTAAGTGAGCTTGTTTTTCATATTTGAATAATTTTTATATTCAAATGTGTATTAAACTTGTTTAAATAAAAAAATAATTAATATTTTAGATGACATCAAGGAGGCTTGCAATTTTAGAAGCATATCATTAGTTTTAGGGTTCACAAACCATTAGAGATGTCCACGTATTTTAAGAATCGCCAGTTAGTTAGCCGTATTTTATATTCCTTTTTATTACTATTCTTTGTAGATGTGGCAATGGCCGCTTCGGTTGATACCGTAGTTACTTATAGTGAGTCCATGAAAAAGAAGATTAAAGCTGTAGTGGTATTGCCTGCAGGATATGGTGGTGAGAAACGTTTTCCTACGGTATACCTTTTACATGGTTATAGTGGTGGTTATGCCGATTACATTAGGAATACTCCTGCGATAAAGGATTATGCAGACCGTTACCAGCTGATTATTGTATGTGCCGATGGACGTAACAGTTGGTACCTGGATAGTCCGGTAGACTCCACCTGGAAATATGAAACCTATGTGGCCAAAGAATTGGTGGGATGGATTGACAAACGTTATTCTACGATAGCGGATCTTAAGGGCAGGGCGATTATGGGTTTAAGTATGGGCGGTCACGGTGCGCTTTCCTTAGCCATAAAACACCAGGATGTGTTTGGAGCTGCAGGAAGCATGAGCGGTGGGCTGGATTTAAGACCTTTTCCAGGAAATTGGGAAATTTCAAAACGATTGGGCAGTTATGCTTTAAATGCTGACAGCTGGAAGGAGAACAGTGTTATGGAGATGATTCCGTTGCTTTCTACTCATCAATTAGCATTGATTATTGATTGCGGCGAAGACGATTTCTTTTACCCGGTGAACCTAAAATTTCATGAACAGTTGAAGTATAATAACATTGCACATGATTTTATTAGCCGGCCGGGAAACCATGATTGGAAATACTGGACGAATGCCATTAGCTATCAATTTCTATATTTTAATAATTTTTTTCAGTTAAAAAAGGTGTAAACAGGTGCATAATAGCTGTTTTATATAAATATTGAAAATATTATGTATATAAAGCCTATATATTCTATATACTTTATATATTTGTAAAGATGAACAACACGAACCAGGTTTATTACAATATGATGTCCCTAATCTGTACAAGCAGAACTTAGACTGGTATGGGGTAAATATTGTAAAACTTCTTCAGTCGAAAACTAAAGAAGTTTTTTTTTAAATTAAAATGTCACAATTAACATGCAAAGCTTTAGAACCGAACTTGAAAATCCGATAGTAGAAAAAGATATCATTGATCTTGAAAAGAAGATCCGTCTTTTTAGAGAAGGGGCTATCCACGATGAAAAATTTAGAAGTTTACGTCTTGCACGCGGGATTTACGGTCAGCGTCAGCCTGGTGTGCAAATGATCCGGATTAAACTTCCTTTCGGAAAGGTAACCTTCAGACAACTACTAAAGATAGCGGACGTAGCAGACGAGTATGGAAGCGGCAACCTTCACCTGACCACCCGTCAGGATATACAAATGCACTATGTGAGTTTGGATCGCACCCCAGAACTTTGGGATCAATTGGAGCGCGAGGATGTAACGATCAGGGAAGCCTGTGGTAATACGGTTAGGAATGTAACCTCTTCTCCTGATGCGGGCATTAACCCTAATGAATTATTTGATGTATCCCCTTATGCACATGCGTTTTTCTCGTATTTCCTTCGCAATCCCATTTGCCAGGAAATGGGTAGGAAAATAAAGTTTTCCTTTTCTGCCACAGAGAATGACACGGCATTTAGTTATATACATGATTTAGGTTTTATACCTAAAATTAATGAACAGGGCGAGCGTGGATTTAAAGTGCTTTTTGCCGGTGGCTTAGGTGCACAACCTTTTCTTGCCACCGTGGTTCATGAGTTTTTGCCAGAAGATCAAATTATTCCTTACGCAGAATCTGTTTTGCGTGTATTTGACCGTTATGGAGAGCGATCAAACCGAAATAAGGCCCGTCTGAAATACCTGGTGCAAAAACTAGGTCTTGAAGAAGTATTAAGGTTAATCGATGAAGAGCGTATTGCCAATCGTGTTAAAACTTACCCAATAGACCGGGATGCGGTTCCATTTCCAAATGTACCACCGGTTATTGCTTTGGAAGAAACCGGACTGGAAAATGACCTGGATTATCAGCGTTGGTTAGCCACAAATGTTTTTGAGCAAAAGCAACAAGGCTTTTATGGCGTTTACATTAAAGTGACCATTGGTGATATCAGAACTTTCCAGGCCAGAGAATTGATTGATGCTATTCATTTATATGTCGCTGACGAGATAAGGGTAACACAAAACCAGGGTCTATTATTGAAATTTGTTAGAAAGGAAGCATTACCTACATTATATAAAAACCTAAAAGCAATTAAACTTGCTGCTGCAGGTTTTGACAGCATCGCTGATGTGACTACTTGCCCTGGAACAGACACCTGTAATCTGGGGATATCAAATAGCATGACCCTTGCGGCTACGTTGGAAGAGCTTGTTTATGAAGAGTACCCACATTTAATTTTTAATCAAGACATTAAGATTAAAATTAGTGGTTGTATGAATTCTTGTGGACAACATGGATTAGCACATATTGGTTTTCATGGAAGTTCTGTGAAAGCCAATGGGAAAGTAGTTCCAGCGGTACAGGTTTTACTTGGCGGTGGAACGGTAGGCGATGGTGCAGGCAGGGTTGCCGAGAAGATTATCAAAGTGCCCTCGAAACGTGCAACCTCTGTATTACGTGTAGTATTAGATGACTATAGCGCCAATGCCTTTGCTGATGAAAACTTCCATGGCTATTACGATCGTTTGGGCAAGGATTATTTTTATCAACTGATCAAACCTTTAGCTGATTTGACTAACCTGCAGGACGAAGAATTTGTAGACTGGGGCCATGAAGAAACTTTTCAGACCGCAATTGGGGTAGGAGAATGTGCCGGTGTAATTATCGATTTAGTTGCTACCCTATTGGTAGAGGCAGAAGAAAAATTGAGCTGGGCTAAAAGTTCTTTTGAGGGACAAGCCTGGGCTGATGCCATCTACCATGCTTATGCGGTACAGGTGAGCACGGCTAAGGCTTTGCTTTTAGATAAAGGCATTAACAGCAGTACTCAGGTAGGGGTAATCAGAGATTTTGACCAACATTATGTAAGTACAGGAGAAGTAGAGCTGGAAGATAGTTTTAGCGACCAGATATTACAAATTAATAAACATGAACCATCAGAAAGCTTCGCGATAGCTTATATTGAAACCGCGGAACGCTTTTATAACCAGATAAAAACTAAAAGGGAGGCTGCGTTTCAATTATGATTTTAAATAAAACAACTAAAGGATTCAAAGAACCAAAAATAACGCTGGTTGGCGCTGGCCCTGGCGACCCGGAATTGATTACCATGAAAGGTGCTAATGCCTTAAAAACTGCTGATGTAGTTTTATATGATGCATTGGTTAACGAAGCGCTGTTAAATTACGCTAGTCCGGATGCCATTAAAATTTATGTGGGAAAAAGGTCAGGTGCGCATTCTTATTCGCAGGCGGCAGTTAATAAACTAATGGTGGATTATGCCATGAACTACGGGCATGTGGTTCGTTTAAAAGGAGGCGATCCCTTTGTTTTCGGCCGTGGTTATGAGGAATTGGATTTTGCTTTAAATTACAGCATACCTACCCAGGTAATTCCTGGTTTATCGAGTTCAATATCGGTACCTGGACTTCAACAAATTCCGGTTACACACAGGGGTTTAAGTGAAAGTTTTTGGGTAGTAACGGGTACAACGGCTTCTGGTGAAATGTCAAGTGACCTTTACGAAGCGGTAAGAACCAAGGCTACTGTAGTGGTATTGATGGGCCTGAACAAAATAGCGGAGATTGTTAAACTGTTCCAGAATGAAGGGAAGAATAAATTACCGGTAGCTTGCATTCAAAGTGGTTCCATGGAGGACGAGAAGTTAGCCATTGGCATTGTTGACACCATTGAAGAACTGGTCATAGAGAAAAACATCAAAGCACCAGCCTTACTTATTTTTGGTGAAGTGGTGTCTCTTCATCCTTCTTTCCAGCCGATAAAAGATTTTTATCGTACTTTACAAGAGGAACAATAAAACCGATAAATGGAAGGTAATACGTTATTTCCGGTGTTTATAAAATTGCATACGCTACAAACATTATTGGTAGGAGCGGGACCTATTGGCTTAGAGAAGTTAAGTGCTTTGTTAAACAATAGTCCTTTAGCCCAGATAAAGGTTGTGGCGTTGGAAATCATTCCTGAAGTAGAAGAACTTTCACGGAATTTTCCAAATGTTCATCTCCACCAAAAAGCCTTTGAGGTGCAGGATATGGACGGTGTAAACCTGGTCATGGCGGCGACAAACAACGAATTGCTTAACTTTGAAATCCGTGCTGCGGCTCATGAGCGTAAGCTTTTAGTGAATTTTGCTGATAAGCCTGCCCTTTGTGATTTTTACTTGGGCTCGGTTGTTAAAAAAGGTGATTTAAAAATCGCGATTTCAACGAATGGGAAGTCGCCTACGGTGGCTAAACGCTTAAAAGAGTTGTTAAATGAGAGTTTACCGGATGATATAGATACGGCCTTGCAACAAATGGCTGCATTGCGACTTACCTTAGAAGGAGATTTTGCTGAAAAGGTAAGGGTGCTCAATGAAGTCACCTCGGTGCTGATTGAAAATAAAAAGAAATGAAATTAGAAATAGAAAACCTGGCAACAGCTATAAAAGGTAAAGACCCTGTTGAAGTGCTGCATTATTTCGCTGCACAATACCCAGGTTTAGTTACCTTTTCAACAAGTTTTGGCTGGGAAGATCAGGTGGTGACCGATTTGATCTTTAAAAATAATATTCCAATAGAAGTGTTTACCCTGGAGACAGGAAGGTTGTTTCCGGAAACCTATTATGTGTGGAATAGGACACTGGAAATATACAAAAAGCCGATTAAGGCTTATTTGCCACAAACGGAAGCCTTACAGCAAATGCTACAGGAAAAAGGGCCTAACAGTTTTTATGAATCGGTAGAAAACCGGAAAACCTGTTGCCATATTAGAAAAATTGAACCTTTAAAGCGTGCTTTACAGGGTAAGAAAATATGGGTTACTGGTATTCGTGCAGAACAGTCTGCGAATAGATTGGACATGTCTAACCTGGAATGGGATGAGCAGAACCAACTGTTGAAATACCATCCAATATTTGATTGGAGCCTGGAGCAGGTTAAAGCTTATGTTAGGGAGCACAATATTGTTTACAATACTTTACATGATAAAGGATTCCCCAGTATAGGTTGTGCACCTTGTACCAGGGCGGTTAATGAAGGTGAAGATTTCAGAGCCGGCCGTTGGTGGTGGGAAGATCAATCCAAAAAAGAATGTGGTTTACATGCCACTTAAAAGATTAAAAAAGAGTATGGTTAATTTAGATTATTTAGATGAGTTAGAAGCGGAGGCTATTCATATTTTACGTGAAGTAGCCGGACAGTTTGAAAAACCCGCTTTATTATTTTCAGGCGGCAAGGACTCGATCACCCTGGTTAGGCTGGCTGAAAAAGCTTTCCGTCCGGGTAAGTTTCCTTTCCCTTTAGTGCATATTGATACTGGTCACAATTTCCAGGAAACGATAGCATATCGCGACCGAATGGTTGAACGTATTGGTGAAAAATTGATCGTAGGTTATGTGCAGGAGTCCATCGATGCCGGGAAAGCTGTGGAGCAGAAAGGTAAAAATGCGAGTAGGAACTCTTTACAAACGGTAACCTTATTGGATACTATAGAGAAATATGGCTTTGACGCCTGTATAGGTGGCGCACGCCGGGATGAGGAAAAAGCCAGGGCTAAGGAGCGGATTTTTTCAGTTAGGGATGAATTTGGACAATGGGATCCAAAAAGGCAACGTCCGGAGTTGTGGAATATTTACAACGGCAGAATCAATAAGGGCGAGAATGTAAGGGTTTTTCCAATTAGTAACTGGACGGAACTTGATGTGTGGAACTACATTAAAAGAGAAAAAATGGAACTGCCGTCAATCTATTTTGCACACGAACGTGAATGTATTACCCGAAACGGGCAATTAATGGCTGCATCTCCGTTTTTAAACATGGATCATGAAGACCTTGTGGAAACAAAAACGGTGCGTTTCCGTACTGTTGGTGACATGAGTTGTACAGCCGCTATTGCTTCTGAAGCTACCGAGCTGGATGATATCATCGAAGAAATAAGTCAATCGAAAATTAGTGAACGTGGAGCCAGGATGGACGATAAAGTATCGGAAGCCGCCATGGAAGACCGCAAAAAAGGAGGATATTTTTAATGAATATATTGAAGTTTTTTACCGCAGGTAGTGTTGATGATGGGAAGAGTACGTTAATCGGGCGTTTATTATATGATACCGATTCTATCCTTGCCGACCAGTTAGAAGCGCTACAGCAGTCGAATCGTAAAAACGATGACGGCACCATTGACCTGGCTATTTTAACTGATGGCTTAAGGGCAGAACGTGAGCAGGGAATTACCATCGATGTGGCATACAAATATTTTCAGACAGAGAAGCGAAAGTTTATTATTGCAGATACCCCCGGTCATATCCAATATACCAGAAATATGGTTACCGGAGCCTCAACGGCAAATCTTGCTATTATTTTAGTCGATGCCAGAAACGGCGTAGTAGAGCAAACGGTGAGACATTCCTACCTGGTTTCCTTATTAGGCATTAAAAATATTGTGGTTTGTTTGAATAAGATGGACATGGTAGACTACAGTGAAGAAGTTTACCAGTCGATCACTGAAAATTACAAAGTATTGGCGGGTAAATTGGATATTCAGGATGTCACTTTTATTCCTGTTAGTGCTTTAAAAGGCGATAACATTGTCCATGCATCCAAAAATATGGAATGGTATAAAGGAGAGAGTTTGTTGCATTATCTGGAAAAAGTAGAAGTGGATGGCGGAGCTAAATCGCCTTTTGCCAGAATGCCGATCCAATGGGTGATCAGGCCGCAAACAGATGAACTACATGATTATAGGGGTTATGCAGGACGTATCCTCAGCGGTTCATTTAAAGTGAATGATCAGGTGACTGTTCTTCCTTCTGGAGACCAATCTTCTATTGAAAGAATAGAGATATTTGATCAGACACCGGAAGAAGCGCATGCAGGAATGTCAGTAACCATTCATTTAAAAGATAATATTGATGTTAGCCGTGGTGATATGCTGGTTAATAGTAATCATGTAGCCCAACATTCGCAATTGATTGAAGCCGACATTTGCTGGATGGACAAACGTCCATTGGATGAAAACATTACCTATTTGATTCAGCATAACAGTAAGGTAACGAAATGCAAAATCAATGAAATTATTTTTAAGGTGGATATTAATACTTTGGAGAAAAAACCAGCTTATGACTTTTCTTTAAACGAAATTGGTAGGGTTGTTATAAAAACCGCTTCTATACTGCCATTTGATTTATATACTGAAAATAAAGCCAATGGATCTGCCATTTTAATAGACAGCAGAACCAACCTTACCGTTGCAGCCTTGATGTTTAAGGCAGTAGTTGAATAATTATTTTTATTGCACTAAATAATCCTTACTTTAAGTTGATTTTTCAAACGATCAATTATGGAGATTATACACGTAAGTGCAGAATGTTACCCGATAGCTAAAGTAGGTGGATTAGGCGATGTAGTAGGTGCTTTACCAAAATACCAAAACAAATTAGGGCATTTCGCAAAGGTCGTTATGCCCGCCTATGAAACCCGTTTTATGCGGGAGAACGAATTTGAGGTAGTTTATGACGGATGGGGCAAACTTGGCTTTCAAAACTTTACCGTACGAATATTTAGAGAGAAAACGAATAAATTAGGTTTCGACCTGTTTCTTGTTCACATCGCTGGCCTTACCGACCGGCCACAGGTATATGGTTATCCCGATGATACGGAACGCTTTCTGGCATTTCAAATCGCGGTGTTAGATTGGATGGCACAATGGGAACATCTGCCAGAAGTGGTGCATTGCCATGACCACCATACCGGTCTTATTCCTTTTATGATGTCTAACTGCATCAATTACAGGAAATTAAGTTTAGTACCATCGGTGCTTACTATACACAACGCCCAGTACCAGGGGCAGTTCGGCTGGGACAAATTACATTATATTCCTGCATTTGATGCCTGGAGATCCGGACAACTGGATTGGAAGGGTGCCATTAACCCATTAGCCGCTGCAATTAAATGTGCCTGGAGGATTACGACGGTTTCTCCAAGTTACCTTGACGAAATCAGTTACCAGGCCAACGGTTTGGAAACTTTACTGGCACAGGAAAGAGGAAAGTCTACAGGTATACTGAATGGAATAGATAATGAAGTATGGGATCCTGCTCAGGATCAGCTGCTTCATAAAAATATCACTATAAAAACCGTAGAAAGTGCCAAAAAAGCAAACAAAGCCGCTATATGTAGTGTTTTTAACCTGAATCCAGAAAATCCACTGTTTACTTTTATTGGTCGTTTAGTTGGTGAAAAAGGAGCGGATTTGCTTCCGGAGATCTTTTATAATGCATTGCATCAGGCTAATGGAAAGATAAGTGTGTTGGTTTTAGGCTCTGGAGATCCACAGGTAGAAGGTCGTTTAGCACAGTTAAAAGAAATTTTCCCAGGTCATTATAATGCTTATATCGGTTATAATGAAGCCTTGTCTCATCAAATCTATGGGAGTGCAGATTTTCTATTGATGCCTTCAAGGGTAGAACCATGTGGATTAAATCAATTATATGCGCTGCGTTATGGCACCATTCCGATAGTAAGGAGAATTGGTGGACTAAAAGATACGGTAATTGATATAGGTGATGGAGGATTTGGAATTTGCCACGACCAAACCAGTGTTTGGGATGTAGGGCATGCCCTTGGTAGGGCATATGATCTTTATCAAGATAAAAAAAGAGTTAAAGAAATACGTAAAACAATGATGCAAATAGATCATTCCTGGGACAAAGCTGCACAAGAATATATAAACCTATACCAAATATAAAATATACATATGACTGAAAAAGTATTGGGAGTAATCCTTGGCGGTGGCCAGGGCTCCAGATTATCGCCACTAACACAAACCCGTTCCAAACCTGCTGTACCAATTGCCGGAAAGTATCGTTTAGTAGATATACCCATATCAAATTGCCTGAACTCAGGCATTCACCGGATGTTTGTATTAACACAGTTTAATTCCGCCTCGCTAAATAAACACATTAAAAACACTTATCATTTTAGTCATTTTAGTGATGCCTTTGTTGATATTCTTGCTGCAGAACAAACTCCGGATAATCCTACCTGGTTTCAGGGAACAGCAGATGCCGTTCGTCAAACGATGCACCACTTGCTGAACCATGAATTTGAATATGTATTGATTTTATCTGGTGATCAGTTATACCAAATGGATTTCAATGAAATGATTAATGCGCATATTGACAGTGGTTGCGAAATTACCTTAGCCACCATTCCTGTAACAGCAAAAGATGCAACTGACTTTGGTATTCTGAAAGCTGATGAAACGCATATTATTACGTCTTTCACGGAAAAACCTAACTCAGAGATGCTGAAAGACTGGTCATCTGATACGGGTGAAACCATGCAGGCAGAAGGGCGTAATTACCTGGCTTCGATGGGGATTTATATTTTCAATAAAGAGCTATTGATCAAAATCTTTGCAGAAAATCCTGATGAAAAAGATTTTGGAAAAGAAATTATCCCCCGTTTAATTGATTCTTATAGAGTGTTGAGCTTTCAATATGAAGGCTATTGGACAGATATTGGTAATATTTCTTCCTTTTTTGAAGCTAACCTGGGCCTAACAGACGACATACCTAAGTTCAATTTATTCGACAGTCACCACAGCATATACACACGTCCGAGAATGCTTCCTCCATCAAAGATCCTTGGAACCACTCTCGATAAAACAGTCATTGCAGAAGGTTGTATTTTACAGGCTGAGGAAATCAAACATGCGGTGATTGGAATCAGGGCACGTATAGGGAAAGGTACTAAGGTAGAAAACGCTTACATCATGGGCAGCGACAGGTACCAAACGCTGATTGAAATAGAGAAAGAAACTAATTTGGGTAACCCGGTGATTGGCGTAGGCGAACGTTGTATTATCCGAAATGCAATATTAGATAAAAACTGTAAAATTGGTAATGATGTACACATTGAAGGTGGCCCGCATTTACCTGATGGAGATTTTGGTACCTACGCCGTTAAGGATGGTATCATTGTGATTAAGAAAGGCGCTACTATTCCAGATGGAACTGTAATTTAATTTATTGGTATTTAAATACTAAAGAAAAGACTGTTTTGTCATACGGGGAGGATTGTAATTCTACATTCCCCCCGTGCATTTTCATAATATTCCGGGTAATGGTTAAGCCAATACCTGAACCATTTTTTCTAGTTGTAAAAAATGGAACAAAAACCTTATCCGTTAGGCTAGAATCCAGGCCTTTTCCGTTATCTGAAACTTCCAGGAATAATTTATTATGGGCTAACCGGTAGTTGATTTCAATTACCGGATTTTCCACTTCTTCAACTGCATAAATACTGTTGGTTATCAAGTTAATTAACGCTTGTTCAATAAGCTTTAAATCTAATTTGATGGTGATCTTGGACGATGTTTCTCCGATAATTAATCGTATGTTTTTACCTGTGGCATAGGGCTGCATTAAGAGTTTGATATGTTTTAATATTTCGCCAATGGTATGATTTTCTAATACTGGAGTAGGTAACTCTGCGATTAACCGGTAGTCTTTCACAAAATCTAATAAACCTTCAGAGCGACGTTTAATTGTTAAAAGGGCTGGCTTTAAATCGGCCAGGTCCTCTTCATTCAAAGTGTTTTTATCGGTTATCATACGGTTTACCGTATCCGATAACGAGCTGATGGGCGTAATAGAATTGAGGATTTCGTGGGAAATCACATCTATAAGGCGATTCCAGGATTCTGCTTCCTTCTGCTCAATTTCGTCTTTGATATTCTGAAATGAAATGATGATGTAATCTGTGTGATATAGGTTTAGCGGAATAATCTCTGTAGATAACTGGGTCAGTTTATCCTGGATCTTCAATTCTATAAATTTTTTCCCTCCCTCTTTAATGCTGTTTATTTCCCGTGCAAATATAGGAATGTGGTTTTTTAACCGATGCCAGTATTTATAGGCTGGTACCTGGAGTAGGTTGCTTGCTGCCTGGTTGAAAAAAACGATCTCCACCTGATTTTGATCTGTTTCTAATTCTTTTCCTTTCACCACGATAACACCTACTGGAACTTGTTCCAGAATGGTTTTAATGAGTTGAAACATAGACTCCTTTTCCAGCTGAATATTCTTATGGATTTGAATGATTTCATCGAAGGACTTGTATAATTCGGGGAAGCTGCCCTTTCTTACTTTGTTTTTGAAGTTTATGGTATTATCCCGAGTTTTTACGGCCAGGATAAATCGCTTAATATCGTCGTTCATCTTGTTGATGAAGATGTAGAATGACACCATTGAGGCCATCAATAGCATAGCGATTCCACTTATGGTAAACCACAAGGTTGTATTAATGACCAGGTATACCAACATTATCGCCAGGATGTTGATGAAGAGGATTCTTAAAGTTAAGCGGAAAGTGAAACGATGGTAAAACATTATAAATTGAATTTATCGATGCGCCTGTACAAAGCTGCACGTGTTAATCCCAGTTCTGCTGAGGCCCTTGAAATATTTCCCTTATGTTTTTCAATGGCCTTCTGTACCATCATTTTCTCCATATCCTCCAATGCCATTTCCGTTGGCGGTTGAGTCCCCATACCGAACTTTTGCGGACTTAATTGTAGGTCCTCCGGTGTGATCAATATTCCTTCGGACATGATCACTGCTCTTTCGATCACATGTTGTAATTCGCGTACATTCCCTGGCCAGCGATAATGGAGCATCAGGTTTACTGCTTTCGGTTCAAATTGTTGTATACGTTTATGGTATTTATTACTGAAACTTTGCAGAAAATGCGCTGCTAATAACATAATATCCTCCCCACGTTGGTGAAGTGGTGGTAACACCATTTCAACCGTGTTTATCCTAAATAACAAGTCTTGCCTGAAAGTTCCCTGGGTTACCATGTCGTTTAATGGCATATTGGTAGCCGTTATCAAACGAACGTTGATCTTTCTTTCTTTGCTTTCCCCTAATCGGTTAACTGTTCTATTTTGGATCACACTTAACAGTTTAGCTTGTAGTGGGAGGGAAAGATTACCAATCTCATCAAGAAAGATTGTTCCCCCTTCGGCTAACTCAAAGCGTCCAGGTTTATCCTCTTTCGCATCCGTAAAAGCACCTTTAGCATAGCCAAATAACTCGCTTTCAAAAAGATTCTCATGCAATGAGCCTAAATCAACATGCATAAAAGCATTGTTCCTTCTCAGCGATTGCTTATGTAATTCGTAGGCAAATACCTGCTTACCTGTTCCATTCTCCCCCAAAATCAACACATTGGCATCTGTTGGTGCCACTTTAACCAATATATGCTGAAGTTTTTTGATCGGCTCTGAATTTCCGATAAGGTGATCAAATTGTCTGGCCAGATCCTTTTGCATGGATACATGTATTTTCTCCAATTTTTTCACTTTTTTGGTAGACTGCCTTAATTTACTAGCTGCAGATAAGGTGGCAAAGAGCTTTTCATTTTCCCAGGGTTTTAAAATAAAATCTGTAGCTCCTTTTTTTATGGCCTGCACAGCAAGTTCTACATTGCCAAAGGCTGTCATCATTACAACAACATGATCTTTGTCGATAGACAGGATATGTTCCAGCCAATATAAACCCTCTCGGCCGTCGCTCGTGCCTTTTTGGTAATTCATATCGAGTAATACCAGGTCGATGTCGTTTTTGCTTAACAACACATTGATTTCTTTCGGCGATTTACAGGTGATCACCTGCTTAACATGCTGTTTTAAAAATAATTTAGCACTCAGCAGAATGTCGTCATCATCGTCTATGATAAGTATGTTAGCGTCAATCATATCTATTGTACATCAGTATATAATTTGTTTTTTAACAGTAATGAAGCCATGAGGAGCAAGATTCATGGTTATTTGTGAGTGTTTGCTCATCATGTTTTATCAAAAATAATATAAAGTGTTCGCTGATGCACATGAACTGTTCGTAAATGAACAGTAAAATGTTTCTTTGATAACATTTGTTCTGTAAATCAATGTGTTATATGTGTATTTTTCTTTTGGCACCCTCATTGGTTATTGCAGTACAACTGTAATACAATGGACAAAATAATTCAAAAAAAGAGGTTTACAAAAAAACGCATCATCCTGTTTATCGGACTGTTGGTTATCACTAGTTTGGTCATTTACGGGTACACGTTGTCATTGAATAAAGTCTACAAAGCTGATGCTGAAAAAGTGACCATAAGTAAAGTTATCTACAGTGATTTTGAAGACGTAGTGTTACTAAACTCGAGTGTGGTGCCCTTAACTTCAGTAATCGTCAGTTCATCTGAAGGTGGTACTGTCGCAGAGATCTTTACTGAAAACGGCGCTACGGTTGTCAAAGGCACGCCCTTATTAAGGGTTGCCAATCCAAATGCACTATCAAACTACACCAGCAGTGAAACTAGTATTATTGAACAGATTAATCAACTCCGTAAACTGAAATTAGACCTTGAACAAAACCAACGTATCATGAGTCAGGATATGATGGTCATTGAAAACAATTTACGTACGGCGACCAGAAAGTACCGTACAGACAGCATGCTTTTCGCCAAACAGGTGATTACCAGAGAAGAGTTTAGAACTTCGAGTCAGGATTATGAATACAACCTGGGTAGGAGGGCTATATTAAAACAAGCAGTTACCCAGGAAAACCAAAGCCGGGTCATGCAATTACAGCAAATTGATATTTCCATTAGCCGGATGAATGCCAGCCTGGAAACGATCCGGCAAAACATTGAAAACATGACGATCAAAGCACCCGTTGCAGGCCGTTTATCATCTTATGATCCGGTAATCGGTAAATCATATAACCCTAATGAAATGCTCGGAAAGATTGATGTGTTACAGGGCTATAAATTACAAGCCGGCGTAGATGAATATTACATCAACCGGGTAAAAGAAGGCCAGAAAGCGAGTTGTGAATTTAACGGACAAACTTACCCGCTTACGGTACGAAAGGTTATTCCAGAGGTCACCGCCGGTCAGTTCCAGGTAGAATTGGTCTTTGAAGGTAAATCTCCGGTTGAACTTAGAAGAGGCCTGTCCTTACAAACCAAACTCACTTTATCAGCTAATAGTAAATCCTTGTTATTGGCGCAGGGACAGTTTTTTCAAAGTACAGGTGGATCCTGGGTGTTTGTGTTAAAAGATGGAAAAGCAAGCAAACGAAACATCAAAATTGGCAGAAAAAATTACTTATTTTATGAAATCATGGAAGGCCTTCAAAAAGGGGAGGAAGTGATCACCTCATCCTACGATCAATATCAACAATACGACATGATAACTATTAATTAATCACCTCAATAGCATACGACATGATTAAAATTGAAAATCTGGAAAAAATTTATAAAACTGAAGAGATTGAAACAACCGCTTTAAATGGTATTCACCTGCACGTAAAACAAGGTGAGTTTGTTTCCATCATGGGTCCTTCCGGTTGTGGAAAATCTACGCTGTTAAATGTAATGGGGTTATTGGATAAACCAGAAAACGGGAGTTATAAATTCCAGGAAACGGAGCTGCTTCACCTGAATGATCGGGAGCGGTCAAATTTTAGAAAACGTAACATGGGCTTTGTTTTTCAAAACTTCAATTTGATTGATGAACTCACCGTTTTTGAGAACATCGAACTTCCACTGATCTATAATAAAGTGCCATCAGCTGAGCGGAAGAAACTGGTGAATGAAATCATCGAAAGAATGAATATTGTAAACCGAAGCGGACATTTCCCTCAGCAACTTTCCGGGGGACAGCAGCAACGCGTAGCCGTAGCCCGTGCATTGGTCACCAAACCGAAATTAGTGCTTGCCGATGAGCCTACAGGTAACCTGGACAGTTCGCATGGTAATGAAGTTATGGAATTGCTTTGTGAATTAAATGAACAAGGGACAACCATTGTGATGGTGACACACTCCTCACACGATGCCAGCTTTTCTAACCGCATTATCAATTTAAAAGACGGGCACGTCATTTCCGAAAAAATAAACAAAGGGCGCACAGAAGAATTAATTTAAGATGTTTAAGCTCAACCTGAAAATAGCCTTCCGTAATTTATGGAAAAACAAAGGTTACTCCTTTATTAATATTTTAGGCTTATCCATTGGCATGGCCAGTTGTATACTGATCTTTACTTTTGTTCACTATCAGACAAGTTTTGACGAACATTTTGAACATAACGACCGAATTTACCGGGTAGTTACCAATTGGGATTATCAGGCTGGAACAGGCGGGACACAAGGGGTGCCCATTGCCATGCTTATTTCCATGCTGGTTACCCTGTTGACGGTAAGCCTCAGGTCGTACAGAGCGGCCGTTACCAATTCCATTAATGCCCTGAAATATGAATAATCCTACAGACATGATCGCGTTAAAAAACATAGAAAAATATTATGACACTAAAGGCGTGAAAAGTTATATCCTTCGCCATATCACCACCACCATCAAACAAGGGGAGTTCGTGAGTATCATGGGACCTTCGGGAGCGGGTAAATCAACTTTGTTAAATGTGCTGGGCATGCTGGAAGATCCCACTTATGGGCAGTATGAATTTATGGGAGCCAACGTCACCTCCTTAAATGAGCGTAAGCGCATGGATTTATATAGAAACCATTTCGGTTTTGTATTTCAGGCTTACCATTTGATTGATGAAATGACCGTTGCAGAGAATATTGAGGCACCCTTGCTTTACAAAAATGTGGGTAGTGCCGAAAGAAAAAGCAGGGTAGCAGAGATGTTGGACCGTTTTCAAATGGTGGCTAAAAAAGACCTTTTCCCTAACCAGTTGTCTGGCGGACAGCAACAATTAGTAGGTATCGCACGTGCGGTGGTGGCACAACCCACTATTATCCTTGCCGATGAGCCTACTGGTAACCTGCAGTCCATTCAGGCTTTGCAGATTATGGACCTGTTTAAAAAGCTAAACCAGGAAGATGGCATTACCATTATTCAGGTTACCCATTCAGAAGCCAACGCCGCTTACGGGTCAAGGATTTTGCATTTATTAGATGGCGTCATAGAAGAGGACGTTAAGGTGTTAACCACATCCTGATTGATAAACCATGTTTAAGCTCAACTTTAAGATCGCCTTTCGAAATATCTGTAAAAATAGCCTATCCTCCTTCATCAATGTAGCAGGATTGTCTGTAGGGATGGCTTCTTGTTTATTGTTGCTGATGTATGCTCATCAGGAGTGGAACCATGATAAGCAGTTTAAACAGGCCACTAACACCTATCAGGCTATGGTTAACCTGTATGATGACCATGGTGAGGTAACTAGGACCATTGGATTGAGCGCAAATGTTTTAGCAGCGACTTTAAAAGAAAGTTTTCCTGAAATCATGGAGGTGAGCAGAACGACCAGCCAATACGACCGTTTAATTGCCAGGGAGAACAATAGCCTCAAAGTGAAAAGCAGGTATGCAGACCCGGCTTTTTTAAAAGTATTTAATTTCGAATTTATACATGGACATCCTGAACGGGCTTTATCAGCACCTAATTCTATTGTGCTCACTGAAAGTACTGCGCTACGTTTTTTTGGTACCACTAACGTATTAAATAAAGCGCTAACGTTTGAGAACCAGGCCAAACTGAAAGTTACCGGAGTCATAAAAGACCTGCCTGCCAACATCACCTATGGTTTTGAAGCCCTAACCCCGTGGGCATTGTTCGAAAACTTGAACAGTTGGCCTGCCAATCCCAATTGGGGAAATAAGGACTTTTTTACCTTAATCACCCTTCGCCCGGAGGCGAATATTGATGGTCTTAACAACAAACTTAATGGCTTTGTCGCTAAACATAATTCGGTTATCCGTGAAGATGTTTTTCTGTATCCACTCCATAAACTCCACCTCTATGGCGATTTTGCTAACGGGAAGGCGGTGGGTGGCCAGATTCAGCAAGTACGTCTTTTCGTAGGATTATCCTTTGGCATCTTATTGATTGCCTGTATAAATTTTGTTAACCTTTCTACAGCACATGCTAAAAAGAGGGCCAAGGAAGTAGGGGTTAAAAAAGTGATTGGTGCTTCCAGGAGATCACTTATTTATCAATTTCTTCTTGAATCATTTTTGCTCACCGCCATCAGCATGATCTTTGCCATTACCTTTGTGGAATTGAGTTTGCCCTGGTTTAACCATTTGCTGGATATAAAAGTGGCTATAGAATACTTCAATCCTTATTACGCCCTGGCTTTTTTAGGTTTTCTGGTGCTCACCAGTGGTTTGGCAGGTTTCTATCCAGCATTTTACCTGTCCCGGTTTAACGCCATGCAAGCATTTAAACAACAGCATAAGTCGGGCGGGCTCCAGGGCATTAGTTTAAGGCAAGTGATGGTTGTGCTTCAGTTTAGCTTTGCGGTCATGCTTATTGCCTTAACCATCACCATTTATAAACAATTAAATGCCATCAAAAACCGCCCATTAGGTTATGAATCTAATGCACTGGTAGAAATACCACATGAAGGTTTATTGTACCAGAAGTACGACTTGTTAAAAACCAGGTTGTTAGCCAGTGGAGCTGTTACCGCAGTTACACAATCGTCAAATAGTGTAACGAATAAAGATAGCAGCATTAGGGGTTTGTTATGGCCCGGCATGCCAGCATCAGGAAAGTTAGTTGATTTCGACCAGATCTATACCACTTATGATTTTCTGAAAACAACAGGCATCAACATCATTGTGGGCCGCGACTTTAAGAAGGAAATCGCCTCAGATTCTGCGGCATTATTATTAAGCAGCAAAGCTGTAAAAGTAATGAACCTGCAGCAGCCCCTTGGTGCCCAAATTGTCTACCAGGGCGAAAAACGCCATGTAGTAGGGGTATTTGAAGAAATTGTTTGGGGCGATCGGAGTAAATTCAGCGCCCCCATGGTCATTGCTTTTGCCGATGGCATTAGCGATGTCATTACCATGCGGCTGAACCCGGAAAAGAGTGTGACCGAAAGTACGAACATGGTCAACGAGATCCTGCAGGAAATTAATCCAAATTTTCCCGTTGACATTAGGTTTATTGATCATTTAAATGAACTAAAGCTCAAAAAAGAAAGTAACCTGGCTACCCTGGCCCAATTGTTTGGTGGCTTAGCCATCTCTATTTCCTGCTTCGGGTTGTATGGCCTTTCCGCTTACAGTGCTGTGCAGCGAACCAAAGAAATAGGCGTACGTAAGGTATTGGGCGCTTCCGTCACCGAATTAATGCAGTTACTCTCTTTCAGCTTTCTGAAACTGGTGTTCATTGCAATGATGGTTTCCTTTCCAGTGTCTTACTACCTGATGAAGGAGTGGTTGTCAGGTTTTGAAATTCAAACAACCATCAGTTTATCAATCTTTCTGCTCACCGCAGGATTTACCCTGCTACTAAGCTTGTTCACCGTTAGCTGGCAAACGTATCGTGCGGCAACTGCCAATCCAGTAAACGCCTTGAAATATGAATAGGCGTTTGTTATCTTTGTTCAATGCGAAGAACCTTTAGGGATCAATTAAATCGGGAAGTGCAAATAGATTACCCACCTAAACGGGTCATTTCCCTGGTGCCTTCGCAAACCGAACTTTTGTTTGAGCTGGGGTTAAATCAGGAAATCATTGGCCTCACTAAATTTTGTATACATCCGGCAGGGCAGGTAAAGGGTAAAACCACCATTGGTGGGACAAAAAACCTCAACCTCGATTTAATTCGCAGCCTTAAACCTGATCTAATTATTGGGAATAAGGAAGAGAACCAACAACACCAGATCGAAGAACTCATGCAGGAATTTCCGGTGTGGATGAGTGATGTGAACAACCTTAACGATGCTAAAAAAGCCATTGAACACATTGGCGAACTGGTAAATCGTGCGCCAGAAGCCGCTTATTTAAATCACCTGATCAATGCAGGCTTTAACGACCTGCAAAACCTGGCCCTTCAACACCACATCAGGCGATCGGCAGTGTACCTGATCTGGCGCGGACCTTACATGGCGGCAGGCAAAGGTACTTTCATTGATCACATGATGGCTTTAAATGGCATCCATAATGCCGTCACTACTACCCGTTATCCTGAGTTAACACTAACGGCTATTGCAGACCTGCGTCCTGATTTAATTCTACTTTCTTCAGAACCTTATCCTTTTAGCGAAAAGCATATCCAGGTGATCCATGAAGTATTGCCATTAACTGAAGTCCGGCTGGTAGATGGTGAAATGTTTTCCTGGTACGGAAGTCGCCTGGTTAAAGCAGTGCAATACTTTTTCCAATTGCAAAAAGAATTGTAAGTAGGAACCGGCCAACAGTAATAAACAGACAGCGGCCGTATCATCTATTAAATGACCGGCCGCTGTTTGCGCTTCCAAAAAGTAATTACCTCAACTCTTTAATGGCCGCATCAATGTAAGTTAAACTGGCTTGGTCACCTTGTTTCTGCTGTTTCAGCTGTGTTAAAAAGTTGCTTACAAAACTGTTGGCGCCATAAGCCTTGTATTTTAATCCAATGGCTTTTACCGCATCAACACCTTCTTTAATCAGGTTAGGATCACTGGTTTTGCCTAAAATATTCATGTAAGCCGGAATCAATTGCACCTGCTCATTTGTACCTGCAGCTTCAAACTTCTCTTTTACAAAAGGCAGTTCTTTCTCTGTGCCGAATTTAGAATACACATTTACAATGGCTTCCGTTAAAGCTTTGCGGTTGTCTTTTTCCAGAATCCTAGCGGTAGCCAATGATTCTTCTGGCTGTTGTACCGCCAATGCCATTAAGGCCGCACCTTGTACTGCGTACGATTTACTTTCCAGGCTTTTCTTGAAAATAGGTAAGTCTGCAGCAGAATTCCTTGATGCCAAAGCTTCAAGCGCCTGTGCCTGTACTAAAGTATTTGGATCGCTAACCGCCATTTTTTCAATCAGCGGAAATGCAGCAGTGGCTACCGCTGGCGATGTTAAATCTAAAGCCTGCATACTGGCGATTCTGATGCCGTAGAATTTATCGTTCAAACCGGCATTTAATACTTTAGCAGCTTCGGCTTCTTTCTTTTGTGCGCCAGCAGCCAGTACAGCTTCCAGCCTGTCTCTATATAATGGGGCATTCGCATATTGAAAAGCAAACTCACTCAAAGATTTCTCGTCTGTTTTTTCTGCTAACAATATTTTATCTGCATCTACATTCACCAGACTGGGCTTAACAGCAGATGGAAAACTAAAGGTCTGATCGGCAGTAGTCATTGTAATCTGGTGACGTTTCTTTTGTCCGCCAGCATACACGTCTACCGCCATCGGTAAGGTAAACACCTGGCCACCCTGCGTTTGTTTAATGGTTACCTGTTGAGTTTTTGTGGCCTCATTCCATTGGTAACTGATCGTCAATTTTGGATGACCGGCCTGGAAATACCATTGGTTAAAAAACCAGTTTAAATCTTTACCACTTACTTCTTCCATGGCCAGACGCAACTGGTGTGCTTCGCCATTTTTAAAAGCATTTTGCTTCAGGTAGAGGTTCAAACCTTTGAAAAATACATCATCGCCAAGAAAATTACGCATCATGTGTAAAATACGACCGCCCTTTTGGTAGGAAACTAAATCAAACACTTCCTCTTTATCCTCATACTCAAAACGGACTAGTTTTTTGGTCGCATCTTTTTCTGAACCCAGGTAATTAGTAAGGTCCTGGTAATGGTGCTCATCGGCAACATCTTTACCGTACTTATAATCCGACCATAAGTATTCACTGTAATTTGCAAAACTCTCGTTAACGGTTAGGTTGCTCCAGCTTTCTGCGGTAACATAGTTGCCAAACCATTGGTGAAACAATTCGTGAGCGATAGTGCTTTCTGCCTGACTAAAAGTTTCATCAAGCATTTCACGAGCAGTACGCTGTACGTAGTCGCCATGCAGGGTGGCTGTGGTATTTTCCATGGCACCACTTACAAAGTCGCGTACTACCACCTGGCTATATTTATTCCATGGATAATCTACTCCAAGAAGTTTGGAAAAGAATTCCATCATTTCGGGTGTGGTACCAAATATATCTTTGGCAAAAGGAGCGTAGGCAGGCTCCAGGTAATAATTCACCTCTTTATCTCTCCATTTATCCTTATGGATTTTAAAATCACCCACGGCCATCATAAACAAATAGGGGGCATGCGGCAGATCCATTTTCCAGGTATCGGTGCGGGTATTATTACTATTCTTCACCTGACTCACCAGTTTGCCATTAGATAAAGTAACATATTTCGAAGGAACGGTTAAACTTAGTTCAGAAGTGGTTTTCTGATTGGTTCTGTCGATGGTAGGGAACCAGGCCGAAGAAGCTTCAGTTTCACCCTGGGTCCAGATCTGCACAGGTTTACCAGCCACCGTACTATCAGGGTTAATAAAATATAAGCCTTTAGCATCGGTAATGGCCGCACTTCCTTTTGCCTTTAGTTCTTCAGGTTTAGCGGTGTACTCAATAAAAATGGTATAGGTTTCTTCAGGTTTGTACGATTTAGCTAATTGTATTTTCAATTGTTGCTCATCGTACGTATACTTTAGCTTTTGCAAGGATTTTCCGTTAACTAAGGAAACATTGGCAATGTCCATTCCCTTGGCATCCAGCGTTAAAGAGTCGGTAGCGTATGCAAAGGGCTTTAAGTTAAGCCAGGCCTTACCATTCAGCTGTTTTTTAGCATAATCAAACTTCACGTCTAATTTTGTGTGTACCAATGCATTTATCTTCGTGGCAGAGGCCCTGTAATGTATGTCAGCAGGCGCTGTAGTTGCTTTTTCTGTTTGCGCCCAACTTGCATTTACGGCAAGTACAAAAGCCATACACGCAACTGTTGATCTTCTAATGATGTGTTTCATATGAAATTAAAAAGCCCAAAATACATAAAATGGGCTTTAGAATAATCATTGCTATAAAATTGAGGCGCATAATTTCGTGTGGTATATCATCAATTAACCTCGCCTATAAAATCTAATTTATTGGTGTCTTTGTAGGTAAAAGCACTGTGTTATTGATTAATTGGGAGTGGTTTTTGTTTTATGCAGGGTGGCAATCTCATCAGTTGCCTAATATTTACCTTGAAAATTTATCATTATGAAAAACAAATCATTATTAAAAAATGTACTTGCTGGACTATCAATTCTAGCTTTAACTACAGGTTTAACGTCTTGTAAAAAAGATGATGTAGATGAATCCGGAACAACACATGTAAAAGTGGTTAATGCTTCACAGAGTTCAAATGCACAGGGATTTTTTCTGGCTAACACCCCATTAGTGGCTAACGGTCTGGCTTTTGGTACGGCTAGTGATTACATTGCATCGCCTTCTGGAAACAATTTAACTGCAGAGTTTAAAAATGACGGTTCTACCACACCTTATGCTACCGATAACTTCGACTTCGATAGTGGAACACGTTACTCGGTATTTTTAGCGGGTGATGGACAGTCGGCAAGGATTAAAGTATTTACTGACGACCTTGCTGCACCAGCATCTGGGCAAGCTAAAGTAAGGTTTATCCACTTAAGTGACGCTGCACCAGGTAATATTGATATCCGCAGAGGAAATGGCAATAACCTGGTTGTTAACTTATCAAGAGATAACGCCAGTGATTTCACAGCAGTTGCACCAGGTATCTTAGAATTAAATGTATATGCATCTGGCCAGACGACCAGTTTGGGTACCTTTAACCTGGCAGCTTTCGCACCTGATAAGATTTACACGGTTTTCGTAACCGGTAACTCAGCTAGCACCATTAAGGTAAATCAGGTTACACACAACTAATTAAATTTAACACATTATTACCTAGTCGGTTCAACTTGTTGAGCCGGCTTTTTTTTTGAACAAATATCTTGTAATTGAGAGGGACTTTGTTTAATATTGATATAGTATAACTATCGGTATCAGTAATATGTTTAAGGGGGTATTGAGCACAAAGCTTAGGCAGCCCCCGAATTAATAGCTAAATATTTAATCAAACATGATGACGAAAAAGACTAATCAGTATCCTAATTAGTAAAACGGTTTACCATTCCCATCCTAAATTCTTTTTTACCCTGCTGCAAGCAACAAACAGAGCCCCTTGCTGCTAATTTATGTAACAATTAACGCCAAATTATACAACCTAACCAATCGTATCCTTATGAACTTTAAACAATTACTTTGTACAGGTATTCCTGTCGTCTTGTTGATAGGTAATCAAACCCTTGCCACGGCCAAAGCAGGGGTTAGCATGAAGTATCATGCTGCAAGCAATTATTTCGCGCCATTTCAGGCCCAGCA
The DNA here is from genome assembly GCF_015752175.1 of Pedobacter sp. CAN_A7. Taxonomy (NCBI): domain Bacteria; kingdom Pseudomonadati; phylum Bacteroidota; class Sphingobacteriia; order Sphingobacteriales; family Sphingobacteriaceae; genus Pedobacter; species Pedobacter sp. CAN_A7. Next base: position 351,091 of record NZ_JADOUW010000003.1, on the reverse strand, counting down.
AATCCGAATCAGCGGAACAGTGCTGGATGAAAAAAACCAGCCAATCCCAGGCGTAGGTATTAAAGCTTCACCTTCCGGCCGCTCTGCCGTAACCGGCAATGATGGAAAATTTGTCATTGAAGTAAATAGTGCCACTGAAAACCTGAGCTTTAGCTATATCGGCTATACTACACAAACCCGGCCTGCAGGTTCGGGTGCAGCACCTATAACCATTCGCATGGCTCAGGCCGAAGGGGTGGTGTTAGAAGATATTGTGGTGGTAGGTTACGGTACCCGACGAAAGTCTGATTTAACCGGTTCCGTAGGTTCCGTTAAACAAGAACAACTGGAAGAACGTCCGGCCGCTTCATTGAACCAGGCACTTGCCGGCCGTATTTCTGGTGTGCAGGTAAACACCAACTCCGGTCGCCCGGGCGGACAAACCAATGTGCGTATCCGTGGATTTAGTTCTATTAACACCACCAACAACCCGCTTTATGTGGTGGACGGTATTATTTTGCCGGTAGGTAGCCAAACGCAGAATTCCAGTGCCATCGACTTTTTGAACCCCGGCGACATCGCTTCGGTGGAGGTATTGAAAGATGCCTCGTCCATCGCTATTTATGGTGCAAGGGGCGCAAATGGGGTTATCCTTATTACCACTAAAAAAGGTAGTTCGGCGGGTGGACGTATTTCTTATGATGTAGACTTTAGTGTACCCACTATTGGTCCGCAAAGGGTAGAAATGCTAAATGCACAAGAATATATTGATACGGAGAACCTGGCATACGAAAATGCCGCCACTTACGATCCAGCAGGATTTGCAGCCGGTAATTACACTGACCCCAGGATAAAAAGGTTGTCTTTACCTTTATTATTTGATGCCAGTGGTAATCCGTTATACGACACCGACTGGTTTAAAGAGGCCACTCAGAATAAACTGAGTCAAAACCACCAGCTAGGTTTTACCGGCGGTAATGAAGAAACTACTTTTGGTATGTTTGTAAACTATCGGGAAGATAATGGTTTGTTGCTAAATTCATACCTCAGACGTTATTCTGGAAGGTTTACTATGGAAAGTCAGATTAAACCATGGATGAAAGTAGGTGGTAGCTTAAACTATACCAATCAGGAAGAAAATTTGATAGATATTGGCACGGGAGGATTAAACTCTGTGAGGATGATTACAGAAAGTTTCTCCTTTTTACCAGTAAAATATCCTGATGGAAGCTGGGCCGATAACCAGAATTATCCAGGTGCAGAAGGAGGATCGAATCCGGTACACATCCTAACAGACAGACAATACGTATTGCAAACACAAAACGCATTAGGTAATGTGTACGCCAACATCAGCCTGGCAGAAGGACTGGAATTTCGAAGTGTTTTAGGGGCAAATGTTGTTACCCGCGGTCGTAATGAATACAATGGAAGGGGTCTTTATGGCATCTCCTTTGACCAGCGCGGCAGGGTGTTTCTTGATAACAACCGGGAAAGCTATTGGTCGTTCGAGAATTATATGACCTATAATAAAAGCTTTGCAGAGGACCATGACATTAATGCAACCCTGGGATTATCGTGGCAGGAGACCAATATTTTTGGCTTTGAGGCCAGTGGTGAGAACTTCTCTACAGACTATTTTGGGTCAAACAACCTGGGTTCTGCAAGTAAGCCGCTTCCTGGAGGCTCCAGAAGATCGAGATTTGCCTTTAACTCCTATTTTGGGCGGGTAAACTACACGTTTAAAGATAAATACCTATTTACCTTTACCGGTCGTGCCGATGGTTCATCTAAGTTCGGTGCCAACCATAAATACGCGTTTTTCCCTTCAGCCGCTTTGGCTTGGAAAGTTTCAGAAGAAGATTTCCTGAAAGACAGTGAAACCATTTCCAACTTTAAATTACGTGGTAGCTATGGTGTTACAGGTAACGCTGAAATTAACACTTATGCTTCTCAATCTTTGTTAGGTACAGGCTATTCGGCCATTATTGACGATACCCGGATTACCGGCGTGGGAACAAACAGGCTGGAAAACCCGGATCTGAAATGGGAAAAGACAGCACAATCTGACATCGGGATTGAGTTAGGCTTATTCAATAACCGCATAAACATTGAGGCTGATGTTTATTACCGTAAAACGACGGACATGTTATTGGCCGCACCTGTACCAACATCCAGTGGTTACAGTTCCATTACCAGAAACGTGGGAAGTATGGAAAACAAAGGTTTGGAGTTTGCCTTAAATACAGTGAATATTAATACAGAGGATTTTACATGGAACACCACCTTCAATATTTCCTTTAATAAAAATAAAGTGTTAGAACTTGCTACACCGGCAGATATTTTTGGCCTGGGTAACCCCGGTTTTACCAATGAAACTGGTATCATCAGGGTAGGTGAATCTGTTGGTTCCTTCTGGGGATTAACCCGTTTAGGTACCTGGTCTGAAGCCGAACGTGAAGAAGCCGCCAGATACAATTACAGAGGTGGAAAGCCATTAATGCCGGGCGATGTCAAATACCTGGATGTGAATGGTGATTTTGCGATTAACGACGCCGACAGGATGATTATTGGAAATAATAACCCGGATTACTGGGGCTCCTTTGTCAATAATTTCAAATATAAAAACGTAGAACTGTTGATAGATTTACAGTATTCTTATGGTAATGATGTGTTAGATATGAGTACACACTCTGCAGAGGATCGAACAGGGATTGCCAACAGTTACAAAAGTGTGCTTAATGCCTGGACACCGCAGAACCAGAATACGCCTATTGCTGCCATCCGCGACACGCGTGCAGGCTATGTAACTAATGTTGACACCCGATGGTTACAGGATGGATCATTCCTCCGCGGTAGGAACTTGCTTCTAGGTTATACTTTCCCAACCACCATCAGCCAGAAGTTAAAATTAAGCAGGCTGCGTATTTACACAAGTGTGCAGAATTACTTTCTAATCACTAAATACAGGGGTAACGACCCGGAAGTAACGACCTATAATAATGTTTTCGCTCAGGGACAAACGTTTTTCGATTACCCTAAGCCGACTACATACCTTCTGGGTTTAAACATTGGTTTATAATTTATCAGCTTTCCATTCAAATATTAAGATCATGAAATATAACATAAAACAGCTTCATACCTTGTTCTTGATGGCGCTACTGGTGCTTGGGACAGGTTGTAAGAAATTCCTGGAAGAAAAAGACCCTTCAAATTTATCTCCCGATACCTATTATACCCTGCCTGAACATGCGGAAGCCGCTATTGCAGCAGCTTATGCCCAGACCCGTTTTATTGGCAATGGTGCAGGTATATTTGTGGCCAATTTCTCCATGCTGGAGGTGGTTACCGGTACAGCTAAAACAGAAACAGGGCAGAATTCTGACTTAAACAACCTTGTTGGTTTGTCATACAATGGTGATAACCTGCTGGTGCGTAACTGGTGGAGTGGATTATACAATGTAATTGCACAAACCAATCTTGTATTGGATAAGGTTCCTGGAATTACCCCTATGGAAGAGGGCAGGAAAGCGCAAATTCTTGGTGAAGCCAGGTTTTTACGTGCCTGGGCCTATTTTTACCTGGTTCGTTTGTATGGCGATGTGCCTTTAGTGACAGTGCCGCAGGAGGCTACTTCAGAAGACTTTTTACCAACCAGAACTTCCGCTGAGGAGGTGTATAACCTGATTGTTGATGACCTTACGCAGGCAGAAAACGCCGGTCTCCCTTGGAAGGATGCTAGTGGAAGGGCTAGTCGCGCAGCCGCAGCTTCTTTGCTGTCTAAAGTATACCTCACCATGGCAGGTTTCCCTTTAAACAAAGGGGCAAGTCACTATGCATTGGCCAGGGATAAAGCGCTTGATGTGATCAACAACAGCGGTATTTCCCTTTTTGCTACCTACAACGAGCTGCATAGCCTGAGTCGCGAAAATCAGGAAGAACACATTTTCCAGATTCAATACCTGGCTACTGTAGCGGGTAACCCGATGCAACAATTGTTATTACCTAACTTTAAAAATGTATCTGCCTGGAGTGATGAAGTAGGATCTACGGTTCCAACCGTTCAATTTTATAATTCTTATGAACCGGGTGATCTACGTGCCAAAGACCGCGAAGGGTTCTTTTACACTTCTTACTATGATGGCGGAAGTGGTGCTTTGAAACCCTTAAATGCTCCTTATATCTTTAAACACTTTGATATTGTTGCACACGGTACAGCTGGCTCACCTGGTACTACCCAGTCTGATTTAAACTGGCCACAAATACGGTATGCCGATGTGTTGTTAGTTTACGCAGAAGCACAAAACCGTGCTGATGGCAGTCCGAATGCACAGGCCTACTCCGCGCTCAACGCCATCAGGTCGCGTGCCCAAATACCTGTGCTCAGTGGTTTGTCGCAAACTGCCTTTGAGCAAGCCGTATGGCGCGAACGCTGGCATGAGCTCTGTTATGAAGGTGTCACCTGGTTTGACATGGTTCGTTTGAGAAAAGTGTATAATGAGTCCACCAATGGTTTCGACGAATTTACCGGACATCGTTTTCCAGATAACCCAACGATCGCCCTGGCGGAAAAAAACCTGTTATTTCCTTTACCATCAGCAGAGTTACGAAATAATCCTAACCTGACCCCACAGAATCCAGGTTATTAATAGCTAATAAACTTTCCGGCTGTTCATGGCAATCCTTTATATAACTTTAAGGGATTACCATGAGCAGCCTTTTTATTTACCGGCATAAACGGCACACTTACCGCTTCCAGCCCTATATAGGCCATCAACACCTTGTTGTCCTTACGTTTCCATCGTAGTTTTAAAGAAAAAAGATCATGGAAACGCTAAATAACAACAAAACGAAAAGCTATTTTATCCTTGGAATTGCCTTGCTATTCATTGGGTTATTATCATTTGTAAACAACTTAGGCCTGTATATGCCTTTCTGGGTATTCGACTGGTCTACCATTTTATTGGCCATTGGCTTACTCTTAGGTTACCGTAAAGATTTCAGGGCAGGGGGCTGGATGATTCTGGTATTTATCGGGGGCTTAAACTTCCTGCAAAATATACTGGCGGTTTCACTAACACCATACATGCTTGCCTTATTTTGTATAGGCCTAGGAATCTACCTGCTGGTTAAACCAGGGAAGAAGGATTGTGGCTACGACAAAAAACAAGATCATGGTGTCTAATAAAAAAAGGCCTGCAAGGTGCATAATGGCTTAGGCTTAGCGCTTGTGTTAAAGAACGTTAAAATAGGGGGTGACAATTAAAAAGGCGCCTGTAATCAATTACATTAGCCTTTGCAAACCAACCATTTAACCGATGTGCAAAGCCAGACCTAAATCCGCTAAAAATGCTTCCTTAAACAGGCCTTTACCTTATTTGTTTGCTACTTTGATGTGGTTAAGCGTGTGTTCTGCTGCCGTGTTTGGACAGGATAAACCAACTAAACAGGGCAGTCTTAAACCAGATAGTACGAAAGTGACTGTGAATGAAGGCACACCGCTAAAGGAAGGCGCTCAGTTGAAGGAAGTTCAAATATCTGGAACTAAGCAAACTTTCTACAATAACAAAGGGAATATCAAGGTCAATATCGAGAATACCATTTTTGCCCAAACTCCTAGTGTGATAGAGCTGCTTTCAAAAATGCCAACGGTGCAGCTGAGTAACGACAGGGAAAATATTAATATTATTGGACGTGGTGAACCGCTGATTTATCTAGATAACCAAAGAATTACCGTAAATGACCTCAATAACCTGTCAACAGACGAAATTAAGGCGATAGAAATCATCCACAACCCATCGTCTAAATACGAGGCTGAAGGCAGGTCAGTGATTGTGATCACCAGGAAAAAACAGAAAGAAGATGGTTCAAAGGTGGGGTTAACATCCACAAATTCCTTTAAGAGGTATTTTCATACCAGAAATGGCTTTCAGGTAAACACCAAAAAGAACAAGCTAACGTTAAAAGGCGGTCTGCAATACAATCACCAAAACCTATGGGAAAGTAATGGCAATGATTTCAGCATACCTGCGCAGGATATTGCCACCAATTACAGGGTTTATTCTATTGGTACGCGGATACAAGCTATTTTAAATGGTGGCCTATATTATCACCTTAATGAAACAGATTACTTGTCGGCCGACATTAATAAACGAATCCAGGATGGAGATTTTTTGAATACGACCAATACCACAACCGCACTTCCGGGTGTAACAGATCATATTTACACCCTGAACAACAACCAGGGTGAACGCCCACTTTTTAATGCCAGTATCAATTTTAATAAAAAAGTGAAACAGTTAGACGGACAATTGTTTCTTGGTGCACAATATGCGCAGTTTGCACACGATGTCAGCAATACGGTCTATAACAACATCAATCACACAGCTGCTGTGCTTAACCAAACCAGGCTGCAAAATTATGGAGCAGAGGTAATTACGGGAAGGGCAGACTTTGACAAAATGATAGCCCCTGAAATGAAGCTAGAGGTCGGAACCAGCCTATCAGCAGCAACTTCCAGATCGGGTTTACGCCAAACGGAGTATGATCCTATCATAGAAACTTCTTCTCAGTTCGAATATGGCGAAAGGTTATATGCGGCTTACACGCAACTATCAGGTGAATTAGATAAACTTACCTATACAGCTGGGTTACGGATGGAACATGCTAATAATGAGGGGGAGGGCAGTTCGTCGTCGCTATTGTTGAAAAAGAAAACGACCGACTTCTTTCCAAAGGCATCACTCAGTTTGCCTCTTAGCGATGCCAATAACCTAAGCCTTAACTACGCGAAAACCATTAGCCGGCCAAATTATGCGGCATTAAGCCAGATTACTATCTATATAAACCCATATTTTGAATGGGCGAACAACATCAATATAAACCCCGCCATAAAGCAAGAGTTATCTGCCACAGTCCAACTTAAAAACAGCTCCTTAAGTTTAAGTTATTACAAAGTAAACGATCCGGTGTACTATGCTATTGAATATGATGATGCTAACCGCAAGTTACGCATGATTCATACTAACTATGAGTCGGAAACCGGACTAAACTTAATGGTGACTGTGCCTTTTAAATATAAAAACTGGACAAGTACCAATACCTTTAATGGTGCTGCCAGCAAAGTTAAGGACCCGGCGGCGCGCTCCAATAAAATGAAACCTTACCTATACGTGTATTCCAATAACCAACTGTCACTGCCTGCTGGTTATACTTTGATGATATCGGGATGGGCTATTTCAAAAAGAAATGATGGTGTTTTTGACCAAAGTGCCATGTATGCCATTGACACAGCCTTATCTAAAACCTTTGCTAAGAAACTTACAGCTACAGTAAGTTACAACAGTATACTCAGCAGTACCGAAAGTAAAGAGAACTTTGCGACTAACAATGTGGTAGCCAGGGGTATTTATTATCCAGATGTTCGTGAAGTTGCCCTGAGCATAAAATACGCATTTGGAAACATCAAAGAGTCAAAATTCAAGTATAAAGAAGTTAATGATGGGAAAAGCAGAATCAATTAATTGTTAAATATCTTTTTTATATTGTATTATCAATTCATAAGAATATAAGCACATTACACCAGGTTGCTTGTATATAACTGAATACCGATAAGTATGATTTTTGAAAGCAACAGACTTTATTTCCGGGAGATTTTACCTGATGATGCTGACGCCATGTTTGAAATGGATGCAGATCCAGATGTGCATCGCTTTTTAGGTCAGCACCCTATTGATACCATCGATCAGGCCAAAGCAGACATCAGTTTTATCCGGCAGCAATACGTTGATTATGGGGTTGGCCGTTTGGCGATCATTGAAAAGGAAAGCGATCAGTTTGTGGGTTGGGGTGCTTTTAAAATGATTACCGAAAATATTTACGGGCACCAAAACTTTCATGATTTAGGTTATCGCTTTATTAAACGGTACTGGGGTAAAGGTTATGCCACGGAAGCTGCAAAAGCATCCATAGATTATGGCTTTAACGTTTTAAAACTCCCGGTTATTTATGCCATTGCCGATGTAGAACACCGTGCATCCAGGAATGTACTGGAGAAATGTGCATTTATTAATGAAGGGACCTTTGAATACGATGGCAGTCCACATGTGTGGTATACATTAAATCGTCCTACTGTTGCTCTTTAAACATTTTAACTCATATTCAATTTCATCTTCGTCTAAATCTGCGATTTTCGTAAAATTAAGCCGTTCAAGCAGTTTAATTGCAGCACTGTTTTGCCTGGTGGTAACGGCCCAAATGCGTTTTAAACCAATCGTGTTCAGCCCAAATTGAATTGCTAACAACATGGCGGCCGACATGTAACCTTGTCCCTGGTATTGAGGTAATAATATACAGCCAAGTTCACCCGCCCCTTTGTCAAACCCCCGGTAGTAGCCGCAAGTGCCAACAATTTTGTTTGTTTTGTTGTCTATAATACCCCAATGAATGGAATCTCCATTCTTATAATCCATATTGATTTGAGCCTGCATGGCTGTCGCTTCCTGTACTGTTTTCGCCTGGATGGCATCATAATATGAAATTTCAATAATATCCTGAATGTCCGCTAATACTAGCTGTCTTAACGAGATCCGGTCGCCGGAAATGTTAGGAAAGTTATTGTATTGGAGTAGTTTCATTGGTATTGGACATTTAATTCTATTCATTATACCTAAATTATTTAGCCTGCAAGGTCGTTTTAGTTGTAATCATATCAACGACAACACAAAATACAGTTAAACTATTCAGGTAACAAAATATTTCCGAAGTCTGAAGTACATCAATGTTGTGTAGCGTTGTCAATTCTTCCAAAATACAGAATTATGCTTGTTCTGTATTCGTGTTAATATGATTTTAATTTAATAGTGCCAAAAGACGTTATTTTGAGCAAGAATCTGCATCATAACTTATCATTTAAGACTTATTTGGTAATCTAAAAATGAATTTAGATTAACACGCAGCGTAGATCTTCGTTCCATAAAAACTTAAGAATATTATGATCAAAAACTTACTACTCGCAGTACTATTACTGTTCTTTTGTGTGAAGAACCCTGCGTTCGCACAAACTACCCAGGCATCTATTATAGGCTTCGTTACCGATCAGGAGAAAAAACCTATTCCAGGAGCTTTAGTTCAAGTTAAAAATAACTCCACTGGGTTTACCACCAGAACTTCAACTGATGCTAAGGGCGAATATACTTTTAAGGAACTTCCTTTGGGTGGTCCGTATACAGTAACAGTTACATTTATGGGCTTTGGGCAACAAAATATCAATGGATACCTCTTAAACTTTGGCGATGTGGTGAGAGCCAACGTAGAATTGCAGGAGGCATCGCAAAATTTAGAGACCGTGCAGGTGGAGGCCTCAGGACTAAAAAATAAGGTGCAGAATTTTGGTGCATCAACAGAGATATCAGCAAAAACAATGACACAGCTACCTGTAAATGGACGTAACTTTTCTAATTTAATGGATTTGTCGCCATTAAGTCGTGGTAGTGGTATCGCTGGTCAGTTAGGATCATCTACCAATTACACCATTGATGGCATGACGGCTAAAAATCCAACATCCGCAGGCAGTACAACCAGCCGTAGTGGGGCGCCTTTTTCCATTTCGATGGAAGCCGTTCGTGAATTTAAGGTAGTGACCAACCAATACGATGTTACCTTGGGAAGAGCTGGTGGTGGAACCGTTACTGCGGTAACCAAATCAGGAACAAATACCGTTTCAGGCAGTGCATTTGGGTATGGAAGGGCCGATTGGCTTTCAAGTCCATATGACATCAGGGGTATCAAACGTGATGTCGATTTCTCTACTTATCAATATGGTTTTACCTTAGGTGGACCGATTATTAAAAATAAGTTGCACTATTTTGTGGGCTTAGATCACCAGAAAGATTCCCGTCCACTTGTTATTGCAGACATCAATGGTGCTGCTGATGAAGCAAGATTCAGAATTACCAATGCTACGTTAGAACAGTTTTTAGACATCGCAAGAGCAAAATATGGTGTGGGTAGTGAGCCACAATATGGAACTTTCGGCAGAAAACGCGGGACTGATGCTGCATTTGCCCGTTTAGATTGGCAAATTAACGATCGAAACCTATTAACAATTCGTGATAACTATACGAACGACAGAAATCCTTTGGGATTAGGAGACAATACGGCGATAAATTTCTTTGAAAGTTATGGTAATGATAAAAATGTTGATAACAGCTTATTGGCAACTTTACGCTCTACCATCAGCAGCAAAATCACTAACGAATTAAAAATACAGCATTTGTATACTTTTCAGGCAAGTACACAAAATGATCAACTAGGCTTTCCTATTCCAAGAGCAATTGTGGGTAACATTGGTTCAACCCTGTCAGATGGTTCAGCGGCAAATACGGCCATACAAATTGGTGGTCACCGTTTTGCACAAGAAGGTTTTACAAACAATGTTTTCCAGTTAGTAGATAACTTTTATTACAATACTGATAAAATCAAATATACATTTGGCTTTGACCTCATGTATACAGATGCTACTTCACTTTATGGCAGTGAGGTTAACGGCCGCTTTGAATATACAAATTCAACTGCTGGAACTTCTTTGGAAAACTTTAATAACATGATACCTAATAGGTATTACCGTGAGGTACCATTAGTTGAAGATCCCACCGTTAAAGCAGGGATATGGAATACGGCAATCTATGGCCAGATGCAAACAAAACTTGCCAAAGGCCTTGAATTTGTCGGAGGTTTACGTCTTGATTACAGCGCTTACCCAACATCGCCACTTAACCAATTGTTGCTGGATGAAGTAGGCGTTAGAACTGATCATAAATTAAAACAGCTTCTATTGCAGCCAAGGATACAATTTAACTGGGATGTTAACGAAAATGGCACCGACTTCGTTCGTTTTGGCGCAGGTATATTTGGATCAGACGTAAACAACTATGTGACCATTAATAACTTAACTTTTGATGGTACACATTTAGCTACGGTAGATGTCTTTAATAATGATGTTCCAAGGCCTGATTTTATTGGATATAGAAACGGAACCGTTGATGCACCGTCATTAGCGGCACTTCAAGTTCCGACAATTAATACTTATGCTGAAGATGCCAAAATACCTGTTGTTTATAAAGCAAACTTATCATACAGCAAATTAATCACGGATAGATTTAAAGTGGGAATTTCAGGTTACGCAAGTTTTGGCCGCAACAATTACATGTATGTAGATAGAAACATGGTGGCAGCTCCATACTTTACATTGCCAAATGAAGCCAACCGCGGTGTATTTGTTCCTGTGATGCCTGATAATGGTTCACCAGATTGGAAAACCGGTCGTCTTAGCAATAAGTTTGGTAGAGTACTGGAATTAAATAGCCAGGGTAAAGTGAACCAGTTTGCCATCGTTGTTGATGCTACATGGAAATACTTTAAAGATGGTGAATTATCAGCAAGTTATACCTGGAATGATGCCAAAGATAATACCTCGTTCAACGGTAACGTGGCCAACTCTGCAACGTTATCTCTTCCAGTCACTGACGATCCGAGAGACTTAAGTAACATGACCTATTCAGATAACCATTTTAGAAATAAAATCGTTGTTTATGGTACGCTTCCTACTTTCAAAGGAATTACAGTTGGCGTTCGCTATTCTGGAATTGGTGGAACACGTTATAGCTTAATATCTGGGGCAAATAACAATGGAGACTTTGTAGCCACCAACGATTTGGCTTTTATATTCGATAGAAATAATACCGATGTACCACTAAATGTAAGAACAGGCCTGCAAGCAATATTAGATAATCCTGAAGCCAGTCAGAGCTTAAAAGATTATATTAATAAATACTCAGGTCAAATTGCGCAGCGTAACGGTGGAATCAATGGTTTCTTTGGTGTGGTTGACTTAAGATTGAGCAAGAAATTCAAATTTAATAAAAACCATAGTTTAGAAGTTTCAGGGGATATTTTCAACTTCGCTAACTTAATAAAGAGAAAATGGGGTGTGAACGAATCATTGGGTAGTCAGGCCTTATATGCCTTAAACGGAAAAGCCAGAGTTGCGGCTACGCCTACAACACCAGAAATTCCAGCAGTTCCAAACTACAATTCGGCAACAAGATCATTTAACTATAGAGTGAATAATGCCGGTATTGTTAACCCATCAGGCAATCCTTACCAATTTCAGTTGGGTTTGCGGTATGGGTTTTAAATCAAAAAGTTACTAAGTAATAGTGAAAATAAATAAAGCCGCCACTCCATCAATATGGGGGGCGGCTTTTTCATTAAATTACCAATATTTTTCTCCACTTAATTTGGCAAGTGTTAATCTGGCCATGCAAAGCTGATATTCGTATTGTAGATTTCTAAGCAATGCCCTTTGAACGTTTGTGCTGGCATTGGTCAACTCCAGATTTGTCCCAATTCCATTTCTAAACCTGCTTTGTGCAAGCTTTTGGGCTTCCTTTGCTTCCTTAATTTGTGCGTTGGCGTTTAACAGACTTGAAGCATTACTTTTCACATCTATTAAAGCTTGCTCAATATCTTTTCTGTACGTATTATTTAAGCTTTCGGCAGCTAGCTTGCTTTGTTGCACTTGGCTTTGCGACAATGTCACTTGTTTTTTTGCCCTTCCACCGTGGTATATCGGGATATTTAAGGTTACACCAGCATTATAGGTATACCTGGCTTTGTCGATATCCGGCGTATAACCATTGGCGTATCCGGTACCAGCCATGACGCTAAGCGACGGCCGTCCACCGGTTTTACTTTGTGCTAATTCTGCTTCCGCCATCCCAATTTTATCATTCAGCAATAGGAATTCAGGATTGTTGTCTTTCGCACTTGCCAACACATTTTCCAGATTCTCCTTATTGATCAGCGGAAAGTTAAAATCCGCAGGGCTTGTGCTCACTTTCATCCCACTGGTGTATTCCATTAAAGCATACTGTTTGTCCAAGCTGTTTTGCAGGTCAATTTTACGGTTATTTTCCTGATCAATGCCTGACTGGATGGAAAGTACATCGTATTTAATGGCGTCACCATTTTTTAACTTAATCTCCGTGTCTCTCTTGTTGGCCAGTAAAAACGTTATCACACTATCCTGAATGGCTATGGCTTTTTTCAGATACGCAATCTGATAATACAGGTTAGCTACCTGGAAAGCCATTTGGCTTTGGTTGTATGCGATGTTGGTTTTTGCATAACGCAGTCCTGCTTTGGCACGTGCCACATCTGCTTTCACAATCCCAAAATCCCACAGGGTATAACTGGCATTTAACATCGTGCTATAACTATTATTGGGCATGATCTGAAAGTGGAGCGCCTGATCGCCGTTTCCTAAATTGATTTCTGATACCGGATTGGTGTAGCGGTAATTGCCGTTGGCATCAATAGCCGGGAGACCGGCAGATTTCGCTATATCGATCTGGTTTTCAGAGATCTGAACGGCCTGATCAAGTTCCTTAAATTGGGGAAAATAAGAAAATGACTGGTTGATTAGTTTTTTAAGCTCCCCGGTGCTTTCCTGACTGTATGCAGCCTGTGAGATCCAAAGGAGTCCGATGATACTGAATATTCTTTTTATCATGATTTTAAATATAATTAGTGTGCTGCAGCAGCAACTTTTGCCCGTGTTTCTGCATCCATACTTTGGTTTTTAAGCAGTAGCATGAACGGGATAGTACAAACGAAAAAGATAGCGATGAGTAGAAAGCTGTCCAGATAAGCCTGCATTTGTGCCTGGTTAGATACCGTGTGATCTAAGATGCCATATGCACTTTGTTTGGCTGAAACAGCATTGCCACCCCTGGCGATAATTCCCTGGGTAATTCCATTTAAGCGTTCTGTAAGCAGGGGATTATTTCCCTGCAGGTTAGATACCAGGTCTGACCGGTGAGTAGCGAAACGGTTTGTGGCATACGTATTCATAATGGCAATACCGAATGCGCCCCCCAACTGGCGGAACATGTTATTCAGCGATATGCCATAAGGCATGTCTGCAGGTTTTAAACCTACAACAGCCTGGGTTAATAATGGAACGGTTAAACATCCGGTACCAAGACCACGACAAATCTGCGTGGTGATGAACCACCATTTATCAGCATCGGCGGTTGCCTGTGATGCCGTATAGCCATGTAAAATGAATAAGGCAAAACCGAGAGTCACAAAGTAGATGGGTTTTATGCCTTTCCCAAGTCCGGCGCCAATAAAAGGCATGGCAAAAATAGTTACTAAAGCGCCGGGAATCATAGATATCCCTGCTTCCGTAGGCGTATACCCCATTACCCGCTGCACCATCACGGGAAATAGATACACAGAGCCAAAAAGGCCAAAGCCACACACAAAGGTCAATATGTTACTGCCAATCAGGTTGCGGTTTTTCATCACCCTGAGGTTAATGGCGGGCGATTTCGTATGCAGCTCCCACCAGATAAACAGTCCTAAACCCAGAACTGCGGCAGCGGTAAGGTAGCGGATCATTTCATCCTGAAACCAATCTTCTGATTGCCCTTTCTCCAGTACATATTGCAGGGCACCAACACCTACCGCTAAGGAAAGGATGCCGATGTAATCGATGGAGATGGATTTCCGTTCGATATTGTACTCATCTGGATTCTTATCTACATATTTCCAGGTCAGGATGGCGGCTACAATTCCAATAGGGATATTGATGTCGAAAATTAATGCCCAAGCATAGTTGTCTACAATGTAGCCACCTAAAATAGGACCGATGGTTGGGCCAATGACAATGCCCATCCCAAATATGCCGCCTGCGATGCCTTTGTCTTCCGGTTTAAACTGGTCAAATAATATCCCCTGCGATACCGATAATAACGCGCCGCCACCAATACCTTGTACGAAACGCCAGAAAACCAGCATCCACAAGGAGGAGGACATGCCACACATATAAGAGGCAATGGTGAACAAGATGATAGAACCCAGGTAATAGTTTTTTCGGCCGAAAAAGCGACTTAAAAATCCGGTTAGTGGAATAACGATAACGTTGGCAATCGCATAGGCAGTAACTACCCAGGAGGCATCTTCTAAGGTGGCACCTAATGACCCGCTGATATTGTTCAGTGCAACGTTGACGATAGAAGTATCAATCAGTTCCATGACAGCTGCGGTGATGCAGGTGATGACAATGATGATTTTTATAAACTTATTTTTCGGGTTGTCCATTTTCTATTTAATTAGCATGCCATGGCAGCCTATTTTACTTTTACATCCACGTCAACGCTGAGGCCTGCTTTCAATATGCTCATCAGGGCATCTGCACCCTCTATTTCGATGGTTACAGGAACACGCTGAGTAACCTTCACAAAATTTCCTGTTGAATTATCTGGTGGGAGCAGGGAGAATTTGGCTCCGGTAGCATCACTGAATCCTGATACTTTACCGTGGATGTCCTGATCAGGATAACCGTCAATGACCATGTGGACGTCCTGTCCCACGCGCATATGTTCAATCTGGGTTTCCTTAAAATTAGCGACCACCCAGTAGTGGTCATTGCTCACCAGGCTAAATAATTGCTGTCCGCCTTGAACAAACTGGCCAGCTTTCAAATTAGTCTTTCCAATTTTTCCACTTGATGGCGCAATAATGCGGGTATAGCTTAAATTTAACTGTGCTTTTTCTAAGGCAATTTCCCTTGCGGCAACGTTTGCCTGTGCACGCATAATCTGCGCATTGGCGCTACCGGTTTGTGTACCTGCCTGTTTCAGTTTGCTTTTGCTGCTGGCCAGCATTTTGTTTGCTGTCTGGTAGGCTGATTGGCTTCTTTCCAGTTGTCTTTTGGTGATCGCACCTTCGTCAAAAAGTGCCTGATCTCTTGCTAAATCTCTTTTTGCCTGCTGCAGGGTCACCTCTTCGATGCTGATACCCGCTGAAGCTACATCTTGATTGGAATTAATTGTTGGGATCTGTGCCCTGGCACTGCTAAGTTCTGCTTGTGCAGCCAAGAGGTCGGCTTCTGCCTGTTTTACCGCCAGCAGGTATTCACTGTCGTCGATGATGGCCAGGGTATCGCCTTTTTTTACAGCTTCAAAATCTAGCATGGAAAAAGTCTTGATATAACCTGGTACACGACTTAATACAGGTAATGCATTTGACTCAATCTGCGCATTATCTGTATTTTCATGTGTTAAGCCATGACTGATTTTGTTAAAGGCATAATAACCAATAATGAGGGCCACGAGGCCGATGACAACGCGTAAAGCGTATTTTTTCTTTGGATTTTGGATGGGTTCTTCTGTTTCCATGGGTCTGATTTATCGCGCAAAGGTAAACTTAGTTGACTATATAGTCAACTAAGTTTACTATATTGCTGGTCATTTAAGCGCAATAAATTTGTTTGTACCATAAATGGTAGAATTACTATTAATTTTATAGCATGGAAAATTCAGATCCTTCCGGGAGACTTATATTCAGATTAATGTACAGATTAAGACGCCACCTGGATAAATGGGCGGTTTCACATCTTGCGGAAATGAATAGTATTAATTTTAACCTCACCTATATGCCATATTTTATGAACATAGGTAATGATGGTATTTCCAATCTTGATTTGGTGAACAAGATTAAAGTGACCAAACAGGGAGTGGGTAAGATTGTGAAGGAACTGGAGAAGCTGGGTTTAGTTAGTACCGAGAAAAGTGAAACTGACGCCAGGTCAAATATGATCTACCTGACGGAGGAAGGCAGGAAATTTTATGATGCGGTTCGTGAAATGACCAATGATTTAACCGAAACGTATATTGAATTGATTGGCAAGGAGGAGTATAACCAGTTCATTGATACCTTTATAAAAATTTCTGAGTGGCATGAAGATCAAGACTAGCTGAGTAAAATGTATCTAAAATGTTACTAATCTACTAATCTATTAGTATCACTATTAATCCATTAGTAGTATATTTGATTATAAATATTATTGTTATGGTCAAATTAGCAAAAAGAGAAGAGCAAATAATGCAGGTTTTCTGGGAAGTTGGGAAAGCATTTATACGTGATGTTATTCCGCTACTGCCCGAACCCAAACCGCATTACAACAGTGTCGCTACCATGGTTAAGATCCTTGAGGAGAAAGAATTTTTAAGTCATGAAAGCGTTGGAAATATGTTTCAATATTTCCCACTTATCCAAAAAGAAGATTACCAGAACTTTGCATTAAAGGACGTGGTTAGTCAGTATTTCGACAATTCGTACCCGCGAATGCTTGCCTATTTTGCAAAAGAGCAAAATCTTTCTGAAGAAGAATTAAATGAAATTTTATCACTGATTAAAACTAAAAAGTCATGATAGCCTATCTTCTACATGTGGCCCTTATTATTTGTACAATCCTTGTATTCTATAAGGCGCTACTTCGCAATCAAACATTTTATAAGCTCAACAGAGCGATGCTATTGGGCTGTCTGGTATCCGCATTTATCCTGCCATTGATACACTTACCGCAACAATGGTCTTTTAGGAATGCAGCACTATTGCCGGATCCAGTTCATACAACTACTGCCGTGCCTTCAAATCCGTCGGTAACGATGGCGCAGCCAGGTCAGGCAGACGTAATCGCAATACCGGAACAACATGCATATTTTTTCCAGTCCCTCACCTTCACTCAAGCTTTCATCTGGATCTATTGGATTGGAGTAGCCGTATTCGCCATAAACTTTGTTGTGCAGCTCCTCACACTTTTATACCGTGCTTATTCACGGCCGGTCATTCAGGATGGCAGGTTCCGTATTGTAGAACTTGCTGGTGATCAGGCGCCTTGTTCTTTTGCAAACAATATCTTTATAAATCCAGAGAAGTACGATTGGGATACTTATAGCCAGATCCTGCTTCATGAGAAGATACATGTACAGCAAGGCCACAGTTACGACATTTTGCTGGCAGAGGTGGCTTTGATATTCCAGTGGTTCAATCCTTTTGCCTGGATGTACCGCAAAGCTGTTGAGGATAATCTGGAATTTCTCACAGACGCCGATCTGTTAAAAGATGAAGGAATTGATCCTGGCAGTTACCAGCTAAGTCTGGTAAAGGTCTCTGCTCCACACTTTCCGATTAGCTTAACCACCAACTACAACCAATCCATTTTAAAAAGACGATTGATCATGATGAACGCAAAAAAATCTAACATAAATACCACCTGGAAATATTTATTTATCCTACCGATATTAATCTTATTTGTGTGCTTGCTAAACGAACCCATTGCGTATGCCAAGCCACCAAGTACAACAGCTGCTAAAGAGACAGCTGCAATGAAAGGGCTAAATGCTTTTAAATCCTTAGATCATGAGGGTAACTGGTTTGCAACCATTAAAAATAACACGGTCAATATCCGTTTTCAAAAAATTTCGGATAAAAACCTGGATAATGGTAGCAACAGTACCTTCCAACTTGTTGAGTTCAATAATTTACCGAGAGAACAAGAGGGCAATTTCGCGCTGGTCCGCGAGGCAGGAACAATGCATTTCCATGGCAAATTCACTGGCAATATGGGCATGGGGACGTATAAGTTCAGTCCGGACAAAAGTTTCACAGACAACCTGAATAAGGAAGGCATCAGGTTAGATAGTGAGGATGACGCCTTGGTTTACTTTATGGTTGATCTTAGGAAATCTTACATAGGCATGCTTAAAAAACAGGGGTTTTCTGAGATTACCAAAGATGAATTGATTCCCCTAGCTGCTTTGAAAGTAGATGAGTCTTTTATCCAGTCTTTAAAATCTAGTGGTTTGAGTAATGTTAGTTTACATGATTTGATACCGTTGAAAGCTTTGGGTGTAGACCAGGCTTACGTCAATGACATCAGAAAATCAGGATATAAAGATCTGTCGGTAGACCAATTGATCTCCTTGAAAGCACAGGGCATTAATGGAGATTTTCTTAAGAGCTCCATGCAGGCCGATAAACCACAAAAAGAGCGGCGGAAAAAAGTTGAGCCCAGAGAAAAAACAGAGAACAAAAATGTACGAGCACAAGATGATAAGACTTCGCTGGAAAATATCATCGCCATGAAAGTGTTGAATATAGATGCAGGCTACAGAAACAGCTTCAAACAAATCGGGTTCCATGTATCTGATGAAAATCTAATCGCAATGAAGGCCTTAAATATCACGGCCGACTATGTAAAAAACATCAAGGCTGCGGGCTTCACAACTATAGAATCGGATGAAGTGATATCTATGAAGGCCCTTGGTATTACCACCGATGAGATTAAAGCATACCGGGCACTTGGCTTTAAAGAAATTACCATTGACGAGATTATCTCTGCAAGGGCAACCGGGGTAACACCTTCGTATATCTCTTCTATGAAGAAACAAGGTTACAATTTTGGCAGCATCGAGAACTACGTAGAAACCAAAGCTGTTACCGGCGGCCTTAAATAGTCATCTTCTGAACCAGCATCCTTGATGCACCTTCTTTGTTTGCTGTAGGCAAATAAAGAAGGTGCAATGGGGAAACTTGTTTCATCATTTTCAACTGAACCCATGAAATTCTACGTTTTATTGCTAATCCTTATTAGCGCAGGCTACGCCTTTGCCCAAAATCCCGTAAAGGTCAAAAAATTGTTGTCAACGCGTGCGGTCGAACGGCCAAAGCTGGACGGTATCTTAAATGATAAGTGCTGGGTAGGTGTTCCTATAGCAACTGACTTTGTGGAGTCGAACCCGGTGCCCGGCCGAATCGAGAAACTGGAGAGGCGTACAGAAGTTAAGATCATTTATGATGATGAGGCTATCTACTTGTCGGCTCAGTTATATGACGAGCCAGATAGTGTTGCTCACGAATTAATGACGCGTGATAACATCGGAACGGCCGACTACATCGGAATTATCTTCGATACTTTTCTTGATAAACGTAATGGAAATGGCTTCTTTGTCACTGCCGCAGGCGTTCAGTTTGATGCCAAGTATTCGCCCGATGCTGGCGAGGATCCAAATTGGAATGCGGTATGGGAAAGCGCTGTCAGGCATAACGAAAATGGATGGAGCTGCGAGATGAAGATTCCATATTCAGCACTACGTTTTTCCGATAAGCCGGTTCAGGACTGGGGGGTTAACATGATCCGGAGGCGGGCGCTGGCTAATGTTCAGACGTTCTGGAACTTTGTAGATCCTAAAGTTAACGGTTTAATGAACCAGGAAGGTATATATACCGGATTGAAGGATATCAAGCCGCCCCTTAGACTTTCGTTTTCGCCGTACCTGGCCGCCTACGTCAACCATTTTCCTGCTAATCTGCCCGGAATAAAGAATACAATAACATCTTTCAATGGCGGGATGGACGTTAAATATGGCATTAACAACAGCTTTACGCTGGATATGACACTCGTACCCGATTTCGGTCAGGTTAAATCAGACAACCGGATCCTAAATCTTACGCCTTTTGAGGTAAAATTTAATGAAAACCGGCAATTCTTTACAGAAGGAACGGAACTCTTTAATAAAGGTGACCTCTTCTATTCTAAACGGATCGGTTCAATACCTTCTTATCACAACTATTTAAGTATTAAGGAAGATGAAGATATTATTAAAGATCAAACAGAAGCTAAAGTGTTGAATGCGACCAAGATCTCAGGGCGTACTGCAAAAGGGCTGGGTATCGGCGTATTTAATGCCATCACAAAACATGTAGAAATTGAAGTTCAGGACGCTACAGGCGGGATAAGGGCGGTTGAAACCCAACCATTGACGAACTACAATATTCTGGTCTTTGATCAATCTTTGAAGAACAACAGTTCAGTCACTTTTATCAACACCAACGTCCTAAGGCAAGGTGCCGCTTATGATGCTAATGTTTCGGCCTTTCTGTTTAATATCAATGACAAAAAAAACACCTATTTCATCAATGGCAATGCCAAGATGAGTTATATAAAAAGTGAAAATGCAGGAACAGGCTTTAATTATGAGCTGAAAGCCGGTAAACAAAGTGGAAACTTTAACTTTAATTATGGGCTTAAATACGCTGATGATAAGTTTGACCCCTCGGACATGGGATTTTTTACAAATAACAATTTTTTAAATCATTCGGCATATGTCGCATACAATATCTTTAAACCCAGCAAGTGGTACAATGAATGGCAGAATTGGTTCAATGCCACCTATTCCCGAAGGGTTGTGCCTGCAGACTATCAAAGTCTTGGTTTAATGTTGGGAACCTATGTGCGCTTTAAAAATTTCTGGTCTGTTGAGACTAATTTAAACTATAATTCGAGGAATAATGATTTTTATGAGTCTAGAAATGGCCAGGTGTATAAGACGCCGGAAAATTACAGCATTGCTGTTTACGTAAATCCAAACCGCTCTAAAGCCTATCATTTTGGAGGAAATGTCAGGTACAAGGCTCAACAGCTCTTCAAAGGAAAGGAGTACAGGTTTTATCTCTATCAGAATTTAAGATTAAATGATCAAGTTGGTCTAAATCTGCAACTTGATTTTACTCCGAATTATAATTACGTAAATTGGGTGGCTACCCAAAACAACCAGGCGCTATTTTCCAGGTATGATCGCCGCACAGTAGAAAATTCGTTGAATGGTAAATATAGCTTTACGAATAGGATGGGATTAACAGTTGGAATCCGGCACTACTGGAGTGACCGCAGAAATAAAGAGTTTTTCTTGCTGCAAAACGACGGGAACCTTGCGGCTTATGGGGGTGAGCCACTTAAAGGATTGGATCGGAATTATAATGTGTTTAATGTGGATCTTATTTATACCTGGCAGTTTGCACCAGGTAGTGAAATTAGTCTGTCTTATAAAGATGCTGCAGAAACCAATGCGAACTATTTTACGAAAAAATACACGGAAAACTTAAATGGCATACTATCTGCTCCGCAGAACAATAGTCTTTCTTTAAAAGTTTTATACTATATAGATTATCTCAATTTGAAAAGCAGAAAGAAATAACTGGTTTACGAATTAAACCAGTTTATTTACCACTTTATTTAGTGTTAGTCCCTGCACAATGATGGAGAAAACAACAATACAGAAACTTGCAGTCAGAATAAGTTCACGATACGGTGAAGGAGGCAGCGAGAGCGCGAGTGCGACTGATATACCACCCCGAAGTCCGCCCCAGGTTAATATCAAAATACTGCTATACTTAATTTGTAAAGAATGCCTTAACAATACAATTGGCAGCACAATACTAAGTAATCTGGCCAGTAGTAAAATGATGATGGCGATGCCGCCTGCAATAAAATACCCAGTACTAAACGACACCGAAACCATTTGCAGGCCAATCATCACAAAAAGGATGGTGTTTAACAATTCATCGAACAATTTCCAGATTTGATCCAGGTAATCGCTGAGTTTAGATTCCCGGCTTCTACTCAGGGGACTACTACCGATCAATAACCCCGCTGCTACTACGGCGAGCGGTATGGAAACATGCAACAGGCTTCCAATCAGCGAAATAATCATCACCAGGGTAAATGAGATCATCACAATGGTCTGAAAATCTTGAATGGACTGTATCATTTTCAAAGTAATCCAACCTAAAGCCAATCCTAAAAGCAACCCCCCCAAAACTTCTTGCGCAAATAACACCGCTGTATGTTGCCAGGAGAGGCTGGCTCCCGGGGTAGAGGCTAATCCAGCGAAGGTGATAAACAGTACGATGCCAATACCATCGTTAAACAATGATTCTCCGTTAATGATGGTTTCAAGCCTTTCGGGCATTTTGGTTTTTTTCAATAAAGCAGCAACGGCAACGGCGTCAGTAGGGGATATCAGGGCCCCAAACACCAAGCAATATATAAAAGGGGTGCCTATTCCAATCAAGCCTGAGATGTAGTAAAACATACCTGCGAAAATTAGGGTAGATAACAGCACACCTACCGTGCTGATGAGCACCACGCCCTTTAAGTTCGACCTGAGTTTTTTGATGTCGAAATGCAGGGCGCTGGCAAACAGCAGAAAGCCGAGTAAAATGTCTAAAAGTGTATTTGAAAAATTAATGGAAGCGGTCAGGTCAGTAATCAGCTTCGTAAATTGCGGGAACATTTTGCCCGCAAATACAGTAATCAATGCAGAAAAGATGGCCAAGAGCATCACGCCAATTACACCGGGTAACTTTATCCACCGGGCGTTGATATAGCTGAATATGGAGCTTATTGCAAATAAAGATGTGATAATGGCGAAGAAGTTCATGTGAATAAATGGTAAAATGTATTCGCCATTTCATTTACCTTAGTAGGATTTAACGATATCCAGTAGATTTCATATTGATTAATCATTACCAAGTCCATTCATCTGTTCTGCTGCTTCTGCCCAGCCTTGTCGTGGTTCAGGGTTTAATTATTATAGTCCCATTTTCAAGTTCAACAGCCGATCGGTTTGTTAATATCAATTGTTTCAATAGCGCCGAAGGCAAAATAATACCCTGGCTATTACCAATATTAATGATGCTTCGGTATGTTTCTATTTACTTATTATCGAAATCTTGATGTTATAACAAAATTTGTTCCTATACCAAAGATAAGTTTATTTGTTATAACCTTGGTTGACGTTGGTTAATATTTTCTTCACCAATTTCAAATTGATTGCCCGTTCTTAATCTCCTATAAATCGTTGCACAACCTTGTTGCATAAATGTCACAATCAAAATCACTAAGATCGATTATTAGGCTCAATCTCCACATTTTTTGTATTTTAATCCCTAAATAACTTAACCATGCAAAAACCGTTAAAAAACAGCCTGGTGTTACTTGCCGCTATGTTTCCTATTTTTGCGGAAGCACAATTGAGTAAGACTACACCACAAGCTGCCATGACTTATCCAGAAACAAAAAAAGAAGACGTAAAAGACACCTATTTCGGTACCACCGTTGCCGATCCTTACCGTTGGTTGGAAGACGATCGGTCGGAAGCCACTAAAGCCTGGGTTACCGCCCAAAACGAGGTAAGCCAGAAATACTTTGCGCAAATTCCTTTCCGCGGGGCGATCAAAGACCGTTTAACGAAACTGATGAACTACGAGAAGTATTCACAGCCTTTCAAAGAAGGAGGATACACTTATTTCTACAAAAATTCTGGCTTACAAAACCAGAGTGTTTTATACCGCCAGAATGAAGGCGGTGAAGCCGAAGTATTTTTGGATCCCAATACTTTTTCTAAGGATGCAACCACCTCCCTTGCGGGAACTAGTTTCTCCAAGGACGGCAGTTTATTGGCCTACCAACTATCTGAAGGTGGCTCCGACTGGACCAAAGCTGTGGTGATGAACACCAAAGACAAAAGTATTATTGGCGATACGCTAACCTATATCAAGTTTTCAGGCATCGCCTGGCAAGGTAATGAAGGATTCTATTACAGCAGTTACGACAAACCGACAGAGGGTAGTCAGCTGAGCGGAATTACTCAATACCACAAGTTATACTATCACAAGCTAGGTACCAGCCAGAAAGATGACCAATTGGTTTTCGGAGGGGAAAAAACGCCACGCCGTTATATTGGGGCAGGTTTAACTGAAGATGAACGCTACCTGATTATCACTGCAGCTAACTCGACTTCGGGTAATGAGTTGTATATCAAAGATCTCACTACACCAAACGCATCAATTGTACCTGTTGTGAGTAATTTCGATAAAGAACATTACATTTTAGATAATGAAGGATCTAAGCTTTTCATTTACACCACACTAAATGCACCAAATGGCCGCATCGTAACGGTTGATGCCGCTAAACCTTTGGCAGCAAACTGGAAAGTATTCATCAAGGAGACGGAAAATGTATTAAGTCCGTCGACAGGTGGTGGGAAAATATTCGCCAATTACATTAAGGATGCTGTTTCTATGGTGTTACAATACGACCGAAACGGTAAACTGGAACATACAGTGGAGCTTCCGGGTATCGGAACCGCAAATGGTTTTGGCAGCAAAAAGCAGGAGAAGGAGTTGTATTACATCTTTACATCCTATGTATACCCAACCACCATCTTTAAGTACAATGTAGAAAGTGGGAAATCAGAAGTATACAAAAAGACTAACGTAGATTTCGATCCAACAAAATACGAAAGTAAACAAGTGTTCTATACCTCAAAGGATGGAACCAAAGTACCGATGATCATTACCCATAAAAAGGGATTGGCCTTAACTGGTAAAAACCCGACTTTATTATATGGTTACGGTGGTTTCAACGTAAGTTTAACACCAGCCTTTAACACTTCAGTGGTGGTATTGTTAGAACAAGGCGCTGTGTATGCCGTTCCAAACTTGCGTGGCGGTGGTGAGTATGGGGAGAAATGGCACCTGGCTGGGACAAAAATGCAGAAACAAAATGTGTTTGACGATTTCATTGCTGCGGCAGAATACCTGGTGGCCAATAAATATACATCCAAAGATTACCTGGCCATCAGTGGCGGATCGAATGGTGGTTTATTGGTGGGAGCAACTATGGCACAACGCCCGGAGTTATTCAAAGTAGCTTTCCCTGCAGTAGGCGTATTGGATATGTTGCGTTACCACAAATTCACAGCAGGAGCAGGCTGGGGCTTTGATTATGGGACCTCAGAAGACTCGAAAGAGATGTTTGACTACCTGCACCGTTACTCGCCGGTACATGCCTTGAAACAAGGTGTGAAGTACCCGGCTACTTTGGTTACCACAGCTGATCATGATGATCGTGTAGTACCGGCACACTCTTTCAAGTTTGCGGCTAACCTGCAAGAAAAACAAGGTGGAAATGCCCCGGTACTTATTAGTATCCAGACCAATGCTGGTCATGGTGCTGGTAAACCTATGGATAAAGCCATTGAAGAAACTGCCGAAAAATGGGCATTTATGCTTTACAATATGGGTTTAGACTATAAGCCTTAATCAGGACTTAAAGAACCCAAATAGCTACTATTCGCAGCTTGAAGTCTGTCGTCTGCCACAAAACCGATGTAGACTTCAAGCTGCTCTTTAAGCATGCCAGGACCGAGTGGTAACACATCTTGCTCCGCTCTTCTTTTGGCACCGCTATCGATGCAAACGCTTTGGTCCAGTTTCGGCGAATAGGCCAGCATCATCACCTGATCGGTGTGAAATCTGAATTCGAGGCTCGGCGGACACTCCCAGGTAAACTTTAAGCCATTTTCCACGCGTTCTACGGCCGGGTTTGAGGCTTGTGCTATCTCTCCTTTGCTTAAGATTAACTTTTCATAATCAATATATTGGTCGGGATATTCACCCATCACCGCTGTTGATTTGTTAGCACTTACAGCGAGGTTATGGTAATTGTGTTTAGTGCCAAGCGCTAAATGTCCAAATCCTTTCTTCAAAAAAATGGTCGCTCTTTTTAAAAATACGGTCAGCACTTTCAGTTGCTGACGGTTGGCAAGCTGGGCAAGGCTAGGAGCTTTTGTAGATCCTTTTCCTTTTGCCCGTATTACATTTTGGCCGTTTAATAAGTAAGTAACTACCGGACCCACGGATCCATTTATCTCGCCCAGTATTCCTGTTGGTAATAGTCCCATGATAAGTGTTTTCTATGTTCGTAATTAAAAGCTGTTTAATATGTAATGTAAGTTAAAAGCTTTACATAAACTTATAATTGATAAAGTATTTTCTTGCCGTTGACTAGCCGTCTCTAGGGGGTTGTGTCGCCTGTAGGCGAGGCGGGGGCGAAGAGACGGCGACGAGAGGGCGAAGCAACCCCCTAGAGACCCCCTAGCAACTGCAGGGTCATGTTTAGGTGTTGTTAATTTTCTTTAAGCGAACAATCCCCCTGCTTAAAAACAGTAATTCGAAAAAAATGGTTAACTTAATCAGCATATAAAAACGATGACTTATGAAAAATCTGGTTCTTTTTACACTACTCTGTGCTTCAGCATTATTCGCCAGTTGCAGTCAAAACAATGATGGCAATAAGGCTAATGAGGCTGATGCAGCAAAATCAGATTCTCTGGCGACTACCGAGTGTTATGTGGCAATTGACTCCAATGATAAAGCTACCCTTAAACTCAACACCCTTGGTGATGGAAAGGTGACTGGAAGTCTGTTGATTGCATACCATGAAAAAGGTAAAAACGATGGAACGCTGGAAGGGAAATTTAGTGGCGACACCTTATTTGTGGATTATACTTTTAAAATTGGGACAGATAATCCAACGGAGTATAAAAACCCATTAGCTTTTTTAAAGAAGGATGGTCAGTTGATATTAGGCGTAGGGGTGATTGAGACTTACCTGGGTCGATCGTATTTTGCTAAAGACAAACCAATTCGTTTTGACCAGAGCAAATTTATATTTGATCCTGCTACATGTGAGGCGAAGTAGGTTTAGATGTGGATAACTCTGTGGATAACCACGGGATAACCCTGTTGGTAAACGGTGTATAACCTGTTTAAATCACGTGGAAAATGGGTGGAAAAACTGTTAATAATTATTTTAAAAAAAACTTGACATGTATAGCTAAATAGCTGTATATTAGTTCTATCAAATACGGAGTACCTTGATAAGCTGAAAGACTACATCCAAATATACCTCATGGCCTAAGGGCACAGGGTTGAAGATGGTTCGCAGGCAAAAGCAATGTTAAGATTCAATGGCAACGGAGAGTCTACGTTAAAGTAACCTAGTTGAGAAACAAGGTGAAATTATTGCAGCCTAATCAGCATGTAAAAACCTTTAACTGTTCTACGGAATCGGGAAAAAGGGACTACATAAAACGTGTATAAACTGGTTTGTAAAGATCAGGCATACCAATAATATCAAAGGAAAAAAGTTTTGATGCTTTTTCATAGCTACGGCTATAGAAAGATGAAGCCAGGGAACCAATTCGAAGGAATCGGAACCCTGGCTTTTTTGGTTAGTGGGTTATTGGTATTAACAAATGGAATCAGCTATCAATTATTTGAACTCAAAGATTTTCTAACATCCAGATATG
The DNA here is from genome assembly GCF_015752175.1 of Pedobacter sp. CAN_A7. Lineage (NCBI taxonomy): Bacteria > Pseudomonadati > Bacteroidota > Sphingobacteriia > Sphingobacteriales > Sphingobacteriaceae > Pedobacter > Pedobacter sp. CAN_A7. Next base: position 323,264 of record NZ_JADOUW010000003.1, on the reverse strand, counting down.
TCCATGAAATATTGTTGCACTTTTATCGCAAGTCTCTTTTTTTTCTTAAACGTAGCAAAATCTCAAGATTTACCTGTAAAAAGGATAGCAACGATTGAATCGTTCATTACTGCTTTGTTCCGTGAAAATAAAAGTCAGAAGTTCATCATTAAAAACTATATGTATCTGCCTTCAAATGATACAACATCCTTAAAGAAAAAGGAGAGATTTATTAGTAATTCACTCGACTCCTTAAAAAAGAGACACAACAGTCTAGTTTTCTCACCTGGTTATAAAATTGTTTCTTATGTCAAATTTAAAGGTGAAAAGAAAATGTTTTCTGAGTCATTGCAAGATATTGCCATAATCACAGTTCATGATAAACCTGTTATTTATCTCTGTTTTTATGATGATAAAATATACTCGTTTACTCTTATAAAGAAAGGAAAATACAGTTATTTTATAATAGTATAAAATTTGTGTATAAGAACTCATCGGACGATTAGGTGCTGAATAGACCGCGTCTCCCTCATTGTTTGAATTTTGCAAGTATTCATTTGTTCACCGCAAACGACGCCATCCTGCCAGGATCTACCTTTGATTTACATTAATCAACAGCAACAATCATGGAAACAACAAATCAAAAAGTATGGTTTATTACCGGCGCTTCAAAAGGCTTAGGCTTAAGTTTGGCCAAGCAATTATTGGCACAGGGACACCAGGTGGCAGCCACCTCAAGGCGTGTCGAAGACCTTAGTCAAGCGGTGGGGGGAAACGATAAATTTCTTCCGCTGTCGGTAGACATCAGTAATGAAGACAGTGTGGGCGCCGCAATAGAGCAGGTGATTTCACATTTTGGAAGGCTGGATGTTATCGTAAACAACGCTGGGTATGGCTTAGCAGGTGCAGTAGAAGAATTAACCGATGCTGAAAGTCGGGCGAACTTTGACATCAATGTATTTGGTTCCCTTAACGTGATCCGTAAAGCCATGCCTTATCTCCGCCAGCAAGGGTCAGGGCACATTATTAACATTGCCTCCATTGGTGGTTTTACGGGTGCCTTTGCAGGTTTTGGTATCTATTGTGCAACAAAATTCGCCGTTCATGGTTTCTCTGAATCCTTAAGAGAAGAAGTGAAAGGTTTTGGAGTGAAGGTCACGGTGGTATCGCCTGGGTATTTCAGGACCAATTTTCTAAGTTCAACTTCCTTAAATGTACCAGTTAATCAGATTCAGGAATACCAGGAGGTACGTGCAGTGCAGGATGCACATGAGCATGATATTAATGGAAACCAACCTAACGATCCGGAAAAGGGTGCAGCGGCTATGATTAGTCTGGCGAACCTGGAAAACCCTCCGGCACATTTGTTTTTGGGTGAGGATGCCTATGCGCTTGCAGAAGCAAAAATAGCTGCGGTACAACAAGATATGAAACAATGGGCGGCGCTGGGAAAATCCACAGGTTTTGATGCAGTCGTTAGTACACCAGGTCATTAATTGAGAGAATATTTTTAATTTTGGAAGAGGCAAAAAAGGGAAGTTTTTCAAAGAGCATAGGTTTCAAAAGGAAGGTTCTACTAAAGAGAAGAGTTTTTAAGAGCATAGTTTTTTAAAAGGAAGGGACACCAAAAAGTAGAGATTTTGAAGAGTATAATTTTTTAAAAGGATGGTTCTACTAAAGAGAAGAGTTTTCAAGAGAATAGTTTTTCAAAAGGAAGCGACTACTCATGAAAAGGCTTTATCAAAGAGCATAGTTTCTAAAAGAAAGTGGCTACCAATAGAAGCGCGCAACTAAAAGAAAAAGGAGATCAGTTTGATGGAAGCGAAAAACAGGATGGCAGAAACGGAAACGCTGGAAGAATTTTACAAACATAAGTTTGTCGGACTATCTGGTGACGCGCAAAAAGCGATTGGCGATTTCAATGTATTTGTGATGGAAGACATCAGTACGCCGGAAGGGAACTCGACTGTGGAGTATACACGGCGTGACTTTTTCAAGATCAGCCTGGTTTCGGGCACTAACCTTTATCACTATGCCGATAAAACGATAAAAATTGATGGCACGGCACTCCTGTTTTTCAATCCGCGGGTGCCTTATAAAATGGAATGTTTAGAGGGTAACAATAAAGGCTTCTTTTGTATATTTAAAGAAGCCTTTTACACCGAAAAACTAAGGGGCAGCCTAAATGACCTCCCTATGTTTTCCATTGGTGGAAAACCTTGTTACCTGCTGGATGATCAAGAGCAGGAGGAGGTTTCGCTGATTTTTAGAAAGATGATTAAAGAAACAGCATCTGATTATAAATACAAACAGGATTTATTGCTAACCTATGTGACCGAAATGATCCACTATGCCTTGAAACTACAGCCTGCCAATGGCCTGGTGCAACATACAGATGCTAATGCACGAATTACCGCTGTTTTTTCTGAGTTATTGGAGCGGCAGTTCCCGATTGTATCGCCGGAGCAGCGGCTGCTTATGCGTTCTGCGAAAGATTATGCCGATCAGCTGTTTGTGCATGTGAACCACCTGAACCGCGCGATTAAGGAAACCACTGGTAAAACCACGAGTTATTATATCGCCAACCGGATGGCGAGAGAAGCGAAGGCCTTGCTCAAACATACAGACTGGAATATTTCAGAAATCAGCTATTGCCTGGGTTTCGAAGAGGCATCGCATATCAATAATTTTTTTCGGAAACATACCGAGGTATCACCATCTAAATATCGAATGGCATAAGGGAACTAAGAATTATTTAAATTAGCGAGAACTTATATGCTAACTCAACCATGGAACTAGACATCGATAGCTTAAAATACCCCATTTCTACTTTTCAACAACCTGAACATCTAGATAAACTTCAAATAGAAGCATGGATTAGAAGTATAGGAGAATTTCCGCAGAAGTTGAGTCATGAAGTGAAGGGACTCTCTGAAAAGGATTTGGAGAAACAATACAGGCCACATGGGTGGACGATCAAACAAGTAGTTAATCATTGTGCAGACAGCCATATGAACAGTTTTATTAGGTTTAAACTGGCATTAACCGAAGATGTACCCACTATAAAACCTTATTACGAAGATCGCTGGGCGGAATTGCCTGATTCGAAAAATTTCCCTGTTGAGAGTTCATTGCAGCTGTTGAAGGGGCTGCATGAAAGATGGGTGCACTTACTTAGTAATTTATCAGACGAAGAGCTGGAAAGGCAATTCAAACATCCGGAGACAAATGAATTAATTTCTTTAAAAACTAATATTGGAATTTATGCCTGGCATGGTGAGCATCATTTAGCTCATGTGAAAAACGCGAAACTTAGATAGTACATAAGTTCACACTCGTTTAACATGGTAGTCACATCGATTTAAATTTTCGATATAATCGTGCATTTAAACAGACTTACAATGACAAGAGGTGAATTGATTGCTAACCGATTACGTGAAGTATTGCTTAACGGACAATGGATTGCCAACACGAATTATAAAGAACAGCTTCTCCATATTAATTTTAAGCAGGCCATTCAGAAAGTGGGAAACTTAAATACCATTGGGACTTTAACCTATCACATTAATTATTATCTGGAAGGGTTATTAAATGTATTTAAGGGTGGGAGACTTGAAATTAGTGATCAATATAGCTTTGACCTTGGAAACTTGCCGACTGAAGCAGATTGGAATAATTTAGTTAATAACTTTCTGAGCAATGCAGAGACATTTTGTAACCAAGTTGAACAATTTTCAGACAGCAGGTTAGACCAGGTTTTTGTAGAAGAAAAGCACGGAACCTATTTACGTAATATCGAAGGCGTTATTGAACATAGCTATTATCATTTAGGACAAATTGTTTTAATTAAGAAATTGATTGTGCAACAACAAAGTAGCACAATCAACTCCTGATTCACCTATGGAGTAAATTGTATTTTTTGAACCAAATACGCTGATCCGAATTTTTGCGGGTCGTGATTAACGGTAGCTTTTACCGATTTCCATTTAGGAAACTGGTTTGACAAGTAATTATTGCGCATTTCTAAAGCATTTTGCCATATTTCTTCCAGTTGACTCCTCACCGCGTCATTAGCATAGGTGAGTTGTATTTTATCAGATCGGATAAAATAGTCATTTCCTTTTTTATTCATTTGTATGGTTGGGCCGCCGGGGATGTAGGCTTGGATGATCTCAATTTCGAAAGGGTCATTTCCCGTGTGCTTTTCTTTAGCGACTGTGGCTAAATATTCATACCAATACGAAGGACTATCTTCAAGTGGAGTTTCCGTAAATACAAATTTGGCTTTTACCCGGTAAGTATAACCTGGCTGGCGGTCCTCAAAGTAGTATAGGGCGGCGCCTGCATCTTCCTTATTAGGTAATTTTAATATTCTGTCTTCAGTTGAACCATATTGATGGTTTACAAAGAGCTCTACTACTTGACCATTCTTAAGTTTTAGGGGGCCATGTAAATCTTCCTTGGCACAGGAGAGAAGGGCTACAGCGAGGAATAGTAAAATGTAATGTTTCATAAAGGGTTTATTATGGTTAAACAATATTTCAATTTTAAACTGGTAATTCGCTAAAAACGCTACAATTAACGAAAAATAATGAGGCTTCAGAAATATTGTTTCTTTGGGAGTTAACTGATATTTGGGTTGTGAAATAATACTTTCTACACTATTGACCAAAATCTCTTTGTTTTACAAAGAATCCAAAAAATCCAGATACAAATGAACACTTCTTTCTACCCATTCTTCCGACGCATTATACTCCATTCCATAGTAAGCAAATGGCGGCTGGTAATCAGCTTTAATATATTCAAAAGAAAGTTCAAATGGCCGAATCAATTCCTCTAGTGTATATTTATACTTTTCTGATGGACGTAAATCTTGTTCATCTACACCTAATGAAATGGCCAATGCAATTTTTTTGCCCGCCATCTTAAAGCCGCTTTTACTACCATAAGCCCATCCGTGTGTTAACACTTCATCGAGCCATTTTTTGAAAAACGCAGGACTATTAAACCAATAATAGGGAAACTGGAATACGATCTTGTCATATTGTTCAATCAATTTCTGCTCTGCTTCTACATTAATTTTTTCATCAGGATATACCTCATGTAACTGGTGGACATCGTATTTATTGGGGAATTTATTTAATTCTTCAATCCAGCGCTTGTTAACAATAGAACTATTAATGTCGGGATGTGTTACAATAACTAAGGTTTTCATTTTTATATTTTTAACGATCATGAGACGCAAAAATAGATGCTTAAACATAATTTTGTACATTGGTAACCCAGTGTGAGGTACTATAAAAAATGTAAGTGATGTCGACAATAAAAGAAAGTTCAACCAATTTTGCTAACAAAAAAGCATTAGCTGAGGAGTGTTTAGAGGTGTATTCGGCCAATATTATTGGTGGGCAGTGGGCTTTAGTGATCTGTTCATGGTTAATGAATGGAAAACTCAGATTTGGAGAGTTAAAAAAAAATTTGCCAAACATCACCGAACGCATGCTATCGCTTCAGTTACGTAAATTAGAAGCTGATAAACTAGTTAAGCGAACGATCTATGCAGAGGTTCCGCCGCGAGTGGAATACGAACTGACTCCAATTGGTTACGAATTGAGACCAGTAATTAATGAACTCGAAAACTGGGGGCAAAAACATAAAGATCTAGGAGAGGAGTAAAATAAGGTTTTTTTAATCGAACTTAGTGTACCAAGCTTATCAATAACTAATTAAGAAATTATGGATACCACAAAAATCACTGTACAAACCACTGTTTCAGCAGATAAATCAAAGGTTTGGACCTATTACACCATGCCAGAACACATTACCCAATGGAATTTTGCTTCAGACGATTGGCAATGTCCTGCAGTGGAAAACGACATGCGTGTAGGAGGGAAGTATAACGCTAGAATGGAAGCGAAAGATGGCAGTGTTGGTTTTGATTTTGAAGCCGTTTATGATGACATCCAGGAAGGTGAAGAATTCACTTATACGATGTTGGACGGCAGACAAGCCCATGTGAGTTTTAAAAATTTGGGTGATGAAACTGAAGTCACCGTAACTTTTGATGCAGAAAAAGAGAATAATGAAGAGCTGCAAAGAAGTGGGTGGCAGGCCATACTTGATAATTTTAGAAATTATGTAGAAGCTAATTAATTGCGCTTTTTATGTATTAACCATGGTTTAAATAAGTGGTCATGGTTAATGTGTTTGAGGGATTGGCATATGTAACGGTTAAAAAGAATTCGTGAATTTGGCAGAAACGAAATCATGAAAGCCTGTTCTTAACATTCCAAGAAATGACCCTTTTTTAATAATAGAGGGGATAACGGGAATGAATGATTTAATACCGTATCAGGTACAGCTTCATTATTTTACATTTAATTTGTTTATAGAGAATTCTTTATTAGTTGATTTATCTGATTCTAGTTCATTATCACTAAAAACTTTTTTACGATGGCTAATTCCCCAGTCTTTCATTGCATAAATGATCGGTGTTAACGTATTGGCATAAGGCTCGTGGGTGTATAAAATCCTAACAGGATAATCCCCTACCACAGTTCTTTTAATAAGTTTGTGCAGTTCCAGATCTTTTAGCTCTTTAGCCAAAACTTTCGGAGTAATGCCTGGTATACTTTCCTGGATATCAACAAATCTATCATTGCCTACACCGATAGAGACGATTATCGGAATCTTCCACTTACCGCTCAGTACATCCAAAAAATCCCGTACCGGACTAATGGTACTGATACAATCGCTATAACCTCTTTTAACTGCCATAATAGTCTTTTGAAAATAATAATTCGCTTTCCTTTAGGAAAGGACTATACAAAGTAAAGCATATTTTTTCGAAGTTTGCATATCCGATTTATCAATCTGTAATTATGGAAATAGCAACATCAGAAAGAATACAGCCAAATACCCAGGCCTTTAAGGAAGTACTACGCATTAGACAGTCCTGTCGGGGCTTCTTAGAAACATCAGTGCCAGATGAAATGATTGCCTCTGTTTTAGAGGATGCAAAATTGTCGCCCTCAAATTGCAACACCCAACCCTGGGAGACACATATCGTTTCAGGAGACAAACTTAAAGAACTGTCAGAGGCGCTTTTAAAAGAAAACGAAGCAGAGCGGTTATCTCCTGATTTAAGCTTTGATATGAATGAGTACCATGGTTGTTATCAGGAACGCTATTTCAACCTGGGTAAGACAATGTATGAAGGATTTGATGTTAAACGTGAGGATAAAGAAGGCCGAAAAGAAGTTTCAGATCTTAATTATAAATTCTTTAATGCCCCACATATTGCCATACCATTTATGCCGTCTTTTGGCGACAATGTCCGTGTAGGTGGAGATATCGGAATGTATGGGCAAACGTTTCTGTTATCTCTGACAGCGCATGGCCTTGCTGGTATCCCGCAGACATCGCTGGGCTTTTTTGCCGGTACCATAAGGGAAATATTGAACGTGCCAAGTGAACTTAAAATGTTGTTTGGAATTTCCTTTGGTTATGCCGACCCAAATGCACTGGGTAATTCATTCAAATTAGGGCGAGATCCAATTACAAGCAATGTCACTTTTCACCAATAATACAATAACATAAAAATAAGAAAAATATGAAAATAGGAATCATTGGAACAGGTGCCATAGGCAGTATATTGGCAGAGAAATTTTCTCAGGAAGGATACCAGGTAAAAGTAACAAACACCAGGGCAATGCCTGAGCTGGAAAAAATAGCCGCCAGTCTTGGCGCAACTGCAGCAACCATACAGGATGTGGTTAAAGACGTAGATGCCATCATTTTCTCTATGCCTTTCAATGCTTACAAAGATCTGTCGAAAGACTTATTGAAAGAGGTGCCACAGGATGTAGTGGTTATGGACACATCAAACTATTATCCATTCAGGGATGGTGAGATTGCCGAATTAGCGCAAATAACGGAAAGTGAATATATTTCCGGAATACTAAATCGCCCGCTAGTAAAAGTATTTAATAATATGCTTGAGGGCACCTTGAAATACAAAGGGAAAGCAGCTGGCGCAGAAGCTAGAGTTGCAATTTCTATAGCTGGAGATAACCCCGAACACAAAAAAGTAGTTGCCCAGCTGGTTGATCTTACAGGTTTTGATACCGTTGATGCAGGAAGCCTAGCCGAGTCCTGGAGACAGCAGCCCGGTACACCGGCCTATTGTACGGAATTGAATGAAGCCGAATTAAATCAGGCACTTGCTAACGCTGAAAAAGGAAAAGCCCCTGCGATCCGGGATTTTATCATGGACAATCTGAGACAGCTGGACGCCTGGCCTTCGTATGAAGATATTTTAGCGGGTAACCGTTTACATGAAATAGGAAAAGTGTAATTGAATAATCTCAAAAGCAAATAACAATGAAAGTTTTGTATACAGCAGAAGCGACTGCTACAGGAGGTAGAAACGGCCAAATTAAAAGCGACAATGGCGTTTTAGATCTACAGGTGAGAGCACCCAAAGCAATGGGTGGTGCAAATGATGATTATACCAATCCAGAACAATTATTTGCAGCCGGTTACGCTGCTTGTTTTGATAGTGCGCTGAACCATTCTATTCGCTTAGAAAAGGTTAAAACGGGTGAAACCTCCGTTACTGCAAAAGTATCGATCGGTCCTCTCGAAGGTGGTGCTTTCGGATTGGCAGTAGAACTTACAGTGAACATTTCAGATGTAACTACTGAAGAAGCTCAGCGACTTACTGAACGCGCACATCAAGTATGTCCTTATTCCAATGCTACCAGAAATAATATAACAGTGAGTCTTGTTACCACAAATGATTAAATCCCGAGCCGCCCGGTTTGCGGTGAACTAATTACAAATAGAAAAATAAAAATAATCCAAATGGAGAATAAGCAAAATCCAACAGTACTTATTTTAGGTGCCAGCGGTACAATCGGTAGTCAGCTGGTCAAAGACCTCGAAGGTAAACCTGTTAACATCAGAATTACTTCCCGTAAGCAGAATGAAGTTGAGCAACTTTGTAGCGACGGGAAAGACTGCAGGTTTCTTGACCTTGATGATCCAACAACCTTTGCGCTTGCTCTTGCCGGTGTCGATCGCGTATTTCTGCTAACAGGGTACACAGTTGGGATGCTTACCCAAAGTAAAACATTGGTGGATGCTGCAAAAAAAGCAGGTGTTAGTCACATTGTACATGTAGGTGTATTTGCGGAGTGGGATACGACCGATGCTCACTTTGCATGGCACCAGATGATCGAAAAATACATAGAGGCTAGTGGTATTGCCTGGACGCACCTTCATCCCAATATGTTTATGGAAGCCCTTACAGGTGCTTACTTACCAAAGGACCTTTCCTTCACCACTTATTGGGAAGATCGCAGGGTAGGTTATATTGCTTCCAGTGACATTGCTGCTGTGGCGGCGCAGGTTTTGGTAGATGGGCCAGATCGACATGCCGGTAAACATTACTGGTTAAGTGTAGAAAGCCATAATGGAAAAGAGATCGCTCAGCTTATGAGTGAGGTAACCGGACTTGATATCAAATGCAAAGAAAAAGGACTCGATGAATTTAAACAATTGATTGAAGCATGGATAGCTAACGGTGCTGATAGTTGGTATGCAAGCGCAAACATTGAATTTGTTAAGCAAATGCTTGATGGAAGAATGTCATACATGTCGATGGTCCAAAACGATATCCCGTATATCCTGGGAAGACCTGCAAAAACAGTCCGGGAGTTCTTGGCTGAAAATAAAGAAGTGCTGGTAATCTCGGCTAGTCAAAAAGGGTAGTTTGTTTTTGCACGCAATTCTTTGATTATTGCTTTATTAAAATAGATTTCTGGTTGCCAAACTAAACATAGGAAAGCAGCTTGTCTTAATTTGCATTATATGAAAACACAAGGTATTGTATACTCTATTTTAGAATTGGCACTTGTCCCAGAGGGCAGTACTATCAAACAAACGCTGAACGATTCCCTGGCTTTGGCCAAAGAAGCAGAGGCGTTGAGTTATAAAAGGATCTGGTTTGCCGAACATCACAATTCGGAGCATGTCGCTAGTAATGCGCCATCACTCCTGATCGGCTATGTGGCTGAAAACACCAAAACCATCAGAGTAGGTTCAGGGGGCATCATGCTTCCTAACCATTCTCCCTTAGTGATTGCGGAGCAGTTTGGTACACTGGCTCATTTGTATCCCGGCCGCATCGACCTGGGTCTGGGCAGGGCACCCGGTACAGACACTGCAACTGCCCAGGCTATCCGGTCAGATTTCATGCAGGCTGCCCATGCCTTCCTTAAGGAAATTGAGAAAATTCAAAAATACTTTTCTCTTGAAAACAGCGGTTCAAAAGTAAGGGCAGCTATTGCCGAAGGTACTGATGTACCACTTTATATATTAGGATCAAGCACTGACAGTGCACACTTAGCAGCACAAAAAGGCATGCCCTATGCTTTTGCCAGTCACTTTGCTTCTACGCATTTACTTAATGCCCTAGATATCTACCGTGAACAGTTTCAGCCGTCTGCAGTTTTGCAAAGTCCTTATATCATAGCCGGGATCAATGTATTTGTTGCAGATACAGATGAACAAGCTGAGCGTTTATTTACCACGCTGATCAGAATGTTCGTTGGCGTACTGACCGGAACTACAACCGCTCTGCATCCTCCAACAGCCATGACGGACGAACTGAGGAGTATGCTGCAACACCCGGCAGTACATCAAATGCTGAAATACTCCTTTGTAGGCAGCATGCAAACCGTTAAAGAACAAGTTCAGGCATTTTTGAATCAGACTAAAGTAGATGAACTTATTGTAGTCACCCCTACACATAGTCTGGAAGACAGAATAAAGTCGGTCAGGCTTTTTTCGGAAGTTATGAATAATATCAATGCAGAAGCTGCTCCTGCTAATCAAACAATTTATAAATGAGTAATAGAAAAAAATTAAAGCTTGCTGCTAATATCGATGGCATCGGCTGGAACTTTGTGGGCTGGCAGCATCCCGACATGCCCTCGGATGCCAGTGAGAATTTAGACTTCTATATCCAGCAGGCGCAGCTTGCCGAGGCTGCAAAATTCGATACGCTTTTCCTAGTCGATGTCAGTCATGTTGGTCCGGGCAATATCCCGCATTACTTAAGCATGTTCGAAGGCATGACTATCATGTCTGCCCTTAGCATGAAAACTGAAAAAATTGGTTTATCTGCCACCATTGCAACTTCCTATACCGATCCATACAACGTGGCCAGGCAGGTTTTGTCGCTCGATAAGATCAGCAAAGGCCGGGCTTCGGTGAACGCAGTAACCTCTAATCCCGGCGGCATGGTCAATTTCAGCCGTTGTCATTTAACAAAGGCTGACCAATACCCGATGAACAGGGAATTCATGGAAATCCTGATCGGGCTTTGGGATACTTATGAAGATGATGCTTTCATCCGTGATAAAGAACAGGGGATATACCTAAACCCACACAAAATGCATACGCTGAATTACCGTGGAAAGTATTTTTCAGTAGATGGGCCATTAAACTTAAGCCGCTCGGTGCAGGGCAGGCCGGTACTCTATACAGCTGGTAGTTCCGCTACCTTTATGGATCACGCGTCAAGCTATACTGACGGGGCCTTTATACACGGGCAAACGATGGAAGATACTATGCAGGTAGCAAATGGCATCAGGGCAAGATTGATTGAAAAAGGGCGTCGCCCGGAAGACTTTGTAGTGATCACTAACCAAAACCCTATTGTAGGCCGTACGGATGAGGAAGCGGTGGATAAATATAAGGAACTGCTGGCATTTAATCCAAGGAACAGCATACCGGCACCGCTCTTCTTTGGTTCGGCAGAGCGGGTCGCCGCTCAGGTGCAGTTATGGTATGAATCCGGCGCTATGGATATGCTGATGATCAGGCAGGACCACCCGCACGGATTAAGGGATTTTATAGAACTGGTGGTCCCGATCTTGCAGGACCGGGGTATTTACAAGACCGAGTATGAAGGGGACACCTTAAGAGAACATCTGGAGATTCCTAAGCCAGGATTTAGGAAAGTTGGATAAGAGTTCATTTGAGTCACCGCGTTAGCTTTAATTATGAATCAACTAATAGAAGCAATATTCGATGGCAATAATTGATTAGTACACTAAAACTAATTTCTGCGAATGCTCACTGACTATTTCCTAAATAAAACAATCGTCTAATTAAAAAAATAAAGAAATCAATGAATAACATGGAGAAGAAAGCACATCAATACAAATTAACTCTGGTCCATTTGAAAAACATAAAGGAAGAGGAAATGAACACACCTCCTTTGGAAATAGTGTTTGAGAATCACGATGATATATTCTCGATCATTGAAAGGACACAAGAAAAGAACTTCTTTGGCGATATAGACCAATCGACAGAGTTCGCCATCGGATTAAAGCTTTTTAGCGAAGTAATGCTAAAAAACCGTAATAACCCCTTATTTGAAGAGCTTGGGCCAGCCTTGGCTTTGTTTATGAAAAGGATTAAAAAGTAAAATGGAGATTACTATCGATCACTATTCCCTCGTTTTCTGAAAATATCAAACTAAAACATCAAAGTATCGTTGAAGAAATTATGCGATTTAACAATAAATTTTACACCGTGGTGTAGTCTATTTTCGTAATAAATATTTTTATCAAAAACTCATTATCAAAAATAGAAAAAACGGCTTTGATTAATGGAATGAGTTTATGATCTATTTATCAGGAAACGAGGGAATAAGGAGAAGGCTGCCACGAAAATAAATTGGAGCTCATCATGAAAATGAAGTAGTAATAGGGCATGGTGTATAATCGCAAAGCTCATATCTCAAGGGCACAGTAACATATATCTGGTCAACATGTTTTTTCTCGAAATTCTAATCTCTAGCTTCTGATGCTACTTTGTTTGATTTTTTGCATTACCATTAAATAAGGGATCAACAAAAATATTTCCAGGTTAATTGATCGCACCGGGGGCATGGTATTTTGACCATTCAAATATATATTGTGAAATAAAAACACGACCCATAGTATGAGACTTAACATTGCATCGACATATGCAATTTGAATTATTCTTTTATCCCGAGTCAAAAACGTAATTGCAACGGCAATTTTGAACAAATAGAGGAAAACAATCAATGTGCCTTTGGGGGACCAAGCCTCTCCTGATAATCCATATATACTCACTTCAACATCGTAAAATGGCATAGAACATATTACGCTTATTCCACGAACTAAGGAAAGGATAATCAAAAATTTAACAAATAGGGGAAGTTTCTGGTGTACTGTACTATTGATCATTCAATAAAAAATAATGCATTTTCGTCGATAGGAATGTGCTATCTTCTGAAGATGCTATAATCGGGTTAACTCTATTTGTTTTTAGTAATGCTTTGTATATACATAAATGTAAATATAAAAGTTGTTTACATGGATATAATACTTGCATATTCCTTAGAATAGTGTCTAATTTTCCTTATTTACATTTATATCACTATTCGGTCTATTTCTTAGACGATACCAAATAACCAGGATTTAATGATAATCATCAAGGGCAAAGTAAAGCTTTGATGGATGTGTTTAATGACACTTTGTGCTCGAACTAAAAAGAGGTTCTAACAATTTTTCTAATCTGATCATGAAAGTAGAACACCCGATTCATATCGGAAGGCGAAGGTGATATATTTTCAAGTATAACTATACTGACTTTGGTTTTCGGATAATAAATCATTGTTGAAATAAAGCCAGGGACATACCCGCTCATACTAAGTTCCGCTATACCATTCAGGTGATCTACTTGAATACCATCTGCATATTTTAGTTCTCCCCACCTATGAGGACGTATAACAGCATTAGTAATCATCATTTGGTAGGTACTGTCTGCTAAAAGCTTTCCGTTATGTAAACAATACATCCATTTAGCAAGATCGCCAGCATTGGAAATCATACCAGATGCAGGTACACCCATCACTGGCAAATCTAAAAGGTCTAATATATTTTCCTCCTGATACGTTGTATTTTCGGTTTCAGAATGACCCTTTACCAGTTTTTTATTGTTACTCGTTCTGCCAGGCCCAGGTGGGACTGTAGATGATTTCATATTGCAGCCTTTAAATAGGTCTGCTGTTAGTGCTGCATAAGTCTGGCCTGACGTTTTTTCTATGATCTTACCTAAGATAGCGTAATTAATATTCGAATATGAAAACTTGATCCCAGGTTCATAAGTCAAATTTTTATCCCAATCGGTAATACCTGATGTATGATTTAGTAGTTGCTGTACAGTTACTGAATCTGCCCAACTTTGTTTAAAATCTGGTAAATAATAACGGATAGTACGTTGAGCTTGTATACGCCCCGCCTGAATTTCCTTTAATAGTAAAGTTGCAGTAAACTGCTTACTAAGAGAACCAATAAGGAACTGATCATCAATATTTAGGGTAGTTTTTTTTATTAAATCGCTGTATCCATGACTTTTCTCGTAAACAGAGCTGCCATTTTTTGAAATCAGGATAACTCCATTAAAAAACCTTGGACTTGTAACCCGGATAAGTGAGTCAACAGATTTACCTAAGTTAAATTGAGAAAAACTATATTCTGAAAATAGAGATAATAAGAAGAATGTCGAAAAAAATGTAAAACGATTCATGGGCTAAGTAACAGATTGAGTGCGTAAGTTACTTTTTCGCTTTAACTTAATTCCTTACTTGTTGTGAAATTGGTTCTATTTATCATTTAACCGTCGTTTTCTTAGACGATGTAATGGAAAGACTTTCAAGATTTCGTTTCTGCCAAATTCACGAATTCGTTTTACCGTTACACGTATTTGCTTAACCAAATGCCATATACTTTTATTAACTTAAACCTGACTTTTAAATCATCTACATGGCATCACGGCGTGACTTCATTAAACAAAGTGCAGTTTTAGGAATGGGGGCAGTTATAAGCCCTGACTTTTTTACTGAAAGCCGCTTGCAGATGGGTTTGCAGTTATTTACTGTTAACAAAGAAATGAAGACCGATCTAGTTAATACGGTGAAGAAAGTAGCTGCCATGGGTTACACGGAAGTGGAAACTTATGCCTTTAATACGACTCCTGTTAATAGTTATTGGAATGTTGAGGTTAAAGCACTCCAACAAATTTTTGATAACAATGGGATTCGCAGTATAAGTGGTCATTATGATTTAAGCACTTATATCATGCCCGGGAAAACGGATGACGATTTGAAGCGTTATGTAGACCATTGCATCCAAGGGGCATTGGTGTTAAAGCAGGAATACATTGTATGGCCATGGTTGAATCCGGAGCTGAGAAATTTGGATACGTATAAACAGTTAGCCAATAAACTAAATCGGATAGGTGAGCAAATCAAACAAGCAGATTTACAATTAGCTTACCATAATCATGGCTTTGAATTTGACTTACATGATGGTCAAAAGGGTTATGACATCATTTTAAATGAAACAGACCAGGATCTTGTGAAGATTGAATTAGATATTTATTGGTTTTCACATTCATCAAAAATACCAGTTCACGAATATTTTAAGAAATTCCCAGGCAGGTTCCCCTTGATTCATTTTAAAGATATGGACCGAAAAAACCGCGATTTGCATACCGTTCTGGGTGCAGGAAGTATAGATTTTAAACCTTACATAGCCGATTACAACCTTGCAGGGGTAAAACACGTGATGGTGGAACAAGGAAACAACTATGTGCCTGATGTTTTTGATTGTATTTCGAGAAGTGCCAAATACATGAAAGAAAATCTTTTATTTCCCTAAATTTAGGGACCATGAGTAAAGTCCGAAAAAATACTGCGCCCGATCCGGAAAAGATATTTGTCCTTGATACCTCGGTGATCCTGTACGACCACAATGCTTTCAACAACTTTCAGGAACACGATGTGGCCTTGCCGATACAAGTATTGGAAGAGCTGGATAACATGAAAAATGGCAACGAAACCCGTAATGCCGAAGCCAGAAGTTTCATCAGGTTAATGGACAAGGCTTCAGGTGATCAGCTGTTGACAGAATGGAACCCGATTAAAGGAAGTAAAGGAGGAAGGTTTAAGGTGGTGATGGACACCGTTTCGGCATCACAAAACGCAGAAACCATTTTTGGTGCCGGGAAGTTTGACCATAGGATATTGAATGCTGCCTTAGGGTTAAAAGAGGAGTTTGCAGATAAAAAGGTAGTGTTGGTATCAAAGGATATCTGCCTGCGCCTGAAGGCAAAGTCGCTGGATCTCTTTGCAGAGGATTATGAAACGGGTAAGGTGAAAAATGTGGACGAACTGTATACCGGGAAGACCACACTACTAAAAGTGCCCATAGCACCTTTTAATGAGCTTAAAGAAACCGGAAAACTCCAGGCAGAAGCGATTGATTTGCCCTATACCCAGGGTAACCATTTTTACCTGCTTAAAAGCGGACGTAAAGCGGGGCTGGCTTTTTATGGTGTAAAATCCAATATGTTGTCGCTCATCAAAACTTCGAGCGCTTTTAAAATATCGCCAAAAAACGAAGAACAGGCCCTTGCCATGCATGCTTTACTCAACCCGGATATTAAGCTGGTGACGATCCAGGGGAAAGCAGGGACGGGAAAAACTTTGCTGGCTATTGCCAGCGCGCTTGAACAACGTAAAGATTATAGGCAGATTTATGTTACCCGACCGATTATTCCATTAAGCAATAAAGATATTGGGTTTTTACCGGGCGATGCCAAATCTAAAATAGACCCTTATATGGCGCCAATATGGGATAGTTTGCGCTATATCAAAGAGCAGTATAACCACGATCCAAAAGTACAAGCGCGGATTGATGAGTTTGTGAGTACCGAGAAAATTGTAATCACACCACTTGCATTTATCAGGGGAAGAACGCTGACTAAAATCTTCTTCATTATTGATGAAGCCCAGAATTTAACCCCTCATGAAATTAAGACCATCATATCACGAGCAGGAGAAGATACTAAAATCATATTTACAGGTGATATCTACCAGATTGATGCACCTTACCTTGATGCAGAAAGTAATGGATTGTCGTATTTAATAGAAAGCGCTAAAGGTCATCCGCTTTATGCGCACATTACTTTAGATAAAGGGGAACGTAGTGCATTGGCAAACCTGGCTAACGATTTGCTTTAAGGGAAATCTGTCTGAGGATGGAATCCATAACTGGCTGGTGGGAATAGAGGCTAAGTTGCATTTGTTGTAAAGCATAATCTGATATTTGCCAGCCAACCGGTAACACCGGCCAAACATTATCTCTAATTTTGACTACCCTGGGGCTAATGGAAAAGTAGTTCCAGTTGTTTTCCTGTGCCAGGTAGCGATTAATAGTGTCTGCTTTTACGGTATTACCGTTTGTACTGTTTAACAAACCCAGGGCAGGGGCAAGTGGTTCGTAAAGGTTTTTAACTCGTTCTACAGAATCTAATATAGGGATGCTGTTAGGTAGGGAGAGGAAGTTAATTTTAAGCTTTAAGTTTTGATAGGTGGGGTCGTTAAGCTGCAAAGAATCCCATACGCTTTTAAACACCTGGAACACTTGCAGCGAAGTCTCTGCACCTGAATTTTCCAGGGTGCCACCATCCATAAAATGATGCCGTTCATCGAATTTTGCCGTCGGACTTACATAGGGGAACCGGGCACTGATGAATGCTGCGGTACTGAGGTATAAATCTTCATTACTTTCAATAAAATCCTGTAGTAAAACGGTACCCGGAAAGTCGGTAGGATCTAGTTGTACCGGAGCGATGAGGCCTTTAAAACCAGTATTAATGTCGTAAGTGTTTGAGAAAAACAGGGGTACTTCGGTCATATTGGGCAGCCAACCCGTACGCATGGGTACCTGGTAATCAATTCCATGCCGGCGCATGTAAATTTCCCAATTTTGTTCCTGTATTCGGGCCCGATCAGGAAATAATTTAAAGCCGATCAGCGATTGAAAAGCATCGCGGCCAAAAAGTCCGGCAAGGGTGGCGGTGAGGTAATCATGCTGGTATAGTTTTAATACATTTTCAGGATAGAATGTCTCCCTGGCTTTCGTGCCCTGCTGCGTGAGCCTTGCCGCACATAATAAGGATATGCCAATGGTGCCGCCCGAAGCACCGGAATAGGAAAATACATGGTGTTGGAAATCATTGAAACTAGTTTCTGTAGCTGATTGTTGTTGCAGCAATTGATCTAGGCGGCCCACCACCATGGTGGTCCAGGCTGCAGCACGGATGCCCCCTCCATAAGCGTTGACAAAAAACACGGGAAAACCAAGGCTGTCCTGTTGGTTATGTTGGGCGATCTCGCTTTTACGGTGTGCCAACCAGGACTGTGTATACAATCGCAAGGACTGTGGTTTAAGTTGCCCCCCTGGGCGATCAACCAGGTGGATGTTGTGAATGTCGGTGATGCTAACGGCCGACTTGTAAATGATGACCAATAAAAACAGGGTAATAAATTGTATACCTATCCGTTTGCCGGCAACTAAAAGAAAGGAAAAAAATAAGGTATAGGCTACTAAAGCAGCGATGATCACCGGCAAGGTGTAAAAGCGGTCGTTACGGGTGAGGAAAAAGACCACTGCTTCAAAGTTGAACGCCATAAAGAGCAGACTGACCAGCAGACCTGCCGCCAGAATAAGTGGTGATATGTTGATGTGTTGAAAAGGGCGGATACAATCGCGGTAGCTGACGGTAAGTAAAAAAGCAAAGGACAGTAATAAAAATCCGAGCGCCAGGTAGGCGAGGTAATAGGGTTCACGCGTTTCTTCTGAACGCCCCCAATAAATGATGGTTAAAAAGATGACAGCCATGGTAACGGTATAACGTGTTCCTTTAAATACCCCATTTGGTTTATAGATACAATCGAGCCAGTTGTAACGCAATACGTTAACATAGAACACACCAATAACAACGAAGATTAGCAGGGGAGGAATGCTATCGACCAAGTAATGGATATGGTAGCTCTGCATGGTTATCATTATGGAAATAGCCGGAATGACGAATGTGAGGGTGCCCAGGAAACGGGCAAAATCCAGCTTCTCTCTTCTATGTTCATCGGTAAAGGCTAAATGTGCAGTGGTTATTGTTTTTAGGTTAACCTGTGGCAGGTTATCGTAAATTTTAGGCAAGAGCCAGTTGTGCAGTGCCAGAATAGTAGTGACACTGTAAAACCAGAATATGCCCCAGTCTGAAGTATTGATGGTGACTAGTAAATCCTGTCCCTGGTCGGTTATGCTCAACAATAAGAATAAAGTTAACAGACCTAAAAGCACCAGGCGAAACTTCCAGCTGTAGATGACAAAGGACCTTAATAGGGAGGAGAGTCTTTTTAGCCATATGCGGATGTGATGGAGGACTTTTATTTTAACGCTGAAATAATAGAGGGTGACGAATAGCAGCGCATATTTTAAAAGTGCGGGACTATATATTTTCCATGCTGATGGAATGCGGTGCCGGGTATGGGGTTCGCTTTCCAAAGCGCGTAACAGGTAGCTGTTTTCAATAAGATCAGCTATGCCGGCCACTAGCACCAGTAGGAATAGCAGCAGCCAACGCCTGGGATAAGTGCTGCGGATGGCAGTTGACAGCTCTGCCCTGAATTTGTAAAAAAGTAACAGAAAAAAAAGGATGTATAATACAATGAAATAATCGCCTGCCTGGGTTTGGTGTTTTGCAGTTTCCAGGCCGGTAATCTTTCCCGTGATGACGGTGTCGCGACTATAAACCTGCTCATTCAAATAGGTGCTGGACCATTCTTTAAGGATCTGTTGTTGCTGTGCTTCATTAAAAGCAAACTGCATGGAAAGCATGCCACGTGGTGCATGATCTGTGCGCAGCAGAAAGCTGTTTTTTGATTTCAGGGTGGCTGTGATCAGTAAACCGATAACAATTAGGTAAAAAATAGTTTTAAAGCTATTCATAAGCTATGCAAAATGAAGACGGATGATAGTTTTTATCAACTATTTGTATAAGTAAAATATTGACGGTAAGGTTTTTAATTCATTAAGATAATTACATGACATAATGATGAAAGTTTAATTTGAAGCATGATCTGATAAGCATTATATTTACGCCAAATGGTAAGAAGTTCTATTGCCTTCCTTTTAATCTTCACGACCCTAACGGCTAACCTTAGTCAGTATTTCGTGTATGTAGGCTTTGAATTTAACAAGAATTACATTGCCACCGTGCTCTGTGTAAACCGTGATAAACCGGTGTTACAATGTAACGGAAAATGTTATTTATCAAAGCGGCTGAAACAAGCAGCAGAAAAAGAGAAAAACCAGGAACGGGCTGCCAAAAAAAGTGTAATGCAGGAAGCTTGCCTGAGTCAGGAAATAGTGATGGAAATTCCTTCACAATTGCTGAAACCAAGTTTAGTTCTGGAGCTCCCTTTTGCACTACCTAAGCATTCCGCCTTAATCTTCCATCCTCCACAAGTATAGTTTCATTTCTTGAGCATTTTTAAACGTTCTATGGATCGTATTGGAAATGTTATGTCTAAGATTTTAATTGGCATGGCCTTTTGGCTATCGCTAACAATGAACTATAATGAAAATTAAAAAATTACTATTTTTTATCGGCTTTGCCCTA
Source organism: Pedobacter sp. CAN_A7 (assembly GCF_015752175.1). Taxonomy (NCBI): domain Bacteria; kingdom Pseudomonadati; phylum Bacteroidota; class Sphingobacteriia; order Sphingobacteriales; family Sphingobacteriaceae; genus Pedobacter; species Pedobacter sp. CAN_A7. Next base: position 302,711 of record NZ_JADOUW010000003.1, on the reverse strand, counting down.
TGCGCTATTTCCGCACAAGCACAAGAGCTAGCCTTTAAAGGGCATATCTATGATTCGCAAACCAGGCAGGCCCTTGCTGGAGTTAATATTAAAACACCGTTGAACGAACAAATTGGAAAGACGGATGAACAGGGATATTTTGAAATCAAGGTTAATTCTTCAGCATCAGCTGTTAAAGCGATGTTGGTGGGTTATAAAACTCAAGTATTTACCCTGAACAGTGGACAACAGACTTTAAACGTGCAGCTGGAAGCAGATGTGAACCGGTTAAATGAAGTGCGGGTACAAGGTTATGATGGCCACAAAACGAATAAGGAAACGGCAGGTTCGGTAGCTTTGATTACAGCAGCTACGCTGGCAAGAGGCTCTGGCGTTTCTCTGCAAGCTGCCTTGAATGGGATTCCTGGGGTTAGGATGGAGCAAAGCACCCTATCTGAAGCAAGAATTTCTATTCGAGGTAATGGTGTGCGTGCTTCTTATGGCATACGTAACATTAAGGTATACCTGAATGAAATTCCGCTGACGGAAGCTGACGGTACTACACGCATTGAAGCGTTGGATATCAACAGTGTTGGTCGCGCTGAAGTGATTAAAGGGCCTGCATCTAGTATTTATGGTGCCGGAACAGGGGGAGTAATTAATTTCCAGCTGCAGCGTGCCCCATACCAGGAGCAAAGTGTAGAAGTGGCCGCTTTGGCAGGTTCTTATGGCTTGCGTAGGTTAGCCAGTACCTATCGCAATGGTGGAGATAAGATGAATAGCTACGTGTCTTATGGTTGGCAGGAATATACAGGTTACCGCCAGCATAGCAAAGATATGCGCAGGTTTATGACGGGTAACTTCCAGTTATTCCCAAGTGAAAAACGCATTATTACCTTATTGCTAAACCGTACCCAGCAGGACTCGCAGATTCCAGGTGCGCTTACGCAGGCACAGGCTGATGCCAATCCTTTACAGGCAAATGCTACTAATGTAGATAAAGCTGCCGCACGTTACCAGACATGGACACGCATGGGCATGGGCCAACAATACCGCTTCAATGAACATTTAACTAACAGTAGCAGTGTGTTTACCTATTTTTACGACCTGAATCATCCGCTGGCTTATGCATACTTGCGCAGTACTTATCAGAGTTACGGAGGACGCACACGTTTTAACTATGATCCTGAATTTGAAGTGTTACCAACGCGGTTCACCGTAGGTGCAGAATATAACCAGGGTTTAACAAAAGGAACACAATATGTGAATAACCAGGGTAGGGAAGGTGCGTTGAACAGTAATGTAGATTATGAAAACACCCAATATTCGTTGTTTTATCAATCGGAAACACAGTTGGCTACACATACGTCGTTAACCTTAGGCTTAAGTTACAATAGTTTAAGTTATGATGTGAAAAACTACTTACAGCAACAACAAAGTGGAGTGAAAAAGTTCAAACCACAAGCTAATCCACGGGTGGCCATTAGTCAGCATTTTAGCGATGCGCTGAGTTTACATGCCAGCGTGAGTACAGGTTTCTCCCCTCCATCCAGTTCGGAAGTGAAAAATGTGGATGGATCGATCAATCCTTCCTTACAAGCGGAAAAGGGTGTCAATTATGAGATAAATGCAAAGGGTAACTTATTGCAATCTCGTTTAGCCTATGACCTGGCTTTGTTTAAGATGGATATGGAAGGTGAGCTGATTGCACAATCGGTACAGCAAGGCATCACGATTTACAATAATGCAGGGAAAACCAATCACAATGGCGTGGAGCTGGCTTTGTCGTATCAATGGCTACAACCAGAAGATGAGCGGCAGATTAAGGTTTTTCGCCCTTATGCTTCGGTAACCTATTCAGATTTTACCTTTAAAGAGTATGCGGTGCTGAACGCTGTAAATGAGGTTACAGCGCGATATGATGGAAATCCACTGACTGGCATTGCACCATGGGTGTTTAATGCAGGTTTAGACCTGGAAACAAAGTTGGGTATCTACTTTTACGGAAGTTATCTTTTTAGCGACAAGTTGCCGGTAAATGATGCTAATACTGCTTTTAATGCAGCCTATCATTTGCTGAATGCCAAGCTAGGTTATCAGACTAAATTGGCCAAACAAGTGGAGGTAAATGTATATATGGGCATAGATAACCTATTGAATAAAAATTACAGCTCCATTGTTGCTTTAAATGCTGTAGGTTATAATGGTGCACAGCCCGCTTATTACCTGCCTGCGCCAACAAGAAATGGTTATGGAGGTTTAAACCTAAAATGGATATTTTAACATGAGCAATTATAAATTATTAATGGTGTTCCTGGTCGCAATTGGCTTAGGAGCCTGCAAACAGCCATCAGCACCCCCTATGGAGGCATTGGCGGTGAATAAAATGGGCAGTCATGCTGTTGGGGCCTATTTTACCAAAGACCATAAAGGCAATCCGGTACTTTGCTGGTCGGAAAAGGAGGATGCAGAAGCCCTCTTTCAACTGAAATACGCTGTTTATGATTCCACAGCGCAATCCTTTTCGGCACCGGTAACGGTTGCCGGATCGTTAGGATGCAGTGCCGGGGCAGAGAGTATGGCGAAAATTGCTTTCAAGGCGGATGGAACTGTTTTCGCCCTTTATGGGAAACGTTTTGAACAGGAAAAAAGTCCTTTTGCCGGTGCGATTTATTATACGGTATCTAATGATGCAGGCAAGACCTGGGCTAAAGAAACATTTCTGCATACAGATACGGCCCATCATTATGGGCGGGGTTTCTTTGACGTGGCCACATTGGCTGATGGAGAGCTGGCTGCGATTTGGCTGGATGGCCGCTTTGGCAAAACAATTAAAGGGTCTACTTTATTTTATGCCCGTACAGAAACGGGAAAGGGTTTTGTGCAGGAACGTATTCTGGATAAAGGAACCTGTGAATGCTGCCGTACGAGTATCATAAAAGATGATGGCGGTAACCTTCATGTGGCTTACCGGAGCATCATATCATCGTCGTTAATAACAAAGAAGCGGGTGAGAGACATGGCCTACCTTTATTCTGCTGATCAAGGCAAGACTTTCGCCCCAGTAAAAACCATAAGTAATGACAACTGGGAAATTGATGGTTGTCCGCATTCAGGTCCATCCTTAGCCAGTACCCCCGAAAAGGTACATGCCTTTTGGTATACGGCAGGCGGCACCCCAGGATTATATTATACACAAGCAGGTCCAGGGGGTGTTTTTCCAAAGCGACGTTTAATTAGTGCGACAGGCAAACATCCTCAAATGGTTTCCCTGAGCGGTAATCGACTGGCCCTCATTTATGAAGATGCGGTGCAAGAGGAGCCAAATGCGGAGCATGCATCGATGAGCAAATCTTCCTCGCCTATGCACCACCAGGCAGCAGGCATGGCTAAAATAATGCTTCAAGTAAGGGGAACAGGTGCTAGTGCTGCAGCCATAGCCGTTACCGATGGCCAATTTGCTGATCACCATGCTGTGCTTACCCCTTATGGTGATCAATTATTGATGGCCTGGATTAGGGAAGATGGGCATGGAGGGTCTAAAGTGTATTACACAAGGCAGTTATAAAAACCATTCTGGCCGCCGGGTTGTTGAGGAATAACCAACAAGAAAACTATGGGTCTGGAAAAATATGAAGAGAAGCGGGACTTTACAAAAACCGCAGAACCAAAATCAGGTAAGTCTAAAGACAAAAATTCACTGGTATTTGTGATTCAGAAACATGATGCATCCCGGCTGCATTATGATTTCCGTTTAGAAATGGATGGCGTGTTAAAAAGCTGGGCAGTGCCCAAAGGCCCTTCTACAGACCCCAAAGTAAAACGACTAGCCATGATGGTGGAGGACCATCCTTATGACTACCGGACTTTCGAAGGCATTATACCTAAGAGTGAATATGGAGGCGGAACCGTTATCGTATGGGACCAAGGGACCTATGAGCCGTTGGACCCTATTAAAGGAAAAAAAGCGCAGGAAAAACATTTGCTAGAACAGCTTGCAGAAGGATCAGTGAAAGTGAAATTGTATGGTGAAAAGCTACAGGGTGAATTTGCATTGGTTAAAACCCACGGTATGGGCGATAATGCCTGGTTGTTAATCAAACATAAAGATGAACATGCTTCTGCAAAGGACATCACCAAACAGGATAAGTCGGTAGTTTCTGGTTTAACGATTGAAAAGGTGGAGAAAAGCGGAGCGGAAACTCTATTAGCGGAGGAGAAAGGCAGTACAAAGAAAAAGCCTGCTGCTAAAGCAAAGGCCACGAAGAAAAGTGCCAGCACAAAGGCTGCTAAAACTCCCCAGGGGCCGGAACCCATGCTGGATGACGAACCTGAGCAAGAGATTGATACAACGAAATTATTAAAATCGGCACCGAAAAGTAAAATGCCGAGAACCATCAAACCCATGCTGGCTACATTGGTGGATCAGCCATTTGATGATGCTGGTTGGCAATATGAAGTGAAATGGGATGGTTACCGTGCGCTTGCTTTCCTAGAAAAAGGGGAGGTTCAGCTGGTGAGCAGAAACAATAAAACTTTCGAAGATAAATTCTATCCTATTTTTAACCTGCTGAAGGAGCTGAAATTCAATGCCGTACTGGATGGTGAAATTCTTGTGCTGGATGAGAAGGGCAGGTCTAATTTTAGCGATTTGCAGAACTGGCGCAGTGAAGCGGATGGTGAACTTGTGTTTTATGTGTTTGACTTGTTATGGTATGAAGGTAAAAATTTAATGGAATTGCCTTTAATTGAACGTCAGGCCATATTAAAGGAGATATTGCCCACGGATGATGACCGGCTACGCATGAGTAAGGTATTCCATTCGAGTGGCATTGATTTTTTTCATGCTGCCGAGAAGATGGGCCTGGAGGGGATTATTGCGAAAAAGAGCGATAGTACCTATGCCTCGGGCAATCGGTCAAAAGAATGGTTGAAGGTGAAGGTAAGTAAACGGCAGGAGGTAGTAATTGCCGGTTTTACGAAGAATCAGGACACGGTGAAACAGTTCAGCTCGCTGCTTTTAGGGGTTTTTGATGAAGGTGCCCTGACGTATGTTGGTAAAGTGGGAACAGGTTTTTCTGATCAACTGCAAAAAGAAATGATGGCGCAGTTTACGCCATTGATTACAGATGAAAGTCCGTTTAATACGGAGCCCGATGTAAATAAACCATCGCGTTTCAGACCTAATCCGCCGAAAGCGAAAGCCACCTGGCTGAAGCCAGAGCTTGTTTGTGAAGTCGCCTTTAGTGAAGTGACTACCGATGGGGTATTTCGTCATCCATCTTTTCAAGGCATGCGCATTGATAAAAACGCGAAGGATGTGGTTCGTGAGATTCCTGTTGAAACTGCTGAGGTGGTGGAAAGTGAAGAAATAGCCGAAGAGGCCACGGAAAAATCGCTGGTGAAAGCACCCAAAGCCAAAGAACGTAAAACCTTGCTAAACCCAACTGATGAAACACAAATGCGCAAGATTTGTGGTCACGATTTGAAATTTACGCACCTGAGTAAGTTATACTGGCCAGAGGACAAGGTGTCAAAAAGGGATATGTTTAATTATTATTACCAGGTGGCTGAGTACATTTTACCTTATTTAAAGGATCGGCCTATGTCGTTGAACCGCTTTCCTGGTGGCATCCACAGCAAAAGTTTTTATCAGAAAGATGTAAGGGGAAAGGCGCCTGACTGGGCAAAAACTTTTCCTTATACAACCAGTGATGGAGAAGAGAAGGAGTACCTGGTAGGCACAGATGAGGCGGCTTTATTATGGATGGCTTCCTTGGGTTGTATTGAAATGAACCCCTGGTTTAGCCGCGTACAATCACCCGACAACCCGGATTATTGTGTGATAGACCTGGATCCAGATAAAAATACCTTTGATCAGGTAATAGAAGCGGCGTTGGAAGTGAAAAAAGTATTGGATGCTATAGGCATTCCTGGTTTTGCAAAAACCTCTGGTTCTACAGGTATACATATCTATATCCCGCTGGAAGCTAAATATACTTATGATCAGTCGCAGTTGTTTGCCAGGATTCTGGTCAATATTGTGCACAAGCAAATTCCGAAGTTTACGAGTCTGGAACGTATGATTGCCAATCGTAAGGGCAAGATGTACCTGGATTTTCTGCAAAACCGTCCGGGGGCAACGATTGCGGGGCCATATTCGTTACGGCCAAAACCAGGAGCAACGGTATCTATGCCTTTACATTGGGAGGAGTTGAAACCTGGTTTGAAAATGCAGGATTTTAACATTTTTAATGCGATGGAACGTTTAAAACGAGAAGGCGATTTATTTAAAGGCGCTTTAGGAAAGGGGATTGACCTGGAAGTGGCGATGAAGAAGGCGAAATCGATATATGGATAATATATAAACAAAGAAGCAGTTCATTTGAACTGCTTCTTTGTTTAATGGCGTAAGGTGAATTAAAAGTCTGAATAGGCGGTTGGCGACAGGAACATGGCATCTAATTTTTTCATGTTGTTTTTGTAGATATCCAGGTTAACAATTGCTTTCCATTTAGGATCATTACCAAATTTCTTCCACTGTTCATCACGTGAAGCCTTGCTGCTATAGGAGGTCATGTACATGAGGTTTGGCATGCGGCCACCGGCGATAACCTCACCATAGAACACCGGCTGACTACCGATGCGTTCAAAAATCTCCATTTCCGCGTCGTTGAACATGGCGACTTTATTTTTATAAAGCTTTTCGGTAGCACTTTCATAACTACGTAATTCATAGATGCGTTCACTTTTTAGTCCTGGAAAATCAGGTGCTTTAAGTTGTGGCATGCCTTCAAAGGCTTGCATCAGGATAGTTTCTTTACGAACATAAGGAGGGTCATCGTGTGCCGCATTGATGTAGTCGCTTCCTTTCTCTGCTAGTACCTTGTCTTTTGCTAAAGTGCTTTCCAGGTTACCGAATCCAGCCAGAGTGTGAAAAGGGATCAGCACATAAAGACGTTTATTAGTGGCTGTATCCATATTGGCGGTTTTAAAGACGCCAACAGTTTTAATGCCCTGTCGGTGTAATGCCGGTAAATAGGCTTCGGAAAGATATTTGTCCAGTCTTTGTTCCTGCCCTTTATTTGCCACATGGTAGACGATCAACTGGTAATATTGTCTTTTGGGAGGTTTGATGGATGCTGAAGCAGGGACATAAAAGGTATGTGTTAGCAGTATGATAGCTACTGCTGCAGAGAAAAGAGTTTTTATTTTCATGGTGATGTGTGTTTTTTTGATGAATAAAAATAGTGTAATATTTAAGAATTAACCACCTAAAACTTGGTATTTGCAAACTATTTGATAAATTAATAAAAAAATCAAATGTGGATTAGAACGGGCAAATATGTTTGATGAACTAGAAAAATATAACCTTAACGGCAGCTTTTTTTTTCAGGCAACAGATCTTTTGGAAGAAGTTTGTAATGCACCACGAGAACAATTCGGTATTTTCTTAGTCTATGCGTTGCGAAAAGGGCGGGTAGAACTCATTTATGTGGGTAAATCGGGATATCATATTACCGGTGAGAAAGCCAAACAGGACACCTTCCTGCATGATGGCTTGCGTGAAAATTTGGTTGACGGTATCCATTTTGATGAGACCAAGCGCAAGAACTGCTGGCCTGTGCAAATGCTGATTGAGGATATCGAAGCGCTGCACATTCATTGGTATGTGACCTATGATGGTAAATATAAGGACCGGCCGAAGACGGTCAAAATGAAAATATTGAAAATTTATGAAAATATTTATGGCAACTTTCCGAGGTGGAATTTAGCAGCTGATTTGTGTTAAGTTTAAGCTATGCCTCTAGTTATCAGAAAACTGTGAAAATTGTGGTTACTATTCGGTTTAAACATAAGAGAACAGGGTTTAAATATTTATTTAAAATAATTTAAAAAGCATTTTGACTTATCAAAACTATCTCTATCTTTGCAGTCCTAAACAACTCCTAACTGCGGATGTGGCGTAATTGGTAGCCGCACCAGACTTAGGATCTGGCGCTTCACGGCGTGGGGGTTCGAGTCCCTTCATCCGCACTATAAATTCCTCCGAAAATTTCGGGGGAATTTTTGTATAAAGAATTTAATTATTTGATTCAGAAATATGAATATTACACAGGAAAAGATTAACGACTTAAACGCAGTTGTAAAAATTAAAATAGCACCTGAAGATTATACTGAAAAGGTAGAAAAAGCCATAAAAGACCAAGCGAAAAAAGCAACAATTCCTGGTTTCCGTAAAGGAATGGTTCCTGCATCGCATATCAAAAGGACGCATGGTAAAAGTATTCTGGTTGAAGAGATCAACAACCTGTTAAGCGAAACATTAAACAAATACTTAACTGAAAATAAAGTAGAAATTCTTGGTCAGCCATTACCTGTAATGGATAACAGCAAAGAATTTAAATGGGATAATACAGATGAGTTTGAATTCGATTACGAGATTGGTTTAGCCCCAGCGGTTGATATTACCATCACGGAGAAAGATAAGTTTACCCAATACATTGTTAAAGCAGATGAAGAAACTTTAGCATCACGTATCAAAAACATCAGACGTAGTTATGGTAAGATGACAAATCCGGAAGTTTCGGAGGCGGATGACGTACTTTATGCCGATTTAGCACAACTTGATGCAGATGGTTCAATTATTGAAGGTGGTATAGCAGCAACAGGTTCTATCCGTTTAGATGCGGTAAAAGACAAAAAAATCTTAAAAACCTTAATTGGTTTAAAAAAGGATGATGTTGTAGAATTAGACGTTCAGAAAGCATTTGACAAAAACGAAGGCCTTATAGCTAAGATTTTGAATATCAGTGAAGAAGACGCTAAAAATGTTGATTCGAAATTCCAGATAACGGTTAAAAATGTAAACCGTTTAGAGGAATCGGATTTAAACCAAGAGTTCTTTGATAAAATATTTGGTGAAGGCGTTGTAACAGACGAGGCAGGATTTACTGCCAAAATTACCGAAGAAGTGGAAAGTATGTTCAAACAAGATGCTGACCGTAAATTGCAAAATGATATGTATACGCAATTGGTAGATGGCATTAACATTGAATTGCCTGACGAATTTTTGCGTAAATGGTTAAAAGCCACTAACGAGAAACTAACCGATGAAGAGTTGGCCGAAGGTTATGATGATTTTGCTAAAAACCTGAAATGGACGTTAATCGAGAATAAGCTGATTAAGGACAATAACATCGAAATTAAATATGATGATGTTTTCCAGACTGCTAAACAACGTTTAGATGCACAATTCAGAATGTACAGCCCTAGTCCGATGCCTGATGATCAGTTAGCGCAATACACGACTACTTTCTTAAAGGAAAAAGACAATGCTAACCGCATTTTTGAAGAAGTGAAAGCAATCAAAGTTTTTGAATATATTCAATCTGTTGCCACTTTAGACAAAAAAGATATACCTTATAACAAATTTGTAGAACTAGTATAGTAACTACTTAAAACATATTGATTTAATTGAATAAGGCGGCTTTATTAGGCCGCCTTATTTATATAACCCTTTTCAATTTTACAATACAATAATAATTAATCAATTTAGTTTTATTATTATTGAAATATAGATTACTGAATAGAAAATTTAAACATAGATCTCATGAAGATTGATAAAGACGAATTTAGAAAATACGCAGTTAAACACCACCGCATAAACGGCTTAAACGTTGATCGTTTTATTGGGCAGACCAACATGTCGCCTAAAAGCATGACTCCATATATTATTGAAGAGCGTCAGTTGAACGTTGCACAAATGGATGTTTTCTCTCGTTTAATGATGGACAGAATTATCTTTTTAGGAGATGCTATTCATGAGGGAAATGCTAATATTATCCAGGCTCAGTTGTTATTCCTGCAGTCTACAGATAACAATAGAGATATCCAGATCTATATTAACTCACCGGGTGGTTCTGTATATGCAGGTTTAGGTATTTATGATACGATGCAATACATTACACCAGATGTAGCGACAATTTGTACAGGTATGGCGGCCTCTATGGGTGCTGTATTATTAGTTGCCGGTGCTAAGGGTAAACGTGCGGCTTTAAAGCACTCCCGTGTAATGATTCACCAACCATCAGGTGGAGCGCAAGGTGTTGCATCGGATATGGAGATCAATTTAAGAGAGATGCTTAAATTAAAAAAAGAATTATATGATATCATTGCTGGTCATTCTGGCCAGACTTACGACTGGGTTGAAAAAGCTTCAGATCGTGATTACTGGATGACTTCAGGCGAGGCTAAAGACTTCGGGATGATTGACGAAGTGTTAGGTTCTACCAATATTTAATAAAATGGCTAAACAAAATAAAGAATCCCGTTGCTCATTTTGCGGATCCGGTAAGCAGGATACTCTCATGCTTATTGAAGGATTAGATGCATTTATCTGTGATAAATGTGTAGTGCAAGCCAATCAGTTATTGGTGCAGGAACTGGGAAATAAGAAAACGAAAGGCTTAGATGCTTCGTTAACCTTATTAAAGCCTTTAGAAATTAAGCAACATATTGACCAATACGTTATTGGACAGGATGCTGCAAAAAAGGTGCTTTCGGTAGCGGTGTATAACCATTATAAAAGGTTAAGCCAGAAAGTGAACCAGGAGGATGAGGTAGAGATTGAAAAATCGAATATTATGCTGGTTGGTGAAACAGGTACAGGTAAGACTTTACTAGCTAAAACCATTGCGAAAATACTTCATGTTCCATTTTGCATTTGCGATGCAACGGTTTTAACCGAAGCAGGTTATGTAGGTGAGGATGTGGAAAGTATTTTAACCCGTTTACTGCAGGCTGCTGATTATGATGTGGCTTCTGCTGAGCGTGGCATTGTATATATTGATGAGGTGGATAAGGTTGCACGTAAAAGTGATAATCCTTCTATTACCAGAGATGTGTCTGGCGAAGGTGTACAACAGGCATTGTTGAAAATACTTGAAGGTACCGTAGTAAATGTTCCTCCTCAGGGTGGACGTAAGCACCCGGACCAGAAGATGATTCCGGTAAACACTAACAACATTTTATTTATTTGTGGTGGTGCATTCGATGGTATTGAACGTAAAATTGCTAATCGTTTACGTACTCAAGCAGTTGGTTACAAAGTGAAAAAGGATGATGTTGATTTAGACCTAAAAAATCTATATAAATACATTACGCCACAGGATTTAAAATCATTTGGTTTGATTCCTGAACTTATTGGTCGTGTACCGGTATTAACCCACTTGAATCCTTTGGATAAAGAAGCTTTACGTAATATTTTGACAGAACCAAAAAACTCATTGTTCCGTCAATATGTGAAGTTATTTGAATATGAAGGGGTGTCGTTGAACTTTGATGATGATGTGCTTGATTTTATCGTTGATAAAGCGATGGAATATAAATTGGGTGCCAGGGGACTTCGCTCTATTTGTGAAGCGATTATGTTGGACGCCATGTTTGATATCCCTTCCGATCCGGAAGTCAAGGAACTAAATATCACACTCGACTATGCGGTAGAGAAATTTGAGAAAGCCGACTTTAAAAAGTTAAAAGCTGCTTAACAATTTAATCCCCGTTTTAACGGGGATTTTTTTTTAACTTGTTATTTGAGCTATTGGCGATGATAAACTAAAAAAGGAGAATTATGAATGAAGAAAAAGATGTTAAAAAAGAAGAATTAGCTGTAAAAGCCAAAAAAGTTAAAAAGGTAAAAGAAGTAAACACTCCTGTAAAAGCCGGTTTAAAAACTAAAGAAGATATTGTTAAAAACTGGTTGCCGAGGTACACCGGCAGACCGCTGGAAGAGTTTAGTAAGTTTATTTTGTTAACCAATTTCAGTAAATATGTGCAAATGTTCAGTGAATGGAATGATGATGCCCCAATTATGGGTATCGACAAACCAATGCAAAGCGTTACGGCAAATGGCATTACCATTATCAACTTTGGTATGGGTAGTCCGCTTGCAGCAACCATGATGGACTTATTGTCGGCAATATCGCCCCAAGCAGTATTATTTTTAGGCAAATGTGGTGGTTTGAAGAAGAAAAACCAATTAGGTGATTTAATTCTTCCCATTGCAGCGATCAGGGGCGAAGGTACATCAAATGATTACTTGCCTGCCGAAGTGCCAGCATTACCTGCTTTTGCTTTGCAGAAAGCAATTTCAACTACCATACGTGACCACTCCAGAGATTATTGGACTGGAACCTGCTATACCACCAACAGAAGGGTTTGGGAGCATGACAAGAAGTTTAAGAAGTATTTAAAGTCGTTACGTGCTATGGCTGTTGATATGGAAACAGCAACGGTATTTACAGCAGGTTTTGCTAATAAGATACCAACCGGTGCATTATTGTTAGTTTCAGATCAGCCGATGATTCCAGAAGGTGTAAAAACGGCAGAAAGTGATAGCAAAGTGACTACAAATTACGTAGAAACACACTTAAGGATTGGTATAGATTCCTTAAAACAATTAAGTAACAATGGATTAACGGTTAAACACCTCAAGTTCTAATCACCGTTGATATATCGTACAGGCTTTATTTTATTTGAAGCTAAACTTGCGGTTCTTCCGTTTTTTTAGGAAAATCAAATAACAATACAGTTCCTGTATGATAACTTATTTCGCCCCAATCGGTGGTATCGAAATGCAACAACACGATGCCTGATGTAGGAATGTTATAGATTTTTGCATCAGAAAGGTAATTCGCAAAATCAGTGAAGCCTGGGTTATGCCCGAAAAGGGCCGCTGAATGATAATCATTAGACAAGCCATTCACTACTTGTAATAGATCCCTGGTATCGGCCTCATAAATGGATGAATATGTAATAATACTGTCTTCTGGCCTGTTCCACACCTGTGCAAAATGTTTGGCTGTGGTGAGCGCCCTAAGTGCAGGGCTGCTGACGAGAATACTGGTGGTAATGGCTTTACTCAGGCATCTTTCGGCCATGCAATGCGCATTTTTATTCCCTGTATGATTGAGGGGCCTATCAAAATCCTTGAGATTTATATTGCCATGATCTGATTTACCGTGCCTGATCAGCAGAAGTTGTTTCGCCATATATTTTCTGGATTACTTTATTAAGAACAATCAATTCTGACAAATTGTTCATACAGGCAAAATCACCTCTAAAACATGGTTTATTGCCATATATGGAGCAGGGTCTGCACTCGAGTTCAATTTGAACGGCGTCATGATCAAGTTGTCCATAACCCATAAATCCCGCGTTAGGGTGAGTAGATCCCCAGATGGAAACCACTGGAATACCTTTTAAGGAAGCGAGGTGCATACCAGATGAGTCCATGCTGATCATGACATCCAGGTGTGAGATAAGATCTAATTCTGTGGTAAGGTTGATCTTTTGGATGACGGAATGAACGTTAACATATTTCTGTTCCCATGTTTCTGCTATAACACGTTCTTGAGCACCGCCCCCGAAGACGAAAATCTTATGTCCTAATTCAGAGAGTTTCTGAAGCACATATTCCATTTTCTCCAATGGATATACTTTTTGTGCATGCTGAGCAAAGGGGCTAACGCCTATATATTTTTGTGTTTTATGCGCGTCCAGAAAGGGCAGCAATGCAGGGGTAATATCGGCAAAGGATCGTGCAGGTAACTGGTGTGAAAGTTCGAAAGGGAAACCTAGTTTTCGAAACACGTCGGCATAACGTTCTGATGTCCGTTTAAGTGGCTTTAGCACTTTGTTGACTTGACGGGTTAACTTCTTTTTGTCGCCACGGCCTTTATCCAGTCGCCTTACTTTGGTGCCGCTTAATAAGAATAGCAGGCACAGGATGGCGCTACGGAGATTGGTATGCAAATCTGCAATTGCGGTGAAGTTGTGTGTCCTTAATTCCAGGAATAATTTAACCAAGCCAAAGAAACCTTTATATTGTTTGGGGTCAAAGGTATGGAAGGATGTATTTCTAATCCCTGAAAAAAACGGGGCGAAGAGTCCCCGACTAAGTACAACCACACTGGTATCCGGATAACTAGCCGTAAATTCCTTAATAACAGGGGCTGTCATGGCCACATCGCCCATGGCAGAAAACCTGATCACCAGAATTTTAACAGCACCAGGCATTATTTTGTATTATATAAGATAGGGTTTAGCGATGGGTCGTTATACATCTTCATTTGTTTGTACACTTTCATGTATTTGTCCCCATTTTTGATATCTTCAAGCAATTCATCCAGACTTCCTGAAAGATCCTGACGCTGTTGAAGTAAGATATTTAATTTAAGCTGACAAGCTGCAGTGTGTTCTGTTGAAACACCGGTTCTTTCCGTTTCTTCCTTCATGTGGAATACTTTTAAAGCCAGGATAGAGAGGCGATCAATTACCCAGGCTGGGCTTTCAGAGTTGATTTTTGCGGTAGCTTTTGGTAATACCGATGCAAACTCCTGCAGGAAGTAACTGTCAATAAATTCTACCACATCAGTACGTTCCTGGTTAGACTTATCGATGGTTCTTTTCCATTGCAAACCTTCTACAGGATGAATGTCAGGATTACGCACCACATCTTCCATGTGCCATTGGGCCGTATCGATCCAGCACTTTAAATAAAGTAGGTGCTCCAGGGTATTAACCGGGTATGGATTATTGATGGGATGATCAATATGGTTGAATTGGTGATAGTCGTTGATCACAGCTTCAAAAATCTTATTGCAAAGGGTACTAATCATGCGACAAAGGTAGGTATAAACTATTTTTTATTGTGGAAGAATTCTGTAATGTCTGTCAGATTAAAGGCGTTTAAGCATTGATTGGCTGATAATCCACCTTTTCTGGCTACTAATGTGCCGTAATGCATATCGTGAAATCCTTCCATGCGGTGGGCATCCGGATTTATGGAGAGTAACACTCCTTTTTCAAGTGCGTAGCGGTGCCAGCGCCAGTCGAGGTCCAGACGTAAAGGGTTGGCGTTTATTTCGATCACCACGTGGTTGGCAGCACAGGCATCGATCACTTTTGCATAATCTATTGGGTAGCCTTTCCGGCTGAGCAACAGGCGGCCGGTAGGGTGACCTAAAATGGTGGTGTATGGATTTTCAATGGCTTTAATTAACCGGGCAGTAGCTTTCTCTTCGTCCATCTTTATATTGCTGTGTACCGAAGCAACAACAAAGTCAAATGTTTTCAGAACTTCCTCACTGTAATCCAGAGATCCATCGCTTAAGATATCACTTTCAATCCCTTTAAATATTTTAAAAGGAGCCAGCTTTTTGTTTAAGGCATCTATTTCCTGTTGCTGAGCATAAACACGCTGTTCATTCAATCCATTCGCGTAAACAGCAGAACGGGAGTGGTCACAGATGCCCAGGTATTCTAACTTTAATTCTTCCTTACAGAAAACAGCCATTTGCTCCAGCGTATGCACGCCATCGCTCCAGGTGGAGTGGTTATGTAATGTACCTTTTAGGTCCGCATCACTGATGAGTATTGGCAACTGTTTTGCTTTAGCCAGTTCAATTTCGTTGGCACCTTCCCTTAGCTCAGGCTCAATATAATCCAGTCCGGCTTTTGCATAAATTTCTGCTTCAGAAGCATAGTTGCCCGTACCCGCCAGTGCAAGTACCGACATTACGTGTTCCGTATTTCCAGTCAGGCTAAACCACTGTGGGTAAAAGTCAACCTTATTGGATAGGAATAATCTGATTTTTAAACCAATTGGTGTAATTGCATGATATTGGAAGTCGCCTTCCTTAACGAACTCAAAGGGTTCAAAGAGACGAAGTTTTTCAGCAGTTTCGTCGGGTAAATCTGTTCCTGCCAGGATATCAAGTTCAGTAATGATTTCACAGCGTCTGCGAAAATCACCAGTTATTTCAATCAGTGGCGCGTTTTCAAAGTTGTTTAGCCACAAAGAAAGATCTGCATGTAAGGTCTGCGCTAAATGTTCGGCATGCGCATAAAGGAATTTGCCTTCAGCAGCCATTTTAAACTCAATAACTTTCCTTATTTCTTCCTGTGTTTTTAAGCCAAAACCTTTTGCTTCGATCAGTCGGTTTTCATTGCATGCATATAAAAGTTCACCTACGGTTTCAATACCAAGGTCTTTCCAGATGACTACAATTTTTTTAGGCCCAATACCTTTTATGCCTAACATTTCGACAATGCCTTCGGGTGTTTTGTCGATTAGGTTCTGCAGGTCAGTGAGGGTGCCCAGAGATAATAACTCCCAGACTTTTGCTGACATGCTTTTACCCAGTCCGTCAATTTGTTCTATTTCTTCGATGCTTTTCCCTTTAATGGCGTAAGGGAGTTTATCTATTTTAAGTGCCGCATTGGCAACAGTTCTTATTTTAAAAGTATTTTCTTTATGCAGTTCCATTACCTGCGAAAGCAAGCGCAGGGTACGGGCTATGGTTTTATTTTCCATTAATTGATATTAATGTTAAATGGCATGCGTGCCTGAACACCGCTGTTTAAAACGGCTTTTTTCATTTGTTCATACATCAGGAAGTGCTCACCAAACTCTTTTTGCGCATAGTAAGTTTTAATTTTATCGGTAGAACTATCCATCAATGATTTAAACGGATCAATCTTTTCTGGAAATTCTACTACCCGGTAAGTTTTTAAGTTTGCTTTTTTACCAGCAGCAACAATAGCATCATTAAAACTGCCTAAACGGTCGGCAAGGCCAATTCTAACAGCATCTGTACCCACCCAAACACGTCCACCACCCACAGAATCTACTTGTTTTTTGGTCATTTTACGTCCATCAGCTACGCGTGTTATAAACGTGTCGTAAATGTGATTTACATCATTTTGAATAATAAACCTTTCTCCAGCGGTAAGCGGGCGGTTTACACTCATGATATCTGCGTATTTGCCTGTTTTTACGCCATCGAAGGTAATACCAAGCTTGTTGTTTAACAGGTTTTGGAAATTAGGAATAATACCAAATACACCGATAGAGCCAGTGATGGTGTTGGGTTGTACGAAGATGGAGTCTGCTGCACAAGCAATATAATAACCACCAGAAGCAGCAACATCGCCAAAGGAAGCCATTACAGGTTTAACCTTTTTACTCAATTCCATTTCTCTCCAAATGACATCAGAGGCTAAAGCACTACCTCCACCAGAATTTACCCTTAATACAATAGCCTTCACATTAGAGTCTAATCTGGCTTTACGAATGGCACGGGAAATACGTTCCGAACCAATGCTTTCATCATTACCTTCACCACTGATGATATCGCCATTAGCATAAATGACCGCAATTTTGGTCTTGCCAGTTGCTTTTTCACTTGTTACGTTTTCTGCATACTCGTTAATGGAAATGGCTTCAATCTTGTCATTTTTACCAATACCACTTAATTTTTTCAATTCATCAATTACCTGGTCTTTATAACGCAGGGCATCGACCATCTTATAGTTTAAGGCATCGTTAGCTTGTTGAATTTTAAAGTCATTAGCAATCACAAAAAGACTGTCGCGCGGGATCTTCCTGGTTTCAGAAATTCCTTGCAGGAAAGTATTGTATAAACCATTGACATAAGCTGAAACTTGCTGCCTATTATATTCACTCATTTTCTCGTTAATAAAGGGCTCTACTGCGCTTTTATAATTTCCAACGCGGATAATTTGTGCTTCAACACCAATCTTTTCGAGCGCGCCTTTAAAGAACATCAGCTCAGAATTGAAACCTTTAAATTCTAACGCACCTTGTGGGTTTAGGTATACTTTATTGGCTGCAGAAGCTACGTAATATGCATCTTGTGTGTACACCTCACTATACGCGATTACTTGTTTTTTACTCTTTTTAAAATCTATAATGGCGTCTCTGATCTCTTTCAATGAGGCTTTACCTGCGCCCGGAGAACTTACACTCATGTATATCACTTTAATATTAGGATCGCTTTTGGCTTTTTTAACCGCTCTTATCAGGTCTCTTAAACCAATACTTTTCTCAGCCGAGCCGATAATAGGCAGGTTCTCAAAACGGGTATTGGGTGTACGCTCTTTAATATTTTGATCCAGGTTTAGAAAAAGCACACTATTTGCTTTAACATCTACCGTTTTATCATCACTAATGGAGGATACAACTGCGGCAATGATAAACATGAAAAAAATGAAGACCAGGAATATAGAAAGCAGAAATCCCACGACTGTGGCAGAAACATATTTGAAGAATTCTCTCATGAGCTGTTTAAGTATTAGATTTTGTAAATATAGGAAACTGTTTGAGCTTAGGTGGCAAAAAGTGATAAGCTCACAAATGTTTCCTAACTTTAAAGCCGCCGTTAAAGGCACTTTATATGGGTTTAGACACTAAAATAGTTTATTTGTTACTTGGAAGCAACCTCGGAGACCGAAATGCTTTAATTGAGGAAGCAATTGTAGCTATAAAACATCAGATTGGCCGGCTGATCTCCCGGTCGTCGTTATACGAAACCGCCGCCTGGGGAAAGGAAGACCAGCCGGGATTTTTAAATATTGCCTTGTCCGTAGAGACCAGTTTAGACGCACAAGAGGTTTTGGTACAGGCTTTAGCTATTGAGAAAGAGTTAGGTAGGATAAGGTTCGAAAAGTGGGGCGCGAGATTAATAGACATCGATATCATATTTTATGGAGACGAGGTGATCTCTATTGCCGGGGAGTTGGAAGTTCCACATCCCGAAATGCACAACAGAAAGTTTGTGCTGGTACCTATGGCAGAAATTGCTGAAGATTATATACATCCGGTGTTTAAAATGAAAATATCGGAAATATTACGGGAACTGCCTGATGATTTGACGGTATGGAAAGCATAAATTTATTAGTTTTGTTATATGCTAGACCTTGAAAAGAATAAACTTCCGCTGGATCTGTCCTACTTAAGTGAAATGTCGGGCGACAGTCCGGAATTTATGATTGAGATGATTGACATGTTTAAACAGCAAACACCGATCTATCTTGATGATCTGAAAAATGCAATTGATGCACAGGATTGGAGCAGGACTGCCAGTTGTGCACATAAAATGAAGCCAACTTTTTCTTATGTTGGTCGCGATGATGCGAAAGAACACATGCAGTGGATAGAACACCATGCCCGTGATCAACAGGATGTGGAAGAAATTCCGGGAAAGTATTCTGAAGTCAAGGAATTTGTAAATGTGCTTTATCAACAGTTGGATGATGCGAAAGCGGAATTAAGTAAACGACTTTAAACCAGAAAGTTTAAAGTCGTTATTTATATTATGATTCGATCTCGTTTCTAAAATGCAGGAACGAAGATGCGATATATAAGACCAGTACAATCGGTATTGCTGCAAATTTCAATAAGGCAATTAATACCGCTGATATCAGCAGGAAGATAAATTTAACTTTATTGTCTTTCCAGTTCAATGTACCAAATTTCAAAGAATAGATCTTTATTTCCGAAACCAGCAACCAGCTCATCAAGATGGTAATCCCAATAAGGAAAATGGTGGAGTTAATGATTTCCGGATAATCCCGCTGAATGAAAGGTAGGGAAACAATAAATAAAGTATTCATCGGTGTATTTAAACCAATAAAATCTTCTGTCTGCCGGGTATCCAGGTTAAACTTAGCCAAACGTAAGGCCGAGAATATAGTAATTAAAAAAGCAGTGTAGGGCAGGTATGGGGAAGTCAAATCACTTTGTGATAGTAACTGAAACATCACTACACCAGGTAAAAAACCAAAACTCACCACATCGGCTAGGGAATCCAATTCCTTACCAATCTCCGATTTCACATGTAACAGCCTGGCAGAAAATCCATCAAAAAAATCGAAGATTCCTGATATCAATACTGCGTAGGCGGTTATTGTTAAATCTCCCTTAAAGGCAAATACAATGCCGATGCAACCCGAAAGAAGATTAGCGCATGTTAATGCATTAGGGATATGTTTCTTCATGAATTAGCTGTTCATCGATATTAAGAATTCTTCATTTGATTTCGTGTTTTTAATTTGTGCCTGCACAAATTCCATCGCTTCCTGTGCATTCATATCTGCAAGGTGATTACGTAAGATCCAAACACGTTGAAGGGTATCTCTATCATGCAACAAGTCGTCACGACGGGTACTTGAAGCAGTAATGTCAATAGCAGGGAAAATACGTTTGTTAGATAACTTACGATCCAACTGCAGCTCCATGTTACCTGTACCTTTAAATTCTTCAAAGATTACCTCATCCATTTTAGAACCAGTATCCGTTAGGGCTGTAGCCAGGATGGTTAATGATCCGCCTCTTTCAATATTACGGGCAGCACCAAAGAAACGTTTAGGTTTATGTAATGCATTTGCATCCACACCACCAGAAAGGATTTTTCCAGAAGCAGGAGCAGTAGTGTTATAAGCTCTGGCCAAACGGGTAATGGAGTCTAATAAGATCACGACATCATGACCACATTCCACTAAACGTTTTGCTTTTTCCAATACAATATTTGCAATCTTCACATGACGTTCTGCCGGCTCATCAAAAGTTGAGGCAATTACTTCAGCGCGTACACTTCTGGCCATATCGGTAACCTCTTCAGGTCTTTCATCAATCAGCAAGATGATCAGGTATACTTCAGGGTGGTTGTTAGCAATGGCATTAGCCACTTCTTTCAACAAGTTTGTTTTACCTGTTTTCGGCTGTGCAACAATTAAACCACGCTGACCTTTACCAATAGGGGTAAACAAGTCGATAATGCGGGTGGAATAGTTGTTGGAATCGTTAGAAAGGTTAAAACGTTCTGTTGGAAAAAGAGGGGTAAGGTAGTCGAAAGGAACCCTGTCGCGAACATCAGCAGGTAAACGTCCATTGATGGTTTCTACTCTTACTAATGGGAAATACTTTTCGCCTTCTTTAGGTGGGCGAATACTGCCTTTAACAGTGTCACCGGTTTTTAAACCGAATAATTTAATCTGCGATTGAGAAACATAAATATCATCGGGAGAAGATAAATAATTGTAATCAGCAGACCTTAAAAAACCATAACCATCTGGCATAATTTCTAAAACACCTTCATTGGTAATGGTGTTGTCGAAATCAAGACTAGAATAACTGGTTTCGTTGGATTTATTATTATTTTGAGGGGTGTTTTTAGGTCTGTTGTCTTCGCGTTGTGGCTTTGCTTTTCGTTGTTCTACTGGCGCAACCACGCCGTTTGCACTAGGGTTTTCTACCACTGGTGTTGGGTTTTCCACCTTTGCTGGTTTTTCTTCAGCAGCAGGAGTAGCCACAACGGCAGTTTTATCTTCGGCTAGAACTTCAGGAAGATTTTCGAAAGGCTTTTTTGTTAAAGGCTCTTCAAATAAGGTAGGTCTGTTTGTTGGACCAGCGTCTACTTCATCTTTACTGGTAATACGGGCACGCTTTCTTAATGGTTTTTCGCCATTAGTACTGGTTTTAGCCATTTTAGGTTTAGCCGCCTTTTCTTGCACAGGATCTTTTTCGGTTAACGCTGGCGTAAGTTCTTCCTCTTTAATTTGAGAAATCACCTCAATTAGTTCAGCCTTACGTAACTCATCAGCATTTACAATGCCATGAGCTTTAGCCAACTCACGCAGTTCTGCTGTGAGTTTTTCATTTAATTCTGTTTTATTAAACATTATATGTGGTAGAAAATTTTTGGTAATAATTATTTATGGGATGAACAAAGCAAAAAATACACGCTTGATTGTCTTTTTGAAGCAAAATGTTGAGATTTTCTGGAATGATCAGATAATTTAAGAGAATTATCCTGCAATTGTATGTATTTGTAAATTAATCTCCAAGAAAAATATAAAATTGTTAAAAATTAATTTTTCGGTGATTGTTCAAATATACGCTTTATTTACTTCATAATTCGTCATATTTGCAGCAAAAATTGCCATATGAATAAAGCTCAATTATTTGAACAAATACAGAAAAAGCGTTCTTTTTTATGCGTAGGATTGGATACGGTGTTAGAAAAGGTACCGCAACACCTCTTAAAATATAAAGACCCTATTCTGGAATTTAACAAACAAATAATTGATGCCACCAAAGATCTTTGTGTGGCTTATAAACCTAATACAGCGTTCTATGAAGCCCGTGGGGTACAAGGTTGGCAGAGTTTAATTGATACTTGGGCATATATTCCAAATTCAATATTTACCATTGCTGATGCCAAAAGAGGTGATATCGGAAACACCTCTGCGATGTATGCTGACGCTTTTTTTAATGCAGAAAAATCTGGAATGAGCTTTGATTCCATCACCGTAGCACCGTATATGGGCGAAGATTCAGTAAGCCCATTTTTAAATCACCCTGATAAATGGGTGATACTACTGGCCTTAACCTCAAATTCCGGCCATCGCGATTTCCAGACACAAGCTATTACTAACGGTAAATTATATGAGGAAGTCATTAGGGTATCTTCTACCTGGGCAAACAGTGAGCAATTGATGTATGTAGTTGGCGCAACCAGAGGTAATGAGTTTGAAAACATCCGTCGATTAGCACCGGATAACTTTTTATTGGTGCCTGGGGTAGGAGCACAAGGAGGTAATTTAGCCGATGTTTGCGAATATGGCTTAAATGACCAATGCGGTTTACTGATAAATTCATCACGTGGTATTATTTACGCAAGTAGTGGCGAAGATTTCGCTGAAAAAGCAAGAGAGGAAGCGTTGAAGTTACAACAGGAAATGGAGCAGATCCTTCTGGAAAACGGTTTATTGTAGTTATATGTTCCTGAATTCTGAGGTTAAGTAATTTTGCTTAGGCCTGATTATACATTTTAATTTGGTAAGCTTCTATGGTTAGCTATTTGCTTATAATCTTTAAATTTTACTGCTTTTTTTAGGTCAAAAAAGATAAATTGCGGGAAATTGTAACCGATATGCGTAAATATTTGCTGATCATCGTGGCTCTTCTAGCCATGAATTTCAAGACCACCGCCCAGACCACTCACCAAAATTCGGGCTGGCTTTTTCTGATGAACTCCACAAAGTTTAATGATAAATGGGGCATGCACTTTGACTTTCAGGTCCGTACTCAAGACGAATGGGATGGTGTTAGACATGTGCTCATCAGACCCGGCATTACCTATTTTATCAATAAAAGCAGCGACGTCACCCTCGGCTACCTGTATACACCCACTTTCCTCAGGGTAGCTGGAGCAGCAGATAACACCTTTACTGAACATAGGATTTGGGAGCAGTATATTTACAAACACAAGATCAGTTCAATCAATGTAAGTCACAGGGTCCGGCTGGAGCAAAGGTTTGTCGAAGAACAATTTTCACAACGCGCCCGTTATTTCCTAAGGTTTATGGTGCCACTTAAAAAAGTTGATGAATCTTTCGATGAAGGCTTCTTCGCGGCGGTTCAAAACGAGGTGTTTTTGAATGTACAAAACAAAGATCAGGTTAATGGAAGTCTGTTCGATCAGAATCGTGCATATGGTGCCGCAGGATATCGCTTTAGCCCAAAGGTTGATGTGGAAGTGGGCTATATGAACCAGTCTGTTAATGGAAGGAATAATAACACGAATAATAACATTGTTCAGCTGGCTTTGTATACCAGGTTTTAGTACGTAGTCTATAGTTGAAGGATACAAACCAAGGTTCTGCTATAGCGTTGCCAATAATTCCATTGTCTTTTTTTCTTTTCCCGCTATAGTTTTTAATAAGACAGCGGCTTGTTCAACGTATTTAATGTCTTTCGTTTGGCTAACCTTTTCAAATAACTCAGACACCGAAGTCCAAAGTTCTGCAATTTCTAAAAACGCTTTGTAGGCAGTATTTAGTTCATCAAGTTTAAGCAGGGCGTAACTTTCTTTTAGAAAATCCCGGTATAGGTTTCTGAACAATGCCCCACCGGTTCCTGCTTTTTCCATAAGCATTGCAGTAGTCTTAAATTCGTTTGAGATGTCTTTACTTGTTTTAAACCATTTGATTATTTCTATACTCGTTTTTAGAATTCCTTTGTATCCAATATTTGTAATTGGTGGATTTATGTATTCTTTAGCATTTTGCCTGATTGCTGTTATTATGGCAGTATTCAGGTCAAATTTATTTTCACGCTTGCGCAAGATGAAATACAAGTTTTTAGATGCCATGGGACCCTTTGCTGCTCTTGCCAACGCCAAACTTTTTAAACTTGTATTTACTAGTCCGCCTTGTTGTTTTGTGTCCACTAAAAAAGCATTAACATTGTCGTAACCATATATTGCAGTATAATGTCCAGCAAAATGAAATGGGTTTGAAAAATATTGCAAATGAAAGCTATCTAATTTTAAGCCGACTGCTTGTCCTTTATTAATAAGCTCTTTTACGTTATCCCAGGCCTTTTGTGTAGATGCTGTTTCCTTAACTATTAATTCAAGATTTAGATTTCTTGCAATATTTTTTGTTAAAACATCTGGTTTTACTCGTCCACCTATGAATGGAAAACTCATTGTTTTCATATTCCAAAAGATGAACCCTAGTCCCTCGCCTAGACCAAAAAGCATAGGTTCGGAAAGTTCAATATTCAGTTGTCGCAACAAAGTTCCTGTCGCTGTCGTTTCACAATGTTGGCCTTCAAATGGTTTTATATGCTCAATTACCATTGCAGTAAGTATTGAGATTTGAGAATGAATTCCATAGACATTAAAATTCGTGAAAAGCTTAAGCAAAAAAAATCCTTTTATAAATCTCAGACTTATAAAAGGATAATACCGTACCCGGAAGCAGATTCGAACTGCCACACTCTTTCAAGCGCCACCCCCTCAAGGTGGTGCGTCTACCAATTCCGCCACCCGGGTATCTTGCTGCAAATATATATTTATTCCGCAATTTTTATCAACTATTTGTGCAATAGTTAGACCTCTATAACTAAACCATCATAGGCCAGTTTAATGTTCGGAGGTAGTTCTAGCTCAACCTCAGCGTGTAAGCCCAAATTATGGCTGATGTGTGTAAAATAAGTGGTTTCTGCATTGATTTCCTGTGCAAAAGCAATGGCCTGCTCCAGGTTAAAATGCGAAATATGTGTAGAGCGTTGCAGCGCATTGACCACCAATACTTTGCTCCCTTTAATTTTTTCTTTAGAAGCAGCCGAGACCGTTTTGGCATCCGTAATATAAGTGAAATCGTTAATGCGATACCCAAATATTGGCAGTTTGTAATGCATGATCTCGATCGGGATCAACAAGGTCTCCCCAATAGTGAAAGGCTCCACATCTATATCATGGATATCAATCTGCGGCAGACCAGGGTAGTGGACGTCAGTGAAAATATATGAAAATTCCCTTTTTAAAGCTTTCTGAACACGGGAGTCTGCATATATGTGGATATCTTTCTTCAATAGGTAATTGAAAGGCCTGATGTCATCCAGTCCGGCAATGTGATCCTTATGCTCATGTGTAAAAACAATGGCATCCAGGTCCTTCACACCCGCACGTAACATCTGGTACCTGAAGTCAGGTCCGCTATCGATAACGATGGTTTTATCGCCTGTTTCCAATAACACAGAAGTTCGTAGTCTATTGTCTCTAAAATCATTGGAGCTGCAAATTTCACAGCCACAACTAATTACTGGTATTCCTTGCGATGTTCCGGTTCCTAAAAACGTTATCTTCAAAATTTAGCGGTTAAAATCAGATGCTTAATTTAACAAAAAATTCTTACCTCAGGTCAACAACCTCTACACCTGGATATTTCTTGGCATCAAATGTAAAGGTAGACTCTGGTAATTTTACATTAGGAACAAAGGATTTCACGCTGTAGGTATAAGTGGTGCCATTCTTCTCATAAATCACCGCTTTAGTAATCTGTAACGCTTTCTTATCAATGGTTAAACGAACCTTATTATAGCTTTTTTTAGCATCCGTTGGTGTTAAATCGATCAATTGGTAAACTTTACTGCCTACCTTACTTTCACCTGCATATTTAGATTTAAAACCTTTTTCATAAATGGTAAAAATTTGTGCAGGGTTCAACGCATCTCCGTCCGTATCAACAGCAGTTAACTGAACTTCCTGATCCTGTTTCAAGTGGGTCCATTGATTCTTTCCATCGCTAATCAAATCGCGATCCTGCATCACCATTTTGTATTTATTGGCATTGGCTTTTACATACAAAACGCCTTTATCCGTTTGGTTGATGTTAGCTTTTGTGTTGTTAGCTGATATGGTAAAATCGGCTTTAACAATAGCATATGTTTTATATTTCTTGCTCATCGCCTGTAAAATGGCGGTGGCTTTGGCATCACTTTGTGCAAAACTGGTGTAACTCATGCCGGTGAAAACCAGCAGTAACACCATTATATTTTTTATCATGTTGTTTTATTTATTTACTCTTCAGGTTATCCAAGAACTGTTCCAAAGCGTAATCATCAGGTATCAGTACCTCCCGGGCCTTACTGCCTTCAAAAGGTCCAACAACCCCCGCTGCTTCCAGCTGGTCAATAATTCTACCGGCACGATTGTAACCCAATTTCATCTTGCGTTGTATAAGCGATGTAGAGCCTTGCTGGTGCATAACAATCAGTCTGGCTGCATCTTCGAACATCGTATCACGGTCAGAAGCATCAAAATCCATCTTCGCATTTTCGGCTGCTTCATCCACATATTCAGGAAGTTGGTAGGCCTCCGGATAACCACGTTGGTTGCCAATAAACTCCGAAATACGGTCTACTTCTGGTGTATCCACAAAGGCACATTGTAGACGAATCAGGTCATTTCCGGTCGATAACAACATGTCACCACGGCCGATCAGCTGATCTGCTCCACCGCTATCTAATATGGTCCGCGAATCTATTTTCGATAATACCCTAAAGGCTAACCTGGCCGGGAAATTCGCTTTAATGGTACCCGTAATAATGTTTACCGATGGTCTTTGTGTAGCTAAGACCAGGTGTATACCTACAGCCCTGGCCAGTTGTGCTAAACGAGCAATTGGTGTTTCCACTTCCTTACCGGCAGTCATCATTAAGTCGGCAAATTCATCTACAATCAGCACGATATAAGGAAGGAAACGGTGCGAATTATTAGGGTTCAGCTTCCTTTTAATAAACTTCTCGTTGTATTCTTTAATATTTCTCACCTGTGCATCCTTTAACAGATCATAACGTTGATCCATCTCAATACACAGGGAATTCAGGGTCGTAATAACCTTCTTCGTGTCCGTAATAATAGCATCCGCCTCCCCAGGCAGTTTTGCCAAAAAGTGACGCTCAATTTTGTTAAACAAGGTTAATTCCACCTTCTTAGGATCCACCAATACAAATTTTAATTGTGAAGGGTGTTTCTTGTATAACAGGGAAACCAGAATAGAGTTAATCCCCACAGATTTACCCTGACCAGTTGCCCCAGCCACCAATAAGTGAGGCATTTTAGCTAAATCACCAATATAAACTTCATTAGAAATCGTTTTCCCCATGGCAATAGGTAATTCCATGGTTGTTTGCTGGAATTTCTCTGTCTCCATAATACTTCGCATGGATACCATTTCAGGGTGCAGGTTAGGTACTTCAATACCAATAGTGCCTTTTCCTGGCATCGGTGCAATAATCCTGATCCCTAATGCTGCTAAACTAAGGGCAATATCATCTTCCAGGTTTTTAATCTTTGAAATCCTTACCCCAGGTGCCGGAATAATCTCATATAAAGTAACGGTTGGTCCTATGGTCGCTTTAATTTTATCGATCTCAATATTATAGTGGTTCAGGGTCTCTACAATTTTATTTTTGTTGACCTCTAATTCTTCTGCATCCACAGATATCTTGTTAGAACCATAGTTTTCCAGTAAGCCTAAGTGAGGGTATTTATAACTCGCCAGGTCAAGGGTAGGGTCGTAGGTGCCAAACTGTTCCACCAGGTCTTCGGCCTTTTTCTCTTCTTCGGTTTTTTCTATGGTTAACTCAGGTTCTATTTTCTCAGGTACCTCCGCCTTAGGCTCGGGAGTTAAAGTAACAGGTTCTACCACCAACGGAACATGCATTACATTGGCTACAGGAGGTCTTGGTGGTACAGGTACTACTTTTTCAAACTGTGGCTGTTCACGTTCAAAGCGAGGTTCTTCGCGAGGTTCCGGTGTTAACACTACCTCTTGCGTTTTCCTTTGCTGGTTGGCAAATCGGTCATTCAGGGTAAACTCTACAGGTTCTGATCTTTGCTCATTTGCAAGTACCACTTCATCTTGTTCTGCAACATCAGGAACAAAATCAGGCGTAAAGGTTTTCTTTCTTTCCGGTAATTTAAAGTCTATGTTATATGCTATAATGAGCACAGTTAGGGCTAAAAAGGTGAGTAATCCACCAACTCCTGCAACGCCAATTTGTGCTTCCAGCAAGCGGTTGGTCCAGTAACCAAATTCACCTTCCAGGTAATGTGGGGCCTCAGAGAAAAAAGAATGGGCAAAGCCAAAACCAATAGATATAAATAATAGGAAAAACAGGCTGTAGCCTAATGTTTTTTCTAATGGGAAAATCTTTACTTTAAACAACAGGCGGTAGCCGATGATAAAAAACACGAATATAAACAGAAAAGAGGCCAGCCCGAACCATTCATAAATAAACTGATGCGATAACAGGGCGCCGAATTTGCCTAACCAGTTTTGCACAACCGGGGATATCGATGCGGCTTTTAATTCTTCAATGGTCTTAAATAAATTTGCCCAACCCCCGTTAGCGTCAATTACATAGCTGTAATCGTCCTGCCAGGTAAATAAGTAAGAAGTAAAAGCGATGACGAAGTACAACGAAAGGATCAGGAAAAAGAGCCCTAGTATTTTGATAAAACGGCCGTCCTGAAAGTCGAAACTCGGTAAATTCTCAAAACGTCTGCTAGTGGGTTTAACGGATGCCCTGGCACCTGGTCTTTCACCAGATTCGTTTTTGAATGAGTTCGATTTAAATTGGTTTCCCTTAAGTGCCATTTTTTTTGTTCGTATTTATAATTAACAAATATAAAATATATAGTTGTTAATTACACAGTAGTTAGGCCTGTGGATGGTTAAACATCCCAAATTCCTAATCTTATTTTTTTAATGTAGTGGCGCACGTCTAAAACAAATGCTGCCAATACATAAAATACGATGGGAAAGCCTACTGCCAGGAAGGAAGAGTAAATAAAGAATAACCTGATTCTGCCGATTGACATGTTTAGTTTCTCGGCGAGATAGGTGCAAACCCCAAAACTCTGTTTTTCAAAATAAGTAACCACTCGTTGAAACATTGTTATTTGTTTAATATTTTGATTCCAATAGTACAATTTAAACATTTTTTCTGACAGCAATAATATTTATTTAACTGTAAAAGGGCCTGGCTTGTCGCCGCACTCTCCATGGCGATGCCCGCCAGTTGGTAAGGTGCTACGACAGCATTTTTTTCTGCCGGCAAAAAGTTTAACAGGCCAAAAGCTTTTTCCCTGTATTTTCCCTGGTCTGTATATTTCCCATAAACGTATAAAAAAACACAAATGGTATTGATCAAAATATTTTGTACCGAAGGTTTTCCAATTTGTGGACTGGTCTTCACACTTATTTTTTTAAAATGGTAATGGGTTTCCCAATACGGATGTATCGGAAGCGAAGCAAAGAGTGAGGGATAGTCAAGAAAACTATCAATAGATAAAAAAGTAGCAAATAAATTAAGATGCCGTTGCAGCAGTGCAGCTAGTTGGGCCATTCTATAGGTGGGGAAATTACCTGGCCGCATCCTTAACATTTTCCATAAAGCAACCGGAATGGGGCAGAGGTTGTATTTCCGCTGTAAGAATGCATATTCTTTTTGCAGTTCAAGAGGATAGCTTTCTGTGAAGCGCCCTTCCAAAAAACCGGCCTGCCCGAACAACAGGGCCTCCAGCTGCCTGGGGTATTGCTGGTATTTCTTAAGTGTTTGCAAATCAATGCTATCGGCTAAAAGTTCAAAAGGTAAGGTGTTCACTTTAAAACCAAAACTACGGCATAGAAAATAGAAAAATGTCTTTTCCCAATCGCCTTTGTGTTTCTCTAATACCTGGTAAATGGCTTGTGTTTTTTCTTCGAATCTTTCCACCAGTTGCCTGTCCAGCACCAGGCGGATGCTTAACGCATCAACGCTACCCAGCTGTTGCTCACAAGGGAAACGGTTGCTTGCACTAACCAGGGCGTGGTAATGGTTATACAAGTCTTCCTTAAATTTTCCTTTTAACGACAATACTGGAATTTCTGACCCGTTTTGCCGGTAAATAGGCTGGTCATGCTCATAAACCACATGTAGAATCACGTTGTCATAGGCTGGATCGTGTTGGTGTTTGTGCAACAACCAATCTGATGAGCGGTAGTGAATTTCCACCTGGCCGGCCCATAGGGTATCATCAAGCTGTAGTTTGGCTTCCAGAAAATCAGGGCCAGCATTTTTATTGTTCGTTCCGGGGTGGATAACGCGAAGTTTACCACCCGGACTAGCATGCAGCGCTTCCCTGTGGTAAAGCCTGAATTTCCAGATAAAGTGCAAAAATTCTTCTTTGAACAGCATCTCTTAAAGCTAGGCAAAGGGCTTTTGTTAAACCTCTTTATTTTTTATTTGGCGAATTAAAAATTTTGAAAATTGGAGACTATCAAACAATATAAACAGGTGTTTCTTTTTAGTAAATTTTAGTGAGCTTCAGCAATGGTTGTTCCTAAATACATAATGAATATGGCTTGAAAATGTAGTGAATACGACTTTTAATGCAAAAACACGGATTCATGTCGGATTCATTACGTATTCATTATGGATTCAGGTACAGCTTGACTAGACCTTTTGTTCAATCAAAATGAATATTTTGTGGTCTGTAATGGCTTTTTTATCTGAATAATTAGCGCTTTAGGTTTTTCTTTAAAGCTACTAAAGTTTCAAATTAAATTTGATTGTTTTATCCCTTTTGGCTTGTAAATAATTGCATACGTTGTGAATAATTGTTCCCACAAACAACAGTTTGATGGTGTCCTGAAGGCAAGTAATCAGGCTGTGATTTTTATATGTTAAATTGACGTTTAAAAACTTTTAATCTATCTTAGCTGTGCTACCCTTTTTCCGCTAACCAAATATCTTTGATCGATGTTAAAAATTACCTGCACATCCCTGCGCTTGTTACTATTCTTATTGCTATGCTGCTTCCAAAATTTTGCTTTTGCACAAGTTGTTAGTAAGGACTATACCGGATACCTCTTTGCTTATTTTGAAGGCTCAGGAACCAAAGAAACTCAGGAACAGCTCCGCCTGGCAGTTAGCCAGGATGCCGTAACGTGGGTTGCCCTGAATAATAACGAACCCATTATCCCATCAAGCGATATTTCACAAACAGGTGGGATCCGTGATCCTCACTTATTGCGAGCAGAGCACGGTGAGGGGTTTTACCTGGTGGCTACAGATATGTTTACCGTAAAAAATGGTTGGGATAGTAATCCGGGTATCACGATGATGAAATCTAAGAATTTAACGGAATGGAAGTCTAGTGTGATCGATCTGGCAAAGGCTTATCCGAAAAAGTTCGGTAAGGTAAAATGGGTATGGGCACCTCAAACCATTTACGATACAAAAGCTAAAAAATACCTGGTTTATTTCACCGTCAGGCAACATGCGAATGATAAACTGGATTTCTATGCTGCCTATGCTAATAAAGATTTTACTGGTTTCGAAAGTGAACCTAAATTAATGTTTAGTCCGAAGTATGGCGGTATTGACGGTGATATTGTGTTTAAAGATGGACTTTATCATTTGTTTTTTAAAGGTAACACCAAAGATGAGGCGGGTAAAGAAATAAAAAACGGTATTCAGCAAGCCACCAGCCGATCCTTGCAAGGGCCCTGGAAAGAGGATTTTAAATACCTGGACGCCTATGCCGACACCGCTGTTGTGGTGGAAGGCTCTAGTATATTTAAACGCAACGATACTGATGAGTATATATTAATGTACGATCTCTACACCAATGGCCGTTATGAATTTCAAAGCAGCACAGATCTGTTCAATTTCACCAAAAAGCCACAAGGTTTTACTAAGAATTTCCATCCCAGACATGGCAGTGTGATCAGTATTACTCAAAAGGAAGCCAGGCAATTGCAGCAAAAGTGGACTGGTGTACCCGGCTTGTTATTACAGCCCGTGAGTCCAAATGATCGTTATCAATTTAAGTCTACAGGTAATCCCATTATCAAACATCACTATACTGCAGACCCGGCTGCCCTGGTAAAAGGTGATACCCTATGGTTATACCCAGGTCACGATTTTGCCGGTGGACAAAAAAATTATAAAATGAAAGATTGGCTGGTGTATTCTACTACAGACATGAAAAACTGGACTGAATACCCTGTTCCCTTAAAAATTACAGATTTCTCCTGGGCTAAAAGTGGCGATGCTTTTGCTGGAGATGTAGTAGAACGTAATGGTAAATATTACTGGTACGTAAGCACCAACTGGTCGGGAATTGGGGTAGCTGTTGCCGACCGCCCGGAAGGACCGTTTAAAGATGCGCTGGGCAAGCCGCTATTAACCAATAAAGATTGTTTCGCATCCAGCCATTCCTGGGCCTGCATAGATCCTGCAGTGTTTATTGATGATGATGGCACCGCCTGGATTTTCTGGGGAAACAGGGAGGGTTATTACGCTAAACTTAAAGATAATATGATCGAAATTGACGGAGAGATCAAACAGCTTAAATTTGACGGACTTAGCTTTACGGAAGCGCCCTGGGTACATAAATACAACGGTAAATATTACCTGAGTTATGCCACAGAATTCCCGGAAAAAATTGCCTACGCAATGGCCGATAAAATTGATGGTCCTTATGTTTATAAAGGGATTATAAATGAAATTGCAGGTAACAGTAACACTAATCACCAGGCAATTATTAAATTTAAAGATGAATGGTACTTTATTTATCACAATGGCGGTATCAATACAGATGGGGGTAGCTACAGCAGGTCAATTGCCATAGAAAAATTATATTATCATGCAGATGGAACGATTAAGCCCATCATCATGACCACTAACGGTGTGTCTGCTGAGCAGAAATAATGCAATTATTCACTATTAAATGAATAAAACACATGAAAAATATACTCATCTTAGCCCTTTTACTATTCGCCAATTTGGCTTATTCGCAACAACAAGTGATCAAATTATACCCTGGAAAAGCACCTGGTTCAGAAAACTGGAACTGGAAGGAAGCTGTCGAAAACTACAATCCTAAAAGTCCCCATATATATAACGTGGTAGAACCCTCGCTAACTGTTTTTAAGCCAAGCGGAACACAGAAATCTGAAACTGCTGTTATTGTGGCTCCGGGCGGTGGTTTTCAAATGCTAGCTTTTGAAAAAGAAGGTACTGCTGTTGCAAAATGGCTTGCTGAGAAAGGAGTAACCGTGTTTGTCTTGAAATACCGTGTGAATCGCACCAAAGGTACACAGCCGGGTGAAGAACTGAGTAAACTGTTGTCGGCGACACCTCCGGGCTCTCCGGTTGCTTTTGGTGAAGTAGTGGAATTTGCGATGAACGACGGACTGGAAGCCGTGAAATATGTTCGTGAACATGCTGCAGATTATGGTATTGACCCTGGTAAAATAGGTTTTATGGGTTTCTCCGCTGGAGGAACGGTTACTATGTCTGTCGCCATGACCAGCAAAGGTGTTAACCAGCCTAACTTCATCGCTCCAATTTATACGTATTTAACTGCGGCCATTGGTAATCAAGTGCCCAAAGAGAAAATGCCTGCTTTTTTAGCAGCTGCATCAAATGATGGATTAGGTTTAGCACCACATACCATCGAAATTTACAGTAAGTGGTTAGCAGCTGGTCAGGAAGTAGAGTTGCACATGTACGAAAAAGGTGACCATGGTTTTGGCATGAGTAAACAAGGTCTGCCTGCTGATACCTGGATTGATCGTTTTGGCGATTGGCTGCATGCGAGAGGTTTATTAACACCTGCTAAATAAATAGCTGTGTGACATTACATTGCCTCCAAAAGTTACCGATCCAGCCATTGTTTGAACAAGGTTGCTTTTTCCCTGCTGATATAAATCTCCACATCTTCCAGGCCATTTAGGATGACCTTCAATTTGCCATTAAAATAATTGTGAATGGATTTAATGCTGTTGATGCTGATCAGGTGCTGGCGGTTAGCCCTAAAAAACAGATCAGGATTCAATTGCTCTTCCAGTTCATCCATGGTAAATAAAATAGCTTGTATTTCGCCACTAGCCAAGACCAGGTGTGAAACTTTAAATTCTGAATATATATAGCTAATGTCTTGAACAATAATGGTTTTGTAACCATCGTGTATGGGGATCAAAAACCTGGAGCGGTAAACGGCACCTGGCTTTTTGATAATATCTACCAAACTGCTAATCATAGCACCGGTTTGGTTTTGCGAAGAAAACTGTTTGTATTTATCTAATGCACTAGCCAGTTCTACTTTATCAATTGGTTTAAGTAAGTAGTCTATACTGTTTACTTTAAAAGCGCGAATCGCATATTCATCATAAGCTGTAGTAAAAATAACCGGGGCCGTAAGTGTACAAACTGAGAATATTTCGAAACACAGTCCATCGGCCAGGCGTACATCCATTAATATAAGGTCAGGCTCATCATTTGCAGCAAACCACTCCACACTGTCGCTCACACTTTCTAAAATATCTACCACTACAATATCTGGGTTTATTTCAAGCAGCAGACTTTGTAAGCGGTTGGCATTACGTTGTTCGTCTTCGATGATCAGGATTTTCATTGGCAATGTTATAAATTCAATAAGGGTAGTTTAACAATAAACTGGTCTGATGTTTCCTGGATGTCAACATCATGATCAGATAATAAAAGGTAGCGACTATGGATGTTTTTGATGCCCAGACAGGTAGAAGGAATGTTATAGTTAAGGCGCTGCAGGGTATTGGTAATCTTTAAACGGTCCTCGCCATCCATGCTGATGGTGATTTGCAGCGGTTTAGAACGAGATGCCGTATTATGTTTAATCGCATTTTCAATAAGCAGCTGTAAGGTTATGGGTGGGATACCCTTTTTAAGGGTCGCCTCGCTCACATCAATTTCCATCCTTACATTATCGCCAAGTCTGATTTTAATTAAGTAGAAGTAGGCCTGGGCGAAGTTGATTTCTTCTTCGACAGAGATAATGTTTTTATTCAGGTTGATAATCATGTAGCGGTAAACACGCGACAGGTTTTCTAGGAAATGCTGTGCCAGTGCTGGGTCTTCGGCTATAAGTGCTGATAACGTACTGAAATTGTTAAACATAAAATGAGGATCCAGCTGTGCTTTAAGCGATTCTAACTGGGCTTCTAAGGCAATCTGCTTCAATTCCACTGTTTTCACATTCAATTCTGCCGTTTCCAATACCGCATCCTTCCATTTTTGCAGGAAAAAGTTTCCCGTATAGATCAGGCTAATCAAGGTAGATAACAGCAGGCTCACCACAAACATTTGTCGTAAAATCAGGTGGTCTACATTAGATAATCCTGAATCCCCTTCAAAGATGTAAATAGAGGTGCGGAGAAAAATATACAGGAATAAAGTAGTCGAAATGATCTGTATGATAAACTGCGTGAAAAACCGTTGAAGCGGGTACATCACCCAAGGTAGGGTTTTATCTAGTTTCCTGGCTAGTATGAGGTTAATCTCGGTTAAGATCAGGCAGAATAAGAGCACAAAAGCCCACTCTATGGTAATTTGTGTTGCACTTCGGTTAAAATAATCTGCCCAGTTGCGAAAAGGATCGACGAGGAAAGCCAGTAAATAAAATCCCAGAAACACGATAGGGACAAAAATGAACCGAAAGTATTTATAAAAGTCTTTATTTGGTTGTGTAACATTCATGTGGAACAAAAATACAGGTTAAAACTACCAAATGTAGGAGGTAATTTACTGAAAGCCTCATAATTGGCGCTAAAACGGTTAATCACCTTACTCAAATGTGGCGATATCCTGATGGGGTGGTTTATAAATAACTTTTTGAGGCCTGGCAAATACATTTGAGTGCGCTCATGCTTCGCTTCAGTCTAAATTTTACTTTGTTCAGTTAATTCTCCATCAGAAATCAATAAACACTTTATTACTTTTGCAGCGTTAAAAAATTAGAGCAATCAAATTAATTAACAAGACATAATAGGGGATTGTGTGACTTCTTTAGTTATATAAATTTCTTATGTTCTCACCCTCAAAAAGAAATATATTAATGAAAATCCACAAATTATTCTTTGTACTGCTCGGGTTTATCCCTATATGGAGTTCCGGGTCACTGTTTGCACAAACTGCACAGGAAAACGAAGTTCTTTTAAATGCAACGTTGCCGCAATTAATTGATTATGCGTTAAAAAATAAGCCTCAAGTTAAACAGGCTTTAATTGACGAAGAAATAGGGGAGCGTGATATCAAATCGGCTTTATCGGGATGGCTGCCGCAGATCAATGCGAACGCAAATTTTAACCATAATTTAAAGCAGCAAGTAAACGCTTTAACTACTAATGGCGAAACCAATTACATTACTTTTGGTACCAAAAATACTTCAGGTATTGTTTTACAAGCTGATCAACAATTTTTAAATGCCGGTTTAATCCAGGCATCGAAATCTGCCAAATATTATCGCGAGCAATACAAACAAACTACAGAAAGTACCAAGATTACTACTATTGTAGAAGTAAGTAAAGCTTTTTTTGATATTCTGACTAGCCAGGAGCAGTTAAACATCATTAATGAAAACATTGCACGTGTTGAAAAACAATTAAAAGATGCAAAAGCCCAATATGAAGGTGGTTTGGTTGATAAAACCGATTATCAGCGTGCGCAAATCAGTTTAAGTAACTCGCAGGCCGATAAAAAAAGAACTGTAGAATTGTTGAAATACAAATACGCTTATATTAAAGGCTTAATTGGCTATCACCCGGATCAAGAGTTCAGTTTAACTTTCAATACCCAAACGATGGAGCAGCAAGTGTTGTTAGATACCGCACAAATGTTAGAACCTAAAAACCGTATTGAATACCAATTGCTGGAAACCCAAAGAAACCTGCAGAAAATTAATACCAGTTATAACAAAGCGGCTTATTTACCAACCTTATCTGGATTTATTAATTACAGCTGGAATTATTTAAACGATGATTTCAGTAACCTGTATAACCAAAGTTACCCAGGATCGGTAGTAGGCTTAACGTTAAACGTACCGATTTTTCAGGGTGGCCTGCGTACACATGCAATTAAAAAATCCCAATTGCAGGAAAGACGGATCGACCTTGATCTTGAAGATGCCAGAAACGAAATCAACACTCAATATGAGCGTGCATTAGCTACTTATAAAGCTAATTTAAACGATTGGAAAACAGCTAATGCAAACGTAGAGATCTCTAAACAGGTTTACAACACGATTAAATTACAGTACGACGAGGGGATCAAAACTTATTTGGATTTGATGACCTCAGAGAGTGATTTAAACACCGCTCAACTCAATTACCTTAATTCACTATACAGCTTGTTAGCTGCAAAACTAGACGTTCAACAAGCATTAGGCACCATAACTATAAATCCTTAATTAACAGCAATGAACTTTAATCGTATACAATCAGGTCTATTTATACTTGGCACAGTTATATTAGCATCCTGCGGAAATTCAGATCAAACTGCCCAACAAGCAGCACCGCCACCAACGCCGGTAACCACTTACACGGTTTCGGAAGAAAATGTAACCATTGTTGATACTTACCCAGGCCAGGTGGTTCCCTTGAATGAAGTGGAATTGCGTGCACAAGTTGGCGGATACATTACAGCTATTTATGTTAAGGACGGGCAAAAAGTAACCAAGGGGCAGAAGTTATATGAAATTGACCGCACTAAATATGTGGCGGCTCAACGATCGGCGCAAGCTGATGTGCAAATGGCGAAGTCTAATTTAGCTAAAGCTAAAAAAGATGCAGAACGTTACACCAAATTAAGTGAGCAGGAAGCTATAGCTAAACAACGTGTGGATTATGCATTAACTGATCTTGCAAATGCAGAATCGCAGGTTGCTGCTGCACAAGCTAATTTAGCAAATGTAAATGCAGATCTTCAACGTTCTGTAATCGTTTCGCCATTAAATGGAACTATCGGTATCTCACAGGTTAAATTAGGTGCATTCGTAAGTCCAGGTACAACATTAATTAATACGGTTTCGACGACTAACCCGATTGCGGTTGATATTTCGGTAAACCAAAGAGATATCGCACGTTTCGCTAAACTGCAACAAAATCCTTCAGCCATGAAAGATTCAGTTTTTACCCTGGAAATGCAGGATAAAAGTGTTTATCCAATGGCTGGCAGAATTGTGACCATCGACCGTGCTGTTGATCCAAATGCAGGTACTATCAAAGTGAGAATCAGCTACCCGAATGCAAACAATAGCTTATTGGCTGGTATGAACTGCAATGTAAAAGTATTAAACAGATCTGAAGGCAAGCAATTAACCATTCCTTACAAAGCGGTTACTGAACAGTTAGGTTCATATAGTGTATATGTAGTTGGCGACAGTAGTAAAGCAGAACCACGTATTGTGAAATTAGGAAGTGTAATGGGCGATAAAGTAGTGATCAAAGACGGTCTTAAAAAAGACGAAGTTATTGTATCCGAAGGTCAGCAAAATGTTAGACCGGGTGCAGTTGTAGCTGCAGGCCCTGCTAAAGCAGATCCAGCTAACTCAGGTCCAGCTAAATAATATTTAATTCAATAAAGATCATATGATTTCAGAAGTATTTATACGACGTCCGGTCACGGCCATCGTCATATCCATATTGATTGTCTTGATCGGAACCATTGTGTTAACCACATTGCCGATCAGTCAATATCCAAACGTTGCACCACCCACTGTTTCGGTTGCTGCAACTTATACAGGTGCCGATGCAGAAACAGTAGAACAAACGGTGACTACACCTATAGAAAGCCAGATTAACGGTACACCGGGCATGAAATACATGACCTCTTCGAGTACAGCTGATGGTCGTTCTACCATCACGGTTACTTTTGAAGTAGGTACAGACATTGATATCGCGGCCCTGGATGTTCAAAACAGGGTAGGTATTGCAGAACCTGCATTACCTGAGGCCGTTAGGCGTTTAGGGGTAACGACCAAAAAAGCAAATACCGATATGTTAATGGTATTGGGTCTATATTCTCCAAATGGAACTTTCGACCAGAAATTCCTGTCCAACTATGTCAACCTTTATGTAAAGGATGCCTTATTAAGGGTTCCTGGAGTAGGTGATGTGACGGCATTCGGACAACCATTTAGTATGCGTATCTGGTTAGATGCAAGTAAAATGGCTAGTTTAGGCTTAACTGCAGCGGAAGTTAACGCGGCAATAGCCGAACAGAATTCAAGAATGCCGGGTGGTAAAGTTGGGGGTGCACCTCAAATGGACAACCAGACTTTTGAATTCAACGTCATTTTGGATGGGGATTTAAGCACTGAAGAAGAGTTTAGAAACATCATCGTAAAAACATCGACTGATGGATCTGCGGTTTACCTTAAAGATATTGCAAGGGTAGAATTAGGTGAGTTCTCTTACGCCACAGTAGCTAAATTAGATGGTAAGGTAGCTTCCATGATGGGCGTTTATCAAACACCAGGTGGTAATGCCGTGCAAACTGCCGAAGGGATTACTAAAGCTTTAGAGAATTTAAAGAAATCTTTCCCTGATGATTTAGACTATACCATTGGCTACGAGACGGTATCCATTGTAAATGTATCAATTAACAGTGTAGTTCACACTTTGATTGAAGCGCTGATTTTGGTAACCATTGTTGTATTTATCTTCCTTCAAAGCTGGAGAGCAACGCTAATTCCGGTGATCGCGATCCCTGTTTCCATTGTAGGTACATTTATTTTCTTTACCCTATTTGGTTTCTCCGTAAACATTCTGACCATGCTGGCCTTTGTACTAGCCATTGGTATTGTAGTGGATGATGCCATTGTTGTGGTGGAAGC
Source organism: Pedobacter sp. CAN_A7 (assembly GCF_015752175.1). Classification (NCBI taxonomy): domain Bacteria; kingdom Pseudomonadati; phylum Bacteroidota; class Sphingobacteriia; order Sphingobacteriales; family Sphingobacteriaceae; genus Pedobacter; species Pedobacter sp. CAN_A7. Next base: position 262,866 of record NZ_JADOUW010000003.1, on the reverse strand, counting down.
GGTACAGCATTATATGGATCATGAGGGGCTTGATGCACCAGAGGCGACTAGAAAAGCGATGAAAGACATTACAGCACCGGTTATTGCGATTGCATTAATCCTTGCTGCGGTATTTATTCCGGTTGGTTTTATTCCCGGCATGGTGGGGCAGTTGTACCAACAGTTTGCCATTACTATTGCGGTTTCCGTATTGATTTCGGCTTTTATCGCTTTATCACTAACTCCAGCATTGTGTTCGATCATGTTGACACCAATGAACCTGAATAAAGAATCTAAAGGTTTAAATAAATGGTTTTACAAATTCAACGTATGGTTTGCTAAAGTTACCTCAAAATATTCTGAAGGGGTACGTTATTCTTTGAAAAAAGCACCTATGGTGATGATCATACTGGTATGTTTATATGTAGGTACGCTGGCGATGTTTAATTCAAAGCCAACTGGTTTTATTCCGAGTGAAGATGCAGGGGTGTTCCTGATGGGGGTAAGTTTACCTGAAGGTGCATCATCTGGGCGTACGAACGCTTTTGTGGAAAGAATTACAGAAACGATCCGTAAAGAAAACCCAGATGTGAAAAGTATTACTTCCATTTCTGGTATTAACATTCTGAATTCATCCTTTAAATCGAATGCAGCAACATTTTTCGTGCAGATGAATCACTGGGATGACCGTAAGGTGGTGGTGTCAGAAGTGATTGCGAAGGTGCAAAAAGCATTTGCAGGTGATAAAGAAGGAAGTGTATTGGTGGTACAACCACCACCGATTCCAGGTTTAGGGATCAGCGGTGGATTTAGCATGCAGATTCAGGAGCAACAAGCCGGCGACATTAAAAAGTTTGAAGGTGTAATTGGAAAATTCCTGGGCGCAGCGAATCAACGTCCGGAAATTGCCATGGCCTATACTTTGTTTAGTGCAAATACGCCAAACTATAAGCTAACGGTTGACCGTGAGCAGGCTAAAAAAATGGGTGTTTCCATTGGCGCTATATATAGCACCATTGCTACTAATTTCGGTTCAAGCTATGTGAATGATTTCACTAAATACGGCCGTAATTTCAGGGTGGTATCACAAGCGGATACCATGTTCAGAAAGAATATTGATAACCTGAACAACATTTACGTTAAAAATATGAGTGGTAGTACCGTGCCATTAAGCAGCATGGTTACCTATAAAAAAATAGAAAATGCATCGATTATTAATCACTATAACCTGTTCAGGTCTATCGAGATAAGTGGTGCTGCAAAACCTGGTTACAGTAGTGGTGAGGCCCTGGCCGCATTGCAAGAAGTAGCTGCCCAAACTTTGCCTAGTGGTTACAGTTTTGACTTCTCTGGTTTAAGTGCGCAGGAACAAGAGGCAGGTAACAGTACAACGTTGATTTACACGTTAATTGTCATCTTCGTATTCTTACTGCTTGCTGCCTTATACGAAAGTTGGTCTGTGCCTTTCTCTATTTTATTAAGTGTACCCCTTGGTTTATTCGGTGCCATCCTGGCCCTGATCTTCCTGCCTCATTTAGACTTAAATATCTATGCGCAAATTGGTCTGATCACCTTAATTGGTTTGTCAGCGAAGAATGCGATTTTAATTGTTGAGTTTGCTAAAGAGCGTGTGGATTGGGGAATGCCATTAATCCCGGCTACCATTGAAGCCGTTAAGTTGAGGTTAAGACCTATTATCATGACTTCCCTGGCCTTTATCTTAGGTATTATTCCTTTGATTCTATCCTCAGGCGCAGGGTCAGCTTCACGTCAAACCATTGGTTGGACCGTAGCTGCAGGTATGCTTTCTGCTACCATCCTGGCTTTATTTATTGTACCGGTATTGTTTGTACTAATTACAAAACTGGCCTATGGTAAAAAGAAACTTGCCGAATTAGAAGCCGGTTACAACCCTGATGATCATAAAGACACGTTACACGCAGATTAAGTTCTTCGTATGGTAACTTATCAATCCCTATCTATTCATTTTAGATAGGGATTTTTTTATGGCTAATTACTGCCCTGAATGCTCCTATTGTTGGTCTGATAAGAATTATAATATGCTGGTGAGGAAGTACCAGGGCGATTAATTCGAAATAATTCGTTAATACAGTCAATATTTTTAAATTAGCTTAAATAAAATAAAAAAACTGTATGAAATATTTCTCAATTCTTCTGTTGCTCACTGCAATCACCTTTTCAGGTTTTTCACAAAGTAAAGATGCTATTCTCGGGCGGTGGGTAAATCCATCGGGCGAAGCACACGTGGAAATCTCTAAAAGGAATGGTAAATATTATGGTAAAATGGTCTGGTTGAAAAATCCAAGAGATGAACAGGGTGTAGCCAAAACGGATGTTAAAAACCCGGAACCGGGATTAAAATCCAGACCACTACTGGGCTTAGAAATGTTGAAAGACTTTGTCTATGAAGAGGGAAAATGGACGGATGGAAAAATCTATGATCCTAAATCAGGAAAAACCTATAGCTGTAATATCACTCAAAAAGATAACAACCAAATCAGCATTCGCGGGTACATGGGTATATCTTTAATTGGCCGTTCAGAAACCTGGAAACGTGTTAAATAAATGAAATTTCTGTTAATATTCTTCGCCCTGTTACCGGCGATAAGCTTTTCACAAAAATATCAATTAGTGCCTCTTCCTGCAGGACCTAAAACCAGTATCCGCGGTTTATCCATCGTTTCTGATCGGGTGGCCTGGGTAAGTGGCAGCAATGGTTATGTAGGTAAAACCATAGATAGTGGCACTACCTGGCAATGGACGCAGCCTGCAGGCAAGGAAAACCTCGACTTTAGGGATATCCAGGCTTTTAATAGTCAGAAAGCCATTATTGTGAATGCAGGTTCACCAGCTTACATCCTGATGACGGTAGATGGTGGCAAAAGCTGGAAAACTACTTATCATAACGCCGATCCGGCAATTTTTTTGGATGGGATGGACTTCTGGAACGGAAAGCAAGGCATGATCTTCGGCGATCCCATTGCGCATCGTATGCAATTGCTGCAAACGACGGATGGTGGACTGAGTTGGAGTAATATATCGGCGAATTTGAAGCTGGATATGGCTGAAGGTGAAGCTGGGTTTGCAGCCAGTGGCACCACGATAAAAGTTGTGGGTAAGGGCCAGGTTTGGGTAAGTAGTGGTGGTATGGCAGCAAATATTTATCACTCTGCTGATTATGGACAAAACTGGAACCGCTATGCTTTGCCCATCTGGTCGGGTGGTAACAGTACAGGTCCATTTTCTATGGATTTTTATAACGAACTGCAGGGGATGGTAGTTGGTGGCGATTACTTACAGGACGAGCTAAATACCAATAATATCCTGCTCACCATTAATGGGGGTAAAGATTGGTTTAAACCTAAAGTTCCTGTTACCGGCTATCGGTCAGGGGTGAAGTACATCAACAAGCTATTGTGTATCGCTGTAGGTACCTCTGGCGTGGACCTGTCTACAGATGGCGGACAAACATGGTCACTCTTATCAGATTTGAGTTTCAACGCCGTAGGAGCCTCTAAAAACGGTAAACTTGTTTTACTGGCTGGCGGAAATGGATTGCTCTATAAACTTAAATAATTAACCAGGCCGTTTAATTTAAACGGCCTGGTTAATCTGTATTATATTTTCTTTAATTTTTTAGTTTCCGCAGACACTTCTTCTTTAATGCTGATGGCAGCGCCACCGCCCGAAGCAAGGGCTTGTTTCAACACACTTTTTGAGTTAACCAATACTTTGCTAATGGCATAACTTTGTGGATTTTTATCGTAGCTGGCGGCTTTTCCGTCGGCATAAATGGTAGCCACATAGGTTTTACCTTTAGGCAGGTAATCAAACTTGATGGTTGCAGTACGTGCATGTTCATCGGTAATGGCACCAATGTACCATTCATTTTTACCTTTTGCTTTACGGGCAATCGTGATGTAATCACCGGGCTCTGCTTCCAGCATGTACGAATCATCCCAGTCAACCGCCACATCTTTAATAAATTGGAAAGCATCAAGGTGTTTGTTGTAGGTTTCTGGTAAATCAGCGGCCATTTGCAGCGGACTGTACATGGTTACATATAAAGCCAGTTGTTTTACCAGTGTGGTATGCACAAAAGAATCATTATCCGGGTTATAGGCACTGATTTTAGTCTGGAAAATTCCAGGCGTATAATCCATAGGCCCACCAACTAAACGGGTAAATGGCAATATGGTGGTATGATCTGCATTGTTACCGCCAAAAGATTCATATTCTGTCCCCCTGGCCGATTCATTGGCCAATAAGTTAGGGTAAGTTCTATTTAATCCTGTTGGCCTAACGGCCTCATGTGCATTCACCATGATTTTGTAGTCTGCAGCTTTGGTAATGGCATACAAATAATGGTTATTTAACCATTGTCCGTAGTGGTATTCGCCACGTGGAATGATGTTACCTACATAACCATTCTTTACAGAATTGTATCCATGCTCAACCATAAACTTGTAGGCCGTATCTAAATGACGTTCGTAATTACGCACGGAGCTGGAGGTTTCATGGTGCATCATCATTTTAATGCCCTTTGACGCTGCATAACGATGTAATTCTTTGACATCAAAATCAGGATAAGGGGTTACAAAATCAAATACATAGTCTTTTGTTTTACCAAACCAGTCTTCCCAACCTACATTCCATCCTTCTACCAGAACGGCGTCAAGTTTATGCTCAGCGGCAAAGTCAATGTATTCTTTCACATGGGCCGTATTGGCGGCATGTTTTCCATTTGGTTTAAGTTTGGTATAATCGGTAACACCCAGTTGTATACTTTCTACATCGGTATAAGCCCAGGTACTTTTTCCAGTAATCATTTCCCACCATACCCCTACATATTTAATGGGTTTTATCCAGGATACATCTTTAAATTTAGTGGGTTCATTTAAGTTTAACACCAGCTTAGACGCTAATATATCCGTTGCTTTATCGCTAACAATAATAGTTCTCCATGGCGAATGGTGTGGGGTCTGCATGTAACCTTTATCACCAACGGCATCAGGTGTTAAAAACGACTCCAGGATCATGTTTTTATCATCAAGGTTAAGGTGCATAGTCGAGTAATCAACCAGCGCTGCTTCGTGGATATTGATGTACAATCCGTCCTTGCTTTTCATCATCAACGGTGTTTGTAAACCCGTTGGAGAGAATGGCTTTTGAGAAGCATTTGGGGTAACGGCTTCTTTCATTTTTCCACGCACTTCAGAAAGGTTAGTGGTCATCGTGCTGTATTCCTGGGTATCGTAATCACCTGGAAGCCAAAAGGCCTTGTGATCGCCATGTAAAGCGAACTGTGTTTTTTCTTCCTTAATGATAAAGTAATTCAGGTTTTGCTGCGCCGGAAATTCATAACGGAAGCCCAATCCATCATTAAATAAGCGGAAACGTACCTTAATGTAGCGGTCCTTCTGTTCCTTTTGGGTAAGGGTAACCAGCAATTCGTTATAATGATTTCTAATATTTTTTTGTTCTCCTAATACCGGGCTCCAGCTTTCATCAAAAGTGCTGGTTTGTGTATCAGTGATGGTAAAACCATCCAGCATGGAGGCCACATCTTTGGTCTCTATACCCATGGTGCTAGGTTTAATGACCGGTATGTTTTTATAGGTTAACTGATAGGTGGGTACTCCCTGCCCGGATAATTTAAATTGCAGTTTAAAGTGTTTATCGGGCGACTGCAGCATTTGTGCGTGCGCAAGTAGGCAACAGGCAACTAATGATAAGGTTAAAAATAGTTTACGCATGTGTGTGTATTTATATGGGTATTAAAGTATTTAATGAATATTTAGGATGGTTTTGGCCAGGTTAATTGCCTGTTCGGTGCCCGTATGTTTTCCAGGTTCATCAGAAAGTTTGACTACTTCTGTCCATTCACCATCCTGAGGATGGGCCGCAGTCATTTTGATTACGATGTTCATGGGTTCCGGACCCACATCATTGGTCAGGTTGGTGCCAATGCCAAAGGAGATTCCAATTTTATCCTGGCAATAGGCCGCAATACGGGCTACTTTGTCATAATTAAGGCCGTCAGAAAAAATAATTGTTTTTGTTTTTGGGTCAATTCCCAAGCTATGGTAATGATTGATGACTTTATCCGCAAACTGTAGCGCATCACCACTGTCGTGACGCACACCATCAAACAATTTGGAGTACATCTTATCAAACTGCTTAAAGAAGACTTCGGTGGTATAGGTGTCAGAAAGTGCAATTCCAAGGTCGCCACGAAACACTTCAACCCAATGTTGAAGCCCCATGGCATTGGCCATTTTGAAGCCATAACGTGCTGCATGGAACATAAACCATTCATGGGCATGTGTTCCAATGGGTTTAGTTTGGTATAACATGGCCATGTGCACGTTGCTACTGCCTATAAAAGCGCCTTGTCCATGGTCTTTTAAAGCCTTTAATGCCAGGCGGTGTACATCGTAGGCATAACGGCGACGGGTACCAAATTCAGCCACTGTGACGCCTAAACGCACATATCCTTCAATTTTTTTGCGTGTAAGGGCAATTACTTCCGCATCACTTAGCCTTACCGCATGATGCAACTTATAGAATAATTCACTGATGAGCGCCATAAGTGGCACTTCCCACAAGATGGTGCGGTACCAGAGGCCCTCCACATGCACTTCTAGCTGATCGCCATGCTGTTCAATATGTACTTCTTCCGGATTAAACCGGTATCCTTCCAGAAAATCGAGGTATACCGGATCCAGATAAGGGCAGTTATCCTGCAGGAACAGCTTTTCTTCTCTGCTTAATTTCAGGGAAGCCATTTCATTTACCGACTCGCGTAAAGCCTTTGAAAAGCCAGGAGGGAAGACATGTTTGCCGCGGTTGATGAAAGCATATCGTGCTTTTGCGCCAGGAAATAGCTTGACCACACCCTGTTGCATGGTGAATTTATAGAAGTCGTTATCGAGTAGGGAAGTGAGTGAAAAAGTAGGGTGTAACTGCATATCCTGTGCGTAAGGCCCAAATATAGGGTTTTTGGGCGGCATGTTAGGAATGCGATGGGAAAGCAAAGAGGGGCTAAAAAAAGAAAGTCCGGTGCTGAGCAACCGGACTTCTTTTTTCGTAGAACAACGTAGGTTTGATTACCAGGTTTTTTTTGTGGTATCAGTAGTGGTCGTGTCTGTTTGGCTTTTGTTTTTTTTGTCTTTTTTCTTCATAGACTTATCTTTCGCTTTTCCTGTAGAATCTTGACGAGTAGTGTCTTGAGCGTAAGTAGCGAAGGTGAATGCCGATAATAAGGCCATGATCATTAGCTTTTTCATAGTTTTTAGTTTTATGGGTTAAATGTTCAACCATTTCTGCGTCACGTCTTAATTTTGTAAGCAACTTAAAACGGTCGATTAGTTTCTTGCTTGTACTAATGAAAAAGTCGTGCCATACCAAAATTCTTATGTTTTGTGCTTTGTTTCTAAAAACACCCTTTTTTGTGGCGCTATTTGAATTTATATCGCCCCATGCCAGATCTGGTTCCTTAAAAACAGGTATTTACTACCTTATGAAACCGTATTAACTACCTTCTTGTTGCGGTTGTATAGCTTGTTAATCAGTTGTTTAACGACTTCTATACCCGTCACACCTACAGCAGTAGCTATAAGCACTATTTCCATAGCTACCCAGCTTAGACTGGTGGTTTTGAAAATCCCTTGCAGGAAGGGTACATAGACGATCAGCAATTGAAGGATCACGGTACCGAGCAACACCCATAATAAACCAGGGTTAGCAAACAGCCTGGCTTTTAAGATGGAATGATAGGCAACACGAACTGATAAGGCATTACCGAGTTGGATAAAACATAATAAGGTAAACACCATGGTTTGCTGACTGCGGAGATCGAAACCTTTTTGCGCAGCCCAATATTGTGTAACCAGGACCACGATGGCCATCATTCCGCCAGTAGCAAGTATTTTAATCAGCATGCCCCCGGCAAACAGACTTTCTTTTGGTGGTCTTGGGGGCAATTTCATAATGTCTTTTTCCGCAGGTTCGGCAGTTAGTGCAAGTCCGGGTAAACCATCGGTAACCAGGTTGATCCACAAAATATGAATGGGTAGCAGGGGCATGCCCAAGCCTACAAAAGGAGCGATAACGATGGTCAGGATCTCCGCCAGGTTGCAGGAAAGTACATATAAAATAAACTTTTTAATGTTCTCATAAATCCTTCGGCCTTCCTTTACTGCTTTCACAATGGTGGCGAAGTTATCGTCCAGCAAGATCATGTCGGCCGCTTCTTTAGAAACATCTGTACCCGTAATGCCCATGGCAATGCCGATATCCGCCTGCTTTAAAGAAGGGGCATCGTTTACCCCATCGCCGGTCATGGCTACAAATGCGCCGGTTTGTTGTAAGGTTTTTACGATCATTAATTTTTGCTCTGGCGATACCCTGGCGTACACGGCAATGTTTTCAACTTCATTTTTAAATTCAGCTGCCGATAACTTGCTGAGTTCGGCACCGGTCATGATGCGTGTTGCCTGGTCATGTACCATCTCCAGCCGCTCGGCAATGGCCTGTGCAGTTAGCGGCTGGTCGCCGGTAATCATCACGGTTTTTATGCCGGCATCTTTACATTCCCGAATGGCGGCAATGACTTCTTCACGGGGTGGGTCGATCATGGCCGTCATCCCTAGAAAGTCAAGGTCTATTTCTAGCTCATTGTCCGTCACTGTAGGTTTTTGATCAAAAACTTTATAGGCGAAAAACAATACGCGAAGCCCTTCAGCAGCCCATTTCCGATTTGTAGCTAACCACGCTTCAGTCTGGTCCTTATACGTAGGGGCTAACACTTCGATAATTTTCACGGGGGCACCTTTACACAGTAAAATCCATTGATCTCCGTGTTGGTGCAAGGTGCTCATGCGCATTCGGGTAGAATCAAAAGGTAGTTTCTGCACTAAGGGATAAGCTTGGTCTGCAGTAGTTTTAGAAAGACCTTGTTCCTGCGCAAAGTAAACCAAGGCAGTTTCTGTTGAATCGCCAAGAATGGTTCCGTCATCTGAAAATCGCACTTCATTATCGAGCATCATGGCGATGTTCAATAGTTCCTCCTGACCATTAATGGCCTGCAGGTTTTCCAGCTTCATTTTATTTTGAGTAAGTGTACCTGTTTTATCGCTACAGATATAGGTCACCGAGCCCAGGGTTTCTACAGCCGGAAGTTTTCGCATCAGGGCTTTTTGTTTAACCATACGGCTGGCGCCATTGGCGAGGGCAATGGTGACTACCGCCGGGAGTGCTTCAGGTAGTGCAGCCACTGCAAGTGATAATGCAGTAAGGAACATTTCCAGCGCAGGCTGACCACTGTACAGACCCATCCCAAAGACCGCTAAACAGATAAGGATAACCACCACAGCCATTTGTTTGCTAAATGCAGCCAGTCGTTTTTGCAGTGGTGTCTGCTGTTTGCCAACCTCCATCATACCGGCAATTTTGCCAATTTCGGTGTTCATGCCGGTACAGGTTACAATGGCTTTGGCACTGCCGTTGCTTACAATGGTGCCCTTAAAAACCATGTTAAGCTGATCGCCCGGACTGGCGTTTGTCAGGTCAATAGCTTCGGTAATTTTATCAATGGAGTGGCTTTCGCCAGTCAATGCTGCTTCCTCCGTTTTTAGGGCACTTACTTCAACCAGTCGTGCATCAGCAGGCACAATGTCACCGGCATCCAGTAAAATAAGGTCGCCAGGAACCAACTCGCCCAGGTCTATTTTTTCTGGATTATTATCGCGGACCACGGTGGCATATTGTGCCGCCATTTTCTGCAACATCCTCACGGATTCATCGGCACTGTATTCCTGGCTATAGCCAATCCATGCATTTCCAATAATGATAGCCAGGATAACATAGGCATCGGTGTGCTCGCCTACAACAAATGAAATTAAGGCGGCAAAGATCAGGATGATGATCATGACATCTTTAAATTGCGCCAGAAAAATAGCAAATTTAGTACGTCGTTTACCTTCTGCTAATCTATTTTTACCATGTTGCTGCTGAAGGCCTGGAATGTCTTTTTTTTGAAGGCCGGAAAGGGAGGTTTTTAAATGATCAAAAACTTCATTTGTATGCGCTTTGTAGAATTCCATATGACCGGGGAGGGTTTAGCACTATTCAATAGTTCAGGTCATAAACTTAAGAAAATATAAAGGAGGAGGAAATATACGGGAGTAAAAATCACGCATAAACAGGTGTATTTTTAAATTTTATCGGCATTGGATTTGTGCAAATTTATTCAACAATAAATGGTGTAAATTAAAATTAAATGATGATGAGGTTTATGAGTAGAAAGGCCCATGCGGTAATGGATTACATTGTGGGCATCTTGTTAATTGCAGCGCCTTGGATATTCCGGTTTTCGGATATTGAAGCGGCTAAATGGTGTGCAATTGTCGTTGGTGTACTTACGCTGGTGATGTCGCTGATGACAGACTATGAAGGAAATCACAAAAAACCGGTTTCCATGGCCGTACACTTGAATATGGATGTAATTATGGGGATCTTTCTCGCTATTTCTCCCTGGTTATTCGGGTTCAACGATCTCGTTTACTTGCCACACCTGGTGTTTGGACTTTTGGCCATCGGAGCCGGTTTATGTACAGTGAGGACATCCTCAAATTTACATACACCAGGTGGTATGGGAATGGGACATGCGCACTAAAAGAATTCTTCCCCGCCAGGCTTAATTGTAAAGGCTTTTTGTCAGGCTGTCTTCAGTATATCTCCTCTATATCTCGTAAAGGTTTTACCGAACAAGATATAGAGGGGAAGTATAGAGGATGATTAGTTGTCGCAATGGATTTGCAGGTGATTGCCATTGGGATCCTGAAAGGAAGCAAAGTAGCCATGCCCACCATCACCAATTTGTGTTTTTTCTTGTGTTACCGCTCCACCTGCATTTACAATTTTGTGGAGGTATTGGTCAATATCCTCCACGTTGATCACCAACTGGGTGCCGACACCTTGTGCTGCAGGTTTTAATGACGCATCTAATCCGCCGCCTGTTTGGGTATCTCCAATCATAAAAAAGGAGTAGCTGTTTTCTATGACAACTTCGATCTTCCAATCAAATACAGCTGCGTAAAATGCAGATGCAAGGGTTAGGTCTGGGGCAGGAATTTCTACATGGGTAATGGTACAGGCTGATTTCATAAAGGATTAGGTTTAAGTAATCCAATTTACATAATACTTTCTTTAAAAAGCAATTAGATGTTCTTCATTGCAGCGTGTTACCAGCCTTTGATGGCACTTCCCTGGAATTCATTTTTAGCAGCTTTCACCACCTCATCTGATTGGTAAGCTTTTACAAAGTTCTTCACCTTTTCTTCCGTTTTATTGTCCTCTCTGGAAACAATAATATTAACATAAGGTGATTCGCGTGCCTCGTAAAACAAGCCGTCGCGTTCAGCCAATAATCCGATTGGCGTAGCAAAAGTATTATTGATGATGGCAATAGCCACATTTTGGTCATCCAATGCTCTGGGTAATTGTGGGGCTTCCAGTTCCAGGATCTTCAAGTCTTTGGGATTGTCTTTAATGTCATTTACGGTAGGCAACAAACCCACGCCACTGTTTAAGGTAAGCAAACCAGCTTTTTGTAATAAAATCAACGCACGACCGCCATTGGTAGCATCATTTGGAATGATGATCGTACTGCCGTTTTTTAACTGGTCCAGGCTTTTAATTTTTTTTGAATAACCTGCCAAAGGGTATACAAAGGTGTTTCCAACTACAGCGAATTTGTAACCGCGTTGTTTAGTTTGTACATCCAGAAAAGGAACGGTTTGAAAAGCATTTACATCAATGTCGCCTTGTAGAAGTGCTTCATTTGGCATTACATAATCGTTAAATTGCACCAATTCTACCTGCAGCCCGTATTTTTCAAGGGCCACTTTTTGTGCAGCTTGTGCTACACGGTATTCCGGCCCAGCAATTACGCCTACTTTAATAAGGTTGGGATCTGTGTTTTTGGCACCGCCACAACTGTATAAGGTGATGGTGGCCAGTAAAGCGACAATGAATATGGAGAAAGAATTTCTGTTCATAGGAATGATAATAAGCTGTTTGATGAGGGTTATTTTCTGTGGTCTACCTTTTTAGACAGGTAGTCGCCAATAAATTGAATGATAAAAACCAGGGCAACCAGGGATAGGAGTACGGTATTCATGACCAATACATCGTAACCTACGTAACCATATTGGTAACCGATTTGGCCTAAGCCACCAGCACCAACGGCACCACCCATGGCCGAATAACCAATCAGGGTGATTAAAGTAATGGATGCGGTATTAATCAGGGAAGGAAGTGATTCGGGTAACAATACTTTTCTCACAATTTGGAAAGGCCCGGCGCCCATAGCTCTAGCTGCTTCTACTAAACCGTTTGGCACTTCTAATAAACTATTTTCGACCATGCGCGCAATAAAAGGTGCAATACCAATGCTTAATGGCACTAAAGCGGCATACACGCCGATAGAGGTTCCTACCACCATCCTGGTAAAAGGGATCATCCAGACAATAAGGATAATAAAAGGGATGGAACGGAAGATATTTACCATAATGGCTAACGCCCGGTTAAGCGACTTGTTTTCCAGAATCTGTCGTTCACGACTCAAGAACAACATTACACCTGTTGGCAGGCCTATAGCGAAACCAAAAAAACCAGATACCAGTGTCATAAAGATGGTTTCCCAGGCGCCTTTAAATAGCAATAAAATCATCGACTCAGACATAACCTAACTCCTCCACTTTAATCTGTTTTTGTTTATAATAGGCCAGTGCCATCTGGTGATTTTCTGGCGTGCCATATACTTCTAAAATCATGGCGCCAAACTGGATATCGCCGGCATATTCTATTTGTGCCGAAATGATGTTGTTATTTAAAGAAAATAGCCTGCTCACTTCTGATACCACAGGTTCATCAACTGAATTTCCCGTAAACTCTAGTTTAATCAGGGGTATTTTACCAGGTGCCGGACTTGCGCTAATCTTTGCCCGGTAAGCATCGGGCAGGTTTATTTTGATGGAAGACGCAATCAATTCGCGGGTAACGTCGGTTTTTGGATTGGTAAAAATTTCACTTACCGAGCCTTGTTCTATAAGGCGGCCAAAACTAATCACGGCTATTTCATCGCAAATGCTTTTGATTACCTCCATTTCATGAGTAATCAGGAGGATGGTAATGCCTAGTCTTTTGTTAATGTCTTTTAAAAGGGCAAGTATGGAACTCGTTGTCGCCGGATCCAGTGCACTGGTGGCTTCATCGCATAACAATACCTTAGGGTTACTGGCCAATGCACGTGCAATAGCAACGCGTTGTTTCTGTCCACCAGATAAATTAGCAGGATAAGCACCTGCTTTTTCTTCCAGTCCGACTAATTTTAGTAGCTCCTGTACACGTTTGGCCACCTGTTCTTTCGGGGTATGATCAAGCTCCAATGGGAAGCCAATGTTCTCGGCAACTGTTCGGGCAGATAGCAGGTTGAAGTTTTGGAAAATCATGCCGATCTGCCTTCTTTCCTGGGCAAGCTGTGAAGCCGAAAGTGCCATCAGGTCTACGCCATCTACCAGCACCTGGCCTTGTGTAGGTCTTTCTAGCAAGTTCACACAACGGATCAGTGTGCTTTTTCCCGCACCTGATGAACCAATCACGCCAAATATTTTACCTTTTGGAACGTGTAAGGAAACTTCAGCTAAGGCGATGATCTCTTTCTTTTTCTGATGAAAAATTTTACTGATATTTTTTAATTCAATCATTCGTTTGCGTTAACCTGTGTTGATCATGGTTAACCATGATTGAGGTGATATTGTTGTTAAACGGTGCAAAGATAATGAAGTCTATTAATATAGTAGGCATTGTTACAAGAATTGTGGTTTAACGCTGACCATTAGCATTTTATTGGATGTATAACAAACATTATTACAGCCTGGTATGTTAGTTTTTTAAAATGTAACGTATGAGCATCACATTAGAACAAGCAGAAAGTGTAGCTACGGCTGCTATAGAAAAGGCAAATGCCATAGGGGTACCCATGAACATTGCCATTGTTGACGAAGGTGCAAACCTGGTTTCTTTTCACCGGATGGACAATGCATGGCTGGGTTCTGTTGATATTTCGATTAAAAAAGCAAAAACTGCCAGGTTTTTTGATATGAACACAGGGGAGATAGGTAAATTATCGCAACCTGGCGGTCCGTTATATAACATTGAGCATTCTAATGGTGGTTTGATATCTTTTCCAGGGGGTGTTTTACTTAAAGATAACAGCGGAAAGATTATTGGGGCCCTTGGGGTATCGGGTGGTGCTGTAGAACAGGATCATGAGGTGGCATCGGCTGGGGCTGCTGCAGTGTCATAGTGCTGATTGACGAGCAAATTCAATTTATTAAACATAAAAAAAGCCCCATATAATGGGGCTTTTTTTGTTTGGTACCCATAGACGTACTGAAGACGAACCAGTTCATTAGCTTGATAGTAAAGTATCTAATTCATTTAATGTCGCAGTAAAGCCTTCTTTGAAGCCCATTTCAATCATTTTTTCCATGCGTTCAAGAGAATCATTATATATCGTAATGCTTACTTTGGTTATTTCATTTTGTTCACTAAAATTCAAATCCCAATTGGAACCTGGCAAAAAAGGATTTTCGTCTTTGTCGGCAAAAACACTTAAAAATTTAAGGTTAGTTTTCGGGCTTATTGAAGTATAGTCCTGTATTTGCCAACCTATTTCCACTCCCGCTGAGCTAACCATTGCATAGAATCTTCGCCCACCTTCTCTAAAATCCATTCTTATAGTTTTGGACAAGTAGGGTTTAGGAGCCCACCATTGGTCAAGAATTTCTTGTTTGGTAAATGCGTCCCATACAAGTGAAAGTTCTGCATTAAATTCTCTATCTATGTAGACAGTTTTGGTTGTCTTGTCAACCCTAAAGTCAAATTGTAAATTATTCATTTTTTATTTTTTAATTGTTGATAATAGGTTGTCTAATTGATTAAATCGGGTTTCCCAAATCTTTCTGAATTGTTCTATCCACTTGTCAATTTCTTTCATTTTGTCAATTTCTAGTGAGTAATAAATTTCTCTACCCTTTTGTTCTTGTTTTACAAGTTCGCATTCTGTTAAAATGCGTAAATGTTTTGACACAGCCTGTCGTGTCGTGTTAAAGTTCTCGGCAATGGCATTTGGTGTCATTGCTTGCAATGCAATTAAGACGATTATGGCTCGTCTTGTTGGGTCTGCAACTGCTTGAAAAATGTCTCTACGCATTTGTCTCTCCTTGTTTTAATGAAACTAATCAGTTGCAAATATATGTGCAACCTTCTAGTTGCGCAAATTTATTTGCAATTATTTTTTCGTGGTAAAATGCTGGGAAGTTTAGTTGTTGTCGGATGGGGCGTTGCAGACTGAACCGATAAAATCTATGTTTATAGAGTCCTTGAAAAGTTTTTTAAACGAAAAACCCCTCTTTACTTGCGTAAAAAGGGGCTGTACTCAGAGCGGGAATCGAACCCGCACGACTTTTAAGGTCACAGGATTTTAAGTCCTGCGTGTCTACCAGTTCCACCATCTGAGCAGGTGTAAAACCTTTTAAAATTAAAAGCCTTCCAGGAGAAGGCTTTTAGAGCGAAAGACGAGATTCGAACTCGCGACCCCGACCTTGGCAAGGTCGTGCTCTACCAACTGAGCTACTTTCGCATTTTATTAACCACATCCGTGGTCTTTTTCCTTTTTAAAACCGTATTTGGTTTCTTTTGGGATTGCAAATATAGCGAGAATTATATACTGTGCAAGTTTTTTTGAAAAATGTTTAGCAATTGTGGTCTTTACTAACCGCCAAGGAAGTGGTAAGCACACCTAATGGTTACCTTAAATCATTTATTTTCAAATAATTGAATAGTATAATCTAATAGGCTAATATTTCCGGGTTTCCCATGTCCCGGAATTACAATTTTCGCTGCAGGGTAGTTCGTTTTTAACTTTTTAACCGTTTTTGGCCATTCTGTCGTGTTCGCATCTTCCAGGTTGCCTTTGCCTGCACCCAATTCTTTGATCAGGCAGCCCCCAAACATTACTTTTTCTGAAGGAAAGTACCCTATCACATTGTCTCTGGTATGACCTTCGCCAAAATATGCTATTAACACTTTTTCTTTGCCTACCACCAGTTCGGTAGATAGGTTAAATCCATGTAGGGGAGGGGTTGCATTGTGCTGTTTAGCCAGTTTAATTGTCATGTGGTTAGCATACGATGGAATTCCTCGTTGATGAAATTCAGGTAAACCCGCCAGGCAATCGTCGTGAAAATGGGTGGCAATTACAGCTTTAACTTTGCATTGTAAATTAGTTTCTACCCAATTGATCAATATGGCAGAGGTTTCATTATCAGTTGGGGTATCAAATATGATAGCCTCTTTGCCATCGGTTACAACCATTCCGTTGCAGGCAACTTTACCAAAATCGTTGGTTTTCAAATAGGAGATATGACGGTAGGTGTGATCACTTAATTTTTCAATGATGAGCTGTTCCGTATGGAGGCTCTGGGTTGTGGACATAGGTTGCGTCAGACTGCAACCAGAGAGGAATAACAAAAGAACAAGGAGTTTAGCAATGTTTATCATGATTTCAGCATCGTTTTAAGCTTCGTAAGTATTTTATTCAAGGAATAAAATTACTAAATCTTGGCATAAGATGTTGAAAATTTAAAGAGCCTCCTATCGGGATCGAACCAATGACCTACTGATTACAAGTCAGTTGCTCTACCAGCTGAGCTAAGGAGGCCTGAAAAAAAAACCTGCAAAGTTTTGAAACTTACAGGTTTTTTTGTTTGTGTACTCAGAGCGGGAATCGAACCCGCACGACTTTTAAGGTCACAGGATTTTAAGTCCTGCGTGTCTACCAGTTCCACCATCTGAGCAGGTGTAAAACCTTTTAAAATTAAAAGCCCTCATGAAGAAGGCTTTTAGAGCGAAAGACGAGATTCGAACTCGCGACCCCGACCTTGGCAAGGTCGTGCTCTACCAACTGAGCTACTTTCGCATTGATGACCACATCCGTGATCTTTTAAACTTCAGAAAGCTACTAAATGTTAAAGCAGTTTCTTTCGTTTTGGTGATGCAAATATAGGCACAAATCTATTTCCTGCAAGTTATTTTTTTAAAATTAATGAGGTTTATAGTAAGTTGTTGTTTTTCAGTACCTCTAAAATTAAATTATTTTCAAATCCCCTGCTAAGCAGGTGCGAAACCAGCTTATGCTTCTTCTTGTAGGGGTCTTTTTCTGTAATTGTCCTTAGTTTTTTCTCTGCAGCAACCTGAATGGCCAGGAGGTAATCATCGTAATCCAACCCATTTAAAGCCCGGATAATCATCTTTTCGGGAATCTTTTTTAGCTTCAGTCCTTGCTTGATTTTGATCTTGCCCCATTTATTGATGTTAAACTTACCGGAAACATAGGCTTTGGCAAATCTTTCTTCATTTAAAAAATTGGTGACAATTAATTCTGAGATGAGCTCTTCAACTTCTGCTGAGTGCAGGCCCCAGTCGTATAATTTATTTCTCACCTCCTGCTGTGCGCGTTCCTGGTACGCACAATAGTGTTCCGCTTTAGCTAAAGCAGTTTTTTTATCTAATACAACCGGTTTTTTATAGTTCGTTTCCAATTCTACAAGTTTACGAATATCTTAACAAAGCTGCTGATCAAAAAACAGCCTTGTTTCAGAAAATCAACCGGTAAATAACTACATTAGGGCATGAAAAACAGCTATCATAAAGTTGTCGTTAAAATAGGCTCTAATGTGCTCAGCCGTGAAGACGGTTTACCTGATGTGCAGCGTATGGAACACCTTGTTGCACAGTTGTCTGCACTCAAAAAACAAGGCATGGAGGTGGTAGTCGTTTCTTCGGGCGCGGTTGCTGCTGGCAGAAGTCTAATCAAGATACAAGAAAAACAGAATACCGTTGCGGCCAGACAACTTCTGGCGTCTATTGGCCAGATTCAACTGATTAATACTTATTTACAGCTCTTCGGGAAACATGATTTGTTGTGTTCACAGGTGCTGGTTACTAAAGAAGACTTTCGCGACCGCATGCACTACCTGAACATCAAAAACTGTCTGGACATTTTATTGAAACACCAGGTTATTCCGGTGGTCAATGAGAATGATGTGGTATCGGTAACAGAACTGATGTTTACAGACAATGATGAGCTGGCTGGTTTAATTGCCTCTATGCTAAATGCCGACGCACTCATTATCTTGTCCAATGTGGATGGGATATATAATGGTGATCCTAAGCTGGAAGGCAGTAAAGTGGTGGAAGTGATCGAACCGGGTGCCAACCAACTGGCATCGTTTATCACAAAGGCTAAATCGGGATTTGGGCGTGGTGGTATGGTTACCAAATTATCTATGGCGCAGAAAATAGCCAAGTTGGGCATACCCGTACACATTGCCAATGGCACCCGTGAAAACGTATTAACCGATTTGTTAGCTGGAAAAGTAATCAACACTCATTTTATTGCAGAAAAAAATACATCTGGTAAAAAGAAGTGGATAGCCCATTCTGAAAACTCGGCTACAGGTGTGGTTAAGTTAAATGCAGGGGCTAAAGAAGCGCTGTTATCTGGTAAAGCCAGTAGTTTATTGCCTGTTGGCCTGCTGGCGGTAACGTCTGAATTTGCCAAAGGCGACATCATAAAACTAGTTGGAGCCGATGATGAGTTAATTGGCCTGGGCATTGCCGAATATGGTGCAGATAAAGCCAGGGAACGGCTTGGCGAAAAGGGACAGAAACCATTAGTACATTATAATTATTTTTACGCCGTAAAGAATTAATTACGGATAGCCTATCATCATGGAAAACCAACGTTACTTCCAGCATGCTTTAAGAGCATCAAGGGATATTTCGCTCCTGACTACTACTGAAATCAATAGCCTTTTATTGGATCTTGCCGATGCGGTAACGCAAAACAGCTCGGTTATTTTACAGGAAAACAAGAAGGATTTAGCCTTAATGGCAACGGATGATCCTAAATATGACCGCTTAAAATTGTCGGAACAAGTGATTGCTGATATCGCAAACGACATTCGTCAGGTGGCCGCGTTAACCAGTCCATTAGGGCAGGTGCTTTTGGAAAAAGTGATGCCCAATGACTTGAAAATTTCCAAAGTTAGTGTGCCTCTGGGTGTGGTAGGTGTAATATATGAAGCCCGTCCTAATGTTACCCTGGATGTATTTTCACTTTGTTTCAAAACGGGTAATGTGTGTATTTTAAAGGGGGGTAGTGATGCCGCATATTCTAACCTGGCTATTACCTCCATCATTCAGGTGGTGTTAATCGCTCATCAGCTTGATCCGGCATTTGTTACCTTATTGCCGGCAGATCGGCAGGCTACCCATGATTTGCTGCAGGCGGTGGGTTTTGTGGACGTGATTATCCCACGTGGTAGTCAGCAACTGATCAATTATGTTCGTGAAAACAGCCGGATCCCTGTGATTGAAACCGGCG
Source organism: Pedobacter sp. CAN_A7 (assembly GCF_015752175.1). Taxonomy (NCBI): domain Bacteria; kingdom Pseudomonadati; phylum Bacteroidota; class Sphingobacteriia; order Sphingobacteriales; family Sphingobacteriaceae; genus Pedobacter; species Pedobacter sp. CAN_A7. The sequence continues at coordinate 243,347 of NZ_JADOUW010000003.1, read as the reverse complement.
CGGGTATAGTTCATGTGTATTTTGATGTAGCAGGTGATGTTGAAAAAGGGAAAGCCATCATCATGAATGCGAAAACCAGAAGGGTAAGTGTGTGTAATGCACTCGATTGCCTGTTGATACAACAAGATCGTCTTGCTGATTTAGCACAGCTACTGGAACCACTGGTGGAAAAACAGGTGGTTGTTTTTGCTGATGAACAAGCATATGAGCAATTGCAAGCAAATTACCCTGCACATTTACTGCAGCAGGCAACTGAAGAACATTTTGGTACAGAATTTCTGGATTATAAAATGGCTGTAAAAACGGTGGCTGATCTGGATGCGGCTTTAGCGCACATTAGCATCTATAGCTCAAAACATAGTGAGGCCATCATTTCTGAGCTTCCTGAGCATCTGGAACGCTTTCTAAACCAGGTAGATGCAGCTGCGGTATATGCCAATGCTTCCACAGCATTTACAGATGGCGGACAATTTGGTTTGGGGGCTGAAATTGGAATTTCTACACAAAAACTTCACGCCAGGGGGCCAATGGGCCTGGAAGCATTAACCAGTTATAAATGGATAGTGAGGGGAGCCGGGCAAATACGATAATATGGAAAATAACCATAACATTCAATACCTCAGCACCTTATTGCATGCGGAGGCCCATTTAGGGGAATCCAGTTCCATTATTGATAACCTGGTGATTGACAGCCGTAGTGTGATTGATCCGGAATGTACCTTGTTTTTTGCCATCGTTGCACAGCGCGATGGGCATGAGTTTATACCAGATGCTTATAAACGTGGAGTGCGGAATTTTGTGATCAGCAACCGCTATTACCTTGCTCAGTATGAAGGTGCCAATTTTTTAGTGGTGAACGATGTGCTGCAAGCGCTGCAGCAACTCGCCCGCGATAATCGGGAAAGCTATACGTTACCTGTAATTGCTATTACGGGGAGTAACGGTAAAACCATCGTCAAAGAATGGTTATACCAATTGTTGGCGCCAGATTATAACGTGGTGCGAAGTCCACGGAGTTTTAACTCGCAAATCGGCGTGCCTTTGTCCTTATGGCAGATTAGTGAGGAGCATACCTTGGGCATTTTTGAAGCCGGAGTATCAAAAAATGAAGAAATGCAGGTGCTGGCCGATATCATTCAGCCCACGATAGGCATATTAACCAATATAGGGGAGGCCCATGCAGAAGGTTTTTCGTCGCGTAAGGAGAAACTGCTGGAGAAACTGAAGTTATTTCAACAGGTAGAAACCTTTATCTATAGTCCGGAGCATACACCCGAACTGCGTGAAAAAGAGTTACCCGGGCAAGTGAAATTCTCCTGGAGCATGAAGCAGGAAGCCGACCTGAGGGTGTTGTTTGTAGAACCGATCGACAACCGCAGTTACATCCGTGCTTTATATCAAGGAAAAGAAATTCAATGTCTGATTCCTTTTACTGATAAGGCTTCCGTAGAAAACGGCATTATTTGCTGGGCTACTTTATTGGTATTGGGCTATAGCGCTGAAGAAGCGGATTTGAGACTGGAGAAACTGAATCGCATCAGTATGCGACTGGAGTTAAAAAACGGCATTAATCATTGTTCTGTGATCGACGACTCTTACAGTGCAGACATCTCTTCCCTGGCTATTGCACTTGATTTCCTCAACTCTCAAAACCAACATGCACGTAAAACAGTCATCTTATCTGATTTTTATGAAACGGGGAAAAATGACCTGGCGCTGTATGAGGAGATCGCTTCTTTATTGCGTCAGAAACAGGTAAACAAGCTGATTGGCATCGGTCCCCATATCACAGAATTTGCATCATCTTTTGACATGGAAACTGATTTTTATGATCATACACAGGCCTTTATAGATGATTTCCCGGCTCAACATTTTAACAACGAGACCATATTAGTGAAGGGCGCCAGGAGGTTTGAATTTGAGCGCATCAGTAAATTGCTGACGCAAAAAATCCATGATACGGTGATGGAGATAAATTTAAACGCCCTGCTGAGTAACCTGCGCTTTTATAAATCGAAGTTAAAACCTGGGGTGAAAGTGATGGCCATGGTTAAAGCTTTCTCCTATGGCAGCGGGAGTTTTGAAATTGCCAATGTGTTGCAGTATCATAAAGTGGATTACCTCACGGTGGCTTATGCCGATGAGGGGATTGCACTACGAAAAGCCGGAATTACCTTGCCGATTATGGTGATGAGTCCTGAACCCTCCGCTTTTGATGCCATTATGAAATACAAACTGGAACCGGAGTTGTATAACCTGGATATCTTAAAAGGCTTTTTAAACTTTCTGCCTGATGGGGAAAGAAGTTACCCTGTACACCTGAAAATTGATACGGGCATGCACCGTTTGGGGTTTGATGAAACAGAAATTGACGAGTTGTTAACCTATATTACTGATGACACCAAGGTCAAAGTGATGTCGGTTTTTTCGCACCTGGTGGCTAGCGACGATCCGGAGCAGGACGAATATTCACAGTACCAGTTAAGTCGCTATTTGGCGATTGTTGATAAATTTACAGCTGCGTTAGATTACCCTTTTATCCGGCACATAGCCAATACGGCGGCAGTAACCAGGTTTCCGGAGGCTCAGCTTGATATGGTACGCATTGGTATCGGGTTATATGGTTTCGATGCGGCATTAAAAAACAACAGGGGATTACATACTGTGACCACCTTAAAAACCACCATCACTCAAATCAAACAGGTTAAATCTACCGAAACCATTGGTTATGGTCGTCGTGGATCACTGCCAGAAGGAGGTACGATTGCTACGGTAAAAATAGGCTATGCAGATGGCTACCGACGGGACTTTGGTCATGGCGTAGGGAAAATGCTTATTCATGGAGAATTAGTGCCCACTGTGGGTTCCATCTGTATGGATATGTGTATGTTAGATGTAACTGGATTAAATGTTAGTGTAGGAGATGAGGTAATTGTGTTTAACGAACAATTGACCATTGCAGAGCTTGCTAAGCAAATAAAAACTATTCCTTATGAGATCTTAACAAATATATCGCAAAGGGTGAAACGAATCTATTATTATGAGTAATTTTACAGCATGAACAAAATAGGAAGAGCGTTGTTAAATTACTTGATTAAAGGATTATTAATTGTCCTCCCTATTTCTTTAAGTGTTCTTATTGTAATATGGGGAGTAACCACCATTGATAGCTGGTTAAATGTTAACAATATCCTGGGTGTAGACCCTAAAACGGGCGCCAGCAGAAATATCCCTGGTTTGGGTCTGGCCACCATGGTCGGCATTATATTAATTGCCGGCATTATCGTCACTAACTTCGTTACCGAACCTATGTACAACTGGTTTCAGAAGGTGATGAACCGTTTGCCGCTGGTGAAATACATTTATTCGTCGATTAAAGACCTTACAGAGGCTTTTGTTGGTGATGAGAAGAAGTTTAACCATCCGGTATTGGTACAGGTGGAAGGGGACTTGAAAAGGATCGGCTTTTTAACGCAGAATGATTTGAAGGCTATAGGTTTGCCCGGCGAGGCGGTAGTTTATTTTCCATTCTCGTATTCCTTTGCCGGACAGGTTTATGTAGTGAATAAAGATAAAATAGTTCCACTGAATATGAGTGCACCTGAGGCAATGAAACTTGTTGTTTCTGGGGGAGTGAGTAGTTTTAAATCAAATACTATGATAAAAACATCATAGTATTTGATTTAAATGGCTTAGAAATTCGGTTTTAAAACGTATTTATCATAGAACCTGAAGATGTGTTCCACGGCTTCTTCGGCAGTATCTACCAACCTGAATAAGTTCAGGTCTTCGGCATGAATATTATGTTCTTTCTTTAACATGGTGTTGGTAATCCAGTCTACCAGACCGCTCCAATAATCTACTCCTACTAAAACAATTGGGAAACGGGCAACTTTGCCGGTTTGAATCAGGGTAATGGCCTCAAATAATTCGTCCATGGTACCCATGCCACCAGGAAGTACAATAAATCCCTGCGAATACTTCATAAACATTACCTTCCTGATGAAAAAGTAATCGAAGTCCAATAGCTTATTTGGATCAATATATTTATTATGAAACTGCTCAAAAGGAAGGTCAATATTTAATCCAACAGATTTACCTCCATTTTGATGAGCACCTTTATTTCCTGCTTCCATAATACCAGGTCCGCCACCAGTGATTACGCCATAACCGCGTTCGGTAAGGCGACGGCCACATTCTACGGCCATATCATAATAGGGATTGGTTTCTGGTGTTCTTGCCGATCCAAAAATGGATACACAAGGGCCTATTTTCGCAAGCTTTTCAAAGCCCTCTACAAATTCAGCCATGATCTTAAAGATCTGCCAGGAGTCTGTAACTTTAATTTCCTGCCAGTTTTTATTTTCAAAAGCACTTCTTATTTTCTCTTCACTTGTCATTCCAGGTAGAATTAAGTTTTAAAATTTTGTTTGAGTGGTAGACGTTTTTCCTGTAAACCAAAGCATTAAAAAGGTAATCAAGCCGTTTAAGATGATTAATTCAAAGCCTAAAGCATAGTTAAACCAGCTCATGCTATTGGCGTCGATCAATAAACACAAAATAGGTGATAATATACATATATATGGCACTAATTTATCTTTAACGGCTTTTTTTGTGAGTAGTCCGAAACTGAATAATCCTAATAGCGGTCCATACGTATAACCTGCTGCTTTGAAGATGGCGTTAACCACAGAATCATCGTTAATTAACCTGAAGATCATGATGACCATGACCATTAAAACAGAGAAACCCACATGTACCCAATGTCTTTTAGTAACCAGGCCTGGATCGTTTTGATCAGCTTTTTTATCAAAGTGTAAAAAGTCAATACAAAAAGAGGTCGTTAAGGCAGTTAAAGCTGAATCTGTGGTGGCAAAGGTGGCGGCTGTTAAGCCCAGCATAAACACAATTCCAGGTATAATGGCCAGGTGGTTTAAAGCAATTTCAGGATACAGGTAATCTGGCGTTCTCAAGGCAGTAGTATCAATACCATTACGTTCAGCATATAAATAAAGCAATGCACCGACACTTAAAAAGAAAATATTTAAGGCTACAAAAACCGCTGTAAAAGTATACATGTTCTTTTGAGCCTCGCCGATGGTTTTCATGCTCAGGTTTTTTTGCATTAAATCCTGGTCTAAACCAGTCATGGCAATAGTCACAAAAATACCACCCAGAAAGTGTTTAAGAAAGTGTGTTTTACTTCCCATAAAATCTTCCCAGAAGAAGATCTTAGAATAACTGCTGTTTTTTACCGCTTCAAATGTTCCAACCACATCGAGGTCTAAAGACTTGGCCATGAAAATAATAGAAAGCAGCACAGACAAAAGCAAGAATACAGTTTGAAGAGTATCAGTGATAATAATGGTTTTTAAACCACCTTTATGGGTATAAGCCCAAATTAAAACCAGACAGATGACAATGGTTACCCAGAAAGGCACGTTCCAGGCATCAAAGATAAAACGTTGTAAAACAATAGCTACTAAATATAAGCGAAAGGCTGAGCCAATAGTTCTGGAAACCAGGAAGATCACTGCGCCTGTTTTGTAACTCCAAAAGCCAAAACGTCTTTCGAGGTAGGTGTAGATGGAGATGATATTTAAGCGGTAATAGAGGGGCAGGAGCACCGTGGCGATGATGATAAATCCAACTGCATTACCCATGATAAATTGAAAATAACCGAAGTCGCTGTTACCTACTGCACCTGGAACAGAAATGAAGGTTACACCAGATAAAGCGGTACCGATCATGCCAAAGGCTACCAGGTACCATTTTGAATTTCTGTTAGCTATAAAGAATGAAGCGTTGTCTGAATTTTTTCGTGAAGTGTAATAGGCGACGCAGAAAAGAAGGACAAAGTAACCTAATAAAAAAGAGAGAAGTATACCTGGGGTCATAATATAGATAGTGAATAAGGGGCTAAATGTAATAAAATGATATTTTAAAAATCAAATAACCGAAGATAAATATAAATTTGTAGAATGAACTTTTCTTCAAAATTACTGGAGAATGCTGTGAATGAATTTGCTAAGTTACCAGGCGTAGGACAAAAAACAGCATTACGTTTAGTATTGCATTTATTGAAACAGGAGAAGGACGAGGTAAGCCATTTTGGCAATTCCATTATTAAACTTCGTCAGGAGATTAAGCATTGCAGCGTCTGCCATAACATCTCCGACCAGGAACTTTGTGAAATCTGTCTTTCCAAAAAGCGGGAAAATGAAGTGATCTGTGTAGTGGAAGACACTCGCGATGTAATGGCTGTAGAAAACACAGGGCAGTATTTTGGTGTATACCATGTGCTTGGTGGTTTGATTTCCCCGATGGATGGCATTGGTCCTTCTGATTTGTATATTGATTCGCTGGTTCAACGTGTAGCCACTACGCCAGTAAAAGAGGTTATTTTGGCCTTAAGTGCCACTATGGAAGGGGATACGACGCTGTTTTATTTGTATAAAAGGTTGAAAGATTTCCAGATTCCAATTACCACAATTGCCCGCGGTATCGCCTTTGGCGGCGAACTCGAATATGCCGACGAAATTACGTTGGGTCGCTCCATTGTTACCAGAGTACCTTATCACAGTTCTATTATATAAAGCCTCCATGGATTTTAAAAATAAAGTAGTCATCATTACCGGCGCATCGTCGGGTATTGGCAAAGCACTGGCCATCGCTTTTGCCAGCCGTGGCGCAAATCTGGTGCTGGCCGCGCGTCAGTATGTAACCTTATGTGAAATCACCGCCTCGCTTGAACAGCAATATGGTGTAAAGGCGCTAGCGGTACAGGCTGATGTGAGTAAGGAGGAAGATTGTAAAGCTATGGTCGTGCAGGCTGTTCAAACCTTTGGACGAATAGATATTTTGGTGAATAATGCAGGTATCTCCATGCGGGCATTATTTAAGGACCTAGACTTATCGGTGCTTAAAAACCTGATGAACGTAAATTTCTGGGGCACAGTTTATTGCAGTAAATATGCCCTTGATGAAATCCTAAAAACTAAAGGCAGTATTATTGGAATCTCTTCTATTGCCGGTTATCGCGGTCTGCCTGGCCGTACAGGGTATTCGGCGTCAAAATTCGCCATGAATGGTTTTATGGAATCCTTGAGAACAGAGTTGTTGCCCACCGGAGTGCATGTCATGGTGGCCTGTCCGGGTTTTACCGCTTCCAATATTCGTGTAGCCGCTTTAGCTAAAGATGGTACTTCGCATGGGGAAACCAGTATGGAAGAAGGGGAAATGATGACTGCCGAGGAGGTTGCAGCGCATATTATTGCTGGAATAGCTGGCAGGAAAAGGACCCTGGTGATGACCGCACAAGGAAAGATGACGGTATGGTTAAACAAGTTATTGCCATCGCTGGCCGATAAGCTGGTATTTAAGCATTTTACCAAAGAGAAAAACGCACTTATCAAATAGCTAAGGCTAATGACCTGGTTTGCTGCATAGTTTTTTATGTTAAGTCGGTAGAGGTTATGGATGGTAGTAAAAGGGAGCGCTATTAATTTATTTCAAAATAGATTTGCTGCTTTCCTAAAACAATACCATATTTGGGAGATGATATTAACAAACGGACTTAACAAGTGGTGGTGGCACAGCGCAACAGCGTAGTGTAACCCTATTGAGTACGTTTTATTTTATATAAAAAAAATGTGGGTTGCTGTAAAGGCAACCTTTTTTGTTTTAAGATCATGAAGAAAATCCTACACCACTTATTCGAGAACAAGAGTTTCAGTCGCGCTGAAGCCCAAAAAATCCTGACATCCATTGCCCGTGGCGAATACAATACGTCGCAGATTGCCGCATTTATCACGGCTTATGGCATGCGGAATATTACTGTACAGGAGTTACAGGGGTTTCGCGATGCCATGCTGGACCTGTGTACCAAAATAGACCTGTCGGATTACTCCTTAATTGACCTTTGTGGCACCGGTGGTGATGGAAAAGATACTTTCAACATTTCTACTCTGGCATCTTTTGTGGTGGCAGGTGCCGGTCAAAAAGTTGCTAAACATGGTAATTACGGAGTTTCTTCGGGTTGTGGATCCTCTAATGTGATGGAACACCTGGGGTATACGTTTACTAGTGATAAGGATCAGCTTAAACGTAGTCTGGATGCTGCGGGAATATGCTTTATCCACGCCCCACTCTTTAATCCAGCCATGAAAATTGTAGCGCCCATTCGTAAAGAATTAGGGGTAAAGACCTTTTTTAACATGCTTGGTCCGCTAAGCAACCCATCGCAACCGCAAAACCAGCTGGTTGGGGTGTTTAGCCTGGAACTAGCACGTTTATATGCTTACCTCTATCAGGATACAGCCATCAATTACACCATTTTACATGCATTAGGTGGTTTTGATGAGGTTTCCTTAACCAGCGATGTGAAGATTTTTAGTAAAAAAGGCGAATCCATGTTAAAGGTATCGGACTTTGGTTTTGAAACTATTCCCGAAGAATCGATCAAGGGTGGAGACACTGTAGCATCTTCGGCAGAAATATTTATGTCTGTGCTGAATGGTGACGGTACTGATGCGCAAAATAATGTGGTGCTTACTAATGCTGCACTGGCGCTACAGACTGCCGACAGTACAAAATCTTTTGCTGATTGTTTCTATGAGGCTGAAGAATCTCTGGTAGCTAAAAAGGCGCTAAACAGTTTCCGAACTTTATTAAACTAATGTCATGAACTTGAAGTTAAAGATTTGTGGCATGCGCGACCCGGCAAATATACTGGCTGTAGTAGCCCTACAGCCCGATTATCTGGGTTTTATCTTTTATCCGGGTTCTAAAAGGTATGTCGCCGATCTTGAAGAAACTGTCATGCAGGCTATTCCTGGAAACATTCATAAAACAGGAGTGTTTGTTAATGCGACACTTGACGAAATTACCGCTGCAGTACGGGATTATAAATTAGATGCAGTACAATTACATGGGAGTGAAGATGCGGCTTTTGCCAGTGTGGTAAAAAAAGCACACCCCAAGATGGAGGTGATTAAAGCTTTCGGTATTCATGAGAATTTTGATTTTACACAGCTGATCCCTTTTGAAACAGTGGTGGATTACTTTCTGTTCGATACCCAAACCTCAGCACACGGTGGTTCTGGCAAGCAGTTTAACTGGTCGTTATTAGGAGGTTATGCCTTAAGTCTTCCTTATTTTTTAAGTGGGGGCATCGGACTTGAAAGCTTGCAGGCCATACGAGAAGTGAGCGATACGCGTTTATACGCTATCGATATCAATAGTAAATTTGAACTGGCACCAGCCTTAAAGGATGTGGCTGCATTAACTGAATTTAAACATCAACTCTTTCCCAGCGCCCAGGCAAAGGGGAACTAATATAAAGGACTATGAATTATTTTGTAAACGAAAAAGGATACTATGGAGATTTCGGCGGAGCCTATATTCCGGAAATGCTATATCCTAACGTAGAAGAACTTAGGCAGCATTACCTGCAAATTATTAATGATGTGTCATTTCAACAGGAATTTCACCAGTTATTAAAAGATTATGTGGGGAGGCCTTCGCCGTTGTACCTGGCTAAACGCCTATCAGCGAAGTACAACGCCAATATTTTTCTAAAACGTGAAGACCTGAACCATACCGGTGCACATAAAATAAATAATACTATTGGCCAGATTTTACTGGCGGAACGCCTGGGGAAAAAACGGATTATTGCGGAGACTGGTGCCGGACAACATGGTGTAGCTACAGCAACAGTATGTGCTTTACGGGGACTGGAATGTGTGGTTTACATGGGGGAGATAGATATTGAACGCCAGGCACCAAATGTGGCACGTATGAAAATGCTTGGGGCAACGGTTGTTCCTGCTACTTCAGGTTCTAAAACTTTAAAGGATGCGACCAATGAGGCCATGCGCGACTGGGTGAATAATCCAGTTGATACCCACTATATTATAGGTTCTGTAGTAGGGCCACATCCTTATCCTGATATGGTGGCCTTGTTTCAATCTATTATTTCTGAAGAGACTAAAAAACAATTGCTGGAACAAACCGGTAACGACCAGCCTGACTATGTGATGGCTTGTGTTGGCGGGGGTAGTAATGCCATGGGCATGTTTTACCATTTCCTGGGTGATGAAAATGTAAAACTAATTGCTGTTGAAGCGGCAGGTAAAGGGGTAAACAGTGGTTTTTCTGCAGCCACCACTGCCCTGGGTAAAGAAGGGGTGTTGCATGGCAGCCGCAGTATATTGATGCAAACTGGTGATGGACAGGTGGTAGAGCCTTTTTCAGTGTCTGCAGGTTTGGATTACCCAGGCATTGGGCCTCAGCATGCCCATTTATTTAAAACAGGGCGGGGGCAGTACGCATCGGTAACAGATGATGAATCTTTACAAGCGGGTTTGTTATGCACACAATTGGAGGGTATTATTCCTGCCATTGAAAGTGCACATGCATTGGCTTATTTAGAAAAAATGACGTTTAAAGGTGGTGAAAATGTAGTGGTATGCCTGTCGGGCAGGGGCGATAAGGACATGGATACCTACATGAAATACTTTGGATTATAAAAATAGGAAATGAACAGAATTAATAAATTATTCGCCGAGAAAAAGAATAATATCTTATCTATATATTATACCGCAGGGTTCCCCGGGTTGGGAGATACGCTGGAAATTGCAGCAGCGCTGGAAAGTGCTGGAGCTGATATGCTGGAAATTGGTTTCCCTTACTCAGACCCTGTAGCCGACGGCCCGGTGATTCAGGCCAGCAGCAAACAAGCTTTGGATCATGGCATGAACCTCAACCTTTTGTTTAGCCAGTTAAAAGACCTGCGTTCAAGAATTAACATTCCAATATTGCTCATGGGTTATGTAAACCCTATGTTGCAATATGGTGTAGATAACTTTTGCAAAACGTGTGCAGAGGTTGGAGTAGATGGTTGCATTGTTCCAGATCTGCCTATGGTGGAGTATGAAGAGTTTTATAAAGAGAGCTTTGAAAAGTATAACCTGAGTAATATCTTTTTGGTTACACCACAAACTTCTGTTGAGCGCATACATAAAATTGATGCGCTGACCACAGGTTTTATTTACCTGGTTTCCTCATCGGCCACCACCGGTAAAAACTTGCAGCTGTCGCAAAATACCGATGACTATTTTGCCAGGGTTGCGGCCTTGAACTTAAAAAACCCAACCATGATTGGCTTTGGCATCAACAACAAAGCAACGTTCGATAAAGCCTGCCATTATGCAAATGGGGCCATTATTGGTACAGCATTCGTTAAAGTTATTGCAGAAGATAAATCACCAGCACGCATTGGTGCTTTTATGGAAGAGTTTACTACGCTTTAAGTTGTATGGGAAGTTTGGCTGGCCCTTTAAAACAGGTCTTCCAGACTTCCTTTACCTTCTCTGATCACCTCAAATTCTCCGGTAGTGCAGTCGATCACAGTGGAGGCTTCATTGCCGCCATACCCGCCATCGATAATTAAGTCTACCCGATCTTCATATTTCTCATGGATCAACTCAGGATCTGTAGAATATTCTAGTAGTTCATCTTCATCTTTTATGGAAGCTGATAGGATGGGATTACCCAATTGCCGCACAATTTCCTGAGCTATACTGTTATCAGGTACACGGATGCCCACGGTTTTCTTTTTAGAACTTAATAGTTTCGGCACTTGTCCGTTGGCATTCAATATAAAGGTATAAGGGCCAGGTAATGCTTTCTTGAGTACCCTGAAAGTGATGGTGTCTATTGGTTTAATATAGTCGGAAATATTGCTCAGGTCTGAACAAATGAAAGAGAAATTTGCTTTGTCTGGTTTAACACCCCTGATTACACAAATCTTTTCGATGGCCCGCTGGTTGGTAATGTCGCAGCCCAATCCATACACAGTGTCAGTAGGATAGATGATAAGTCCTCCTTTTTTTAACACGTCAACGGCTTGTTGTATGGCTTTTGGGTTAGGGTTCTCCGGGTAGATTTTGATCAGCATATGTAAAAATATGAAAAACTTTCGTCTGTATCTAGATAAATCCCGTACTATTGCCGGTTATTTAGTAGATTAATCAGATGAGAAAAGCTTTTGTTGCAATAGCTGCATTTTTAGTGACAGCTACGGTTATGATCGGTTTAGCCTGGCCACCATTTTTTTGGGCCTTTATATTTGTTGGACCTATCGTCATCCTCGGGGTTTACGATTTATACCAACCTAAACATAGTATTGTTAGAAACTACCCAGTTATAGGACGTTTAAGGTATTTTGCGGAAGACTTACGTCCTAAAGTTTATCAATATTTCGTAGAGAGTGATACCAATGGTAAACCCTTCAGCAGGTTAAGCCGTTCATTAATATACCAGCGTGCCAAAAAGGAAAATGATACCATTCCTTTTGGAACCCAGCTTGATGTTTACGAAAACGGTTACGAATGGTTAAGCCATAGTATTGCCGCCATTAGTCACCACGAACTTAATGAAGACCCAAGGGTGCTTATAGGTGGTCCGGAATGCGCACAACCCTATTCTGCCAGCATTTATAACATTTCGGCCATGAGTTTCGGTTCATTAAGTCAGAATGCGATCCTTGCTTTAAATGGGGGGGCAAAAATGGGTAACTTCATGCATAATACAGGTGAGGGTGGCATAAGTGATTACCATACCCGTCCAGGTGGTGATTTGGTGTGGCAAATTGGTACAGGTTATTTCGGCTGCCGTCATCACGATGGTACGTTTAACTATGAAGCATTTGCGGAAAGGTCGAAAACTGAACAGGTGAAAATGATTGAGATTAAACTTTCACAAGGTGCTAAACCTGGGCATGGAGGTATTTTACCAGCATCAAAGGTAACACCAGAAATATCACGCATACGTTTAGTTAAACAAGGCTTTGATGTGATTTCTCCCCCAGGACACTCGGCTTTTACTACACCTTTGGAAATGGTGGCTTTTGTTAAGAAACTGAGAGAACTTTCGGGTGGAAAACCAGTGGGTATAAAACTGTGTATCGGTCGTAAAAGCGAGTTTTTTGCCATCTGTAAAGCCATGGTTGAAACCAATACCTATGTAGATTTCATTACCGTTGATGGTGGTGAAGGCGGTACAGGTGCATCACCTCAGGAGTTCTCTAATGCTGTGGGTACACCTTTACGTGAGGGGGTAGCTTTTGTTTACGATGTATTGTCGGGATTCGATCTTAAAAAACATATTAAAATTATAGCGTCAGGTAAAATTACATCAGGGTTCGACCTGGTAAAAAACATTGCGCTGGGTGCTGATGTATGTAATACCGCACGTGGGATGATGTTCGCATTGGGATGTATCCAGGCATTGGAATGCAACAGTAATACCTGCCCGACTGGGGTGGCGACGCAAGACGCAAGTTTAATGAAGGGCCTGGTGGTTGACGATAAAAAAGTAAGGGTATTTAACTTCCACCGTTTAACGGTAGCCAGTGCCGTAGAACTATTAGGTGCTGCGGGTTTACGTCATCCCTACCAGCTTACCCGTGCTTATATTAACCGCAGGATTTCGCCTAACATGACGCAGTCGTACATTGAGTCTTTCCCATACGCGCCAGAAGGTTGTTTATTGCAAACACCTTACCCGATGCGTTTTGAGTTGGGAATGACGCTAAGCACTTCGGCTAGTTTTGCGCCAACAGACTATAAAGTGTCTTCTGTTGATTATGCACATGCCAACCCTTATTTAGGACAAGTAGCTGTAGGGCATCAGGATAATTAAACCGCTTTAGTTCATGATCTGTTCCTTAAGTATAGCTTATAAATAAGCCATTCTCCTTCCCACCTGCCGTGGACCTCCGTCGCACCTTGTTTCACAAATTCGAAGCGAGGTGCATTTAAGGTGCAATGCAGGTAGGCTGGCCAAAGCCAAATACAATAAGGTCTGGTTAAGCTATACTTAAGACTTGATTTTGCTTTTTAAGGTTTAATGATCAGGTCAAACCTGCCTAACAATCCCGCCAGGTTATCGGCAGCAAACTTTGCTTTTTTAACCAGGTTTTGTGTAGGGTCTATGTTGAAGTTTACATTCGTGCTAAAGTCTACACCACTGATATTAGTGGAAGAAAAAATCGCATTTAGCAGGTCGCAATCTTCCATTTTAGCTTTAGATAAGTCGGTCTGTGAAAAATTTGCACCATGAAGCCTGCAATCCTGGAACACGCTTTTATTCATTTTTTTATGTTCAAAACTGGCGTAGTCTAATTGACATCGCTCAAAAGTGAGGTTGAAGCCAAAGTCGCTGGTCGTAAAAAAATTAATTCCTATTAGTTTGCAGTCCCTGAACAGCACATCCTGCATTTTAGAACCACGCAATTCAGCGTTGCTTAAGTTGCAGGAAGAAAATAGGCAGTCGGAAAAATGGTATCCGGAGAGGTTGTTAAAAGTACATCCCCGAAATTCTACCGATTCAAAATCAAACTGGGGCAGGGGGCTTGCTGTGAAATCTGTTTTTTCTATTACCTGATGGTAGTGCTTTTCCAGGGGTTTATATGTCTTTTTTGTTTGCAAGGTGTTTTATTTAGTAGGATTGAAAATATAAAAGCCTGTATCACTTTCATGACGACAGGCTTCTTTTTTTATAAGGTTAGCTTGAATTTAGAATTCAGCATTTTTAGGGAATCTTGGGAAGGCAATAACATCTCTGATATTGGTCATGCCAGTCACAAATAAAACCAGTCTTTCGAAGCCCAGACCGAAACCAGCATGTGGTGCTGATCCAAAACGGCGGGTATCTAAGTACCAGTAAAGCTCCTCTTGTGGTATATTCATGGCTTCCATGCGCGCGGTAAGCTTGTCTAAGCGCTCTTCTCGTTGTGAACCACCCACTATCTCGCCGATGCCAGGAAAAAGAATGTCCATGGCGGCAACGGTTTGGCGACCCTGGGCATCTGGCTCATTCTGGCGCATGTAAAACGACTTGATGTCGGCAGGGTAGTTGGTCAGGATCACTGGTTTCTTAAAGTGTTTTTCTACTAGAAAACGTTCATGTTCTGATTGTAAGTCAGCACCCCATTCATCAATAAGGTATTTAAATTGTTTTTTCTGGTTTGGCTTAGACGATTTAAGGATGGCGATGGCTTCTGTATAGGTCAGGCGCTCAAAATCATTCGTTAAACAAAAGTTCAGTTTATCTAGCAGGGAAAGTTCACTGCGTTCCTGTTGAGGTTTAGATTTTTCTTCATCCAGCAAACGCGTGTTTAGAAATTCCAATTCCTCTTTACAGTTTTTAAGGGCGTATTCAATCAGGTACTTCAGCATGTCCTCGGCCAGCTGCATGTTATCCTCCAGGTCTGCAAAAGCAATTTCTGGCTCTACCATCCAGAATTCTGCCAGGTGGCGGGTGGTATTAGAGTTCTCCGCCCTGAAGGTAGGTCCGAAGGTATAAATCTGGCCGAAAGCCATGGCGGCTAATTCGCCTTCTAATTGTCCGGAAACTGTTAAGTTCGTTGCGCGGCCAAAAAAATCTTCTGTAAAATCAACCTTTCCGTCGTCGGTTCTCGGGGTATTATCGTAGTCTAATGTGGTTACTTTAAACATCTCACCAGCACCTTCAGCGTCTGAAGCGGTAATGATTGGCGTGTGCATGTAAACAAAACCTCTTTCGTTATAAAACTGATGTATGGCAAAGGCCATGGCATGACGTACTTTAAATACGGCATTAAAGGTATTGGTTCTGAAACGCAGGTGTGCAATTTCGCGAAGGAATTCAAGACTGTGTTTTTTTGGCTGTAGGGGGAATTTTTCTGGATCGCTATCGCCTAATATCTCTATTGATGTTGCTTTGATGTCTATTTTCTGACCTTTTCCCAGAGATTCAACAACCATACCTTGCACAGCGATCGCAGCACCGGTGGTAATGCGTTTTAACAGTTCATCGGGTGTATTATTAAAATCTACTACAATCTGGATGTTGCCCATGCAGGAACCATCGTTTAATGCAATAAACTGGTTGTTACGAAAGGTACGTACCCAACCCATCACCGTTACTTCTCTGTTAAGTTCGCTGCTTTCCAGCAGGCTTTTAATTTTTTCTCTTTTAATCATGATTGTGCTTTGGTAGACGGTCAAAAATAAGAATTTACTTCTATATATAACAGGGGAGGCTGGTTTTTTGAATATGCATTAAACTGCTATTAAATGTATTAGTTTTTCTATTTATTTTGATGAATTGTTGTTTTTAATATGTAATTATTGATTTTTATCAATAATATTCAGGTGATTATATGTAGTGTGAGTATTTATTTTGATTAAATACATTAAATAACTATAGATAAATTGATTTTGATAAAAATATGTAATATTATAGGCTATAACATTGCTATTTATCAATGTTTTAACAAAATATTGTGTTTTGTATTGTAAATAATAGTGAATTCTGTAAAATAATCTAGGATTTATCAATATTGTTCCTATATTTGTATTGCTCGTTTAATTTATATTTGGTTTAAAAGCCGCTGGTACACACGCCAGCGGTTTTTTATTTTAAACGCATTTTGCAGTACAGCCTAGAATGGTTTCCTGAAATAAATGACATAAAAAAAGCCGGCCTTCATGTTAAATGAAGGCCGGCTTTCGTATAATGGTAAATAGATTTACGCTAAAACTTTAGTTACTAAATCAGCTGCATCTTTCAACGCAATTGCTGAATATACTTTAAGTCCAGACTCATCTATTAATTTTTTAGCTTCTACAGCGTTGGTACCTTGCAGACGGCAAATAATTGGTACTGGAATATCTCCAATTTCATTATATGCATCAATAACACCTTGCGCTACACGGTCACATCTTACGATACCACCGAAAATATTGATTAAAATCGCTTTTACATTTGGATCTTTTAAGATGATGTTAAAAGCAGCTTTAACCGTTTGTGCGTTAGCTGTTCCACCAACATCTAAGAAGTTTGCAGGCTCACCACCGGCAATTTTAATGATGTCCATGGTAGCCATAGCTAAACCAGCACCGTTAACCATGCAACCAACGTTACCGTCTAATTTTACATAGTTTAAGTTAGATTCACTTGCTTCTACTTCTGTCGGATCTTCTTCTAATTTATCACGCATAGCTGCATAAGCAGGATGACGGAATAAAGCGTTCTCATCTAAATCAACTTTCGCATCAACCGCAATGATTTTATCATCAGAAGTTTTTAATACCGGGTTAATTTCAAACATAGCTGAATCCGTGCTGTCATAGGCTTTGTAAAGCGCTGTAACAAACTTCACCATCTCTTTATGAGCTGGACCAGTTAAACCTAAATTGAAGGCAATTTTACGTGCCTGGAAACCTTGTAAGCCAACTTTAGGATCGATGTCTTCCTTGAAGATTAAATGTGGCGTTTTTTCAGCTACTTCTTCAATATCCATTCCACCTTCGGTAGAGTACATAATGATATTGCTGCCGTTAGTTCTGTTTAACAAAACACTCACATAGAATTCTTTTGTTTCAGAAGCACCAGGATAATAAACATCCTGAGCAACTAATATTTTATTTACTTTCTTGCCTTCTGGGCCAGTTTGTGGGGTAACCAATTGCATTCCGAGAATGGCAGTAGCTCTTTCTTTAACTTCATCCAGGTTTTTGGCTAGTTTTACACCTCCACCTTTACCTCTACCACCGGCATGGATTTGTGCTTTAATCACAACCCAGTCAGAGTTAAAGTCGGTTTGTATTTTTTTTGCAGCCTCTACAGCTTGCTCTACCGTATCGGCAACAATGCCTTCTTGTACGGCTACTCCAAAACTTTTAAGTATTTCTTTACCTTGATATTCGTGGATATTCATTTGCTGAAAAAATTTGCTCAAATCTACCATTTAGGATTGGTTTACAAAACTTATTCTAATCTTTATTGTAAGTTTGCGTCTATGCTGAAAGCCACAGGTATAAAAAAATCTTATGGAAGCTTACCTATTCTAAAGGGAGTAGATTTTGAAGTAAATAAAGGGGAGATTGTCAGTATCATTGGCGCCTCAGGGGCAGGGAAGAGTACTTTATTGCATATTTTGGGTACCCTGGATCAGCCAGATGCCGGGAGTATTGAACTTAAAGGCATCCAGGTAAACAAGCTTTCTGGCGCTTTACTGAGTGTTTTCCGTAACCAGAATATCGGATTTGTTTTTCAGTTTCATCATTTGTTGCCTGAATTTACTGCACTTGAAAATATTTGTATTCCCGCTTTTATTGCCAAAAAGAGTAAAAAAGTTGCAGAAGCGAAGGCACATGAGTTATTAGACTTATTGGGGTTATCAGATCGGGCACACCATAAACCTAACGAACTTTCGGGTGGCGAGCAACAACGCATTGCAGTGGCCAGGGCTTTGGTGAACGATCCGGCCATTATTTTGGCAGATGAACCTTCAGGTAACCTTGATTCGGCAAATGCCACTGCTTTACACCAGTTCTTTATTACCCTGAGAGATAATTTTAAACAAACTTTTGTCATTGTTACCCATAATACCGGACTGGCGGAAATCAGTGACCGGGTGGTAACCATGAAAGACGGATTAATTATATAACACATTGAAAGTACTCATCACCGGAGGTAAATCCTCTGCCGTATATAAAATTCTTAAAGCATTTGAAGGCGAACAGATCCTGCTTGCCGATTATGGAGAAACGCCTGCATTTTCTGCGGGTAACTACCAATTCGTATCTCTTGGTGAAAAAAATGAAGATATCACTGCCCATCATTTGTTAAATACCTGTTTGGATCATGGCGCCGATGTTTTTTTACCTATACATGAGTTTGAAGTGACGGCCGTTTCCAAAGCTTTTGTCTTGTTTGAAGAGTTTAATATTCAGGTGTTATTGCCTTCACAGGTTGACCTTCCTCTGTATTTTCATAGTCAGGAAGATGTTAGAAAAGGCCATAACTGGGCGTTGTTTGCAAAAGGTGAACTCCTTTATTCGCCACAGCCCAGTGTTGAACTCACAGAAGTCGGCTTTTCAAAAAAACTCAATGGCCTGTTTTATATCCCTCAGGACCCTGAAGGACTCACTGCTATACTATTTACTTTGCCTTAATGAGATTTGACACTTACACCAAAGGGCACGATGCCTTTGTATTTGAGTTGGATAATGTGCTGTACCCGGAAAAGGATTTTCTGTTGCAGGTTTACTACTTATTCAGTCAGTTTATGGAATACAGTGAACAACTGGATTCCGCCGAACTGTTGAAGTTTATGCAGGAAACTTATTCGGAGTCTGGGCCTGAACAGCTATTTGAAAACACAGCTATTCAATTTAGTATCGACGAAAAGTACAAACTTAACTTCGATCTGCTTCAAAGAAATGTACGCCTCCCACTAAAATTATTATTATTTGAACCTTGCAGCCAATTTATAAAAGAGATTGTTGCAGCAGGAAAACCAGTGTTTTTGCTGATCTCTGGCCATCCCGAAGCCCAGCTTAATAAAATTAAACAGGTAGACTGGCAAGGATTGGAACAATACTTGACTGTTTATTTTACAGAAGAATTAAATGATGAAAAAGGAGACCAGGCTTTAGCCTATTTGCTTGAAAAACACCAGTTAGTGGAAAGTAATATATTGATGATCTGTGAAACAGAATCTGGTCATCATACCCCTGAAGTAAAGGTGAAATATCTGGCAGTCGACAAACTATTTTTACACTAATTACGTATATTAACCTATAATACTTCACTACTTCTTGATTTAACGTCTTTATCGTAAATATTGTAATATGATCCTCTCTTTGTTTAAACATAAAAGCTACCTGCTTATGCTCGTTATGGGCATTAGTGTGGCGGTCGCCTCCTGCAAAAAAAGTGAGGTTGAAGATCCTGAAGTTGAACCGCCAGTAACGGAGGATACTCGGGCTAACCTGACCAAAGATTCGATTTTTCTGTATGCTAAAGAAGTTTACTTATGGAATGATGCTTTGCCAACTTATGCGCAGTTCAACCCAAGAAAATATTCCGGAGAAGCCACGGATCTTTTAAACTATGAACAAGAACTTTTTGACATCAGTAAATTTGGGCTAAATCCGGAAAATAACAGGCCCTACGAGTATGTATCTGCAGCGGCAGATTACCCTAAATACTCTTACATTGATGACATTACCACTAGAAATGCTGCTCAGGCTTATGTAGGTAATGCTAAAGCTGATGTGGAACTAAATGGTTCTGGTTATGACCTGGGCTTTTTAAACTTCCAGGGTTATGGAACAAACGATAGTTATGAATTATATGCCACAGCTGTATTTCCAGGTTCACCAGCCGACAAAGCGGGCATTACCCGAGGGACAAAAATTACCAAAATCAATGGTACAACATTAGGTTCAAATTTTAATGGTGAAGGAGATCTGATTTATTCACTAGCTGAATCTGAAACCACTAAAGCTACTGTCTCTGGCGTTAAAGCTGACGGTACTGCCTTTGACAATGTGGAGTTGACTAAAGTAAAGTATACTAGCAGTCCCGTGTATAAATCTAAAACCCTTACTGCCGGAACAAAGAAAATTGGTTACCTGGCTTTTGCACGTTTTTCAGAATTAAATTCAAATGCTAAAAAAGACCTGGATGCTGCTTTCGCCAAGTTTACTACAGACGGAGTAACAGAACTGATCATTGACCTGCGTTATAACGGTGGTGGTTATGTAAGCACTGCTGAATACCTGGTCAACCTGATTGCGCCAGCCTCAGCCACAGGTGTCATGTTTAAAGAGCATTATAACAAAACTATGCAGGCTGGCAATGCGACCATTTTAGAAAATCAACCTTTATTGGATGAAAATGAAAAGGTACAATTTCATGCCAATGGAGACATGATCACTTATGCTGATGTGGACTACTCTTTAGCGGAAAACACCGTTAATTTTGCTAAAAAGGGCAGTCTGAACGGGATCACCAATGTGGTTTTTCTAGTTACGGGCAACACTGCATCTGCTAGTGAACTTGTAATTAACAGTTTGAAGCCAGTCATGACTGTGAAATTAGTAGGGCGTACTACATATGGTAAACCTGTTGGTTTTTTCCCAGTGCGGGTGGAGAATAAATACGATGTTTATTTATCCATGTTTGAAACCAGAAATAAGCTTGATCAAGGTGGTTATTATGCCGGCATGATAACAGATGTTGTTGATCAGGGTGGTACCAATGCAAGAGCGGTATTTGATGATGCAAGACATGACTTTGGAGATCCCGAAGAAAATTACACCAAGAATGCCATTAAGCTTCTTGCACCAGGTGCTGTAGTCACCACCGCCAAAGCGGTGATGAGTATCCGCGGAAAAACCGTAGCGGTATCTTCAGCTTTAGGTCTTCTAGACAAAGCCAGACCCATAAATCAATTCATAGGGATGGTAGAAACCCGTCACAAATTGAAGAAATAGATTACTGTTTCTTCATTTGTAATTTTTCCCTAAAAATAGCCTGAATATCTTTTTGCCGGTCAATGTTGTCCACTATTTCCAGGATGGCTTTGGCCGCGCTGATAAAAAAATCTGCGTTAATGTTCTCATAGGTATCGGTTGCTTTATGATAATCTTTGTGATCTTCAACGCCGAAATAAATCCATGGAATATTTACAGCTTCAAATGCGCCCTGATCACTTTGGTAGGTCCAGTCGTCAACCTTTTGTTTAGGATTATCATGTCCGAATAGAATTCGTAAAGCAGGATTACTTTGAACAAGGTACTTTCTTAATTCAGGATGTTTGTAGGTGCCACTGGCATAAATTTCACCCTTGTCGCTATGGCTAATCATATCCAGGTTTATGTTAAGCCTGATTTTATCAAGCTTTACTGGCGGCTGAGCAACAAAAGCAGCAGATCCTTTCCATCCTTGCTCTCCCGCATCAAACGCAACAAAAACTAGGGTGTGGTTAGGCCTGACATGACTATAATGTTGGGCGATTTTGAATAGCGCCGCAACCCCCGATGCATTGTCGTCAGCACCATTAAAAATCTCGCCATTAATCACGCCCAAGTGATCATAATGTGCGGAAATGACCACCATATCTTCACTTTTACCAGGGATAAAGCCCACAACGTTTTTTCCGGTTAATAATTTACCTTGTTCATCTTTAAAATCAAATGACTGCTCATATCCCGGCAAGGATGCATAAGCTTGAAGGCCAAGATCAGAAAATCTTTTACTGATGTACTTCCGGGCCATTTCTGCCCCTGCAGTACCAGTTTTCCGGCCCTGGTAAGCGTTAGACGACAACTCTTTCACGTCGCTGAGCATTTGGGCAGTATGTTGTGCCTGGTTATTAGAATTTCTAACAGATTTGCAACTGAATAATAATGCCAGAGGCAACAATAAGTAAATTCTCATGATGGTCTAAAAGTTAGTTTATGACATTAGTGTGATCTAATATATCATTTATTTGCGACTACTTCACGTGCTATGTGAAAATTGAACACATTAGGAAAATGATGGTGAGCTGGGGCAGGCGGCAACACTGGTGTGAATAGGTCTGTATCAGGCTGATCTTAAAAGGGATGAGCCCGGTTTGCATTCGGGCTCATCTGTTAATTATTATATAAAGGCTTATATCAGGGACTGCAGATAGCATTGCCTGGAATTAATAATAGGTCAGTCGCACTACCCCCGCAAATTTTTTCGCTAGTCTGATCACCTGCCTCGTGTAACCGTACTCGTTATCATACCAGGTATAGAGTACCACCGACTTACAATCTTTTGATATAATGGTTGCCGGACCGTCAATAATTGCCGCATGGCTATTGCCGATTAAATCAGAACTCACCAGTTCATTGCTGATGGAATATTCGATCTGTTCAGAGAGGTCGCCAAATAACGATGCTTGTTTGAGGACATCCTTTACTTCATCTAAGGAGGTCACCTTATTTAAGGAAAGGTTTAAAATGGCTAAGGAAACATTTGGTGTTGGAACACGAACAGAATTTCCGGTTAGTTTGCCGCCCAGGTGAGGAATCACTTTCGCTACTGCTTTATCGGCACCAGTTTCAGTAATCACCAGATTTAATGCGGCAGAACGTCCGCGTCTGTATTTTTTGTGATAGTTATCTAATAAGTTCTGGTCGTTCGTATAGGAGTGGATCGTTTCAATATGCCCTTTTTCAATACCAAATGTATCGTCCATAATTTTTAATACCGGTACAATTGCATTGGTCGTGCAGGAAGCATTAGAAAGGATATCTTCGTTCAGGAAGTCAATATGTTGGTCGTTAATTCCGGCCACCACATTAGGCACATCGCCTTTAGCCGGTGCTGTTAGCATCACCTTAGTAATTCCCTTAGCCACTAAGTGACGACTTAAACCCTCACGGTCGCGAAAAACTCCTGTGTTATCAATCAGTAAGGCATCCTCAATACCATAAGCTGTGTAATCAAGTTCTTCTGGTTCATCGGCCATCAGGAAATGCACCGTTTGCCCGTTTATGATTAATGACTTATTTTCAAAATCTTCAATAATGGTACCAGCAAAAGGGCCGTGAATAGAATCTGTGCGCAGCAACTCAGCCCGTTTAATCAGCTCCTCGTCACTGTAACTTCGGGTTACAATTGCGCGTAATCGAAGTTGCTCGCCTTTGCCAGCCTGCACAATAAGCTCCCGTGCCGCTAAACGACCAATACGGCCAAAGCCATATAAAACTACATCCTTCGGTTTAAGTATAATTTTGTCCCTTCCAATATGTTTACTTAGCTTGGTGATAATAAAGTCGTGCAGAGAAGGGTGATTGTGGTTATCATCAAGCCATTCACTGGTTAACCTGCCCAGGTCGATCCGGGAAGGAGCAAGGCTGCATTTAGACAATGCAGTAGCCAGTTCCAGGGTGTCGTAAATACCAATGTTTTTGCCGCTTACCTCTTTAGCATATTGGTGATGAGCTAGAATTTCACTACTTCCTACATCAAATAAGGGTTTCCGGAATAATACGAGTTCAATGGATTTGTCGAACCATAGGTGTCCAACGACGCTGATTAGTTCAATTGCCTTTTTTTCTTTTTCAATCCAGTTTTGAAACTCTGATTGGTATTTTTTAAGCATTACAAGAAGATTTGGTTAGAATGCCTCAAAAATAGAAAAGATTGGGCGAGTACCCAATCTTTTCCATTTTATATTTTGCGCCTTACGAAAAGCGTATATGTAGCATTATTACCCCAGGTAAGATTTAAGGATCTTACTTCTGGAAGTATGACGTAAACGTTGTAAAGCTTTATCTTTAATCTGACGTACACGTTCGCGGGTTAAATTAAACTTTTCGCCAATTTCCTCTAGAGATAGGGGATGGTTGGTACTTAAACCGAAAAACAAAACAATGATTTCACGTTCTCTTTCAGTCAATGTAGACAGGGAGCGTTTAATTTCCTCAGAAAGCGACTCGTTGATTAGGCTGCTGTCTGTATTTGGTTCGTGGTTTTCTAAAACATCAAGTAAAGTGTTTTCTTCACCCTGTACAAACGGAGCATCCATAGATACATGGCGACCAGAATTACTTAAGGTATCAGAGATCTTGTCAACCGTAGTTTCCAACATGTCTGCCAACTCTTCTGGTGAAGGTTCGCGTTCATATTCCTGCTCCAGTTTAGAAAAGGCTTTACTGATTTTACTTAACGAGCCCACCTGGTTTAAAGGCAAACGTACAATACGACTTTGTTCGGCAATAGCCTGTAAAATCGACTGACGAATCCACCATACGGCATAAGAGATGAACTTGAAACCTTTAGTTTCATCAAAACGCTTGGCGGCTTTAATCAAACCAAGGTTACCCTCGTTAATTAAATCACCCAAGGTTAAGCCTTGATTCTGGTATTGTTTAGCTACAGAAACTACGAAACGTAAGTTTGTTTTAGTCAAACGTTCCAACGCCGCCTGGTCACCCTCGCGTATCTTTCTGGCTAATATTACTTCTTCTTCAGCGGTTATTAAATCCACCTTACCGATCTCGTGCAGGTACTTGTCTAAGGACTGACTTTCCCGATTGGTAATGGATTGTGTGATTTTGAGTTGTCTCATTTATGTGCTTTGGTACTCGTTATGTGTTATGACGTGCAAAAGTAAGAATTTAAAAGGTATTTTAATACATAAAATCCTGAAAACGTTACACTTTACACGGCTTATTTGTGTTTAAAACTATAACAAAAATTATTCCAAGAATGTTTTGACTTTTCCACCTTTTTCCTATAATTATTAGGCATTCTTCCTTGATAATCAGGGTAATTAACCGCCAATAATCAGTTATAATGCGCTACATTCTTAATAGAAATTTATTTGTCTTTAGTATGTCATTTGCAAAAAAGATGAGACAAAGCTTCTTTATTCGCTTTAAAGATCGCTAAGTTTAAAAGTCTCTTTTAACCGCACTCCTTTTTCTGTTTGCTCAACAGTACAACATTCATTTTCTGGATCATGCTCCAGGTACAAAATGTAATTCTTATCCGCCGCTTCCTGCAGAAATGACTTTTTCTCAGTTAGGGTTTTAAGTGGAAACATGTCATATGCCATCACATAAGGAATAGGCAGGTGGCCTACAGAAGGCAATAAGTCAGCCACATACACAATGGTCTTTCCTTTATATTGGATTTGCGGAAGCATCATTGCATCGGTATGTCCATAGGCATATCGAATATGAACACCTTCATGAAAAGCAACGCCATCCTGGTCGGCAACAAATTTTAATTGTCCGCTTTCCTGGATTGGCAGGATGTTTTCTTTCAGAAAAGAAGCTTTTTCCCGGTCGTTAGGATTTACCGCCCAGTCCCAATGTTGTTCATTACTCCAGTAAGTAGCATTTTTAAAAGCAGGCACCAGTTTGTCAGCTTCCCTGACAATTGAGCCGCCACAATGGTCAAAATGCAAATGTGTCAGAAAAACATCGGTAATATCTGCCCGGTTAAAGCCTTTTGCCGCTAATGATTTATCCAGCGTATCGTCACCATGGAGGTGATAATGACTTAGAAACTTGGCATCCTGTTTATCACCAATGCCATTATCTATTAATATTAACCGGTCGCCATCTTCAATCAGCAAACAACGCATGGCCCAGGTGCAAAGGTTGAGGTTGTCAGCAGGATTAGTTTTCTGCCAGATTTGTTTAGGCACTACGCCAAACATGGCGCCGCCATCTAATTTAAATAACCCGGTTTCTATGGTATGTAAGTTCATGGAGCTGCTGAATTAATAAGGTCTACGTAAATGTAAAACAAAAAACCCGCTGAACAAGTCAGCAGGTTTTAATATAAGGTTAGAAAAAAGCTTACAAGTGGATCACTTCGCCATAGGCATCAGCCGTAGCTTCCATAATCGCCTCACTCATGGTAGGGTGAGGGTGTACTGCTTTTAACATTTCATGACCAGTAGTTTCCAGCTTACGGGCAACCACAATCTCTGCAATCATTTCCGTAACGTTAGCACCAATCATGTGTGCGCCTAACAATTCGCCATATTTAGCGTCGTATATCATTTTAATGAAACCGTCTTTAGCACCTGCCGCACTTGCTTTACCTGAAGCGGAGAAAGGAAACTTGCCTATTTTCAATTCATAACCTGCAGCTTTAGCCGCTTTTTCAGTATAACCAACCGAGGCAATTTCTGGTGTGCAATAAGTACAGCCTGGTATATTATTATAGTCTAGTGCTTCAGGAGAATGGCCTGCAATTTTCTCTACACATATAATACCTTCTGCAGAAGCTACGTGTGCAAGGGCTTGTCCTGAAACAATATCACCAATTGCATAATAACCTTTAACATTCGTATTGTAAAAAGCATCAACCACTACTTTACCTTTTTCTGTTTTAATACCAGTTTCTTCCAGACCGATATTTTCGATGTTAGCAACTACACCTGCCGCAGATAATACAATATCGCATTCTAGTGTCTGCATGCCTGAAGCAGTTTTAACCTGCACTTTACAACCTATTCCGCTGGTATCTACAGACTCAACGCTCGATGAAGTCATCACGTCGATACCTGCTTTTTTGAAACTGCGTAACAATTGTTTAGAAATGTCTTCGTCTTCTACTGGAACAATGTTTTCCATAAATTCCACCACGGTCACTTTAGTGCCCATCGTCGCATAGAAATAAGCAAACTCAACACCAATGGCACCTGAACCCACAATGACCATTGATTTAGGTTGTTCTGGTAACACCATCGCCTGGCGGTAGCCAATTACTTTTTTACCATCCTGTTTTAGGCTTGGCAATTCTTTCGAACGCCCACCAGTTGCCAGGATTATATTTTTAGCAGAAAGTTCTTTTTGAGAACCATCGGCTGCACTCACTGAAACTTTATTTCCTGGTTTTACCTTAGCGGTACCCATGATCACGTCAATTTTGTTCTTTTTCATCAAGAACTGAACACCTTTGCTCATGCCTTCGGCCACACCTCGGCTGCGTTTTACCACAGCAGCAAAGTCAGCTTCTGCACTAGCGGTTTTAATCCCGTAGTCGGCAGCATGGTTAATGTATTCAAATACCTGGGCGCTTTTTAATAAAGCTTTAGTAGGTATACAACCCCAGTTAAGGCAGATTCCGCCTAAAGATTCGCGTTCTACTATCGCGGTTTTTAAACCCAGTTGAGAAGCTCTTATCGCAGCTACATATCCACCGGGACCGCTGCCTATTACTATTAAATCGTAGTTCATATCTTTAAAAGGAATAACTTAATACGCATCAAAATTAAAAAAATTGTTGGTTATCTAAGCCTCATTCGTTTTATTCTCTTGTACAGCTTTTGTAATAATGTTAAACACCGTAAAATAATACACGAGTTAACAATTATTTAACTTTGAAAAATAAGAGTGTGATCTATAAATAATTATCTTTGCCCCAATTATTATTCACCATCATAAAAATTCACAAAAAGTTCATCAAAAAAGTATGAAAAAAAATCTACTATTAAAAGTTTTGGTTGTCTTTATCGCCTTTCTGGGGTCGTTTTCTGTTGCTCAGGCACAGGTGACCACTTCGTCGATGACGGGAACAATCAAAGACGCTCAAGCTGCGCTTCCTGGTGCAAGTGTGAAAGCTATTCACACACCAACCGGAACAGTTTACGGCATCACCACCAATAACGATGGTCGTTTTACCATCGGTAACATGCGTGTTGGTGGTCCTTATTCTGTGGAAGTTAGCTTTGTTGGTTTTAAACCTCAAAAATTTGATAATGTTTACCTTAAATTAGGTGAGCCTTATGTAATCAATGTTACCCTTGATGATAATGCATCTAATTTATCTGAAGTAACTATTGTGGGCTCACAACCGAATTCTATTTTGAATTCAAATAAAAGTGGTTCTTCTACCGTGGTTACACGTGCGCAGATCCAAAACCAGCCAACGATTACCCGCAGTGTTAACGACCTTACCCGTTTAACACCTCAGGCTAATGGAACTTCTATTGGTGGTGGTAACTACCGGTCTAACAACTTTAGTGTTGATGGTGCTAACTTTAACAACCAGTTTGGTATTGGACAAAACGTCCCTGCTGGTGGTTCTCCAATCTCTATCGACGCTTTAGAGCAGATTTCGGTAAATGTAACTCCTTATGATGTTCGTCAAACAGGTTTTACTGGTGGTTCTGTTAACGCAGTAACCCGTTCAGGTACCAACAAATTTTTCGGTAATGCTTTTTACACCATGCGTGGCGATGATCACCAGGGTAAGCGTATTGAAGGATACCGCATTCCAAGTTTGCAAAGATTAGATGAGAAAAACTACGGATTTAGTTTCGGTGGTCCGATTATCAAAGACAAATTGTTTTTCTTTGTAAACGCTGAATTCAAAAAAACCACAGAACCAGGTACCACTAAAATTGCTGCAACAGATGCATTGCCATTTGGTAGTGTAAGTACTGTTGCCCGCCCAACAGCAGAATTCTTAGATGGTGTTTCTGCATATTTGAAAAACACTTATGGATATGATCCAGGTGTTTACCAAGGTTATGATTTGAAAAGCAATAATGATAAATTATTTGCTCGTTTAGACTGGAATATCAATAAAAATCACCGTTTTAGTGTACGTTACAACCAAGTGGAAAGCCAAACGCCAAGTAGTGTAAGTTCTTCTACTTCTGGATCTAACTTTAGTCTTGGTAGTGCTGACAATAGGGTGTCTAATAACGCTTTACATTTCTCCAATTCAAATTATTATCAGGCAGCTAACTTATATTCAGGTGTTGCCGAGTTAAACTCAAATTTTGGTAGTAAAGTAACCAACACCCTTCGTGCTACTTATTCTAACCAGAATGACCCAAGAACTAGTGATGGAAGCATTTTCCCATTGGTAGACATTATGGATGGTACATCTGTATTAACTACTTTCGGTTATGAGCCTTTCACTTACGGTAACTTAAGAGACGTAGAAACGTATACTTACAGCAATGACCTTGGTTTAGCTTTAGGTAAACACAACCTTACTTTAGGTGTACAAGCGGAATTCAGTACAACTAAAAATGGTTTCCAAAGATTTGGTACAGGTTACTATGTTTATAATTCATGGGATGATTTCGTGAATAATGCAAAACCACGTAACTATGCCATTACTTATTCTTTAAACGAAGATGGTTCACAAGCTTTCCCTAGCTTTAAGTTCGCACAATACTCTGCTTATATCCAGGATGAGTTTTCGGTATCAGATCGTTTTAAATTGACTGCTGGTTTAAGGGTAGAGCAACCAAGTTATCCTGATGTTACAGAAATGAGAACTCATGATTTGGTATTAGCGCAGACTTTTGCTAACGGTGAAAAGATTAATACAGGTGCATTGCCTGAAACCAGATTAGCTTTCTCTCCGCGTTTCGGTTTCAACTGGGATGTGAAAGGCGACCGTTCTTTACAGCTACGTGGTGGTAGCGGTATTTTTACCGGCCGTATTCCTTTTGTATGGTTAGTTGCACAATCTGGCGATGCTGGTTTATTACAATACACCCAAGCTTACAGTGGTCAGGCAAACACACCTGGTGTGTTTAATCCAGACATTAATGCTTACGTTCCAAATCCAAAAGCACCAGCTGGAACTACTATTCCAAGTACGATCAGTGCTTTATCTAGCGACCTAAGATTCCCTCAAACCTGGAAATCTAACATTGGTATCGATGTTAAATTACCATGGGGTATGGTGGGTACTTTAGAAGGTATCTATGGTAGAGATTTATATGCTGCAGTTGCTAAAAACGTTAATTTGTTAGATCCAACAGCATTAAACATTGCTGGTTACCCAGATAACAGACCATTCTTTGCAAGTACAGTGAATGCTCGTCAGGCGGTTAATACCAATTCAAATGGTTCTCTTAATCCAAACGGTACTCAACAAGTAAACGTTGCTAAAATGTTTAACGCTAAAGGTGGTTACAACTGGAGTGCAACTGCACAATTGACAAAACAGTTTAACCAAGGTGTAAGTGTTATGGTGGCCTATACAAGATCAGACCAACGTAACTACGGTGATGGTTCTGGTGACCAGTTGTTGAATTTGTGGTCTATTCCACAAACTTCATCTAACCCGAACGATCCTACTTTAAGTTATTCAAGTAATTTAAACCCTGATCGCGTAATTGCAAACATTGCTTACCGTAAAGAATACTTGAAAAACTTAGCTACTTCCTTCTCTTTATTCTATGAAGGTTCACAACAAGGTCGTTTCTCTTATACTTACAGCAACGATTTCAACAGAGATGGTTATGCAAATGACTTAATCTATGTTCCAGCTAACCCATCAGAAATTGCATTCAGTGGTAACCTGGCAACTGGTACTAAAGATAATCCAAAGGTTTATACGCCAGAACAACAAAGTGAAATCTTCTTCGACTACATTGAGCAAGATAAATACTTAAGTTCACGTAAAGGTCAATATGCAGAACGTAATGGTGGAACTTCTCCATGGAGAAACCAATTTGATTTCCGTTTAACGCAAGAGATCTTTAAAAACTACGGTAATTCTAAAAACTCAATGCAGTTTACGGTGGATATCTTTAACGTTGGAAACTTGTTAAACAGAGATTGGGGAGTTAGAAATTTCGTTAATAATGCTTCAATTTTGGTTCCTCAAAATGTTAATGCTATCAACGCATCTACAAAACCAACATTTAAATTGAATACTTTCCAAAACGATGTGGTAACAGAAACTTTTGGTGTAAACCAAACGATACTTTCTACTTACTACATGCAGTTCGGTATCCGTTATAATTTTAACTAGTTATAACGATAAACAATTCCTGATTAAAGCGGTTGTTCCTTCTGGAGCAGCCGCTTTTTTGTTAGTTGCACTTCAGAGACCATAGTTATATGAATTGGAGATGTCTTTTTATACAAAGGGGACTATATCCATGTGGATGTAAAGCCACAAAAAAACCGCTACATGTTCTGTAGCGGTTTTTCACTGTTTAGCTTCAAGCCAATCAATAATTAGTTATATATAAATGTCCCTTTATCACTGGTAATGGTTACCTGCTTTTGAGCAGCACTTTCTACACGTCCAATGATCTGAGCATCGATATTAAAGCTCTTCGAAATCGCAATAATGTCTGCAGCAATTTCTGCAGGAACATACAGTTCCATGCGATGGCCCATGTTAAACACTTTATACATTTCTTTCCAGTCAGTACCCGATTGTTCCTGGATTAACTGAAACAAAGGTGGTACAGGGAACATATTATCTTTAATCACGTGTACGTTGTCGTTAACAAAATGTAACACTTTAGTTTGCGCACCACCACTGCAATGTACCAGTCCGTGGATCTGCTTGCGGTATGCAGCTAATACTTTTTTAATCACAGGGGCATAAGTACGCGTTGGCGATAAAACCAGCTTACCGGCTGTAACCTGTGTATCTGCATCAATTTGAACAGTATCTGTTAAGCCTTTTCCACCTGAAAATACAAGGTCAAAAGGCACAGCCGGATCATAACTTTCAGGGTATTGATGCGCCACCGCTTTATTAAATACATCGTGACGGGCAGAAGTTAATCCATTGGATCCCATACCGCCGTTGTATTCCTTTTCGTATGTTGCTTGTCCGGAAGATGATAAACCAACAATCACATCACCCGGCTGGATGTTATGGTTGCTGATTACGTCTTCACGTTTTAGTCTACAAGTAACAGTAGAGTCTACAATGATGGTCCTCACCAAGTCACCTACATCAGCCGTTTCGCCACCGGTAGAATAAATGGAGATGCCTTGTTCGCGCAGTTCCGCCAGAATTTCTTCAGTACCATTGATCACGGCTGCAATCACTTCGCCGGGAATCAGGTTTTTATTCCTGCCAATGGTGGAAGAAAGTAAGATGTTTTCTGTTGCACCTACGCATATTAAGTCGTCGATGTTCATGATGATTGCATCTTGTGCAATGCCTTTCCAAACGGAGATATCACCGGTTTCTTTCCAGTAGATATAAGCTAGGGAGGATTTTGTACCCGCGCCATCGGCATGCATGATGTTGCAATAGGCTTCATCATTTCCTAATATATCTGGAATGATTTTACAAAATGCTTGTGGGAAAATTCCTTTGTCAATGTTTTTGATGGCCTGGTGCACATCTTCTTTCGAAGCAGAGACGCCACGTTGGTTATACCTGTTATCACTCATGTTGTTGCAAAGATAGGAAAACAAAAAAAAACCTCTGCTTTTTAGGGCAGAAGTTTCTTAGTATAACCATATAATATATTATTTTAAGAACAATAGTTCTCTGAATTTCGGTAAAGGCCATACACTGTCGTCAACAATTTGCTCTAACTTATCAGTGTGATAACGGATGGTATCGAAATAGCTTTTCACATTCTCGTCGTAAGCTATGGCTTTCTCACGTGAATCTTCAATGGCATTGGTAATTTTACGTTCTTCCAACATGGCATCAATACTTGTTTTTACAATTCTCAAGTGTTCTGATACTTTGTTGATGATCGCCAATGGAGTTTCTAAAGCTTCTTTGCTTAAACCTAATTCTTTAAGTCCTTTTGCATTTTCTAACAAAGAGTTTTGGTAAGCTATAGTTGCCGGTATCACCATGCTATTGGCCACTTCGCCCATTACCCTGGCTTCGATTTGCAGTTTTTTGAAATAGCTTTCTAACAAGATCTCATGACGCGCATGTAGTTCACGTGCATTAAAGATATTGGTTTTAGCAAATAATTCGATAGACTTTTCGCTAACGTAAGCATCAAGCGCTTTAGGTGTGGTTTTGATGTTCGATAAACCGCGTTTAGCTGCTTCATCTTCCCATTCCTGGCTGTATCCATTTCCTTCGAAACGAATGTCTTTTGATTCTTTAAGGTATCTTTTGATAACTGTTAATAAAGCCACATCTTTTTTGTCGCCTTTTTTGATCAATTTATCAACTTCAATTTTAAATTTAGTTAATTGATCTGCAACGATGGCATTTAATACTGTCATTGGCGATGCCGAGTTCTCAGAAGAACCTACCGCTCTTAATTCAAACTTGTTGCCGGTAAAAGCAAAAGGAGAGGTACGGTTACGGTCAGTAGTATCAAAATTGATTTGTGGTATTTTAGGGATACCTAACCATAATGAATCTTCACTTTTCACTTTTTTGATGATGCTGCGCGAAGTTTCGATTTCGTCTAATACATCATTTAATTGTGAACCTAAAAAGATGGAAATGATTGCTGGTGGCGCTTCGTTAGCACCCAAACGGTGATCATTGCTTACTGAAGCAATACTTGCTCTTAACAGGTCTGCATGTTCGTGTACCGCTTTGATCGTGTTTACAAAAAACGCTAAGAACATCAGGTTGTTTTTTGGCGTTTTTCCTGGCGATAACAAGTTTTTACCGGTATCAGTAATTAACGACCAGTTGTTGTGTTTACCAGAACCATTAATGCCTGCATAAGGTTTCTCATGCAAAAGCACTTTAAAATTATGTCTTTTGGCCACTTTTTCCATCAAATCCATTAACAATTGGTTATGATCGATGGCCAGGTTGATTTCTTCGTAAATAGGAGCACATTCAAATTGTAATGGTGCAACCTCATTGTGACGGGTTTTCAAAGGAATACCCAATTTTAAAGCTTCGTTTTCGAAGTCGACCATGTAAGTAAATACACGCTCAGGAATCGATCCGAAATAATGATCTTCTAATTGTTGTCCTTTTGCAGACATGTGGCCAAATAAAGTACGGCCAGTTAATGCTAAATCCGGACGGGCATTATATAAAGCAAGATCTACTAAAAAGTACTCTTGTTCGATACCCAAAGAGGCATTTACCTTAGTGATGCTTTTGTCAAAAAATTGACAAACATCAACAGCAGCTTTATCTAAAGCATTTAATGCTTTTAATAAAGGAGCTTTATAATCTAAGGCTTCGCCAGTATAAGAAACAAATACAGTAGGAATACACAATGTTTTACCCGCTCTGCTTTCCATAATGAAGGCAGGAGAAGATGGATCCCACGCAGTATAACCACGCGCTTCGAAAGTATTACGGATACCACCATTAGGGAAACTTGAAGCATCTGGCTCTTGTTGAACCAAGGCGCTGCCTGCGAATTTTTCAATCGCACCATCACCGCTTGGCTCAAAAAATGAATCATGTTTCTCAGCAGTTGTTCCAGTTAATGGCTGAAACCAGTGCGTATAGTGAGTAACGCCTTTTGCCATTGCCCAGGTTTTCATTGCTGTTGCAATGTGGTTGGCATCATCTTGATTAATTAATTCGCCTTGGTTAATGGCTGAACCTAATTTTTCAAAAACTTCTGGCGATAAGAAATCTTTCATTTTTTTCTTATCAAACACATTACAGCCGAAAAACTCCGAAATTTTGGTAGATGGTGCGGAAACCTCGGGAGAAATTCTGGATTGTGCCTCTTTTAATGCAATTGTTCTTAAAGTTCTCATTTATTCGTTTAAAATTTGATCAAAAATAAAGTATATTATTAAGAAATCGTAATTTTTAAAGATAAAATCCGAAACTCAACGCTTGTTTTGTGTCTTTTTGCGGTTGTTAGTTTAAAATAGGCGGTTTATGTAGCTATTTTTTGTAAGAAGCATGTTTTCTTTTTTTCTAGTCGTCAAAGCAATATCCAGTGCTTAAGCAGGAATTTTTTACCTTAGTATATGTTTAGTAAAATACACCATATCGCTATCATTTGCAGTGATTATGCGCGAAGTAAAGAGTTTTATGTTAAGGTGCTGGAACTGAAGATTCTGCGGGAGGTTTACCGGGAGGAACGTCAATCTTTCAAATTAGACCTGGCCATTAACGATCATTATCAAATTGAATTATTCTCTTTTGACCAGGTACCCGCTCGTCCTTCGCAGCCCGAAGCCGCAGGTTTACGGCACTTGGCTTTTGAGGTAGAAGACTTGGATGTAGTAATTAACAACCTGGCTTCAAAAGGAGTGGTTACAGAGCCTGTTCGCATAGATGAATTTACTGGCAAACGATTTACCTTTTTTGCAGATCCCGATGGCTTACCCCTTGAATTATACGAACGATAGGGGATGGGAAGTTTATTCAGGTTTAAACAGTTCGAAGTGGAGCAGGCAGATTGTGCCATGCGCATCAATACTGACGGCGTGTTATTAGGTGCAATCGTAGCACAGCTGCAGCCTCATCATATATTAGATATTGGCACAGGTACTGGTGTTATTGCCATGATGCTTGCCCAGCGCTTTACACAGGCCATGGTTACCGCAGTAGAAATTGACGGTCCTGCAGCGTTGCGCGCAGCAAGTAATTTTGAACAGAGTCCTTTTGCAGCTCGACTACAAGTGCGTCATAGTGATATAACGACTTACCAAAGCGATGACCATTATGATTTGATTGTATCTAACCCGCCTTATTTCGTTAATGACCTTAAAAATCCGGAGCATAGAAAAGGCCTGGCCAGACATGCTGGCGATCATTTTTTTGATGCATTGCTTCGAAAAGTAGCTAATATATTATCCGAAAATGGCAAATTCTGGGTAATCCTTCCAGCTAAACAGGCCCAGGAGCTGGTTACCAATGCCGTGCTGTTTAAACTCTTTCCGCATAAAGTTATTCATGTGCATTCCGATGCATCCAAACCAATGTTTAGGCAGATCATTTGTTTTGGCTTTTCCACTGTGCCGTTGCTTCAAGAAAACTTTTACATCTATTCAGCAGAAGGTATTTACACCGATGCCTATAAAAACCTGTTGAAAAACTTCTTTCTGGCCTTTTAATTTAACGATTTTGAAAAAAATAGGATTACTTTCTGACACCCATAGTTTTTTAGACGAAGCTGTATTTAAACATTTTGATGCTTGTGATGAGATATGGCATGCCGGGGATTTTGGTGCTGATGTTGCCGAAAAACTGGTTGCATTTAAGCCTTTAAGAGGGGTATATGGGAATATTGATGATAAAGACATCAGGGTGGCCTACCCGGAACACCTCCGTTTCCAATGTGAGCAGGTAGATGTATGGATGACACATATTGGTGGTTATCCTGGTCGTTATGCACCACAGGTAAAACCAGAAATATACACTAAGCCGCCTCAGCTGTTCATCACGGGTCACTCACATATCTTAAAGGTAATGTTTGACGAAAAAATTAAATGTTTACATATAAATCCCGGTGCGGCAGGTAAATCAGGCTGGCATAAAGTGAGAACTTTAATTCGATTTAGTATTTCAGACGAAAAAATACATACCTTAGAAGCCATAGAGATAGGTAAAAGATAACGTAAAATATACACTAAGGTATGGCAGGAATAAAAACATTAGGACAGTTTATTATTGAAAAACAAGCAGACTTCCCTTACGCAAAAGGTGAGCTTTCCAGGTTGCTCAGAGACATTGGTATTGCCTCTAAAATTGTTAACCGGGAGGTGAACAAAGCTGGCTTAGTAGATATTCTAGGCGATGCCGGGACCATTAATATACAGGGGGAAGGACAGAAGAAATTAGATGTATTTGCAAACCTGCAATTTATCTCCGCATTGACCAGCGGTGGTGAGTGTTGTATTGTGGCTACTGAAGAAGAAGATGAGTTTGTGCCAATAGACTCGCCGGTATCTAAAAACGCGAAATATATTGTGTGTATTGATCCGCTCGATGGCTCATCAAATATTGATTGTAATGTTGCCGTAGGTACTATTTTTTCTATTTACAGACGGAAATCTGTCGACGGCATGGCAACGCTTGAAGATGTGCTGCAAAAAGGCACCCAGCAGGTGGCTGCAGGCTACGTGATTTATGGTTCCTCAACCATGTTGGTTTATACCACAGGCAAAGGAGTTAACGGATTTACACTGGACCCTTCCATCGGGGAGTTTTGTTTATCGCATCCTAATATGCGCATACCTGCCGAAGGCACTATTTACTCCATTAACGAAGGTAATTATGGTCACTTCCCCTTGGGGGTGAAAAAATACATCAAATATGCGCAGGTTGAAGATGCGGCAACCAACAGGCCTTATACTTCTCGGTATATTGGTTCTATGGTGGGCGATATCCACCGGAACCTGATTAAAGGTGGAATTTATTTATATCCAACAACGGCAAGCTCCCCCAATGGAAAGTTGCGTCTATTGTATGAGTGTAATCCCATGGCTTTTATCGTGGAACAGGCAGGTGGTGTTGCTTCTGATGGCTTTAACCGTATTCTAGATATTCAACCGACTGCGCTTCACCAGCGGGTAGCCATATTTATTGGTTCAGAGAAGATGGTGCGCACAGCGGAGCAGATGATGCTCGAAAACGAAGTGACTAAAGCAAGCTAGGTTTACTGCGTTCTGCTTCAAAAGGGGCATCAATTGCCAGGGTGCTGGATTGTTTACTGGCGGCTACGGCAAGCTGGTCGCAACGTTCATTCTCCGGGTGACTATTATGCCCCTTTATCCATATAAATTTCACCTGATGTTGTTTATAAACATCCAGGAAGCGAAGCCATAAGTCTTTGTTTTTCTTGCCTTTAAAGCCAGTTTTTAGCCAGCCGAATACCCATTTCTTTTCAACAGAATCCACCACATATTTAGAATCAGAATAGATAGTTACGTCTTTTCCTGGTGATTTAATGGCTTTCAGTCCTTCAATCACAGCCAGCAGCTCCATACGGTTATTGGTGGTTAAACGGAAACCGCCACTTAATTCTTTGTAGTGGTTGCCCGACCTTAAGATTACACCGTAACCTCCAGGACCTGGATTTCCACTTGCTGCACCGTCTGTATAAATATTGATCATATTGCTGTTTGAAGCACAAAAATAGGAAATTAATTAGTGGCTGGGAGGTTGTTTTGTTCAGGAGCTAGCGGAGTTGTTGTTAATCAGTGAATAAATAACATCATCCAGGAAAACACCGTTATAAAATGTTCTCTCTTTAAAATGGGCTTCTTTAACAAAGTTGTTTTTTAACAGCAATCGCTCGGAGGCCGTGTTTTCAGGATCAATCAGGGCTTCTAAGGAATGAAATTTTAAATCTTCAAAAGCAAATTTAACCACCATTTTCAAGGCCTCGTCCATAATGCCCTTATGCTGGTCATCCGGACTGAGTATATAACCTATTTCGGTTCTGTAATTCTCGGGTTGCATGCGTATTAAGCAGATCATTCCGATAAGTTTATCGTTCGGAGCAAGGGTAATGGCCCAGGTAATGAATGTATTTTCCTCAACACCTTTGTTAAGCAAATTGATATGGTCTAATGCATCTTGTGGCGTTATGGCCAATGGACGGGGAATGTAGCGCATCACCTCTGGGTTAGACCTAAGGGCAAAAACTTCGTTTACATCATTTTGACTAACCTGCCGTAATTGTAAACGACCAGCATGTAATATGGGGAAGGGGTTGAAATTAAGCTCCATCATGTATTGAAATTAAGCTTTATTTCTGATACTGTGCCAAAACAGCTGCCGCAATTTTTTTCTGTCCTTTCTCATTGATATGTAGTTGGTCACTGTAATCGTCGGGGGTAAGTAAGCGTAGGTCCTGGATCATTGGGATGTGATGGATGTTTGCAAAATCAATAATCTTCTGGCCCAGGCTGTTGTAGCGACCATCTTTAAGCTCAGGGATACTTGCATGCAAAAAGAGGGTTAAGGGAATGCGGCGTTTAGAGGTATAGTCGGTAAAGTCTTTAAATCCGGAATTGAATGGTGTTCCTTCTGGAATATGATCAACCACGGATGCCTGGATCTGTTTTTTTAAAGTTAATTTAGGAATAATATACCGGTCGAATAGTTCATAGATGGCTGAAGCATACTGTTTATTTGGATGAGATTTTGAAACACCAACAATTTTTTCAAAGGTCATGTTATCATATGCATCATGTGAGCTGACAAACAGGTAGATCTTTTTGGCCTGAAAAGTTCCATATTTTTTCAAATAAGCAAAACTGTTATCAGGGCCCCAACTGCCTGCTGAGATATTTAAAAATTGTACTTTTTGTTTGTACAATTCAGACAGTCTGGTGCTTAATATACTGGTGGCTAAAGCGTCATGGTCGCCCCGGTTAATAATCGAATCGCCAAAACCTAAAATGTGGATACAAGAGGAATCGAGTGGCGTACTTCTCATCGAATACTCATTATAATGGTAGGTTTTTCTAAATCGCTGGGTATGCTGGTTGGCCAGGTTAATGTATTCAAAATCAGGATCACTTTTCATTAAGACTTCATGGCAGAAGCCAAAGTAAGTTCTTAAACCAAGTTCTGCCGCAACCAGCAACAACACAAACAACACGAGTAGGTACCGAAGTTTATTCTTTCGTATATCCATGACAAATCAGGAGTAATTTTAGGGTAAGGCAGTTAGCTGAGTAAGCCTGTCAAAAATAAATGAATCCTGAAGTAATTGTTAGGGTTGGTTTAATATGTGAGCCAGATTGTAGCGTTTGTAAATGGCTTTGTTTACTTAGGTGACAACGTTAATGGATACAATTTTATACATTGTCATGTATTTAGCGCCTGTAATTGTTAAAGCAAATTGAAGTTAATGATTGG
This sequence comes from Pedobacter sp. CAN_A7, assembly GCF_015752175.1. Lineage (NCBI taxonomy): Bacteria > Pseudomonadati > Bacteroidota > Sphingobacteriia > Sphingobacteriales > Sphingobacteriaceae > Pedobacter > Pedobacter sp. CAN_A7. Next base: position 203,498 of record NZ_JADOUW010000003.1, on the reverse strand, counting down.
TGGCAGTCTGCTTTTGGGTAAGACTCGAGTTGAGAGTTGGATTGCTCCGGAGTAGCACCATATTTATGGGGAAAATTCCCAAATAGGGTAGAGCAAAGTCGGAGCCATGCCTGACGCTGCTTTGAGCTTACCAATAAGCTCAATGTAACTTGACTAAGCCGGCTACCTAAGGCATAACTGTAATGCGATCACTGAGAATTTTCATTCGAATGAGGAGAAAGGAAGCTGCAATAAAGTTTCCGAAACCGAGGGGCTTGGGTTCGAGCCCCATATTCCACCCCAACAATAAAGCGGCTTCAAAGAAGCCGCTTTATATAAATTTAAGTCAAACATAGCATTGTGGTTAACACGCTGATTAAGGGGCTTGATCGTGATCAGCTGCCTTGGAAAATCATCGCCAACCCAGTGCAGGGGCAACGTGCTCCAGGATAGCAGATAATACATGGATATTATAATCAACACCAAGGGTGTTCGGTATAGTCAGTAATAGCGTATCAGCTTCTTGTATGGCTTCATCCTGTGCTAGTTCCTTGATGAGCTGATCCGGTTCAGCAGCATAGCTTCGACCGAAGACCGCACGTTTATCCGCTTCAATATAGCCAAAGCTATCTGCTCCTTTTCCCTGCTGACCGAAATAATACCTGTCCTGCTCGTTAACGAGCGCGAAGATCGAACGGCTTATGGAAACCCTGGGTTCACGCTGATGTCCGGCTTTCTTCCAGGCTTCCTTATAAAGTCTAATCTGCTCCGCCTGCTGGATATGGAAAGGTTTGCCATTTTCGTCAAATTTCAGCGTTGAACTTTGGAGGTTCATGCCGTTCTCTGCAGCCCAAACTGCGGTGGCATTAGAGGCCGCTCCCCACCAGATACGTTCTCTCAGTCCATCGGAATATGGCTCCAGGCGTAATAGACCCGGCGGATTTGGAAACATAGGGTTAGGATTGGGTTGGGCAAATCCGTGGCCTTTTAAACGTTCTAAAAATTCCATTGCTTTTTTTCGCCCCATATCAGCATCGGTTTCTCCCGGTTCAGGTTGATAACCAAAGTGACGCCAGCCTTCGATGACTTGCTCAGGCGAACCCCGGCTAATCCCAAGTTGCAAGCGGCCACCAGAAATGAGGTCCGCGGCACCAGCATCTTCCACCATATATAGCGGGTTTTCATAGCGCATATCAATGACGCCTGTCCCAATCTCTATCTTGTTGGTTTTTGCCCCAATAGCAGAAAGTAGTGGAAATGGCGATGCTAACTGCCGCGCAAAATGATGCACCCTAAAATAGGCGCCATCCAAACCTAGTTCTTCTGCGGCAACAGCCAGGTCTATGGATTGTAGTAAGGTGTCGCCAGCATTACGAGTCTGATAAGAGGGATGGTCAGACCAATGTCCGAATGATAAAAATCCTATTTTCTTCATTTGATTACATGATTGATAACCAAATGTAAGTATACCTCAGGCGCGTAGCGGTCACAGCTCAGTCAAAACGATGATTAAGACTTATGCGATTGGGGATGCACAACGCGACCTTAGCGCAGTTCAAATTCTGGCAGTTTATTTTTTCAGCAGATCGAATAGTTCTGTATTGATATATATGATCTCCTTCCAGACTTTTTTAGATTGCAATATTCCAATTTTTTCTAATCCGTTGAGGTATTTTGAAGCGGTTAACCTGGATACCTTAAGCCTATCAGTTACAAATTCAATTTTACAGTAGGGTTGCTCAAATAGCAACTCTAATAATTCCTTATTATATAGCTTGGATGCCTCTTCTTTTATTTTATGCTGTAATTTTAAAAAGAGCTGATTGATAGATTCAATCTGGTCGGTGGTTTGTTTGGAAGTATCCTCGATTGCTTTTAGAATAAATAATATCCATTCCTCCCAATTGTCCTTTGTCTTCACTTCTCCAAGTAATCTATAGTAGTCAGGTTTATTTTTTATTACATAATCGCTTAAATAAAGTACAGGACTATCTAAAAGCCCATGCAAGCATAAATAAAGAACGTTGATAATTCTTCCGGTCCTGCCGTTACCATCATAAAATGGATGTATACTTTCAAACTGATAATGTTGAATGGCGAGTTTAATTAATGGAGAAAGTTGATCAGTTTCGTTTATATACTCCTCTAAGTTTTTCATTAACGTTAGGATTGTATTATAATCATCCGGTGGCGTATAAATAACGTCACCAGTAACAGCATTTTTTAATGAGGTGCCGGGCAATCTTCTAAGTCCGGCTTTATTCTCTTCCAATATTTCCTGTATAGCTATTATTCCATTAGTGGTCAAAAAGCCTTTTTCCATGATCATTTTATATCCTGCAAGCATAGCTTCTCTGTAGCGTAATACTTCCTTAGTAGCATGATCTATTTGTGTTCCAGTTGCAGATAATGCTTGGTATAGTTTGTCATGAGTAGTAATTACGTTCTCAATCTCAGAACTCATACGAGCTTCCTTAAGTATCACGGCGTTCAATAGTATGGAAGGATTAGGAAGTGTATAAGCTAACCCTTTTAATTTGGCAAGCGCTATTGATGATTGCACAACTTGTCTTAAGATAGGGATTGTCTCCACTTTATTTTGATGAGGAGGCAATAATGGCAATTCATTGAACGGAACGTCACTCTTCAGTTTAGCTAATTTTTTCATGCAAAGTTTTTATCCATGACACATCTATCATGTAAAGATAATTCATTTTTTTATACATGACAACTTAATTATGGAAAGATTATATACATGATGTTTTTTTAGAACTGGTATTTCGGTAACATCTTAAGTTATCTTTGAATTTATAAGACGTAAGAGCTCGTATTGGTTTTTTGTCATACAGTTACGCATGATCTCTTAAAATAGTGGAAAGGCATTTGAAGTTGATGACTAGATCTGAATCTAATTTTAAGAACGACCCAAAAAGTCAAGAAACAAAAAAAGCGGCTTCGAAGAAGCCGCTTTACTGATGGGGTGGAATATGGGGCTCGAACCCACGACCCTCGGTACCACAAACCGATGCTCTAACCAACTGAGCTAAAACCACCATTTATTTCAGTGTGACAAAAGTACAAAGTTTTGTCGATTATTCAAATTTATTTAAAAATTTTAAACCATAAATCAGTAATTAATTCACGCTCAGGGGGATTAATTTAAACTTTTTTGTTTTTTCTTCTAATATCCCCTAGGGAAAAAGAATGTTTAAACTTTTATTATTAAGAAAAGTTAATTACATTTGAAGGTACCCTTTAGGGGGTATGTTTTTCATAGGTAGATGTAGGGCCGGATATTCGTATCCGGCTCTTTTTTTTGCCTAAAGGTTGTATCTTTAACCCATCTATGGGTAAAAAGAAAATCATTGTAGCCATTACTGGTGCCAGCGGCTCCATTTATGCCAAACTATTATTAGATAATTTACAGTTACTTTCTGCTCAAATTGAAAAGGTAGGGGTGGTCATGTCTGATAATGCCAAGGAAGTGTGGCAGTTTGAGCTTGGCAACGACGACTATAAACAATATAGTTTTGATTTCTACCAGAAAATGGACTTCAACGCACCCTTTGCATCTGGTTCGGCCAAATACGATACCATGATCATCATCCCTTGCTCTATGGGCACCCTGGGTAGAATTGCACATGGAATTTCTAACGACTTAATATCCCGCGCAGCAGATGTGGTGTTAAAAGAACGCCGTAAATTAATTGCCGTAGTGCGCGATACCCCTTTCAGTTTAATTCACCTCAACAACATGAAAGTTGTGACAGAAGCCGGAGGCATCATTTGTCCGGCAAACCCTTCCTTTTACAACCTCCCGAAAACTATTGCTGATGTGGCACAAACCGTGGTGAGTAGGGTGATTGACCTGGCGGGTTTATCGCAGGACAGTTACCGCTGGAACGAGTAAAATTATCTAATTTTTACAAACCCCCGGGTGCTTTACAAGTGATAACACATTCAAATCTGTATCTTTGCGGTCTTTATTTAGTTGAAACTATAATCAGACTGGGGCTTTAAAAGCAATGGCTTATCGTAGTTTATGGCTTGGAAAGACAATATATACTGATCGCTAGATGATCAATGAAATCATATCTTACTAATGAACAAAGTTGCATTTTATACCTTAGGTTGTAAGTTAAACTTCTCTGAAACTTCAACCATCGGACGTCTATTTACCGATGCCGGTTATGCTGTAGTAGATTTTACTGCTGGTGCCGACGTTTATGTAATCAATACATGTTCTGTAACAGAACATGCCGATAAAAAATGTCGAAAGGTAGTTAAGGAGGCGTTGAAATACTCGCCAAATGCTTATATCACCATTGTAGGGTGTTACGCACAATTGAAACCTACCGAGATTGCAGAAATTGAAGGGGTAGATATGGTGCTTGGCGCAGCTGAAAAATTCAGGATTGTGGAATATATTACAGACCTGACTAAAAATCCTAAAGCAGTTGTTCATCAACAAAACATCGAAAAAGTAAACCATAACTTTATTGCAGCCTATTCCATTGGCGATCGTACCCGAACTTTCTTGAAAGTACAAGATGGTTGCGATTACCCATGTACCTATTGTACCATTCCCCTTGCCCGTGGTGGCAGTAGGAGCGATACTATAGAAAATGTGGTCAATCGTGCGCAACAAATTGCCGCCAGCGGTGTGAAAGAAATCGTATTAACAGGGGTAAACCTGGGTGATTTTGGCATCCGTAATGGCGAACGTGAAGATAAATTCTTTGACCTGGTTAAAGCACTGGACGAAGTAGAAGGCATCGAAAGAATCCGGATTTCTTCTATAGAACCTAATTTATTGAGCAACGAGATCATCAGTTTCGTGGCCAGCTCGAAAAGATTCGTTCCACACTTTCATATCCCATTACAATCAGGTTCCAATAAAATATTGGGCTTAATGCGCAGGCGTTACCAGCGCGAATTATACACTGAGCGTGTAGCTACCATTAAAGCATTGATTCCAAATTGCTGCATCGGCGTTGATGTGATTGTTGGTTTTCCAGGCGAGACACATGAAGATTTCCTGGATACCTACCAGTTTCTCAATGAACTCGACATTTCTTACCTGCATGTATTTACCTATTCGGAGCGCGAGCAAACTGCAGCGGCCGAAATGGATGGGCGTGTAGCAGGTAGCACACGTGCTGATCGCAATAAAATGCTTCACATTCTGTCTGACAAAAAGAGGCGTGCTTTTTACGAATCTCAATTGGGATCTGTGGGTGAGGTACTTTTTGAAGACGATCAAAAAAGTGGTTTTATGCATGGTTTTACTAAAAACTATGTGAAAGTAAGGGCAAAATATGATCCGGTTATGGTGAATGAAATTAAAGCCGTAAACCTGGTTGCCATCACCGCTGATGGGGAGGTAGAAGTTACCGAATGCGAGCAAGTTTTAGCGCATTAATACTATATTCGCATAAAACTTATATTTACGTATGTTTCCTACTGTATCGCATTTTATAGAATACCTTTTTGGTGTCCAGATTCCACTTCCTTTTAATACTTTCGGTGTTTTTGTAGCGCTGGCCTTTGTGGCTGGTTACTGGGCATTTACCAAAGAACTAAAACGTAAGGAAGCACAGGGTTTACTGCATCCGGTAAAAAAAACCATATTAATTGGTCAGCCGGCAACCACATCAGAAATGGTTTCCAACGCCATATTTGGGTTTTTAATCGGTTATAAACTCGTTTATGCCCTCATCAATTACCAGTTGTTTGTTAGCGATGCGCAAACCGTTCTCCTTTCTTTAAAAGGAAACTTGCTTGGAGGTTTGTTTTTTGCCGGTTTATTCGTTTACTGGGATTATAAGGAAAAAGGGAAACACCAGCTTGTACAACCTAAAAAAGTTGTGGTCACCGAACACCCATACCAGTTAATGGGGCATTTGATTGTTTGGGCTGCGGTTTGGGGTTTCCTGGGTGCAAAAATATTCGACAATTTAGAACACTGGGATACCTTTATACAGGATCCGATAGGTGGTTTATTATCTTTTAGTGGTTTAACTTTTTATGGCGGTCTCCTTTGTGGTGGTGCAGCAGTAATTATTATTGCCCGTAAAAACGGCATCAAACCTTTACACATGCTCGATGTGGGTAGTCCGGGTATGATGTTGGCCTATTGTGTAGGTAGAATTGGCTGCCAAATGTCTGGCGATGGTGATTGGGGTATCGTTAATACCAGCCCTAAACCGGTGAGCTGGATGCCAGATTGGCTATGGGCTTCTACCTATCCTAATAATGTGGCGAATGAAGGTGTGCCAATTCCAGGCTGTGTTGGCCGCTTTTGTAACGAATTACCCTTGCCGGTATTTCCTACTCCAGTGTATGAAGTCATTGCATGTTTTATACTTTTCCTTATTTTATGGCGCATCAGGCCATACATTAAAGTTCCAGGAATGATGTTTGGTATTTACCTGATGTTAAATGGTATGGAAAGATTCTTCATCGAATTAATTCGGGTTAACTCTAAATATAACGTTGCCGGCATACAATTTACGCAGGCGGAACTTATCTCATCTATTTTATTTATTACTGGTCTGGCGTTTGTTTTGTATACTCACAAAAACAGAGAGAAACTTGCTGCCTATTAAAATATAAGCCGTTGAATTACGAATTATTGTGTACCAAGGTGATCGCGATTACACGATTAACCGGTAATTTTATTAGAAAAGAGTCGATGAACTTCGATGCTGGAAAAATTGAATTCAAAGGATTGAATGACCTGGTATCTTATGTAGACAAAACTGCTGAAATGCATTTGGTCGACAACCTATCGGTATTAATTCCTGAGGCTGGTTTCACTACCGAAGAGGAAACGATTAACAGCAGGGGCGAGGTGTTTAACTGGATTATCGATCCTTTAGATGGGACCACCAACTTTATACATGGTGTGCCCACTTATTCCATCAGCATTGCCTTATATGAATATGACCTGCCGGTTTTAGGTGTGGTTTATGAAATAAACCGTGGTGAAATGTTTTACACCTATAAAGGTGGAAAGGCTTATCTTAATCATAAAGAAATCTCGGTGTCACCCTGTCATAAAATGGAGGGAAGTTTACTGGCCACTGGTTTTCCGTACTATGATTTTGAGAAACAGGAACAATACCTGAAGCTCTTTGCCGAAGTCATGCGCAAGTGTCATGGCATTAGAAGAATTGGTTCGGCAGCCGTTGATTTAGCTTATGTAGCTTGTGGACGGTTTGAAGCTTTTTTTGAATACAACTTAAATACTTGGGATGTTGCAGCAGGTGCTTACCTGGTTCAACAGGCAGGTGGCCGGATCATGAACTTTAGCGGCGGACCGGAGTTTACACAAACCAGAGAAATTTTAGCGACCAATGGGCTAATTGACCAGGAACTCCTGGAAATTATCGACCGGAATTTTAATCAATAATTGTAATTAATTTGGGCAAGCAAGGCTTTTCAATATCCTGAAAATAGCTTGACCACGGCAGATTTATTCAGGGATAGTATTTCCATCGTTCGTAACGACCAGAATAATCGGTATACCTGTTAACAAGATAAGAAATTTAACAAAAAAGGGCAGCTATTTACAAGAAATAGCTGCCCTTTCGATTACTTTAATTACAAAGCTTCAGATACCACTTCTTTGACTTCAGGTACCATTCTTTGTAATAGATTCTGGATACCCGATTTTAAGGTGATGGTAGAAGATGGGCAGCCACTGCAAGAACCTCTTAGTTCTACGGTAACCACACCTTCATCAAATGATTTAAAACTGATGGCACCGCCATCTTGCTCTACCGCAGGGCGTACATAATCATTTAAAATCTGTTGTATTTTAATTTCAAGGTCTGTTCCTTCAAAGCTAACCGGTTCAGAGGTTTCTTCCTTGATTTTATATTCTGATTCTACTGCGCCTTTGACGAACTCCTTTAAAATGGGTTCAACATCTGGCCATTCCACATCTTCGGTCTTGGTGATGGTGACGAAGTTACTGGCAAAGAATACACCATTAACGAAATTAAACTTAAACAATTCCTTAGCAAATGGAGAATGTTCAGCTGCTTCCTTTGTTGCAAAATCCTCGCTTCCATTGATCAATAACTTATTGACCATGAATTTCATTGTAGCAGGATTTGGAGTTTGTTCTGTATATACGTTGATCGTCATTGTCTTTTTTTTTAACAAAAATAAATAATCTATACATGTCAAGTGAAATTCACTTGTCTGTTTAAGGTCATTATATCTTAAAACACCCCTGTGTAGTTATAGGGGGTGATTTGCTTCAGTTCTTCCTTCAGTGCTGCGCTTATCTTTAAGCCATCAATAAACACGGCCATAGTGTCGGCAGTAATCTTCTGGTTGGTGCGGGTGAGGTCTTTTAAGGCTTCGTATGGATTTGGGTAGGCTTCTCTGCGTAAAATGGTTTGAATGGCTTCTGCAACCACCGCCCAGTTGTTTTCTAAATCTGCGGTAATGACTTCTTCATTCAATAGTATTTTATTCAACCCTTTAAGGGTCGAAGAGATCGAGATTACGGTATGAGCCATTGGTACACCAACATTTCTCAATACTGTAGAATCGGTTAGGTCCCGTTGTAAACGGGAGATCGGTAGTTTAGCAGCAAAAAATTCAAATAAGGCGTTGGCTAAACCAGCATTACCTTCAGCATTTTCGAAATCAATAGGGTTCACCTTATGTGGCATGGCCGATGAACCAACTTCACCTTCTTTAATTTTTTGTTTAAAATAATTTTTAGAGATGTAAGTCCAGATATCTCTGTCCAGATCAATAATGATGTTGTTGATTCTTTTTAAAGCATCGCATTGTGCAGCAAATTGATCATAATGCTCAATTTGTGTGGTGTGTTGTGCACGATTTAAGCCTAAGGTATTGTTAACAAAGTTGTTAGAAAAATCTACCCAGTTTGTAGCCGGATAAGCAATATGGTGTGCATTAAAGTTTCCGGTAGCTCCGCCAAATTTAGCGTTATTAGGAATAGTTTTGAGGCTGTTTAACTGGATCTCTAAACGTTCGGCAAAAACCAGGAACTCTTTACCCAATTTAGTAGGAGAGGCAGGTTGGCCATGGGTATGTGCCAATAAAGGAACATCTTTCCACGCAGTGGCCAATTCTTTTAATTTTTCTATTAACGAAGAGATCTTAGGATAGTACACTTCATTTAAAGCTAATTTAAAGGTGTAGGGTATGGCGGTATTGTTGATATCCTGAGAAGTAAGGCCAAAATGAATAAACTCTTTAAAATCAGGAAAGCCTAAATCATCAAACTTCTTTTTGATAAAGTATTCCACAGCTTTAACATCGTGGTTGGTCACTTTTTCTGTGTCCTTGATTTCCTGTGCGTCAGTTTCTCCGAAATTCAGATATACTTCGCGCAGCTTATTGTAATTGGCTTTATCAAATGCGGTTAAACCAGGTAAATTGATATCGCAAAGGGCGATAAAATATTCAATTTCTACAAAGACTCTATATTTAATTAAGCCATATTCAGAAAAATATTGTGCTAAATCCTGCGTTGTATTTCTATAACGTCCATCAACCGGAGATATAGCTTGAAGTGGAGATAAATTCATGAAAGGGAAATGTTTTACTTCGTAAAGGTAACATTTATTAAGGGAAATGGGTAAAGCCGGGGAAGCTAAATGGGAAGTAAAGGGCATAAAAAAGGCCTTGAGTAAACCCAAGGCCCTTTTTGAAAAGTTAATTTTGACTAGTGAGCTACTTCAGTAGTAGTAGTTTCAACTTTAACTGTAGTATCTTGAACTGTTGAATCATTGATGTTAGTATCAACTGCGTTAGTATCAGTAACGATCATTGAAGAATCAGTAAGTGTAGTATCTGCACCTGAATCAGTTGATTCTGAGTTACATGCTGCTACTGATAAAGATACTGCTAAAGCTAAAAAGCCAAATTTAAATAAGTTTTTCATTCTAATTTCCGTTTAAATAATTAATTAATTTTACAAGTTAATACCGGTAATTCTAAAAGGTAACCCTAGGTTTGTAAAAAAAAATAAAAATAATTTTTTCATCCCTTTTGGATAGCTCCTTTTAAACTGGATACCGATTTTAATTGGGGCAAAAGTAATTTTTTTATTTATAATTGGGTTACCATTCACATATAAAAGTATTAATTGGTGAGTAAAACGTTAAGCAATTTAATTCCATCAGATAGAGAAGTAGTTTTAGGAATTCTAAATAACTCGGAGGACGCGCTTAATAAATTGTATGTTGGGTATTTCCCGATGATCCTGCAATTTATTTTGAAAAACAACGGGGATGAAGATGATGCAAAAGATGTTTACCAGGAAGCGATTATTGTTTTATACAACAAGATTAAGAGCGGTGAATTTGAATTAAGCAGTAAACTAAAGACTTATATCTATTCCGTTTGTCGGCGGATATGGCTTAAAAAACTTTCAAAAGAAAGTAAAAAAGCGGTAAACGTGGCAGATTTTGAAGATATTGAAGCGGTGGAAACCGACCTGGAGTTACATGAGGAAAAGGACAGGCAGTTTGAAAAAATGCAGTCTGCCCTTGTACATCTGGGTGAGCCTTGTAAAACGATTATTCAGGACTTTTATATTAATAATTTATCCATGCAGGAGATATCGGAGAAATTCGGCTATACCAATACGGATAATGCGAAAACGCAGAAATATAAATGTCTACAACGGTTAAAGAAATTGTTTTTTCAAACATAAACACGAAATGAGAAACGAACTAGCGTTAGAAGTCATTATTGAAGATTACCTGGCCGGCAAGCTTTCAGCAGAAGAAGCTAAGGCTTTTGAACAATTGCGGGTCAATGATCCTTCGGTTGATCATAAGGTGGTTGCTCACCAGGTGTTCATCGCGTCGTTGAAAGATTATGGTAGGGTGTCATCATTGAAGGAACAGATGAATGCTATTCACGCTTCGATGGATGTGCCAGCTTTAACTGAAGCACTTCAACCAAAACCTTCTTTCCTCCTACAGTTGTGGAAAAACAATAAATCGGCCCTCGCGGTAGCGGCTTCATTTGCCTTGCTAGCCATGGTGTCCATCTATTCCATTCAACATAATACCAAACAAAATGGTAGTTATGAGGTGATGAGCCGTGAGTTGGTGAAAATCAAAAATTCACAAAATAACCTGATCAGGAACCTGAAAAATACCAAGACAACAAATGCTCCGGTAAATCCGGCTAAAGTTGGCGGTACTGGTTTTGCCTTGACCACCAATGGTTATATCTGTACAAACCTGCATGTGATTAATGGTGCTGATTCTGTGTATGTACAAAACAGTAAAGGCGATGCCTATAAAGCGAAAGTGGTTTACCAGGATCCGCAGTATGACCTAGCCATTATAAAAATAGTTGATCAGAACTTCTCAACCTTGTCTACCCTTCCTTACAAATTAAGAAGTAATAATATAGGCATGGGGGAAAATGTATATACACTGGGTTTCCCTAAAGACGATGCCGTATTAGGTGAAGGTTATGTGAGTTCGAAAACCGGCCATGGTGGTGATACAACTGCATATCAGGTGTCTATACCGGTTAATCCTGGAAACAGTGGGGGCCCGTTACTTGATAACCTGGGTAATGTGATTGGGGTAATCAGTGCGAGAGAATACCAGGTTGATGGAGCTGCGTTTGCAGTTAAATCAAAATATATTCTGGAAGCCTTAGCTGCCATACCACAGGATTCCTTAGGTAAAAAAGTAACCTCCATTAAGAAAAGTCCATTGTTAGGTTTGACAAGAACCAAGCAGATTGAGAAAATAGAGGATTATGTGTTTATGATTAAAGTGTATAACTAAATCACTACACATATTTAGCACAATCCCCGTAACCTGTTGGTTTCGGGGATTTTTTTTGTCTAGATTTATTTTGGCTGTTTATAGGGTGTTAGAATAGGGGCTTTAGGTGATCATAACATTTTTGTGTAAACCAGCTGTTTTATTCAAATAGTATACTAAATTTGTAGTAATTAATTAAATAGCTTTGACATTAATAAAATAGATTATGAGTTTAAGAATAGGAGATGTAGCGCCGAATTTTCAAGCAGAAACATCGATTGGTAAAATTGACTTTTATGAATTTTTAGGAGATAGCTGGGGAGTATTATTTTCTCACCCTGCAGATTATACACCGGTTTGTACTACTGAACTTGGTCGTACGGCTGCCCTTAAAGATGAATTTGCAAAAAGAGATGTGAAAGTATTGGCGCTTAGTGTAGATTCTGCGGAGTCTCATAAAGGCTGGATTAACGACATTAACGAAACGCAAAACACAAATGTAGAGTTCCCTATAATTGCAGATGAAGACCGTACCATAGCTGATCTTTATGACATGATCCATCCTAATGCTTCGGAAACATTAACCGTGCGATCGTTATTTATTATTTCTCCAGATAAAAAAGTAAAGTTGATGCTGACCTACCCTGCCTCTACGGGAAGAAACTTTAATGAAGTGATTCGTGTAATTGATTCTTTGCAATTGACAGCCAATCATAGTGTAGCTACTCCTGCTGACTGGCAAGATGGGGAAGATGTGATTGTAATGAATAGCATTAAAACAGAAGATATTCCTGCTCGCTTTCCGAAAGGCTATACCGAGGTTAAACCTTACTTGAGAACAACACCACAACCAAATAAATAATTATTTCATTTATTTTTGGTTTAGTTCAATTAAAATGATAATTTTAGTTACCAAGATAAAATTTATTATTTATTTAAGACTAAAATTATGAATACCGGGAAAGTAAAATGGTTTAATTCGGAAAAAGGGTATGGGTTTATTGTTTATGAAAACAACAAAGACATTTTTGTACACTTTAAAGATGTGCAGGGAGGCATTGATAGCCTAAAAGAAAACGATGCTGTTGAATTCGATATAGCAGAGGGACAAAAAGGTTATCAAGCGGTAAGGGTTAGGAAGTACAACTAACTCGGCAAGCCCTTAAAAAGAGACGCTCTTCCAATCAATGGAAGGGCGTTTTTTGTTAATAAAATTGTAGTAATTTGGCTTTTATAATTAGGGCACTTACTATTTTCGTTTTAGTAAAGATTAGGAAGTCGTCTTTTGCTGGTTTGATGTTGTATTTTTTTGCCAGCTGTGCTGGTTTGTCTGGGTAGCTCCGAACAATGATATTTGCCCTGATATTTTTTTCTTTTTTTAATGCTGCCGAACTCATCATTTCTTCCACATTGAATATCCTTCCCGGAAATTCTGGTTTAAATAAATCAGCTGTATAGAGTTGCGTCTGCTCATGTAGTTTCTCCAGACCATAAGCTTCCGCAATAACGTTAAAACCGCCGCTTTTAAGTAAAGCCACGTCAGGTTCATAGATGTAAGTGCGCAGGCGGTCAGCAAATGTTATTTCCGCACGCTGGTCCATCCTCATCTTAAACTTTTTGATGGTATCGTTAATGGTGACACAAATAAGGTTTACCTCGGTCGTAGGAGTGTTATCAAGGACAAATAGTAATTCTTTACATTCGTTCTTCGTGCTAACAATATGTACTTCTTTTACGTGTTTTAATTCTTTCAGTCCAGCGCTAAGGTCCAGCAGGGGCGAAGTTTTAATGATTACCTGTTTGCCTTTACTGAGCAACAAATCCATGTGTCCGACAACATTTGGCGTACAGTCTTTAAGCATAAATACTTTTCCAAGTTCACTTCTTCTCGCTGGGTCAATGTATATGGTATCGAAGGTTTCTTCAGTTTCCTGCAAAAAGGCAATACCGTCGGTTGCCAGAAAACTCATACGGTCTGCACCGAGTATTGACGCATTGTGCGCGGCAATACCAGACAGCTCTTCGTTAATTTCGCAATGTATAACTTTTGCCGCTTTTTGAGCAAAGTAGAAGCTATCTACCCCAAAGCCCCCGGTAATGTCAATTATATTCCCTGTACCAACGAGTTCTGCTTTGTAAGCTGCCGTTTTCTCTGAGGAGGTTTGCTCTATAGAAAGGGCTGTAGGGTAATAAATAAAATCTTTATGATACCAGCTGGGGAGCTTCTTCTCTGCTTTGTTTTTAGCCGTAATCTGACTGGCAAGTTCTTGTGCCGTAACGTCATTAAATGGGCTTTTAGCCATAGCAAGCTGATGTACATCAACCTGTAAATGGGTGTTGATATATTCCTGAACTTCTGGTTTTAATATTTCCTTATTCAACAGAACTGGGGTTATATATAATTTTATATTGATTTCAATGGCGATGAGCTATCAAAAGGCTATGATGATTTCATAAGGATTTGGCAGGTATTACGGCTCTTAACTTCCAATAAAATTTCTTTATTGGCTGCCACACGGGTAATGGTGTCCTTGTTGTAATACCTGATGGTAACCAGTTCTAAACCAGTGTTGTATTTTACATGGTATTTTTCCTTTAGGCCGTTTATTAAGTTCTTAATCTTCAGCTCATCATGGTCTACACTTACTGAAAAGCTTAGGGCTGAATTTAACATGGTATTAACCTTGACTTTGTGTTTATGGAAGATGTTGAAAATGTCGCTGAGGCTTTCCTCAATGATGAAGGAGTAGTCTTTAGGAAAGATGGAAATTAACACCTGGTTCATCTTAAAGATGAAAGAGGGCACCGGTTTTTCGGTATGCTGCGCATTGATCACCGTTCCCGGGCGTTGACAATCAATAAACGAGCGAACATAAAGGGGAATATTTTTGTTTTGTAGGGGTTTAATGGTTTTGGGATGTATAATGGTTGCCCCGTAATAAGCCAGTTCAATAGCATCATGATACGAAAGCTGAGGGATCATCTCCGTGTGTTCAAACCATTTCGGATCGGCATTAAGCACACCCGGCACATCTTTCCAAATAGTAAGCGCTGTGGCGTTAAGGCAGGCACTAAAGATGGCTGCTGAATAATCTGAGCCTTCACGGCCAAGGGTGGTGGTAAAATTTTCACTGGTGCCACCTATAAAACCCTGGGTAATGACCACAGCTTTTTCCAATAAAGGAAGTAAATGACGTTGAATTTCCTGGCCTGTCTTTTCCCAGTCCACAAGGGCTTCCCGGTAATTGTTATCGGTTTTAATATAATTACGTGCATCGGCCCAAGTGACGTTCTTTCCTGCTAACTGCAGGTATGCTGCTATAATTTTGGTGGAAGCAACTTCACCGATGGATACTATCTGGTCGTAAATATAGTCTGGTGGATCAATAGCCTCTTCTTCCAATAACCATTCTATTTCAACAAATACATTAGCAACATCGTTAAAAACTGGATGTTGGGCATCTGGGAACAGTTGGTGCATCACTTCGAAGTGGTAAGCCTTAATGTCATCCAGTATTCTGAAACTTTCGTCATTATTACTAATAAAGGCCTGCGTGAGGTATTCAAGGGCATCTGTCATTTTTCCCATGGCTGAAACCACCACCAACAGCTGATCGGCATCTGATTTCAGGATCAGATCGGTTGTGTTTTTAATGGATTTCGCATCACCAACAGATGCACCTCCAAATTTGTAAACTTCCATGTTATTGAATTGCGGGTAGAATTGGATTAGGTTGAAGGATATGTTTTATATCTTCATACGGAATAAACAGTTCGGTCCGGCCAGATGAATATGGCTTTATCTCATAGGAATTGTAAAGAAAAGTGATTCCTTTAGTATTCAGCTTAAAGTTTTCTGGTAATACAAAGATTCCCTTATCGAAAAAATAGTTATCCAAATTTTGTGTAACACTTAGTTTTTCATTTTTTCTAAATATCTGCTCGCCAATTTTAGTTAACTCGGTTTTAGCGCCTGGTTTAACCAAAGAATCGGTTGTCTGTAATTTCAGGGTTTTGGCATTATAATTTTTATAGGTTAATCCTGAATTCATATGGGCACCGCCCACATATTCGATAAAACTATACTGTAAGCCTAGATAGTTATTCCATTGGGGCAACACCTTGATGTTGATATCTCTAAACCAAGTTTGAATGCTGGTTTCGTTGTCTTTTTTGAAATTGTCAAATCCATCAATAAAAGTCCTGACTATTTCCTGGTAAGAATTCGGCTTTTTCTGATCAGGGTTATCCGAAAATAAAGCATTTTGCTCAACAAGCGAGTTGATGGCTACATTGCTAAATACAGGGTAGCTTACTACTGCTTTCGCCGTATCGGTGACCTGTTTATTGCTCGAAAGCGGGGTTTTGCTATATACTTTTACAGAATCGTAGGAATAAGTTAAGGTATCTGCTATTGCTTCTGTAGTTACCTTTCCAGCTGTGTTCGATGTTGTTGTTTTATCTGGTTGTTGCTGGCAGGCCATTAAAATGGAAACCAGGGATACTGCATATATTTTTTTCATAGGTATTATTTTTTTTGCTGAAGCGCTTCTGTCGAAAAAGAAGCATTTAACCATCCAGCTTCAAGGTAGGCGTTGTATTTGTTGTAGAAATTGATGGCCGGTTCATTCCAATCCAGCACTTGCCAGCTCATGCCATTAAAACCTTTATCGCGTGCTTCTTGCATAACGGTTTCAAACAATATTTTACCAATCCCTTTGCCACGATAGTCTTCCGTCACGATGAAATCTTCCAGGTACAAGCGGCAACCCTTCCAGGTAGAGTAACGCGTATAATATAGGGCAAAACCTACTATGCGGCCTTCTACTTCGGCTACAAAGGCTTTCCATACCGGCTGTTCGCCGAAACCTGCGGCTATAAACTCGTCAAGGGTTACTGTTACTTCTTCAGGTGCTTTTTCATAAAGCGCCAGTTCATGGATCAATTCAAGTAGTGCCGGACAATCCGATGCTACTGCGGTGCGTATGTTGATGTTCATTCTGCTTTGTAATGTTTGATTACACGTTTGCCAAATATGTTGCTTCCAATTCTTACCATAGTACTGCCTTCGTCGATAGCCAGTTTGTAATCGGCAGACATGCCCATGGAAAGTTCGGTAAAGTAATCATCCTTGCGGAAATAGGTGACTTTTATACCGTCAAAAAGGACTTTCAGTTCCTGAAACTCATCTCTGATCTGTTTTTCCGATTGTGTATTGGTCGCTATGCCCATTAAACCAACGATTCTGATGTTTTGTAAGGTGGCATATTCTTCAGAACGGAGAATTTCAATGAGCTCGTCATAACCAAGGCCGAACTTGGTATCCTCGTCTGCTATGTAAACCTGTAACAAACAGTCGATTACTCTTTTATTTTTCAGGGCTTGTTTATTGATTTCGATCAGTAGCTTCAGGCTGTCGACCGACTCAATTAAGTTGATGAAAGGGGCAATGTATTTAACTTTATTGGTTTGCAAGTGGCCAATGATATGCCATTCGATATCATCAGGTAATTGCGCCTGTTTTTCTACCAGCTCTTGTACCAGATTTTCGCCAAATACCCTTTGACCGGCCTGGTAAGCTTCCATTACTTCAGAGGCCTCATGAAACTTTGATACAGCGACCAGCTTCGCAGCGGTCCCTTCTAATTCCTTTTTATATTTCAATAAGTTGTCGGCTATGCTCATTTATCAGTATTTTTGGTAAAATTAACAACCTTCGCGCAAAATGCGCTAAGAATTAACAATGTTTAAAGATTAATGAAGAAGATTTTACTCCTGGGGTTTATTTTTGCAGTCATCTTTGGGTGTAAATCTCCAGTCCCTAAAGAGATCATTCAGCCAGATCAAATGCAGAAAATCTTATACGATATGCACCTGGTTGATGGTTATATCAATTCGATCCCCTCACAAGACTCTGCAAAAAGAGTTGCAGCGGCGTATTACAAAGGGGTATACAAAAAATTTGACATCGATTCTGTTAGTTATGCGAAGAGTATGGATTTTTATTACGCTAATCCAGAGCTTATGAATGAGATGTATGTAAAACTGGAAACAGAATTAAAGAAAAACAAAGTGAAAGTAGAAAAGCTACATAACCTAGCCATAGAGAAATTACAAAAGAAAAGACAGGATTCTATAAAAGCAGATTCTATTAAACAGGTGGCTAAACAAAAGAAAGACGCTCTTCAAAAAGACAGCCTCAAAAAGATGTTGAGAAGAAACCTGAAAAGTAAGCCTGGGAAACAAGTGAAAGACGCAAATAATCAATCAACGCTGTAGTCATGTTATATCCGGAGAATTGTTTGGAGCGACTGGGTTTCAACGAAGTGAGAGCACTTATTCATAAAAATTGCTTAAGTCCGATGGGACAGCAAATGGTGAGTAAAATGCAGGTCATGAACAAGTATGACCAGATTAATAAGTTTCTAAGACAGACAAAAGAATTTAAAAGCATCCTGGAAAACCAGGAGCCGCTACAAATCAATGCTTTTTTTGATATAAAGTATTTAGCCGATAAAATAAAGGTAGAAGGAAGTTACCTGGTAGAGGAGGAGTTGTACCAAATGTATACCTCCCTGCAAACGGTATTTTCTGTTATTCGTTTTTTCGACGAGCGCAAAGAAGTATACCCAAACCTGGAAGCCCTATTTGAGCATTTGCCAGTTGAAAAGAACATTCTAAAAAAAATAGAACAGGTTTTAGACCCTAAGGGAAAAATCAGACCGAATGCTTCGCCAACTTTACTACAGATCATAGCTGATATATCGAAAGCAGAACAGGAAGTGCGCCGCCGCATGGACAGCATCTATAAACAAGCGGTTGGAAACAACTGGGTGGCTGATGGCAGTTTAACGGTGCGCGATGGCAGAATCTGTATCCCCATTCTGGCAGAGAATAAGCGTAAACTGAAAGGCTTTATCCATGATGAATCGGCCAGCGGCCAAACTGTTTACATGGAACCTGAAGAGGTGTTTACCCTGAACAATAAATTACGCGACCTGGAGTTTGATAAACGCCGGGAAATAGTAAAAATATTGATTGCGCTGACCACAGAACTTCGTCCGTACACTCCTTTACTATTATCATACCATGGCTTTTTAACCAAATTAGATTTCGTAAGGGCCAAAGCTTTGTTTGCGATAGAAGTGGAAGCTGATATGCCGGTTCTGGTTAAAGAAGCGAAGACCAAGCTGGTAAATGCCCGCCACCCTTTGTTAATGCTTTCCTTTAAGGAAGATAAAAAGACTGTGGTGCCTTTAAATATGCAGATCCACGAGACCTTAAGGGTGTTATTGGTTTCAGGACCCAATGCAGGTGGGAAGTCGGTATGTATGAAAACCGTTGGTTTACTGCAGCTGATGATACAATCTGGGTTACTGATTCCGGTGCATGAGTCTAGTGAAGTTGGGATATTCGATCAGATCTTTGCCGATATTGGTGATGATCAATCTATTGAAAGTGATTTGAGTACCTATAGCGCACATTTAACAAAAATGCGTTATTTCGTTGCACATGCCACACCAAAATCATTGGTATTAATTGATGAATTTGGTACCGGTACGGACCCGCAATTTGGAGGTCCAATGGCCGAAGCGGTATTAGAAGTGTTGAATAATAAAAAGGTAAGAGGGGTGATTACCACCCACTATTCCAACCTTAAATTGTTTGCAGGTAATACGCCAGGACTGGAAAATGCTTCCATGTTATTCGATAACGATAAAATGAAACCCTTATATGTGTTGGAAATTGGAAAGCCGGGAAGTTCCTATGCTTTTGAAATTGCACAGAATATAGGCCTGCAACCGGAGGTTTTAAAACTTGCCCGTGAAAAAACGGGTACCAACCAAAATCGTATTGATAGTTTATTGGTGGATCTTGAACGGGAGAAAAAACAGATTTACGATACCAAGATTTTCTTGTCAACCCAACAGAATAAGGTGAAAAACCTGGTTGCAGAAAACGAGAAGTTAAGGATCTTTCTGGACGAGAACCGCAAAACCATCATGAAGGAAGCGAAGATGGAAGCGCAGGCGATTATTAAAAACGCCAATAAACTGGTGGAGAATACCATTGCTGAAATTAAGGAAAACCAGGCCGATAAAGTAGCAACCAAACAGCTGCGTCAGAAGCTGAACGAAGTGTTGGTGCAAAACCAGGTGAAAGAAGAGAAAAAAGTTGTAGTGACATCGCCAATAGCTTTAAATACACCGATTGCCGTTGGCGACTGGGTGAAACTAAATAACAGCGATACCACAGGCCAGGTGCTGGAAATTAACCGCGATAACCTGGTAGTGGCATTGGGCGACCTGCGATCTGTGCTAAAGAAAAACAGGGTTCAAAAAATAAGTAATACACAGGCAAAAAAGTCAATTCAATCGAGTTCTTACTCGGGTAGTATCTCAGAGGCCATCAGTTCTTTTTCTGCTGAATTGGATCTGCGTGGCCTCCGTGGCGAAGATGCCTTGCAGGAAGTGGAGAAATACCTGGACCGATCGGTTATGATGGGTTTCCCATTTATAAAGATCATTCACGGCAAAGGCGATGGCATCCTTAGGAAAATCATTCGGGAATACCTTAAAAAATATAGTCAGGTTACCCGTGTGGAAGATGAACACCCAGATCGTGGTGGCGATGGCATATCTTATGTCTATTTAAAATAATTGATTTACGGTTAGTTTTTATAATTTAGCCACAAACCAAATATAATGATCAACAAGGTAGTGTCGGGTGCTGCAGAGGCAATCCGTGATATAGAAGATGGTCAGACCCTCATGCTTGGCGGTTTTGGCTTATGTGGTATTCCAGAGAACTGTATTGCTGCACTGGTTAAAAAGCAGGTAAAGGACTTAACCTGTATCTCTAATAATGCCGGGGTAGATAACTTTGGCATCGGACTAATGCTGCAGCAGCGGCAGGTGAAGAAGATGATTTCTTCTTATGTTGGCGAAAATGCAGAATTTGAACGGCAATTATTAAGTGGTGAGCTTGAAGTAGAGCTTATCCCCCAGGGTACACTGGCTACCCGGTGTATGGCTGCTGGTTATGGTATGCCAGCCATTTTTACCCCCGCAGGTGTAGGAACAGAAGTAGCCGAGGGCAAAGAAACACGAAATTTTAATGGTAAGGACTATTTGATGGAATATGCTTTTGAAGCAGATTTTGCATTAGTGAAAGCGTGGAAGGGTGATACTGCTGGTAACCTGATATACAGGTCTACGAGTCGCAACTTTAATCCGGTGATGGCTATGGCAGGTAAAACCACCATAGCGGAGGTTGAAATCCTGGTGGAAGCTGGCGAATTAGATCCCGACCAGGTACATACCCCAGGGGTATTTGTACACCGTATTTTTCAGGGTGCCAATTATGAAAAGAGAATAGAACAACTTACCGTTAGAAAAAGCGATTAAAAGCCCTGTAACATGCTGGATAAAAATGGAATTGCGAAACGTATTGCAAAGGAAATAAAGGATGGTTATTATGTAAACTTAGGCATTGGCATTCCCACGCTGGTGGCTAATTATATTCCCACGCATATTAACATCGTGTTGCAAAGTGAAAATGGCCTTTTAGGCATGGGTCCTTTTCCTTTTGAAGGAGAGGAAGATGCTGACCTGATTAATGCCGGAAAACAAACCATTACCACCTTACCCGGATCATCGATATTTGATTCTGCAATGAGCTTCGGTATGATCCGTAGTCAGAAAATAGACCTGACTATTTTAGGTGCCATGGAAGTTTCAGAATTCGGCGATATTGCTAATTGGAAAATACCTGGTAAAATGGTAAAGGGGATGGGAGGCGCAATGGACCTGGTGGCATCTGCCAAAAACATTATTGTAGCCATGCAACACGTTAACAAAGCAGGCGAAAGTAAGCTGTTACCTGAATGTACCTTGCCTTTAACAGGAGTACGTTGCATTAAAAAAGTGGTTACGGAGCTTGCCGTGTTGGATATACTGCCTGAGGGTGGTTTCCAGTTATTGGAAAGGGCACCCGGTGTGAGTGTGGATTACATTAGAAACGCAACCTCAGGCAGGTTAATTGCCGATGATGATACACCGGAAATGCAAATAGACTAACTGCTAGTTTTACAGAATTTCTCTTTTAAATCGATAGCGATTTGCTCTGTAATGGAGATAATATGGTTAGGTGTATTGTCATTATTTAAGATCACCTGATTACATACGCCTTTATATGGTAACAGAAACTCCTTGTAAGATGGCATCACATGGGCATGCCATTTATATCGCACATCGTCTTCCGGATAACCTCTTTCCATGCCATCTCGTTTGATACGGCGGTCTAAGGCCACAGATTCTTCAGCTTCTATAAATATTTTATAATCTAATTGAGAAGCTATATCCTGGAAATGAAGAATAAATAAACCCTCAACTATGATAATAGGTGCAGGATTAATTTCTAATATTTTAACCACTGCCAAAGGGTTATTAAAATTGTATTCCTTTTTATAAACCGCCTCGCCTTTTAACAATTTCTTGATGTCTGTGCTAAACTGTTCATGGTCGATCGTTGATGGTAAGTCAAAGTTGTATAACTTATTCTCTTCCTGGGTCATTTCACCGGCAGGGATGTAATAGTCATCCTGTGAAACTAAGGTAACCTCGTCGTTTTTAAAATGGTGTAAAAAGGAGTTTAAAAAAAAAGTCTTACCAGAACCGCTACCACCTGCAATTCCGATAATTATTGGTTTATTGTTCATTATTCTCTTGTCCGCTGTATGTTATATTGCAATAAAATCTTTTATCTAAGGCACCTAAAGCTTCGGCTACAGCGTGTGTCATCACAACAACTACGTCTTTAGTAGACTCATTTTCGGTAAATTTACCAACAACTTTGGCAAATGTAGAGCGGTTGCTCATAGGATTAGTGAGTTTCATCACCGTACCAATAGGGGCAGTGCGGTGAAGCACCAACATTTTATTTGGATCAAGGTCTGCATCCTGAATGGATATTGCTGTACCTCGCTCGTCGATCTGGTTTAATCCATAACGACTTGCGGCACCCCTTAACGACGGGTCAGTAATAGAGGTTAAGGTGTCGGTTCCTCCAACCTGTGGTCTGCTACGCTGACCATACTGCCCTTTAATCAGCAGTTTCTGACCAATGCGCAGCGCATTACCGGTTAAATTGTTTTTTGCCTTTACCTGATCCATGGTCATGTTATACGACGTGGCAATGGAGTAGATTGTTTCATTGGAAGCCACGGTGTGCACAACCAAATCCTCGTAGGTGGTATCGGTAGTTTTAGCTGTTGGTGTGGTTACAGGTCTTGGTTGTTGTCTTACAGGCTGTGGTTGCCTAGCGGGTGGCTGATTTTGTTGAGCTGGTGGAATAATGGCCTCAACAGGCTTAGCTACTACCGGTGGCGTTTGCACGGTGGTCACAGGAGTTATTACTGCAGCTGTTGTAGGTGTGTTTTCTATTTGGGCATCCTGGCTGGGCATTTTTAATACCTGACCTATACTTAAATTAATGCTATTTAAATTATTGATTCTTTTAATCTCATTTACTGTAGTACCATATTTTCCGGCTAAGAAATTCAGGTTTTCTTTCCTTTGCACCACATGTTCTATATACGACGCACTTTCAGTACTTTCTGATATCACGGCAGCACCAATTCCTGGTGCGTTAGCAGTAAAAATATGGGCCGTTGGAACTTTAATGATCACACCTATTTGCAGGTATTTATTATCATTATAAGTCATGATTTCTTTAGGAGGAATGTTATAACGGCGGCTAATAGAATAATAGGTGTCATGCTGAGCAACCTTATGGATGATCAGCTTTTTTCCGTTTAAATTCTCAACACCAATTGAATCCAGAGGGAGTGAAGCGGCTGTAGCCGTTTGCGAGAAGTTGATTAAAACGGCTAAAAGTAAAACGATATAATATTTTTGCATCAATGATTTCTTGATTAAGTGTGGCAAATTTACGAATAAAATTTAAGAGGATAAATTCTGTATAGAAAACGGCATTATAGTGCACGTATTGTATGTATTTGGAATTTTTTAAAACCATCCATAACCAATAGGTGTTGTAACGTTATATAAACGAAAATTGAATTATTATGGATGCCAAAGAAATTAGTTTGAATGAGAAAGAAGTAAAACCTATTGTTGATTTACTTAACGATTATCTTGCAAACTATCATGTTCATTATCAGAAATTAAGAGGATGCCATTGGAATATTAAAGGACAGAATTTCTTTACCCTGCATGTGAAGTTTGAAGAGTTATATACGGAAGCCCAAACAACAATTGATGAGATTGCCGAACGTGTATTAACCCTTGGTAAACCACCACATAGCCGTTTCGAAGATTACGTAAGAGAATCAACTATCAAGGAGATTGATACCATTGGAATGAAAGATTTAGCCATGGTTGATGCCATTTTAGATGACATGGCTCAATTAATTGCCATGGAGCGTGAACTTTTATTAGCAACGGATGAAGCCGATGACGATGGTACAAATGACATGGTGAACCGTTTTATGCAGTTCAAAGAAAAAACTACCTGGATGCTTCGCTCGTTTGCAGGCAAAAAATAAGATATATCATTCTTTATAAAAGACCATGCCTAAGGGTGTGGTTTTTCTGTTTATGGGGTTTTCCTATATAACAAATTTGTTTAATACCTTTGGCATAGATGGGATATAAGAGTTTAGCAGCATGCGTTGCTGATTTAGAAAAACATGGGCACCTGCTAAGAATCAAAGAAGAAGTTGATCCTTACCTCGAAATGGCTGCCATACACTTAAAGGTTTATGAAGAACAAGGTCCTGCCAT
This sequence comes from Pedobacter sp. CAN_A7, assembly GCF_015752175.1. Classification (NCBI taxonomy): domain Bacteria; kingdom Pseudomonadati; phylum Bacteroidota; class Sphingobacteriia; order Sphingobacteriales; family Sphingobacteriaceae; genus Pedobacter; species Pedobacter sp. CAN_A7. The sequence goes on along the minus strand of NZ_JADOUW010000003.1, from coordinate 178,927 downwards.
CTTTTTTGAAAAGGTGAAGGGTAGTAAATTTCCCGCAGTATCTAACTTGTTTGGCACCCTGAAGCGATCAAAGTTTATGTTTCGTGACAGTCTGGAAAATGTGCAGCAATTGGTGGCTTTACGTGGCGATCCAATGAAGGCCTTAAAAAACCCATTTAAATCTGCCAGTGTGGGGCTGGCTGCTTTGTCGGCACTGCCCATGAAACAAAGTCTCTTTAAATCTACTTTCGAAAAAACCACCATCAGCGCCTTGCCACAAATTGTGAATTGGCCCATGGATGGCGGACCTTTTATCACCATGCCACAGGTGTTTACCGAGGATGTAGATAAACCAGGTGTTTTAAACGGCAACCTGGGCATGTACCGCATACAAATGGCTGGTAACGACTATATTCAGGACCAGGAAATCGGATTACATTACCAGATTCACCGCGGGATCGGTGTACACCAAAGTAAGGCGAATGCAAAAGGCTTGCCTTTGAAAGTGAGCATCTTTGTTGGCGGTCCTCCGGCACACCCTTTAGCAGCGGTGATGCCTTTGCCCGAAGGGCTTTCAGAAATGACTTTCGCAGGTGCTTTAGGTAACCGTCGTTTCCGCTACTTTTATGATGAGGAAGGATTTTGTATTTCTGCCGATGCAGATTTTGTGATTACAGGTACGGTTTATCCTCAGGATAACAAAGAGGAGGGACCATTTGGTGATCACTTGGGTTATTATAGCCTTAAACATCCCTTCCCGGTCATGAAAGTACATCAGGTGTACCACCGTAAAGATGCCATCTGGTCCTTTACCGTAGTCGGTCGTCCGCCGCAGGAAGATACCAGCTTTGGTGCCCTGATCCACGAAATTACTGGCTCTGCAATTCCGCAGGAAATACACGGACTGAAAGAAGTAAATGCTGTTGATGCCGCAGGTGTACACCCTTTGCTTTTTGCGATTGGCAGCGAACGGTATACGCCTTTTTTAAAAGAAAGAAAACCACAGGAAATCCTGACGATATCGAACCATATTCTAGGTAAGAACCAACTAAGTCTTGCAAAATACCTTTTTATTGCCGCCAGGGAAGATAACGAACAATTGACTACCCACCATATTGCTGAATTCCTGGAGCATATTTTATCCCGAATGGACTTTAGCAGGGATTTACATTTTCACACCCAGACCACCATTGATACCCTGGATTATACGGGCGATGGCCTAAACAGTGGTTCTAAACTGGTGTTGGCAGCAGCGGGCCCAGTTAAAAGACAATTAAATTCATCGCTTCCAAACCACCTTAATCACAACTTTCACCTGGCAATGCCAGGGGTGCTTACGCTTCAGGGGGAGCCCTATCAAAATGCCGACAGCGCAGCACAGGAGCTTGCGGAGTTAAAGGAAAGCCTGTTGCCGCAAAGCCTGGAGGGTATTGCGCTGATTGTACTTTGTGATGATGCTGCATTTACCGCCGAAAACATAAATAACCTGGTTTGGGTAACTTTTACCCGCAGTAATCCAGCGACAGATGTTGATGGTGTAGGAAGTTTTACTAAGGACAAACACTGGGGATGTACGGGTCCATTAATTATTGATGCCCGGAAGAAACCACACCATGCACCTGAGCTGATCAAAGATCCGCAGGTAGAGCTGAACATTGCCCGTTTCAAAACATCATAAAATTTAAGAAGCATAAAAAAACCGGCTAAGTCATTAGCCGGTTTTTTTATAGATCTTATTTTTTTGCACTTTTGCTATGCAAATGCGCATTCTAATAGTAATAGATAACTTAACCCAATGGATTAGAACCTTACCCCAAAAGTTAAGAAAACATTGTTTTTGTTTTGTTTAACAGCTGCCACGGGCTCAGAGAAATCGTTTAATACATAAGGGCTATAAGTACTGTTTGTTTCAACCCTCTGGTAAGCCAGATCGAAGTAGTATTGGTTAATTTTGTAACCCAGACCACCACTATAAAAAGATGTTTCAAATTTCTTGGTAGGATCTACTGTCTCATTATATGGTGTTCCGTTCAATCCGTAACCAGCCCTTAAGGTTAACTGGTCGATCCTATACTCTGCACCTACACGGTAGTTAATCGCATCAGTATAATCATCTTTAACATCCATGTTGTTGTTAGCAATAGTCGTAGGTGCGTAGTTATTTTCTGCGTTGCTGAACTTAATGGACGCATAATCAATGTAATCCACGTCAGCGGTAATCAACCCATGTTCACCTAAGATCACACTGGCACCTAATGATCCTTTATAAGGAGTTCTTAAGTTATATTGGAACACACTATTTGAAGGGTCATTGGTAAATGTACTTCCACTGTTATAATTAGCATCCAATACTTCAGAGAATGTATCCTGAATATTCATCCAGGTTGGGGATTGGAAGGTAGCTCCAAGACGTAAAGCATGAATAGGTTTGTAAATTAAACCGATTTTACCGTTAATACCTGAACCATCTGTAGCCTGACTCTGGCGGTACGATAAGGTGTAATCCTGACCAGCCATATCATTATCTGGGTTTGTCGAGATGTTTCTTCCACTTTCTGTAAACTGCGAATCATAACCATAACGTATGTTGACTAAACCAATTGTCGCACCAATATATAACTGGTTTGAGATATTCATGGCACCAGAAAAGTTAACTTCCGATGTGGAGCCATAGCGCATCTGGCTATAAGCCTGAGTATTGTTCAATGCAGTTGATGGTTCATAAAAATTCTCATCGCCATATTCATCAATCAGGAAGGTGTCATAAGCCATCCTGGCTAATGAACCATTAGGTAACTGACTTGGCAAAGCATTATAATTTGACGCATCTTCTGAAAAGAAATCAGCGATAGAGCTGTTTGCATTTTGGCCACCAAAAGCCACATTATTATTAAAGTCGTTATTTCGGCTAAAGCCAATTCCCCATACAAAGCTCAGTACACCTTTGTTTAAATCAGATCCAGCGCGTCTAACGGTTGGATTATACCAGGCAATAGCGGCGTTATTCAAGTTAACTTTATCTTGGCTGGTGCTTGTGCGCTGCCCCAAAAATGTTGCATCAGCCATGCTGTTGTTGTATTCAGGGGTAAAGCTAAATTCAGAGCGGGTAAACATACCCAGACCAGCAGGATTACCACTTACTGAGCTAATATCACCGCCTAAACTGATTTGTGCATTTCCTAAGCCTTTAAAGCGCGCAGAGCTTCCGTAATTAGATTGTGAAAACCTTAAGGCATCAGCTGCGTATTGGGCATAAATTATTCCTGTATTAGCTACCATAGCTAATGCAAGGAGAGATAAGAATTTTTTCATGTAGCGTAAAAAGGTGTAAATAAATTAGTTTCTGCCTCCGCCTCTTTGGCTTCTGCTACCACCGCCACCGCCGGTATTTCCACTGCTCCTGGTTGCACCGCCATCGTTTCTTGTTGAAGAAGGAGGGGTATAAGTAGGTCTGGTTGGTGCGGTAGAACGTGTTGTCGGTCTGTAAGTATCCGAACTGCGGTTTGTTCTACTTCTGGTATTGGTGTTAATTGGTGTGCCACGGTTAGGGTTATACCTGTCTGCACGGCTGCCAGAATTAGAAATCACTCCATTAGTAGAACGAACAGCTCCAGTACGGCCCATGCCATTTTCACGACCACGGTCAGGTCTAGGACCATAAGTGGTATTGCCACGTAAATTATTTACGTAACCGCCACCCAGGTATCCACCGCCATAATAGCCTCCACCATAATAACCGCCACCATAGAAGCCACCTAAGTAACCTCCGCCATAATATGGGTTCCAGGCATAATAAGGAGAGAAAACACCCCATCCATAATTACCCCAGCCCCAGCCAAAACCCATAGAAAAACCGGGTCTGTAAAATGGAGAGAAGTAGTTCATGCCATAAATGCTGTTAAAGCCATAATAATCATAATAGAAAGGGTCAAAATAACCGCGGAAAGGGCTGCCGTAATAAAACCTGTTGATACGTGATGAATAATCCATATCATAATATGGGTCACTGGATCCATATTCATCATATTGGGCATCGTCCTGGTATTGTGAAGCTTCGCTAGGCGCTGGTTGCACATATTCTTGTGCCTGTGCTACTGAATTATAGACATCGTCATTGACCGTATTTTGTTGTGCCAATCTGGGTGCAGAACAGGATGCCATCATCACCGTAACTGCTGCCAGCATACTCGTAATTAATCGAATCGGTTTCATGGTGTTTATTTGTTTGTGTGTGTGTTACGTTAATATAGCTATAAATTTATAAATTTGCTACCTATATTACAACTTAATTAACACAAAAAACGTTCCAGAGAGTTATGAGCAAAGGTATTACAAGCAAAAACGAAGATTATTCCCAGTGGTATAACGACATTGTTATAAAGGCCGATCTTGCCGACCACTCCGACGTAAGGGGGTGTATGGTCATTAAGCCGTATGGATACTCTATTTGGGAAAAAATGCAAGGCATTTTAGATCAGAAATTCAAGGATACCGGACATAGTAATGCCTATTTTCCGCTTCTCATACCAAAGTCATATTTTTCAAAGGAAGCTTCACACGTAGAAGGTTTTGCCACCGAATGTGCCGTGGTGACACACTACCGATTAAAGAACGATGGAACCGGTAATATCATTGTCGATGAAACTGCCAAGTTGGAAGAAGAACTGATCATCAGACCAACTTCAGAAACCATCATTTGGAATACCTATAGAAAATGGATCGAATCTTACCGCGACCTGCCTTTGCTGATTAACCAATGGGCAAATGTGATGCGCTGGGAAATGCGTACCCGTTTGTTCCTGCGTACAGCAGAATTCTTATGGCAAGAGGGGCATACTGCACATGCAACTTCACAAGAAGCTGTGGAGGAGACAGAACGCATGCTTGATGTGTACGCAGATTTTGCGGAGACTTTCATGGCGATGCCGGTGGTTAAAGGTAAAAAAACAGCCAATGAACGTTTCGCAGGAGCTTTAGATACCTATTGCATCGAAGCGCTAATGCAGGATGGTAAAGCTTTACAAGCTGGTACTTCCCATTTCCTTGGTCAAAATTTTGCTAAAGCCTTTGATGTTAAATTTACCAGCAAAGAAGGAAAAGTAGAACATGTTTGGGCAACTTCATGGGGAGTGTCCACCCGTTTGATTGGTGCTTTGATTATGGCACATAGTGATGATGCCGGCCTGGTACTTCCACCGAAATTAGCGCCTATTCAGGTGGTTATCGTTCCTATTTACAGAAATGACGAGGATCTTGCCAAAATTACAGCTTTCGTTGATGAGTTGATGCCTAAGTTAAAGCGTATGGGTATCTCTGTGAAATATGATGACCGTGATTCACAACGTCCGGGCTTTAAATTCGCGGAATACGAATTGAAAGGTGTGCCTATCCGCCTGGCTATCGGTGGTCGCGACATGGAAAATAAAACAGTAGAACTCGCCAGAAGAGATACACGTGAGAAATTTACGGTTAACCAGGAGGGGCTGGAAATCTACATTCCGCAGTTACTGGAAGATATCCAAAATAGTATCTATAACAAGGCGCTTAACTACCGCGATGAACACATTACCGAGGCTAACTCTTATCAGGAATTAAAAGACCTTTTAGATAACAAAACCGGTTTTATCTCTGCACACTGGGATGGTACGGCAGAAACAGAACTAAAAATTAAAGAAGAGACCAAAGCCACCATCCGCTGTATTCCATTAAATAACAAACAAGAAGAAGGGGTCTGTGTTTATTCAGGTAAGCCTTCTACACAACGTGTATTGTTTGCCCGTGCTTATTAATTACACAGTTTAGAAGATGTTGATTATATAAAAAAATAATAATGATGAAATTTGCAACAAAAGCGATCCATGCTGGTCAGGAACCTGATCCAAGTACTGGAGCAGTAATGACTCCTATCTACCAGACGTCTACTTATTGGCAAAAGTCACCTGGCGACCACCAGGGTTTTGAATACTCCAGAGGAACCAATCCAACCAGACAAGCTCTAGAAAACTGCCTGGCTGCCCTGGAAAATGCCAAGTATGGTCTTGCTTTTTCAAGCGGTATGGGTGCTACAGATGCTGTATTAAGGTTGCTGCAACCTGGCGATGAAGTCATTACCGGAAATGATCTTTACGGTGGTTCTTACCGCATGTTCACTAAAATATATGCTAAGTATGGTATCTCTTTCAAGTTTTTAGATTTATCAAAACCAGAAAATATCAACCCCCATATCACAGAAAAAACCAAACTGATCTGGATCGAAACGCCTACCAATCCTACCATGCAAATTGTAGATATTGAAGGAGTAGCTAAAATTGCCAAACAGCACAAGATTATTCTGGCAGTCGACAATACCTTTGCTTCACCTTACCTGCAAAATCCAATGGATTTAGGCGCTGACATCGTGATGCATTCGGTAACCAAATATATTGGTGGTCACTCTGACGTCGTGATGGGTGCTTTATTGGTCAATGACGACCAGCTGTATAAAGACCTATGGTTTATCTACAATGCATGTGGTGCTACACCTGGTCCACAAGATGCTTTCTTAGTGTTAAGGGGGATCAAAACCTTACACTTACGTATGAAAGCGCATTGTGAAAACGGTGAGAAAGTAGCTCATTTCCTTAAAAACCACCCGAAGATTGATAAAATCTACTGGCCAGGTTTTGAAGATCATCCTAATCACGATATTGCTAAAAAACAAATGCGTGGTTTCGGTGGTATGGTATCCATTACCTTGAAAGATGCTAACCTGGCGGAGACTTTCCGTGTAGCTTCTTCTTTTAAAGTGTTTACCCTTGCCGAGTCTTTAGGTGGCGTAGAATCTTTAATCAATCACCCTACCAGTATGACACATGGTTCTATCCCTAAAGAAGAACGTGAAAAAGTTGGAGTAACCGATAACCTGCTTCGTTTAAGTGTTGGGGTAGAGGATATTGACGATTTAATTGCTGATTTAGAACAAGCCCTTAAATAACCTTGGAATTCCTTGAACTCAAAGATTTTTTAGATGCCAAGGTGGCTCAATATAATCAGCCAGCTTTTATTACCAATGATCCGGTGTGTATTCCACACCGGTTTCAGCTAAAACAGGATATCGAAATTGCCGCATTTTTTGCGGCAATTTTGGCATGGGGGCAGCGTAAAACCATTATCAACAAATGTACTGAGCTGTTTGAAAGGATGGATGGCTCTCCGCATCAGTTTATGCTACACCATAGTGACAATGACCTGAAGAACCTCCTGGGTTTTAAACACCGCACTTTTAATGATACCGACCTGCTGTACTTTGTTGCTTTCTTTAAAGCCCATTACCAGCAACACAATAGCCTGGAAGCTGCTTTTATTCCACCGCAGCTTCAATCTTCGTTTAATCCCGATTATCTCGGAGATTTCTCCGTACCTTCTACAGAAAGTTATTCCTCACCAGCCTGTTTTGCACAAGAACTACAGGCTTCTGATGTAGAAATTGAGCAGGCCCTCAATCATTTCCGCTCTTATTTCTTTAGCCTGGAAGACTTCCCAAGACGTACCATTAAACACGTATCCTCACCCAAACAAAAGTCTACCTGCAAACGACTAAACATGTTTCTCCGTTGGATGGTCCGCCGTGATCAACAGGGGGTAGACTTTGGCATCTGGACAACTTTAACACCTGCCCAGTTGATTTGTCCATGTGATGTGCATGTAGATCGTGTAGCCCGCCGTTTAGGCTTAATCTCCAGAAAACAAACCGATTGGCAAACTGCAGTTGAATTAACACAGCAATTAAGGCAATTCGATCCGACAGATCCTGTAAAATATGATTTTGCGTTGTTTGGACTAGGTGTGGAAGAAAAGTTTTAAATTTAGGGATGGTTACCTTTAAAGCGGAGATAGAAAGATTTGAACGTATGGGCGAAAAGACTGGCTGGACTTATGTGTTCATTCCAATGGAAATTGCCCATCAAATTAATCCCGACTGCAAAAAAAGTTTCAGGATAAAAGGCATGCTCGACAATATTGCCATACACGGACTGTCCCTGGTACCCATGGGAGAAGGGAATTTTATTCTGGCCTTAAAGTCCGCCTTACGTAAACAATTAAAAAAAGAGGAGGGAGCGGTGTTAAGTCTGGAGTTGACTGTTGATAGCGACTTCAAGATAGAAATGCCGCAGGAGCTTGATATGTGTCTTTCTGATGAACCTGGGTTGATGGATCAATTTCTCTCCATGCCTAAGTCACATCAAAACTATTATATCAATTGGTTTAATGCGGCTAAAACAGAAAAAACAAAAGTAAAAAGACTCACCATGATTGTGAATGCGATGGATCAGCGCTTAAACTTTGGTGAAATGATTCGCGCCGCAAAAGACTAAGCTTTGCGGTCGTAATTTCTGAACCAACTGTTCATCTTCATCTGGATGACACCAAAAAAGGCTTCCCTAAAAATCCGGGTACTCATTTTCGATACGCCCTCTGTGCGATCTGTAAAGATGATCGGTACTTCCACTACCTTAAAGCCATATTGTATAGCCGTAAACTTCATTTCAATCTGGAAAGCATAACCCACAAACTTAATCTTGTCTAGCGGAATGGTTTCCAATACTATTTTACGGTAGCATTTAAAGCCTGCAGTAGCATCCTGAATGTCAATGCGGGTAATGAACCGCACATACATCGATGCGAAATAAGACATCAGTACGCGGCTCATTGGCCAGTTGACCACATTTACACCCCTAACATACCTGGAGCCAATGGCTACATCAGCGCCGTTTACACAGGCATGGCGTAACTTAATCAGGTCGTCTGGATTATGTGAGAAATCAGCATCCATTTCAAAGATGAAATCGTATTGATGATTCAAAGCCCATTTAAAACCGTGAATATATGCGGTTCCTAAGCCAAGTTTACCTATTCGTTGTTCTAGGTGTAAGCGACCGGCAAAAAAGGGCTGTAAAGTCTTTACAATATCCGCTGTGCCATCAGGCGATCCATCGTCTATAATCAAGATCTCAAAAGAAAATTCAAGTGAAAAAACCTTTCTAATGATCTTTTCAATGTTTTCCTTTTCATTATAGGTTGGTATGATGATTAAGCTGTCTGACACGTATTATTTTAATAAGGTAATAAAAGTTACGAAAGTATTGAATAAATATGAAAAAACCCGCAGTGTGGCTACAGCTGCGGGTTATATTTTAAATAATGAAACTTATGTGGTCGAATTCATGGTCTTCTGTAACCATTTGGTCAGAAAGAACAAAATTACAGCAGCAGTACCTGCCATAAATACAAACAACATAAAGAAATCATTCAGGTTGTGCATTTCATAACCAGCAAAATTAGTCACCTTCGTTCCATCCGGATAAAGAGCACTTAATTTTCCTGCCAGTACATTGGATCCGGCATTTGCCAGGAACCATACCGCCATCAACAAGGATGCGAATTTTACAGGTGCCAGTTTATTCACTAAGGATAAACCGATTGGCGACAAGCATAACTCACCCCAGGTGTGAAACGCATACATACCAATCAACCAGATCATACTCACTTTAACACCCTGGCCAATTTCATCTACACCTTGTGCAATAACGAAATAACCAACTGCCAGTAACAAAAGACCTAAGGCCATTTTGGTTGGTGCCGAAGGCTCTCTTCTGCCTAATTTAATCCATAACCAGGCAAATAGTGGTGCGAAAGCCACAACGAATAGTGAGTTTAACGACTGGAACCAACTTGCTGGTACGGTGAAGAAACCTAAGTCACGTTGTGTTTGCTCTTCTGCAAAAAACGTTAACGATGCACCTGCCTGCTCAAAGGCACTCCAGAAGAAGACCACGAAAAAGGCTACGATAAAAATTACCGAGATTTTCTTTTTCTCTACCCTGGTCAGGTTTTTATCCGCAAAAATCATATAAGCGATGCCGACTACAGCAACGATCAATAAGTAACTTAAATAACTGTATACCCTGGCGTCAATGTATAACATGCCCACACAAATGGCTACAAAAGCTAATAAAGACACATAAACTAATGCTGGGTTAGGTTTAACCGCATCAGGACTTACTGGCGACATCCCTAGAGGGGCACCATCCGGGTGACGGATGTATTTATCTTTCAAATAAACAAAAACCACTACACCAATCGCCATCGCAATTGACGCACAAAGGAAAGCCCATTTGAAATCTGCCGGATTACCGGTATCACCGAAATAACCGCAAATAAATGGTCCTAAAGCACCACCTACATTAATACCCATATAGAAAATGGTGTATGCAGCATCAATCCTTTTGTCGTTTGGTGGGTACAACTGTCCAACCATCGACGAAATATTTGGTTTGAAAAATCCGTTACCGGCAATCATAAACCCTAAACCTGTAAAAAATAGGAAGGCCGAGAGTTGCAAGTTGCTTTGGTACATGGATGCACAGGCAAACATGAGTAAGTTACCAAATGACATCAATATACCACCGGTAATGATCGACCTGCGGTTACCCCAATACCTATCGGCAACAAAACCACCAATAAGTGGGGTTAAGTAAACCAGACCCGTGTAACTTCCGTAAAGGTTAGAAGCAAAAGCTTTATCAAACAATAAGGCTTTGGTCATAAAGAGTACCAAAATGGCACGCATGCCATAATAGTTGAAACGTTCCCACATTTCGGTGGCAAACAAAACGTACAATCCTTTAGGGTGGCCCTTAGGTGTAGCATCCAATTGTTCGGGCTTCAGGATTTCTGATTGATCCATATAAATTTTATATTATGTGTTGATGATTTGATTATGCGTGTTTATTAATTACTTCCCTCAGCCATTTGATCATAGCGAAAATAACCAGTCCTGCTAACATACAGGCAATACAGTTTACCCAAAAGAAATTAGCCTTCTGTTCGTAAGTATCCCATAAAGAAGCTAATACGCCTGATAATTTGTTGCCAATAGAGGTAGCCAGGAACCAGCCACCCATCATCAGGGAAGTTAATCGTGCTGGTGCTACTTTTGAAACCAGCGATAATCCGATTGGCGACAAAAACAACTCTCCAATGGTCACCACGGCATAAGAACCAATCAGCCACCAGGCTGATGATTTCTCCATGGTAATGTCTGTCGAATAAATAGCAAAGGCCATAATAGAGGTCGACAAGCCGGTTATCAATAAGCCATAGCCTATTTTTGCTGGTGTAGACGGTTCTTTGCCTCTTTTCCTGAGGAAGCTAAAGAAGGAGATGACCACAGGGGTAAGCAAAATGATAAAGAAAGGGTTAACCGATTGAAAGATTTCCGTAGAAATTAGCTTTACCGGTTCTTTTTCTGCTGGCCAGTCTGCCTTATCCAGGTTATGGAAGTAGGGGTTTGGCGTCATTTCCAAAATGTTCTCTCCATTAGCATCTTTTAGCGGTTTAAAGAAAGGGTCGTGTTTAGGGAAGGAATCCTGTTCGGTAGTCAATTCAACCACCATGCCGAAAGGCTGCACAAGGTTAGCCGTTTTATCGCCGATCTGGCGATCAGTATACGTTTCTGCGTAATTGGTCAGGGCAGAGGAGTTTTGTTTAAACACCGCCCAGAAAACAACCACCACTGCAAAAATAGCGAGTAGGGCGCCAATACGTGATTTATCTTCTTTATTTGATTTAACTAATAAGTTTACATAAAATGAAATCACCGGAATACAAGCAACAATAAATGCATCGGTAGAATCAGATCCAAAGATATTGCCAGGTATAAACCAACCAATAAGTCCGAAAACCAACATCGGTATCATCACAAAATACATAACTTTACTCACTGGCATATCCTCCGGATTGGCAGGTTTCATCACATCGGCATGTTTAATGTGTTTGTCGCCTAAAATAAACCAGATGACACCCAAAAACATCCCTACACCAGCTGCACCAAAGGCATATCCCCATCCGTATTCATTACGCATGTAAGCGGCAACAAAATTACAGATAAAGGCACCCAGGTTTATTCCCATGTAAAAGATGTTGTACCCAGAATCTTTTAAAGGTTTGTTCTCCGGACTTGAATACAAGTTACCTAACAACGTGGAAATGTTTGGTTTAAATAATCCGTTTCCGAGTACAATAAGCAAAACGGCCAGCCAGAATATTTCAATAGATGGAAAGGCGAGGCAGAAGTAACCTGCTGACATCAAAAAGCCACCGATGATAATGGATTTGCGGTAGCCTAAAATCCTGTCGGCCAGTAAGCCGCCTAAAAATGGAGTGAGGTAAACGAGTCCTAAATAGGTTCCTACAATGTCGGCCGCTTCTGCGTTGTCGAAGCCAAAGCCCCCTTTAGGGTCTTTTAGGTATAATAACAAAATACCCAGCATTAAGTAGTAGCCGAAACGCTCCCACATTTCGGTAAAAAATAAAACGGGCAGTCCTTTCGGATGCCTCGCTTTTACAGATTCAGTCATCAACTTTTAGTTTTTTTTGTGTGTTAACTAAGTGTAGTATCTCGCAAGGTAATGACCTAAACGCAAACTATCAAATTTTTAATTTCAGGGTTCGGCAGTTAGAAAGGGCTGATCGGACGAGATAGAGCGGATTATAAGCCTGTTCCCGGCACTCCTTTCGGTGGAGATTGCCGGAAGCAAGGCTATATGTTTTAAAGGTTTTCGAGTACCAGTGCACTGGCACCACCACCGCCATTACAAATACCGGCAACACCAATTTTACCTTGGTTTTGCTTAAGTACATGGAGCAGGGTAACTACAATTCTGGCCCCAGAGGCACCCAGTGGGTGACCTAAAGCAACAGCTCCGCCATTGATGTTAACTTTTTGAGTATCAATATTTAATAATTGGTTATTAGCCAGAGAAACTACCGAGAAAGCTTCATTGATTTCAAAATAATCAACATCTTTTAATTCAATATTTGCTTTAGTCAGTGCCAATGGGATGGCCTTCGCAGGAGCTGTGGTAAACCATTCCGGTGCCTGTTGTGCATCGGCATAACCAATAATTTTGGCTAGGGGTGTTACACCTAATTCAGCGGCTTTTTCAGCACTCATCAATACCAAGGCTGCGGCACCATCATTAAGGGTCGACGCATTGGCTGCAGTTACTGTACCTTCTTTTTTGAATACAGGTTTTAAGCCGGTAATTTTCTCAAACTTCACGGCTGCGGGTTCCTCATCTACGCTAATTAAGGTTATGGCACCTTTACGGTCCTTCACTTCAACTGGAACAATTTCGTCCATAAAACGACCGTCTGCCTGCGCAGCTTGCGCTTTGGTATAAGAGGCAATGGCATATTCATCTTGGGCCTCACGGCTGATGTTACATTCATCGGCACATAATTCAGCAGCCGACCCCATATGGTAATCGTTATAAACATCCCATAGCCCATCTTTTACAAGTCCGTCGGTCAGTTGTCCGTGACCTAAACGGTAACCGTTACGGGCCTTGTCTAAATAATAGGGAACATTGCTCATGCTTTCCATGCCACCAGCAACAATGATGTCATTGTCACCTAAAGCAATGCTTTGTGCAGCTAACATAATGGCCTTAGTTCCAGATGCACAAACTTTATTTATTGTTGTGGCAGGCAGGTCGGGAAGACCAGCACTTTTTGCGGCTTGCGTGGCAGGGGCCTGGCCAATGTTTGCTGATAACACGTTGCCCATATATACTTCCTGAACATCTTCTGCGCGGATACCCGCTCTTTCTATGGCTGCTTTAATGGCGATGCCACCCAGTTGGGTAGCTGAAAACCCAGCTAATGCACCACCGAAAATACCAATTGGCGTACGGCATGCGGAAACAATTACTACTTCTCTCATCAGTTTTTATATTTGTTTTTTTATGGTAATGAAGCTGTCATTGGATGATAGTTTCATCCGTTAGTTATTTATGATCAAATTCAAAGTTAATTAACATTGCGGTGTATAAGGTAAATTCACTGAAATTTTATGGTTACAAATGAAGTAGCGGTAAAATATTGTTTTGTATTCCACTTATATTTTAATTAATTTTAATGCAAACACTTGATTATGAAAACAGTTCAGCAGCTTCTGGCCACCAAATCGACTTTAGTTTATAGTGTTACGCCGGCAACATCCGTGTTGGAAGCCTTACAATTATTGATGGAGAAAAATATCAGCTCGTTACTGGTACAGGAAAATGGCGCCCTGCTGGGGATTTTTACGGAACGTGACTACGCCAGGAAAATAGTTTTGCAGGGTAAGTCATCTGCCAGCACCCCAATTGAGGAAGTTATGACAGCAGAGTTGACCACCATAAAACTCAGGGATTCTATTGAGGATTGTATGAAAATAATGACCGACAGGCGCATCAGGCACTTGCCTGTAATAGAAAATAATGAAGTTAAAGGACTTGTTTCTATTGGTGATGTGGTGAAATTCATAATTGAAGACCAAAAGCAAACCATTAACGCTTTAGAAAATTACATCAGCAGTTAAAATTGCTCAGATTTCGATTGGAGATTAGTCGGGTTTAACTTGTAAGCTGTGGTAGTCTCCTGTATCTCTCCTCTATATCTCTTGTATATCCGGTTCGGTAAAATCTATACGCGATATACAGGAGATATACAGGAGTTAACCTTAAATATGATGCATAGCTCCAGCACTGGGCAATGCATGCGCTTATGCAATACCTCCTGCCTTCGAATAATGATGTATGATAAAATTGCTTATAAATTGGATAATAATATACACTTTTAAGCTGCATTTTTACTTTTCTTTGGGTACCAAACATAAACTATGTCAAAGAACAAATACTTGCTGCCCATCATCATGATCACTTCCCTGTTTTTTTTATGGGGTTTTGCTTATGGTCTACTCGATGTATTAAACAAACATTTTCAGGAAACGCTGAATGTAACCAAAAGTCGCTCTACCTTATTGCAGGCGGCTTATTTCGGTGCATATTTTCTGATTGCCTTGCCGGCAGGTTACCTGATGAACCGTTATGGTTATAAAACCGGGATCATTTTAGGTTTATTGCTGTACGCTTTCGGTGCATTTTTATTTTATCCTGCTGCAGAAGCTGCCAGTTTCAATTTATTTCTCCTGGCACTGTTTATCCTGGCTTCTGGATTAACCTGTCTGGAAACAGCGGCTAACCCATATGTAACGGTATTGGGAAGCCCGGAAACGGCGGCCCATCGTTTAAATGTAAGCCAGTGTTTTAATGGCGTTGGTTCCTTTATGGGGCCCATCATTGCTTCTTTTCTGTTTTTTGGCGATAGCCAAAGCAATAACCCTGAAAGTCTGGAGTCCGTAAAAATGGTTTATGTCATCATCGGCATAGTAGTGCTGGTGGTTGCAGGTATCTTTGTGAAAACCACCTTGCCTGAGATTAAAGAAGATGAGTTGTTGCAGCAAGGCAGCCGGGTGGGTAAACCTATGTTACAGCATTCCCACTTCACCCTGGGGGTAGTTACACAGTTTTTCTATGTTGCTGCACAGGTAGGTGTTGCGGCCTTATTTATTAACTATTGTACAGACAATGGTGTAGGTATCAGCAATGCCAAAGCCGCCACTTTATTATCTGTTGCCCTCATCTTGTTTACTGCCGGTCGTTTTGTAGGTACCGTAGCCATGCGTTATGTAGCGGCACCAAAACTTCTGGCTGCCTATGCCTTCATCAATATCATTCTTTGTGTGGTGGTGGTATTAAATCAGGCTTGGATATCGGTTTATGCCTTGCTGGCCATATTTTTCTTTATGTCCATTATGTTCCCAACCATATTTGCCCTGAGTATTAAAAACCTGGGACATCACACTAAAAAAGCCTCTTCATTTTTAATCATGTCCATTGTAGGCGGGGCTCTGGTACCTTATTTTATGGGTTTACTGGCCGATCATTATGCCACATCCATTGCTTTCCTAATTCCTATGGCTTGTTTTGTGGTGGTATTTATGTATGGACTAAAAGGATATCAAGTAAAAAACGAAAACGAAATAACAAATGCCGATAAGAAGATTTTGTCTGACGCTTGATCTGGTTAACGATCAGAAACTGATCAGCGAATATGAAGCCATGCATCGCCAGGTTTGGCCTGAAATTATACAAAGCATTAAAAACAGTGGCATTGCCAACATGGAGATTTACAGGTTTGAACAACGCCTGATGATGATCATGGAGGTAGTGGACAGTTTTAGTTTTGAAAAGAAAAATGAAGCCGACCATCATGATGAAAAGGTGCAGGAATGGGAACGCCTGATGTGGAAGTATCAACAGGCGGTGCCCGGTGCTAAGCCCGGAGAAAAATGGGTTTTAATGAATAAAGTATTCGAATTATAAAAAATGGAAATTACAAAAAGCCTTTATATACAGATTAATGAGGTAGATAACTTATGGGTAGCTTTAACTGATTTGCCTGCGGGCTTTCCAATAGATACTGGGCATGACCAGTTTGAATTATTGACGCCGGTGCAAGCTAAGCACAAATTTACTGCTGTTGAACTTGAAGCGGGATCTCCGGTTTACATGTACGGTGTACTAGTGGGCAAGGCCTCTGCTTTTGTGGCTAAGGGGGCAGCGGTAACCATTGATAACCTGGTACACGCGGCAGCCGATTACCAGTTGGGCGACCGTAAAACCACTTGGAACAAACCTGATGTTTCCGCTTTTAGCGATAGGACCTTTATGGGTTATCATCGTCCTGATGGTTCGGTAGGAACCGCTAATTACTGGTTGGTGATTCCGCTGGTCTTTTGTGAAAACAGAAATCTGGAGGTGATGAAGGAAGCGCTGGTGGATAAGCTGGGTTTTAGAAAGGCAAAAAGCTATGAAAACGAAGTAGATCAATTAATTGATCTGTATCAAACGGGTAAAAGTGTGGAAGATATTTTGCAGGCCGACTTTCAGCAGTCGGCGGAAGCAACAGCGACACATCCCTTGTTTAAGAACATTGATGGCATTAAATTTTTAAGTCACGATATGGGATGCGGTGGTACCCGTTTAGATTCGGAGGCGCTTTGCGGACTGCTGGCAGGTTACATCACTCACCCTAATGTTGCCGGAGCAACGGTATTAAGTCTGGGTTGCCAGCATGCGCAGGCCAGTATATTGACTGCAGAGATTCAGAAAAGAGATCCGAATTTTAAAAAACCTCTTTTTGTGTTGGAGCAACAACAATTAGGCACTGAAAAAGTATTGCTGGAGACGGCCCTTAAACAAACATTTGCTGGTTTGATGCAAGCTAACCAACAGGAACGCCAGCCAGCACCTTTATCAAAATTGTGTATCGGTTTGGAATGTGGGGGTTCTGATGGTTTTTCCGGTATTTCAGCCAATCCCGCATTAGGGCATGTATCTGATTTGCTGATTGCCATGGGTGGAAGTGTTATTTTAGCCGAGTTTCCAGAGCTATGTGGTGTAGAGCAGGAACTTAGTGATCGCTGTGTGGATGAAGAAACTGCGGGACGTTTTATGCACCTGATGCGCCGCTATAATGAACTTGCAGAATCCACAGGATCAGGATTTTATGCTAATCCATCTCCTGGAAACATTAAGGATGGTTTAATCACAGATGCCATTAAATCTGCTGGTGCTGCAAAAAAGGCTGGTAATGCTCCGGTAGCAGCTGTGCTTGATTATCCGGAGAAGGTAGATACGGCAGGGTTGAACTTATTGTGTACGCCAGGAAGCGATGTGGAGAGTACCACAGCGGAAGTTGCGGCAGGCGCAAACATCGTTTTGTTTACGACTGGTTTGGGAACTCCGACAGGAAATCCCATAACACCGGTGATCAAATTAAGCACCAATACCAAGTTATTCGAAAAAATGCCTGATATTATCGATATTAACTGCGGGACCATCATTGAAGGGACGGAAACGATTGCCGAAATGGGTGAACGTATTTTGCAGTATGTGATTGCCGTAGCCAGCGGACAGGAGAAACCAGCGTCGGTAAGGCTTGGTCAGGATGATTTTATTCCATGGAAAAGAGGAGTTTCACTATAAATAGATCAAATGTTTAGTTTAAACGGAAAAGTTGCTGTCATCACTGGTGGCGGCAGTGGAATAGGAAGAGCCATTGCGCTACTATTTGCAAGCCGGGGTGCACAGGTGCATATCCTGGAATTAGATGCAGCATCAGCAACCGATACGGTTAACGATATTGCCCTAGCAGAAGGACATGCTAAAAGTCACAGTTGCGATGTGAGCAGTCAGCTTCGTGTGCAACAAACCTTAAATGAAATAGGGCTTATTGATATTTTGGTTAATAATGCGGGTATCGCCCATATTGGTAAAGCCGATACCACAACTGAAGAAGATTTTGTACGCGTTTTTAATGTGAACGTAAAGGGTGCTTACAATTGTTTGCATGCAGCAATCCCAATGATGAAGGAAAAAGGCGGTGGAGTGATCCTGAACATGGCTTCTATAGCCGCTGTTGTAGGCATTACAGACCGTTTTGCCTATTCAATGAGTAAAGGAGCTATAGCGGCCATGACCTTATCAGTGGCACGGGATTACATCGGCGACAATATCCGCTGTAACAGCATTTCGCCAGCGAGGGTGCACACGCCATTTGTAGACGGATTTATAGCTAAAAATTACGCAGGTAAGGAACAGGAAACTTTTGATAGGTTGTCTGCTAGTCAGCCTGTAGGCCGTATGGGCAAACCAGAAGAAGTAGCCAGCTTAGCTTTATACTTGTGTTCAGATGAGGCAGGATTTGTAACAGGAAATGATTATCCGATAGACGGAGGTTTTATTAAATTAAATAACTAAAAAACAAGAATGAAATTAATTAGATGGGGTGCCGAAGGTGAGGAGAAAACAGGTGTAATTATAAACAATGTTAAATATGATACCTCGGCTTTTGGAGAAGATTACGATGAGCGGTTTTTTGAAAACGATGGTTTAAACAGACTAGAAGCATTTTTGACTGCACAAGAAGGGCAGCTGACCGTAGTTGCGGATGATGTGCGTTTAGCATCGCCAATTGGCAGGCCTTCTAAGTTAATCTGTATCGGTTTAAACTATGCAGATCATGCGAAGGAAACCGGTGCGGCATTGCCACCAGAGCCAATCATCTTTATGAAATCGACCACAGCCATAGTTGGTCCGAATGATGAGATTGTGATCCCTAAAAACTCGGTAAAAACCGATTGGGAGGTAGAATTGGCTGTTGTAATTGGTAAAAAAGCATCCTATGTTGAAAAGGATGAAGCCTTAGATTATGTAGCGGGTTATGTCTTACACAACGATGTATCTGAAAGAGCCTTCCAACTGGAAAGAAATGGCACATGGGATAAAGGAAAAGGTTGTGATACCTTTGCACCTTTGGGTCCGTTTTTAGCAACACCTTCGGAAATTGGCGATGTGAACCAGCTGCGTTTATGGTTAAGCGTAAATGGTGAAATGATGCAGGATGGCAATACCAGCAACTTTATATTTGACATACCTTTTGTGATTGCTTATGTGAGTCAGTTTATGACCTTATTGCCTGGAGATGTAATCTCTACAGGAACCCCAGCAGGTGTTGGGCTTGGCTTTAACCCGCCAGTATACCTGAAACCAGGCGATGTGGTAGAACTGGGTATTGATGGGTTAGGGACTTCTAGGCAGGTGGTAAAAGCTTATGCTAAAAATTGATGGCCATCAGCATTTCTGGAAATATAATGCTGAACGCGACAACTGGATAACGGAAGAAATGGCGGTATTGCGTAGCGATTACCTACCCATACAGTTGGAGCCCTTGCTTAAGCAGCATGGATTTTCTGGAAGTGTAGTTATTCAATCTGCTCAACATAAGGAAGAAAACATATTTCAGTTAAAGAATGCAGTGAAGTATGATTTCATCAAAGGTGTAGTGGGGTGGGTTGACTTACAAGCTGAAAATTTGGAAGAAAAGCTAGAAGCCATGCTCCCATATGAGAAGTTAAAAGGCTTCCGTCATATCTTACAGGGGGAAGCGGATCGTGCCTTGATGTTAAATCCTCAGTTCCAGCGTGGCATGAAATCACTAAGCCGTTTCGGTTATACTTACGACTTGCTCATCTTACCTGATCAGCTGATTTATGCGCGGGAATTAGTTGCAGCGCATCCTGGTCAGGCTTTTGTGGTGGATCATTTGGGGAAACCTGACATTAAAAACCAACACCTGGACGATTGGGCGAAGGACATCAATGGACTTGCGGAATATGAAAACATATACTGCAAAGTGTCTGGTATGGTTACCGAGGCTGATTTACAGCATTGGAAAAAGGCAGATTTCCGGCCCTACCTGGATGTGCTGTTTGAATCTTTTGGCACCGAACGTTTAATATTTGGGTCAGATTGGCCGGTTTGTTTACTGGCTGCATCATATGATGAAGTTTTTGGGATTATGGAAGATTATATGGCTGGTTTTTCTAAAGACGAACAGGCGCGTTTCTGGGGTTTAAATGCCCTGGATTTTTATCAAATCAGTATATAAAATATGGATTTACAATTAAAGGATAAAGTGTTTATCGTCAGCGGTGGGGCAAAGGGTATCGGCGAAGCCATCGTAAACATGCTGGCACAGGAAGGTGCCATACCTGTAATTATTGGACGGAAAGAAGTGGATAACCTGCTGGTAGTTAAAGCACTACATCAGCTGGGCTTTCAGGCGGGTCAGGTAGAAGCAGAACTTTCGGATCCTGAGGCTTGTAAAAGCGCTGTTGCAGCGGTGCTAGCAACTTATGGCCGCATTGATGGATTGGTAAACAATGCTGGGGTAAACGACAGCGTGAGTTTAGCAAAAGGATCGTATGAAGCATTTATGAGCAGTCTTCATAAAAATGTGGTGCACTATTTTTTACTGGCACAGGAAAGTTTAACCGCCTTAAAAGCCTCGAAAGGGGTAATTTTAAATATCGGGTCTAAGGTAGCTGAAACCGGACAGGGAGGAACTTCAGGTTATGCCGCATCGAATGGCGCCAGAAATGCGCTGACGAGAGAATGGGCGGTAGAATTATTGCCTTTCGGAATCCGCGTGAATGCGATTATTGTAGCCGAATGTTATACTCCATTGTATCATACCTGGATCAATAGCCTGGAAAATCCTGAAGCGAAGTTACAGTCGATCACTGCAAAAATTCCTTTAGAAAGCCGCATGACAAAGGCAGAAGAGATTGCACAGACAGCTGTATTTCTATTATCTGAACGGTCGAGTCACACCACCGGGCAGTTGATACACGTTGATGGAGGGTATGTACATCTTGACAGGGCCATAAATAAAGACTAGTTTTAAGGCCCTAAGCAGGAGCGGCTATGAAACCACAATTGTTAAAAATATCTAAATACCCAAATGAGAGTTTTAGTGTTCGGCATGATTTAATGCCGAGCATGAACAATAAGCTTCACTACCATACGGAAGTGGAGCTTATTTATTTTAACCAGGGGGAGGGAACACAGTTTATTGGGGATAATATTTCGGCTTTTGCACCTGGCGATTTACTGTTGGTAGGGGCAAATTTGCCTCATTACTGGCGCTTTGACGGCCGTGTGATTTCGGAAACAAACCATCTCCAAGCTGATGTAAAGGTGGCACATTTTACAGAAAACTTTTTTGGTGAGTACTTTCTAAACCTTCCTGAAAATAAACGTTTAAAATCGGTACTGCAACAAGCTAACCGGGGTATCAGAATCCGTGGTGCAAGTGCAATTAAAGTGGCGGAATATTTAGAAGAAATGTTACTAGCCGAGGGTACCGACAGGCTTATTTTGCTGATGCAAAGTTTATTAGTCATTGCAAAATGTGCTGACTTGGAGCTGTTATCGTCTTTAGGATATGTTCAGGTGCAGGAGGAAGTTGCTGATGAGCGCATTAGGGATGTTTATGCCTATTCGTATGCAAATTATAAATCAAAGATATCACTGGAGGAAATAGCAGCAGTGGCGCGTATTAGTCCGACCTCTTTTTGCCGGTATTTTAAAAGCCTTACCCATAAAACTTATTCTCAGTTTTTAACAGAGATGAAGGTGGGTAAGGCTTGTAAGTTATTGATCGATAATGCTATGGATATTAAACAGGTGTGTTATGAGAGTGGTTTTCATAACTTTGCAAGTTTTCATAAATCCTTTAAGCAAATTACTGGAAAAAGTCCGCTGACCTACCAGAAGCATTTTATGGTGGTTCGCTAAAAATAGCACAGACTACTTTTTGGTCACCTTTACTTTCTTGGCATCCTTTGCGGAAGTATCTTCTTCAGGTTTTGCGCCTTTAGACTTTTTTGATTCAGTTTCTTTTTTTTCGGTTGGATTTTTTGAAGTCTTCATAGGTTGTTTTATTTAGTCATCTTTCTTTTTAGAAACTTTAGCACCCGCTTTACGCGCTTCGGAAAGTCCAATGGCAACGGCTTGTTTTTTAGAAGTAACCTTCTTTCCATTTCCTGTTTTTAAGGTGCCTTTTTTCTGTTCGTGCATGGATTCTTTTACTTTCTCTGCTGCTTTTTCTGAATATTTCGCCATAACCTTTCAGATTAGATCTTTTGGTAAGAACAACTGATGACTAAAAAGGTTTACAATTCCCTGATCCAGATATTTCTGAAGCTGATCGGCTCACTAGGGTCACCATGCGACTGCAATTTAATTGGTGAAGGCCCATGTGCTTTGCGGTATGCAGCCTGTCCAATATATTGGGTAGGTCCTTTCAACTCAAAATTGTTTTGTATTAAAACACCGTTAAAAAATGCGGTCACTCTTGCCGGGGTTTTTAAACTGCTGTCTGCGTTGAAAGTTGGTGCAGTCCAGATGATGTCGTAAGTTTGCCATTCACCTACTTTTCTGGCTGGATTGGCCAATGGGGTAGTTTGTTTATAAATACTGCCTGCCATACCATTGGTATAGGTAGGGTTGTTATCGGCATCAAGGATCTGTAACTCATAACCAAGGTCTCCTTCGCCAATAGAAGCAAGGAATAATCCGCTATTACCGCGACCTTGTCCTTTACCATTGATATTTGCAGGGATCTGCCATTCCAGGTGTAACTGGTAATTGTTAAAAGATTGTTTAGTTTCAATATTGCCTGTTTTCTTGTCTACTGTAAATACACCGTTGGCAACTTTCCAAGGTGCTTTTTTAGATCGGTCGTTGGTAGATACCCATTGGTCGAGGTTTTTACCATCAAAAAGGATCAGGGCATCGGAAGGTGCTTCAACCACGGCTTTTCCAGGAGTAACTACTTTAGGAACCGGGGTATAAAACTCGGTATCTTCTGGTTTCGCTTTATCCTGTGCAAAAGTGGCACCCAGGCTTGAACATAATAAGGTCGTGGTGATGATTGCTGCGTTTAATTTCATAATTTTTGATAATCGGTTTAATGCTTAATAAAGATAGATTGTTTCAGCGCATTTAAAGATAAGAATATTTACATCTTTTAGGAGGATCGGGCCTTACGCAACAAATTTTATTTTTTATTGCATTTGTTGTGTTGTTTAAGAAGATTAATGTAAATTTAAGCTGGGTGATCTATCACTCAACTATTTAAAAATTATTACAAGGACCACCAAGTACAATTTTTTTTAAACAAAACTAACCAAATTATGAACCTATTTCTACCACCTCAGGAATGGGCTGCTTTCGCAGTCCATCACAAATTCGCATTGTTGCAAAAAACAATGCTCAGCTTGATTCTCTTCTTTTTTATGACGCTACCTGCTTTTGCACAATCCGTGGTCAGTGGTGTGGTAAGAGATAATGAGAATAACACCTTAATTGGTGCAACGGTAACTCCTGCAGGGACCAGCGCCAGTGTATTAACCAATGCAGATGGTAAATTTGTTGTCAATGTACCAGCTGGCGTAACGCAACTTACATTTAGCTATGTAGGGATGCAATCACAAACAATTTCCATTAATAGCAGAACTGTGATCAATGTATCGCTGTCCTCTGCCAATGACCTGGAAATGGTAACGGTTGTGGGTTATGGATCTGTACGAAAAAGTGATTTAACAGGTGCAGCCACCACTGTGGGTGCTAAAGATTTCAACAAAGGTCCGCTCATTGCCCCTGATCAATTAATTCAGGGTAAAGTTGCAGGTGTCCAGATGATTAACAATAGTGGACAACCAGGAGGGTCGACTACGGTTAGAATCCGTGGTAATACTGCCATTACAGGCTCTGGACAACCTTTATATGTAGTTGATGGAGTAGCACTACCTAATGGATCTGCCCGCCCATCTCAAAGTGGTGGTGTTGGAACGGTTCCAGGGGGTAACCCGCTGAACTTCCTTAATCCGCAGGACATTGCTTCTATGGAAATCCTGAAGGATGCGTCAGCAACAGCCATTTATGGTTCCAGGGCTGCCTATGGGGTGGTTTTGATTACCACTAAACGTGGACAAAGTGGGGATACTAAAATTGACGTTTCTGCATCAACAGGGGTAAGTAACCTGGCACGCCGGGTCGATATCCTTGACGGAGACCAATACAGAGCTGCCTTACAAAAATACGGACAAACAACAGGTGATTTTGGTGGCAACGTTGACGCCATTGATGCCATTACCCGTACCGCTTACAACCAGAATTATTCTGTGGGTTTAAGTGGTGGTAATGAGAATAATACCTACCGCGCCTCCTTAGGGTACCAGGACCAGCAAGGTATTTTGAGAAAAACTGATTTCAAAAAATACAGTGGTTCATTTAATGGTAACTTCAGGTTTCTGGACAGTAAAAAATTGGGATTAGATGTGACTTTAAACACCAGCCAGTACCTGGAGAATATTGCGCCAATTACAACAGATGCCGGTTTTACAGGCAGTTTAATTAGTCAGGCTTTAGCATGGAACCCAACACGCCCGATGTATAATCAGGATGGCACATTATTCATCGAACGTGGATCTACGACCATCAACCCTATGGTGATGTCGGAAGCCACCAGTGATAAATCTAAAGTCAGTACAATTTTAGGTACAGTTTCGCCTTATTACAAAATAACACCCTGGTTAGAATACCGGATGTTAGTGAGTTTAAATTACAGCCAGGGGGTTAGGCGCTCCTCTACCCGTAGTTATTTGAATTTGCCAGGTATTGAAGCCAATGGCGACTTCCTAGGCGGTTATGCAAACATAGGAAACAGTGAGTTATTAACTCACCAGTTTACGAATACCTTAAACTTAAACAAGGAGATTGCCAGTAAATTAAACTTGAATGCCATTTTAGGTTATGAATACACCAATTATGTGAACAAAGGTTTAAATAGTAACTCCAAAGGTTTTGGCGAAATCGCTGTTGATTATACTGATGCGATGCAGGCTACTGCACCAGCTAACCGGGTGATTAACTCGTACAATGACCCTACGACAGAATTACAATCGTATTTCGCTCGTGCTATTTTAAATTATGATGATAAGTACTTGTTAACAGCCACTTTCAGGGCAGATGGATCTACCCGTTTTGGATCGGAAAATAAGTATGGTTATTTTCCATCTTTCGCTGCAGCATGGAACATTAAAAATGAAAGTTTCTTAACGGATGTGAACTGGTTAAATCAGTTAAAACTGAGGGTAGGTTATGGTAAGACAGGTAACCAGGAATTCCCATCGGGATCATCGCAACAAAGGTATAACATTACGTACTCCAGTGGTGAGCAATCATTGGTGGGGGTAAACAATGAAAACACCAAGTTGAAATGGCAGGCAGATGAGCAAACCAATATCGGTGCAGATTTTGCTTTGTTTGGTAACAAAATTAGTGGTTCCATTGATTACTTCAATAAAACAACCACAGACTTATTGTTCCCGCAAATTCCTTTGGTGCCTGCTAATGCAGGGGTAACAGTAACCTGGGTTAACTTACCCGGAAAGATTACCAATAAAGGGGTAGAGTTAAGTTTGAATGCCAACGTGATACAGAAAGAAAATATTTCTTGGTCCATTGGTGGTAATGCGACCTTCATCAAAAATGAAGTGCAGGATATTGTAGGTGTTATTAAAACCGGTTCCTTAAGCGGACAAGGTTTAAGTGGTGTAACTTTAGAGGTGATCCAGAATGGTCTTCCATTGTTTGCGATGGTTACCCGTGAATTCACTGGCTTAGACCAATCAGGTTTCTCTACTTACACCGATGACGGTTTCTCTTATTACTATGTGGGTAACCCTAATCCAAACGTTATCTTAGGCTTAAGTACTTCTTTCAGTTATAAAAAGTTTAGCGTAACCGCTAATTTCAATGGTTCATTGGGCCAGGATATTTATAACAATACAGCGAACTCTGTATTGCCGATTGCCAACCTTGGTACCGGAAGAAACGTTGCATCGGAATTGTTGGATAACCCAATTCAGGAATCTTTAGCGAATCCTATTGCCGCTTCATCCAGATATATTGAAAAAGGTGATTACTTAAAATTAGCGAATGCTACATTAAATTACAATATAGGTAACATTGGTAAATCAATAAAAGGCCTAAATGTGTTTTTAAATGGACAAAACTTATTTGTGATCACTAAATATAGCGGCTTTGACCCAGAGGTTAATGTGGATAAAAATATCAACGGCGTTCCATCTGCAGGTATCGAATATGTATCGTATCCGGCAGCCAGAACATTCAACTTTGGCGTAAACTTTTCTCTTTAATTATTAATACGAACGGACATGAAAAATAAATATATCATCGCTTTTGTTGCTTTTATGTTATCAGTAACGAGCTGTACAAAACTTGATGAAGATCTGCATGGGCAGATTGGAAATCAGGGTGTAACCGAGGAAAATGTGGCCGCCTTATTAAATGCCAGTTATACGGCCATGCGTAACCCTTTTCAGGGACCATGGGGATGGTGGGCCTTACAGGAATTTACCAGCGACGAGGCAATTGTACCTACTAGGGCGGGCGACTGGGATGATAATGGTGCCTGGAGGGCATTGTTTTTACACCGCTGGGCGGCAGATCACGCCAGGATGTCGGATACTTTCCGTGACTTAAACAGTGTAAGTTTTGTAAGTACAAACGTGTTAAATTTTAACCCTACGCCTTTGCAGGCTGCACAGGCTAGGTTTTTACGTGCTTTTGCGCAATTCGCTATTCTCGATGGCTGGGGACAGGTGCCTTACCGCGAGCCGGGTGAGGATGTTACCTTACCTTCGAAAGTACGTGGGGCAGATGAGCAGATAGCTTACCTGATCTCGGAGTTAAATGAAATATTGCCAACCTTACCAGATGGACCAGTACATAATGCCAATAAGGATGCGGCAAGGGTATTGCTAATGAAATGTTACCTGAACAAAGGTGCTTTCTTGAACCGTGCTACGCCTACATTCGATCCGGCAGATATGCAGCAAGTTGTTACCCTGGCTGATCAGATTATTAACAGTGGTAAGTACGCGCTAACTGCAAATTATTACGATAATTTTGCGCCACGTAACAACACCTTATCTCGTGAAAACATCTTTACTGCACAAAATATTGGTGGTTCTGATGCGGGTGGTTTGAAAGACATCTGGGTTCCTGGATTACACTACAACCAAAATCCAAGCGGTTATAACGGTTTTGCTACGCTATCTGATTTCTATGGTAAGTTTGAAGCAAACGATACTCGTTTAGGTGGGGTTTATCCTGGTGTAACCAATGTATCGGGAATTAGGGTTGGTTTCTTAATCGGACAGCAATTTGACCAGAATGGGGTTGCATTAAAGGATCGTAGGGGTAATCCGCTAATATTTACACCTGAAGTAAGCATCATCGAACGTGATCCAAATCACCTGGAAGTTGCTGGTATCCGCATTGTAAAATATCCTATCGATTATGCGAACTCGGCAACAAACCTTCCTGAAAATGATTGGGTTTATTACCGTTATGCTGATGTGTTAATGATGAAAGCAGAAGCTTTAATGAGAATAGGACAAAATGGTGCGGCTTTACCTATAGTGAACTCCATTAGAACAACGCGGGGTGCAACACCTTTTACTGCGCTTACTTTAGATAACCTATTGGATGAACGGGGTCGTGAGTTCTTTTGGGAAGGGGTACGTAGACAGGATTTAATTCGCTTTGGTAAATTCCTTACTCCTTGGCAAGAAAAACCAACAGACGATCCTAAGTATTTAGTGTTTGCCATCCCAGATAATCAATTGGGAAACACCAATTTTACTCAGAATCCAGGTTACTAGTCATCAGGTACCAAAAAAGGGTTAACAGCATCGTAAGCTGTTAACCCTTTTTTTATGAGTTGAAATGTTATGCTATTTTGCTGCTAAGGGATATCCTTTGTCTATCCAGTCGGCTTTTAAGCTTGTTGGTAAATTCAAGATCAAGGTGTTTTTATACCCCATCTCTTTTAATAAGTTATATGCCGGACGCACGTTGGGGCAATGTTCAAAAGGACAACAGCCACAATAAATGACTACCGTACTGGTTTTAGCATGACTTTTCACCGCATTTTTTAGTGATGCTAATCCTTTAGTAGTGTTTGCTGAACCTACGCTGATTGCTCCGGGTATATTGCTAACAAAACCAATGTTATAGATAGGCGGTTTGGCGGACTTTTTATTTTTTATTAAGGCCATCAGGGTACTCGGTTCGATGACCTGGTTTTTCTTCCATATTTCAAGCTTTCCCAATGATTGCGCATTCGCTGCGCCGCTCAGGGCAATTAGGCAAAAGAATGATAGGAGTATTAAGAGGTGTTTTTTCATGTTGCTAAGCTTGTTTCTGTCGCTAAGATAGCTTAAATATCATTAATGAAATATGCAGCCAGGTTAACACAATTTCTCTACTGTATTGTTTTGATGATAAAGCAGAGACGATGACACAGCACTGGCCATTATTGTCCTATGAAAAAGGAAAGGACACCTACGAAACGTTACAATTGTTTACTCAAATTGTGGGTAAGTTAAAATTAGCCACATTACCTTGGGTAAACCATTCATGGCATGTGGCCTTATACATCACCCCGAGGGGTTTAACTACGCAGGCTATGCCTTATCAGGGCAGAAGTTTTCAGGTAGACTTCGATTTTAGAAGTCACGAATTACAAGTGATAACCAGTGATGATGACACTAGAAGTTTTGCATTAGCCGGTTTGTCTGTGGCAGGGTTTTATAAGAAAATCTTCGAGTTATTAGCTGAGCTAGCGCTCCCTCTTCGGATTATGCCTGTACCAGTAGAAATTGTGGATCCTATTCCTTTTGAAGACGATGAGGTTCATGCTACCTACGACAAAGATCAGGTTTCTGCCCTTCATGTCGCATTATTGCAGATGCAGGAAGTTTTTATGGAGTTTCGCAGTGATTTTAAAGGTAAAAGCAGTCCTTTTCATTTCTTCTGGGGAAGTTTTGACATGGCCCTTTCTTTCTTCTCCGGAAAAGAAGCACCCAAACATCCTGGAGGTGTACCTGGGTTACCCAATTGGGTAGCTGAGGAAGCCTATTGCAGAGAAGTAAGTAGTTGTGGTTTCTGGCCTGGTAATGCCAGTTTTCCAGAAGCTGCTTTTTATTGCTATCATTATCCCGAGCCAGAAGGCTATAAAACTGGCACCGTTGAACCTGAAGAGGCTTACTATCACCAGACTTTAAGTGAGTATATTCTTCCTTATGCCGCAGTTCAATCCGCAAAGGATCCTGCAGAAAAACTCACGTCCTTTCTAAAAAGTACTTATCAGATAGGCGCAAATCTTGCGCAATGGGATCGTAATATATTAGATGAATTTGGTTCATCTAATTGATAATAAGTTTATTATGTTTGTGTAAAATGGTTATTTAGAATAATTCAAAATAGTTTGGAATTTCAAATTCTTTGTCATTCTTTTGTCTATCTAGAATTAATCTAAATATCATGAAATTATATTTACTCCCGGGAATAGTATTCTGCGTCCTGCTGTTCCAGTTGCCTGCGTTGGCTCAAGGTCTGATTAAAGGACAAGTGACCACTGCTGATGGCCAATCTGTCGATTACATCAATGTAGTTATTAAAGAAACTGATCAACAGGCTAGGACCAACGAAAAAGGAGCTTATCAAATGAACCGGGTAAAACCGGGTACTTACACTTTGCGTATTCAGTCTATGGGCTTGAGTGCCCAGGAAAAGAAAATCACGCTGCACGACCAGCAGGTGTTGGTCGTTGATTTTGTTTTGCAGGAAAACAACCAGAAATTACAGGAAGTTATTGTGAGTGGTAAGAAAAACAAATATAAATCCGGGCAGCCGTCGTCATCATTAAGGCTAAATGAACCTTTGCTGGAAGTACCACAAAATATTCAGATTGTAAATGCACAAACTTTAGCCGATCAGCAGGTGATTAGTATGGCTGATGGGCTGATCAAAAATGTAAGCGGATTAACCCGGTTGAGCCATTGGGCAGATATGTATACCCGTGTTAATGCCCGTGGAGCCAGGATGGCTGCCTTTAGAAACGGCGTTAACGTAACCTCCACCTGGGGGCCGCTAAGTGAAGACATGAGTTTTGTTGACCATGTGGAATTTGTAAAAGGTCCTGCAGGTTTTTTAATGAGTAATGGTGAACCCAGTGGGATCTACAATGTGGTAACAAAAAAACCAACAGGCAGCAGCCCGATGAAAGGGGAGGCCACTTTTACACTGGGCAGTTACGACCTGTACCGCAGTACGATTGACCTGGATGGCCGTGCAGATAAATCGGGAAAACTATTATACAGGCTAAACGTAATGGGGCAGAATAAGAAATCTTTCCGTAACTACGAGTATAACAACCGTTATTCGGTAGCGCCGGTTATCAGCTATCAAATTGATGATCAAACAACCTTAACTGCCGAGTACACTTATCAGAACGCGAAAATGTCTGACTTAGGATCCGTGTACGCCTTTTCACCTGTTGGTTATGCTACTTTAGGCAGGGATTTTACCACCACTGACCCAGGTTTAGAACCGACCAAAATTGACGACCACAGTTTGTTTTTAAACTTACAACATCATTTAGATGCCAATTGGAAAGTTACGGCGCAACTGGCTTATTTTAATTATGCACAACAAGGTGCAAATATCTGGCCCAGTGTAGTTAATGCAAATGGTACGATGGTACGTAATGTGAGTATATGGGATGCAAAGAATGAAAATAGGTTTGGGCAGTTTTTCGTTAACGGAGAAATGACTACCGGTAAGGTGAAACACCGCATTTTAGCTGGTTTAGACCTGGGTGATAAGGATTACATGGCCGATTGGGGCCAATACCATGATTTAGACCTGGCCGAAAATCCGTTTGACCCACAGCAGACCACCTACCAGGCGCCGGAAAATGGGTATCCCGTATGGGACCGAAGCACACCACTATCACAGCGTGCGGGCGTGGGTGGTTCAATCTCACAAGCTTACACAGGACTGTATTTACAGGATGAGCTGGGCTTCTGGGATAACACGCTCAGGTTAACCCTAGCTGGACGTTTCACCTATGTTAAGCAATCAAACTATGGTGTGGCCGATGAGGAAACCAGGCGTTTTACACCAAGGGTGGGCTTAAGTGTTTCTATTGATGATAACACGTCGGCTTATGCATTATACGATCAATCTTTCGTTCCCCAAGCCGGATTCTTGAGAAATGGTGGCACCATTAAGCCCATTACTGGAAATAACATGGAGTTAGGCTTGAAAAAAGAATGGTTTGAGCATAAATGGAGTACCACCTTGAGTGTGTATCGTATTCTTAAAAACAACGAACTGACTGCTGATCCAACGAATAACGGCTCAGAATCTTTTTCCGTTATTCTCGGACAATCGGAGGCTAAAGGGCTGGAATTCGACTTGCAGGGCGAGCTTTTTAAGGGCATGAATGTGATTGCCAATTACGCTTACACAGATTCTAAGGTAAAAAGCACTACAGCAGGTGTGGTTGGTATAACAGCTGGTGACCGTATTCCGGGTTTTGCCAAACACAATATCAATACCTGGTTAAATTATAGCATTACATCGGGCGTTTTAAAAGGCGCTGGACTTTCAGCAGGATTCAGCTACCAGGTTGACCGTGATAGCTGGACCTGGGGCGGGCAAAACGGCATACAAGACTTGCCAGATTATTTCCGCCTGGATGGAGGTGCTTTCTGGGAAATGGGTAAGGTTAAAATCAATGCTAACGTGTATAACATCCTGGATAAGTACCTTTACACTGGTAGTTACGAAGGCTGGGCCGCACCAGCGTATTACGCCTGGCAGGTCGAAGCACCTCGTAATTACCGCCTATCCCTGGCTTACAAATTTTAATTGTTTACCCGTTCAAAATCTAAGTCCTGAAAGTCAAAACTAAAGTCAGTTAAGGGTGAAATAGCCTCCATTTTATAAGCTACAGGTTTAGCATCATGATTTAAACTAAAGGTTACAAAAGCATCAGCTTCTAAACTTCTTTCGTTCCACTTCACGATATAGGTGTTTCCTTTATAAAAGTACATGTTGCCTTGTAGTTTAGGCGCATTTTTAGAAGTATAATATAAGCCACCATTTTTCTCAGTTATGGTAACCTCACCAAACCATTTATCGCGGTAAACGCCTACTACACCCGCCAATGCCGCTTTACCGGCATTGGCTTTTTGCTGACTTTCTACATCTGCCCAGATTTTTTTTGTGCTGGCTATCGCTTCTTTTTCGTTGGCAACACGTGCATCATTGTATTGTTTAATGCGGTCTTTGCCTTTAATACCGAAATAGCCATCTTTAATGCTATTGGTTATGGCCGTAAAAGCGGCGCCTGATTGTTGATTTGTCAAAACGATGATGCCTAGTTTCAACTCGGGTAAAATGGTCACCTGGGTTACAATACCAGCCAAACCACCGGTATGTGAAGCCTGGAAATAACCATTCACATCACTCAAGTTCCAGCCTAAGCCATAACTACTGAAATGGGTGTTATAAGGTGATCCTGATTTGGTGATGGTTTGTGGCGTCCACATCTCCTGATGTACCGCTTTACTGAATAAAGACTTATCCAGCTTGTCGCCATACTTACCCTCATTTAGCTGTGCAATTACCCATTTGCTCACATCGGTAATGTTGGAGTACATGCCCCCGGCAGGGTTGGCCAGCTCGGTGAAACTTAGCCCTACGGTGACCAGGCTACGGTCATCGATCGGCGCATGGCCGTCAATAATATTGGATTTATCTTTTAAGCGATACCAGGAGGCAGCAGTTTTTGTCATGCCAAGGGGTTTGATGATTCTGCTTTCGATAAAATCTTCATAAGGCATGCCCGATACACGGGTTACGATATCACCAGCAACAATATATAATAGGTTATCATAATCGTATTTAGAGCGGAAGGATGATACTGGCTTTAAATACCGCAGGTTATGGATCATTTGCGTTTTAGTCACTTTTGATGAATCAGGCCAGATCATTAAATCGCCGGCACCCAGACCCAAGCCACTGCGGTGAGTTAATAAATCGCGGATGGTAAATTCCTGGGTCACATAACTATCGTAAAGTTTAAATTCAGGAATTATATCGGTTACCCTGGTATCCCAGGTAATTTTATGCTCATCGATTAGCATACCCAGGGCTGCTGCGGTAAAAGCTTTGGTATTGGAGGCAATGCCAAACAACGTATGCTCATCTACCTTTTTGTTGCTTTTAATAGAGCGCAAGCCATACCCTTTGGCATGGATTAATTTACCTTCCTTCACGATGCCTACTGCAATACCAGGTACATTAAAGGTGGTTAAGGTTTTGTTTACTACACTATCTATTTGGGTAGCCGTTAATACTTGAGATTTTAAACTTATCGATGCACCGAATAGGAATAAGGCAGCAACTAAAAAAGGTTTTTTCATTGAGATGATTTCCATAATTTCTTTCGTGCTTAAAATTAAGGATTTTCATGAATAATTATCTTGTTAAGCCTGCCGAAGCTATGCCTATTAATGAATTTATGTATTAATATAAATTGTGGCGTATTATTTTTAGATTTATTTCTCTAAACCCTTAAAAACCAACAAACTTGAAAAGAAGAAATTTTATCTATTTAACTGGGGTAGGTGCCGCTGCGGCGATGTTGCCTGCCATACCAGTCTGGGGAAATGAGATTCCCCTGGAAAAGTCGCTCGAATACGTCGACCCGGTCGTGAAAAGAGTGATGGCTGATGTGGCACTCAACGCCGCCAAAAGTAAGGGAGCCACTTATACAGATGTCCGCATTGGTCGTTACCTCAACCAATATGTAGTGACCCGGGAAGACAAAGTAGAAAATCTGGTTAATACCGAATCTTATGGAATCGGCATCCGGGTGATCGCGAATGGCAGCTGGGGTTTTGCTGCAACTGATAAATTAGACAAAGATGGAATTGCGCAGGCTGCTGAACTGGCCGTTGCTATTGCTAAAGAAAACTCCCGCCTGCAGTTGGAACCGGTGCAGCTAGCACCCCAGCAAGGTTATGGTGAGGTGACCTGGAAAGCACCTATTGAAAAAAACTCCTTTGAAATTCCTATGAAAGAGAAGGTTGACCTGTTATTGTCGGTAAACGATGCCGCAATGAAAGGGGGTGCAGATTATGTCAACTCTATACTTTTTATGGTCAATGAGCAGAAGTATTTTGCCTCTACAGATAACTCCTATATCGACCAGGATATCCACCGCATATGGCCAACGTTTTTTATTACTAAAATCAACAAAGAAAGTGGTAAGTACGAAACAAGAAATGCCTTAAGTGCGCCAACAGGTATGGGGTATGAGTACCTTGATGCGAAACCTGAGCATAAAATACAGCATGCTACAGGCACTTTATACAAAGGGCGGTACGATATGCTGGAAGATGCTAAACAAGGGGCCAGGCAAGTTGGCGAAAAACTTATCGCTAAAACTGTAGTACCCGGCAAATACGACCTGGTGCTTGATCCGTCACATTTGTGGTTAACCATTCACGAATCTGCCGGTCACCCGACCGAACTGGACAGGGTATTGGGGTATGAAGCCAACTTTGCCGGAACGAGTTTCCTGACACTGGATAAATGGGAAAGCAAGAAATTTAAATATGGTAGTGATATTGTGAACATTACAGCTGATAAAAGCGAAAAAGGTTCCTTAGGTGCCGTGGGATATGACGACGAAGGAGTAAAATGCGGCGAGTGGGATGTGATTAAAGATGGCGTACTGGTAAATTACCAGGCGATCCGCGATCAGGCGCATATCATTGGTCTGAATCGATCGCAAGGTTGCAGTTATGCCGATAACTGGAGCAGCATTCAATTCCAGCGTATGGCTAATATTTCCCTGCAGCCAGGGAAAAAGCCTTTAAGCATTGCAGATCAGATCAAAAACGTGGAAAAAGGCATATATATCGTAGGCGACGGTTCCTTTTCCATTGATCAGCAGCGTTACAATTTCCAGTTTGGCGGACAACTGTATTACGAGATAAAAAATGGTAAAATCATTGGTATGTTAAAGGATGTGGCTTACCAGGCCAATACGCAGGAGTTTTGGAACTCTTGTTCGGCTATTTGCGATGCCAGCGATTACCGGTTAGGCGGTTCCTTTTTCGATGGAAAAGGACAGCCCTCGCAATCAAGTGCCGTATCTCACGGCTCAGCGACAACAAGATTTAATGGAATTAATGTGATCAATACGGCTAGAAAAATAGGATAGACTATGGCAATTTTAACTCAAGAACAAGCCAAAGCACTTTTAACCAAAGTGCTGAAATACTCCAAAGCAGAGGAATGTGAAGTCAACATCGATAGTACTGATGGTGGCAATATTCGTTATGCACGTAATTCTGTAAACACGAGCGGGGGTGTGAGCTCGACCAGTATTATGGTAAGCTCGGCTTTTGGCAAAAAATTAGGTGTTGCGACCATTAACGAGCTGGATGACGTGTCGCTGGAGAAAGTGGTGCGCAGGTCGGAAGAGCTGGCGCAGCTGGCCCCGGAAAACCCG
Source organism: Pedobacter sp. CAN_A7 (assembly GCF_015752175.1). Taxonomy (NCBI): domain Bacteria; kingdom Pseudomonadati; phylum Bacteroidota; class Sphingobacteriia; order Sphingobacteriales; family Sphingobacteriaceae; genus Pedobacter; species Pedobacter sp. CAN_A7. Next base: position 143,203 of record NZ_JADOUW010000003.1, on the reverse strand, counting down.
GAATATATGTCTATCCTCGGCCCCCAAAAATATGGGACAGATTCCCCAACCTTTTCGCCGGTGTCGGCTAAAGTAGGGCCGAAAGAACGAGCTGATGCCGTGGAGCAAAGTTTAAATGTGGCTAAAGCCGCGAAACTTCAAGCCGCCGGTTTCCTGGAAAATAGCACTGGTTTTAGTGCGATGATGAACAGTAAAGGCCTTTTTGCTTACAACGCCAGTACCGATGTTGCTTTTAATATTACCATGCGTACGCCCGATGGCAAAGGCTCTGGGTATGCCACCCGGGGTTATAACGATTTCAGTAAGTTAGATACCAAAGCAGATACCGAGGTGGCTGCACAAAAAGCAAGGGCATCGGTAACCGCACGGGCCATTGAACCTGGTAAGTACACTGTGATTCTTGAACCTACTGCAGTGGCGGTGATGCTGGAGAACATCATGTACAGCCTGGATGACCGTCAGGCTGATGAAGGCAGAAGCTTTTTAAGCAAACCGGGAGGTAAAACGAGATTAGGGGAGCAGCTGGTAGATGAAAGGGTCAATATTTATTCTGATCCCTGGAATAAGGAACTCCCTGGCAGAACCTGGGCAGGAGATGGCCGCCCACAGGAAAGGGTAAACTGGATTGATAAAGGGGTAGTGAAAAACCTGTCGAGCTCCAGGTACTGGGCTTCCAAAAAAGGAGCCAAGTCCATTCCATCACCAGATGGGGTTATTATGGATGGCGGCACAAAGACCCTGGCCGAATTAATTAAAGGTACCGAAAAGGGTATTTTAGTGACACGTTTGTGGTACATCCGTACTGTAGATCCGCAAACCTTACTGTTAACCGGTTTAACCCGCGATGGAACATTTTACATTGAAAATGGGGAGATCAAGTTCCCGGTAAAGAATTTCAGATTTAATGAAAGTCCGGTGATTATGCTCAATAATTTAGAAGAAATGGGCATACCAGAGCGGACGGTCAGCGCAGAAAGTAACCAAAATTACTTGCTGCCACCTTTGAAGATCAGGGACTTTACTTTCACTTCCTTGTCGGACGCGGTTTAAAAAATGTCATTATAGGGGTTGTATCTGGTAAAATAGATCAATCCCTTTTTTATGTTGTTGCCATTTTAAGATATTTAATAGTGTTTTATTAAAAAAACTTTGGGGTTGCTCAAGTAACTTTTTGTTTGCGTAAGTCACTTATGGTAAATAAATTACTATTTTTAGTACGATTTAAACCAAAATAACACTGTATGAAACAAAGATTCAGGCTCGTATTGGCCTTCGCTGTGTTGCTTCAATTCACCGCTGCTGCACAAGACAATTCTGCTAAAGATTGGAAACCCTTATTTAATGGAAAAGACTTGTCGGGTTGGAAACAACTTAATGGAAAAGCAAAATATACCGTCAGCAATAACGAAATTATAGGAACAACTGTTCCCAATGAGCCTAATTCTTTTCTGGTAACCGATCAGGATTATGGAGATTTCATTCTAGAACTAGAGTTGATGGTGGACACCAGCATGAATTCAGGTATACAGATCAGAAGTTTAAGCAAGGCAGATTATAAAAATGGCCGTGTACATGGTTACCAGGTAGAAGTGGATCCATCAACACGACAGTGGAGTGGGGGAATATATGACGAGGCACGCAGAGGATGGTTATATCCAATGGAACTTAACTTAGCTGCAAAACCAGCTTTTAAAAACGGGCAATGGAATAAGTATCGCATCGAATGTATTGGTACGAGTTTACGTACTTGGGTAAATGGAATACCTGCAGCCAATGTGGTAGATGCCGAAACCGCTAAAGGTTTTATCGCTTTGCAGGTACACGAAATTTATAAACCCGAGCATACTGGTAAACAAATTCGCTGGCGGAACATCCGCATCCAGACTAACAACCTCAAACTTTCACCAGCTGATGAAGTATTTGTGGTTAATACTATCCCTAACAATATTTCTGCTCAGGAACAAAAACAAGGCTTTTCACTCTTATGGGATGGTAAAACAACCAAAGGGTGGCGCGGTGCCTACAAAACAAGCTTTCCAGCCAAAGGTTGGGTGGTTGATCATGGTGAATTTACCATTAAAGCTTCTGATGGTTCTGAAGGTGGTGTAGGTGGTGATATCGTGACCGAAAAAGAATATGGTGCTTTTATTTTGAAATTTGATTTTAAGCTAACCGAAGGCGCAAACAGTGGTGTTAAATATTTTGTGACAGAAAAAGAAAAAGGTGCCTCTGCCATTGGCCTAGAGTACCAGGTATTAGATGATGAGCGCCATCCCGATGCTAAACTTGGAAGAAACAATAACCGCACCTTAGCTTCTCTATATGATTTAATTGCTTCTGCAAGGACGCCTGCAGCCCGTAAGCCAATTGGCGACTGGAACCAGGGTGTAATCAAAGTATTCCCGGATAATAAAGTAGAATATTATTTGAATGGCTATAAGATGCTGGAATTTGTACGTGGATCACAAGCCTATCTAGACCTGGTTGCAGCAAGTAAGTATAAAGATTGGGAGAATTTTGGAATGGCTAAAACCGGACATATCCTATTACAGGATCACGGCAATACCGTATCCTACAGAAGTATCAAAATTCAGGAATTAAAATAAACACAGATGTTATCTACTTCAAGAAGAAACTTTATAAAACAAGCGGCTGTTGCTGCTGCCGGAACTTATGCCGGTACCATGGCCATGAGTGCTAAAAGTTACGGACGTATTATTGGTGCTAACGACCGTGTTCAGGTGGGTGTAGTTGGTTTTTCTGACCGCTTTCGTACATCACTGTTTCCTCCATTTTTTGGACACCACAAAGCGATGAACTTCGACCTTGTTGCGGTATCTGATCTCTGGAGTGTACGCCGTGAACAAGGGGTAGCATTCCTGCAGGATAAAATGGGACATGCCGTCAAAGGATGCCGTAATAATGATGAGCTCTACCAGATGAAAGACCTTGATGCTGTATTTGTGAGCACAGCAGATTTTCAACATGCTTTACATGCTATTGAAGCGGTAAAAGCCGGTTGTGATGCCTATGTGGAGAAACCCTTTGCCGAAACTATGGAAGATAACCGTGCTGCTTTGAAAGCTGTGCGCGAATCAGACCGGATTATACAAATAGGCTCACAGCGACGCAGTGGCACCAACTACATGGCGGCAAACGACTTTATCAGGTCGGGAAAATTCGGTGATATCTCCATGGTTGAACTGACGTGGAATGTTAACCAGCCTGGCCGCTGGCGTCGTCCTGCATTGGTGGCGCAATTAAAAGAAGCTGATACGGATTGGAAACGTTATTTAATGAACAGGCCATTTGAAGCCTGGGACCCGAGAAAATACCTGGAATACCGTTTGTTCTGGCCTTATTCATCCGGCATGCCGGGGCAGTGGATGAGCCACCAGATTGATACTGTACACTGGTTTACAGGCCTGAAGCACCCTCGCAGTGTAGTGGCTAATGGCGGAATATATGCCTGGAAGGATGGTCGTAAAAATTGGGATACCACGACAGCAGTATTTGATTACGGTCCTCAGGACGATATGAGCAAAGGCTTCCAGGTGACTTTTAGCTCCAGAATGAACAATGGAGAAGAACGCCCGGCAGAGATTTATTATGCTAACGGCGGTGAATTGAACCTGGTAAACAATACGGTTTCGCCAAAAGGCGGACTAGGTGCTGGCCATGCTAAAGAGATGGGCATGGAACCAAACCTCTTGCCAGAACTAGTTCTAGCAGACCCTAAGATGCGCGCGGTTGCCTCTGCCAATACCGGCGGTGATGCGCTGGTAACCAGTCATATCTTGAACTGGATGGAGTGTATCCGCAGTCGAAAGCAACCAAATGCACCTGTTGAAGCAGGCTATTACCACTCTATCGCTACCATTATGACCAATGCTGCTGCACGCACCGGATTTAAAGTCACCTTCGATGAAAAAACCCAGGAAGTGATGGCTGGCGGAAAAGTGTTTAAATACTAACCATGAGCAGAAGAAATTTCCTGAAACAAGCAGGTTTAACCACTGGAGGATTACTTTTCCAACATTCAGTATTAAAAGCTGTTACCCCGATATTTGCTGCCGATAAAATTAATATTGCGGTAATTGGCTGCGGCGATCGTGGTAATGGGCTGATCCATGTATTACACGAGCTTCCTGAATTATATCGTGTTAAAGCCATTTGCGATGTACTTGACTTCCGTTTAGAAAAAGCTAAGAAGTTAGCGCCTGAAGCAACACCATATAAGGATTACCGTAAACTGCTGGAGCAAAAAGGTGTCGATGCGGTGATCATTTCTGTGCCTTTAAATGGGCACTTCCAAATCAGTAAAGATGCCTTGCAGGCAGGTAAACATATATACCTGGAAAAAACCATGACCTATAACCGCCAGGAGGCAATAGAATTGGTCAACCTGATGCGCAACAAACCAAAGCAGATCTTACAGGTTGGTCACCAGTACCGCTACACACCACTTTATTACAAGGTAAAGGAGATGATTGGTAGTGGATATTTAGGGCAGGTGACAAACATCGATTGCCGCTGGGATAGAAATGGCACCTGGCGCCGTCCGGTACACGATCCTGCACTGGAAAGACAAATCAACTGGCGCATGTACACCGAATATTCCGGAGGTTTACCTGCAGAGCTCTTGTCACACCAGATTGACTTTGTTAACTGGGCTTTTGATACCCATGTTGATGAAGTACAAGGCACGGGTGGGGTAGATTTTTATAAAGACGGCCGCGAAACCTGTGATAATGTACAATCTATTTTGCGTTTTAACAAAGCGGGCATGATCGGTAGTTTTGGTGCTACCTGTGCTAATCGCCATGATGGCTACTTATTTAAGTTCCGTGGTTCAAAAGGTACAGTGTCTTTACTGATGGATGAAGGGATTTATTATCCGGAAGAGGAAACTCGTAAAGCGATGCAGGAAACTGTAGATGGCGTAACCGGAGCCACCAAAATTACCTGGAACAAAGATGGAGGTACTCCAATACTCACCGGCCCGTTGAAAGACGGGTCCTGGTATGCCATGAAGGACTTCCATCAATGTGTAAGTACTTTGCAGTTGCCGAGTTCAAATGTGTATACCGGAGCACGGACTGCCATTACAGTTGATATGATTAATACCGCGATTACCAATCAAACCTTGGAAAGCTGGAAACCAGCCTATGACTTAGTGGCGCCTTAATAAGGTGTTTGCCGCATGGGAGGCGACCACTAAACCACCAAAAAGCATGATCACATCTTTGATGACCAGTCGCCCCGCACCACTAAGGTAAGGGAAACCATAGTGCTCGCCACCCAGGGCGGGCACATAGACCTCAGGTGTGGTAATGAGGAAACTTAGTGTAACCAATGACATGATAAAAGTGAGTAATCCACCAATCACAGCGAGAATAGGGTTCCAAATGCCCAACAGGGTAATAATACCGATAAAGATAATTACGGCTCCTAATCCATAGGAGAAAAGGTAAGTATGGTTGGCTTCGTGCCAGCTTATATTCTTAGGCACCAATTCTCCTTCTTTATTTTTGTAGTCTTTGTATTCAGGTGATGGTTTACCGAGAAAAAAACTCATTACCGGGCTATTAGCAACAAAAGGAATGATGCCCTCGGCTTCATAAGGGAAAGCCTTTAAGCCACCAATCCAGGCCATGACAATGAATATAGCTATTTGTAAACCAGCGATAAACAGGCGTTGGCTCTGCGCCAGGCTTTGTATAAGAAGTTTCATCGTTTTTTCCATGATGCAAAACTACCGTATGCGCAGTGGAGTCAAATGGATAAAGCTGCTTAGGTGATGGATAAATCTGCCATGATGGATATACCCACCTGTTTACGAAATTCGGTAGGTGACACGTTAGTGTATTTTTTAAAATACCGACTAAAGTAATGCTGGTCGTCGAAATTCATGAGCGAGGCGATTTCCTTACTACTTTTATGAGAGAGGTGTAATAGCTTTTTGGCTTCCAGGATCACCCTTTCCTGGATGAGTTTAGAAGGCGATTTGCGGTAGTATTTAGTAACTTGTTTGGTGAAATGATTTGGTGTCATTGCCAAAGCCTGTGCGTAAAACATAGGGGTGCGTTGACTAATAAAGTTTTCTTCCAATAAGGTTCTGAATGTAGCGAGGGGAAGGGCATGCTCCGGTACCTCCGATTCTTGTGTTAACCTCTTAATTCTGCTGGCCATGGCTAGAATCAATTGCAGGTAAGTTTTTAACACAGGTTCCGTGTGAGGCAATTGACGGGCAGTTTCCATAGCTATCTTTTGAAAAATTGCTGGGATTTCATGGTCTGAAAGTTCAATAAATGGCTGCTGGTAAATATTATTAAACAATAGACCATTGCAGGCTACTTCTTGTTTATGGTATTCAATGCAATAGAAATCACCATGGAAAGCCAGTTTTTCAATGGGCGCAATAGTGGTTCCAGTAAGTCTAACTTGTTGGTATGGTGTTAAAAACAAGGCCAGGTGGCCATCAAAAGTATAATCTACCTCATCCACGTAAATTGTGCCGTTTCCGTTAAGCAGGAAGATGTGGTACAAGGGAGAAGCGTAATATTGACTATAGGCGGTGATATCCGTTTTTTGCAGGTGGAGGAAGTGGGCTAGGGTAGTCATGTTGGGTGTTTTAGAAGGTAAATCCCACGTTTAGGTTGATGGCACCAACCGGTTCTTTAAAATATAGTAATTCTTAATATATTGATTATGACCTTGTTCTAGTCAGCATCCAATAACAATAAATACTTGTCAATATATTCGTTTCTGGACTTCATTTTATATTGTTGTATGTACCGCGGGTGTTCCAGGGTAATTAGCTGATCGAATAGCTTTTCTGTTTTATTGATCTTTTTGATGAACATTTCATTTCTTTTACCCAGTATGAACACTTTTTTGGTGTCTAAGCCAAAGGCGATCTGCATGCTAAGCATTTTATCATAAATGGTTTCACTGCTTCAAATAATGCGTTATCGTCATAATAATTGGCATTGAGCCATTTATGTTGCGCACTAGCTTCAACAATGGCCAAAGGGAAAGGTGAATTGATATAAAACCTGCTGTAAAATTTGTCAACCCCACCATATTGTTCCATCATATCGTACATAAATACTGATGAAATCTCATGGGAAGAAACCGTGTGCATTTGGATACCGCAAACTTTATCCAGTCTTTTTGTATCGGTAAACGGAACACCTGTCAAGCCTGCCCCATGACGGCTCGGATTAATACCAACAATAAATTTTCGGATGTTATGATCACTGTAAAATTTCAAGTAGAATTGTTCCATGGCCACTATGGCTTCGGCATTTTCGCTAAAGGGATTAAGTACGCCAAAACCCGGAGGTAACGGGCCGCTAAAATTAAGTTTCTTGTTAAAGCATATTACCTGTTCTGCTATAGATGTCATATTTGATAGTTACCTTCTTAATTTTATTATACAGGATTTTCAATAGGTTTGAGGTCCATAAAAATAGCTATTAAATTATTACCTTGATCGATTATTTTATTTATCCAACATTAATAATCAAATGGAATACAAGTTTAGAAAAGCTACAATTACAGATCTTACCTCAATATGGGAAATATTGCAACAAGCTATCATTAGAAGAAGGGAAGACGGTAGCAACCAATGGCAGGATGGTTACCCCAATGTTAATGTGGTAGAAAACGATATTGTACAAGGTGTTGGTTTTGTATTAGATAACGAAGATACCATAGCAGGTTATTGTGCAGTGTTAACAAATGATGAACCTGCCTATGCAAACATTCAAGGCGAATGGTTAACACAGGGAGATTTTGTTGTCATACACCGTGTAGCCATTGCCGAACAATACCTAGGTAAAGGTTTAGCACAGAAAATAATGGCAAGCATAGAAGCATATGCCATCAGTAACCATATCTACAGCATCAAGGCAGATACAAATTTTGACAACTTTGCAATGATGATGATTTTTGAAAAACTGGGTTATACGTATTGTGGTGAGGTTTACTTTAGAAATAGTCCCAGAAGAGCGTATGAAAAAGTGTTGACGACCGCTTCGTAAAACAAGGGCATTTTTACTACCTTAAATATTACCTGTTATATGCATCAATAGCCTTTTCAAGATTTCCCATACCAGAATTATTACTGGAATACGCTCCATATGCCAAGCCAGCACCAACTCCAAAAAGCCCGATACTTAACGCCATATTGCCGGTATTCTTCTTAAAACCCGCATTTCCAGGAAAGGACCCACTACTCGCCTGGTGGAGATCGTTTTTTCCGCTAACAAGAAAAGTTGCCAGGGCAGCCACAACAGAAGCCCCTGCAGCGATGTATAATTTTTGGCCTGTTTTTACACGCTTCCTGTAATTCTCTAAGAAAGCCATGCTTTCCGCATGATCTGCCATATCTACCCTTAAATTATTATAATTGGTCTTTTTCAAGTCGCCATATCCTTTGTTGTAAAATGTATTAATTTCACGCGCATTGTTTAGCTCACTGTAGTGATCTGTAAGCGTACGATAAGGTCGTTCCTGGTATAAGTTTACTCTTCCCTCCATAATTCGTTCCGCAAGTCCATCGTGTTGCCATATGCCAATACCTTTCAAATTGGCAAAAAAGCCTTCGTCATTTTTGAAGAATTTAACCTGACGTAATGTTACAGGTTTCGAATCAACCCTCAGTTGCAAGGAATTAAAAAAGTCGTAGCGGAGCCTGATGTTTTTGCCATACACTACTGAATCTGAATAGAAGTAAACAAAGTTTCTAGATTCATCTATCTGGGCTTTTACATTTGAATACGCACAAGTGAGTAGGGTAAGGGCAAGGAGCAGTTTATTCATACTGATGATTTTATTAAATGTAGCGCTTGTGATCCTCATTTTCAATAACTGTAATAGAAATATGACACCTAAATGCTGAATAATAACTGATGAATCTTAAATAGTCAAATAAAATTGCAATCGGTTGCGTTATCAATAAAATGCTTATATTCAGCTTTTAGAAACCAATTAAATCTTTGTATGAGAAAACTATTATTTCTTGTGTTAGCGTTGTTAAGTATGCACGCTTCGGCTCAAATTACTTTTACTAATCCTGTATTATCAGGGTTTTATCCAGATCCAAGTGTTACCCGCGTAGGTACAGATTATTATCTCGTAAACTCCACATTCTCTTACTTTCCTGGGATTCCTGTATTTCACAGTAAGGACTTAAAAAACTGGAAACAAATTGGCAATGTTATTGACCGTCCTTCACAAATGAATTTCTTAGGCGACGGAACCTCCAGAGGCCTTTTTGCACCTTCCATTTATTTTAACAAGGGTACTTATTATGTAACCTGTACCAATATTGATCGCAAGGGAAATTTTGTGGTTACCGCTAAAAATCCTGCAGGTCCTTGGAGCGATCCGGTATACCTTACAGATGTGAAGGGCATTGACCCTTCTTTGTTTTTCGATACAGATAATAAGGCTTACATCATTTATAACAGCGATGCACCAGATCGTAAACCTTTATATGATGGACACCGCACCATCCGCATGTATGAATTTGATGCAGAAAACCTGAAAGTTAAGGGCGAAGAAATGCTTATGGTTAATGGGGGGGTAGACATTAGTACCAAACCGGTGTGGATCGAAGGACCGCATTTATTCAAAAGGGGCGACTGGTATTATATCTGCGCGGCAGAAGGAGGGACCTCGGTAAACCACTCCCAAGTGATTTTAAGAAGTAAATCGCCTACCGGACCTTTTATTCCTTATGATAAAAATCCAATTCTAACACAACGCCACCTTGATCCTAACCGTCCGAATCCTATCACATCGGCTGGCCATGCGGAATTGGTTGACGGACCTGATGGTAAAACTTACGCCATTTTTCTAGCCGTACGCCCTTACGAAGGAGATTACTACAACACCGGTCGGGAGACTTTTATAGCACCAGTAACCTGGACCGACGGCTGGCCAATCATCAATCCTGGTATTGAAGAGATACAATACAAGTACACTGCTGATTTTAAAGAGGTTAAACAACCGGGTACCCCACCGCAAAGTGGAGCTTTTAAATACAGACTCAGCTTTGATAAAAAGCTTGATCCGGCATTGTTATTTTTAAGAACCCATGACCCAAGTTGGTATACTTTAGGAAAAAAACAAGGGCTGACCATGAAATTATTGCCAGAAACGGTAATGGGATTAGCCCAGCCTGCTTTCATTGGTAAACGCCAGCAACACTTGTATTCATCGGCTTCCACCGTGGTAGATTTTAAAGCGACCATCGATAAGGAACAAGCAGGTTTATTGGCCTTCCAAAATGAGAAACATTTCTACTATTTATGTAAATCACTTGTCAACAACAAAACTGTGGTACAGTTATTTCGTGGGCCCGGCAAAGCTGAAAAACAAGAACTATTGGCTGAGCAAGAATTAGCCAGTACCACATCGCCTCTTTACTTGCGTATCGATGCCAAAGGTGGTAAGTATAACTTCCTGTTTGCAGAGAAAGTCGGCGACTGGAAAGTATTGAAGGATAATGTAGATGCTAAATTTATAAGCACCAAAGAAGCAGGTGGTTTCATTGGGGTGCTATTTGCCCTTTATGCCACATCAAATGGGGAAACTACAAATAACCAGGCATCGTTTAAATGGCTGGACTACGAAGGTAATTAACCTTTAGTTTCCCTGTTTTTTAAACCGTAGGCTATGCCTACCATAATTAACAATGCCGCACAAACGGTAAGTGCCATGGGTAAAGAAAAGTGGAAAGCTAAAAACCCAAGTAATGCGGGTCCTGCCAGCTGACCAGCATAGCCCATGGTACTTATTACCGGTATAGCTACCGTAGCAGGGATATTCCGGATTCGGCCACCCTCACTAAAAAATACCGGCACAATGTTGGCCGTTCCAATACCGACCAGCACAAATCCTATCAATGCAGCCGGCATCCAGGTGCTTAATACGGCAAACAATAAACCAGCAGCGGCAATCATAGAACCACCAAAAACAATGGTCACACTGCTCAACCTGGATACAATTCTATCACCGAGTAACCTCATGGTGGCCATGGCTACAGAAAAGGCCGCATAGCCAATACCAGCAAATTCAGCGTTAACGCCCCTGTTATCGCGTAGAAAAATAGCGCTCCAGTCGAGCATGGCGCCTTCAGAAAGGAATACAGCAAAACACATTAATCCAAGAAAAATAATGCTGCCTTTTAACCAGCTAATTTTATTGTGCTTTTCTTCAGTTACAGGCTCCGTAAATTCTAAAACCAATTCTTTTTCCCTTTTAGCAGAATATAGCGATCCATAATTTGCACTTACGATTAAAATTAACAGTGCGGCAATGCATACTGCAGCAGCAATTGGGTTTAGTCCTAATTTAATGAGCAAACCCAAACCAAGTGCACCAAACAAACCACCTACACTAAAAAGTCCGTGAAGCGATGACATAATGGGACGGCCAGAGCTGTTTTGCACCTGAACCCCATGGCTGTTCATGGCCACATCTACAGTGCCTACAGCGCAGCCAAAGATAAACAGTGCTAGCGCCATGAGAGGTATGGAGGTGAGAAGGACTAGGAAAGGCAGGCAGGTAGCCATTACAATAGCCGAGATGATCATGACAATACGGGTGCCAAAACGATGTGATAGTACCCCGCAAATGGGCATCATTACAATTGCACCGCCACCTAAAAGCAGCAAAAGTAGACCAAGATTGGCATCGTTTAGGCCTAAACGATCTTTTGTTAAAGGAACCATGGGTGCCCAGCTCGAAATGCCTAATCCACATACTAAAAATATTGCTTTTGTTGCCTTTCTGGCTTTTACCGTCTGATTATCCATAAACTAAAATCTTCATTGCCACTTTCTGCTGTTAAAATAAGCACTTTCTGTTGCTATTTGGTAAGAATTTTGAACCTAAGCTTCTTTTACCATATTTTACACAAGGCGGTTAAAAAAGAATGCTTTTTGATTTATATAAGTATACTTAGTATTCATTTGAATTTGTAGTGACCAAAAAAGGCCGCATCATTTTTAAATGATACAGCCTTAATAGCTTTAAAACGATATAATTTCTATTTTTTTAAGGGTTCAATCAACTTGATGCTGCCATCAGCCTGGTGTTCTAAAGGTGCCACTTTCACGTTTCTCAAATGTGTTTTGTTTGATAATTGGGTATCATGGTAAAATAAATACCATTTACCCTTTACTTCTGCAATCGAGTGGTGGGTAGTCCAACCCTGTACAGGGTTCATAAATTTATCCTGATAGGTAAATGGACCCATCGGACTATTGCCTATGGCATAGGCCAGGTAATGCGTATCACCAGTGGAGTAGGTAAAGTAGTATTTATCGTTGTATTTATGTACCCATGAAGCCTCAAAAAAGCGTCTGTCGTGGTCTTTCGTTAATATTTCCTTACCCTCTTTGGTGAGTATTTTGACTTCCTTCACCGGACCATCAAAGCTTAACATGTCCTTGCTCATTTTTGCTACCCTAGGTGCTAAAGCGGTTTCATCTTCTTTCTGGGAATCTGTTTTAGAACCATTCGGGTCATACTTGCCGTCGTTCCAGCGCTGCAATTGACCACCCCATATGCCACCAAAGTACATATAGCTGTTTCCGTCGGTATCGGTAAATACTGCCGGATCCATGCTGTAACTTCCTTCAATTGGTTTAGGCTCTGCTTTAAAAGGACCTGTTGGTGTTTTTGCCGTGGCCACACCAATTCTGAACACATCATTTTTATCTTTTGCGGGGAAATAAAGGTAGTAGGTTCCATTTTTATAGGCGGCATCAGGTGCCCACATTTGGCGGCCAGCCCATGGAACATCTTTCACCGATAGCGCCACACCATGGTCCGTCGCTTTTCCGGTGACACTGTCCATAGACAACACACGGTAGTCGTTCATATCGAAATGGTCGCCCATATCGTTCTCAGGTGTTCCCGCATCAATATCATGCGATGGGTAGATGTAAATCTTGCCGTCAAAAACATGTGCAGAGGGGTCAGCGGTGTAAATTTCTTCAATGACAGGATCAGACAGGTATTTGCTGGTCGCGGTAGAATCCGTTGATTCCTGTCCTGCAGTTTGCTTGTCGCTTTGCTGACAAGCCGTGGTGGCCATGGCAACCAAAAGTAGCATGGCGGGCGTTTTTAGTTTTTTCATTAGTATTTAAATTTTAATTTAGGTATGGAAACGATCATCATTATTGCATGTTAGCGCTTAAAGCTTATGAAGGTTTCATTCATGGTTATTTTTGGTTTACAAATGTTTCTTGTGGACCTAAAAAGCTTGGTTTTAAGCCACCCATGTCCAATGCCAATTTCTGCAGCACAACACCAGGATTAACCATCCAGTATTTAATGGTGTGTTTTCCAGGTTTATCTATTTTAAGGGTGGTTTTAAATATTTTAATGTTATCGGCCACCGATCTGCGCCACGCTTCTTCGGTTTTATAATCACTGCTGATATTCACAATCACCGGTTCCTGGTCATCAATTGATACGGCAAACTTCAGTCCGTCGCTATTGGTGAAATCAATGGTTGGTGAAATGTAACTGTGAAGGTTAAAATCGCCATTATCATGCGTGTAAATCGTGTATTCCAGGTGTGGTGTAGTTGCCGATAAGGTCTGTGGACTACTTGTTACGGGAACAGTCATCACGCCATCTTTAGTTTTTCCATAACCAGGTATCACTTTCCAAAATATAGGCCTGTTGTCTACCTTTTTGCTGAAATGTGCTGCTTCCATAGCGATATAACCATCTTTCTGGACAAAACCAGTCACCTTGTTATCGCTAAACCTACGGTTGTCTATCGTTACTGGCATAGTAGTTTTTGTACCATCGTTTCCCGTTACCACAATTGATGTATTGGTTTTACCTTTTGGCGCTTTTGCCCAGTTTACGCTAAACTCAATACGTTCCTGCGTGCTAATTTCACCGCTTTTTGTGCTTGGAATTAAATAGCCTGGGCTTTTGACTGTGTATTTGATGTTACCGGTTCCTTTATTAAACACCTCCAGGTATGAGGTAGCTTGGTGGTAATAATCAAATACAGGTAAGGCCTTCTCATTACCTTCTACATAAACACCCATGGCAGGTTTTGTAGCCACCGTAATGGTTTCCGTTTTAGGGATGGAGTTTTGCTCAGGTTGTTGCCAATAGGTATATCCAATATGGGTCTGATCCATCATATGGTCCCATTTTCCATTAGCCATTACCTTGTTATAATAGTTGGTAATGTCTTCATCCTTTTGGTAAAGCGCTTTCACCTGTTCTGCCAGTTCGTTGGTTGTATTGCGCTGTTGTTTAGCGTACATTCTGTTTTTGGCCACGGCGAAATACAGTTCATTTAAATTTCCTGCCGCCTGAATAGGGTGGAGCACCAATTGGTAATAGGCGTCCTTTTGGTTAGCCGGGAGTTTGCTGTTAATAAATTCTGCCTGTACCAGCAAACTTTTGAAGTCTGCAACCACCGTCTCAAATTCCTTATAGTGGTTTAAGCTATACGTATCAGCATCCAGTAACTCTGGTTTAATCCGTCCGTTATACTTTAAGGTCAGGTCAATTAAACGTGCGATATCACTGGCATAAGTGCTTCCAAACTGTTTTTTTGCCCAGTTAATGGTGTATTGCTGTAGTTTTTCCGCTGGCAGCGCATCGGGTGCCCAGGCATAGTCAAGAAAGAATTCAATTGGGAATTCCATCGGCTTCAAATCACCAACGTTCACAATCCACACCTGGTTAGCATCATATTCATAGGCCAGGTTCATTTGCTCCCAAGTTTTCTGGATTGGGTTGGTGTTTATCCACTTGTAATTTCTAGGGTCACCTACATAATCAAAATGGTAGTAAATACCATAACCGCCGCTTCTTGGTGCTTCGCCCAATTTCGGTAACTTTCTGATGTTACCCCAGTTGTCATCCGCCAACAATAATGTTACATCATCGGGTACACGCATGCCCTTGTCGTAATATTCCTGTACCTCCTTATATAAAGCCCAGATCTGAGGTGTTTGGTCAGCAGGCTTTTTAGTTACTTTCTCAATGATGCTACGTTGGTCTTTCACTATCCTTTCCAGTAAGCTGGTGGCAGTTCCTTCGGTCATGGGCTCATCGCCATCGCCACGCATGCCCACAGAAAGAATCACTTCTTTATCGGCTACCCGTTGTAAGCCAGTTTCCCAGAATTCCCTCAGTTGCTTTTCGTTTTGCTCATAATTCCATTTCCCACCTTTATACCGGCGCCATTCATCATGTGCACGTGTTAGAGGCTCATGGTGTGAAGTTCCTACCACCACACCATACTCGTCAGCAAGTACCGGATTCATCGGGTCATCTGCAATGAATGCATTGCCCCACATGGCTGGCCAGAGGTAATTTCCTTTTAAACGAAGGATCAGTTCAAATATATGCGTGTAAAACTTGTGGTTGAAACCACCGAATGTTTTATTGGCCCAACCTGATAGGGCAGGCGCCTCATCGTTAAGGAATATACCCCGGTATTTTACTGCTGGCGAAGCAATCACATGGCGACCAGCGGTTATAAACAGTGATTCACTCTTTTTAACGGGTACATCTGCCCAATAATGCCAGGGCGAAACGCCGATCTGGTACGATAATTCATAAATACCGAAAATGGTTCCGCGTTTATCGCTTCCAGCAATTACCAATGCACTGTCTACACCTGGGAAGGGGTTGGCTACCACTTGTAGGAGTGTGCTTTCCCACTTTCCCGCTATGCCGGCAACCTGTATTTTCTTCTCGCTGATCAACTGGTCAATCACCTCGCTATGACCAATGGTGCCTATAATAACCATGCGTTGTTTTGAATTTGCTTTAAGCAGCGCTGATTTTAAACCGGTAACCAGTTCCAGGTCTTTCAAAAGGTTTTTTGCAGCGTGCATGACGCCTATAAAATCGTTGTCACTAACCAATAAACCGCTAACCTTACCGTTCTTAGCTAAGGTAAAACTGCCAGGACTATAGGTTTTTGCGACAAAAGGATCTGCACCGGCCGCATAGCTGCCAAGTGTGCCCGTGACAAGCAGGAGGAGGATCAGTAATTTCTTCATACGTTAATAATTTGGTTTAATAATATTTGGTGGTCGTGTTCTATTTTGGGCTCACGCTTGCGAATGCGCTTTTAAAAGTTGACAACAGCCCAAAAGGCTTTTTTCGGCTGAAGTTTAGTATCAAAGAGCAGAGGATAGTTTTTTCTGCCACTCACTGGATACTCATCCAACCAGGAATAACGGTCAGAAATATTCCAGAACGTCACATTGGTAATGACATCTTTGTACTCCCTGAAGATCTTAAAGACAAGCCCATAACGATCTGCCTGCTGTTGTTCCAGTTCTGGTGTTAATATGGCGGATTCACCTGGTTTACGTGCTCTTTTGTTTTTCTCCCAGGGGTAAATAGAAAGATCGAGTTCCGTAAACTGTATTTTTAGTCCGAGAGAAGCATAACGTTCTATGGCTGCACGCAGGTTTTCAGCAGAGGGTTCCTGTAAAGACCAATGTGCTTGAAGGCCTACACCATGAATTGGCACTCCCTTATCAATCATTCTTTTTAATAAAGTATAAATCCTATCTCTTTTTTCTGGAAACTCAGTATTGTAATCGTTGTAAAATAACTGTGCATCAGGGTCAGCAGCATGTGCGTATTCAAAAGCTTTAATGATAAAGTCGTCGCCGAGGATCTGGTACCATGGCGACTGCCGCAAAGATTTAGTTGGATCGTCGTCGATGGCTTCGTTTATCACATCCCAGGCGTAAATTTTACCTTTATAGCGGCTTACCACGGTGGTGATGTGGTCTTTTAAACGTTGAAGCAACACTGTTTTACTTACCGTTTTTCCATCTTTACCAATAAACATCCATTTAGGTGTTTGTTCGTGCCAACTTAAGTTATGTCCCCGCATTTTAAATCCATTTTGCATGGCGAAATCGACGATTGCATCAGCATCTTTCCAGTAAAATTTACCTTCTACCGGTTGGATAGGCCCCATTTTCATCGCGTTTTCTGCAGTGATGCTGTTAAACTGTTTTTTAATCAGCTTGGCTTCATCGCCAGTTAAATTTCTGGCACCTACGGCAACACCAATGGGAAAATAGTCTTGGTACACCTCTTTTAACGCTGGCTGTGAAAAAGCGAGGTAGGGCAGGCCCACCGATATGCAGAGGGTTAACAAAAAAGAGCTTTTTTTGGTCAGGTTTAGGAACATATTTGGTTAGGTTACGGTTACAGGTTTAAAATCCGATGGAATTCCCTCCATCGACTGGCATCACGATACCAGTTACATATTTTGAGGCTTTGCTACATAAGTAATAGACCGCTTCTGCCACATCTTCAGGTTCACCCATTTTGCCCATCGGGGTTCTGGAGAACACTTTGTTTTTACGCTCTGGATCTGCATCCAATGCTTTTGCAGACATAGCTGTTTTAATAAATCCTGGTGCCACACAATTGATGCGGATTCCCATTGGCGATAACTCTGTTGCCATAGCCCGGGTCATGCCTTCAATTCCAGATTTAGCTGCAGAATAGGCAATTACTTTAGGTATGCCATATTGTGAGGCCATGGAACTAATATTTACAACTGCACCGCTTTCAACTTTAACCATGTGTTTAATGGTTTCGCGGCTAATGGCAAAAACAGCATAAAGGTTAGTTTCTATTATACGTGCAAAATCTTCATCTGTAACTTCCAAAAATGGTTTTTTCATGTTGATGCCGGCATTGTTAACCAGAATATCTACCTGTTGATGTTCGGCCACAATGCCGTCTACTAAGGCAGGTATACCTGCCAGTTGCTGTAGGTCGTAAACACGGTAGCTGCATAATTCGCCAAGTTCTGTCGCTGCCGATTTGAGGTTAGCTTCATTGCGGCCAATCATAACCACATGGATGCCTTCCTGCACTAATTTCCTGGTAATGGCTAACCCTAATCCTGCGGCACCGCCTGTAACGATGGCTATTTGCTTATTCATATATCTTATTTATCTTTTTTTCTTAAAGAGGAGGCCCTGATCACCAGGTCAGAATTTAAGGTCACCGTACTGGTAAAACTGGAATCGCCATCGTCATCTAAACGATTAAGTATTATCCTGGCAATGGTTTCGCCCATTTCGTTACCAGGGTAATTGATGGTCGTGATGGCTGGTTCGGTAACCTGAGAGATCAAATCATTATTAAAACCTACAATAGCAATGTCTTTTGGTACTTTGAGTCCCGCTTGTTTTAATATGGTCAGGGCATAGGCTGCGGCCGAATCGTTGGTAATGAAAAGTCCGTCAGGCAGTTTTTTTCGCTTTAATACCTCGTTGATGGTGTCTTGAACGGCTTGTTCAGAAAGGTCGTTTGAGAAGAACAAACTTGGATCAAAGTCCAGCTGCCGTTCTTCTAATGCTTTTTTGTACCCTTCAAAACGGTCTTTATATACATTGCGGGTAATGTTACCTGTAATATGCATGATTTCCTTACATCCCTGGTCTAGCAAATGACTCGTCGCCTGATAGCCGGCTTTAAAATTGTCGATCAATACCTTGGTGGCATCGATTTCTTTAGCAATACGATCGAAAAATACAATGGGGATATTCTTTTTAATGAAGGTGTCAAAGTGACTAAAATCCTTTGTATCGGAAGAAAGGGAAACAATTAAACCATCAACACGACTGTTAAACATGGTGGTGGTATTGGTGCGTTCTTTTGCTTCCTGTTCAAAAGACTGTGCGATAATAAGGTTATACCCTGCGTTGTTAACAATTTTTTCAATCCCAGAGAGGACGGAGGACATAAAAAGACTGTTAAGGCGGGGCACAATGACACCTATGGTATGTGTGTGTTGTTTTCGTAAATTACTGGCAAATTTATTAGAACGGTAACCCAGTTCTGTTGCCAGGTCGAATATTTTCTTTTTCGTTTCTTTGTTAATGGCCGGGTGATCAGAAAGCCCCCTGCTAACGGTAGCTGCCGAAATGTTTAATTTCTGAGCAAGATCGTATATGGTGATTTCTTTATTTCTCATTTGATGTGTTGTACTTGTTGCAGCAAGTTAAGGTAAATATTATTAAAATGCAATCGGTTGCATTAAAATTATATTTATAGAGATTGTGCACACATCAGACTAAAGTGCCAGCAGATTCGTTTGATAGGTATTGAAAGATTAAAAATTTTAAAAAAGATATTTAGTTCCTATACGAGTAGTTTATTAACTATTATCTGTGGCTCTTGATTGATTTTTGATGATTTAATAAGGTCGGACGGTATTTTGGTAAGTATTGCGGATGAATTACAAGCCTTTTTTGAAATTAAGTGTTAAATTTTTGTTAAATATTCTACGTGTATTTTGTACACTAAGAAATAATTACCATATTTGTACTATCAAACATCAGGGGAGCCTGATTAACAGTTAATGTTTATGTCTGCTTTGAGTTGCGGTATAAAGGTTGAAACCTTTCCAAGCTTAAAGAGAATTAAGAAAAACCCGTTCATACAGGTTTATATTTGGTTAGAATAGGGATGTGCGTGGATGCGGCACCCCTTTCTTTTTTTAGGGCCATTTGTATATTCGAAACTACCCGCTTCTCCTTTTTCAAAACCTCCTGTCCGTTTTACGTGTTAAGTAAGATCATTACACGATCTTTAACTCCTCGCGATATGAATCCCGTACACATATTTGGCAAAGAAATAATTGACGATAAAACCATTAAGCAGCTTCAAAATTGTTTATTAGAAGATTCTATCGGCGTTTTAACTGCCGATGGTCATTATGGTTATAACCATCCCATTGGTGGTGCCATTGCCTATAAGAACCATGTATCAGTATCAGGTGTTGGTTTTGATATTGGTTGTGGCAACAAAGCTGTGCGCACTAATCTAACCCTCCGGGATATCAACATCACCAAAGTCATGGATGATATTCAGCGCAGGATCTCCTTCGGCGTTGGCCGGAAAAACAATGAACGTGTCGATCATGAAGTTCTGGCTAAGATAAGCGAACATCCTTTAAAGCACCTATCGGCCATGGCAAAATTAGCGAGTGATCAATTGGGTACTGTTGGATCAGGTAATCATTTTGTCGACCTAATGCGCGATGAAGAAGGTTATATCTGGGTGGCCAATCATTTTGGCTCCAGAGGTTTCGGTCACAAAATAGCCTCGGGATACATGGCCATGGCGGCTGGAAAGAAGTGGGGCGAAAGACACCAGGAGGGAAGTATGGATGGAAAACCAATACTACTTCCTCTAAATCAGTCATTAGGTCAAGAATATTGGGAGGCCATGACATTGGCAGGTGCTTATGCCTATGCCGGACGTGATCTTGTGATCGATAAGGTCCTGGAAATTTTAGGGAACCCTGAAGTTTCCTTAGTCATTCATAACCATCACAACTTCGCCTGGAAAGAAACCCACTTTGATGAAGATTATTATGTGGCCAGAAAAGGGTGTACGCCAGCGTTTCCTGGACAACTTGGTTTTATTGGTGCCAATATGCGCGATCAATCTGTTGTGGTGCGTGGCCTGGAGTCGCCAGTTTCTGCAAAGGGATTATATTCTACCGTTCATGGTGCTGGCCGGGTAATGTCAAGAACGCAGGCTGCAGGGAAGAAAAAGTGGGTTTTCGATAAAAAAGCTGGCCGAAAAGTACCAACTATGGTTGGTGGGGGTTGTGTTAATTTTGCTGATACACAACAAGAAATGCGTGACCTTAATATCCAGCTTCGCGGGGCAGGTGCCGATGAATCGCCTCAATGTTATAAAAAGCTAACCGAAGTGTTGGAATACCAGGGAATCGGGCAAACTATTGAAGTCATTACTAAACTTACTCCAATTGGAGTGGCCATGGCTGGCGATGAATTTGATCCTTATAAAGACTAGCCTCAAGAACAGAAGCACCACTAAATAATTGGTGCATTTAAATGGCATTCTTAATGCCGTTCAAATGTTAAATTATTGCCACATAGTTATCATATTGCCGGGTAAGGAAATTGTTACAGTATCCATTACAGAGGTTAATATTTATTTGACTTATATTCCGTGAATTAAATAATTAACCTCTATGAAAAAAATAATACTTCAAGCATTAGTAGTCACCATCATGATAAGTTCTTTAAGTTCTTGTGCTACTGTTTTTGGTGGAAAAGTAACGCAGGCGCAACGCACACCTCCTAAGGCAGGCGAGCCAACCAGACCCATTCGCGCTGTAGCATTAATTGCTGATATTGTACTTTTCTGGCCTGGATTGATTGTAGATTTTGCTACAGGTGCAATTTACAAACCTGAAGGTAATGGAACCGTAACTACTGAGGAAGTGGGTACGAAAACTGTTACTACAACCGTTACAACAGTGACCACAGCTCAATAAACGACTATTTTTTGATGGCAACAAGCCCGGCTGGAAAGCCGGGCCTGTTGTTTTAACTAAGTAATCATTAAACTCACAGCCGCAAATGCTGTATCACAAAGCCCAAATTCTCCACGCCAGACATCCGCTCCGCATCTGGATCAATGTCAATTTCCTCCAGTACCAGTTTGGTACTTCTTTCATCGGTATAACTATCAATAGCTTCAGGCATGGTCATACCCGTTAATGTTTCAATCAGCGACACATTCACCTGATAGGTAGCCGCATCATCAAATTGCATAAACAAGTCTTTTTCTGCAAACTTTCTGGCAAGACCCTTTACAATGCCACTGTCAATCAACAGCCTGTTTTGGCTCATCATAAATCCTACCCGGTGCAGTTTCCCATCCGCTTTCGGGTAAACCACTACCTTCCAGAATAAAATGGGTAGCTGAATGGTGTCGCCCAGGATGGGCGTTACAAAAAAAGGATTATTGCTCGATAATACTGGACCGCTGAATACACACACCCGTATAGCATTATTTACAGTTTCGGTGTGAAGGATATAATCCTCCAAACTCAGCCAGATATCTTGATTCAAGTCTGCATGTTGTGGTACTGCGTTAGTATAATAAAATGTAGTATCGGCTGCGCTGCGTGCAAGGGCAATCGTTTCTCCCCATTGCACATCCTCCCTTTTGGTGAGGTGCCCCTTGTCGAAATCGCTTTTTGCAGCCAGGTAGAGTTCTTTTCCCCATTGCTCATCAGCATTAATTCTCGGGTCTTTACGCCAATTATCAGTTCGTGGGACTTTTTTGAATAATTTACCGTCAATGTTCGTGGCTGTAAAAAATGGAAATTTATGTATTGCAGATAACTGAATACTATAGTTTATATAATGAAGGAGTGGCTCCTTAAGGTCGATGGTGTTTACCACATCTTCCAGTTGTTCGCTATTTAATTGCGGAACATCTACTGTTGCCATTCCAGACCCAGCGTTTAAAAAATTACGGTTATACCCATTATACAGCTTTTCCCTAATCATACCCTAAGCTAATCAATAATTTAGCTGTAACACAGCTTAAAACAATATGTTCCATCTAACTGTCTTCAGTGCTTTTCATTTTTCTGGCCACCCCTTAACCTGAACAATAATTAATGTAATTAGGAAATTAACCCACCTTAAATCTGAACCTTTTTAGAAATAATCACTGAGGTCTTCTTAGCGTGATTAAGTTCAGGTTTGATCCCTGATGGGTTGCTGATATTGTATTTCCGATTGTCAACTATAAGGTAATTAAGCCGGGTGTGAATGGCTTGTCGAAAATTGCAAGGGGCTGTTCAATGCTGACCGCTAAGAAAAAACAGCTGCACACTGTTTCCTAGGTATAAGGGCTTTCGAAGGGCCTTAGAAGGGGGTTAGAAGGGCCTTTGAAGGGCCTTAAAACGGCTATGGCCGTCTAAACACCCTTATAACCCCGTCTTAACGGGCAGTTAACGACCGTTTAACTGGCGTTCCCACTATGGATATACATTAGAAAATTTATGTTCAAGGCACAAAAAAACCTGCAACCATGGATATGGTGCAGGTTTATCGAACCAAACATTTAGATCTAACCAAATATCTAAAATAGTAGGCTTACGCCTTGACGTCAAGGATGGATTCGAACCATCGTAACGGGTTTTGCAGACCCATACCTAACCACTCGGCCACATGACTATAAATGTTTATTAGACAAATATAGTAATAAAAATAAAGACTACTAATTTTATAGACTTTATTTTTTAACTATTTTTAAGTCGCAGCTGGAGTATTCTTTACGGTTTACCACGTTGATGTTGATGATCTTGCTACCTATTGTCCAGCTGTAAGCTGTATTGGACTGGTCTTTTTTCAGGTTCTGGTAGGCTGGAGCACCAGACCCTTGGTGTGGTTCACCGTATTTTTTTGCCACCAGGTCTTTTAAAATTTCCACCTGAGGAAGTAACTCCGCTTCATAGCGGTCCTGATGGATAAAATCCCCGGTCATGTTCAGTTCATTGAGTTTATCAAGATCAAACTTGCCGCTTAAATCAGAAAACAAGTAACCCCCGATGGCATAGGTAGTTTGGTGCTCATTATGATCTAAAGTTGCCATAAATGCCTGTTCTTCTTTGTCAAATTCCTTTTTGCTGATTCCAAAATTGATGTTACCAATCACTTTAATTTCATCTTCTTCAGAAAAATTCGCAGTAGAAGTAGTGTCTTTAATGTTCACGCTATCGGCTGCAGCTGTAGTGTCCGAAGATTTAGGATCGTTTGTACAAGCCATAAATAGCGCAACGACTAAGCAGATGGGTAATAATAGGCTGTGTTTTTTCATGAGTAGTAAATTTATTTTTACAGGTATAAGCGATCGTGCGCCATAAACCATTGCTGCTGTTTACTAGAAGCTCATGAACTTCTCATGGCTTCCATTATTTTATTTTTGGGCTAATATCAGCATAATAGTTCTATAAAATTAATTCAACTTTAACGCCTTTATGTGTTAAACATTGTTTTTTTAATCCTCCAGATCACTTTGATCTGCCTATTTTTTCGAAATAAAAATTACCTATATATACCAGTATAAATTTATAGTTATAAGTATTCTGCAATCGGTTGCCGCTAAATTTGACTTTATGCATCGAATTTGATAGAGAAAGATGTCCATGCAAGCGTTAAAATCCTGAAAACATCTGGATATGAGTTAATTCATATCTATCGTAAAATAGATAAAAGTAATTTCCATCAATGAAAACTGGAATGTCTTATCAGCCATTCATAAGTGAGTATGTTAATGTTGGTAATCAATTGTTAATGTGAGTCTTAATTGCTAATGTATTAAATATTCTAGTCTAGCTTATACTTATCCTCATAATTTACATGGTGTTGCTATCACCTGCATGAGCAAACTATTGAACCAAAGGGGAGGTGTTGATCTTAAATATCTTTCATGATATAGGTGGTGCCAGGGGATATACTGTCGATTAAGACTCTCCTGACAAACAGGATTTTATAAGCTTGAGCAGCTTAAATAAAAAATAAATAAAAAGTTTTATGCAATCGGTTGCAAATAACATTTTTAATTTCTACTTTTATTTTAACCAAATATCGATAAGTTCTGAACTGCCCTGCCAGGGGTGGTGCATAACTGGAAGATTTATTTAAAACTGCCGCATGAAGCAGCAAGCTAAATTGAATTTTTTATGAGAAAACCTGAACGAAAAAAAACCTTTGCCTGCGCGGTTTTGCAGTGGCTACCACCTTAATGAAGCTTGCCTGAATGATCAACATTTAAAATTCAGTTACGACTTTAATTTATAATCAAACAAACCAATATAAACCTTTACTAACCTACTTAAATGTAAGCTTATGCAAATGACAGTTTACTCGAAAAAAAAGGTAACGAGATTTAGCGGGTTCGCCTTCAATAGTGCTTTCACTCTTGCGCTGGTAACCCTGCTAACATTTTTTTCCCTGTCGCTTTATGCGCAAAACATTAACATTTCCGGTAAAATTATAGACGCTACCGGTCTAGCTGTACCAGGTGCTACCATTAGGGTAAAAGGTACCACAAATGGAGTGACTACGGACGTTAACGGAAATTTTCAGATTTCTGCTGCCGGAAACGCCACTTTACAGGTGTCCTCCATCGGTTTTATCAGTCAGGAATTACCAGTGAATAACCGCACACGTTTTGCTATTACGCTTTCGGGCGATACCCAAAACTTGCAGGATGTAGTGGTTGTAGGTTACGGTAACCAACGCAGAGAAGCTGTAACAGGCTCCGTAGCTTCGGTTAGTGGAGCTACTTTAAATGAAATACCAGCGGCAAACATAGGTCAGGCCTTACAAGGCCGGGTTGCGGGTGTACAATTAGCGCAAACTTCAACAAAGCCAGGTGCAACCATGCAGATCCGTATCCGCGGTACGCGTTCCATTAATGCAGAAAATGATCCATTAATTGTTCTGGACGGAATTCCTTTCGGTGGTACCATTGCCGACATCAGTCCTGATGACATTAAAAGTTTAGACATCCTTAAAGATGCCTCTGCAACCGCTATTTACGGTTCACGTGGTGCCAATGGAGTTATATTAATCACCACCAGAAAAGGTAACAAAGGTCAGGAACCACAAGTTGCTTACAGTGGTTACTTTGGTATTAAAGACGTGATGAAATACCCAATGATGCAGGCAGATTCCTACATTAAATTGAGGGCCAGAGCAGGATTAAACATGAATCCAGGAGCTGATGAAGACGCAACAGGGGCTACCAACACTGACTGGCAAGATTTGTTTTACAGAGAAGCGATGGTTCAAAACCATGATTTAAGTGTAACCGGTGGATCTGCTAAAGGAAGCTACAAATTTGGTGCAGGTTATTATAAAGACGAAGCACCCATTCCTTTGTCTCAATATAACCGTATTTCGGTGCGAGGATCACTTGATCAGGAAATAGGCAAGCTTTTACGCATTGGTTTCACCACCAACAACAATTATAGCATTACTGATGGTTCTAGCATTGGTATGTATGGAGTGCTTAGTATGTCGCCTTTGGCTAAACCTTACAATGAAGACGGTACCATAAAACGTACTTTGGCTATGCCACAGGATAACCAGTGGGTTTATACAAAAGAAACGCTAGAGGCGCTTGGTGATCGTTATATTAACAGAACAAAAGACTTCGGGTCTTATAACTCTGCCTATGCAGAATTGAAAATTCCGGGTATAGATGGCTTAAAATACCGCTTAAATCTTGGTGGTAACTTTCGAAATAGTAATTCCGGAAGTTATACAGGAGTTGGTGTGTTCAGCCCGGATGCATCTAATCCGAATACAGCATCTATTGCTAATGCATATACTACCCAATGGACCATAGAAAATTTGCTTACTTACGACAAAACTATCGAGAAGCATAACTTCAATGTGGTTGCTCTTTATTCATCTGAACAAACTAGCTATAACCGTTCATCAATAGGCAGAAGAAACCTTGCTGGCGATAGTTTTCAGTACTTTAATTTAGGACAAACTTCATCGGGAAGTAATGACGATATTTCTATCGACCCGGGACAGCAAGGCTATTACGAAAGTGGTTTGAATTCTGTAATGGGTCGTTTGATGTATTCTTACGATGACCGTTATATGATCAGTGCTACCTTCCGTAGTGATGGTTCTTCAAGATTAGCTGAAGGTTAT
This sequence comes from Pedobacter sp. CAN_A7, assembly GCF_015752175.1. NCBI lineage: Bacteria > Pseudomonadati > Bacteroidota > Sphingobacteriia > Sphingobacteriales > Sphingobacteriaceae > Pedobacter > Pedobacter sp. CAN_A7. Next base: position 116,639 of record NZ_JADOUW010000003.1, on the reverse strand, counting down.
AAATGGAACAGCTATCCTGCGGTATCCGTAGGATGGAACATTGCAAAAGAATCGTTTATGCAAAACGTTGGCTGGATTAACTCTTTAAAACTTCGTGCAGGTTACGGAGAAACTTCTAACCAGTCTGTTTCACCATATGCCACACTTGGACAATTAAGTGTTAGGCCTTACAACTTCGGTTCTACCAATGCTAATGGGTACTATGTAACCCAATTGCCTAACCCTAACCTGGGCTGGGAATATTCAAAAACGCAAAACATTGGTTTAGACTTCTCCTTGTTTAATAACCGCTTAACGGGTACTGCCGAGGCATATATTACTAAAACAAGCGACCTTTTACTTAGCGTAGGTTTACCTTCCACTTCAGGAGTAAGCAGTTATACCGGAAACGTAGGTTCTACGCAGAATAAAGGATTCGAGGTTTCCCTGAACGGTGTAATCATTGACAATAAAAATGGTTGGACTTGGGAAGCAGGTGTTAATTTATACCGTAATTTAAATGAAGTAACTAGTCTTGCTTCAGGACAGATGCGTGATGAAAGTAACTGGCTATTTGTTGGTCAGCCACTAAATGTGATCTATGATTTTCAAAATATCGGAATCTGGCAGGCAGATGAAGCTGCTGCGGTTACGCAATATGAAGGTAGTGGTGGTCAGGTGGGTATGATCAAGGTGCTTTATACGGGTGAATTCAATGCTGATGGATCACCTACACGTGTTATTGGCGCTGCTGATAGACAAGTAATCAATGCTGACCCAAAATTTCAAGGCGGTGTTAACACCCGTGTTGGTTATAAAGGGCTGGACTTAACCATAATTGGTGCTTTCCAAAATGGAGGTGTTTTAAATAGTACGCTTTATGGTTCAAATGGTTACCTGAACTTGTTAGACGGACGTCGCGGACAGATTGATGTAGATTTCTGGACACCAGAAAATACAGGTGCAAGATTCCCTGATCCTAAAGGACCTAAAAACAGTAACAACCCTAAATATGGTTCTACCTTAGGTTATTTTGATGCCTCTTATCTAAAAATCCGTACCATTTCTCTAGGTTATAATATAACCGGCAATTGGGTGGAAAAAGCTGGAATGAGCAGATTACGTGTATATGCTACTGCACAAAATCCATTCGTACTCTTCTCTCCATATTACAAACAATCGAAAATGGATCCTGAACCTAACACCTATGCAAATGATGGTGCAAACATGGCGGTTTCATATGATTATGGACAGAGAAGAATGTTGACCGTAGGTTACAATACACCTTCAACACGCAATTATCTATTAGGAATTAACGTAACATTTTAAAATATACGACAATGAAGAGAGTATATAAGAATTATTTTACACTGCTATTTTGTGCGGGAATTGCCCTTACAGGATGTAAAAAAAATCTGGAAGAAACGCCACGTGCGATCTTTACGCCAGAGTATTTCAAAACACAAGCAGGGGTGCAGGGGGGGATTACTTCACTTTACGGCCACCTACGTTATATGTTTGGCAATGGTTATTTTCTGAATTCGAATGTAATCAGTACCGATGAAGCCACCTGGGGACAAAATTCTGATGGTAATGTTAAGAACCTTGATTTTTCTGGTGTAGGTAATATAGATCCCTCCTCCAGTAATACAGGGATTCTGTGGGGCGCAGCTTTTGGTGCCATTAACACAGCCAGTGGTGTTATTGAAAACGGTGAGGCCGTTGGTGTTTCCGAAGCCTTACTTGCAGAAGCAAGATTTTTCAGGGCATTCGATTATTTCTGGTTGGTGCAAACATTTGGTGGTGTACCACTGGATCTGGGTGGTGGTGAGTTAAAGTTTAACACCTCTACTGTAAGAACATCCGTTCGTAATACCGTACCTGAAGTCTATACTAAAGCAATTTTTGCCGACTTAAGGATTGCGGTAGACAAGTTGCCTGCTACCGGACGTGTGGTTGGTGGGGTAACTAAAACCGTTGCTCGCCTGTACCTGGCTAAGGCTTACCTTACCTATGGCTGGTGGTTGCAAAATCCAAACAACATTCCAACTTATCCAGCTGCGCAAAGAACTGATCCCGATGGTCATGATGCGGCTTGGTATTTTAACCAGGCATATACTATCGCTGCGGAGGCTATTGAAAGTCCAGGGGCAGCAGGTTTACAGCCTACATTTTATGATATCCATGTAGGTACTAACGACCGTAATAATGAAGTGATCTTGTACGCAGACCATACCCAATCAAGCAGCCTATACAATGGTGGAGATTTAGGCTATAGTGGCGGTGGTTTTGGTACCGACAGTTTTGCCCAATGGTTTTGGCAATGGAGTTATCCAAATATCAGGAGTAGCACTTCAGCAACAGCCTGGACGCCTTATAGCTCTGTACAACGTGCAGCAGAACAGCCTTTAGGTCGCCCATGGACCATGCTTGCTCCGCCTCATGGTGTATTTAAAAACACTTTTGCCGATAAAACCAATGATTCGCGTTACGATGGTACTTTTACAACCCGTTATCGCACAAACTTTAAACAAGCGGGTTTCAGTGGAGCAACTTTGTATAATGCTAACTTCCTACCTGTTGGTCCGAACGAGCCTGTATTAAGCTTTTTAAATGAAGATGTAGGTGGTGTAGATTATTCAAATACAACCTTTAACAGTACTGTAGGCGCAGGTGTATTGCCTGGAAGAGCAGACTTTGTGATTGAGCCTAGTAATTTCAGCAGAATTGCTTACCCTGCTAACTGGAAATTAGGACCTTATCGTACAGACAATAATGGTGGTTTAGGTTCGCCAAATGGTAGCCTTACCCGTCCGTTCCCAGTTGCTAAATTCTCTGAATTGTTTTTTATCGCAGCAGAGGCTGCAGCGAAGGGTGCTGCAACAAGAGGCATTAGCGGTACTTATGCAAACGACGGAACCGCAAGAGGTTTAGTTAATGTGATCCGTGCCCGTGCAGGTAAGTGGCGTTTTGACAATGCCAATAATGTGGCTAAAGTTCAGGATAACAGTGCGGCATTAATTGCAGCTACCCCAGCTTTAGTTGATGTTAATTACATCCTTGCAGAAAGATCACGTGAGTTTTTTGGTGAAGGTTACCGCTGGTTAGACCTGGTGCGTACACAGAAATTGATTGAGTTTAGCAGCAGTTTTACCATTGCCGGCAGTACGAATCCTAACAATTGGAATGACCATTCGGTTAAAACGTTTACACGTAACATCACGCCAAACCATTACCTGCGTCCGGTTCCAACCTCTCAGTTAGATGGTATGGACATGAGCGCAGCTGATAAACAAGCTTACCAAAACCCAGGATACTAAGTTTGTAGCCTGTAATTATTTATTAATGGTGAATTTATTAAGGAGAGACGGCTGTCTCTCCTTTTATAGTATAAAAAGCAGGGCGTTATTTTATACAAGTATTATTTCACATCACAAACAGCCTTAATATTGCTTATGAATTATTCAGTACTTCTTCATCAACCAAAAAAAAACTGCGTAAGCATTTTGTTGGTGCTTGTGGGATGCTTTCCATCCCTGGCACAGCAAAAAATTGCAGACAAGGGAAGGGAAAGGATAAATTTTAATGCCGGATGGTTGTTTATGCGCTATGAGGGCCAAGCCGATAGTTTAATTTATGATGAACGGCCTGTGGATTATAATCGCAAGGATGACATGGTAGCCGACAGCCGGCCGTCGCAATCTGGCTTTGAAGGCAGCTCTGAAAAAGTATTAAAAAAGTGGATCCTGCCTACGGCCAATGATTTCATTAAAGATACAAAAAATCATTATTTAAGGCCTACGGGCAATCCGGGGAGCGATTTTCCTCTTGTACAGAAAAACTTTGACGATAAAAAATGGGAACAGGTGAACCTCCCTCACGACTGGGCAATAAAAGGTCCGTTTTATAAGGAAGCCAACGCAATTGTTGGGGGTGGCATGGGGCGCTTGCCCATACAGGGCGTAGCCTGGTACCGTAAGAAAATGAACATTCCTGCTGCCGATCGGAATAAATCTGTTTACCTGGAACTGGATGGCGCCATGTCATATGCTATGGTCTGGTTAAATGGGAAACTGGTGGGGGGCTGGCCTTATGGTTACAATTCTTTCCGGCTTGACCTGACCCCATATCTAAATTTTGGAGGCGACAATCAAATTGCGATCAGAATAGATAATCCACCTAACTCGGCCAGGTGGTATCCAGGTGCGGGATTATACAGGAGCGTTTGGTTAACCAAGACCAATAAGGTGCAGGTAGCACAATGGGGTACCTCAATTACTACGACTAATGTATCCAAAGCTTCGGCTAACGTAGCCTTAGGCATAACAATTCAGAATAAAGGCTTGAAGGAAGAACAGGTAAAAGTGTTGACAGATATTTACAGCCTGAACGAAAAGTTTGAAAAAGTGAAAAAGGTGAGCAGTTTCCCCGTATCCACTATCAGATTGGGTAAACTGGCGAAACAGGTGGTTGAAACTCAGGTATCGATTAAACAACCTGCACTGTGGGGCCCGCTGCCTACTCAAAAACCAAATATGTATGTGGCGGTGACCCAAATATTTGTAGGTAATCGCCTTGTGGATAGTTATGATACGCCCTTTGGCATTAGAGATATACAATTTGATCCTGTAAAAGGAGTGATTGTTAATGGCGAAGCGGTGAGGATACAGGGGGTTAATCAGCATCATGACCTTGGTGCGCTTGGTGCAGCTTTTAATTACCGGGCGGCCGAAAGACAATTGGAAATGCTGAGGGAACTGGGAAGCAACGCCATTAGGTTTGCGCACAATCCTCCGGCACCTGAATTATTAGACCTGACAGATAAAATGGGTTTTCTGGTGATTAATGAAGTTTTTGACTGCTGGGCACAGGGGAAAACTCCTTTAGATTTTCACCTGATATTCCAGGATTGGCATGAAGCTGATGTCAGGTCATTTATTAGAAGAGATAAAAACCACCCATCAATTATCGCCTGGAGTTTCGGTAATGAGGTAGGGGAACAGTATACAGCAGCAGCTGGAGCCGCATTGTCCAAAAAGTTAAGTGACATTGCAAAAGACGAGGATCCAACAAGGGCGACTACGGCGTCTATGAATTATGCAAAACCAGATATGCCTTTCCCTGCAACGATGGACCTTATTTCATTGAATTACCAGGGGGAGGGTATCCGCGATGCGCCTGCATATGCCCATTTAAAAGGAATTAAAACTTCTCCTTTATATCCGGCTTTTCATCAGAAATTCCCAGAGAAACTGATTCTGAGCAGTGAAACTGCATCAGCTTTAAGCACACGCGGAACGTATATTTTTCCTGTTGTGGAAGGATCAAGTGCTCCGGTAAGTGATTCTACAGGTGGCGATCCAATAAAACAGCAAGTAAGTGCCTATGAGTTGTATACTGCGGCATTTGGTGCATCGCCAGACAAAGTTTTCGCTGCACAAGACAAACATCCCTTTGTGGGTGGTGAATTTGTATGGACCGGCTGGGACTATTTAGGCGAGCCTACCCCATATTATGGAGCACGCAGTTCCTATTCTGGTATTATTGACCTGGCAGGATTTAAAAAGGACAGGTTTTATTTGTATCAGGCACGCTGGCGACCAGCGCTTCGTTTTGCACATATCCTGCCACATTGGACCTGGGCTGATCGTGTAGGTAAGGTAACACCGGTTCATGTTTTTAGCGCTGCTGATGAGGCAGAACTTTTCCTGAATGGCAAATCTTTAGGTCGTAAAAAAAGGGGAACTTTTGAATACCGCTTCCGCTGGGATGAGGTGAAATATACACCTGGGGAATTGAAGGTGGTAAGTTATAAGGATGGGAAGCCATGGGCTACAGAAAGTGTGAAAACGGTGGGCGAAGCGGCCAAACTGCAATTGACTGCCGACCGGAATAAAATCCGTGCCGATGGAACAGACCTTTCATTTATCACCATAAAAGTTATGGATAAGGATGGGAATGTAGTACCGGAAGCTACGCATCACATCACTTTTTCTATTGCCGGCCCAGCGGAGTTAATTGTTACAGACAATGGTGATCCAGCTGATCTGGTGGCTTTTCCTGCTAAGGAGCGGAAAGCATTTAGCGGTTTGGCCTTAGCAATTGTGAGGTCAGTAGATAAACAGTCTGGCGAGATCATCGTGACCGCAAAAGCGGAAGGTATGACTGAGGCGAAAATAGTGTTAAGAAGTGAAAAATAGATAAGGTTTAAAGGCCTTGAAAGCCTTAAACCAGTAAATTACAATTTTGGTTAGTTGTATGATAGAGGCCGATCATTGAAAAATGATCGGCTCTCTTTTTTTAGGAGATATATGTTACCTCACCCTTGCTTCAAAAGGAGATGCAGGCAGGTGCTCCTGGTTATACAGGTTTGCAGTATCCGGGTGATGTGCCCAGGCATACCTTACCGAAACTGGGTGCGGGATATTATCATTCCACACGATCACCTTGTTACCTTTTATTTCTGCTTTAGCCCATTGGTATTTACCATCAGTGCCGGCAATGGCAAAATGTTTAAGCTCACCACCGTTTTTTGTTTTTAATCCCGATCCGGTATTTGTAAAACTGATCACCAGTTTATTCCCTTTCGCAATAACTTGTGTAAATAAGGGGCCACTGTGTATAATATTCTTGTTTCCATAAACCAACTGTTCCGCCTGTAGCGCCAGTCGTTTACCCACATCTTTTTTGTTCAAAGGGTGAATGTCATTCCACTCCCCTAAATCAAGGGCTACAACCATTGCCGTGTGGTCAACTTTTAACAACTGTAACTGCTGCATCCGTAATTCCGCCCAATTACTTTCTTCCGGTTGGGTATTACTTTCCATAAAACCTGGCAGTTGGACATAAAGGAAAGGAAGCTTTGGCTTGTTCCAAGCCTGGCGCCAATCTTTAATCAGTGTTGTCATCAGGTCTGCATATTCAATGGCCCTCCCGGTATTCGATTCACCCTGGTACCACATTACACCTTTTACCGAATAATTAACCAAAGGCGCAATCATCGAATTATATAAACCTACGGGTTTCCAGCGTACAAAGGTGGTGGAAGGGGTAATACCCATTTTTGCACCTAATTTATATTTCCAGGGGCCGCGCAGACTTAGTGTATCTGTTCCGGCAATTAGTTGATAAGGTTTATCTAACACGAAACCACCTTTGCCCGAATTATTGATCACTTTAATGGCAATGGTGTTTTTGCCTTTTTTTAAGGTTTCGCGAGCTAACAAATACCTTCTAGGTGGGTATTGGTAACTTGTAGAACCCACCAGCTGGCCATTGATAAACACCGAATCAGCGTCTACAATTCTTCCCAGCAGTAGTTTAACAGGTTTGCCGACCATGGAAGCAGGGATGTCAATGGTTTTTCTAAACCATACGGCACCATTTACATTTTTTAATTTTTGGTCATGCCAATAGCCTGGAATGTTCATTTCCTCCCAATCCTGATCGTTTAATACTGCCGCTTTCCAGTTTTCTTTTAATCCCTCATCCTGCTGGTTTAGGCTGTTGTACCATGCTTCAGCAGCAGATTTATCTTTTTGTTCAATGCTTGCAATTAGGCTGTCGTCTTTAAATTTCTGCAATTCCTGATCATATTCAGGGAAATTTTTGATTGCTTTTTCACTGATCCAGGCCTGTGCAGGCGATCCGCCAAGTGCGGTATTGATCAGACCTACAGCAACTTTGTTTTTTTTATGAATGTCCAGCGCGAAAAAATAAGCAACGCCCGAAAAGTTCAGGATATTTTCTGCTGTAGCAGATTTCCAGGTGCCTGAAGACACATCTTCCTGTGCTGCTTTGAAATTATACTCATCGGGAACCAGAAACTGCCTGATCTGTGGATAATTTGCGGCCTTAATTTCCTGAGGATATTCATCAATCAGTCTGTCTAAGGTGAGTTCCATGTTCGATTGGCCGCTGCAAATCCATACATCACCGAATAGGATGTCTTTTAGAATTACTTTATTACTCGCCGTGAAAGTCATTTCATAAGGGCCACCGGCCGCTTGGGGGGGTAATTTAATAGACCATTTCCCATGTTGATCGGCAGTAGTTTGATAAGTTTTATGTTTAAAAGAGAGTTTGATGTTTTCTTTCGGACTAGCCCATCCCCAAATGTTGGTGGTATCAGCTCTTTGCAAAACCATGCCGTTGCTGATTAGTTTTGGAAGTTTAATTTGCCCTACCGCAGGGCTAGACAACAGGAATAGGGCAGGGAGCAGGTATTTTTTATTGAAATCTATCATACAGAGAAATAAAGAATTTGGTTTCTCTAATTTATGAAAATAATGCAGTTATGCAATCGGTTGTAATGATGTTTTCTAGTGGTATGAGTACTTTTGCGGTAATCAGGCTTTCAAATAAAAGATGTTATGGTTTACAAATAGAACAGGCCCCATATCCACCTGAAATAGCTGCTTTTTTTGTTGTTTCAATTTTACTGCGACTTAGGTAACGGCATGTGCCAGTATGGTATTTATTACCTGTTTTTGTGGTGTAAACTGTAACTTCTTTTTTATCACTAAAGTATGTGTTAACGCAAGATGTACTAAATGCGGGAGTTGCAAAGAGACTTAAACCTATAAGTAAGGAAAGAATAAGATTTTTCATAGGAGATGCGTTATTTCATAAAAGTAATGTTTCTTGGGTTAAGAACAGGTGAATAGATCAAGATATTTACTTAATAGAAAATAGCCGTTTAACCCTTAATTGATTAGATTGGTTATTTTAGCTCCTTAAACCAATAATATTATGCAACCTATAAAAGAAGATGATTTCAAAGGTAAATCGATGGGCCTGCCTGAAATGGCGGTCTGCATTATGAATACCCAAGCCATGGTAGAAGAATCCATTAATATGCAAGCTAAAATATTGGCCAAATTGAATGGCACCACAGTTGATGAGGAGAAAGCCATAGCCTCAACACACATTGAAGCCAACTTTAAAGCGCTATTAAAGACCTTGTTGATCCGTGAAGAATAGCCGGTTTACTTGCTGTTTAATTCGTTAGTTGGACGTAACCCAATGTCTATGAGATGTTTCTTGCTACTCAAATTTAACTATTTAATTGTTAACTTAGGTCCTATGACTATCCGATCGTTATTACCACCTATCTTCCTCTTTATCATTTGTTTATATTTAGCTCCATTCGCATCTGCGCAGATCAGAACTGAAGCAGAACTCACGAACTGGAAATTTCAAAAGGGACCAAGTGATGTTGCTTCGGAAGTAGGATTTAATGATAAAAAATGGCAGACCGTTACTGTTCCTCACGACTGGGCAATCTATGGCCCATTTGACAAAGAGATTGATAAGCAGGTAGTGGCCATCACGCAGAATGGAGAGAAAGTGGCTAGTGAAAAAACCGGCAGAACAGGCGCCCTTCCTTATATTGGTGAGGGATGGTATCGCACTTCCTTTACACTCCCCAAATATAAAGCAGGGCAGAAGGTGCTTGTGGTCTTCGAAGGCGCCATGAGCGAACCTAAGGTGTTTCTTAATGGAAAGAAGGTTGGGGAATGGAATTATGGATATAACTATTTTTATTTTGACATCACCAATACCATCTTAGCCGGAAAGTCAAACCTATTGGCTGTTCAATTAAATAATAAAGGATTATCTTCTCGTTGGTATCCCGGAGCTGGATTGTATCGTAAGGTGCGCATTATTGTTAAAAATGAGGAGAGTGTAGACCAATGGGGGATTAATGTAACCACGCCGTTTATTTCTGCGGAAGTGGCTAAAGTGAACATTAAAACTAAAGTATCCGGGGAAAAGCTTCGCTTACAAACAATCATATTAAATGCATTGGGCGATACTGTGGCTTCTGACGAAACAAAGGCAGTATTTGGGAAGCAGTTTGAACAAAATATTGCAGTTTCAACACCACAATTGTGGAGCCCTGAAACACCCTATCTCTATAGGGCGGTGATTAGATTATACGAGGGTGATGTACTTAAGGATGAAACCACCACACGTTTTGGAATCCGTGAAATAAAATATGAGGCGAGTGTTGGTTTTAGCTTGAACGGAAAGGTTCGTAAATTTAAAGGTGTTTGTTTACATCATGACCTGGGCCCTTTAGGTACAGCCATCAATGTTGCAGCTTTACGCAGGCAATTGGTTATTTTAAAAGATATGGGTGTTGATGCCATCCGGAGCGCGCATAATATGCCTTCCATAGAACAATTGGAGCTCTGTGACGAGATGGGTTTTATGTTTTTAGCAGAAAGCTTTGATGAATGGGCTAAGCCCAAGGTGAAAAATGGCTACAATCGCTTCTTTGATACCGACGCGGAAAAAGATGTGGTCAATTTAATTCACGCTACACGTAATCACCCCAGTATTGTGATGTGGAGTTCGGGGAATGAAGTTCCTGACCAGTTTGGGGCTGAAGGTGTAAAACGTGCCAAATGGCTCCAGGATATTTTTCATCGGGAAGATCCGACACGGCCGGTAACTGTTGGTATGGATCAGGTAAAGGCCACCATGGCCTCGGGTTTCGGCGCATTATTAGATGTGCCTGGTCTTAATTACAGAACGCATTTATACGAGGATGCCTATAAAGCCTTCCCTCAAGGCATGATATTGGGTTCAGAAACAGCCTCCACGGTAAGCTCCAGAGGGGTTTATAAATTTCCGGTCGTAAAAGGCGTGGAAAAGCAATACCCAGATTTCCAATCCTCCTCTTATGATTTAGAATATTGCAGTTGGTCTAACCTTCCGGAAGACGATTTTATACTGGAAGATACCAAACCTTGGGTAATTGGGCAGTTTGTGTGGACAGGCTTCGACTATTTAGGTGAACCCACGCCATACGATGATAAATGGCCCGCCAGAAGCTCTTACTTTGGCATGGTAGACTTAGCTGGCATACCTAAAGACAGGTTTTACCTTTACCGCAGTAAATGGAATACCAATTCAGAAACATTACATATACTTCCGCATTGGAACTGGGAGGGTAGAGAAGGTCAAATTACGCCTGTGTTTGTATATACCAATTACGATAGTGCAGAGCTTTTCATTAATGGGAAGAGCATGGGCGTAAAAAAGAAGACTGATGAATCGGCCCAAAGCAAATACCGGTTAATGTGGATGGATGTAAAATATACACCAGGTACTTTAAAAGTAGTTGCGTTTGATAAAAATGGAAATAAAGCTTCGGAGAAAACTGTAGTAACCGCTGGAAAGCCCCATAAACTTGTGCTCGACCCTGATTGTACGGTCATTAAAGCCGATGGTAAGGATCTTTCTTTTGTTACGGTTTCTGTAGTAGATGAAAAAGGAAATCCATGCCCAAATGTAAATGACCAATTAAAATTTAATGTAACCGGGAAAGGAACCTTTCGTGCTGTGTGTAATGGAGACGCCACTTCCTTGGAGCAGTTTCATTTGCCAACCATGAAGCTGTTTAATGGTAAACTGGTGGTCCTGGTGCAGTCTGGAACTGCCGCTGGAGATATCAATTTGTCTGTAAGCGGCAAAGGGTTTAAAACCGAACGTGTGTTATTACAGGCCCAATAAATACCTATTATTTTAAATGAAAAACCCCTGCAAAATACGAACCTTAGGCATAGTTATACCACTTTCATCAGAAATGAAGTCTCTATCATAGTTATGATTTTAAAATATTAACGATTTCCGTAAATCTTTTGGACTGCGCATGTTGGAGTGGTGTTTTACCATCGTGGTCTGGAATATCCAATTTAGCGCCAGCATCTTTGAGAATCTGCACAATCTGCTGGTATTTTTTACTTCCGTCGCCAAGGACGATGGCTTCCATTAAAGCGGTCCATCCCAAACGGTTAATATGATCGATTGGATAGTTTTTAGTGTTTGCCAGCAAGTGGACCGTTTCTACGTGTCCACGCTCACAAGCCGGTATTAGTGCCGATCCGCTGTAGCGATTGAAAACATCAAAACGTGCATCATTATCTAAAAACAACTTGACCAATTCTGTTTGTCCACTTGCCCCAGCATACAGAAATGGGCTGTCTTGGTTACTTGCTTGCTGGTTGACATCTGCTTTATATTTCACCAACAGTTTCGCCATTTCTGCATGTCCGTTATTGGTTGCAATAAGCAATAGCGAACGTTTATTATTGTCTGTGCTATTGACGTTAGCACCGTTTTTTAAAGCCGTTTCAACAGCGGACAGGTTATTTTTATTGACTAATGCTATCAGCTCTTTGTCTTCTTTCATTATATCAGCATTAAACGCTTCGGCTTGCGGAGCGGAATGGCAGGCACTTGTCGTTATAAATAACGGCAATAGAAGGGTGATTAATTTCATCTTATTAGATTTCTTAATAAACAATATTTCCGTTATGGATCAGCGAACGTATCGGCGACATTCTGGAGACAGCTTCCGCAGAACAACTGGCATCGACCAATACAATATTTGCCACATCGCCTGTTTTTGGCCATTGTTGCACACCTTTATCATCTAATGGAATAGCCCCAGCAGTAGCCAATTTGAGCATTCGAGATAATCCGAATTCGCTTACTTGTCCATACAATTGTGTAGCGAGATTAGCTTTTTGCAAGACACTTCCCGTTCCGAAGGTGTTCCAATGATCGACAATGCTATCGTTTCCAGTCATTACAATGACGCCAGCTTTCAATAAAGTAGGAATAGGCATGATGGTATTGCCAAATGGAATTGTAGAAACAATACCGACCTTTGCTGCTGCCAGTTTTTCTGCCATTTCATCTTGTTTGGATTTTTCCAATCTTGCTAATGCAAAAGCATGACTGATGAAGGTTTTTCCGTTTAGTTGAGAATTTTCATTGACTTTATCGATCAGGTATTCAAAGGTTTTTATTCCCGATTCACCCGATTCGTGCAAATGAATATCAATCCCTTTATTATTATCTAAGGCAAGTTGCACCGTAAAATCTATTGTTTTTTCAATAGCGCCATCAATCGTAAAAGGATCCAAGCCACCAATAAAATCAATATCCATTTTTGCAGCTTCTCTTAGATAGGGAACCGAGTCAGTATAAAAAACACCATGTTGAGGAAAGGCTACCAGTTCTGCCCTAAAACCTTGCTTTTTATTGACCAAAGCCGCCTGTAAATTTTTTAGTGATTGTAGTTTTGCCGTTGGATCAATATTCACATGACTACGGGCAAAGGAAGTTCCGTGCGATTGCAGAAGTTCTATTAATTTTTCGGCCTTATAGGTAGAATTTTCCAATATTCCAGGTAGTATTTGCTGTTCCAAAGCAATCATACCTTTCACGCCACCTGTCCGTCTTCTTACTGCCTGCCATTTGTCCCCATAAAATGTTTTATCCAGATGAATATGCATATCCCGAAACGCAGGAAGCATTAATAACCCTTTGGCATCAATAGCTTGCGCGTTTGGGTTATTAGGCAAGGTTTTTTGTATTTTTCCGTCGCTGATTTCTATGCAGAACAATGCTGTTTTAGTACGGATAATTTCTTCACCATCGCACTCAAAGCCGATTTCCAGTCTGACATTTTTCAACGTATAAGACTTGGATTTATCATTACGCAGAGAATTTTCTCCAATTTCGGCAGCGGTTGCCGAATTTAAAAATCCTGAACCGATCGTTACTCCGGCAATTCCTAAAGCTGAGTTTTTTAGAAAGTCCTTACGTGATATAGCTGAATTTTTCATACTTTAACATGGTGTATTGTTCTATACAAACTTACCTATAACACCAACAAGGATACTGAAGAATTTATTCCGAAGCTTGTAGAATTTATAACTGCCCTCGAAAATCAGTAGGTGTCATGCCGGCTTGGACTTTAAAGAAATTTGAAAAATAGGAATGATCCATGAAACCTAGTTCATAAGCAATTTCCTTGACTGAAAGCGCGGTAGATTTTAGCAAACGTTTTGCCTCCAGAATGGTTCGTTGCTGAATCAATTGTGTTGCGGAAACTTTTAGGTGCTTTTTACAGCGTATGTTCAGATAATTGGCGGAAATATGCAATTTTTCGGCATAAAAAGAAACCCTCTTTTCTTCCTTAAAATGGGTGTTGATCAGTTGCTGGAACGTTACAATCCTTGGTTCTACCTGATAAATTTCGGGATTTTCAAAAACCTTTATAGCTTCCTTGCTTACAATAGAAGCAATAACTGCTGCACGTGAACTCATCAATTCATGGAGCGGATTTTCAGATTCAAGTTCGTTTTTAATCGCATCAAATTCATAATGGATTAATTGAAATGATTCAGGACTTAATTCGATTATTGGGTGCTTTTGGTATGCAGCAAAAGAGAACCGAAAACGGGGGTAAAAACGTTCAAAAAAATCGCGGTCTATCATTAATTGATAGCCAGTTGTGTTAGGTTCTATGTTCCATGTATGTACTTGTCCGGGAAACAACAAATGTACTTGCTTGTTCCCGATGGTATAATCAATAAAGTCGATATTGTGAATGCCTTTTGCCTGATCAAAAAGTATGATGATGAAAAAATCGTGCTGATGCGGTTTTTCGATATGTCGTTCTCCATGCAGCTCATTGAACAAAACCTGATTTCTGACCTTCAACCGATTTTTGCTGAATTCCTGTAAGCCGAGGATCGGAAAATGTTTGTTTTTTTCAGTTCGGACCATATTTAACTTATCATCATGTGAAGTTAACCATACAAACCAAGATATGGCGGTATGATCCTATTTAGATTGATATTTATTTGAGTTTGTTGATATGATGTAAAACAGAAAACTCGCAAAATTAGACTGACCCCAAAAAGCTGGACTAATTTACGCAATGTTTTTAAGGGAATGAGTTCGGTAATTCACCGTACTAATTCCTACTAAAATTGCCCCGAAAAGTGTCTAACTTTTGGGGCATGTCTATAACGATTTGTTAAAGGGGTGTTTATATACCAGCCAAATGCAGATTTAAATGTTATTCTGATGTTAAGCTAAATAACTTACAAAAAATTTAATAAAGACATTGTTTAAAATATCAACAAAAAAAGCACCTACCATAGGCACAATTAAAAATGCTTTATGTGAAGGTCCGTATTTATCGGTGATGGCTTGCATATTGGCAACGGCTGTTGGGGTTGCACCCAACCCAAAACCACAATGCCCAGCGCTCAATACAATGGCGTCATAATCGCTTCCCATTACCCTAAAAGTGATAAACATGGCAAATAAAATCATTAATATGGTTTGCAACACGAGCACAATTAATACTTGAGAGGCCAAACCCTGTAATTGCCATAATTGTAAGGACATTAAAGCTACGGTCAAAAACAGGTATAAACCGGTATTACCCAGAACATCTACAGCATGGTCATTAACAATGTAGTCAGATACTCGGGTAATGGTGTTGCGAATAATAACACCGATAAACAGACACCAAACAAAATTAGGTAGTTCCAGCCATGTTCCTTTTAAATAGTCATATAGTAATGTTCCTAATGCTAAACAAATGGCTAACATGGTTAGGGTTTCAATCATATTCCTAACATTGATTCTTCTATTGGAAGTCGGATTTTCGAACATTTCTACAGGTTGTTCATGTTCCAAGATTACTTTTGATGGCTGTATATTCTTTTTTTTCAATAGTGCTTTTGCAACTGGGCCTCCAATGATACCACCCATCACTAAGCCATAGGTAGCACACGCCATGGCTAATTCCATCGCACCACTTATTTGAAACGTTTCCGTAAGATTTTCTGCCCATGCAGCACCTGTTCCATGTCCTCCTGTTAGTGTTATAGAACCTGCAATAAGGCCATAGCTGGGGTCTAAACCTACTAATGAAGCTATGGATATTCCAAAAATATTCTGAATCATGATGAATGCACCGGTCAACATAATAAATATGCCTAAGGGTTTTCCTCCTTTTTTTAGCTTTTCGAAATCAGCACTTAACCCAATGGAGGCAAAGAAGACGAGCATCATCGCTGATTGAAGCGAGCCTTCAAAGGAGAGACTTATGCCCATGGTGTAATTTAATATATAGAGGATAATGGCAATGAAGAAGCCACCAACTACGGGTTCGGGAATGTTGTAGTTTCTGAAAAAACTTACTTTTTTAACGATAAAAAATCCTAAAAGTAAGACCAGGCATGCAAACGCTAATGTTTCAAATAATCCAAATGTCATCATAGTTTCGTAATAGGTTTTGACTTAAATTAAAATGGAAAGGTAAGCATAAAATTTGAAGACACGTTTTTGGAGAATCTCCGTGTTTCAAAAAGCTTAAAAACAACAAAACCCACTGATAGTCAGTAGGTTTTACATCGTTGCTGCGGAGAGAGAGGGATTCGAACCCTCGGTACCGTTGCCAGTACGACAGTTTAGCAAACTGTTCCTTTCGGCCACTCAGGCATCTCTCCATTTCCACTCATTTACTTGCGGTGAGGGAGTGCAAATATAGCAATTCATTGATATTTGCAAAAGAAAATTACACAGTTTGTAGATAATCTATTCGGACATGATAAATGCTCATCAGCATCGTCTTGAATATCAGCTTTATAGTTTCTAAATCTTTTAACGTTAAATCGCAGTTGTCTAACTGATTTTGTTCTAATTTGTAGTTAATGATGCGTTCTACCAGGTCATTTATGTTCTGAGCGTCCGGATTTTTAAGACTTCTTGATGCCGCTTCCACCGAATCTGCCAACATTAAAACCCCTGTTTCCTTAGAAAATGGAATAGGACCGGGGTAACGGAAAATGTTCTCATCAACAAACTTTTCAGGTGAGTTCTTTAAAAATGATTGATAGAAGTAATCTACCCGTGTATTGCCATGGTGCGTTCTAATGAAGTCGATCACACTTTCGGGCAATTGGTGCCGGCGGGTAATTTCTATGCCTTTAAGTACATGTTTGATGATGATCTGTGCACTTTGCTCGTATGGCAGCTTGTCGTGCGGACTTACAGCTGTATTTTGGTTTTCAATGAAGTACTGTGGGTTTTCAATTTTACCAATATCATGGTAAAGTGCACCGGCACGAACCAACAGGGAGTTTCCGCCAATTTTAAAAATAGCTGCTTCGGCAAGGTTAGCTACCTGCAACGAGTGCTGGAAAGTACCCGGCGCCTTAAATGCCAATTCGCGCAGTAACTTATTATTCGTATTGGTTAACTCAATCAGTGCCACATCCGAAGTGATCCCAAACATCCGCTCAAAAGCGTAAATTAAGGGGTAAGCCAATAAAGAGAGCAATACACTTACTATAAAAGGAACAAAGTTTACCCATTCAATTTCATTTAGGGAACCTTCACGTAATAAGCCGATACCTAGAAAACATATAAAATACGAACTGAGAATAAATAAAGCCGACAAGAGCAACTGCTCCCTTTTTATAAGGTTCCTGATGCTGTAAATGGCTACCATACCTGCTGTGATTTGGTAATACACAAATTCAAAACTGTTGGGTACAAAAAAACCAGCCACCAGAATAACCAGCAGGTGGAGGTAGAGTGCAAGTCGGGTGTCAAATAATATCCTAATGATAATCGGAACAATGGTAAAAGGGATATAATACAGCGTAGGGAGGTTTAACTTAATGGCCCAGGTTAAGGCAAGCAGCATAATCGTGATCACCAGGAGCAATAAGGAAAGCTGTCTGTTGTCAGCGAAAATGTCCTTCCTAAACATGTATAAAAACACCATCAGCAGACTCAAATTAAATCCAACCAGTAATATCTGGCCGATGTACACCAGGGTACTATCGCCAATGGTTTTTGTTTGCGCTTCGTAAGTAGACCTGAAGGAATGTAGTTTCTGGTAGGCTTCATCATCTATCACACTGTTTTTTGCAATGATCAGTTCTCCTTTTTGTACCATGCCATGTGTGGTCGATAAACTGTTCACCGTGTTGTTTTGCACAATGGTAGTCATGCGTTCATCAAAAAGAATATTGGGTTGCAGGTGATTTTCAATCAAACCAATCACCGCATCTTTATAAGCAAGGTCTGTAGCTTTAAAGTTATCTTTTACATAGTCAAGCGCAGTTTGCACGGTATAAAGGTCCTGCGAATTCACCGTTTTTGTGATATTGTCTTCCAATAAGGAAATATCGTAGGGTTTCTTTTCTTTCAGGTGTTTTAAATCCGGCGCTATAATGCCCTTTTTATAAACCGAGGTCAGCATTTTGTGTGCAGCCGTTTTATAGTTCTGGCGGTCATTTTCCGGGAAGGTACTGGTCTTCCACCTCACATCAAATTCATTTAAAAATGCCTCTTCTATGGCATTAAACATATCCGTTTCATAACGATAAATGGGCAATACATTTTGCAGGGCCTCTTGTTTATCGGTTACCACCTGAGGGTTGGTTTTTAGAATCGCAAAGCTAAATGGCGAGATCAGGTCCTTGTTTAACCACACTTTGCCTTTTTCAAATTCATACCTGAACCTTGGCTGTTTGGGTAAAAAGAAGGTGATGATCAATACGGTAAGTACCATCATAATATACTTGATATTTGATGAGTACTTTCGGTAAAGCACTTTGTGGGAATTCTGTTTAATCTTAGCCAAAATAAGGGGGATTGATTTATGTCAAAATTAACATTATTTCAGCAATAACAGTATAGGAATAAAGTGACCGACGATGATCGCATCCCGATCCCGTCAGCCAGCCCCCTGATTATTTTTTTATCAGCTTGTCCTCTTCAGTATCTTCATCTTCCCGGTCATTTCCCAGGTCGGTATCCTGTGCATTTCCGGTTAAAGAATCATCATTTTTAGTGTCCATATCGGCTTTATTACTGGTTTCATCAGCATGTAACTGGTTATTTTCATCATTTTGTTGATTTAAATTTTCAGTTTGTGGTAACCCTTCACTGCTTCTTTTATCAGTATTGCTATTAAACGCTGGCTTGGTAATGTTTTGCGGATTATTAACGTCATATCCCTCATTATCAGGTGATTTGAATTTACTCTTGTTTTCTTCGTTACTCATGATGATTGGTTTATTTTAACTTTTTAATTAAACAAACTCAAGAATTTATAGTTTTATAAGATATAAAATATAAAAACAAGCGTTTCTAACAACGTTAATCATTTGTTTGAAAACCAATAATTATTATCTTTAAACCCATAATACATTTAAAAACGAACAAAATCCCATGGAAAAATTTTCAAAATTAAAAGAACTACTTGCCGGAGTTGAGGCAGATGCTGAGAAATTTTATAACTCAGGAAATGGTGCTGCAGGAACAAGAGTACGTAAGGCAATGCAGGATTTAAAAACTTTAGCTCAAGATATCCGTACGGAAGTAACTGAGAAAAAAAATAGTGCGAAATAATAACTACCCGCATTAATCAAAAGGTCTGCTTCGGCAGGCCTTTTTTTATTTTCGCTGTTTAGCAATTACACCAAAAGAATCACGTTATACAATAGTTTTAAATACTTTACTTAAAGTCATAAAAAAGTAATAGATTGACAGCTAATTCCTTACTTAGATTATTTTCTTATCTTTGTATAAGCATTACATTAAATAGGTTAAACAAAACTTATTATTTTTAGCACGAACCTAAATAGATACCTATGAGAAAATACATTTTAGGAATTTCCGGAACCATGGCTATTGCTGTCGCTTTAACGATTAGTAGCTGGACGTCTACAGATAAAACAGTGAACATTACTAAACCAATTGCGGTTGCTGAACTTACAGAAGATTTATATAATTCACACATCAGAGATATATATGTAACCGCACAGCTTGCAAACCGCGGTTTATCACTTTCAGTCTTTGAAAAAGCAGTAACCGGTTTTTATAACCTGAAAAGCACAGGGAAGGTAGCGGAAGGTAAATCAATTTTAAGTATTGCAGATTTTGACCAGAACAGTACCAAAAAACGTTTATGGATTATTGACCTGGATAAAAAAGAGCTCTTGTTAAACACTTGGGTAGCTCATGGACAAAATAGTGGTGCAGACATCGCATCGAAGTTTTCGAACGTGAACAACTCTTTCCAAAGTAGCGTGGGTTTTTATGTGACCGGCGAAATATATACTGGACAACATGGAAGGTCATTACGCCTTGATGGTATGGATGAAGGATTTAATTCAAATGCCCGTCAACGTGCAATTGTGGTACATGGAGCCGACTATGTAAGTCAAGGTACAATCAATGCCTTAGGTAGGCTTGGACGTAGCCAGGGTTGTCCTGCAGTAGCTTCTGCATTAGCAGGTACAGTGATTAATACCATTGGTGGTAAAACTGTCTTGTTTATAAACTCAAGTCAGGAATCTTATTCCTCTAAATACTTGAACCTACACCAGGCAGCTTTACTTGCTGTAAATGACTTAGAAACAGAAAAAACCTTAGTTACGCCAACGCGCAGCTAAGGTTCTTCCATATATTATCGATCCCGTTGAATTAATCAACGGGATTTTTTTATGCTGTTTTATTTAGCTTTTGCAAGTAGGAGTAAAGCACTACATCTAATCCGTAGATGTCATCTCTAAACTGCAAGGTGCCATTAGCATCAACCCAGGTGGTGAAATAGGTTAAGTAAACTGGAATCTGTGTAGGTAAGGCAATGTCTTTTGCTTCCTGATTCTCTGTTTTAGCCATCTCGGTTTTGATCACCTCATACTGTTTGCTGTTGCCAAACAAGGCTTGTGCTAGTTCCAATGGTTTCTCTACACGTACGCAACCATGACTTACCGCCCTCACTTTCTTGTCGAAAGCTGCTTTAGCCGGGGTATCATGCAGGTATACTGCTACATCATTTTTGAAAAGGAATTTAATTTTTCCTAATGAGTTATCATCTCCTGGGCGTTGTTTAAACAAATAGTTTTTTCCTGTGGCAGGGTCCGACCAGTCAATTAATTCTGTGTCTTCAATTATTTGACCGTCTTTAAACACGTCAATATTGTTGTTTGATAAATAATAACGATCTGCGGCAGCATGTTTTCTAATTTCATTGGTCACAATACTTTCCGGAATATTCCAAACCGGGTTAACCTGCACACTGTGAATCATACTTCCTAACTGTGGAGTTTCGCGACTAAACGGTCGGTCTTTCTTTAATCCGGTTTCATCATATTCTTTCAATTCGTCGCTTGCATTTAACTTACGGCCTTCACCTACACAAACTTTCATGTCAAGAATTGACTTTCCATTGTCCATTACATTCAGCGTAAAGTCGGGAATGTTAACCACAACATACTTCTTGTTATCTTCCCTGTTTTTCCAGCGAAATCTTTCCAGGTTAACTTGTAACATGCGGAGGGTTTCTTCTTGTGTCATCCCTGGAGCAACTACATTACTGGCTAAACCTTTTTGCAAAGCCAGGTATTGCGGACTTTTAGGTTGTATGCTATCCAGGTAGTTTTTCAAATCTTTAACCGCAAACACCCGCATCATCGATGCACTATCTGGTCTTTCCGTTTCAGTATAGTATGTTGCATAGATTTTTCGGGGACTAATCATGCCATATTGCAATGCATTGCTGTAGTCAATTAAAGAATTTGCAGTAAGCAACTCTAACTCAGCAATAGTTTTGTAAGCATCTTCTACAGATTTAATTGCTTTTTTGTCATAAACTTTTTCAACCAATCCAGCTAAGGTCGTCGCGCTAAACAATTGCGGGTCCAGACCATGGGCATTTGCCTGGCTCAGGTAAGTAGACAAGGTCTTTAACTGTTCGCCAGGTAGGTGGCTTGTCACCAATACCGGATCAAAATCATTGCTTTCATAGAAAGCGGTAATCAGTTTTGGGTTTCTTAGTGTAGATTTCTTTTCTTCCAGAGTCTGTTTGAACACCGCGATGAATGCATCCGTTTCAATGTTTTTAAAAACTTTATTCTTTGTTTCTTTGAATAAAACCTGCCCTATATCTGAGCGGCTTTTCTTGCAGGATGATAAGGTAGCAAGGGCTATAAATAAGTAAATTATTTTGTTCATGATACATGTATAATAAAATTCATGCCCCTTTTCTAAATCCAGATATTTCATTGTGTTTTTACCTAATAAAATACGAATGTTAACACTTATCCACAATAAAATTTGTAAACTTTCTTGTATGCTTGTGCTAATGAATTAGTTAGAAAAAAGACAAAATTTTCCTACTCAATGTTAGTAAAATTTGTGATCTTCGCATCCCCAACCACGGGGATATCCTGAACGCTCGGGAAATAATAACCTATAAAACTAAAGAACTATATGATGAACACTTGTACACAAGTATGGAATAACTGTCTTCAAATTATTAAGGATAATATCCCTGCCCAGAGCTTTAAAACCTGGTTTGAGCCTATTACGCCGTTGAAATTGGAGGATAAAGTTCTGACGATACAAGTGCCTAGTTTGTTCTTTTATGAGTGGTTAGAAGAACATTACGTAAGCTTACTTCGCCGTACACTTAAGCTACAGTTGGGTGATGAAGGACGTTTGGAATATAACATCGTTGTTGATAAAAGTTCAAATGGTGTTTTGCCTTATACCACCAAGATGCCATCAAGTGGAAATGGCTCTGATAACCGTAAGCAAAGCATGAATGTACCGGTTAACATTAACCGTGATATTAAGAACCCATTTGTGATCCCTGGATTGAAAAAGATACAGGTAGATCCTCAATTAAATCCCAATTATACTTTCGAGAATTATGTGGAAGGTGACAGCAATCGACTGGCACGTTCTGCGGGGCACGCAGTGGCTGCAAAACCGGGTGAAACATCCTTCAACCCTTTAATGATTTATGGCCCGTCAGGGATGGGCAAAACCCACCTGGCTCAAGCTATCGGAAATCAAATCAGACAAACACTTCCAGATAAACTGGTGATTTATGTTTCTTGTGAGAAATTCTGTCAGCAGTTTGTGGAATCCCTAAAAAACAACACGATTAATGATTTCGTGAACTTTTACCAGGCCATGGATGTAATCATTATGGATGATGTGCATAACTTTGCCGGTAAGGAGAAAACACAGGATATTTTCTTCCACGTGTTTAATCACCTGCACCAATCGGGTAAACAGATTATCATAACGTCAGATAAAGCACCTAAAGATTTATCAGGGCTGGAAGAACGTTTATTAAGTCGTTTCAAATGGGGACTTTCAGCAGATCTGTCGTTACCGGACTTACAGACGCGTATCGCCATTCTGAAAAAGAAAATGTATGTTGATGGTATTGATTTACCAGATGAGGTAGTGGAATACGTTGCACATAACATCAATAACAACGTGAGGGAGTTAGAAGGGGCCATGGTTTCTCTATTGGCTCAATCGACCTTGAATAAAAAGGAAATTGATCTTCCCCTGGCTAAAGCCATGATGAAGAACTTTATCAAAAATACCAATAAAGAGGTTTCTATGGATATTATTCAGAAACTGGTTTGTGAGTATTTTGAGGTTCCTATGGACTTGCTTAAAGCATCTACCCGTAAACGTGAAGTGGTACAGGCCCGTCAAATCTCTATGTATTTGTCCAAAGCCATGACCAGATCATCGTTAAAAACAATAGGCGCCTTTTTTGGCGGCAGGGATCACTCTACCGTTATTTACGCTTGTCAGACGGTTGAAGACTTAATCCAAACCGATAAAAAGTTCAGAACTTACGTGAACGACATTGAGAAGAAACTAAAAATGGGCTAATTACTTCTTTCTGGAAGCGAAAATGGCACCAGTCACCAGCGCATCTTCAGCAAGACCCAAAGTCACATCAGGCACATTTGTTTTTAGCTTGATCTCTTTTCTCAGTTTATACATTGCATAAGAAGATACTATAGCCGTAAGGCCACCCACTAAAGCTCCTGTTAAGGGGCTTTTTTTGGCTAAAGTGTAAATAACAGCACCAGATATGGCACCCATTACCGCCCTGCCTGTTAATGGTGCCGGTGCTACGCGGTCTGGTGTTTCCGGTAATTTATCGCCTACAAATTCTCCTGCAGCAAGTCCATGTATGGTTTTTGATACGATAGGGTTGGCTAGAAAACGCAAAGGCTTTGAAAGTGGCAATATTGCCCTATGCTGGTGGATCAGATTACTGGTAAAGGCCAAAGCCGATACACTTCTCATGCCCGATATCCAACCGGCTGCAAGGGTTTTTAATATATAATGGTCGTTCAACTTGATGGCTGGTTTAATCTTCATATGATTTAAATTTATAACCCTAGCGGGTTTATGTGCTCTTGAACAACAATAGGACGCTATTTTAGTTCTAAAAAAAAAACGTCACCTGGAAATTTTCCAGCTGACGTTTTTTGTAACAAAAAATATGGATTGTTATTTTTTAGAAATCTTAAATAATTTACCACCATCAGTAACGGCATACAAGGCGCCATCTTGTCCTGGTGCAAGTCCACGGAAACGTTCACCCTTATCTTTCAATAAGCGTTCTTCGCCAACTACTTTGTCGTCTTTAATCACCAAACGTGCAATGTGAGTACCACTCAAAGCACCAACAAACAGGTTGCCTTTCCATTCTGGAATAACGTCGCTGTTATAAAATGCAATTCCCGACGGCGAAATGCTTGGATCCCAGTAATACACCGGTTGTTCCATGCCTTCTTTTTGCTGAATGGCATCACCAATTTTTTCACCACTATATTCTAAACCGTAAGTAATAATTGGCCAGCCATAGTTTTTACCTGCACGGATGATGTTAATTTCATCACCTCCGCGTGGTCCGAACTCTGCTTCCCATAGGTCACCGGTACTTGGATTCCAGGCCAGTCCCTGTGGATTACGTATACCATAAGCATAAACTTCTGGCTTCGCCTTGGCATTACTAGCGAATGGCCCATTGGCTACTGCTTTACCCTCTTTGGTGATGTGAACAATCTTTCCAAGGGTAGCATCAAGATCCTGTGCCTTAACACGGGTTTCTTTTGTAGAACGTTCGCCGATACTTACGAACAAATTCCCTTCTTTGTCAAACACAATACGTGATCCGTAATGCAGGTATCCTTTAAACCTTGGTGATGCCCGGTAAATCACTACCGGATTCTCCATCGTGTTATCATTGGCAGACAGTTTACCTTTAGCAATAGCTGTAACCGTACCTTCATTAGTTTCTTCAGAATAACTCCAGTAAACCATGCGGTTAGATGCAAACTGTGGATCAATGTTTACATCGAGCAATCCACCCTGGCCTTCAGCAGTTACTTTTGGCAAACCTGCTATATTTTTAACGGTAGCACCATCGGCCGAAACTAATACCAGTGTGCCTGCTTTCTGCGTAACCAGGAAACGACCATCAGGTAAAGGGCAAATGGCCCAGGGATTTTTCAGCGTACTATTTAAGACCTCGATGGACAATGCTGTATTTGTTTTTACACCAGGGGCACGTGTTTGTCCTTCTAACGCCGCTTTGTATTCTGTATTTGGGGCGTTAGTTTCCACTGGAGGCAGTTTGGTTGTATCCGATGCTGCGCTATCTGTCTGTTCTGCAGACCCTGAAAGGCCAGTATCACTATTACATGCGGCAGTTGCAGACAGGAAGGTCATTCCAATGACCATTGTTTTGTAACTTATAGATCTCATAGAAATTATCAAGTTTATTTATACTAAAATGTATTCGTAATTAAAGATAAAGGATTAATAAGCGTTTTGCAAATGAATAAAATCTAAAAATGGCCATCTGTAAAACCGGCTGGCAGTAATAGCTGTTATGGAAAGGAAACTAAAAAAGATCATTATGCAAAATCTAAATCAAAGACCAGAAGACGAAGAAGAAGAAATTCAAAACATTGAACAGTTCCAGGTTAAACGTTCACAGCTACCAGATGAGAACGACGATGAAAATGGCGAAGAGGAAGAAGAAGTGGATGTAGAGGAGGATGTAGAAGATGACCAGGATGAGGGTGATGACGAAGATGTGGACGATATCGGCGGCGACCTTGCCGGAAATGCTTCAGGAAATGAAGATGACCTGAGTACTTACGATGACGACGATGATGAAGACGTTGATATTGATGAAGATGATGACGAGGACGAAGTTGACCGTTAGTACCCTTGAATAACATCTGGATTTGGGGCGTTTAATCACGCCCCAAATTTTTAATTCATCAGCATTCAGTCTTGATTATGGTCTGCTACGTTGTGTATGTCCCCAGGGGCCAGGGCTGTCTTGCAACCAGAACTCTAGTTTTCCACCTTCCATGATCTGCTCGTAAGTGATGTATTTCTTTTCGTAAAATTTTCCGTTTAAAAATACTTTCTCCATGTAAACAGCTTCTGGGGAGCGCTTATGGGTAACAATTTCAAAAGTCTTTTCCCCTTGTAATTTCATTTTTACCTGATCAAATAATGGAGAAGTAAGCTGGTATTCATTGGAAACCGGGTTTACCGGATAAAAACCCAAGGAAGCAAACACATACCAGGCACTCATCTGGCCAGCATCATCATTGCCACTCAAGCCTCCCGGGCCGTCGCTGTATTCGTTTTTAATAATTTCCCTCACTGCCTTTTGGGTCTTAAAAGGTGACGCTGTATAATTGTATAGAAAGGGAATCTGGTGGCCAGGTTCATTGCCATGCCAGTACTCATTTTTGTGAAATAAACTGTCCAATGCATTTTCAAAAGGCTTCGTGCCGCCCATTAAACGGGCAAGTCCTGGTATGTCATGTGGTACATAAAAGGTGTAGTGCCGCGGTGTGCCTTCGGTAATATAGGCTTCTCTTTTATCGGCATTAAAGGAGGGATCCCAGCTGCCATCTTCATTTCTTCCGCGTACCATACCTACCGAAGGATCAAATACATTTACATAGTTAAGTGCACGCTTGGTCAGTAATTTAAAGTCTGCATCCTTATTCATTCCTTTAGCCATGACCGACAGCGCATAATCATCAAATGCGTATTCTAAAGTTCTACTCACCTGCTCTTTTGTATGGTAAGCATCAGGTACGCTATCCTGCATTGGTATATAACCATATTTCAAATATGTGGTTAAAGCTCGTCTTCCCATGCCATTTTTGTAATCCTTATCGTCAGGCGTTTGAAAGGCATTTTTACGCATCAGCTGATAGGCTGCTTCCGTATCATACTGGCGGATGCCTTTGTGATACGCTGAAGCAATAAAAGCGGTTACATGGTCGCCAATCATTGCTGCGGTATAATTGTTCCAACATGGAAAAATGGGTAACCATCCACCTTGCTGTCCTTTCAAAATCAAAGATTGAACAAAGGCATTCACCTTTTCGGGCTTTAGAATTTCCATCAGCGGCAGTTGCGCTCGGTAGGTGTCCCACATGGAAAAGTCGTCATAATATTGACCGTCTGCCATCTTTTTTAACTGGTTGTTGCTCGCAAAAGCCGGATAAGTGTGGTCTACATCACTAAACAACCTGGGGTGTTGCATCGCATGGTACATGGCGGTATAGAAGATTCGTTTGTCCTTTTCATTGGTCGTTTGTACTGTAACCTGCGATAATGAAGTTTCCCAATTTTGCTCCGCCAGCTTTCGGATATCGTCGAAACTGCTTGTCCCAATTTCGGCTGCCAGGTTGTTCCTTGCGCCTTCCATGCTGCAAAAGGAGGTACCAATGCTTAGGCGCAATTGTTCTCCT
Source organism: Pedobacter sp. CAN_A7 (assembly GCF_015752175.1). Classification (NCBI taxonomy): domain Bacteria; kingdom Pseudomonadati; phylum Bacteroidota; class Sphingobacteriia; order Sphingobacteriales; family Sphingobacteriaceae; genus Pedobacter; species Pedobacter sp. CAN_A7. Next base: position 89,199 of record NZ_JADOUW010000003.1, on the reverse strand, counting down.
TTTTTCATCTTAAAACCTACGTAAGCACCAGCTTGTTTTTTGTTTAACACCTCATTTGCGGCAAACACCTCAGCGCCGCTAAAAGTCCCGCTGGTACCGATGGCTTTTTCTATCCGGATAAAAAACCAGCCTTTAAATCCGGCTGATTCCCCTTTTCCCTGGTAAAGCCGGTGTGCAGGATTGTACCCCCAGACGACGCCATTTTTCACATCTATTCTTACATATCCTTTTCCCTGATCACTATTTGGCGTCACCAGCAAATAGAGACTATCGGCAGCTGCAGCTGTAAATTGCATAAAGCCTGATCGGGCCGTAGCCGTCATTTCTACCTGTAGTTTTTGTTGAGGTAAAAGGAGTTTATAATAAGCAGGACTGGTTGTTTCCTGGTCATGTGAAAATGGAAGGGCGTAATCACTGGCTTTGGTCTTTAATTTACCTACGACCGGCATGATCGTGAAACTGCCATAATCCTGCGTGCAGGAACCACTTAACCAATGGGTGCCGCGGAAGCCGCTCAGCATCGTGTCTTTATAGAAGTAGGGTGGTATACATTTATTTTCTGTCTGCTGTGTTTGCGGCGTCCATTGTGTCATGGCAAAAGGTAATCCAACCGCTGGAATGGTGTTTGCGTTTTTCTCTGATCCGGCCTCGCTGTGTTTTAATGCCGCGCCGGTGGTTGAGCCCGCTGTTCCAGATAGCGGTTGTACATAGGGTAACAAACTTTGCGCGTGCGCACCTGTGCAAAAGAAAGCCAAACAAATAAGGTGTATAATTGAATTCTTACAAGAACTTAATTTTGCTAAACGTTTATTTGTTAGGTTGTAATACATGTAGCAAGATTAAGATTACCAGAATACCGTGTAGAGGGCCACGAGGATGCCCATGATGATGATGGAACCAAAGGCAAAACCTGTGGTGATCCTGAACATAGATGTATCCACCTCAATCACATGGCTTTCATTTTCTTTTTTAGGGTTAATCAGGGTAATTGCAATCATCACTAACACTATGGATACAAAAGTAATGCTCATGCGGTCTAAAAAAGGGAAATCTGGGAAAGCACCATTAGTCCACACCGGTAAGAACTTTAAAACGGTCGACATGGGGATGGTAAGTAAAGCGCCTGCCATTGCTGCCGTTGCTGTTGTACGTTTCCAGAAAAAGCCCATCAGGAAGATGGCCAGCACGCCTGGAGATATAAAACCTACATACTCCTGGATAAATTGGTAAGCTTGATCGAGGGATTTTAAAGCCGGGGTCACTAATCCTGCGATAACCATAGAGATGACCACTGCCCAACGGCCAACAACAACCATTTTACGTTCAGTGGCTTCTTTATTAAAATATTTTTTATAAATGTCAAGGGAAAATATAGTGGAAATACTATTGGCTTTCCCTGCAAGGGAAGCCACCACAGCAGCCGTTAAGGCAGCAAAGGCTATACCTTTCAAGCCTGCTGGCAATAGATTCATCAAGGTAGGATACGCATGATCGGGTTTTACAAGGCCGGCTTCATTCATCATTTCCTGTTGGAAAAGTCCCTGATTGTGTAATACATACATCACTATACCCGGTAATACGGCAATGATGGGGATCAATAATTTTAGAAATGCAGCGAATAAAATACCATTTCGTGCGGTTTTTAAATCGGCACCTAAAGCCCGTTGTACAATGTATTGGTTACAGCCCCAATAGGCCAGGTTATTCACCAGCATACCACCAAATAATACAGATAAACCTGGCAATTCCTTATAGTAGGGGTGTGAAGAGTCAAAAATCATATGGAAGTGTGATGGGGCTTCCTTTCTTAAAATAGATAAACCTTTAAAAATGTCTTTGCCATAACCAAATTCCTGCGATAACAACGTAAGGGCAAGATAAGTGGTGACCAGTCCGCCGATAATCAATACCACCACCTGTATCACGTCTGTATAACCAATCACTTTCATGCCACCCAAGGTCACAAACATAGAGAATATGAGCAGGCCTATGATGCTCCATTCAAAGCTGATGGTGGAGATAGAAGAAATGGCTAAGGCACCGAGGTAGATGATGGAAGTCAGGTTTACAAATACGTAGACTAAAAGCCAGAATATGGCCATGATGGTACTCACTTTATCGTTATACCGCACCGAAAGGAATTGCGGCATGGTAAAGATTTTATTTTTCAGGTAAATGGGGATGATAAATACCGCTACGATGATAAGGGTGGCTGCCGACATCCATTCGTAGGTAGAAATGGCTAAACCTAAAGCAAATCCAGAACCAGACATGCCGATAAAATGTTCTGCCGAGATGTTAGAAGCAATGAGGGATGCGCCAATGGCCCACCAGGTTAAGGATCCTTCGGCAAGGAAAAAATCTTTTGAACTTGTACCGGTGGTCTTTTTTCGGTTGTAGATGTAAAAACCATAGGCTGTTACCGCAAAAAAATAGACAAAAAAGACAATGTAATCGGCAAGTTGTAATTGGTTCATATTTGGTGAGGTCGAAACAATAATTATCCTGGAAAATAAACAAGGTGTAGGTTAACCAGCCAACACCTTGTAATGATAAGCGATAATAAGAAATTTATCTTAATATCCTGGATTTTGTAATGATTTTTAGTTTGGGAAATAGAACAAGGCATGCCCATTCCTTTCTATGATGAAGCTAGCCTGGGCTTAATAGCTTATATTTAAGCAATTTGCGGTTACAATTCACAAATGGAAAGATGTAGCTTGGCCACAAGTTTTCGTTTTCATTTTAATGCTGAGGCAACAATAACAGGAGTATATTCCCAAAACAGGAGTTCATTCCAAACAACTGTTGTGAAAAACTGAAACGGCATTACAATTTCAGTTTTTGCGGGAAATATTTAGCCGCTAAATCTTCATAATAAGGCTTTAATTCGGTCCAATTAGGTGCAATGGCACTTTTCGAATACAAGTCGTAGGGGTTAAATAGGTCTACCCATTTAAACATTTCATGGTCATATGCATCCATCAGGTGGTCATATGCATGTTCACGGTGCTGTGAATAAAAAGAGTGATACCTTAACATGTACAATCCAGATTCAGGTAGGTAATCCTTAGCCATATGGTATACATATTCATCATGTCCCCAGGAAAGGTGTACATTTTTTAAGCCGCAATTTGGGCTGTATACGCCATATTTTGTATTATACCTAGGGTCGTTGTAGTCAGGATTATCTTTGAAAAACTCTGCGTACACAATTTTATCAGAGAAAGCGCAACCTACGGGAAAGGTGTCACCCACTACGGCCCATTGAGGTTCACCAAATAAACAAAGCACTTTCCCCATATCGTGTAGCAGACCTACCATCACCATCCAATCGGGATGTCCATCGCGGCGTATAGCTTCTGAGGTTTGTAACAGGTGCTGGAACTGGTCAAGATCAGTGTCTGGGTCTGATTCGTCCACCAATTGGTTTAGAAACTGAAAGGCATCCCAAAAAGGCATTTCTTTTTTGTTAAACTGCAGGAATTCTGCTTTTTTATCAACTACAAACTGATAAGTTTGGTATTTGTGGTTCAACCTATAAAACTCCCGTACGTTATCTTTTTCCGTTTTATCATAATCACGAAACGCTTCTGTAGCCTTGCCATCACTGATAGTGTTCGGGTCTGGATAGCGTTCCAGCGTATCGTCTTCCCATTCGTCAAGGCTTTTTAACGGATTAATCTCTTTTGGCTCCAGTTGCTGATATTCAGGGTTCATACCTTTGATTTTTGGTTTATGATTTGGTCATTCTAATTTGCAGAATTAATTGATTGAAGCCCAGTACATCCCGATATATTTTTACGCAACCGTTTTCGTATAAGCGCATTATTGGTAATTATTTGTAGTTTACATCATAGTTTACCAGCAGTTTAGGCATCTATGAGTAAGATTACGATCAAAACGTTAGCGAAAGAACTCCAATTGTCGGTTTCTACCGTATCTAAGGCCATGCGCGATAGCCATGAAATTAGTGAGGAGACAAAATTGCGGGTAAATGAGCTGGCGAGGAAACTGAATTATGTGGTCAATCCTTACGCGAGTAGTTTAGGTAGTAAAAGCAGTAAAACTATAGGTGTGGTGATACCGGAAGTAGTGGATAGTTTTTTTGCCCTGGCCATTAATGGTATCGAGTCAGTTGCACAGGAAAATGGCTACCATGTACTGATCTATTTAACGCATGAAAGCCAGGAAAAAGAGAAAAACATCCTCATGGATTTTGAAAGCGGCAGGGTAGACGGGGTGTTGATGTCGGTTTCCCGCGAAACCCTTGACCACACTTATATCGATGAATTGATGCTTGCAGGTATTCCATTTGTGTTTTTCGACCGTGTATTTGAGGATATTGAAACCACACAAATTACCACCAACGACTATGAAAGTGCGTATCTGGCTACTCAACACCTGCTGGGAAAGGGTTGTCAGCAAATCATGTTTCTCTCTTTCTCTAAAAACTTATCGATATCAAGTAAAAGATTACATGGTTACCTTGATGCTATAACAGCGCATGGTTTGGTGCCTGATAAAAACGACGTGATTAGTTTTGATGAGGACTTTAGTGAAGCTTACCCGGGTTTGAAAGCCAGGTTACAAGCAATTAATCGCCCTGATGGCGTGTTGGCTTCGGTAGAAAAACTGGCCATCCCAATTTACCAGGTCTGTGAAGAATTAAACTTAAGCATTCCCGGCAACTTGCAGATCATCAGTTTTTCAAACCTGGAAACTGCGGCTTACTTAAACCCACCTTTAACCACCGTTACACAGCCAGCGTTTGAGATCGGTCAGGCTGCTGCAGCAGCCTTGATGAAAGCTTTGAAGCGAAAAGGCAGTGTGTTAATTAAGGAAGAAATCGTCATTCCCTCCACCCTCGTGATCAGAAAATCGACAAAAACGTAAATCGGTAACAGCGCATGTGTGTTTTTATGTGTAGTGGTTTTGTGGCTTAAGCATTTCTCTGTAACCTTATGTAGTGTTGGACTGCAAAAACTGTATGTATATCTTAATAAAAACAGGTTTTTTATAGGTTCCATAGGTTGCAGAAACGATACCATTCAAGTGAGTTTATTTGCATAAACCCTAATTATAGGGCTTTAAAGCTAGTAAGTTTTACTCAATTCCATAAAAAAACCGCTCTAGATATATCTAAAGCGGTTTAATGTACACCCAATAGGATTCGAACCTATGACCTACGGTTTAGAAAACCGTTGCTCTATCCAGCTGAGCTATGGATGCATTTCCTAATTCTTGGAGCGCCAAAGATAGGAGAAAAGCCCTTAAACAGCAAATAAATTTAGTTTTTTCTGCTAAGGAATTGATAATAAGGCTAAAATTTTATACTTAACTTCTTTGAAGGGTGCGCATCAGCGTAAGTAAGGATCAAATTGAGGATATAATCGTTGGATGGATAGGGCTGAAGTGCAGATTTCAATGTTTCCAGATCGGTCACATCACTGTAGTGCGAAACATAACCCATACCGTAAAACTGTCCTTTTTCTACCCACAAACAACTTTGTTCTTCTTCATTCCGCCCCTGATCAATTAAGGCAAAGGAGGGAAGTAAGGTGTGTAGCGACTGCAAGGCATATTTCACGCGAACATTGTATGAAGCAGCTGATTCTTCACCTACACATGCGCCTGCACAGGTACCTAATGCATGACCAGTACATGCGGTTCTTTTACTTTGAATAAAGCAAAGCTTCTCACACAGTACATGCTCCTTAATCAACATCCTAAGTAGTTGGTGGCCATCGGTCAGGCTGTTGAAACTGTATAAGGATAAAACTTGTTTTTTGTATTTGTCGATGCCTAGTCGGATATAACCTTGCTGGTCAGTATAAGAAACCAGGGCATATTTCTGTTCGAATCTTTTCATTGCCCGGTTACTGCTAGGCCACAGTCGCTTAATTTCGGTAGCCTCTAATATGAATGCCATCAGTTCAGTACCGCAAATTTCAAAGTCCACGTGGTGGATGCTTCGTAAAAATTCCTGGCGTTGCGGCCCCGAGTTATTGCCGGTGAAATGCGAACACACTCTTTTTTTTATATTTTTAGCTTTCCCGATATAAACCACAGCACCTTTTTGGTCTTTAAAATAATAAACACCTGGTTTGTCTGGCAGCCCATCTATACAGGCTTTAGCCAGGTTAGGCGGTAGGGCCTGTTCTTTTGAAGTTTTGTTTAAAGATTGTTTAATATGGCCATCTGCGTCGGCTTCCAAAAGCAAGCTCAGCAAAATAGCTGTGGCAGCCGCATCACCACCTGCACGGTGTCGGTTTTCTATATTGATCTTTAAGTTGCTGCAAAGTTTTCCAAGGCTGTAAGATGGGAAGCCTGGAAATATCTTCCTGCTTAACCTCACTGTACATAATTTTTTACATTGCAAGTCGTAACCGGCTAAGGCCAGGTGATGTTTGACAAATGAAAAGTCGAAATTCACATTATGGGCTACAAACACGCGGTCTTTAAGCAGATTGTAAATGGTATCGGCCACCGCCTCAAATACAGGTGCGTGTTCCACCATGTCATTACTGATGCCTGTTAAGGCCTCGATGTAAGGAGGGATAAAACTTTGTGGATTAATCAGGGTTTCGAAGGTGTCAAGCACCCTCATCCCATCATGAATCTGTATCGAAATCTCAGTAATTCCGTTTCCTGATGCAAATCCACCGGTCGTTTCAATATCTACTACAGCATATTGCATTGTCTAATAGAATTTATATCTGGCAAATATACTAATTATTTTAGTAACAAGGCTTTGTGTTTGACAGACTTGCACAAACGTGATTTGAACTTCTTTTTAATTATTGTAATTCAGAAGTTACAATTTGTATTGGATTTGATAACATTTTGTGGATCGGGCATTTATCAGCAATTTGTAGTAAATGCGCACGTTCTGCTTCGGTCAGTTCTCCTTGTAAATGTATAACCCGGTTAATCACCGTACCAACAGAAATCGTATTTTCAGGCTCGATGGCCAGTTCTATTTTGATGGCGCTCAGTTGATATTTTTTTCGGTCTGCATACATGCGGAGGGTGATGGCAGTGCAACTGCCTAAACTGGCTAATAATAGTGCTGCAGGCGACATGCCTTCGTCTGTACCGCCCATGGATAAGGGTTCATCTGCATAGATAAAATGACCGCCTGCATATATTTTGGTCCTGTAGTGTGATTCATCTAATTCTGTAATCGCTGTAATCTGTTCTTCGTTACTCATATCTTGATTTTGTTTAAATTTACGAATATCTTCCTCAATGGGGGGCAAAGCAGTGCAGTTCATTGCTTTGCTTTCAAAAGCGACTGAAAATCAGGTTATTCCAATATGCTGATGGCCTTCATTCATAAAGAGTTTAAATGTTAATAATTTGTTAATATCTTCTTTAACATGCCGAAACATTTTATATAGAGCTTTGTTATTCTTACTCATTAGCCAAATATAATTATGTTAAGCAATTATCTTAATTTCGATTTTGATCTTCAGGGAAAACATGTCAAAGGTTTTTGCATGCGCATACCCGACGATTTCCACGAAACCTACGCGGTAATTATGGATGGCTGCCATTCATTTTGCGTGTGGATTGATGGCAACTCTACCTGGAAAACCTCTAAATACACAAATGTGGAGCCAGGGGTGTTAGAGAAAATACTCAATTACCTCAGTACAAGTAAAACTGCTTAAGGGGGCGCTAGAGGTTTAGTCTATCGTTATCCCTTTGTTAAATGGGGCTTAGCTATCGCTTATCCGAAGAATAAATAACAAAGGGAAATGGCGGTAATGATACCAACCAGGTCGGCAAGCAACATGGCCCCCACGGTATAGCGGGTATTGGATACACTTACGGAACCAAAATATACGGCAATCACATAGAAAGTGGTATCGCTGGAACCCTGTAAGATACTGGATAAGCGCCCTGCAAAAGAGTCGGGTCCGTGGGTGGTCATCGTATCGATCATCATACCCCGGGCACCGCCACCACTGAGTGGTTTAATCAATGCAGTAGGTATCCCGTCAATAAATCTGGAATCGGCTCCCAAAGCAGTACATACATATTTTAAACCATTAATCACCAGGTCGAAAGATCCGCTGGTGCGCAATAAACTGATCGCAATCAGCATACCTACCAGGTAAGGAATAATTCTTACGGCAGTATCAAAACCGCCTTTGGCGCCTTCAATAAAGGAATCGAACACATTGATGTTTTTGTAAACACCGCCCAATACAATCAGAAAGAAAATGAGCAGCAGGATGCCGTTGCTTAATATGCCTGAAAAAGTTTGTAATCCGCTGGTGCTTAAGCTGGTTAAGTATAAAACCAATAAGGCAATAACAAAAGATATCCCTAACACCCAAGCCAGGATTACGGGCTGCAATACATTAATTTTCTGTTTGAAAGAGACAATGAGCATAGCCGCGATGGTAGCCACAAAGGTGGCTATCATGCAGGGAATAAAAATATCTGTAGGGTTAGCTGAATTTAAAGAGGCACGAATGGCAATAATACTTACGGGAATGAGGGTTAAGCCAGACGCATGGAGACATAAAAACATGATCTGCGCGTTTGATGCAGTATCCTTATTTGGATTTAACTCCTGCAAACTTTCCATGGCTTTTAAACCAAAAGGGGTAGCAGCATTGTCCAACCCTAGTAAGTTTGCCGAAAAGTTCATCACCATGTGTCCTGTAGATGGATGTCCTTTTGGAATATCTGGAAACAACTTAGCGAAAAAAGGGCCAATCACTCTGGATAATAACCTGATACCACCTGCTTTTTCGGCAATACTCATAAAACCCATAAAAAGGGCCATGATACCAATTAGCTTTAGACAGATGTTTACTGCTGTCCAGCAGGTTTCAATGATGCCATCAACATGTAAAGGGTTTCCTGGATCGTCTGCTTTCCCGATAATCATCCAGTTGAAAATTTCCGTCTGCCCTAAAAAAAAGCACTTAATACTGGCTACAACAATTGCAACGATGATAAAGGCTGACCAGATTCTGCTTAATGCCATGTAAGATATATTGTTTTAAAGGCCTAATTTATAGTTTTGATTGTGAAATCCCGTTTTTGAAGCTCATAATTATTTCGCCATCTCGGCTGAGCTGGAAATTTGCAGGTTTATAAATATCGATTTCACCTGTGATTTGCAATCCTTCTCCTTCCAATACCCTGTACGCGCCAAGGTGCCTGAGGTCGCCAATGTCTTGGATGATATAACTTTGGCATACAGCCTCACCGTTTTGCACAGGTTCTTCTTCATAACACAAACCTATGCTTAGTGTTGTGCCTTCAAAAACAAGGTTGTGTACCAGCAGGTGAAATATTTCTTTATTATTTGCCGGAATGGTGTGGTAGACATCAGGATTTTTATGGTGGTAGTTGTTTTTAGCGATGGACATCAAACCACTTAGAATCGACAAAAAGTAATATTTTCTAATCTCCTGTTTTTCTTCATCCAGGTGCAGTCCGCCAGCTTCAATTAATATGGTCGACATGCCTGCAGCCTGAAAGTTGTCGCCGAAAGCCCGGTGTTCATATTCGTCATCAAACAAGCCAATCTGCTGCGGGAGTAAGGGATTAAGCTGCTCAAAGATATCGCCAATGACCAGCATGGCATTTTTCCGCGTAACGTTGATGTCAAGCGCTTCATTGTAAGGCGGGGCTAAAAAGGAAAGGGTAGCTGGATTACCAGTTTTTTTCACGCTCCACAAGGTGGACTGGTCGTGCAGGTTGAAACCAAATGCTGGTTTGATCTGTTCGCGGATGCTTTTCAGGAGCCGGGCCTCGGGCGTAGCGGTTTGCAGGTAATCGCGGTTGATGTCGATCTTTTGCGCACTTCTGCGGGTAAACATTTCTGCGCCATCTGGATTAACCATAGGCAGAAAGTGCAGGGTACATGACTTTTCCAATTCTTGGGAAATGTCTTGAAAAGCAGGGCATTGCAGGAAATTAAAAAGATCAAATATCGCCATGGTGCCTGTGGCTTCGTCGCCATGCATCTGACTCCACAGGAAAATGTCAATGGGGCCGCGGCCCCATTGAATTAGCTGTAAAGATCGTTTCTGGTGAGATTCGCCAACTTTGGTTTGTCTAAAGTTAGTTGGCAGTTGTTCCAGTAGCTTAACTACTGTTGCATGTTTAACAAAGCGGTTGGTCAGTTCTGGAGTAATAAATTGACCGTATTGTTTTAAAATATCAACAGCTTGCATGTTATGGTTTCTCATCGGTGAGTTCAAATCCCCAGGTGGTACCTTTTTCTGTAGCAGGAACGCCACCCGCCATCCAAACGGGTGCTTTAGCACCTTTCAAATAATGATCGAAGAACTGTTGTTCCCTAATTTGTATGTCTTTTCTGTTTTGACGTAAAATAAGGTTGTGTGCTTCGTTATTATAGTTTAACAACCAAGAAGGTTTACCTAATCTTTTTAGTCCGGTAAACAACTCTATTCCTTGATACCATGGCACCGCTCCATCGGCATCGTTAGCCATGATCGCTAGTGGCGTATTTACTTTAGGCAGGTAGAATAATGGGGAGTTCTCGATATACAATTCTGGTTTTTCCCATAAAGTAGCACCAATCCTGCTCTGGGTTTTCTCATATTGAAACTGTCTGTTCATGCCACTGTCCCAACGGATACCACCATAAGCAGAAGTCATATTGGCTACCGGTGCACCAGCCCATGCGGCGGCATACATATCTGTTTGGGTGATCAGGTAGGCCACCTGGTATCCACCCCAGCTTTGGCCCTGTATACCGATTTTTTTACCATCTACCCATGGATTTTTCTTGAGGGATTCAACGCCGGAATTAACAAATTCAACCGCCGATCTGCCAGGATAGCCAGTTTCATAACTGATATCAGGAGCAAACACCAGGTAACCATTACTCACGAAGAAGGGAATGTTTAACCTAGATGGTGTAGGAGCAGGGGCCTGGTAGTTAAATAACCCGTCTGAAAGTTTCTCATAGAAATAAGCAATCATCGGATATTTCTTGTTGGGATCAAAGTTTTCAGGTTTATACAAAATACCTTCCGCTGCAAAGCCTTTTGGCGTAGTCCATTTGACCAGTTCTGCTGTGCCCCAGTTATAGTTTTGCTGCTGCAGATTTGTTGAACTTAGTTTAGCTTCTGTTTTTAAATCTACTGTGGTATAAACATCAGGAGATTTGGTGTAATTTCCTTTATCGTATAAGTATCGATTTTCCTCTTTTGCTTTTACCAATGTTGAATATTTAAAAGGCCCCATCACCGCTAATTCGGGTGTTTTATTATCGTACAAGCTTTTTTTGAAGAAACCGTTTTCTTTGGTTACGTTATTAAAAGCATTCACAAATACCTGCTCTTTTTTTGGGATAAATCGTTCTTCAGTTGATAAAGCATCATAACGGAAAGTGATGTTGTTTTTGCGTCCATAACCGTCCGTCACGTTTTTAGGTGATGACTTCCCATCTGGCGAAAATGACCAGATATCATAACGATCGTATATTAATACGGCTTTATCCTCTTCAGTCCATCCGGCAATACCATATGGAGATGGGTCTGCCGGTACATCATTAAGTTCGTCAGCAAATTTTACGGCCATGCCTTTGGTTAAGGGAATGGTTTTATCCGTTTCGATACTGTAGCTATACCAACCCGCATTCTTTTTATCATAAAACAGGATGTAGTTTCCACCTGGTGAAGCAATAGCAGAACCATTTAAACTTTCCATGATTTTCTTGCGTGCACCGGTATTAACATCAACCAGGTGGTAGTCTCTTGCAGGCGAACCGCTCCATTGTATGGCAATTCGGTTTCCATAATCTGTAGAGGCTAGTATCCAATCGGCATTTCCTTCATTTAATATTGTTGCTTCCGGCAGTTTAACATCTGTTAGCGGAATAATTCTAGGGTCGACATTAAAGATATCGATGACGCTCAGGTAACTTTTTTTACCTTCTTTATCTGCATTTTTCAATTGCATGGGTTGCAGGTAATCATCTTTATAACCCCATACATCAAGCTTGGCATGCTCAAATTCAACCAGTGTAGTATCTTTTGGTTTTTTAACGGGTGCAATTCCAAAAAACAGGCGATCGCCATTTTTGCTGAATGTTAGTTTCCCTTCACTACTAATGCCCCAATTAGCGGGCATACCCGGAAAATCTCTTTCTACCAATATTTGGGCAGTATCCAGGGTAATGGTGTTGTAATAGATGTTATAATCTTTCACTTCTGCTTTTTCTGGTCCGGTTTCACCTAAAAACACCAGGTTCTCGTTTTCTTCATCAAATAGAAAGCTTTTAAAGGTCCCTTTTTTAGACACCAAAGTTTTCATATTTCCTTTTTCAACATTGAAAAGAAATACACCTGCCGGCACTGTTTTATCGGTCTTAGATCCCGAGCTAGCCAGGGCCAAAAGCTTACCGTCTTTACTCAAAGCATATTCAGTAACATACTTAAACCGGCGTTCTGTACCTGTAGTCAGGTTTTTGAATACCAATTCCGTCCCTTCAGTAGCCGGTTTTTTCACATCAGCAGGCGGGGTGGGTGTCGTTTTTTTAGTGGTATCTACAGGTTTGTCTAATTGATAAGCAATTAAATCGCCTCCAAGTTCTGGAATCTGGTATGTTTTTACTTGTGGTATTTTAGTCACGGCCAGGGTAGTCAGGTTTAAAATACCCAGGGTGTCCTTAGTCAAATCTTCTGGTTTCTTTTTTTTGATTTTAGCTAAGCGGATGTCTTTATGTAAAGGCTTAATCAAAAAGATGGCGTATTTAGCATCTCTGGTAAATTTTACCTGTTCGCCTCTTGGGATTTCTTTTTTTGTATTACTCGTAAAATTATGGAAATAGAGTTTGCCATCACCTTCCTGCAGCAGAATGTTATAGGCTGCCCATTGCCCATTATTAGATAGGTGTTTAGTGCCCACATTCTCCCAGGTATCATAAACACTATGGTCCAGCGGTTTTTTTTGTGCATAACTCATGCTCGCTAGCAGGAACAGAAAAAGAAAGAGGTTTTTTTGCATGGAGGTTAAGGGTTAGTTTAGAATTCTTAAGGGCTAAAAATACAATTTTTACGGCGCAGTTTAAACGAAAAAAGTGCCCCATAAAGGCACATTTTTCGTTACAATAAGAGGTGTAATAAAGATTATTTGTTCTTTTTAGTCTGTATTTTTGTTTGTTGCTGTTGTCTCATGTAGTCATCAAGACGCGACTGAAACTTGCTTTTCTTTTTCTCTTCTTTTGGTTTGGTTTTGTTCTCTTTTAAAATCGCGTGGATTTTATCATCGTTCACCATTTTCTTAATTAAAAACTGCTGACCGAAAGTTAGCATGTTAGCCAGGAAGTAGTAATAGTTCAAACCTGCTGGGTAATCGTTTAACACTCCTAAGAAAATGATTGGCATAATGTAACCAATGTATTTCATTTGTCCGGTTGCACCGGAGATCTGGTTATTGTAATACGTGTAGATTAACGTAGATATCGTCATCAACACACACATCAAACTTAAGTGATCACCTATAAAAGGAATGGTAAATCCAAACTTAACGAACTCATCATAAGTGGAAAGATCGTTCATCCATAAAAAGCTTTCTCCCCTTAATTCAAATAAATTCGGGAAGAAGAAGAAGAATGCCATCACGATAGGTAATTGTAATACCATAGGTAAACAACCGCCTAATGGATTAACACCCACTTGTTTATAGAGTTTTAGGTATTCCTGTTGTAAAAGCGTAGGGTTATCATCGCCAACTTTGGCTTTAATTTCGTCCATTTCTGGTTTCAGGATTCTCATCTTAGCCATGGAAACGTATGACTTGTAGGTTAACGGCGATAAAACCACTTTTAACAAGATCGTTAACACTAAAATGATTAGTCCATAATTCCATCCAAAACCTTCTAAGAAGTTGAAGACAGGAAGTACCACAAAACGGTTAATGTATTTAATAGGCCAGTAGCCCATTTCTACTAATTTCTCAATTTCATGTCCCTGGCTTTTTAGTTCACTGAATTTGTTATTTCCGAAGTAGAAAGACATGGCATAATTTTGCGAAGCCAGTTGATTAAATGGTAACTGCATGTTTGCACCGTACCATTTCACTTTGCCTGGCTCTGTGCTTACCTTAACTTCCAGGTCTCCTTTTTGAAAGCCATCTTTAGGAATTAAAACACCAGAGTAGAAGTGTTGTTTAAAAGCAATCCATTCGATTTTACCTTCAGTAAGTTCTTCTTTAACATCTTTGTCGGTACCAATATGGTCAGGATTCTTTTCTGCATATTTATAGTAAGGAGCCGAGTAACGTTGTTCGTTTTTAACAGATTTTTCCTGTTCCAATAACACCGTTTCCCAATTTAAGGAAATGCTGTTACCTTGGATCACCTGGTTTAATCCGTTAAGATTAATATTGAAGTCAATATTATTACTTTTTGGTTTCAGGTTGTAAACATATTCTACATATTTACCGGCGCCATAAGTAGCACGCATTGTCATTGATGTAGCAGATGATTTAGTAGCTGCAAAATACAAGTCGTTTGTGCTTGTAATTTTCCCACCGATGTTCAGGTTTAAACCAAACTTATTCTGGTCACCCTGAAATAAAATTAGTGGATCTCCCTTATACGTTTTCTCGTTTTTAACCTCTACAGAAAGTAGTTTACCACCTTTATTGGTGAAGGTTAATTTAAGTTTTTCATTTTCAAGCACACTGGTCGATTGCTCACCAGTAAGGTTAGCCCCAAAGGGACCTTTTAAAGCTGCAGAATCTAAAGCTGGAGCAGCGGCAGCCAGGGGAGCAGCAATGCTATCAGGTGTAACACCTGCTTTTCTTGCTGAATCTGCTGAAATCCGTTGTTGTTCTTTTTTGATTTCTGCCTCACTAGGCTTAAAAAAGTAAAAAGAACCCGCAAAAACGATCATGATCAGGAACAGCCCTGTAAATGTATTTCTATCCATTATTATTGTTTAAACGCTTATTTGTTTGTTTTTTTCTTCGCATACTCCATTGCAGCGGCGACAAATTTAACAAAAAGTGGGTGAGGATTTGCTACTGTTGATTTTAATTCTGGGTGAAATTGTGCACCTAAGAAGAAAGGGTGATTTTTCAACTCAATTATTTCCACTAAATGATTGTCTGGATTAGTTCCTGTTGCCACCATGCCTGCTTCTTCGTATTGTTTTAAATAAGCATTGTTAAACTCATAACGGTGTCTGTGACGCTCCGTAATATGGGCTTTTCCATATGCTGCAAAGGCTTTGGATCCTTTTTTCAGGTCGCAAGGGTATGATCCTAAACGCATGGTTCCACCTTTATTGGTTACTTTTTTCTGCTCTTCCATCATGTTGATCACCGGATGTGGTGTTTCTTCATTGATCTCGGTGGTATTCGCGTCTTTTAAACCTAATACATTACGGCCATATTCAATCATGGCACACTGCATGCCTAAGCAGATTCCAAAAAACGGGATATTGTTTTCTCTCACATACCTAATGGTATCAATTTTACCTTCAATACCACGGCTACCAAAGCCTGGAGCTACTAATACACCATCTAAATGGCTTAGTTTTTCAGCCGCGTTATCAGGATAAATGCTTTCTGAAGGAATATATTCCATTCTTACTTTACATTCATTCGTTGCACCTGCATGGATAAATGATTCTATAATTGATTTATAAGCATCTGGCAATTCTACATATTTTCCAACCAGGCCTACCGTTACTTCTGCAGTTGGGTTTTTAAGTCTACCTAAGAAATCTTTCCAGAGCTCCATATTTGGCTCGTTTTTCTGAGGTAATTTTAATTTACTTAATACCGTTTTGTCAAGTTGTTCTTTAATCATCAATAATGGAACACTATAAATGGTCTTCGCATCCATGGATTCAATAACTGCATTGATGTTCACATTACAGAACAAAGCTATTTTTTTACGAATATCAGGGGTAAGGTGGTGCTCTGTACGGCATACCAGAATATCAGGTTGAATACCATATTCTAATAAGGTTTTTACAGAATGTTGTGTTGGTTTAGTTTTTAATTCGCCAGCTGCAGCTAAATAAGGAATTAGTGTTAAGTGAATAACAATGGCATTATTAGCGCCCTCTTCCCATTTGAATTGACGAACAGCTTCGATAAATGGTAAGGACTCAATGTCACCTACAGTACCACCAAGTTCGGTGATCACGATGTCAAAGTCGCCACTTTCACCAAGGATCCGCATGTTGCGTTTGATCTCATCAGTAATGTGTGGAACCACCTGAACAGTTTTACCTAAATAATCGCCCTGGCGTTCTTTGTTAATTACATTTTGATAAATACGACCGGTAGTAATATTATTGGCTTGTGAGGTAGGAACATTTAAGAAACGCTCGTAATGACCTAAATCCAGATCTGTTTCTGCACCATCTTCTGTTACATAACATTCTCCGTGTTCATAAGGGTTAAGGGTGCCTGGATCGATATTGATATAAGGATCAAATTTCTGGATGGTTACCCGATAGCCTCTTGCTTGTAAAAGCTTGGCCAATGAAGCGGAGATGATGCCCTTTCCTAAGGAGGAAGTAACACCGCCCGTAACAAAAATATACTTAGTCATGTTTGTGAGTTTGTGTGAGAGAAGTGCCTTTTTACAGCATTTCTTATCGTTTTTGTACGGGATACAAAGTTAGTAAATAAAAGGAAACTCCAAGGGATTTGTGAATATATAAAAGCAGCCAGGCCTTGGGTAGGCTGGTGTTTTAAAAAAAAAGGCCTGAAAATTTCAGGCTCTTTTTTTAACTTATATTTGGTTAGAATATTTGAGTTTAGGCGATTGTTTAGCATTACACTAAGTAATCGTTTTATAATGTTAAGTATATATTTTGACAAAATAAAAACAATTGAATATAATAAAACTAAAGTGCTGTAAATCAACGTGTTTAATTTACTATACAATAATTACAATACCTGATTTTGAATTTATCCCTCCTAAAGCATGATAAATGTCATTAAAACATTTATTTTCCTAATCTAAAAGGCTTGATGTATAAAATACACTAAGGTCAATTAACAGCACTGATAATAGATTTTAACTTGTTGCTCTTTTTCAGACCAGGCAATATAGATTTTCGTCTCCTTACTGATCCGGTATTTAAAACCATTTAAATTTGTCCTCTTAAGTTCCTGGTAAAAGACTTTGTCGGGCGTGTATTGGTCTGGAGATTCTTCTTCGGTCACTGCTGGTTCCAGGAAATTTTCATCGTCCAGGAAAAAATTCAACTCTTGCAGCATAAAATCATGTTGCATTTTTTCTTTTCCTAAGTCCAGGGTTTCTTTATAATTGTCCAGTAAAGCAGAAGCCTGCAGAACCTGCTGATAAATTTCTTTTCCCTTCCAGTTCTTTATGCTGAAAGTGAGCAACATGTTTTTTGGTTTTTTTCCGGTAAGGGTAATTTGAAAAGTATCAACTTTAAGGGAGTCGCTGAATGATTTGGTCATTGTTTTTACCTGCGTAGCCTCCTCCGTCTCTGGCGATGACTTGGTTGTGCAGGCTGCAAGTAATAAGATAAATGCGAGGATTGGGAGCGTAAATATTTTCATAGGCGATAATTAAATAACCACAAACATTATAATATGTTTTATGAGAGCTTATTCAGGTCCTCTGGCGTATCGATCGCGAGGGTTTCCAGGGTCGTGATCCTGACTTTAATTTTATAGCCGTTCTCCAGCCAGCGTAATTGCTCCAGGTTTTCTGCCAGTTCTAAACTAGATGGCGGAAGCTGGGTAATGGCCCGAAGTGCCGTAGCTGTATAACCGTAAATACCGATATGTTTATAATACGGATGTGCTGATAGCCATTGTGCCGGTGAATGATTTCTTATAAAGGGGATGGTTTGCCGGCTAAAATAAATAGCTTCTTCCATGGCATTAAACACCACTTTAGGAATATTGGTGTTAAAGAGATCTACTTCATTGGTAATGGCTTTTACCAATGTGGCCAGTTGAACATGAGGGTCGTTAAAACACCTGGCTACTAAATCTATTTGTTCTGGGTCAATAAAAGGCTCATCGCCCTGAATATTTATCACCGCATCGATATCAGGAAAGTGGCCGACCACCTCTGCACAACGATCTGTTCCACTTTGGTGAGTATCACTGGTCATCACATACTGGCCGCCAAAACTTTTAACTTCATCTGCAATGCGCTGGTCGTCTGTAGCTACAACAACTGCATGGAGCAAGGAAGATTTTGAGGCTTGTTCGTATACCCTCCTGATCATGCTTTTTCCATTGATTTGTACCAATGGCTTACCCGGAAAACGGGTGGATGCATAACGGGATGGGATAATACCTAATATTTTCATGTTAAAACAAGCCGTGAATTTCCGCTTCGATCGATTGGATTACCGCACCTAAATCATCTGTGTTGTTTGTAAAGTCCAATTTGTCTTTATCTAGAATAAGTAATTTACCTAAGGTATAACCATTAATCCATTCCTCATATTTCTCATTAAGCTTGGATAAATAGTCTAAGCGTATACTGGCTTCATATTCTCTACCCCGGCGCTGAATGTTATTGACTAGCGTAGGTACCGATGCACGCAGGTAGACCAGCAAATCAGGTGGTTTTATAAAAGAAGTAATGTTGTCGAAAATCGCTTTATAGTTTTCAAAATCGCGACTGGTCATTAAACCCATATCATGCAGGTTTTCAGCAAAAATGTGAGCATCCTCATAAATGGTCCTATCCTGGATCACATTGCGGTTTAATAGCTCAATCTCCACAATTTGCTGGAAACGGCTATTTAGAAAATAAATCTGCAAGTTAAAGCTCCAACGTTTCATGTCCCCATAAAAGTCTTCCAGGTAGGGGTTGTTGTCTACAGCCTCATATAAAGCTTCCCATCCGTAATTTTTAGCTAACAGCCCTGTTAAGGTTGTTTTACCGGCACCAATATTTCCAACAATTGCTATATGCATATATTTTATTCTAATAGGCTAAACAGGCTACTGCTAGTCTTATTTGTGTTCAATTTAAAAAGGTTTAAAGCCAATTAATTCCCTGACTTCCTTAATGGTTTTCTGAGCGCTTTCTCTTGCCTTTTCTGCGCCAGTATGAGCTACTTTTCTTAAGTAATCTGTATCGTTAGCAATATCTTCAATACGTTCCCTGATCGGGTTGTTCGCAATAATCATGTCTTCTGCCAGTTGTTTTTTGAAATCGCCATAACGAATCGCCATTTTATTATACAGATCATTATAATGTGCAAGCGTGTCTGGTGAAGATACAATAGACATGAGGTCAAACAGGTTTTGAATGGCCTCTGGTTTTGTTTGATTTTCGGCTGTGGGACCACCATCCGTAACCGCACGGGATACTTTTTTGCGGATAATTTCAGGGCTATCGGCTAAATAGATGCAGTTACCATCGCCTTCTGATTTACCCATTTTTCCTTTTCCATCTAAACCCGGTACTTTAACCAGCTTATCAGAATAACTGAAAGCATAAGCTTCTGGAAAATATTCCTTGTTATATAACCTGTTGAAACGATTGCCGAAAGTGCGTGTCATTTCCAGGTGTTGTTCCTGGTCTTTACCTACAGGAACTTTTGTAGCATGGTGCAACAGGATGTCGGCAGCCATTAACGAGGGGTAAGTTAACAAACCAGCATTTACGTTATCTGGATGCGAGCGGATTTTGTCCTTAAATGAAGTACTTCTTTCCAGTTCTCCCAGGTAAGCATTCATGTTTAAATAAAGATACAGCTCTGCTACTTCCGGAACATCCGACTGGATATAAATGGTGCAGGCTTCCGGATCAATTCCGCAAGCCAGGTATTCGACCAATACGTGTTTAACATAGCCGTTAAGGTCTTGTGGCGTCGGGTGGGTTGTTAAGGAATGTAAATCTGCTATAAAAAAGTAGCAATTGTACTCGTGTTGCATTTTTACAAAATTGCTAACAGCACCAAAATAATTTCCCAGATGCAATTTTCCTGTTGGACGTATCCCACTAACAACCGTTTCTTTCATAGGGCCGAAATTAATAAAAAAATGATTTGGAATGGTAATTTCATCACCATATACCTATTTTTAGTATTTTTGATTTGAATGAACAAGCGCTTAAGGCGGGCACACCGCATCTATGTCATCTTCGTAATTGTATTTTTCTTCCTTCTATTTTATCCATTATATTATATCGCTGCCAGTAAACCCGTGTATTACCGCTGGCTCAACAAACTTCGTAAGTATAACGCCAGGTGTTGTTGTCTGTTTACAGGCATCTTTTTCAGGTTAACTTACGAACAGCCTTTAAATAATGAAAGGACCTATATCTATTGTGCTAACCACAGTTCTAACCTTGATATCATGGCCTTTTGCCTGTTGGCGACCGGCAAATTTCATTTTATGGGGAAAGAGGAGTTACTTAAAAATCCAGTCTTAAAACTATTCTTCAACACCATAGATATTCCGGTAAGCCGGAGCAATAGGATATCGGCTTTTCGGGCGTTTAAAAAGGCAGGACATAATTTAGAATCGGGGAGGAGCCTGATCATTTTTCCCGAAGGAGGAATTTCTGCGGAGAACTATCCGCCGGTATTATCTCCATTCAAAAATGGACCATTCCGTTTGGCCATTGAGAAAAAGATTCTTGTTGTACCGGTTACCCTTTGTGATATATGGAAAAAAATGTGGGATGATGGAGAAAAATATGGCAGTAGTCCGGGGATTTGCGATATTTACATCCACAAAGCCATTCCAACGGCTCACCTGACGTTGGATGATACTGATAGGCTTAAAGATGAAGTGTTTGAATTGATTAACAGTAAACTGGTGACCCAATGAATATAGATAAAGAAACCATATATAAAGTTGCCGATTTGGCCAGGATTGAAGTGAAAGAAGCGGAAGTTGATGGCCTTATTACGGAGATGAGTAAAATCCTTACCTTTATGGAGAAGCTTAACGAACTGGATACCCAGGATGTGGAGCCGCTGGTGTATATGAATCCGGAAGTAAATGTCTGGCGCGATGACATAGTAAAACAAGAAATTAGGGTGAAAGAAGGTTTAATGAATGCCGCAAAGCATAATGACGACTTCTTTATGGTGCCGAAAATCATAGAAAAATAACAATTGGTGTAACATTAAGGCCTTGATTTCGGTCTAAAATTAAAAAAGATGGAAGAAGCATTAATCCAGATTACAGATATAGGCCGGAAATACGTTATAGGAACAGAAGTTATTCACGCTTTAAAGTCAGTATCCCTTCATATTAAAAAAGGGGAGTTTGTTGCATTGATGGGGCCATCAGGCTCTGGAAAGTCTACGCTAATGAACATTCTTGGTTGTCTGGATACGCCCACCAAAGGCGTTTATGTGTTGAATGGCATAGATGTGAGTCGCATGACTGATAATGACCTTGCCGAAGTACGTAACAAAGAAATTGGTTTCGTATTTCAGACCTTTAACTTATTGCCACGTTCAACTTCACTCGATAATGTGGCCCTTCCATTAATTTATGCTGGAGTTAATAAAACTGATCGTGATTTACGTGCAAGAACAGCGCTTGAAAACGTTGGTTTAGGCAATCGGGTTACCCATAAGCCAAATGAACTCTCCGGTGGACAGCGCCAGCGTGTGGCGGTAGCACGTGCACTGATCAACAACCCCTCTATTATTCTGGCCGATGAGCCTACCGGTAACTTAGATACCAAGACTTCTGTGGAGATCATGGGGCTGCTGGAAGAGATTCACAGTAAAGGCAATACCATTATTTTAGTTACACACGAAGAAGACATCGCTCAGCACGCCCACCGTATTGTAAGGATGCGTGACGGATTAATTGAAAATGATTATTTAAATACAGATATTAAAACGGTATCCCCAAGATTAACCGTACTCCAGGAGAGAGGCGACGATTTTGAATCGATGGGTTAATATCGACGCATTTCATGAAGATATATACAAAAACAGGTGATAAAGGCTTAACCTCCCTTATAGGGGGTACCCGTGTACCTAAATACCACCTCCGCATAGAATGTTATGGCACCGTAGATGAACTGAATTCTTACGTAGGCTTAATTGCCTGCCAGGAAATAGATCCACATGACCAGGCCATGCTAAAAGAAATTCAGGACCGTTTGTTTACCATTGGGGCCGCCCTGGCTGCAGATCCTGAAAAGTCCAAAATGAAAATTCCAGACCTGCTGACCACTGATATCGAATTGCTGGAAAGTGAAATGGACAACATGAACGAAATTTTGCCTCCATTAAAACATTTTGTTTTACCAGGTGGAAATACGACAACCTCTTATTGCCATGTCGCCAGGTGTATTTGCCGCAGAGCGGAACGCCTAACTTTTCAACTAAACGCTGAAAGCTTTGTTGACGAAAAAATGACTATTTATTTGAACAGGTTAAGCGATTATTTATTTGTTTTGGCCCGCAAACTTAATTTAGACGCGGATACAGATGAAAACATCTGGATTCCAAGGGTTTAAAAAAAAATTATAAAATTTTGTTTTCATCAGGTTTTTTAATATACTTTTGCGGAATTAATATAGAATAAACTAATAAGAAAACATATGTATTGGACATTAGAACTCGCATCGCATTTGGAAGACGCTCCATGGCCTGCAACAAAAGATGAATTAATTGATTACGGCATTAGATCAGGTGCTCCTGTTGAGGTGATTGAGAATCTGCAAGCACTGGAAGATGATGGTGAGCCCTATGAAACCATTGAAGAAATTTGGCCGGATTATCCGACAAAAGACGATTTCTTCTTTAATGAAGATGAATACTAAATTAACCATTTAAAGCCCTGCATCCCCAGGGCTTTAATTTTTGGAACGAAGATTGTTTATGAATTGTCAAGAAAGCAGTTGATGCTTTGAAAAATCATTTAATTAACAATTAACTCTAAAAATTACAATTATGGGAAATTTACTTTATCTAGTTGCAGTAGTATTAGTCATATTATGGATCATTGGTTTTTTCTTTCAAGGATTTGGTGACGTAGGTGGATTGATCCACGTTTTATTGGTAATCGCAGTGATTGCAATTATCTTGAAATTAATCAATCGGGCGGCTTAATATAAAAAAAAGGCTTCTGCTTAGCAGGAGCCTTTTTTTTGTAATAATAAACTGGCCAGTTCCAGATCTACTGGGTAAGTTATTTTCAGGTTTTCCCTTTCACCTTCAATAAGTTGTATCGGAAATCCCGCTTTCTCTACTACAGATGCATCATCCGTAAAGCCATTCCGAAAAGGTTGTTCATAAGCCTTTTTAAGTTGCGCCAATTGAAAAGTCTGTGGTGTTTGGATTAAATATACATCTTCTCTATTTATTGCCCTCGTTTCGTTTGCCTGCGTTATTCTGATAGAATCGACCGGGCGTATGGCCGCAACAGCATTCCCTTCTGCTTCTGCAATCTTAAAAGATGCAGCAATTAAATCCACCGATACCAGGGGTCTTACCGCATCATGAACCGCAACAATGGCCGTTCCTTTAATCAACTTTAACCCGTTTTTTACCGAATGATACCTTTGTTCTCCTCCTTTTACCAATTGGAGTGGGACAGTAAACTGGTATTTAGTACACAAATCTGTCCAGTACTGGTGCTGGTCAATGTTGAGTACAAGAACAATTTCAGGGTTCACATCACACTGGTGGAAGGCATTTAAAGTATGCATCAGAATAGGCAGGTCGTTTAACAGCAAAAATTGTTTAGCCTCTGCGGTATTCATTCTGGTTCCAGATCCTCCTGCAACAATGATCGCGTAGTATTTCATGGTAAAAATGTATAATCAGGTCATAAAAAAGGAGATTTATACCTAAGTCTAAATCTCCTGTCCTTTGCTATATAAAAATGGATTAAATAATCAACATGGCATCACCATAGCTATAAAAGCGATATTTTTCTTTTAAAGCCACTTCATATGCATTTCTTACATAGTCATATCCACCAAATGCACTTACCATCATTAATAACGTTGATTCTGGTGTATGGAAATTGGTGATCATTGAATTAGCAATACTGAATTCGTATGGAGGGAAAATAAACTTACTGGTCCAGTCGTTTGCAGGTTTCAATAAGTGTCCTGAAGATACTGCAGATTCAATTGCACGCATAGATGTAGTTCCTACAGCACAAATTTTTCTCTTTTCTTCTAAAGCTTTATTAACGATCGCTGCATCTTTAGCTTCGATAATGAATTGCTCAGAATCCATTTTGTGTTTCGTTAAATCTTCTACCTCTACAGATCTGAAAGTACCTAATCCTACGTGTAAAGTTACTTCGGCAAAGTTTATACCCTTTAATTCCAGTCTTTTCATTAACTCGCGGCTAAAGTGCAAACCTGCAGTTGGAGCTGCAACAGCGCCTTCATGTTTAGCGAATATCGTTTGGTAACGTTCTTTATCCTGAGCAGTAGCCTTACGTTTAATATATTTCGGAAGCGGTGTTTCGCCTAAAATTTCAATGTTCTTTCTAAATTCTTCATCCGTGCCATCAAAAAGGAAACGAATGGTACGTCCTCTGGAGGTGGTGTTGTCAACAACTTCAGCCACTAAAAGATCGTCTTCGCCAAAATATAATTTATTTCCAACACGAATTTTACGTGCAGGATCAACCAAAACGTCCCATAAACGGAGCTCTTTGTTGAGTTCGCGTAGCAAAAATACTTCAATAGTAGCACCGGTTTTCTCTTTATTGCCATATAAACGGGCAGGGAATACCTTTGTATTATTTAAAATCATTACATCCTGATCATCAAAATAGCCTAAAACATCCTTAAATATTTTGTGCTCAATCTTGCCACTATCCTTGTGTAATACCATCAAACGGGCTTCGTCGCGCTGATCAGAAGGGGTATTGGCAATTAATGATTCAGGTAAATTAAATTTAAATTGAGATAACTTCATGTTTTTCGATGTAATAATTAAGGGTGCAAAATTACTAAATTTATTCCCTAATTTAGAAATAATGATTATATGTACTAAAAAATTGACGCTTCATTTATTTTAATTATACCCCAACAAAGCTGTAACCTTTTTAACTAGTTTTGGTCTAAACATTAATTATGATGATCTTAAGACTTATAGGCGAGAGTTTTTGGTTTGCCTCCGATGCCCTCCGCCAAAATAAACTCCGCACCATGTTGTCCTTATTGGGCATTACAATTGGTATTTTTACCATCATATCCGTGTTTTCAGCGGTTGATACCTTACGTAATAAGCTTCAGGAAAGTGTTGATAAATTAGGTTCTAAAACCATCTTTGTCCAGAAATGGCCATGGATTTTCGGCGATTCTTATCCCTGGTGGAAATATATCAACCGTCCTCAGCCTAGCATGAGGGATTATGATGCCTTAAAAGAGCGCCTGGAAAACGTACAGGGCATCTCATTTGAAGCTTCAGCCAGCAACCGCACCGTTAAATACAGAAGCAATTCAGTAGAAAATGTAGGGTTAAACTCGGCATCACAAGACTATAATCAAACATGGAACCTTGATTTTCAGGAGGGACGTTACTTTACAGAAAGCGAAGGACAAAGTGGTGCCCCGGTAGTCATATTGGGGGCAGATATTGCTGATGGGTTGTTTAGCGGAGCAGAAGCGATGGGTAAACAAATTAAGGTGATGGGCCGGCGACTTACCGTTGTGGGTGTCTTTAAGAAAGAAGGCGAGGATATGCTGGGCATGTCACAAGATAAAAATGTATTAATTCCTATTAACCTCGCCCGTGGTTTATTTGATATAGAAAACGAAAATTATAATCCCCAGATTACCGTAAGGGGTAAAGAACACATTAGCCTGGAAGAAGTAGAAAGTGAATTGCAGGGTGTATTGCGTTCTATTCACCGCCTAAGACCTGGTGCTGAAGATGATTTTTCACTCAACAAAGCCACTATTTTATCAAACCAGCTCGATGTGATGTTTAAAATGGTCAACATTGCCGGTTGGGTTATCGGTGGATTTTCTATTTTGGTCGGTGGTTTTGGGATTGCAAATATTATGTTTGTTTCCGTAAAAGAGCGCACTAATATTATTGGAATCCAGAAGTCACTAGGTGCAAAAAACTATTTTATATTGCTTCAATTTATGTTCGAAGCCATCGCTTTATGCCTCTTAGGTGGGGCCCTGGGTTTATTCCTGGTGTACCTCATTACCGTCTTTTTCACCTATGTCATGGATGTTAAAATCATTCTCGACATGCAAAACGTCATCACAGGCATTACCATATCGGTGATCATCGGTGCCATATCAGGCTTCTGGCCAGCTTATGCCGCCTCTAGATTAGATCCGGTAGAAGCCATCAGGTCATAATCCTTGCATAGCATAAGTAATTAAACACCAAGAGCCCGATGATCCATCGGGCTCTTGGTGTTTAAAATAGATTTTATAAAGTACCCGCACCTCCACCTAATGCCCTGTACAGTGATACTGCAGCAATAAGTTGTGAAGTTTTAATTTCGGCCAATGCCAATTCACTTTGTAAAGAATTACTTTGTGCCGTAATTACTTCCAGGTAGGTAGCCATCCCATTCTTAAATAATAAGTTCGAATTTTTAACGGCCTGTTGCAGCGTGTTTACCCGTTGCAAAGAAATATCATATTGCTGCTGCAGCTTCTGAATTTTCACCAGCTCATCCGACACTTCGCCCGTGGCGTTCAGCACCGTTTGTCTGAATTCGATCACTACCCGTTCACGGTCAATTTTAGCCAAATCATATTGCGTTTTCAACTGCTTACGCTGAAAGATGGGCTGGGTAATTCCCCCTGCCACCACACCAAACAAGGATGCGGGTATATTAAACCAGTTACTGGCCTTTAAGGAGTTTAATCCACCGTTTGCTGTAATACTTAAGGTAGGGTA
The DNA here is from genome assembly GCF_015752175.1 of Pedobacter sp. CAN_A7. NCBI lineage: Bacteria > Pseudomonadati > Bacteroidota > Sphingobacteriia > Sphingobacteriales > Sphingobacteriaceae > Pedobacter > Pedobacter sp. CAN_A7. The sequence continues at coordinate 62,362 of NZ_JADOUW010000003.1, read as the reverse complement.
GAGATTCGCTTTAGAAATGCCAACCTGGGCATTAGCAATGTTTAAGGCTAGCTCCGCGCTTTTTACATCCGGCCTGGCACTCACCAAGGACGCTGGATACCCGGAAGCCAATGCAATAGGTGTATTTATCTTTTCCAGTACCGAATGGCGCTCCACTGCGGCCGGTACTTTCCCCGTTAGCATACTGAGTGCATTTTCCTGTATGGTAATGGCTTGTTCCAACTGTGGAATCAATTGTGCAGCAACCAATTGTTGTGCTTCTGCCTGTTGAATGGCCAGCGATGTGACTTGCCCTACATCAAACTGCATTTTTATAATACGCAGCGTACTGTCATTTAATTTCAGATTTCTTTTAGCCACTTCCATCTGCGCATCCATCATCAATAACTGGTAAAAACCCTGCGCTACATTGGCTACAATCCTGGTTTGTAAAGCCTTTCTGGCTTCAGCAGTTTGCAGGTAGGTCGCCAATGCAGACCGTTGTTGGTTTTTTATCTTGCCCCAAATGTCTGCTTCCCAGCTTAAACCCACACTAGCGTTGTAATCTTCGATATGTTTAGTGCCCAAAAACTGACTGGTGCTCAATCCATTTAAACTATTGTCTGATGGCCGGTTTGAACTGGCTGATAGCTGCATATTAATTACCGGTAAATTGCCCAGCCGCGATTGTTTGAAAAGCAACTCCGCAGCTTCAATGTTTTTAACAGCCAACTGCAGATCATAATTCTTTGTTAATGCGGTATCAATAAGCTGCTGAAGGTCAGTCTCCCTGATGAATTCATGTATCGGAATAGAAGCAATACTACTGGAATCATTAGGCACAGCATCTCTATAGGAAGCCGGTATGGCATTGACAGGCGAGGGGATATCCTTTGATATTTTACATCCCGCCGCTACTGCCGAAAGGACGAAGAGGTAATATAAATAGTTAAACGTTTTCATGGGCAAGTTCTTTAACATGATTTGAATTTTTAGTGAGCACTACATGTAGTGGCGATACTTTTTCCTGTAAATACTGGAAGAAGATAAAGAGCACGGGAATGAGCAATAAACCCAAGACCACACCGAACACCATTCCTCCGGCAGCACCGATACTGATCGAATGATTTCCCAATGCAGAAGGGCCAACGGCATTCATCATTGGGATCATGCCCACGATAAATGCCAGGGAAGTCATAATGATGGGACGAAGACGTAGCTTTGCGGCCTCAATTGCCGATGCTGCTAATGATTTACCTGCACGCCTGCGTTGTACAGCAAACTCTACAATCAGAATGGCGTTTTTGGCTAATAAACCGATCAGCATGACCAGTGCAACCTGCACGTATATATTATTAGAGATTCCAGTCAAACCAATGGCTACAAATACACCTAATATTCCAGCAGGAATGGACAATACTACGGCTAATGGTAAAATATAACTTTCATATTGTGCAGCCAGCAAAAAGTAAACAAATAGCAGACATAAGCTGAAAATGATGGCCGATTGCCCACTGGAAGAAATCTCTTCCTTGGTAAGTCCAGTAAATTCGTAGGAATAACCGAATGGTAATTGTTTTTGGGCCACTTCTTCCACGGCTTTAATGGCATCACCTGAGCTGTAACCCGGTTTAGGAATCGCATTGATCCCAATGGAGTTAAACAAATTGTACCTCGACACATTCTCTGGTCCGTAAACACGTTTTAACTTGACAATGGTGTTAATAGGAACCATGTGGCCTGCACTATTTTTTACAAAAACACCATCCATGGCGGCCGGATCAATTCTGTTGGCTTTATCTGCCTGTACCATGACCCTGTAATACTTGCCAAAGCGGTTAAAATCTGATGCCTGGGTACTTCCAAAATAAGCTTGCATGGTCTGCAGCACATCTTTTACACGCACCCCAAGCTGATCTGCTTTTTCATCATCCACCTGCAGTTCTAGTTGGGGGTAATCTGACCTGAAGGAAGTGAAGGCCACAGCAATTTCCGGTCGTTTCATTAACTCCCCAATAAACTTGCTGCTCAGGCCACTAAACTTATCCAGACTACCACCCGTGCGATCCTGAAGAACCATGTCCAGGCCATCAACATTACTAAATCCGGGAACAGTAGGGAAGGTGAAGACAAAGAAACTGGCACCCTTGATGCCTGCAAGTTTGCCCCTCACCTCATTCATAATCTCATTAATGTCTTTTATTTTACCTCTTTCGCCAGTAGGTTTTAATAAGATGAAAGATACTCCCATAGAAGGACTGGAAGATTGAGTAAGGATGTTAAATCCTGACAACCCCATCAATGTTTTTTTAGATTCCATATCATCAAGCCTGGTTTCCAGCTCTTTAATCACTTTAGTGGTCCGGTCTAAAGAAGCACCAACAGGCATGGACAAGGAAATCGCAATAAAACCTTGATCCTCAGATGGGATAAAGCCTGATGGTGTTCTTTTAACCAAAATTCCGGTCGCAAGCATCACAACGAGTAAACCAACTACACTCACCCATTTAAAACGGATCAGAAAACGTAAAGCTCCTAAATAGTTATTGGTCAGTTTATCAAAGCCGCTATTGAAACCCATAAAGAACTTTTCTTTAAAACTTCTCTTTTGCGTTGGGTCAGCGTGATGACTGTGGTTTTCTTTTAAAAATAATGCTGTTAAAGCGGGACTCAAAGTTAGGGCGTTAACCGCGGATATTACAATCGCAATGGCCAGGGTAAAGGCAAACTGTCTGTAAAAAACACCTGTTGAACCTTCCATAAAACCGACAGGTAGAAACACTGCCGACATCACCAGGGTTATCGATATAATGGCACCGGTTATTTCATTCATGGCTGAAATGGTGGCCGCTTTTGGAGGCAGTTTCTGATGCTCCATCTTGGCATGCACAGCTTCCACCACCACAATCGCATCATCTACCACAATACCTATGGCAAGTACTAAGGCAAAAAGCGTAAGCAGGTTGATGGAAAAACCAAACAACTGCATGAAAAAGAAAGTGCCTAAAATTGCTACAGGTACCGCAATCGCAGGAATTAGCGTAGAACGGAAGTCCTGCAAGAAAAGGAACACCACAATAAATACCAGAATAAAGGCTTCAATAAGCGTAGTTTTTACCTGGGCAATCGAAAGATCAAGCGAGTCTTTGGTATTGTATAAAATCAGGTGTTTTACTCCTTTAGGGAAATCCTTCGCAGATTTTTGCATCAGCTTATCAATGGCAATCTGGATCTCATTGGAATTGGATCCTGATAATTGCATCACTGCAATGTTGATTCCGGGCTTGCCATTTACCCGCGTAAAATTTCCATAGGTATAGGTGCCAAATTCTACCTTAGCTACATCCTTAAGTCTTAATACAGAACCATCCGCATTTGTCTTCACCGCGATATTTTCATAATCTGCCGGTTTGTTCAACTTTCCTTTATACTTAATTACGTATTCAAAAGAAGCGGTGCTGCTTTCACCAAATTTACCTGGCGCGGCTTCCAGACTTTTGTCCTGTATGGCAGCCGTTACTTCTGCTGGTGATAACTGGTAAGCAGCCATTTGCGCTGGATTTAACCATACCCGCATGGAATAATCTTTATTTCCTCCAAAAATGATCGATTGCCCTACACCTGGTATCCTTTTGATTTCCGGAATGATGTTAATCTGTGCATAATTGGCTAGAAAAGCCTGGTCGTAGTTTACTGTATCCTCGGCATACATGTCCACCACCATGATCAAGCTGTTCTGTTGTTTTGCGGTAGTAATACCTGCCTGTACCACCTCAACGGGTAACTGACTGGTAGCCTGGGCTACCCGGTTTTGTACATTTACCGCCGCCTGGTCTGGGTTAGTCCCCAGTTTAAAATAAACGGTAATCACTAAAGAGCCATCGTTACTGGCTGTAGAGCTCATGTAACTCATGTTTTCTACACCATTAATAGACTCTTCTAAAGACGGCGCAACGGATCTTAAAACCGTTTCTGCGTTAGCACCAGGATAAAGTGCCATGACCTGCACGGCAGGCGGCGCAATATCTGGGAACTGCTGTAAGGGCAGTTTGGTGAGGCCAAGTATACCCAGTATGACCAGGATAATGGATATAACTGTGGCCAGCACGGGCCGCTCAATAAATTTCTTAAACATCTTGCTAACTATTTTTTAATATGAACTGCTGTTAAATCTGGGGTTGTTTCTGGTGTAATGATTTCACCTTCTTTAAGGCCCTCCATACCTTTTAATACAATTCTGTCGCCTGCCTTCAAGCCATTTTTTACCAGGTAACTGTTGCCGCTGGTGCCCATCACCGTAATGGGCTGCTTGCTTACTTTGTTGTCTTGACTAACTGAATAAATGAAAATTTTGTCCTGTATTTCCATGGTCGCTTCCTGTGGTACAGATAAAGCTTGTTCATGCGTCATCGTTAACCGTAGTTTGCCTGTATTTCCAGAGCGCAACAAGCCTTTTTGATTTGGAAAGGTGGCCCTTAAGGTTATGGCACCTGTTTGTTTGTCAAACTGTCCATCTACCATGTCTAATTTACCAGGATGTGGATATTCTGTATTGTCGGCCAGTAAAAGGGAAACGCCGGGAATATTTTTTAAACGCTCCGCTAAGGTGTGTCCAGGATATTTTTCATTGAAATTTATAAAGTCATCTTCGCTCAATGAAAAATAAACATGTACTTCATGGGCATCAGAAAGCTGTGTAAGTGGAGCCGGATCAGCATTGCTGACTAAACTACCTTGTTTCTTAGGTAATCTGCCTACATAACCTGTTACAGGGGCCTTAATTAGCGTATAACCCAGGTTGATATGAGCAGTGCCTATTCCTGCTTTAGCCTGCGCCACATTGGCAAGAGCCATTTGATAGGCAGCTTTAGCACTTTTCAATTGAAAGTCTGATACCACCTTGTTTGCCACCAATGGCGTAAGCTTCTCGATGTCGAGCTGCGCATTTAATGCTGCGGCCTGTGCCGACTGTAACAATGCCTTCGCATTATTCAACGCTTCTTTATAAGGAAGTTCATTGATTTTGAATAATGGCTGACCTTTCTGTACCAGCGCACCTTCATTTACAAATACCTTTTCTATGGTGCCGGATACTTGTGGACGAATTTCCAAGTCTACAGCGCCTTCAATTGCTGCGGGGTATTCCAAAAATGTTGTTTCTTTACTGTTGCTAATGGCCATTACGGGCAGGGTTTGTACGATCGGATTGGCCACCTGCATTTTCTCCTGGCGATTGCAAGCAAAGAGAATAATGGCTAAAACAAGGCTCATTGCCTTTATAACGTTATTAGATAGTTTAACAGCGTTAGATACTGGGGTGTGATTGGGTAATTGTTTCATGATATATTGGATTTTTAAGGACTGGTTATGTAACGGCTGTAATTAATCTAACACCGTTAAGTAAGAGGTTAAAAAAGCGGTTCATATGAATGAACCGCTTATATTTTAGTTAATCGTTAATGTATTTAATAATGCCTTTTATGGCGTCGTGCAAAATCTGTTCGTTCATTTCCTGACCTCTGCCTTTGTTGACCAGGTTTATGGAGATCAGTCCATGTATAATGGACCAGAAAGTATAGAATTTTCTACATACTAATTCTTCCTCAGGATTTTCGGCCGTCATCACCTCCCTAATTTTGTTGTAAAAGAGATTATTGGCGTGGACAGCTTCCGGAAAGGCTTTCTTTTGGTAACAACAGTTCATCTCCACACCATACATTAGCTGGTACAATTCTTTGTGTGCAAAGGCGAAATTCCAGTATGCAATCCACATGTCTTCCAATTGCTTTTCCGCATCGGTTTCCACATTCATTGCTTTTTTGACTTCCTGGTTTAAAATCACATATCCCTGACGGGTAAGTTCCAGCAAAATACCTTCTTTATTTTCAAAGTATTCATAAATAATAGGTGCGGTATATTCTATCTTATCCGCAATCTTGCGCATACTTAAAGCTTGCCATCCTTCTTCTTTTACAATTTCTAAGGATGCATCCAGAATATTACTTCTGGTGTCTTCTTTTAATCTTGCAATCCGTTCTTTACTTCCCATAGCATAAACCGTTATATTATTTAACAGTGTTAGACAAATGTAAAACGGAATTTCTAACTATTCATCATTTATTTGTCAAAGAATAAATCGCCTAATGGTTCACTGAAATTAAGACCCCGGCAACCGTGATTTTTGGCCAGCCTAATTAAAGAGAGGAGTAAGGTGGTTCTCAAAAAAAATGAGCCCAATACAATATTGGGCTCATCTATAAGTTATAATAATCGTATAAACTTTACAAAGCTTCGCTGTGTGTTCCGCTTGGCTTAGATTAATTTACTTAACGCATTTGCTATTCTGCTTACCGCATCTCTTAAGGTATCTTCAGATGCAGCATAGGAAATACGGATGCAATCTTCATTACCGAAAGCTTCACCGGTCACCGTAGAAACATGAGCTTCGTTTAGTAAGTATAAGGATAGGTCTTCTGCAGTATTGATGGTTTGTCCGTTAACGGATTTACCGAAAAACGACTTTACTTCCGGGAAGAAATAAAAGGCACCTTCAGGAAGGTTAACCTTAATACCTGGAATTTCTTTCAGCAGGTCATAAACAACATCCCTGCGTTTTTTAAATTCTGCTACCATTTCGTGTACCGTATCCAGTCCGTCCTGGTAAGCTTTTAAAGCTGCTCTTTGGGCTATAGAACAGGTACCAGAGGTAATCTGTCCTTGTAATTTATCACAAGCACTTGCAATTTCTTTGTTAGCGGCTACATAACCTACTCTCCAACCAGTCATTGCATAGGATTTTGAGAATCCATTCACCACCACTACGCGGTCCTTTATCGCGTCGAAAGAAGCAATAGATGTATGTTTTCCTACAAAATTGATGTGTTCGTAAATTTCATCTGAAAGGATGTAAATGTTAGGATATTTCTCGAAAACAGCTGCCAATGAAGCTAACTCTTCCTGTGTATATACCGATCCAGTTGGGTTACATGGCGATGAAAACATAAACAACTTTGTTTTCGGGGTAATGGCAGCTTCTAGTTGTGCTGCTGTAATTTTAAAGTTTTGCTCAACAGTAGCATTAATAAACACCGTTTCACCTTCCGCAAGTTTGATCATTTCCGAATACGATACCCAGTAAGGGGTAGGAACGATAACTTCATCTCCTGGATCAATTAAACACAGGATAACGTTTGCCAAAGACTGTTTAGCACCTGTAGATACCACAATCTGGTCAAAGTTATACGACAAACCGTTTTCTTTCAACAATTTCTCTGCAATAGCTTTACGTAATTCTGGGTAGCCAGAAACGGGTGTGTAGTACGAGTAATTATCATCTATGGCCTGTTTACCCGCTTCTTTTACGTGTTCAGGGGTAAAAAAGTCTGGCTCACCAAAACTCAGGTTGATCACATCTATTCCCTTTGCGGAAAGTTCTCTACCTAGTTTTGCCATTTTGATGGTCTGCGATTCTGAGAGGTTATTGATTCTTTTCGATAAAAATGTCATAATATTTAAGGCCTAAGCAAAATATAATTTTGTTGCTAAGCAAATATAGGAACCTGACGGAATTTTAAACTAAAAAATAATACTTTTTGACAGAGTTCAGCCACTAAAGCCTATTTTTGTACGCTAATTACTGAAGTTTGAATCCAAAGAAAAAAGCAATACTCGTATCCTTATGCGTGAGTATCCTGTTGATGCTCGCGAAGTTTACTGCTTATTTTATCACCAATTCCAATGCGATTTTAACAGACGCGGCCGAAAGTATCGTCAACGTTTTAGCCAGCAGCTTTGCCTTTTATAGCATCTACCTCACCACTTTGCCAAAAGATGAGAACCATCCTTACGGACATGGTAAGGTAGAATTCTTCTCAGCTTTCGTGGAGGGTGTCCTTATCGGCATTGCCGGAATCATCATTATTTGCAAAGCCACTTATGACCTGATTAATCCGAATGTAATCAGGCAACTTTATGATGGGGCCGTGATCATCGGTGCCACCGGTGTCATCAATTTACTAGTGGGCTATTTCCTGATCAACATGGGCAAAAAGCACCATTCCTTAACGCTGGAAGCCGACGGAAAACACCTGCTCACTGATTCCATCACCAGTGCGGGTTTAGTCATTGGCGTGGTCCTCATCCAGCTCACTCAAATTTACTGGCTCGACGGGGTCATTTCTATCCTGATGGGTGCTTATATCGTATACAATGGTTATCGCCTTACCCGAAAATCAGTTGGTGGTCTTATGGATGAGAGTAATACTGAACTGGTTAAAGATATTGTAGGCATTATGCAGGATAACAGAAGTGATTCCTGGATTGATGTTCATAACCTGAGGGCACAACAATATGGTGCCGACCTCCATATCGATTGCCATGTGACCTTGCCTTATTATTACGACCTGAATAGGGTACACCAGGAAATATCGTCTATTGATAAGTTGATAAACAAAAATAAAGGTCGTACAACCGAATTATTTATTCATACAGATCCCTGTTTATATGAGTGCTGTCACTATTGCAAAGTGAAAAAGTGCCCGGTGAGGCAGGATAACTTTGGCGGAGAAATTCCATGGACTTTAGAAAACGTCACTAAAAACAAAAAGCATTTCGATCAATGAGTTATTTCAATGTAAGGGTATACGGACTGCTGATTGATCCGGAACGCGGGATATTGATCAGCGATGAGCAGGCCGAAGGTAAACGTTTCAGTAAGTTTCCGGGTGGGGGATTAGAATTAGGCGAAGGCCTGAAAGATGCCCTAAAACGTGAATTTGTCGAAGAATGTGAAACAGACATCGAAGTGCTGGAGCATTTTTATACCACTGATTTTTACGAAAAGTCTTCCTTTAACGACAGCCAGGTCTTGAGTATCTATTACTTTGTGAAGGAGTTACATCCTTTAATTCACCTTGCTTTTACCAGTAAACCCTTTGATTTTGCAGAAAACAGTGACCAGAGTTTCCGCTGGATCCCTTTAAAGGATTTAAAAGTGGAGGATGTCACCTTTAAAACCGACCAGACTGTAGTTGAACGTTTATTAGCCCAGGTAGCGCTTTAAACGGCGACAACCCCTGTAGGTGTAATGGCATAGACCTCATCCTCATCCTTGGGTTTAAGCATGCTCAATCCTGTAAATACACTAAAGGCCGGCAGAATGGCACAGGTTTTTCCAAAGAAAAAACAAGGCAGGCGTAGCTGTTGCCGCGCTCGGCCAAAGAGCGTAATACCTGGATGGATATGGCCTGAAATATTATAATACTCGTCAAAGGTATCCGGCTGGTCGTGTACAAAACGAAATGGTCCATAAAGCAATTCCTTCAGGTGCACCTCAATTCCCAAGGCTTCGTATTCTTGCCGTGTTAAACCATCATGATTACCCTTGATTAATTTAATTTGCAGCGCCGGGTATTGTTCCCTCCATTCCTGAAAAGCAGTGACATCACTGTTCATGTAATTGTGGAACATATCACCAGTAACCAGCAGTACTTCAGTCTCAAAGCTTGCTAAACACTCGCTTAATCTTTCGAGGTCTGTCTGGCCCACCGTTGCAGGCACCTGTATCCCGGATTTGCGGAAAAACGCCGCTTTACCAATATGCAGGTCGCTGATGATCAGTGTCTTTTTTGCTTCCCAATACATCACTCTTTCTTTACACAGCAAAAAGGTTTCACCTTTACATGGTATGATCATTTTTCTTCCTTGGTTTTTTCTCTGCTTCCGCAGTCATTCTTTGTATACGTTGTCCTAACTCCTCTGTACTCATGTTTTCCCTCAGGCTATCTACCTTAATAGGGAAACACAATGGGGTATAGGAGGTGGTGGTAACCACCACTAACTTACTCGCCTGTATGCGGTGTAAGGCTGCTGCCAGGCGGGGCTCTTCAATCTGCTGATAAAACGCTTCATCGTAGGCTTGGCGCAATAATAAGTTATGTTTATCATAATCACTAAAAACGTTGAAAAATAATGCCGATGAAGACTGCAGGTGTTTGTTTGCCGTGTATTTTCCCGGAAAACCCTGGAACACCAAACCTGATATGCAAGCAATATCACGAAACTTGCGCCTGGCCATTTCCGTGGCATTAATACTGGCCACAATATCCACAGCCAGGTTATCTGGCGTAAAAAGGGCTTTTAACATTGATTTCTCCACGGGAAATGGCTGTTCACTTAGCAGTTCAAAGCCGTAGTCGTTCATGGCAATAGAGAACGTAATGGGTAACAGTTTCCCAATGCGGTAAGCAATTAAGGCGGCCATCACTTCATGTACCATGCGGCCTTCAAAAGGATAGGCAAACAAGTGATAACCATCGCGGGTATGGATCAGTTCGATCAGGAACTCATCATTTCTTGGTACATGCGATACCTTGGCCTGCCGTTCAAACAAAGGTTTTAAGATACTCAGTTCATCATCTTCCTGTTCTACATCCAAAGCCTGGTTGTACTTTTTTCGAAGCAGCGTTCCCAGGTTGGCCGTCAGCGAAATCCGGCCGCCCAGCCAGCTGGGTGTAATAGCACTTTTCATTTTGCTTTTCCGCACCAACACTGTCATGTCTTTCACCATCACAAATTCCAGAATCCTGCCCGCCAGCGTAAAGCTGTTCCCAGGTTTTATTTTGGAGATGAAAGATTCTTCCAACATGCCTACATAACCGCCCGTCATAAATTTTACCTTTAACATCGCATCACTCACAATGGTGCCAATATGCAGGCGGTGCCGTAAGGCGATCTGCCTGCTGTCCACTACCCAAAGACCATCTTTGTGAACCACCTTATTAAATTCGTTATAAGCGGTTAAGCTATCTCCACCTGTAGTAATAAATTGCATAATCCATTGCCATTCTTCTGGTAAAAGCTCCTGGTAACAATGGGTTTGTTTCACTTCTTCAAACAATTGCTTTTCGTCAAAACCGTCGCCAACTGCCAGTGTCACCAGGTATTGGATCAGGGTGTCAAAAGCCATCACTACGGGTTCTCGGCTCTCAATATCCTGTGTTTTTGCCGCTTCTTTAATTGCTGCGGCCTCCACTAATTCCAGCGCATGGGTGGGTAAAAAATAAATCACCGAGGTTTCATAGGGCGAGTGGCCACTGCGACCTGCACGTTGTAAAAAACGGGCTACGCCTTTAGGTGAGCCAATTTGCACCACCGTATCCACCGGTTTAAAATCTACCCCAAGATCTAGCGAAGATGTACTGATGACGGCCTTCAAAACCCCTGCATGTAGGGAATCCTCTATCCAGTTCCTCAATTCAAAATCAATGGAACCATGGTGGATCGCAATCTGCCCCGCCAGACTTTCATCAAGTGATAACAGATTTTGGTACCAAAGCTCAGCCTGGCTTCGCGTATTGGTAAAAACCAGGGTGGTTTTGCTTTTGTGAATCACAGGCAGGAGTTTATGTGCCAGCTTATGGCCTAAATGCCCCGCCCAGGGTAACATGTCTATATGATCGGGCAATATGGCCCTAATATCAATTTTCTTCTCTACATCGGCCTTAACCATCACTTTCAGTACTTCCGGGTATGGGATCAGCACGTCCATGGCCTGCTGCATATTGCCAATGGTGGCCGATATGCCCCAGATTCTTAACAACCGTTCGGGATGTGTTTGCTGTAGATAGCCCTTAATGCGCGATATAGCCAGTTCCGTCTGTACCCCGCGTTTGCTGCCAATCAATTCATGCCATTCATCCGCAACTATGCCTTGTAACTGATCAAAATGACCAATGCCACCTTTTTGAGCAAGCAACAGGTGCATGCTTTCGGGGGTAATAATCAACACCTCGGGCATTTGTTTTTTCTGTTTCAGCTTGTCGTTAGTAGAGGTATCGCCATTGCGGATCCCGATCTGCCAATCGAGTTCTAGCTCCAGGCAAACCTCCCGCATCGCACGGGCAAGGTCTTTAGCCAGGGAGCGTAGCGGTGTGATCCATAATAACTTTAATATTGATTTTTTGCGTTTATCCGGCTTTATTTTCAGTTTTATGTTTTCTGCGCGTTGGTTTAACTCGTCAATCACAGCGGCAAGGAAAATTGAATAAGTCTTCCCAAATCCTGTAGGCGCGTTCACCAATCCGCAATAACCTTCGGCATAATACTGCCAGGCTTCTTTCTGGAAGGTAAAAGGCTTTCTTTTATTCGCGCGGAGCCATTTATTTACTTGTTTATATCCTGTGCTTTTTTCTAGGCTCATTTGATTTCTAAGGTAGCATTCAACAGTTGTCTGAGGTCGTCCAAAGTATTGATTTCTGCCGCCACTTTATCTTTACGCCAGCGGGCAATCCTGGGGAACCGCAAGGCCAGTCCCGCCTTATGGCGTTTACTTTCGGCAATGCCTTCAAAGGCAATTTCGAATACCAGTTCTGGTTTAACCGTACGCACCGGACCAAACTTCTCTATGGCATTTTTTTTCACAAAGGAATCGACCTCCTTAATTTCTTTATCAGTCAAGCCGGAATAGGCTTTGGCTACCGTAATTAGGTTTTCTCCATCGCGTACGGCAAAGGTATAATCGGTAAAAAAGTTTGCCCGGCGACCATTACCTTTCTGTGCATAAATCATCACCGTATCAACGGTATAGGGGTTTATCTTCCATTTCCACCAGTCTCCGCGTTTCCTGCCAGCATGGTAAAGGGAATCTAGTTTTTTTAACATCAGGCCTTCACTATTATTCTCTCGTGCATTTGGCCTGATCTCTGCCAGTTCTGCCCAACTGCTAAAGGTAACGATCGGTGATGCGGTGACGATGCTTTCCTGCAGGGGCAATAGTACTTCTTCCAATAATTTCCTGCGCTTGAGCAGCGTTTCGCCACGCAAATCCGCTCCCTGGTATTCCAGCAGGTCGTAAGTGTAAAAGCCAATAGGCGCATCCTGCAATTGTTTTTTATTGATGGTTTTGCGGTTCAGGCGTTGCTGCAATATGCTGAAGGCTTGTACCCGGTCATCTTTGACGGATAAAATCTCCCCATCGAGCACGGTGCCATCGGGCAATACCTCATTCAGAAAATGAAGTTCCGGAAATTGCTCGGTCACCAGTTCTTCACCCCGCGACCAGATGAAAAGCTCGCCATTGCGCTTAACGATTTGTCCACGGATGCCGTCCCATTTCCATTCTGCCTGCCATTCTGCAGGTGCACCTAGATTTTCTGGTTCGCCATCCAGGGCATAAGCCAGGCAAAAGGGGTAGGGCCAGGAGCTATCAGTATTGACATGTAAACCTTCAATTAATTCTTCATAGGTAATTTCATCAGGTTTCCATTTACCCATAATGCTATGCATGATGCTGTTGCTTTCCATGCCACTATGTTTAGCCAGGGCGTTGACCAGCATTTTATTCGATACCCCGATTCTGAAGTTACCAGCAATTAGTTTATTGAAGATAAAGCGCTGGGCAATATCCAGACTGTTCCAGCTGTCGAGGATGTATTCCTTTTTCACTTCATCTGTAGCTCCCGTTAGGGCCTGCAAGGCTTGTATCCATTCATGCAGTTTTAGTTCTCTTTCTTTTTCTGGCGGCGGTAATATCAAAGCAATGGTTTCACTAAGGTCGCCCACACTATGGTAACTCTCTGCAAAGAGCCATTCTGGTACACCGCTGCGCTCAATGGCCCATTGTTTTAACAGGTTGGTATTTACCGGTCGTTTAATGCGTTTGCCGGTAAACATGGCAATGACATATGGTTTATCCTTTTCATCAGCCATGCTGAAATAGGCCATTAACGCAGCGATTTTATCGTTGGTTTTATTGCTGGTTTCCAGCTGCTGGATCAACTCGGTGAAACGTTTCAATTGATGCTGTTGAGGTTAATAATTTATTCTGCTGAAGTTAATACTGCCGTTTCGGGTTCTTCTTCTTCATTACCGTATTGAGTTTTGACTTCATCAGCCGAAATGCCAATTTCATTCAGATACCTGGAAAATGTGGACGTGAAGCCATGGGTAACATACACCTGTTCGGCTTCTGTAGCTTTGATGGCCGAAAGCAGACCAGGCCAATCGGCATGGTCACTGAGTGCAAAACCCGCATCAGCACTTTTCCACCGGCGACCGGCGCGAACCTGCATCCAGCCAGAACAGATACCCGTGGCGGCCTGCTGCAGCGTTTTAATCCATTTGCCTTCCGCTAATGCCGGGGGAACAATCAAAATACCTTGTTGCAGGGTTTCCTTTTTAATTTCTGGCGTAATCCTGATGGTTTCTGGCAGGTCGACACCAGCCGCTATAAAACGTTCATTGAGGTTGGCAATGGCATTATGCACATAAATATCGCCATGATTGCTTAGGTTTTTAATCAGCCGCTGCGCCTTGCCCAGGCTATAAGCTATTAAAACAGTGGTTTTACCCTGTTCCCGGTTAGCTGTCGCCCAGTCTTTAATCGACTTAAATATCGTTTCCTGAGGTTTCCAGGTATATATTGGTAACCCAAAAGTGCTTTCCGTCACGAAAGTATGGCATTTTACTGGTTCAAACGCCGTACTGATGCCATCGTACTCCACCTTATAATCGCCTGATACTACCGCAACTTCTCCTTTGTATTCCAGGCGAATTTGTGCCGAGCCGATTACATGACCTGCGGGGAAAAGACTTACCTTAACGCCATTTATATCAAGTTGCTGGTCATAGGGCAGGGTTTGAACCTGCACATCGCCCAGACGCTGCAATAATATAGGTTTGCAAAGTTCGTGGCAGAGGTAGGCGTCATTGCCCCAGTAAGCATGATCGGCATGTCCATGGGTAATCACCGCCAGCTTCACCGGTTTCCAGGGGTCGATGTAAAAATCGCCTTGCGGAACATAAATGCCCTTATCTGTAAATTTCAGGAGTGCCATATCCGTATAAACAGCAGCTTGCCCGTAAAAGTTCTTTAACGGTCAAAAGGATTTCATGCTAACATCTTTATTACTGTAAACTATGAAGTTACTATAGCAATTATCGGTACTACAAAACTTCACCACGTTCAGGAGAATATAAGGTCCATCATCGTACGTTTCACGTCTGAAGAACTTATAACATTTCGTCAGGCTTTTGAAGAAATACAGTTAGTTGGTGTTCGAACACCAGAATCTGTTTTAAATGATTTAGGATAACCAAATGCATTTGGGCATTCTATACGAATGCCCAACATTTTGGCCGAACCAGTATTATTTCACAATTGGATTTCGCCTTGTGTCAAGGTAACATAACCAATTACTTTCTCTTAAAGGGCTATTTTGACAGATATACACTATCCGTCACGTTCTCAAGCCATACAGTAGGTCCATTTTGCCGACTAGTTATTGCAACCTGCACAAACTTCGTTTCTGCGCTTGCACCATGCCAATGGGGCAGGTTAGGGGGGCATTTAACCACATCTCCTTTTTTAAGGATAACTTTTGCCTTACCTTTTTCCTGATAGTATCCCACTCCTTCTGTCGCTAATATAATTTGACCAGCCGGATGCGAATGCCACTTGCTTCTTGCTCCGGGAGCAAAGGTTACATTCCCAACTGCTGTTTCATTTAAGCTATCTGCCTCAACAAGGGACTTCACCCAAACTTCACCTACAAAATTATCATTGGTGTTTTTATCTCCTTTAAGAAAAAGAGCGGATGCTGTATCTACGGTTTTTTGATCTTTGGCGCAGGCCATAATAAAGGCGGCTACAACTAGAAAAACGTATTTTGATTTAAATTTCATAGTTCTAATATTAAAGATTGACTTTATAAAATTGAAGCAGTTTGTTTACGGCTTGCCCCACATATTCTGGTTTCCAGTAGCTTTGTATATGGGTGGCTCCATCAATAACAAATAGTTCCTTGCTTTTTGCATTAGTCGCTTTGCTAAATGCTTCATCTGTCATATATTTTGTATCCGCCTTGCTGCCTGCCATCATTAGCAGCGGTTGATTGATCAGATCCATATTTGTGGTAGCATCCCAGGTCATTAAGTCAAGCATGCTGCTCATGGTATACAAAAAGGTTGAATTCGGATGTGTGTGGGTACGGTAATAATATTCATATCCCTCACGATACAGGTCCGTTGAGGTCTTTGCTATCTCCTCATCTGTAATACTCGCCACGCCAGCATAAATTATTTTACCCCCGGCTGCTTCCTGTTCACGGGCATCTGTTGCTTTCTGTAAACGCTCCTGAATTGTGGCTACCTGTGAGTTTTGAAAGCCATTCCGCCTTACCTCTCCTGAGTTGAACATACTTAACGTGGCCACTGCTTTAAAACGTTTGTCGCTTTGTGCTGCTTTTAAAGTATAACCACCACCACCACATATACCTAGAACACCTAAACTGTTCGTATCTACGCCAGGGTACCGGGTAATATAGTCAGCCATACCATGAATATCCTCAACACGATTTGCAGGTTTGTCCGTATGACGTGGTTCTCCGCCACTTGCGCCCTGGTAAGCCGCATCAGCAGCGATGGTTATGTAACCAGCCTCTGCTAAACGTTGCGCATATAGCCCTGCTGTTTGTTCTTTTATTCCACCATTTGGATGTGCGACAACAATAGCCGGAAATTTACTATTATCATTATAGTTTGCCGGTGTATAAACATGAGCAGCGATAACTATTCCGTTTAGCTTGTATTTTACGGGATGAATATTCACCTTTCCCTTCTCATTTTTAGTAACAGCTCCTTCATATACCAGTGTATATGGATTTTGCTGACGCACCTTTTGAGGAGATTGCGCTTTCACTGTGTCCAATGTTACCATAGACATTGCCAATACGATTACTGAAGTTATTTTTTTCATTTCGTTTTTTATTCTTTGTTTTTGTCAGCTAAGACTTCATTCAACACTTTTTGAGCAGACTTGCCCTTCTTTTTTCCAATGATAGGTCTGATGACCTCAACAAATTGCTGTAGCTGGTTAGGAGTTAAACCAACATTTAGACATATGGCTAAATGTGAACGTAACATAGGTTCAGCTTCGCCAATACTACTGATAACAGCTATTGTTACTAGTTCACGGTCTTTAAATGTTAGCACATCCCGTTCAAAAATGTCTGCAAACAGATGCTCTTTAAGAAAGACTTCCATGGCAGGCGCAAAAGCTGCATAGCCTTTTTTTGGCCCGGTTTCTTTTACACCTGTTAAGTTTTCCAATATCGCTTTTCCACGATCATATTTACTGCCTTTATCTGTAATTGGCGATGCTTCAGCGCCCAAGACGTCATTAATACCTTTGGCTTTACGTTCGTCCAACACAGTCATAAAGGTTTGTAACCCGCGAATGCTACGTGGGAACCCGCAATAGGCATAGGTATGCAGTATAGCTTCCTTAATTTCATTTACGGTCAGTCCGGCATCCAGTCCAGCATTCAAATTGCCCCTTAATGATGTCAGATCACCTTTTGCAGTTTGTGCAGAAATCGCAATGATATTTTGTTGTTTAGGATTTAAAGAGTCTTCCATATTCGGCTCTTGTGCATCAGTTTTCGAAAAGATGGCTACCGTCAGTACCATTAAAATGCAGAGCGATTTGTTCTTTAATATTTTCATTTACCTATTCTATTTAACTATTTCAATTTTTTGTAACCATTTTTGTATTTCAGCATCCGCCTGCTTTTCTTTTTCACCTTCCATCACAAAATAAATCCCGTCCCGTTCTTTTCCTCCCTGCGTGGAGAATCCCTCCAGGATGTTGCTCGATGGAGCCAGATCTTTTACAGTTTGAAATGTGCTTCCTATGCCATAGCCCGCATTCGTATTAAATGGTATAAGGGTTTTCCCTTTAAAATTGTGCTTGGTAAGGAAACTTTTCATTGGGGGTGGCAGCTGCATACCCCAGGTTGGAAAACCTAAAAAAATTATATCGTACTTCTCTATGCTGTCGATTTTAGTTTTAAGGGGAGGCAAATAGCCGCTACTATTTTCTTTTGCTACCTGATCCACAATAGCTTGATAATTTTCAGGATAGGGTTTTTCCAGTTCCAAGGAAACCAGTTTTCCACCTACCTTCTTCTGGATAATCTCGGCAATAGCTTTAGTGTTTTTTGTCCTTGATAAATAAATGATTAGCACCTTTTCATTGAGATCAGTAACTGGGCGCTGCGCTTTAGAACAACTGGAAAACAAGCAGCTCGTTGCCGTCAAGAGGATGCAAAATTTGAGTATCGTTTTCATTTTCATTTCTTTGATTACAAAGGTCCGGACAAATGCAGCGCTTAATGTAGACGGATTACAGAGATAGTAACCAATGTTACTTATCCAGACCTTTTTCTTTTAACCAATCGGAAAGCAAATCAGCGATTTGGATGTTATTCAGATCTGAAAACGGAAAATGGGTATTACCATTAATTCCTATCTCAGGTAAATGCACCACTTTTGCATCCCCTCCATGTTTATTAATGGTTGCTGCCCAAATTTTCGCCATTTCCAGGCCAGATCGCCAGTGATCTTTATTCCACACCGTAGAGGTTTCTTTTGCAATATTATCACCATAGTAGATGACAATAGGGAGTTTGGTTAGTTTAATAAAATCATACAAGGGTATTTCTGTACCTTTAAGTTCTCCGAAGAGACCTGACGATTTTATCGGTTGTGGTAGTTCACCTTTAGGGAATACAAAGCCGCTGTAGGGTTCATATGCTATAATCGCTTTAACTTTAGCATTTTTTATTGCTGTGCTCCAACCCGGACCACCTCCCTGGGAATGTGTTATTAAAATACCTCCATCAAGTTTATCAATCAATCGGGAGATTGCATTTGAAATAACATCAGCATCAAATGGACCTGTGTTAGGCGTCATTTGCCTGTAGAACTGCTCCAAGGCGGCAGTATCTTTAGGAAACTGAACTCCAGGAAAATAGTCGGGGTAGTTGCCAATTCTAAATTGTGTAAACCAAAACTGCTCATCGGCAACTGGAGAAACAGATGAGGCAACCATACTTTTACCCGCTGCACCTCGACGTGGCTGATCGAGCAGGTATATGCTGTAACCTTTTCTCAGGAAAATATTCTGAAACCCATCACGGCCATCAGGTGTGGTTTCCCAGGTTTTTTTTGATTGTCCGGCGCCGTGTAAGAAGACCATCGGATAACGTTTAGATGATGCAGCTATTTGGTAAAATACATAAGCATGATCACCGTGGAAGGTTTGACCAGCGGGTTTAAGGGCATCTTTCAAATCGAACGTTCCGGGTTCTTTTTTCTGAGTACCTCCGATGGCAAAGCTGCCCTGCTCTTTAATCATTAAAGGGCCGGACGCAGCATGTTGCTTTATCGTGTTACATGCGGAGAGAAACACTGAAATGACGCTTAACGCGAGAACAAGCCTACTTTTTTCCATAATAATCTTCATCAGAAACTTTGTCCAGCCAAATGGTTTTCCCTTTTTCCGCGGGCGATGTAGCGATGTAGGTTACGCCTTGATCAGGCGTTGCACCGTGCCAGTGTTCAATCCCTGGTAAACATTTGATCACGTCACCTTTTTTTATTGTCCTTTTAGGTTTATTCCTTTCCTGGTAGTAGCCTTCACCTTCAGTAACGATCAGGATCTGACCGCCAGGATGTACGTGCCAGTTCAAGCGTGCATCGGGATCAGATATCGCAACTGAGGTGCCGTAACTAAATACACTATCCGCATGGTTGAGCTCCCTAAGCCAAACATTTCCGGTATGGTTAACATTAGGTGATTTTTCTCCTTTTGGAAAAATGGGGGTTTCTTCAGGTGCGCTTTTGCACCCTGCCAAAGCCCCTAACAGGCAAATTGCTAATATTGAATTCTTCATAGTTTTTTTAATTTTAACTGATTCCACTCATAAACGCTATTTACCAATCATTTTTTGGCTTTGCTCTGTGTACCGATGACCTTTTACTTCAATTTTAGATACAGCTGCTTCAATTTCGATCAAATCTTGCGCTAATAATTGAACTTGGGCAGCGCCGATGTTTTCTTCCAGGCGATGCAATTTCGTTGTACCTGGAATTGGAACAATATATGGCTTTTGAGCCAGCAACCACGCAAGTGCAATTTGTGCTTCAGTTGCATTTTGCTTATTTGCTATCGTTGCAAGTAAGTCTACCAGCACCTGATTGGCTTTACGGTTGTCTTCAGAAAATCTTGGTACGGTGTTGCGAAAATCTGTTTTATCAAAATTGGTGTTTTCATCAATTTTTCCTGTCAAAAACCCCTTGCCGAGCGGACTGAAAGGAACAAAGCCGATTCCAAGTTCTTCCAGCACCGGCAGGATTTCTTTTTCAGGTTCGCGCCACCAGAGGGAATATTCACTCTGCAAAGCTGCGACAGGCTGCACGGCATGTGCTTTTCTGATGGACTGAATGCCAGCTTCGGAAAGACCAAAATGTTTTACTTTACCTTCGGCAATCAAATCCTTAACCGTTCCAGCAACGTCTTCCATTGGAACGCCGGGATCAACACGGTGTTGATAGAAAAGATCAATACGATCAGTGCGTAACCTTTTTAATGAGGCTTCAGCAACTGCACGTATGCTTTCCGGGCGACTGTCAAGTCCTTCACTTGTTTGAGCATTCTTAAAGCCAAACTTAGTAGCAAGAACAATCTCGTTGCGAAAGGGGGAAACCGCTTCGCCCAGCACCGCTTCATTGGTATATGGGCCATAAACTTCTGCCGTGTCAAAGAAGGTCACGCCATGCTGGAAGGCAGCCCTTATTAATTCGATGGCTGTGGTCTTATCAGCTGCAGGACCATATCCGAAACTCAATCCCATACATCCCAGTCCAAGTGCCGATACTTCCAGTCCGCTTTTACCTAATATTCTCTTTTCCATTCTCTTTATTATAAATGTTTACTGATCCAGTTTTCTTTCGCCCAGCCACTTGACCATTGCAGGATCGCGGTGGTCAAAAAAGCTACTGGTATTGGTGTCTAAAGTTTTGATGATTTCCATTTCTTCGCTACTCAACTGGAAATCGAAAATGTCAAAATTTTCCTCCATGCGTTCTTTGCGAACCGACTTTGGAATGGCGACTACACCCTGTTGGGTAAGCCAGCGGAGAACCACTTGAGCAATGGTTTTGTTGTGCCTGTTCGCGATAGAACCAAGTACCTCGTTTTGAAAGATATTATTTTTACCTTCAGCAAAAGGGCCCCAGGATTCGATCTGCACATTGTTCTCTTTCAAAAAGCTGTGCGAATAAACTTGCTGGTGAAAAGGATGGGTCTCAATTTGGTTTACAGCAGGGGCCACTTCATTGTGAATGATCAGGTCGATCAGGCGGTCAGGCTGAAAATTACTTACGCCGATAGCGCTGACTTTACCTTCTTTATATAACTCTTCCATAGCACGCCATTCTCCATACACATCACCAAAAGGTTGATGAATCAAATACAGATCTAAATATTCGAGTTGAAGTTTTTTTAACGAGTATTCGAAAGCTTTTTTGGTGCCCATGTAACCCTGAGATTGTATCCAAAGTTTGGTGGTGATAAACAGCTCCTCTCTAGGAACATCACTGTTCTTGATGGCCCTTCCTACGGCCTCTTCATTCATATAGGAGGCTGCAGTGTCGATTAGACGATATCCAGTAGCTATAGCATCCAAAACACTGCGCTCACATTCTGCCAGATCTGTTACCTGGAATACCCCAAAACCTAGTATGGGCATTTCTATACCATTATTTAATCTAACTGATTCCATGCAATAAATTTAAATACAATTACTATTACAAATATCCGCCAATAACACGCGTGGGAAGTATACAGATTCCTGTTTTAACTACCAATCTTACTGATGGCACTTACATTTCTATGCTAACACTACCGAATTCATTAAGTTTGTATAGGCAAAGACATAGTGCTATGGAAAAGGAATATAACTTTAAAACAATCAGTGAATACAATGCTTTTAACAACCACGAGACGCTGCATCCGCTAGTTAGTGTAATTGATTTCTCTAAAGCAGCAGAACGAACAGGTTCGAAAATGAATTTTGAACTTTATTGTGTTTTCCTGAAAGATGTGAAATGTGGCGATTTAAAATACGGACGTCACTATTATGACTACCAGGAAGGGACATTGGCTTTTATATCTCCGGGACAAATTGTAGACGTAGAAAATAAAGTAGACATTTATCAGCCCAAGGGGCACGCCTTGGTTTTTCACCCTGACTTGATACGAGGAACATCCCTTGCGAAAACTTTCAGTGAATATAATTTTTTCAGCTACTATACGAATGAAGCGTTGCACTTGTCATCAAAAGAACGCCAGTTGGTATTAGATTTATTTGCAAAGATTAACAGCGAAATTCAGCAGTCTATTGATAAACACAGTAAAAAATTAATCGCCTCTACTATCGAATTGCTGCTCAATTACTGCGACCGGTTTTACGATCGTCAGTTCATTACCAGAGATGCCGCAAATAAAGGCGTTTTAGAAAACTTTGAGGGCTTGCTTAATGGTTATTTTGATTCAGAGAAACCTTATTCTATTGGCCTGCCTTCAGTAGCTTATTGTGCGGAAGAACTTCATTTTTCAGCGAACTATTTCGGAGACCTGATTAAAAAGGAGACCGGTAAGACCGCGCAGGATTTTATTCAGGAGAAAATTATTGATGTTGCTAAGGATAAAATTTTCGAAGGTGACAAAACTGTAAGTGAAATTGCATACGATTTAGGATTTAAGTATCCACAGCATTTTATCCGGCTTTTTAAAAAGCGGGTAGGGAGCACGCCAAACGAATACCGTACCATGAATGGATAGTGTTATAGTATCCACTTGTTCAGGAATAAATTAAACGATTCTTTAAATTGTTCGCTTACATAAATTGTAGTATCCCCGACGAGAACTGATGTTTTGGTAGCAGATTTTATAGCTGCAGTAGACACTATGAATGAGCGGTGTAATCTTAAAAATTGATTGCCAGGTAATTTTTCCTGAAGCTTTTTTAAGCTGGTAAGCGTCAGTAAAGGTTTTTCTGTTTGCTTGAGGTAGATTTTAACGTAATCTTTTAAACTTTCAATATATAATATATCCTCTATCTCTACTCTTACAAGCTGATGTTCCACTTTTACATAAACGGAGTGTTTAACCTCGTCCACTTGGGTAACAATTCGGTCAGGCTGGTTTTGGTTTCCTTCCATCATCGTAAAATAGTCGAAAGCTTTCGCTGCCGCTTTTGAAAAGTCAACAAAACTAAATGGCTTTACCATATAATCTAGTGCATCGACGCGAAAACCTTCCAACGCATACTGGTCGTAAGCGGTAGTAAAAATTACTCTAAGGCTCTTTCTTTTGTCGGATTGCTCGATGATTCGGGCAAGCTCAACGCCGTTTAGATTAGCCATGCGAATATCAAGAAAGATTAACTGCAGTCCAGGGTTTGCATGAATGTGCTTCAAAGCATCCAGGGCATTGTTAAATTTGGCAACCAATTCCAAAAACGGTGTTTGGCTGATATATGAGCTTACTAGCGTTAACGCAGCAGGCTCATCGTCTACGGCAATACATTGTATGATCATTTCAGAATGGTTAGGGTTATACTGTATTCCTTTGCAAATGTATCACTTTCAATATCCAAACTGTATTTTCCGGCATACAACAAATCCAGCCGTCGCCTGGTATTAGCTATACCAATTCCTTGATCGGCATCAAGCTGTTTGCCCAGGTCTTCAAAAAGTGAGTTCCGCACTTCGAATATAAATTCTGTATCAGTCATTGCAATCCCAATGAATATATAGCTCGGTTCTATGGCACTGATTCCATGTTTGAATGCATTTTCAATGAAGGGGAGTAGCAGCATGGGAACAATTTTCATGTCGGACATCGGCGTTTGCTTATCAACGATGATCTGTACTTCATCTGATATACGCACTTTCATCAGTGCAATATAATCCTCGATAAATCCAATCTCCTTGTTTAGAGAGGTCCTGTCATTCTTTGTGTCATATAATACATAGCGCATCATATGGGATAGATTGTATATGGAACTTTTTGCAGCAGGCTGATCGGTATCCATCAACGCATATATGGTGTGCAAGGTATTAAAAAAGAAATGGGGATTTATCTGAGCTTTTAAGAAGGATAGTTCGGCACTTATCCTTTCCCGCTCAGATGCCTCGTAAGCAAGCTCATTTTTGTGCATTTTTTTCGCCATCGCTGAAAAATAACTTCCTGCGAGCACGATCGTTAAAATAGCGATAACAACTGTGGTGTCCCAGTGGTCACTTGGGCGATAAGGATAACCTGCAGAAGCATAAACATCGGTTAGTGCCGGATAAAGGTCAGTAATGTTTCTGACCCAGCGAAGTACTATTGGAACCAGGTATATAAGCAAGCATAGTACAATAAAATACAAGAACCCATACTTTTTATTGGCTAGTTTTGGAAAAAGAAAGTGAACATTTCCGAAATAGAAAATTACGTACAAGGTGTATTCTATTAGCTGTTTAATCCAAAAAACGGCTGGCATTTCCACATCCCGAGTCAAAGGAAAAAAAAATCCGATAATAAGTGCAATAATGGCAATAAAGTCAATGCTATATATTGTACGGAAAATCCGCTGATAAATTGTCATGAATGTCCTGTATCTTATAATGTTATAAGCCTGCAAAAGAGTTCATTTTATTTGGAAGTTGCAATAACTATTATACAGCTGAGCGAATTGCATAGATGAATGTGCATAAATCATCGATGGGCTTCCTTGATTTATAGTCGTCGATAGAAAAACGCAGACCATCTACGAAAATCCTAAAACGGTCTATTAATATAGTTATATTACTTTAAAATGTTTTGCTTTGAGTATGAGCCAATTATTAAAAAGGACAATTCGGAAAACTATATTTATTTGGGGATGCACATTAATAATGCTGTCTTGCTCTAAAAAGAAAGATGTTATTACTGAAGAACCCGCACCAGTAGTGCCAACAAACCCAACAACAGGTGGTTCACCTGTAGAAAGAAATCCTGCCAATTCAAATTACAGCCCTGCTTTTACCGGTCAGACCCGAATTGAAGGAGTTATCACTGCCACAAGAATTCGTTCAACCATACTCACTTCATCACTAACTGCTCCATGGGGAATAGCTGCTTTGTCAGACGGAAGATTCATTGTAACTGAAAAAGCTGGCAGAATGCGGATGGTAAGTGGTTCAGGAGCTGTTAGTGAGGCAATTACAGGCATACCCCCAGTCAATTCTAATGGACAGGGGGGGTTGTTAGGAATATGTTTGGACCCGAACTTTAATGTAAATCGGATGATCTATTGGTCTTTTTCTGAGCCAGGTACTGGAGGGAACAGAACAAGTATTGCAAAAGGAAGGCTGGCTGACAATGAGCAATCTATTGAGGCAGCCATTATTATTTATCGCTCAAGTCCTGCTTATGCCGGAGTAAATCATTACGGAGGAAGAGTGGTGTTTGATGCCGCTGGTAATCTGTTTATTAGCACCGGGGAGCGTGCGGATAATGCAACCCGCGCACAGGCACAATCCACGGCCGCTTCTATTGGAAAAGTAATTAGAATTTCCACAGATGGGCAAGCGGTTGTTGGCAACCCCTTTGCTGGACAAGCTGGTGCATTGCCAGAATTATATTCTATCGGCCACCGGAATCCACAGGGACTTGCAGTACACCCAGTTACCGGAGAATTATGGTTGAGCGAACATGGTCCACGTGGCGGAGATGAATTAAACCGTATTCAGGCTGGTGCAAATTACGGCTGGCCTGTTATTACTTATGGCCTTGAATATAGCGGACAGCCAGTGCTAACCGGTAGTCAGCAAAGAGATGGTATGACGCAACCTGTTTATTATTGGGATCCAGTAGTTTCACCTAGCGGTATGACTTTTTACAATAGCGACCGAATACAGGAATGGCGAAATAACCTTTTTATTGGTGCTCTTAGTGGCATGCATATCGTTCGGCTGGTCATTGAAAATAATTTAGTTATCGGAGAAGAACGACTATTGGCCGCTGAAAGTCAGCGCTTTCGTGACATTACTCAAGGTACTGATGGTGCATTGTATGCCATTACAGACCAGGGGAGATTGTACAAGTTAGATAGAGAATGATCATTTAAATAGTAAAATAAAGTTATATGAAAAAAGTAATTTTCACCTTATTGATGTTTAGTGCAGGCTTTCAGGCCGCAAGTGCGCAGTCAAATAGCACATCTAGCACGCCAACAAAGTCAGAACAAGAAGTTTTGGACTTGTCCAAAAAGAAATGGCAATGGATGTCCGATAAAAATGTAGATTCTTTGAGTCTGTTATTTGATGCTAAGGCGATGTTTGTGCACATGGGTGGCAGCTGGGGAACAGAAAGGGAGCTTGATGTCATCAAATCAGGGGGTATACACTATAAAAAGGCTGAGGTTTATTCTGCTTCAGTTAAGCTATTTGGTAATACCGCCATTCTGTTAAATGATATCGACTTAGTAGCGGTACTGGGTAGCAATGAGGTTATCAATGCCTTTATGGTGACCGAAGTGTATATTAAGGAAAATGGTAAGTGGAAAATGGGTTCACTCACCTTCTCGAAACTTTCAAGGCCGGTTAAACTGCAGTCTGATAAAAAATAGTGCTATGCATAATCCAGAAGATAATAATAACTCACATGCTATGAATCGCCGTAGTGTGCTTAAAGGCGGCTTAGCCCTTGTTGGCGCAGCAATGTTGCCAGGAATTTCAAATGCGTCACCTGAGCAACCCGCACCCACTCATGATAAATCATTAACAGCACGTAGAAAACTAGGTAAACTTGAAGTTTCAAGCATTGGTCTTGGGGTTCAGAATATGCACCGAACCTACCAGACCACTATTCCCTCAAGACCTGAGATGATAAACATCATCAGGAAAGCCTATGAAACAGGGGTAACCTTATTTGACACCGCAGAAGCGTATGGCCCTTTTGAATGTGAACGGATTCTTGGCGAAGCTACCTCATCTTTCAGAAATAAGATTGTTATTGAAACAAAGTACGGATGGAATATTGATCAAAAGACCGGGCAACGTTTGCCTGGTTTGAACAGTCAGCCTAACCATATCAAGGAAGTGGTAGAAGGCATGCTGAAACGTCTTCGGACCGATCGCATTGACTTATTGTATCAGCACCGTGTAGACCCGGCCATTCCTATTGAGGATGTTGTTGGAGCTATAAAAGATTTGATAGGAGAAGGTAAAGTCCTACATTATGGGCTATCCGAGCCCGGGGAACAAACCGTTAGACGCGCGCATGCAATCCACCCGGTTACGGCTATTCAAAACGAATATTCGTTATTATGGCGCGGGCCTGAAGAAACGATAATTCCGCTTTGTGAGGAATTGGAGATTGGCTTTGTATGCTGGAGTCCACTTGGCGTAGGATTTTTGACCGGTGCAATTGACGAAAGCACTCGCTTTGCTCCCGGGGATATACGTGGCATGGAATCCCGCTTCTCTCCTGAAAACCTGCCAAATAATCTTGCACTTGTCAAACTACTAAAGACATGGGCGGAAAAGAAAAGTGCAACGCCCGGACAAATTTCTTTAGCATGGCTATTGGCGCAAAAGCCATGGATTGTGCCAATTCCTGGAACTACACAGATGCCACATATGTTAGAGAACGCTTCGGCAGCTGATATTAAATTGTCTGCGCCAGAGTTAAAGCTATTTAATCAGGAATTAGCTGGCATCTCCATAAAAGGCATGCGTTTACCTCAAGCGGTACTGAACTTTTCTGACGTGGAGGCACCGACAAAAAATTAAACTTTTCTACCCAAATGTTATACAGGTAATCAAAAAATTATGAAGTACTTTTTATTGGGATTGAGCCTATTTATTAATTGTTCAATTCATGCTCAAGAAGCTGCACCAACAGTAAAAACAAGTTTGGGGATTTTGAAAGGGGTGACTGAGGGTGATGTCTCCATTTTTAAAGGAATTCCATATGCTGCTGCACCTACCGGAGCAAATCGTTGGCGTCCACCTCAGCCATTTCCAGCATGGCAGGGCATAAGGGATGCGACAAAATTTGGTGCAGACCCTGCACAAATGGGGTTTCCCCGTGATGGTAATAAGATTTCTTCAACTTCGGCAGAAGATTGCTTGTTCTTAAATATCTGGCGTCCGGCTAACGTTTCGCCAAATTCAAAACTACCCGTAATGGTTTGGATTTATGGTGGAGCTTTTGTGTTTGGAAGCGGTGCTCAACCCGGTTATTCAGGTGTTAGGTTTGCTAAACAAGGAGTCATGCTGATCACAATCAACTATCGCCTTGGTCGTCTAGGCTTTTTCGCATTCCCAGCGCTAAGTAAGGAAAAACCGGAGGAATTTAAAGGCAATTATGCCTATATGGATCAAATTGCGGCTCTCAAATGGATACAAGAGCATATTTCGGCATTTGGCGGTGACCCGAAGAACGTAACAATTTTCGGTGAATCCGCAGGTGGTGTGTCTGTTCAATCGCTTTTAACGATCCCAAGTGCAAGAGGGCTTTTTCATAAAGCAATTGTCGAATCGGGAGGCGGCCGTGATGGTGTGCTAACGGGGAAATCTATAAATAAAGAGAATGCTGATCGCTATTATCCTGTGTCTGCAGAAATAATCGGTGTCAATTTTGCCAAGAAACACGGAATTGAAGGCACTGATGCTGCTGCGCTTGCAAAATTACGTGGACTTAGCGTTGAGGAAATCATCGATGGTGGGCAAGAAACAGATGGTCCTGGTGGAGCCCCCATTTATTCCGGACCTATTTTGGATGGCAAATTAGTTGTTGAAACAGCTCAAAGTGCCTACAATGCAGGCAGAGTACCAAAGGTTCCGCTAATGATAGGATCTAATAGTGCCGAGATAGAAGCTGGCTTTATTAATGCAAATTCTAAAGAGGAGCTGTTAAATTTATTCGGCGACATGGCTGCTGAAGCAAAGGCGGTTTATGACCCCGATGGGACTACAGACTTTGCTAAAATGCGCACCATGGTCATAACAGATAAGGTGTGGGCAGAACCAGCGCGTTTTACAGCAAAAGCGTTTGCCTCGAAAAAAGTGCCCGCTTATGTGTATCTTTTTTCTTACGTGTCTCCTTCTTCACAACAACGAATGCGTTTTGGGGCGGCACATGCATCAGAAATTTCCTATGTATTTGATAACATAGCAAGCCGGGATGGAGCAGCTATAACGCCTAAGGATCAGGAAGTGGCGAAAACAATGAACACTTATTGGGCTAACTTTGCTAAAACAGGCAATCCTAATGGCGCAGGATTACCACAATGGCCAGTATATATCACTCAAAAAGCCGAAATATTAGAAATTCAGGCTGATGGGTCAGCGGTAGGTAAGCCTGACCCCGTTAAAGCCAGAATGGATCTGGTAGAAAAGGCTGTTGCAACTGGAAATCTTTATTAAGCAAGTGCAAGCAATGACTAATTAACTGTATCTAATAATATTATAAAAAGGAAATTATGATTGCCAAACAAATTAATACCAGCAGGCATAAGGGCACATTTAGGTCATTTCTTGTAATGACAGTGCTATTATTAATAGTAGGTTTCATGGCCGTTGGGTCAGGAATTGGGAACGAGGAAGAGAAAACGCAGGCTAAGCCTACAGTGGTAAAAGACAGTGTTGAATCAGTAAAGGCTTTTAAAAAGGTGTATGCTGTATTGATGAGCCCACGCTGCATGAATTGCCATCCTGCAGGAGACGTGCCTTTGCAGGGAGATGACAGTCACCTTCATGCGATGCTGCCAAAAAGAGGCCATGACGGAAAAGGTGTTTTTGCAATGAAGTGCATGAACTGCCATCAGCCTACCAACACACCTGGTCTGCATACGCCTCCGGGCAACCCCGACTGGCATTTACCTCCTGCAGATATGAAAATGGTATTTGAAGGCAGATCACCTTATGAGCTGGCTAAACAGCTTGTCGACCCTAAACAGAATGGGCATAAGGATATTAAAAAACTTATTGAGCATGCTGATGACGACCTGGTTCTGGCTGGTTGGAACCCTGGAGAGGGTCGTACCCTTCCGCCAATGTCCCATGCCGAATTTAAAAAGGCCTGGATTACCTGGCTGAAAACCGGTGCTTTTGCACCACTGGAGAAATAATCATTTTGTAAACCGTCAAGGCATTCTAATGGAAAAGAGTAAAACAGATAATAGCAGGCGAACCTTTCTTAAAACCTCCCTATTAGCAGGAGGAGGATTACTGATTCACTTCAGCGGACTGGCGAAATTATCGCTGCCGCATAACGATGGTGGAGTTCCCGCTGTGAAATGGACTGAAATCAATGGTTACGTAAAAATCAGTCCGGAAAATATTGTTACGATCATCTGCCCAAATCCAGAATTTGGACAAAACGTAATGACTTCCCTTCCAATGATCGTAGCCGAAGAGCTTGGGGTCGACTGGAAAAAAGTAGTAGTAGAAATGGGGCCACACGACAACGTCAAATTAGGGCCTCAGTTTACTGGCGGTAGCAATTCCATGAGAATGTATTGGAAGCCCCTTCGAGAGGCGGGTGCAACTGCACGTCATATGCTGATGCTTGCAGCTGCTACGGCATGGAGCGTGCCAATAGACGAATTGACAACTAAGGATGGAGTGATCTTCCACGATAAAAGCGGCAAGAATGGCACATACGGCGAGTTCGCTGAGAAGGCTTCCGGCATTCCTGTTCCTAAAGGGGTGAAGCTAAAGGAGGTGAAAGATTTCAATGTTGTAAGAAGTTCACAGAAGAATGTAGAGGGCGCAAAACTTGTTAGTGGCAAACCGCTTTTCGGATTAGATTATCAGCATGAAGGGATGTTGATCGCTATGATACAGCATCCGCCTGCTTTTGGCATGACACATAAGTCTTTTGACGCCTCAGCGGCACTTAAGATGCCAGGTATTAAGGATGTCTTTACCATTAAATTATATGAAGAAGGTTTTGAACAAGGGGGCTTCGATGTACGCACATTTAATGACCTGATTGTCGTAGTTGGCAAAACAACCTGGGAGGTGATGAATGCCCGTAAAAAACTGATTGTAGAATGGGTGCCTGTAGGCGATGTCATCAATACCATGGGTGGCAGGAGTGGAAAAACAGAGGTGGTTGTTCCAGGAGAACTCGAGAATACCACTACGCAATTGCAAAAAATGCTAGACTATGCAAAAAAACCTGCCAGGCAGTTAAGAATGGACGGTGATCCGGAAACAGCATTCAAGAATGCCGCTGAAATTATCGAACGCACTTACAATGCACCATTCCTGGCACACAATTGTATGGAGCCAATGAATTTCTTTGCCCACGTTACTGAAGAAAAAGCGTTACTGGTTGGCCCTTTACAGGCTCCTGGATGGACGGAGCCGACACTTGCAAAAGTGTTAAAACTTCCAGCTGATAAGATCGAAATTCAAATGACGCGTATGGGCGGAGGTTTTGGACGCAGGGCATATGGACACTATTTGGTAGAGGCTGCGCTTATCTCTAAGAAAGCAAATGCACCGGTGAAGTTAATATATAGCCGTGAGGATGACTCGACATATGGTGTTTACAGGCCGATGTACACTGCAACTTACCGTGCAGCTTTAGATTCAAATAAAAATCTGATTGCTTTCCATGTTAAAGGAGGTGGAATTCCTGAACACGCCATTCATGCAAATAGGTTTCCAGCTGGTGCCATCGATAATTATCTTGCCGAAAGCTGGGAAATCCCATCTAATATTACAGTCGGCGCATTCAGGGCCCCACGATCTAACTTCAATGCAGCGGCAGAACAATGTTTCTTAGATGAGCTTGCAGAAGCAATGGGCAAGGATCCAATAGACTTCCGGTTGGAACTTTTGAAGAGGGCAAAAGAAAATCCCGTGGGAAAGAATAATGAATACGATGCTGACCGGTATGCCGGCGTGCTGGAACTAGTACGTGACAAATCGGGTTGGAATGGTGCAGAACATAAAAAATTTAGCCGTGGTGTCGCTGCTTACTTCTGCCATAACTCGTACGCTGCCCATGTGGTAGATTTGACATTAAAAGATGGGCAGCCCTATGTAGAACAGGTGTTTAGTGCTGTCGATTGTGGTATTGTAATTAATCCAGACGCTGCAGTAAATATGATTCAAGGTGCAGTTGTTGATGGCATTGGGAACAGTTTGTATGGCGGGTTGACACATAAAGATGGCGTAGTAAAAGAGAATAACTTTCATAGTTACAGGTTGATCAGAATGCATGAAGCCCCCAAGAAGATTGAAGTTTCATTTGTCCAAAATGATATAGATCCAACAGGGCTAGGTGAACCACCATTTCCACCTGTCTTTGGCGCAGTAGCGAATGCCCTTTATAAGGCATCGGGAAATCGTCATTACCAGCAACCCTTTGCCTTATCAAAAATTGAGTCTAGTAGTATTTAATTTATCAATCTTTTTACCCCTTACATTTTACATATGATTACCCTGAATATAAATAAGAAAAACTATAAGGTCGAGGCCGATCCAAATACGCCATTGTTATGGGTACTTCGCGACAACATTGGTCTTGTGGGAACAAAATATGGATGTGGCGTGGCTCAATGCGGAGCTTGCGTAGTCCATCTTGATGGTGAAGCTGTTCGCTCCTGCGTTACAAAAATCAGCCGTGCCCAGGGGAAAAAAGTGGTGACCATTGAAGGTTTGTCAGAGAATAACAGTCACCCACTTCAAATGGCCTGGCTTGAATTGGATGTTTCGCAATGCGGTTATTGTCAGGCTGGGCAAATCATGTCGGCAGCTGTGTTGCTTAAAGAGAAGAAGAACCCCACAGACCAGGACATTAACGACGCTATGGCAGGCAATATTTGCCGATGTGGAACTTACCTGCGCATCAAAGAAGCAATCCATTTAGCCGCAAAAGAGAGCAGTACTAAATAAACATTAGCTAATCAAACCATCAAATCTATTTATTTAATAACATTAGGCATGATCGCAGATTCTTTTGGTCGCATACACGATTATCTGCGGATATCACTAACTGATAATTGTAATTTTAGATGCTTTTATTGCATGCCGGAAGAGGATTACGATTTTACTCCAGCGTCCAGGCTAATGCAACCGAAGGAAATATTAACATTAGCAAGAATATTTGTTGATCAAGGTGTAACAAAAATCAGGCTGACAGGTGGTGAACCTTTGGTTCGTAAAGATGCCGCACAAATAATTGAAGGGCTTGGCAAACTTCCAGTAGAACTGGTGATCACAACTAATGGAACAAGAATCGCAGAAATGCTTCCTGTTTTAATTTCCGCAGGCATTAAGACCGTTAACATCAGCCTTGATACCTTGCAAAGGGAGAAATTCATGCTCATTACCAAACGTGACGCGTTTGAGCAGGTTCGTAATAGTGTAGAATTGCTCTTGCAGAACGACATTGTTGTTAAAATCAATATGGTTGTGATGAAGGGTTTAAATAATGATGAAATCTGCGACTTTATCAGCTGGACCAAACATCAGGCAGTACAAATTAGGTTTATAGAATTTATGCCATTTAGTGGCAATAAATGGACAAGTAATAAGCTTTTCTCGCTTCAAGAAATTTTAGCAGTAATTCAGAAGGGTTACACTGCTCTGCCCGTTGAAGGAAAACCTCACGACACCGCTAGGCGCTTCCATATTCCTGGCCATAAGGGTTCCTTTGCTATAATAAGCACAATGACTGCACCTTTTTGCAGTACTTGTAACAGGATGCGACTAACTGCGGATGGCAAACTTAAAAATTGTCTTTTTAGTAATGGCGAAACTGATTTGCTAACCGCACTGAGAGCTAAACAAGAAGTTCTTCCATTAATTCTAGCTTCCATTTGGAGTAAGAAGAAAGAGCTCGGCGGACAGTTTGATCATCAGTTTGAGCTAATAGATGCTCAGGGAATTAACAACCGAAGCATGATTACAATCGGTGGCTAGTATCTTATCTTAAGTTTCATAATACTAAAAATTAGAAGATCTAAATACACCTTGTAGTCGTTATAAAGGTGATGGCTGTTGAAGGAATACAATAATTGCAGATTTCGCTTTTATAAATTTGAAGTACATAAATTATAGGCATGCAACGCAGAAAGCACTATATCGAAAAGCTGTTTACCAGCTTCCTGCACCCGAAGCAGGTTCCCAACGACCTGGTTACAGTTCGGCGCCCGACCAATTAGTTACCATACGTCAATGCCCAGCTCCTGTCAATGGTTTATTTTTGTATCATCAAATCAACATATTATGGCACAAACAATTTTGCACAAAGCTGGTACCCGTGGTCATGCAGACCATGGCTGGTTAAAAAGTTTCCATACCTTTAGTTTCGCTAATTACTACAATCCGGAAAGAATGCAGTTTGGTGCATTGCGGGTTTTAAATGACGACCAGGTATCTGGTGGAATGGGATTTGGTAAACATCCGCATAACGATATGGAAATTATTTCCATTGCCCTGGAAGGCGAATTACAACATGAAGACAGTATGGGTAACCAAGCCGTGATTAAACCAGGAGAAATCCAGGTGATGAGCGCCGGTACCGGGATCTACCATAAAGAATTAAATAAACATGCAGATCAAGAAGTAAAATTTCTGCAAATTTGGGTAGTCCCTAATGAAAAAGGGGTAACCCCACGTTATGACCAGATTGAAATTCCCAATGTTGGAAAAAACAATCAATTGGTACAGATTTTATCACCTAGTCCAGAAGATGAAGGGGTTTGGATCCACCAGGAAGCCTGGTTCCATTTAGGAAAGTTTGGTCAGGATACCGAATTGGAATACCAATTAAAACAAGAAGGAAACGGTGTTTATGTGTTTGTTTTAAAAGGAAACCTGGAAGTAAACGGACAAAAACTGGAAACCCGTGATGGCTATGGCATATGGGAAACCAGCAGCATCGACATAACGGCTTCTGCTGGTGCAGAGGTGTTATTGATGGAAGTTCCGATGGATATATAATTTCTTATAAAGAAAATTATACTGTCGTTTCTCAGGGCTTTATAATTTCATATTTGAACAGATTTAGGGCTAGAATAGGATAATTAATCATCCAGGAATTTGAGATGGATTATCCCTTGGTCCATGTTCAGTCCAAGTTCAGTCCAAGTTGAGTCCAAGTTTTGCTAAGATTACTTGGATTCACTACGGAATGAATTGATTTCGAATTTGGACTTAGGAATAACTGCTGTTGAGTCTGTATAATTGCTTTAAACTATAAAAGCCGCCTTCTGCATAAAAACAGAAGGTGGCTTTTATAGTAATGGAGGCTATTAGCCTTTATTGTGCGCCCGGAGGGCAATTTTCTTTTAAAAACTTAGTAAAGGTAGCCGCCAGGTGAGCGCTGGTACCTGCACCTTCGTTAATGCTGTGGCTGCGGTTAGGATAAGCCATTAATTGGAATACTTTTTTATGTACAATTAACTCGTTGATCAGCATTTCAGCATTTTGATAATGCACGTTATCATCACCTGTTCCGTGGATGTACAGTAAATTTCCCTGCAGGTTTTTCGCGTAATTAATTGGTGAGCCTAAGGTGTAAGCTTCTTTTGTTTTTAAAGGCGATCCCATGTATCGTTCCTGATAAATGTTATCATAAGTAAGCTGGTTGGCTACTGCCGCTATCGCAATTCCGGTTTTATAGATTTCCGGATATTGGAACAACAGGTTCAGGGTAGAGGAACCACCGCCGCTCCAGCCCCAGACTGCAATTCTGTTTTTATCAACGAATGGCCATTCCATAATTTTTTTCGCTGCCATGGCCTGGTCTCTGATGTTCAGGCGGCCAATCTGCTGGTAAATGCTTTTGCGCCATTCGCGACCTTTAGGTGCAGGTGCACCACGGTTTTCTACAGAAATATAAATATAACCATCTTTAGCCATATCGCCTTCATACAGGCGGTTTATGCCTGCGCCATAAGTATCCGTAACGGTTTGTGAGGCTGGTTCGCCATACACATAGAACAGTACGGGGTATTTTTTGGCCGGGTTAAAGTTGTCTGGTTTTTTCATCCAGCCATCCATTTCCACGCCATCTTCAGTCGTAATTTTAAAGAACTCTACTTTGTTTTTTGGAGGCTGTATTTTCCCCAATTGGTTGGTTAAACTGCCATCCATAGTAAGGGGATTGCCGGTGGTCAGGTTCATCCATTCGCTTACTGGTCTGGAATTAGCTGATTGAAAACGGTGAAGGGCATAGGTGCCATCTGGTGAGATGTCGTAACTATGTGTACCGGCTAATATAGATGGCGTTACTTGTTCTAACTTCCCTTTGCCATCTAACTTGGTTTTAAACAGGTATTTTTGGGTGGCATTGGTTGGGGAGGCCATAAAGTAAAAAATATTGTTCTTCTCATCAATTAACGAGTTCTCGATAACATCATAATTCCCTTTTGTGATTAAGGTTTGCTTTTTACCGTCTTTGCTGATGCGGAAATAGTGCTTCCAGCCATCTTTTTCGCTCTGCCAGATAAATTCTTTATTGTCGTTTAACCATTTCCAGGGCTCACCGGCATCTATCCATGCTTTGTCGGTTTCTTCGTAAATGGAATTTACCTTGGCGGTTTGTGCATCGGCAACGTAGATTTTGCTGACGTTTTGTTCGCGGTTTAACTGCTGTAAAATCAGTTCCTTGCTATTTGGTATCCATTCCATGCGTGGAATGTAATGCTGGATGTTATCGCCGGGAACCGGCATCCAAGTGGTTTTAGCGGTATTAATGTCTACTACACCCACTTTACAAGCCGAAGGATTTTCACCCACTTTAGGGTATTCCACCGGGATGGTATAGGCATAGATGGAATCCGTATTGTTGATCATCAGGAAGTTTTTGATCTGACGGGCGTCCAGTTGCCAGTAAGCAATAGCTGTTCCGTCAGGACTCCAGCTAAATCCATCGCGGCAGCCAAATTCTTCTTCATACACCCAATCGAATGTACCATTTATGATGCGGTCTGTGCCATCTGTGGTCAGGGCTTTGCTGCTGTTTGTGGCAATGTCTTCCACGTAAATATTATGTTTTGATACATAGGCCACTTTATCACCTGTCGGATTGAACTTCGCAAACATCAGCGAGGAGGCTGGTTTATCTTTACCTATCTGGGTTACTTTATTGGTAGACAAATCAGCTACATAATAGTCACCGCGGGTCTCATAACGCCATACCTTTTTAGTGTTGGTGAAGATCAATGCTTTTTGTCCATCTTCAGAAAGCTGGAAAGACTTAATGTTGCCGGCATGAAGGCCTTTTGTGCCTAGCAGCGCTGCGGGAACAACGACCTTCCTGTCATTTTTTGGAAGGGCGACGGAAACAATGCCCTGTTCGTTAATTTGATAATAGGCGTTGGCATTTTTTGCCCAATTGATGGCGCCTCCATATTGTGCCATTGCCGGCGGTAACAGGCCGCCGATACTGGCTACAAAAATGACGATGATGGCTAGATTTTTTAATCTCATGGTTGTAGTTCTATAAATTGTTGAAAAACGGTTTGTAGGTATGCTTTACCTTGTTTAAGGGTTTCTTCAGTTTGTGGCACATTGTCTTTATCCGAATTATGGAGGATATTTTTGCCTGTATTGTCAAAGCTAACGCTATGTTTATCGGTGATCATGCCCAGGCCATTGTCCCAGCTAAAAAAAGCAAAGGCTTTGGTATAGGGGTTCATCAGGTTTTTACTCCAGGTAAACTGTTTGGCATCCATGTTCAGCTGGCTCATCAGGGTGGCCGCAAGATCGACCTGGCTACCTAGTTTTTCCACTTTTTTACCGCGGAATTCGGGTTTGATCACCTCGCCGTAAAACAACATGGGTACATGGTAACGTGCTGGCATGTACACTTCATTGGTCATTTTAGGTAAGATATGGCCATGGTCGGCAATGAAAATAAACAAGGTGTTTTTATACCAGCTTTGTTTTTTCGCTTGCTGCAGAAAATCGTTAATGCAGGAGTCTGTATAATAAGCTGTGCTTTTAATGGCTTCTGCATTGGTTAAGTTACCAAATTTATAAGCACCAGGCACCTCAAAAGGTTCGTGGTTGGTTAAAGTCATCACGGTAGAGAAAAACGGCTGTTTCACTTTGTTAAGCTCTTTCAATTGCCGGTTAAATACCACCCCATCATAAGCGCCCCATTTGGAGTTCATTTCACTTTCTTTAAAACTGCTTTTATCCACCAGTTGGTTGTAACCGTGACTGAGGATAAAGGCTTTGTAATTGTCAAATTCTGATTGTCCACCATAAAAGAAAGAGGTGGCATATCCATTTTTGAGAAACTCTTGTGGTATTGCCGGTATCGCTTCCATTTTATTGGTAAACTTGACTATGTTTCCATTTCCAAGACTAGGGTAGGCCGCTAAAGTTCCAATCAGGCCTTTATCGGTCCGGTTACCTGTGGAATAAATTTTATTAAATAACACACCCTTAGTGGCCATGGCGTCAAAATGTGGGGTAATATCTTCTGTGGCTTCACCTACACTTTTTGTTAAATCGGCGGTAAAGCTTTCCATAATAAACAGCACCACATTGGGCTTATTGGTGGTTAGCATGTGGATGGTGGTATCTTTTTCTACAGCATGTAAGTCTTTCACCGTTTGTTCAGCTTCAGTTCTACTGTAATAAAGGTATTTATTTTTGCTGGCGTTGCCAGAAGAAAGGGCACTTTTAAACAGGTTCCATTCTGTGTTTACAGCGGCCTGGTTAAGTAATAGCTGGTCAGAGAAATAAGCAGAACTCTGGTTCATGGTAGATACCCCTACGCCACCCCGGATAAGCAGGAAATTGATACCCAATAACAAGATGGTAAGGAGCAGTTTCGCCCAGATGGGGATAGCCACAAAATGGAGGTTTCTGCTCAGCAGCAGTTTTTTCCAAAGCAGACCGGTAACCACTAACACGGTGATGATGACCAGGGTAGGTAATATAGGAGA
Source organism: Pedobacter sp. CAN_A7 (assembly GCF_015752175.1). Taxonomy (NCBI): domain Bacteria; kingdom Pseudomonadati; phylum Bacteroidota; class Sphingobacteriia; order Sphingobacteriales; family Sphingobacteriaceae; genus Pedobacter; species Pedobacter sp. CAN_A7. The sequence continues at coordinate 23,579 of NZ_JADOUW010000003.1, read as the reverse complement.
TGATGCTCCGGAGGCAAAAGCTTCCACAGGATCGGTAAAGGCAAAACCCAATGCTTTAGCATTGAGTTTTGTACCCCATTCGCGGTAAATATTGAAGTTAATTGCTGCGATGATACTAAAGGCAACAATTAAAACGGTATTGTAAATATTAATTCCTTTAACGGTTACTGAATGACGGCCACTAAAGAACCAAAAAAGGTAGATCAATAGGGGAATGACACTCAGGTAACCGGCCATAGATAAATCTATGGGGATGGCATTGTGGAAAGTTGATAATGTTGTTTTTAATGGTACTTCGCGTAGTTTTTCATGATGGAAGGCTAAGAAAAGTGCCCGGTCCGTAAAAAAGAAAAGGAGCCAGAACAGGTAAAAACGAACAAAAAAAAGAAGACTTTTTAACATTTATGCCTAACCTCCACCTCTCAATGCTTCCAACTCTGCCATGGTCAATAGCTCATAACCTTCAGGTACAGCTAATGAAAACGGTCCTACAGCACTTTCCTTAATGCTTTTGATCGTCATGGTAGTTTTGATTGTATTTTGATCCAACGTAAATTTAATCGGAGTACCTTTCAAATCCTTAAATTCTGAATTGGCTGCACCTGGCGTTAATTCTACGTCCTTAGTTAACCAAAGTTCATAAGCTGTGCCTTTATCATCTTTATAAGTATATTTCTCCGTGTTGTAACCAGATACTGTTTCTTTTACACCAGTTGCTTTGAAATCGCTGTATTTTATAGATCCAGCTTGTTTTTCGATGTCTTCTTTAGACATTTTAGTAGCAATCTGTTTCTGTGCAATCGGTATGTCGATCAGCAATAGGGCATTGTTTGCTGCACCATCTTTGTAAATGGTCAACATGGTTGGCCCCATTTCCATGGCCAATTTAGAGATGTTGCCATTAAATTCAAGCTTGTTTTCTTTAGGCAAGGCAGAAACGTCAATGGCAGACTTCTGTTCTGCCGACAGGTCATATTCTACACCATAAACAATGGTACCCTGTGAAATTTTCTTCTGGGCATGGGCATAAGCCGCTGTGCCGATTAATAGGAGCGCAAGTACGCTGGTTTTAATTGATTTAAGCATTATTTAGTTATTTAGGTTACCAATTTATATTTTCTTTATTTACAAAGGCACTAATGCCCTTTTTAAAATCATCACTATCCCTTACTCTTGCATTTATCTGAACAGCTAATTCCAGACTTTTCTCCAACTTCTCATTGGTTGTTTGACCGATGATTTGTTTGGTGACCATTAATGAATTTGTGGAGGCTTGATGGCACAAATTTAAAGCAAATTCTCTGGTATTCTGATCAATCGTTTCTTTGTTTGTTACAAAATTGATCAGTCCGTAGGCTAAAGCTTGCTCGGCAGTAAAGAGATCGCCGGTGAGGAGTATTTGTTTGGCAATGGTTTCACTGGTTTTACGAAGCAGGAAACAGGCGACCAAAGCAGGAACAAAACCAAGTTTAACTTCTGTATAACCAAATTTAGCTTCAGGCACAGAAAAGATGAGGTCACAAACTGTAGCCAATCCGCATCCGCCAGCAATTGCATGTCCTTCTACCTGTGCAATCACTACTTTTGGGAGGTAGTAAATAGTTGTAAATAAGTTTTTTAAGTTGTTTGAATCGGCCAGGTTTTCTTCGTAGGTAAACTGTTGTAATTCCTGTAAGTAAGCAAGGTCGGCACCGGCGCTGAAGCTGGTTCCATTTGCTTTAAGGATAATCACTTTCACCTCATCATCGTCCGCAGCTTCGAGCATGTTTTCGGTAAGCAGTTTTACCAGCTCAGGATTTAGTGCATTTCGTTTTTCAGGCCTGTTTATGGTGATCGTGGCGATCCGGTCTGCAACCGAATATAAAACCAAAGGTTCTGTCATATACTTAAAATGGGTTTTTTTATCAAAGATGGTTTATTTTCTTCAAATCAGAAGGGGCATTTTTTATTTGTAAGGAAGTGACGTGGTGCAGGTCTAAGCCAGGTTTTATGGAGTACTGATAAGTTGCGCTTTCTGGCTCCAGGTCGGTATAGAGCAAAGCATGCTGGCCCTGGATGTAAGCCACGGCATGATGTTTATAGAGCTTGAACACGATGGTTTTAAACTGCTTTCTCGCTTGCAGCTGCTTTACACTAAGGGAGCTTTGCAGGCATAACCATGCGCATAAGGCGAAAAACAGCGAATATTTCTGTGCCTTGATGAAGGACCGGAGACCGAAAATGACAAGCAACAGCAGCAGGATCAATTCATGTGGCTGTAACCAGATTGAAGATATGGTGGCGTAAGGTAATGCGGCAATCCATGTTAAACCAGTGTTCATCATGTTAATCAGGTATTCCAATACCGGCGCCAGGAATTCGAGTTTTGCCAATAACATCAGCAGTCCGATATACATCATCAAGGTTACCGGAAGGAGGATAAACAAGTTGCTAAACAAAAAAAGTACAGGAAACTGGTGGAAGTAATAAACGCTCAGGGGGAAAGTGGTTAGCTGTGCGGCTATGGACAATGCCGTATAGTTCCACAATTTATCTGCCCACAGCGCTTTGAAATAAATGAGATGATAAAGCAGGGGTTGCAGGTAGATTAAGCCAAAAACTGATAAAAAACTGAGCTGGAAACCCAGGTCGAACAGTAACAGGGGTTGATAAATAAGTAAGGCGACCGCCGAAAAAGCCATGGTGTTATAACTGTTGCTTTGGCGGTTTATGGTTTTGCCAATAATAAAGGTGCTAAGCATAAAAGCGGAACGCAGGACGGAAGGGGAAAAACCTGTTAACATGGCATAAAACCAGATGAGGCCAATGATCAGCAAAGTTCTGCTGATTTTTAATAACCTGGACTTGTTCATAAACTGTAACAACGCATGGAGCACGATGTAAATCATACCTACGTGCATGCCCGACACCGATAAAGCATGAATGGTTCCGGTAGCGGAATAAGCGGCAAGTGTTTCTTTACTGAGGTCGGCACGGTAACCTAAAATCAGGGTGGAGGCCACCGCGAAGGCCTCGGGATGCTGCAGGGTTTTCTTAAAAAAAGCAACTTGTTGTTTCCTTAAATTGATGGCATAAACTTTCAGCGGATGGCCAGCAAAATGTTTTAAACGGAACACCTTCTGGGGCGGCACATAGAGCTGGTGGTATACCTGGTGATTGGCTAGCCAGTTTCGATAATCGAATTCACCAGGGTTTTGCGGGGGATTCACTGTTTTATAGCTGGCCGGCAGTATTAACACTTCGCCATAGGTAATAGTGTTAACTGAGGTACCTTGAATGGGGATGGTGACTAGCATTTTACCGATGCTCGCCAGGCTGTTGTGGTCTTGGTAGGTATGGGTTATACTTGCCTTAAAGCGAAGCAGGTCGCCTTTTAGCTGGGGTTCATCGTCTACAATGACCTTCAGGAATTCTGCTTGCTGTTTGGAGAAATGATTGGTTTGTAAGTGTTGCACCTGGATGAGGTAAGTCCAGGCTGCAGTAAAGAAAATGAGCAGGTACAATAGTGGTCCCCAATACACCTTCAAGTGATAAACCTTTAGCTTCCTGTAACCCATATTCAGAACCAGCAAGCCAAGGAATAATAGAGAGGTAATGGCAGCACAGACGTGTTGTACGATTAAAGAGGGGAGATAGTAAGCGAAAAAAATCCCTGCGATATAAACAAACAGGAGTTGTACAAACATAGTTTCCGCCCGGTAAAACATTAGAGCTGGTAGCGTAACTGGAGTTTAAACTCTGATTTTTTGTTTCCCTGAATTTCATCCAGGCCGGAGCCTACGGTTTCTGCATCCTGGTAAATGAACAAGGCATAGCGTGTCCAAAGGTCCATGCCCTTTAATAACTTATACTTGATATTGAGGTAGGTACGTGCACCTTTGCCGTTATACATGCCGAAACTGAAACCATAAAGCACATCATCTTCATAGGCATACACGCGGCTATTATAAGAAGCGGTGTTAAAATAAGCGATACGTACATTGGCCGATAAACGTGACGACAGGGGGGAATAGGCCATATCCTGGTAAGCGAGGTAACCACTTTCCCGTGAGGCTTCCCCTTTTTGAAACTGGCAGAGTTCGAGCCTGTTTTGAAAAATAAACTTCTTATTCATGCGCCAGTTGACTTCCATCCTGTAATTTTGCTTGCTCACTTCGTCAAGGTATTTATCATCCATCGGCAGGTCTGTATTTTGCTGGCTTTGTTTGGTTTTGAACCTGGCCACTGCACTAAAAGTTTTATGTGGACGATACAACAATTGTGTCATAACTTCATAACCTTTAGAAGCATCGTTCACCCTGTATTTTAACCAGGGAAATTTAAAGATATCAGCATACACAGCGCCTGTCCATCGTGGTGTAGCCGCATAATGAATACCTGCATACCAGCTGTTTTCATTATTGGCGTCACTATTTTCGCCGCTGGCTTGAGCAAAAAAGTTGTGGTAATTGGTGTCGTAATGCCGGTTAACCAATACCACCGAGGTTTTTGGCGAAAGACTGGCCATTGCCCCGTTCAACAGGGCCTTGCCGCTATGCAAGCTCTTGGCCGCTTCGCCAAAGAAGTAAATGTTCCTGAACGTATAATTATAATGGAGGCCGATATTGGTTAAGTCTTTTCCTTCAAAACCAAAGGCTTTGTATTGCTGATTTCCCCGGCTAAAGGCGCTTTCGTAATGTGATTGGTAACCAACCAGGCCTACCGACAGGTTATTACTCAGGTATTGCAGGGCGCCGCCATAAACCAACTGACCCAGGCTAGCCCGGTTTTCCATTTCTGTTTTAGTACGATGCAGGCCACTGCTGCTAAGGTTAACCTGTGTGAATTCACCGCTTTCAGCTGATGACTGACTGGCATCAACTTTCCTGTAGGAGAAGAAAGGGGTAAACTGCAATTTATCTAAGAGCAATAAGGTTGTGGCTATTCCTCTAAAAAAGGAAATCTCGTTAGTGGAGGTATAAGCTTTCAATCCCACATCGTTTTTAGCTACACTTGCTACATCCGGGCCTTTGCCATAGGCAAAACCCGACCATATGGTTAAGCCTTGCCCGAATTGCAGGCTATAATCACCAATCACCAGTTTACTTATCCTGCCAATTTGATAAAGGCCTATGCTGAAGGAACTAAAATCAAAGGCGTAACTATTACTGCCACGGAAGAGTTCTTCGCCTGCATCTTTTTTACCCACTAAAGAAATAGATAGCAGTTTATCGTAGGTATAGCGGTATTTGGTTAATAGTTTTTCTGGACTGCCCAGGTACTTGCTACCGGGCAAGTCTTGAAAGCCTTTTTGTGCTTGTAAGGTTTGAGCATATCGGAAGAGCAGGTCGTGTGTACCTTTCTGGGCCAAATCCCTTAGGCGTAGGTTCTGGTAGGCCGGATTACCTTTGAGGGTAACAAAAGGCAGGATATTTTGGATGGTCTGCAGGTCGAATGCAGGTATGACTTGCAACTCGTTAAGATCTAGTAATTTGCCGTTATTAGAAAGGTGGCTAAAGAAGTTGCTTATTTGTAAGGGTGACAACAGGACCAGGCTTTTAAGCTCTTCGGCTGTGGTGTTGTTGAGGTCGATGGGATGTTTGGCAAAGTGCTCAAGCTGATCGATAAGTTCTGTTAAGTCAAAGTCGGCCGTTAAATCTGCCGAAAGGCTCTCTACCAGGTCTTTAATTGCCTGTTGTTGTTGCGCCGCTACTGGAGTAACCGTAAGGACCAAGAAAAGTAAAAATAATGTTGCCTGCAACAGGCCATAATTTGATGCCATAGGGAATGCTTATTGACATTCAAAACAGCGCAATATTTATGGTAATAAAAATTTAATTTACGATTTAGATTTCTTCATTAAGCTTTAGTAGAAAACTTTTCAGTTTCTCTAGAGAGTCAATGATCTTCTGGTTTTCTTTAATCTCGCCGGTATTATTTTTCAAATGCTCTTTGGCACCTTTTAGGGTGAAACCTTTATCATCAACCAGGTGGAAGATAATCTTTAAATTTTCGATATCTGCAGGAGTAAACAGTCTGTTCCCTTTTTTATTTTTCTTTGGCTGTAATACATCAAATTCTTTCTCATAAAACCTGATCTGAGAAGCATTTACACCAAACATTTCTGTTACCTCTCCCATACTATAGTACATCTTATTAATTTCTCTTTCTTTGTAGGGCATAGTTTATTGTTGATTATTAGGTGATTATGGCATTTAATTAAAGTATTCAAATGTAAAGCGATTTTAGTAGAATACCGCAATAAAGTTTTATTTTTGTTGGATAACACAAGAAGGATGACCGCAAAAGAAATTAGAAGTGCTTATTTACAATTTTTCGAATCTAAGCAACATCATATCGTGCCATCGGCACCAATCGTAGTGAAGAATGATCCCACTTTGATGTTCACCAATGCTGGTATGAACCAATTCAAAGATTTGTTTCTAGGCGAAGCTCCAATCAAATATAAAAGAGTAGCTGATACACAACGTTGTTTACGGGTTTCAGGTAAACACAATGACCTGGAAGAGGTAGGTATTGATACCTATCACCACACCATGTTTGAGATGCTGGGAAATTGGAGTTTTGGCGACTATTTCAAAAAAGAAGCCATTGCCTGGAGCTGGGAGTTGCTGACTGAAGTTTATAAAATTCCGAAGGACCAATTATACGTTTCTGTATTTGAAGGCGACGAGAAGGAGGGCTTACCTCAGGATACCGAAGCTTTTGAACTGTGGAAACAATATGTTGATGAAGACCGCATCATATTGGGTAATAAAAAAGATAATTTCTGGGAGATGGGTGATACCGGCCCATGTGGTCCTTGTTCAGAAATTCATGTCGATTGCCGCTCTGCAGCAGAACGTGCACAGACTTCTGGCAAATTACTGGTGAATGCCGATCACCCACAAGTGATTGAAATCTGGAACAATGTGTTCATGCAGTTTAACAGGTTAAAAGACGGATCGTTACAAGAGTTACCTGCGCAACATGTTGACACCGGTATGGGCTTCGAACGCCTGGTAAGGGTGCTTCAGCAAAAGGCTTCTAACTACGACACTGACGTTTTTCAACCGCTGATACAAGTGATTGCTCAAAAAGCAGGCATCGCTTATGGAACTGCCGAGAAGACCGACATAGCGATGCGTGTGATGGCCGATCATATTCGGGCAATCTCCTTTGTCATTGCCGATGGGCAATTGCCGGCTAACAATAAAGCGGGATATGTGATCCGCAGAATTTTACGTCGTGCAGTGCGTTACGCCTATACTTTCCTGAATTTAAAAGAGCCATTTTTGAATCAACTGGTGCCGGTACTGGCTGCACAATTTGTGGGCACATTTAATGAATTGGCCGAACAACAGGATTTTGTACAGAAAGTGGTACTGGAGGAAGAAGTTTCTTTCTTACGAACCCTTGCTACCGGAATTCAGCGTTTTGAAAGTTATACTAAAAAACAGGCAGACTTATTACTGGCAGAAAATGCCATTGAAAAAGGTAAAGCCTTTGATGATCCATGGGTGTACAGCATCATTAAAGACCAGATGGTGATTGATGGAGATTTTGCCTTTGAATTGAATGATACCTATGGGTTTCCGATCGATTTAACGGAGTTAATGGCGCGGGAAAAGAACTGGCAGGTGGATATGGAAGCGTATAATAACGCTTTGCTGAAACAAAAAGAACGTTCACGTGCGGCAACAGCCATTGATACAGGCGACTGGATTATGGTTAACCCGGATCTGGAAACCGACTTTGTAGGTTATGATGATTTAGAAGTAGAAACAAAACTGATTAAATACCGTAAAGTAAATGTGAAAGGTAAAGAGCAATTCCAATTGGTATTGAGCAAAACACCTTTTTATGCAGAAAGTGGCGGCCAGGTAGGAGATACCGGTCGTATTGAAGATTTCAGTCGCCTGTTTTCTGTAGAAGTAACCGACACCAAGAAAGAAAACGGTATTACTATTCATTTCACTGATACTTTGCCAGAAGATCTGGAAGGGATATTATGGGCTGTGGTAGACGAGAATAAACGGATACTTTCACAGGACAACCACTCCGCAACACATTTATTACATGCTGCCTTGAAAAAGGTATTGGGTTCACATGTGAACCAAAAAGGTTCCCTGGTAAATCCAGATTACCTGCGTTTTGATTTCTCCCATTTTGCTAAAATCACGGAGGAAGAACTGGAGAAAATTGAACACCTGGTGAATCAAAAGGTGCGTGAAAATATTAAATTGAAAGAACAGCGGGAAGTACCTTATGAACAAGCGCTTTCGAGTGGCGTTACCGCTTTGTTCGGAGAAAAATATGGGGATTTTGTACGCATCATTACCTTCGACGACCATTATTCTAAGGAACTATGTGGTGGAACGCATGTGAAAGCTACCGGGGAAATTGGTTATTTCAAAATCATTGCTGAAAGTGCAGTAGCTGCCGGTGTACGCCGGATTGAAGCCATTACCGCTGCCAAAGCAGAAGCTTATATTGTAGAACAAAGCAAAGAATTGAATGAACTTAAAACCTTATTAAAAGGAAATAAGGATATTAAAAGTGCGGTAGCTTCCTTACTGGAAGAGAATGCAAAATTAAAAAAGGAAGCTGATAAGGCGATTATCGAACAGGCTGCAAGTATGAAACATGAAATTGTACACCATGTTAAAACCATTAATGGTATTAACCTGATTGCTACTCATGTTGATTTGCCGCATGCTGATGCCGTGAAAAACCTGGCCTTTGCAGTGAAAGACCTGGTGGATAACCTTGTTCTTGTGTTTACCACCATTATTGACGATAAACCCGGTATTACGGTGATGTTATCGGAAAATCTGGTGAGCGATAGGGATTTGAATGCCTCAAAAATGGTCAGAGAACTGGCTATAATTATACAAGGTGGTGGTGGTGGACAACCATTTTATGCCACTGCTGGTGGTAAGAATAAAGATGGCCTGGCTGCCGTACTTGTAAAAGCTGAAGCCATGGTTCACGCTTGTTAACCCCATAAAAAAAGAGGAGAAGACCATGGTCTTCTCCTCTTTTTTTATAAACTGATTTCAGCGACTAATGACGACCGTTTCCGTGTCCTCTGCCATTGCCACGGTTATCATTTTCTCCGCGACCTTTTTGGTTACGGTTATCATGATGTTTACCTTGTTTCTGGTAGCTTCTATTGTCTTTTCTGTTATAGCTTGACCTGTTGTTGTCGTATGATCTATGTGCTACTACCCGTTTATTGATGTAGTGATCTCTGCTGGCGATACGTCTGTTGTTTGACTGGTTATAACGTACTGGCGCGTAATTGTGACTTGCATACCGTTTTTTATAATTGTTATGCTGTAAATACGGTCTGTGGGAATTGATAACCACCTTACGTCCGTTGTGTAAATTATAACCCCGGTACCTTGACGGCAGATTATTAGAATGTCTCCAGTTACCGCCGCTTAAGTAAATAAACTTACGGGTAGGTACGTAGTAATAGGATTCTACTTCAGGCAGGTAATAATAATCTACGTGATTGTAGCCTCTTGGGCCCCAGTCTGGCTGGGAACCGATGTTAATGTTGACACTAACCTGAGCTTTTGCAGGGGTTACAGCCAACGCTGCAAAGCCTAACATGGCGAATACGATTAATCTTTTCATAACCTTTATCATTTGTGTGTGTTAACTGAAAGTCAATTTACATGCCAGTATTTCCTAATCGTCAACAATATGTATTAAATGCCTGTTTAAGACTATTTTGGTTATATTTGCATAGAGAACATTTTACGTCTTTGATAGATTAAAAAACATAAATGAGTACGAATACGGTAACCACAGCTTCTGAATTTGAATTGGTATCAGGTTTGGAGATTCACGTACAGCTAAATACGAATACCAAAATATTTTCTTCAGACAGTGCATCTTTTGGTGCTGGGCCTAATGAACATATATCAACGGTATCCCTGGCTTTGCCTGGCGCTTTGCCAAAACTGAACAAAGAAGTGGTGGAGAAGGCGGTGAAAATGGGTCTTGCACTCCATTGCACCATCAACCAGGTAAATTATTTCGACAGAAAGAATTACTTCTATGCCGACCTTCCTAAAGGATATCAAATTACCCAGGACAATTTACCTATTTGCCAAAATGGATACCTTGATGTGACTTTAGGCGATGGCAGCATCAAACGGATCGGTATAAATCGTATCCACTTAGAAGAAGATGCCGGGAAAAGCATGCACGACCAAAACGACCACTATTCTTATGTTGACCTTAACCGCGCTGGTGTACCGCTGATTGAAATAGTTACGGAGCCTGATATTCGCAGTGCGGAAGAAGCTTCGGCTTTGCTTACTGAAATGCGAAAACTGGTGCGCCACCTGGATGTAAGTGATGGCAATATGGAAGAAGGCAGCCTACGATGCGATGCGAATATATCCATCCGTAAACCGGGTGCCACTACATTTGGTACTCGTTGTGAAGTAAAAAACTTAAACTCCATTAGAAACGTACGCAGGGCCATGGATTTTGAATTCAGTCGCCAGGTAGACGTGGTGTCACAAGGTGGAACGATTATACAAAGTACCTTAAATTTTGATGCCGATAAAGGAACTACGTCGCCAATGCGCAGCAAAGAAATGGCTAACGACTACCGGTACTTTCCTGACCCGGATTTGGCACCTATGATACTTTCAGACGAATGGCTGGAACGCGTAAAAGCGGCCATGCCTGCTTTGCCCAGTGAGATTACACAGGAACTGATGGAAAGTTACGGCATTAGCAACGGTGAAGCCAGTTTATTAGCAGGAGATGCCGAATTATTGGCCTTTTTCCATAAGGGTGTAGGTACAGTAAAACATAATAAAAGCTTAATAAACTGGCTTGTTGGACCGATAAGGGCATTGTTGAATGAGCGGACACTCGCTATTGCAGATTATGCCATTACGCCCCTGCAGCTTGCAGCAGTCATCAACCTCTGCGATGATAAAAAAGTAACGCAGCAGGTGGCCTTGCAACAGCTGTTGCCGGCGCTGGAAAAGGATCAGCAGGCTGATCCAACTACCCTGGCAAAATCGCTGAACCTGTGGATTGAGGAAAATGACGATGAGCTGAATGGATTTATCGACGAGGTGTTAGCTAAATATGCGGCACAGGTAAGTGCTTATAAAAAAGGAAAAAAAGGGGTTTTAGGTTTATTCGTTGGCGAAGTATTAAAAATGGCCAAAGGAAAAGCTGACCCGCAAAAAGTGAATATCCTGGTACAGGAAAAATTAGCATAAAATATGATCAAGAAATTAGCCTATGTTATTGTGGCCAGTATGGCCTTTGTTGCATGTAAAGACAATAATAAGTTTGTGATTAACGGGAAGTTCGAAAATTCCACACCACAAAGCAAAGTGTATTTATTCGCCTTAGATAAGGCAGACCCTACAGCAGTAGATTCGACCGTATTATCAGATAAGGGCGATTTCCTGTTTAACTATCCATCAGAAGATCCAAACTTTTTTAAAGTATCTATTGGAAACAATGAATACATGATTATAGCTAAAAATGGCGATGATATTAAGCTGAGTGCCGACCTGAGCGACCCGACCATGAAATACAGTTTGGCAGGTGCAGAAGATGCCGAAAAGCTGGAAACACTCAATGTGACCAAAAACAAGTATATGGCCAAAATTGATGCAGTACAGCGCAAGTTTGACGAGCAGGTAGCTGAAAACCCTGATAAAAGGGATGCCATTATGGAAAACATCCGTCCGCAATACACAAAAGAAATTGAGAACCTTAACCAGGAGATCATGAAGTTTGCGAAAGACAACAGCGGTTCTCTGGCAGGATTTTATGCCATCAACTTATTGAATCCCTCAGAATACGAAGAGGAAATGGTAGCCTATGCTGATCAGATTAAAAGTAAGTTTAATAATAACCCTGCTGTAACAGAATTTTTAGTACGTATGGCGAACTTAAAAACTGTACAAGTTGGTCAGCCTGCACCGGCTTTTGAAATCAATGGCCTAAATGGAAAGAAAATGAGCCTGGCAGATTTTAAAGGGAAATATGTATTATTAGACTTCTGGGCCTCCTGGTGCCAGCCTTGTCGTCAGGAAAACCCTAACATCGTTAAGGCATACAATACTTATAAAAATAAAAATTTCACTGTGTTTGGAATCTCTTTGGATAAAGACAAAGTAGCATGGGAAAAGGCCATCAATACGGATCAGTTAACCTGGTCACATGCTGGTGAGTTAATGGATTTTGAAGGTCCTGTAGTTAAACAATACCAGATTGAAGCCATTCCTACCTCCTTTCTAATTGACCCTCAGGGTAAAATCATTGCGAAGAACCTTAGGGCTGAAGAATTGGATGCCTTTTTAGCAAAGACCTTAAATTAAGGTGAGTTAGTTGTTAACTGTATAATACGACTTAACAATTTCGTAACTTGATGTTAACCTTGCCGTATTTTAAAATGAGTAGTTTCGTAATAAATAATTTAAAGATATGAGCGTAGCCAAACAGAAGATCCTTATTGTTGATGATGAACCTGATATTTTAGAGTTAGTGGAGTATAATCTAAAAAAAGAAGGATACCAGGTTTTTGTGGCAAGTAATGGTCAAGACGGAATTGCAGTGGCTAAAAAGGTGCATCCTGATTTGGTGATCCTGGATATCATGATGCCAAAAATGGATGGAATTGAAGCTTGTCGTTTAATGCGTGCCATTCCGGAGTTTAAAAATACATTTATGGTATTTTTAACCGCAAGGAGTGAAGAGTACTCTGAAATAGCCGGTTTTAACGTTGGTGCAGATGATTATATTGCTAAACCCATTAAACCACGTGCCCTGGTTAGTCGCATCAATGCTATTTTACGTAGAAACGGCAGCAGCAACGAGGTATCGGAAAACAAAGTAGAAATTGGCGACCTGGTGATTGACCGCGAAGCTTACCTGGTATTCCAGAGTGGAAATAAGGTAGTGTTAGCTAAAAAAGAATTTGAGTTGTTATACCTGCTGGCATCAAAACCTGGAAAAGTATATACCCGCGAATCCATTTTGAAAAACATCTGGGAAGATTCTGTGGTGGTGACTAATCGTACGATTGATGTCCATATCCGTAAATTAAGGGAGAAATTAGGGGAGAATTATGTCTCTACCGTGAAAGGCGTGGGGTATAAATTCGAACTTTCTTAGTACTTTTGCAGCTAAGAACACGATAGCCATTGAAATATCCAAATTTTAAAGACCTCATTATATTTGAAAACGACGATTTTATCGTTGTCAACAAACCGCCTTTCGTTGCATCACTTGATGAGCGCGGCGGATCCGGCGAAGTAAACATCCTGCGCCTGGCCAAACAATACAGTGACGATGCACAAGTGTGCCACAGGTTAGATAAAGAAACCAGTGGCGCCATTTTAATTGCAAAAACTCCGGAGGCCTATCGACATGCTTCTATGCAGTTTGAACGACGCAAGGTGAACAAAGTTTACCATGCAGTAGTTGACGGGCAGTTTACCTTTAATGATCTTTTTGTTGACCTCCCTATTTTAAATGATGGCAATAAGAATGTTACCATCGACAGGATGGAAGGGAAACGTGCTGAAACCTATTTCAATTCCCTTAAATACTATAAACATTATACGCTGGTGGAGTGTAAACCCGTAACGGGCAGGATGCATCAGATCAGGATACACCTGGCTACACAGCGTGCCTCTATCTGTGGCGACCACATGTATAAAGGTAAACCGGTATATTTATCGGCACTCAAAAAAAATTACCGCATTGCGAAGGATGATGAGGAGCAACCCATCATGAAACGTTTTGCACTACATGCCAGGTTCCTTACCTTTAAAGGTATGGATGAGCAGGACATTTTAATCGATGCCCCATATCCTAAAGATTTTGCTACTTTAATTAAGCTTTTAGATAAATTCGATAGTTAAATTAATCGTTCATGGATGAAAGGTTCCTTCGTTATATCGACGCACTAAATCAGTACAGAAGAACGAAAATATCTAACCGGAACTTTTTAGTTATTGCGGCTTTGGTGGTGGGAATTCTTGCAGGGTGTGCTGCAGCTTTACTAAAAAGCTTAACCCACCATATTGAACAGTTTTTACAGACCGGTTTTCAATGGCATTATAAGTACTACCTGTACTTCTTTTTCCCATTTATTGGTATCCTGCTTTCAGTGATGTATACCCGCAGGTTTATCCGTAAGGGTAAGTTCGAAACAGGCCTCAGTCCGGTGTTGTTTACCATTGCTAAAAAATCCAGTAACGTTGAACCGCATAACGCTTATTCTCAGATCATCACTGCGGCCTTAACCGTAGGTTTTGGTGGTTCTGTAGGTATTGAATCGCCAATTGTAACCAGTGGCTCTGCCATTGGATCTTCCGTAGGACGTTTTTTAGGACTATCTTATCGGGAAATTACCATGCTTTTGGCTTGTGGTGCTGCCGCTGGTATAGCCGGTGCATTCAATAGCCCTATAGCAGGCATTGTGTTCGCCATAGAAATTCTGTTGCCAGAATTTACCATTCCAGCATTTATCCCGCTTCTGTTATCGGCCGCCACAGCAGCAGTAGTTGCTCGGTTATTTTATTCAGAGCAGCTTTTTATTTTAGTCACTGAAGGCTGGGTAGTAAGTGCTGTTCCTTATTATGTGATACTAGCGGTATTGGTAGGTTTGTTTTCCATTTATTTCACCAAGGTCAACTATCTTGTTAAAAACTATTTCCGTAAAATTGATCATCCTTACAAAAAAGTAGTGGTAGGTGGCTTATTCCTGGGTATCCTTGTGTTTTTATTTCCGACCCTTTATGGCGAAGGTTATGTCACCATGCGAAGTTTACTTAGCGGTAACTATGAATCGATCGTAGGTAACAGTATTTTTGCCGATTATACCAATTTACCTTTTGTTATTATCCTTTTTACGGTGGTTACCATTTTTGCTAAATCATTTGCTACACTCATTACGCTAAGTGCCGGTGGTAATGGCGGGGTGTTTGCCCCAAGTTTAATCATGGGTGGCCTGATGGGCTTTATCTTTGCCTATACGGTGAATACTTTAGGTATTGCGGAGTTGAATGTGGTGAATTTTATTGTCGCCGGGATGGCTGCTGCCCTCAGTGGCATTATGCATGCCCCATTAACCGGTATCTTTTTAATTGCTGAAATCACGGGTGGATATATCTTAATGGTACCCTTGATGATAGCTTCGGCCGTATCTTATTTCATTAGCCGCAGTTCCAGTAAATATTCCATTCATACCAAATCCCTTGCAGAGAGCGGCAGCCTGCTATCGCATGAAGACAAGGACACTACCGTGCTTAATATGATGAAACTTCGTTACCTGATCGAAAAGGATCACCTGGTATTGAAAGAAGGAGAGATTTTGTCTGACCGACTTACTGACATGATGCAATCTAAACGCAACCTGTTTCCTGTGGTAAATGATGAGGACAGTTTAAAGGGCCTGGTCTATATGGAAGATATCTTTAAGTTAGCCACAGATGCAGCCGCGAAGGCAAGTCCGATTTCCCGTTTGATGCATGCTGCACCTGATGTGATTCAGCTAGATGATCCCTTAAAAAAGGTGCTTGCTAAAATGGAAGCAGAAAATGTTTGGGTATTACCTGTGGTCAATGAGCACGGAACGTTTATCGGTTTTGTTTCCAAAACCGCAATCTTCAATAAATACAGAGCTTTGTTAAACCGGCAAGCCGATTACATGGAATAACTAAAGTTACCGGTATAAAAAAAGGCAGATTTCTTAAAGAAACCTGCCTTTTTTAGACATTTATGATTCTGTTGTTCGTTTTAAGCCGAACTTTTCAATTTTACTATATAGATGACTTCGTTGAATATCAATGTCGTCGGCGGTTTTAGATACATTCCAATTATTCTTCTCCAGTTTAAATTTAATGTACTCACGTTCCGCATAGTCCTTGTAATCCTGGAAATTACTGAACCTATCGTAATCCAGTGCCGTAGGAGCAAGGCTGGCTACAATTTGTGAACTATTGGCCGAACCGATATTGGTGCCACCACCTGGGTTGGCAAAAGCAGCCACATCATGTTCCGTGATCACCTTATCGCTTAAAATAATTAAACGTTCAATCATGTTATGTAGCTCCCGGACATTACCTGTCCATGGTAAACGCTGTAAAGCTACAACACCTGCATCACTGATTTTTTTAATCGGCATGCCATATTCTTTGCAAATTTCTTCCAGGAAACTCTGTGCGATGACCGGAATATCTTCTATACGTTCCGTTAAATGCGGCACGTGAATGTTAATGACGTTTAAACGGTGGTATAAATCCATACGGAAATTACCATCTTCAATCTCTTTCATTAAATCTTTATTGGTTGCCGCAATGACCCTTACGTTTACTTCAAACTCCTTTTCGCCACCCACACGGGTTATTTTGTGTTCTTGCAGGGCACGGAGTACCTTGGCTTGTGCGGAAAGACTCATGTCGCCAATTTCATCAAGAAACAGCGTTCCGCCATTTGCAAGTTCAAATTTACCAATACGTTGTTTTACTGCAGAAGTAAAGGAACCTTTTTCGTGACCGAAAAGTTCGCTTTCAATTAATTCTGATGGGATGGCTGCGCAATTTACTTCGATAAGTGGGGCGTCGGCACGGTATGATTTTTCATGTAACCAGCGTGCAACCAGTTCTTTACCACTACCGTTGGCACCGGTAACCAGCACACGGGCTTCGGTTGGTGCAACACGCTCAATTGTTTCTTTAATTTTGCTGATGCATTCAGAGCTTCCCAGGATATCTCTGGTTTTGCTGACCTTACGTTTTAATACTTTGGTTTCTGTAACCAGGTTACCACGATCCAGGGCATTTCTAACGGTGATTAGCAGGCGGTTTAAATCCGGTGGTTTGGAGATAAAGTCAAAGGCACCTTTTTTACTGGCTTCGATAGCAGTTTCTACGGTGCCATGACCAGAGATCATGATAAAAGGAAGATCAGGACTGTAGGCTAATGCTTGTTCCAGCACTTCCATACCATCCATTCTATTCATTTTGATATCGCATAACACGAGATCAAACTTTTTCTTTTTTATTAGTTCAAGCCCTTCAACGCCATTATCAATATCATCAACCTCGTAGTTTTCATATTCCAAGATTTCCCGCAAGGTGCTTCTTATCGCCCGCTCGTCATCAATTATTAATAATTTTGCCATAGGTTATGCTAAATATTTTTATCGGATACTAATATATTACTATTTACGAATATTGCTGGTAAATAAAAAAAATGCAAGCCTGTAAGCCGGGTTCTGTATTCCATTTCTGGAGTATCTATCATTAATCTACTATAAATGTTGCCATTTATCTCTAACGACCTACCCACTAACATCGGACGGGCAGCCCTACATGCGTTAGCCTATTTGGTCTTTCAACTCCCGGGGTTTACCAATGCTCCGGTCGCCCGGAGTATTCGTGAGCTCTTACCTCACGATTTCAACCTTACCTGTGCCTAAGCCATCGGCGGTGTATTTTCTGCGGCACTTTCCATAATTTAGGTTTTCAATCCTAAACCTCTTCCCGTTAGGAAGCGAGATGCCCTGTGTTGCCCGGACTTTCCTCTTGCTGCTTACCTTTACCATTGAACAAGTCAATATAAATGAATCAGCAAGCGATAGATCGGCTTGCATTTTTTTCAAAGATAGCAAAAACGTTCCTATTTGTAGTTTTTTAGGTCGGCAGCCACTTGTTCGGTACTATACATGCCTTGTTTATTTCCAAAGTTATTGGTGATGTAAACGATCAGTTGGGCGATGTCGATATCGGCCATGGTATCTTCAGCGGGCATTTTTTCATTATACACTTTGCCTCCAACAGTAATAGGGCCTTCGAGTCCATATTTAATATAACCTGCTAATTGTGTTTTATTTTCTTTTAAAAAGACAGTGTCGGTTAACGGCGGAGCCAGTTCACCCAGTCCTTCGCCTTTAGCACCATGGCAGTTCTGACAATGGGCGAGATAAATATCGCGGCCATTAACATAATAACGATCCTGTTCCAGCTGCTGAGCCGACTGGCAAGAATAGATGATGGCCGTCAGGGTGACTGCAAAAATGCCAAGAAGTAATTTTCTGCGCATGATCTACTTTTTGTATTCTGCTAACAAGATGGGTAAATCTTTAGCCAATTGTGCAACTGCGGTGTCATCGGTACCTTCGTAAGCACCCCTGATTCTTTTGTCTTTATCGATCAGAATAAACCATCCCTGGTGTACATATCCATCTTTATTGGTGGAATCTTCGCCAACAGCGACCAGGTAATCGGCAGCAATGCCATATATATCAGCTTTAGGGCCATAAGCAAACTGCCATTTATCACCATCAACACCTAGTTTTTGCGCGTATTTTTTAAGCTTCGATGGCGTGTCATATTTGAAATCGATGGTATGCGATAAGAACATAATTTCAGGATTATCTTTATACTGATCAAATATAAGCTTCATGTTACGGTGCATTATAGGGCAGATGCTCGTGCAGGAAGTAAAAAAGAAATCGGCAATATATATTTTATTCTTAAAATTGTCGTTAGTGATATTTACACTATCCTGATTTAGAAACTGAAAGGCTGGAATGGTCTGATAAACCGAATCAATGGTGGTTGTACCATCAGCATGTTTCACAGTTTCTACATCTCTATTCCCATAAATTGGAAGCTTTTTATCGTTTTTGCAGGATGTAAGGAGTAAAGCGCTTGAAAAAAGTAGAACAGCAAGCTTATTGAAGTGTTTCATAATGAATAGGACTAGTTGCAAAGGTACATTTCATATAAAATAAAGTGTAACGTAGCTGTAAATTTTGTTAATTTTGGCGTCAAGAATTTAATATAATTAATGAGAACAAGATATAATGCCGGGATTACCGCTTTAGGGGGGTACGTACCTGACCATATTTTAACCAACCATGCTCTGGAAGAAATGGTGGATACAAATAGTGAATGGATCGTTTCCCGCACAGGAATTAAAGAAAGACACATTGCTATAGACAAAAATATTGCTACTTCAGACCTGGCCGTAATTGCGGTTGAGCGCTTATTAGCCAATGCCGGATTAGACAAAGCTGCTGTTGAATGTGTTATTGTCGCCACTTCTACACCTGATTACATCATGGTGTCGACGGCTAGTGTAGTTTGTGAGAAAGCAGGTTTAACCAATGCCTGGGGTGTGGATTCAAATGCAGCCTGCAGTGGTTTTCTGTATGCCCTGACTTTAGGTGCCAGTTTAATTGAAAGTGGTCGCTATACCAATGTGATTGTCATCGGTGCAGATAAAAATAGTGCGATTATTAATTATGAAGACAGGAATACCTGTATACTATTTGGTGATGGTGCGGGTGCCGTATTGCTGGAGCAGACCACAGAAGATTTTGGGTTGATAGACAATGTGTTCAGAACCGATGGTAGTGGTAAAGAACAACTAATTGTACAGGCAGGAGGTTCAAAGAACCCGTCGTCTATGGAAACGGTAACCAATAAACAAAATTACATTTCACAGAATGGTCGTGTTGTTTTTAAAGCTGCCATAGAGGGGATGACCCAAACCTGTAAAGAAGTATTCAGAAGAAATGACCTGGTGGCTGACGACATCAACTGGTTAGTGCCACACCAGGCGAATTTGAGAATCATTCAATCCGTAGGAGATATTTTGGATATCCCGATTGAGCGCGTAAAAATTAATATTGATCGTTATGGTAACACCACAGCGGCGACAATTCCTTTATGTTTATGGGATTATAAAGATGATTTCAAGGTAGGGGATAAAGTGATGCTTACGGCATTTGGTGCTGGTTTTTCATGGGGTGCTTCTTATTTAGTCTGGGGTAAACTACGCGGACAATAACCTGCGACGTGCTTGTGTAGCCTTACACAAGCATATGTACTGGAATACGCAATAAGGTTTTGGAGCAGATTTTATTTAAACAAAGCATTTATTAGCTTGTTTAACTGCTAACCAAAACCTTATGCTATGAAAAGTAAATTTTTAATATCTGCACTAGTTCTCGGTGCTTGTGCCTTTCAGGCTTGCGAGAATACGAGCAGTACGAGTAACGACCCTGATTCTCTGGCGACCACGATGATTGATTCTGCAGAAATGGCTATGGCCGATTCTACGGGTATGCATAACAATGATACGGCCTCCTTTATGCAAAAAGCGGCTATTGGCGGAATGATGGAAGTGGAATTAGGTAAGTTGGCGCAGGAAAAAGCCAGCCATCCAAAAGTCAAAGAATTTGGAGCCATGATGGTTAACGACCACACCAAGGCCAATGTAGAATTGAAAAAACTTGCTCAAAGCCGTGATGTGACCTTACCTACTGGCTATCCGGAGAAAGACAAAGCCCATGTGGAGGAAATGAAAAAACTTACTGGCGATGCTTTCGATAAACATTATATGAAGATGATGGTAGACGATCATGTGAAAACAATTGATCTCTTTAAGCTGGCAGCTAAAAACAGTGACATTAACATTAGCAAGTTTGCCGCTAAAACACTACCAGTGCTGCAAGCACATCATAAAACTGCTGTTGGCATACAAGCATCCTTAAAATAAATAATGGAAACATGATGCCTGAACAGGGCATCATGTTTGATACAACGTTGACTTAACCTATACAATCATGGCACACGTAAATCAACCAGGAGAAACGCAAACACCTGATCCTAACCAACTCCCAAAGAAACCTATTACCAATGATGATGCTGAAGAATTTGAAAATCCAGCAGTAGATCCGGGTTTTGAGCCCAGTACACCTTCAACACCTGAAGAGGAGGCCGATGGCGATCTGGAACATGATGGTCCATTAACTGATGAAGAAGTTGCCAACGATGATGCGCTCAATTATAAAAACGACCGCGACGGTGGTGCATATAACCCAAAAATTATTTAAAAAGGTCAAAACTATATTGTGCGTCATTCCAGAATTCGTCTAAGGCAATGATTCTCGGTTTAAAAAACGATATTAACGTTGGCCAATCTTCCTGTTTAAACACACTAACTTGTGGAATTTCCTTATAAATTCGGCTTACGGTTTTGTAGTGCTCATTTTGTACCTGCATTTGCCAATCCCATTCTTCACCCAGTGCGCCTTCCAACATCACCTTAAATTCTTTAAACTGTTCAAACATTAACATTTGGATACCTGGATCGGGATGTGTCATTTCAATGGCCATGTAAGCAGAGCGTTGCTCGGCCTGCATTTTAAAATTCAAATGTTTAAGGCCTGTCTTATAATTAATCCAGTTTATTTTTTGTCCGTCTGCCGAAAGCGACAACGACATATATTGACCAAAGGCGGTCCAAAAGGCTTGTTTTAAGGCAGAAGTTTGTTCTTTTGAATACAAAGGCGCAAGTTTTGGGTAGATATGAAGTTTCAAAATTAAGGAATTATCGGTAAGGAATACTTTTCAGATTAATTTGGATTAATTCCAAATAATAACAATCTTTGTTTTAAATCATTACTTCATGCACCAATCAACGACAGTTATTTCACCTTCTTTCGCCGAAGTATTCAGTACAAAAAAAGGCAGTGTATACCAATCCGATGCTGAGAATTGCTGGTATATTGACTTTGGCGGTAAATTAGCACGATTCGATTACCGTTGTCTGTTGAAATTAAAAAAAGTGGTTGCAAACTTTGATGTAGCTGGTTTATTACTGAATAGTGAGCCTGCTGCCGACCTGGAGATTGTATTTATTTGTGCCTGCGATCATTTCTATATCCTGTCGATTATGGAAATCATTGCATTTCAGGAGTTACTGGATGGGACTTTTACAATGTTACATTTAAATCAGATGTTGCACGATTGCCTGTATAGAATCCCGGCTTAACTGGCATTAGACTCTTTCCATATAGCATATAACGTTGGTTAATGTAAATTATAGCACTATTTTTGAGTTGTTAAAATCATACAATTAAACTCAAGGCTATGAAAGATATCATTCGTCATAAAAGCTTAATCTCTGCTGATGTAGAGATGCTTTTAAATCAACAAGTAAAAAAAGAAGCACATTCATCGTCAATATACCTTTCTATGGCTTCGTGGTGCGATCGTAACGGATTTGACAATTCTGCAGATTATTTTTTTAAACAAGCCGAGGAAGAGAGAGCCCACCAACTTAAGTTTTTTAAATATATTCTGGATATGGGCGGAAATGCCACCTCTCCGGAAGTCATGAATATTAAAGGTGAATATAACTCCTTTCGTGAAGTTTTTGAAGAAGCTTTGGAACAGGAAATCAATATTACGCAATCGATAAAAAATATTGCTGCACGTTGTCATAAAGAGCAGGATTACATCACGGTTGAATTCTTAAACTGGTTCTTTAAAGAACAAAGAGAAGAAGAATACAAAGCGAGAAGAGCACTAGAATTGTTTGACGTGATTGGTGAAGAAGGAACCGGTAGATGGCAAATAGATAAACATGTTGGTAGAATCAGTTATACCAGCGAAGATTAAACCACTAACCTGGTTTTATCAGGCTGCTGGTTTTCGAAACTAGCAGCCCTAATTTAAACAACCAGACATTGGGTAAACATTCAGATAAAGAACACAAAAACAGCAAAAAGGACGATAAAAAGAAGAAAAAAAAGTTCTGCTGTGAAAAGTATAAAAAAGGCAAAAGGTGTAAAAACTGTCCACTTGCCTGATCTAAGCCTTTCTGGCATACGTATAAGTGCGTTTTTTTGAAATAGATTAAACACTACATTGGTATAGTAAAGAAACTAAAATAGTTCTCCTTAAAACAAAAAAGCTGAAGCTGGAATTATGGACTGCCCCCAAAAGTTTAGACAAATTTAATTATTAGATTTGTTATAATGAGCCCGATATTCCATCGGGCTCATTCCATTTAAATTCAATTTTATACGTTCCATGTTGTAGTAGCAGATATACTCAGCTATATCTTTTTTCAACTGATCTGTCGATTCATATTTATTTAAATAAAATAGCTCGGATTTTAATGTTCCGAAGAAGTTTTCAATTACTGCATTGTCCAAACAATTTCCTTTTCTAGACATACTCTGTGTAATTCCATTTGCTTTTAGTATTTGCTGATACTTTCGCATTTGATATTGCCATCCCTGATCAGAATGTAATACCAGTTGTGCAGTATTCTTCACCTGGGGTAGCGCTTTTTTGAGCATGTCCATTACGCCTTTGAAAACCGGTGTGTCAGTTAGTTCATAGCTAATGATTTCCTGATTAAACAGATCAATGATTGGGGAAAGATATAGTTTGTCTCCTTTGACTTTGAATTCTGTAACATCTGTGGCCCATTTTTGCATCGGTGCGGCAGCATTGAAGTTTCTGTCAAGAATATTTGGAGCAATTTTTCCTAACCTACCTCGGTAAGATCTGTATTTCTTTACCCTAATCAGGCTCTTTAACTTCATTTCTCCCATCAATCTACACACGGTCTTATGGTTAATGAGGATTCCATCTCTTTTGAGCCTCAGGGTGATGCGGCGATAGCCAAAGCGGCCCTTATGAGCATGATATACCCTGTTGATTTGAACCTTAACTTGTTCATATTTATCTTTTTGCCTCGCATTCTTCGAATAATAATAGAATGTACTC